>CAVTZI010000028.1:0-235362 GCA_963739105.1 uncultured Bacteroidota bacterium | reverse complement strand
ATGTGGTCTGATGTATTCATCTCTTCAATAAAGACGTTTAATCAAAGGTCAAACCTTTGTTGATCCTCTTTGTCTAAAGTAATCAATATTCTGTCGCCGATACCAAAACAGAAATCCTACACAGCTCTTCAGCGTCGTGGTCAATGATGCAATAGAATTCTCTGTTGAATTGCCAGGCGACTATGTCTTTAGCCTGACTAAATTGAAAGGTCTGATTGAACATTATTGGAAGGATTGTATGAGGCATAAACGGATGGGAAACGCCATCGATGGTCACTGATTGCTTTTTACCGATATTCCAGACTATGGTGAAATATTTATTGTCATGATCGCGTTTATAAAAAAAACTCTCGATTTCCTTTTCACCATTAAATAAGATCAAGTTTCCACCTGTCTTTGGATCTTTTAGCATCAGCCTCATTTCGCAGTAGTTTTGACAAAGATAGGCAAGCGATTAAATCTTTAAGATTCCTATCTTGTCCAAATGAATGCGAATAAAAAAATCAAAAACACGCGTTGGTTAGGTACTCATCGGGCTCAAACTTATACGAGTCGTTCGGTTGCGATAGTATATTGCTGTTAAAGCTGTGCCCACCATCCCGAAGACAGTAATAAATAGGATGGCATTGATGAAAAAGGAAGTCCATGAAACGTGCAAACCCAGGAATTCCTTTAATAATAGAATGACACTGTACCAGTAACCAAATGCATCGGCGATATACATCACAAATCCGACATTACCTTTAATTCTGAAGCTCGCAATCATCCTTTCAAAGTACAAACAGTTGAATGGAACATAGCTCAGGTATAGGCCTGTTCCAATCATCACCATCCAAACAACGGGGCCACACAATTGGTAAATAAATAGGATTGTAAACAAGAGAGATATGGCATAGCCTAAAATAATGATCACATGGTTGATCATAAATGCGTAAAGATTATTTCGGACCAGAACAAGCAAGCTCAATGAAAAAAGGACAACTAGTGAGACCGGGATCAACTGGTCGTGAAAATGGCGGCGTTATTGCTATATCCCAGCTCGTTCCAAATCTCATTTGAAAAATCATCTCTGAAATCACGAAGTGCGGTAAGCAAAATGTACGTGCTTACGATGGTAATCAGTCCCGGCAAAAAAAGGGTAACAAACAGTCTGCGTTGGTCTCCAGTCATAGGATTCCTCGGACTTCTGAGCGCGATATCTTCCGACGATGGTGGTGGCGTCTGATTTAGTAGCCACGTAAACAAGATGAGAGGTATAACAAAAAAGAATCCTGTCGTGAAAGGCATCCACATCTCACTTATCCCCGAATCAGTGATAAGAAATTTACCTACGCTTTTTGTGAAGCCAGAAGAGAAAATGAAACTTGTAGACAAAATAACGCCCATGAATTCCGTTGTCTTTCGACCTTCCAGGTAGCCAAACACGAGTCCCCAAATCACGCCCAGTGGCACGCCATTAACAAAAAGCATTGCTATGTTATATGGGACTGGTATCAGTGCAAACAATAACAATGAAGTCCACGCGATGAATATAAGTGCCACAATCATTGCAGCGCGTCGATTCGGTTGCATCGCAGAAATGAATTTGATACCGTAGAATTTACTCATCATGTATCCCAGAACCTGTGCAGTTACAAGCCAGACTTTATAACTAATTCCAAGGAAACTCATACCTTCGAAACCCGCGGCCGTAAATGGTTTACGGAACGCATACATGCAGAAATAGACCCCAAAAGCACATAGGGCAATCGTAATTGTAACCACCCACTCCGGCGCCTTCCTAAACTGACGATGAACGAATGGGCTGACTAGAAAGTTAGATAAATGCATATGCGTAAACTACCATTCGAGTTTTAGCATATGATGTTCCGTTGATTAGTCTTTTGTTACCTTTAAATTATCCTAAGATTCCTGAGGAAGGATTTCGTACGTTGACCATAAAGGCAACTATAAGTCAAGTTGTTATGAGCAGGTAGAGCGTAAATAGAAAAATAAAAATCGCGCGCCGAATTACGCACCTGATCTTTGAGAATCGATGGAAGATTTATGGAGGCTTAAAAACAAAAAACCGTTAAGAATCATTACGATATTAAGGGCGCCTGACTGAGAAAATGTAAGAAATCGAACCTACCGTCTCTGTCAGCGAAAATATAGACTTCGCGACGAGACGTCGCTTCGATGGTAAGGTCATTGAAAATGTCGTTTAGAAAAGGCTCTGCCCGAACCAGACTTCAAATACTTCTCAAATGCAAAGGCTTTATATTTCTCGTAAAAGGTAATCGTTAACAACGTGGAAACAGGAAGGCGTGCTCGCGTGAATTTTATATTACCAGCTTGATGCCGATTCAAACGGTCATCAAAATTATTCGAGCAACCTGTATAGATTTTGCCATCGGCACAACTCAAAATATAAACGGTCCATACCACCATTGCTCAAAATTGAGAAAGTTTGTCCTGTCTAACGAAAAACGGGCTAGCGGAAATCCTGGCTTTTTACGACGAGTTCTTCGGAGAAATACAGGTGGACAGCGTCCGCCGAAGCACGCCCGTGCGATCGTCAAGACGCAGAAAAGATATTCCGGGGGCTCAGCCCGCCGTCGCTACGCTGCGCGTAGCTATGGCGGGCAAAGGTGGAGCCGGAGAGAATCGAACTCTCGTCCAGAGAAGATCAGCACGTGCTTTCTACAATGCTTAGTTGACTTTGGTTTGTCGGAAGAAACAAGGCAGGCAACAGCCTAAGCTTCTCCTTAGTTGCTTGTCTTAACCCTGCTTAGCAACATCGCAGGGAGCAGTTCTGCAAAACGACACCGCTGACCAGCACCTGCAAAACGGTAGCACTGAGCGATGATGGCTTTCCCGATCTTATCGGGACGAGGCTAAGTTACCCTATCGGATAAATTAAGCAGCCATGGCGTAGTTAGACTCGCCAAGTATGTTGTGGAACTATCTTTCAAGGCTCTCATTCCATGAGCCTGCATGCTTGCACACGTTCTAACACATCCTGTCAAAACCGGTCGGCCCCGTAGAAGCTGACAGCAATCAGCTTACAGCTTACAGCTTTTGGGTCAAAGGGAGACAAATATAGGTGAAAAAAGTTTCCTTAAAGCGGAAAGCTTAAAGCGAAAGCTTAAAGCCTAACAGCCAAAGTGTTAAGACTTGACGCAAAAAGCTGTAAGCTGTAAGCTGTAAGCTGACGCTCAAAATTAAACTTTATTGAAGTTTACCCCTCAAATTTTATCTTGCAGCGGATGGAAAATTTTGTTGTCTCTGCGCGAAAATACCGGCCTACGGGGTTTGATGAAGTGGTGGGCCAGGAACATATCACGACCACGCTAAAAAATGCGATCGACAATAATAAACTTGCCCAGGCACTTCTTTTTTGCGGACCGCGAGGTGTAGGCAAAACAACGTGTGCGCGAATTGTCGCCAGACTGATCAACGGATTTGAAGAAAAATCCGAAACAAATTCCCTGAACATTTTTGAGCTCGATGCGGCTTCAAACAATTCCGTTGAAGATATCCGAAACCTCATAGATCAAGTACGCTACCCGCCGCAATTCGGCAAATTTAAAGTATACATCATTGATGAAGTTCACATGCTCTCGAATCCGGCATTCAATGCATTCCTCAAGACTTTGGAAGAGCCGCCTTCCTATGCGATCTTCATTTTGGCCACGACTGAAAAACACAAAGTAATTCCCACGATTCTTTCCCGGTGCCAGATTTTTGATTTCAACCGGATACAGATCAGCGATATCAGCAAACATTTAAAAAAGATTGCTGATCATGAAGGCATCCCGGCTGAAGATGAAGCGTTGCACCTCATGGCCCAAAAAGCTGATGGCGCCCTTCGTGATGCGCTCTCTATTTTTGATCTGATGGTTACGTACGCCGCGGGAAAGGCAGTAACATTCAAATCGACGCTAAACAATCTGCATATTCTCGATTATGATTACTATTTCGAGATCGTCGATGCATTGCTCAGTCAAAATCATACACAACCGCTGGTGTTGTTCGATGAAATTCTTCGAAAAGGATTTGATGGTCATAATTTTATTGTAGGGTTAAGTGAGCATCTGCGTAACTTGTTGGTATCACAGGATGCGCGAACGACGAACCTGATGGAAGTTCCGGAAAGCGTGAAGAAAAAATACGCGGTGCAGGCACAATCGGCGCCTCCTTCCCTCCTCCTCACCTGGCTGAATATTGCCAATCAATGCGATATCAATTATAAGATGAGCAAGAACCAACGCCTTGGCGTTGAACTTGCGCTGATGAAGATGGCAAACGTAGGTGCCGTCATGCAGCTTCAGGAAATGGATTACCAACCTGAAGCATTAAAAAAAAAAGTAGTGTAAGTTCTGCTCCAGAAGAAGTAGCTACGGAGTCGCTACCTGCGGAAAATTCAAAAAAGGGAAATGGACATTCTCCCGATCCGCCGAGCACCAGTTGGAATACCGATAACAAAAAATGGCGACAAGCCAATCCTCAAATCCTCATCTAAAACAACCTTAAAGCTCAACGATCTGCTAAAAGGAAAACCTGCAGCGGATCAAGGAACACAGGTGCTGGAAGCCAGGCCTGCGATGAATGAACCATTTACGCCAGAGCAGTTGCACTTGGTATGGCTTGATTTTGCGGAGCAGCGAAAGAAATTTCAGGCAGAATATCACTTGTTGATTCAGCCGTTTGAAATCCGGGAAAACAACATCATTATTCAATTGCTCAGCACGGTTCAAGAATCGATGCTCAATAATTTTAAGAGTGACCTCATCGCACACCTGCGCGATAACTTAAGGAACAATTCGATTCTCGTCGTGGGTGAACTGAGAGAGCAGGAAGAAAAACAAATGCTGTATACCCCCCGTGATAAATTTGAATATCTCCTCGAAAAAAATCCTATTTTAAAAAAATTACGCGACCGCCTGGGATTGGATCCGGATTTTTAATCACCTTTTGTCTGACTGGTATAAATCTTTATAGGTAAGAAAATCCTTTTCCTTTGTTTTGGTTTTGAAAATACCCAGGTGAAAAAGCAAAGCTATTGTCGTGAGGATAAACATGAGGACGTACCCGACGTTGAGAAAAACGATGTTGTAGGCGAAAGAAGTTTGATAAGCAACGATATCGTAGCCAAACAGAATCACGCCAATCCAAATGGTGGACATCAGGAACCAGGAACCTTCACGGTCGTTGATAAGCGCACGGAAAATCAAGATTACCGCGTAAAGAATAACCAGTGCAGCTACACCAAGGTATATCGATATCCACCGGGAGAAAACTATGGCGGGCGTCAGCAAAGTAAAAAGCACAAAGATGATATTGAGAACAATCGGAAGATAGCTCACAAGCATATTTCCTTTTTCTTTAAATAAACTGCGGAAAAATAGCGCGGCCCATATCACAGTCAAGTACAGCGTGATGTATTCAATTTTCACCTGCCATTCCCAATTGAAATCGGGATACACCAGGACCAATGGATAGAGATTTGAAAAAATTGATCGTATGGACCATGTCATACACAGCAATGAAAAATATAGTATAACAGGCTTGTTTCTTCGGTAGTACACAAACAAAAAAACCACTCCCTCCAGAAGCAGAACGATCGCTCCAGAAATATTGCTCCCAATGGCCCAATTGAAATGTGCTTTTATCTGATCTTCGGTACCCAGGTAAATTGGGTCTCGTCCAGCGCCACCTTTATGGTGGTGAAAATTCGCAAGCTGCAGCACTATTTTTAGCGTATCGCTTGTGCTGGTAAAGGAGACTGTTTTATGAACCCACTGCGGAGTCGTTTTTTCTTTTTCAATTCCAACGGTACCCGCGGACGCCACCAACGCTCCATTAACCCATATATTGTAGCTGGTGTTCAGCGATGGTATTTCCAGCGCCAACACACCGAGAGAATCCGGAATGAGTACATCCAACGCATAGGTTGCGTAGCCGATGCCTCTCCCGTCGGGCCGGTGGTCATTCCAAAGTGCGGGAAAAAAAGCAGTGGTTAAATTTGCATTTTCAATTTCCTGAGGCGGAACCAGCTTATTATGAATAACGCTCCAATTTCCGCTGAGGGGTAGTCGTTTGGAAAAATCCCACGTACGGGCGTCCAGCAATTCCACTTGCTGAAAACGCGTAGTCTGCGCATCAGCAAGGAGAGAACAGCAAATGAAAATGCCTGCCAAACTTGTCAGGGTAATCCCCTTCCGCCATGTGATCATATCACAATTTTAAATTCGTTTATACCGAGGGTTGTGAGAAAACTTCGAGAGAGGAAGTCGTTGATTTCTCTTTAAAAATTAAGTCTTAACGGGACTAAAATTAGCGTATTATCTAGGGAGGGTTGCGGCGATATATGTCAAAAAAAGCGAGACGGTAACCGATTTTTCATCAAGATAATCGAACTATTATGACCCCTGAAAACAGGGGAAATTGGGCTATTTTGGGCATTTTTAGTCGGCTGATTGCGTCACTGCTGATACTCAAGCGACGAATTCAGGGATCGTTCGTGCGAAAATGAACTTTTTATTGGCTGAAAGCAGAAAGCTTAAAGCGGAAAGCTCAGGCGTGCGAACTTTAAAGTGTGTGCGTTAATGATAACTTTTCCTGGCATTCAGCTTACAGCACACAGCTAACAGCTTTATTCTGACCACAACTTCGAACTTCAAACTAGAAACTTCAACCTCGAGCAATTGGGTGAAAGCAAAAAGCTTAAAGCGGAAAGCTTAGGCGTGCGAACTTCAAAGTGTGTGCGTTAAAGTATAACTTGTCCAACATTTGGCATTCAGTTTACAGCAAACAGCTGACAGCGTTATTCTGGCACAACTTCAAACTTCAAACTAGAAACATCAAACTCGAAACTAAAAAAGTCCGCCACGACGACTTCTGGTTCTTTTGGGAGTTTTTCCAAACAATACACCAAATACACCGCGGATCAATTCGCGGCCAACTTGTTTGGCAACCGGCGAGGACAATACTTCATCAAATGTTGATTTTTCTTTTCGCGAAGATGTTGAAGGTTTGGATCCTTTTTCTTCCTGTGCTTCAGCCTGGACTACCATCCGTTGTTCAAGGATCTCAAAGGCGCTTTGAGGATTGACAGGATCTTTGTATTTCTGATTGAGTTCCGAATGCTGCAGCAACTCCTTGTATTCATCTTCGCTGAGTGGTCCCATAACCGATGCCGGCGGCGCCAGGTGAGTTACTACCGTCTCGGTAGGAATTCCTTTTTCATTCAAGACCGTGATGAATGCTTGTCCAGTGCCCAGCTGTGTAAACTGTTTTTCCATTTCATAAAATTCTGAACTGGGAAAAGTCTTTACGGTCTCCTTTAATGCCTTCACATCATTGGGAGTAAAGGCACGAATAACATGATGCACCCGGTTTCCCAGCTGCGCTAATACAACGGGGGGAATATCCTGCGTTAATTGCGTACAAAAAAATACGCCAACGCCTTTTGAGCGGATTAACCGGATCACCTGATCGATCTGATCCAAAAACGCTTTGGGAGCATCTTTAAAAAGCAAGTGTGCTTCATCCAAAAAGAAGATCAATTTTGGCTTATCAAGATCTCCAGCCTCCGGCAACCGTTGGTAAAGCTCAGCCAGCAACGCCAACATGAACGTGGAGAAAATGGCTGGTTGATTTTGAATATCTGCTACATTTAAAATGCTGATGACGCCGCGTCCGTCAACCTTATCAAAGAGGTCCTGAATATCAAAAGAAGTTTCACCAAAGATCTGATTTACACCTTGCTGCTCAAGTGAAACTATTTTTCTCAGAATTGTGGACGAGGTAGCGGTGGAAATCTTTCCGTAATCGGACTTAATTTCGGCTGCGCCTGGCCCTTCTGTTAGGTAGTTCAATACTTTTTTTAAGTCATTAAAATCAACAATGGGCAGCTTTTTATCATCGGCATATTTGTAAACAATGTTGAGGACACCGGCCTGCGTATCATTCAGCAATAGAATTTTACTGAGAAGGGCTGGTCCAAATTCCGTAACCGTTGCCCGCATTTGAGCACCTAACTTTCCGCTGAGGGAATAAAGTTCAAGGGGAAAACCTGAGGGAGTATAATTTATCCCCAAGGCCGCAGCACGTTCATTAATTTTGTCGTTGGACTGCCCTTCTTTTGCAATCCCGGAAAGGTCACCCTTCATGTCGGGCATAAAGACAGGTACACCTGCTGCCGAAAGTTGTTCTGCAATAAGTTGTAAGGTTCGCGTTTTCCCAGAACCCGTCGCGCCCGTTACCAATCCATGCCGGTTCATCATACGCAAAGGCAAGTTTACCTTTGCTTCCGCGAGAATCTCTCCATCTAAAATTCCTGCACCGAGGTAAATAGAAGGAACGGATGTGTTATATGACTTATTAATAGCAGCAATAAATTTCTCCTTGGACATGGCTGGTGGTTTTAGCTGCAATTTAAAATTATAGCTATAACAAAATAAAAATGGTCTGAATATTCAGACCATGAAACCTGCGTGTGAGATTTTTTATTTAGGCTCCTCGAAATTTTGGAACGAGTAAGCAAAGCCAAGGTTAAACACCTGGCTCACCTGGGCACCAGTATCCTGGTCGTAGTCGTACAATAAAATGCCTCCCAATCCCACGGTGATAAACCGATTCACCTTAGCATTTAACATGAGTTCCAGGCGGTGATCGATTGTCTTCAATTCAAACGTTTCATAATTGGCGAACATTAAGTACCTCCATTTTAAATTTAAATTGGTGGCGATGTCTTTATCAAATTCTGCGAACAATTGGAAAGCCAACCATTCGAAACGCGTTTCATCCGGAGGCTTAACGCCGTAGGGCTCTGGACCAACCGTAGCAATGAAACGCTCGGGATCATTCACGATGGTAATCCTCGGCGCAAAAGGCGAAATTCTTACAGAAAAATAATCCACAGGGTGGTATTCAACTCCAATGGCAAATGTGATAAAAGCAGGAGCCATAAAATCAGAGATCAATAATCCTTGCTCTACACCGTTCGCATCTTTCTCATATTTATAACCTTTATCGAACTGCGATAGAAAGTTGAGCGACGTAAAAAGGCCCCAGTTATCACTTAACTTATATCCATATTTGGTATCCAGGAAAATACGGTCGATTGTTTTACGAAATCCTTGTCCTGAGTTATTAACGAAGCCATAGAGCAGGCCGATTTCATTATCCCAGCTATCCCTATTTTTACTATAGTTTGCCTGATAATTGAGCAGTCCATTTAAGCCGAGGGAGTTAACGCCACCACCTTTCCAGTTAGAAGAAAACGCAGCTTGGTTAACGTTTAGGTTAAACACAAATTTTTTCTTCCAATTCGAAAGCGTGTCGGGTTTTACAATTTGAGCTTGGACGGAGGAAGTAATGGAAAAAAATGCAATCAATAAAAAGACAAGACGTTATAGTAGAGGCCTTCATGCTGTTATGGGTTTTTTTAACCCAAAACAACGAGAAATTAGATATTGTTTAGCTTAATTTCGTCCAGCGCTACTTCTGTGAGGGGCTTAGTGATGAATTTGATAACGTGGTTATTGTTGACGATTTTATCGATATCACGCTTGTTATCAGAGCTTGAGAGGATGATTACCTTGCACTTATTCCGGACGATTTCATTAAACTTTTCAAATTCGTACAAGAAGACAAAGCCGTCGACGATGGGCATGTTAATATCCAAAAAGATAAGACTGGGAAGGTTTTCGGCATTATCCTGATTTTCTCTCAAATAATCCAGCGCAGCTTTTCCTGAACCTTTTACTTCAACACGTTTTGCGAACTTAGTTATTTCTATGATCCGCTTGCTGATAAAGTTATCCGTGTCATTATCGTCGACAAGCATTACTAAATCAATAGTCTTCGTATCCGTATGCATCAATTAAAAAAGAATCTCAGTTTTACCTAGCTACAAAAATATCCTTTTTTGCCATATCCAGGCATAATGCAAAACTAAATTCCCCACATGCGAGTAATAAATAATCCAAAAGATTAGAAAAATCAGGTTATCTGCCCTGAATTTTGAGTTTTTCGCCGATGGCAAGGTTGAAATCCTTTTTATTGTTCCATTCCATGAGATCTTTGATCGTGACACCATACTTCCGGGCAATGCCATATAAGGTATCCGTGTTTTTTACTTCATGCTCAATTTGCTTTACAGGCAAATCATTACTTGCAGTCTGGCCATCGCTGAGCTTCAGCACCTGGCCCGGTCTGATACCGTCCTGAATGTTTAAGTTATTCCACCGGGCTAGATCCATGACCCCTACGTTGTACGTGTGGGCTATGCCATAAAGCGTTTCTTTTGGCTGAACGACATGCTCGTTACTTTTTGGGCAAAATCACGACCATCTGCTCCGCGTTTTGAGCGCCCGAGTCAACTTGCACGGCCGCGTCTACTGGTTGTATGTTTTGCGTAGAATCAAGGTCTTTTTCAGTACTATTTTCCATTATTACCGCCTCCTTTACAACTAGCAGGCCAGCTGCCCCGGCATTATTGTCTGATGGCGCCACCGTTGACTTGGAATCCACTGTTGCCGCCGGTGCCGATTCGGCAGTCCAGGCAAACGTCGATCCGTTGTCCACTTCAATAACCTGATTAGAATCCGATCCCTCGTCAAAGTCTTTTGGTTTTTTTGACGCTAGAACATATCGTCGTACCTGCTTCTATTTCTTCACTGGAGCTTAGCCGGTTATAACGTCGTAGTTTTTTGATTTGAACTCCGTATCGTTGACTTACGTCCCAAAGACTTTCTCCCGCAGAAACCTTATGATAAGCCTCGTGTCCTCTCGTTCTCTTCTTCCCCAGTAAATAATATTGGTCTGCTTCGATGCGCGTATCCTTCGAGATGTCATTCCAAGTCACAAAATCGGAAAGCATGACACCAGCTCTCGTGGCAAGGGCTCCTGGCGTTTCCCCAGGTAAAGCTTTGATTGCCTTAATACCATTTATTTTGGTGCGATCCGCGGCCGCCGACTTTGCCTGGCTTCAAGAGGAGGTTCCACCTTGGAAGCTGCCACTGCGGTTAGCGGAAGGGTGATCTCTTTTTCCCCGGGCACTGGGATGATTACCGTATAGGTACGGTCATCCGGAATACGGCCTGTTTTCGTCCACTTGTTATAGGATTTCAGTTCTTCCTCGCTCACGGAAACTTCCTTAGCGATATCTGTCAATAGTTTGCTGCTGTGGTTTTCGTAAGGAATCGCCTTCACCTGACCGGCGCCATCAACAACGTCTTCAAAAGCAACTTTATGCGCAAGATATTTCTTCACATACCAGTATGTGGCACTGGTAATCTCCATATTTTTTGCTCCACTTAAGTTTTTCGGAAGATTTTCATGGCACCGCCGCCCCATTTGATAGGCTTGAAGGCAAATATCCAGTTGTTGAAATAAAAATTATTCTTTTTAATGCAGCCATGCTGCAGCGCGAGGACGAAACAATATTAAGTCGTTCATCAATTTCTTTGTCGACACGCAAGCCCATTTCTACCGCAGTGTAATCCTTGAACTGCCAAAATCCCACAGCATTTGAAACCGAAACAGCATCGGCAATTAAAGCACTTTCCTGAAGCGCTAAATATTTAAAGTCGTCCGGTACGCGTTCTTCTTCAAAAACTTTTTCAATGATCGGAAAGTAGGTCTTCGCGCGTTCGATTTTTATATTATGATGTTTGGGTGATTGTGTCAATGCATTGACATCTTTTTGAATTTCCCGCCGCGCGTCATCGCGAATGGTTAGGGTCATTCCCGCGAACTCCATCTTATGTGGGACTTGTGGTGTTTGAGCCTGCGCAGAGACTCCTGCAATTAAGAAAACACTAAAAAATAGTCTCATAGTTTAAAAAGTTCTACAAAGATAGTTTTCTTATCATCATAATCCCATCACGAATTGGAAGAAGTACATTTTCTACCCGAGAATCGTGCTGAATTTTCTGATTAAATGCAATGATGGACTTTGTATCGTTGTCCGGATTTTTGTTTAAGACCTTTCCGCTCCATAAAACATTATCGGCTAGAATAAAACCTCCGGGTCGAACTTTGTCAATTACCAGATCAAAATACTTGCTGTAATTACTTTTGTCTGCGTCGATGAAAACGAGATCAAAAATCTCATTCAATGTAGGCATGATATCCAGCGCATTCCCAATCTTGTACTCGATCTTGTCTTGCCATTGCGCAAAATGATCTCTAACTTTTTTTTCTAACTCTTCATTGATGTCGATTGTTATCAGTTTACCGCCCGGACTCAGTCCTTCCGCCAGGCACAATGCCGAATATCCTGTATAGGTTCCGATCTCTAAAATACGTTGTGGCTTGATCATATAACTGATCATAGACAAGACCCGCCCTTGAAGATGACCGGAGAGCATCCGTGGCATGAGTACATGGGCATGGGTATCACGATTTATTTTCTTTAACAGATCACTTTCAGGTGACGTGTGTTGCTCTGCATAACGTTGAAGATCTTCGTTCAGGATTTCCATGACCGTTGTCAGTTATCAGTTATCAGTTATCGTTAGTCAGTTATTCGTGAATCGTTATCGAGTTGCCAATTATCATCGTCAATTCCTGCATTGACGCACAAACTCGAACCATGAATGTAACGTCGAGGTGTTTAAAATAATTATGCAGTTCACCGCGTTTAACAGCAGTTTATATATTATGGAACCTTCAGGTTAATGTTTGGGCTCAATGATCAGGGAACTCAGTTTGTTTTCGTCAAACATCTCACAGGCTATAGTCTGAAGGTGTTTGGCATCGACATCATTAATTTTTTCATACACCTCCTCCAAAGAGGGCACGCGGTTAAGGTCTATAACAGCACGCCCCATCATGATCATCAGACCTTGGTTATTTTCTTCTGACATCGCCAATTGTCCTTTGATCTGTTCCTTGGCTGATGCGAGTTCGCTAGGACGCAAAGGAGTATTACAAAGTTTGTCCAATTCCTTGCGAACCAACGTCATACATTTCCTGACTTGTTTGGGTTCGGTCCCAAAGTAAATAGCAAACATCCCGGTATCGGCATACGCCAGGTATTGCGCATCAATGGCATACACCAATCCATATTTCTCGCGTATCGATAAGCTAAGACGAGAATTCATCCCCGGGCCGCCAAGAATATTGTTCAGTAGAAAAAAAGGAATCCGATTTTGATTCAGCAATGGATAGGCATCCCGACCAAACGCACACCGGGTCTGTTTGACCCCGCGTTGAAGTATAGCTTCGCGTTGTTTATACGCATTAAACTTTTTACGCTTAATTGTCGATTTAAATACGGGCTTGGTCTCCAGGTATCTTTTGGCTACTTCTTCAACTTGTTTCAAAGAAATATTTCCCACACAAGTAAATACAAACTTCCTGCTATCAGCATGATTTTTAAAAAATGAAATGAAGTCCTTTTTTTTGAAAGACCGGATGGTCTGTTCGTTACCAAGAATATTCATTCCGATAGCGTGCCCCTTAAAAATCAATGCTTCCAGTTCGTCCTGCAAGGCATCATCCGGATTATCAAAATACATGGCCATTTCTTCCAGGATCACGCCTCGTTCTTTCTCTAATTCCTTTTCAGGAAAGGTGGATTGAAATGTAATGTCCGTGAGAACATCAACGGCACGTTCAAAATATTGATCGCGGACGGAAGCATAGAATACAATTTTCTCCTTGTCGGTAAAAGCATTCAATTCGCCACCCACCGAATCCAGGCTCTTAATAATATCGAGGGACGTCCTTTTTTTTGTCCCTTTGAATGCCATGTGCTCCCAGAAATGGGCGATTCCCTGCGTGTTTGGATTCTCATCCCTGCTTCCAATTCCCAGCACAATTCCACAATGAACAATATTGGTCGTTGGTATATATTGATGAACTACCCGTATACCGTTGGATAGTTCGAAAATCGTACAGTTTCTCATACATGATGTCCCGCTTAAAAGTAGGTACCTAGCTTCATTCTTTTGCCCTCAAACCCTTAAAATATTGTTTCAGGCTCGAACACTTTTGCCCGAACACGGGCAAGTATTGTCTAATAAACTGATTTTTATGTATAATTATTATCAATTCTAAATGGCATAACTATTGCAAATTTTTTACACGCTATGAACACACAAAAAGTAAAAACCTGCTTTACAATTACTTTTACTGATGAACAATACAATCGGGCAAAAGGATATGTGGAAGACATGAAACGCCACAGAAATCGCATTTTCTGGCAAGGAAAAGAAGGAAAAACCGATGATGAGCTAATCATTGAACAAATCGCGCACCGTATCCTTTCCGGCTTCTATAACAATGAACCCTTCGTGGCTGGGAAACACATCGTGCGAATGGATAGTTCAGCCAACGCTTAGGGTGTTGGAGTGCTGAAGCGTTCCTACGAGTAGTTGAGGTTGGGAAACGCAGGTTCGTTCGGAGGCGGAAAACTTAGCTCAATGCACCTTCGCACGTGAACGCTGGGTGTTCAGGCACAAACGCAGGCCCGTGCGGAGGCGGAACGTCAACACCTCGAACATCAACACATCAACACCTCTCCAAGACTTTCCGTATCAGCCCATCGATAGCCTCATTCGGGGCTTTTGAAAATTTCTTCTCGGCGCGGTTGGCTATGATGGCACTTACACTAAGCGCCTCGTGACCAAGCATTCTGGCTAAAGAATAATAGCCGGCGGTTTCCATTTCGAAGTTGGTGAGCCGAAAATTCCTTGATTTAGCCCCATAGTTGGTTAACTCATCCAGCAATTTGGGATATTTTGGAAGCAACCGGACTACCCTACCTTGAGGTGCATAGAAACCGGGCGTCGTGACCGTATTCCCTCGAACCATATCAAAGCCAATTTTTTCTCTGAGTGCCTGGGATCCTCGCACGACGTATGGGCTAAAGGGCAGACTCGTATTTCGTTTTATCGACGTAGCGGTTTTTTGCTCAAACGCATCCATTTCGAGTGCATAGAAATGCATCAAATTGTCCAGGCCAATGGCGTATTCGGAAACGACATGGGAATCAAGCGGAACATCTTTCTGAAGTGAACCTGAGGTGCCTATTCTGATAACGTTTAACTTTTTTTTCTTCTTTTTAGGTCTTCGCGTTTTTAAATCAACATTGACCAATGCATCCAGTTCAGTAAAAAAAATTTCAATGTTATCGGTACCCATACCGGTACTGATGACTGTAATTTTTTTGCCTTTCAATTTCCCGACATGGGTAGTAAACTCCCGCTTTCGTATTTCAAAATCAATTTGATCGAAATATTTGCTTACGGATGCCACGCGATCGGGATCACCAACGGTAATAACGGTATCGCTAATGTGTTTCGGTAAAAGATTTAAGGTGATAGACACTTCCATCCCGATTCAATATCAAATCTGTTTCAGAAATTTTTGGAATCATTATTCTTTGAATACATTTTACCGCGGAGAGCGCGAGAAGAATCGCCAAGGTTTCGCAAAGTGAAAGGCTCGATTTACGCATTAACTTTTTGTGCAGGATTTCCAAAAACAGTTTCACCTGCTTTCACAGGAGCCACGACCACAGAGCCAGCACCGACCCGCGCGCCTTTTCCAATTGTAATGCCGCCAACAATGGTTACTCCCGAGCCGATAAAGACTTCATCCTCGATTTCACTTCCAGAATTTATAATGCTTCCAGTGCCAACCTGTACAAAATCTCCCAACTTGGTTTCCGTCCCTATGATTGCATTGGTCTGAATGATGCAATGATTTCCAATGCTAGAGCCGGGACCAAAAGTTACACCATGATCAACAAAATTTCCATGACCCATATCCGTTGACGTAGGAATGGTTGCGGATTGAGAAATAACATTGACAGGTTGAGCTTTATAATCTTCATTCAACAAATTGACCAGGTTCTTCCTGACTTTATTTTCATCCAACGCAACGGCCACATCACACTTTTTCCCGATCAGTTTTAAGAAGGTTTCATCGTCGGTGGAACCAAGCACTGTAACATTATCAATTTCAGTATTGTGAAGCTTTTTATTGTCGTCGAGAAATCCGAAAACAACATTTCCATTTTCCTCAAGAATTTCCTTTGCCTGTCGGCCGAGATAATTGGCACCTAAAATAATAACTGGATTTTCCATTTTGTGGGGTTCTGGCCCAAATTTAGAGCGCCCTGCACTACCGAACAAGGTTCCTGAAAATCTTTAAAGTCATCATTTTGTTAATCAATGGATTCTCAATTGTCAATACGAAGACTAAATAAGGTAGAAATCCCACGCGATACCGTGAGAGCGTTCCGAAGTTAGGTGTTGACAAAGCCAGGAAAATACACAACAAGATTGAATACATGACAATTGCGAAGAGAAGAACACGATGCTGGCTATTGACTAATTTTTTTACTTGTGTAAGCGCACCTGCGGTGAATGTTAGAAGCACTAAATTTTCAATCGCGATAAACCATTGTAATGCCGTACGCGCTTCCGTGATGAAAGGACGGAATAAGCCGGAAAATAGTGCCCAAGGCGAATTTTTCAACAAGCTTAATGGCGTTGCCTTCAAGGCATCATAGTGAATCAAATCCTCAGGATTTGAAATGGCCTGAAACTCATAGTAACTGGAAACCACAACTTCCATAAATCTTTCGTAATAAAAATTCGGATGAAGAAGACTCATCAGGAGAAGCGGAATCGTAAATATCAAAAACCAAAGCATCACCTTGCTCGTCAAACTTTTCAAGGTAAATTTTGTAAGCAGATATTGAAGGGTAAGCGTTGTAAAGACGACCGGCAAGAAAATCGCGAGATAATAATATTTTAAGCTCCACACGATCCATAAAGAAGTTAGCGATCAACAACCATTCTATCCAGTGCAGTTTTTCTCTTTTCCACACTTTCAAAAAAATAAGGGAGAGAAAAAACAGCGCAGCCATGGCGAGGCTTTCCTTGATAACGCCCGCACTCCAAAAAACCACCGAAGGAAAAAAAAGAAAACCTAAAATTGCCGCGGGTTGCACGCCTTCAAACAAACGATTTATTTTTTGCACCAAAAACCATGAGCTGAAAAATGAAATGGCCGAAAAATAAAGTGAATCATCCAATAATTATCAGCCGTGAGTAGACAAAACAAGCTCGTTACCTTTGAAAGGAACATAGCGCGTGGTTGCTTGTAAATAAGTTCAGACGAAATGGGAAATGACTCATCACCCGCCCACAAAAAACTGAAATAGGATGCCACATCTGTTCGGGCTAATGATGCAAGTTTAACACCATCATGAAAATAATGGAATGTATCGCCTATGGAATAGTAGTAAGCTATATACGAGCCCGAGACAAATTCCCCCTACCAATTTCAGAACAAGTGCGGGCCAGAAAAATTTCCGAAGGGAAGATTTTTCCAGACTCCATATTCGGTAAGAAATGAATAGAAGAAATGCGAGGTTAAGGACAAGAATACCGGCCTTCATTGATGACGTGGATTAATCAACGAAACACCTATTGTACAATCCAGGCATCTTTTTTTACCGCAATAATTATTTTGTAATTCAATTAATGCCTGGGAATCGAATGCTGTTTTGCTATTCAATCCTAATGTTTTCCATTGTGAAATTATCGTATTGGATTCGCCTGGAGTCTGCCGTAGTATGGCGACAGCACGATCCACATACCGCTGATCATCCCTCGATTTTCCATACGCCACCAATAACGGCACAACTGCGTTTATGATGATGGTAGCAATGCTGGAGCCGCCCAGAAAATTTACTGGCTCCTTCGCATTTTTAAAAAACGTATAGTGACGAGTCCAGTATTCAGATTGTTGTGCTGAAAAGATCGAAACCAGCGCAGGGTATGTTTCAGCCTCGAGTATCGTCGAAAACAAAGACGGCCGGGCATGCAACAGAGACGCAAACTCGGCTAGCCTTATCGTGGGAAAATTGGCTGGCCTTAGACGAAGAAATTTCCATTGCGCCTTGTTCAGTCTCCGGTCTGATAATTTATATTTCTGTCTTAATAAATTGTATTCGCGTTTCAACAAACTAGTAATATTCATCATCATTATCTTCTTCCAGAAATCCCGCCTGCCCAAACAAAAGGGCCTCGATATGAAGCAACTTATCGCCGTGCTTACGCAATACTTTGTATGGAAGCAATTGGGCCAACTGCTGAAGGGGATCTGCATTTACCTTGAAACCAAAACTTCTCGCCAATACCTGGTAACAGGTCTCCTGCCAGTCGTGATGGTTTTTATTTAATATTTCAAATATTCTTGTTGACTTTGATTCCAATCTGTCCATCAGAACCCTGTCCACCATGGCATGCTTCGTGATCTCTTTTACCTGCGTGATGAAAGGGGCACAAGGAATACTTTCAGGACTATTCACAAGTCGTTGATAATTCAAAAAAAATTTTGGATTTACCCGATTCATCAATTCAAGCGTGGGCAACAATGATCCATCACTTCGTCGAATAGCTTTGTCATTTTTCCAAACCACGTGCAAGATCACATTTTCATAGGCCTCGTCGCGATCATGTTTGTGTTCTATCCAACCCGAGGCCTGGATGTGAATTTCAGCACTACCGATCCATTCCATGCCACCGATCTTCATGCGGGCATTTTGGAAGTCAGGACCCGCATGGGAATTTCGGTTGCCTGGGTTGAAGATTTGAATGGGATCGCCGGAAGTAGTTTGCAACTCATGTTTATCAAAATACTGGAATTGCCATATATAATGGAGAAAGGCTTCAGACATCGGGTGTAAAATTTAATGGTTAACGGGTATTGATCTACGATTTACAATTTTGTAAAGGCAAAATCAATCGTTGTAGGAAAATCCTTTGTGCTCGAGAGATTGCGGGAGAGTCGAGGTTCTTGCTGGAATCTCGCAAATTCGCGTGCACTGGCTTAAAAATACCATTTGCTAAAAAAACTACTCATCTGTTGAACTTTCCTCGCCTCTTCCCCTGCCTTTTTTGCAAAATCTTTTCCATCCGAGGCATAAATGATAGCGCGGGAAGAATTGATGAGCAGGCCACATTGTTTGTTCATGCCATGTTTCATCACTAAATCAAGATCGCCGCCTTGTGCCCCAATCCCCGGCACCAGAAAAAAATGTTCGGGAGCAAGTGCGCGTATGCTGGCGATTTGGTCTGCACGAGTCGCCCCGACAACATACATCAGCTGGTCGGGTGTCGTCCAGCGCTGAGCGCGAAGGATAACTTCTTCGTATAGTTTTCTTTTGGAATTTAATTCAAGCGTTTGAAAATCCTGGCTGCCTGAGTTAGAAGTATGCGCCAGCAAAATCACCCATTTGTCTTTCAGCAAAAAGGGTTTTACAGAATCCTCACCCATATAAGGCGCCACGGTAATGGAATCGAAATTCATGTTCTCAAAAAATGCTCTGGCGTATAATGCGGATGTATTTCCAATGTCGCCGCGCTTTGCATCAGCGATCGTAAAAATATCCTTTGGGATGTAGTCCAATGTTTTTTGCAGGCTCTCCCATCCCTTCGGGCCCAAGGCTTCGTAAAATGCAATGTTCGGCTTGTAGGCTACGCCATAGGCATGTGTTGCATCGATGATTTGCCTGTTGAATTCAAAAACCGGATCATCCGATGAAAGAAGGTGCTTGGGAATTTTTAAAAGGTCAGTGTCTAATCCGATGCAGAGACAGGAGTTTTTCTTTCTTATCTGTTCGTAGAGGTCAGCTCTCGTCATGTATCCGTTATCAGTTATCCGTTATCAGTTACATAGTTATCAGTCTCTTAGCCGTGGATATTTCGGCTGCATTACGATTAACGGATAACTGATAACGGACTTCATCGTAAATCAATGACTTCAACACCTGGATATTTTTTCGGATCAAAGGAAAAGTATGTATCCTCAACACTGGCATCAGGGGTAAATGTTGGTAATACTATATTTATAACGATTTCCGCCTTTGTCGAACATGGTCCAGCTTTGAACATTTTTCGTCTTTTTGTTGATGAACATTTTGATCTTAAAAAATTGGGCATCTTTTTTTTCAGGAACAAGGTCAATCTCCTCACACATCACGCCACCCTCCATTTTCTCCTGCAAGTACAAGATATTTAAAGTCCTTTTTGTAGAGGTCGTAGATCTTAGAAGGATTTACATCCTCCGACGTTCGGATCATAATTATCGATGTTGACCTCCTTGGCTTCTGGCAGATAGGTCCAGATTGTCGCGCCATTGTTGATTACTTCCTGCTCTGGCAATACCATTCGGAATTTATCGCCCTTTACCGTGATTTTTCCCTTGAACTCTTCATTTATCTTTTCAACGTCATTGGTGAGGATGTACAGAAAAATTGGCTTCAAAAGATGGAATGGATTTGTATTTTTTGCTCATCGCATCCAAAATTTCCAATGCCTTGGGATCGTATTGAGCGGAGGCTGTAAAGGCTAAAACAAGCGTGAGGAAAGCTAAGAATAGGTTTTTCATTTCAGTAAGTAACTTAAAAATAGGCTAAAAAATCAAAATTGACTGTGTTTTTCTCTCAAACTAGTCAATAATTGTTCCAAACTGTACTCATCTTTTATCAGCACTTCCCGCGCCTTGCTTCCCTCAAAAGGCCCGACAATGCCGGCCGCCTCCAGTTGATCGATTAGCCTACCTGCTCTATTATACCCTAATTTGAGCTTTCGCTGAATGAGTGATGTACTACCCTGCTGATGTGCAACAATGAGCTTTGCAGCATCTTCAAAAAGCGCATCCCTGTCTGATAGATCTACGCTCGCAGGTCCCGTTTCATCATCGCCTTCAAATTCTGGCAGCATGTAGGCAGAATCGTATCCCCGCTGCGACCCTATAAAATCGCAGACCTTTTCTATTTCGGGGGTATCGACAAACGGGCATTGAAGACGAATAATATCGGAGCCGGATGACAGTAACATATCGCCCTGTCCCACCAACTGATCAGCACCTCCGGTATCCAAAATAGTACGAGAATCCACTTTGGAAGTAACCCTAAATGATAAACGTGCGGGGAAGTTGGCTTTGATTACACCTGTGATAACATTCACCGATGGACGCTGCGTGGCTACCA
Organism: uncultured Bacteroidota bacterium; assembly: GCA_963739105.1. Taxonomy (GTDB): domain Bacteria; phylum Bacteroidota; class Bacteroidia; order Cytophagales; family Cyclobacteriaceae; genus Chryseolinea. The sequence goes on along the minus strand of CAVTZI010000028.1, from coordinate 214,352 downwards.
CCAGGTGGATCCCAATTGCACGGGCAAGCTGGGCCAATCGGGCAATCGGTGTTTCTACTTCCTTGCCTGCCGTCATCATCAAATCCGCCAACTCATCAATGACCAACACGATGTATGGAAGGAACCGATGGCCCTCTTTAGGATTGAGTTTGCGCGATACAAATTTCGTGTTGTACTCTTTCAAGTTTCTGGCGCCGGCATCTTTTAAGATCTCGTATCGATTTTCCATTTCGATACAGAGGGAGTTCAGTGTGTGAACAACTTTGCGGGTATCCGTAATGATTGCTTCTTCGCTGTTCGGAAGTTTCGCCAGATAGTGACGCTCCAGTTTTGAGTAGAGCGACATTTCAACCTTCTTCGGATCCACCAGAACAAATTTCAACTGCGATGGATGACGCTTATATATCAACGAAGTAAGAATCACATTTAAACCCACAGATTTACCCTGGCCTGTGGCTCCGGCAACCAGCAAGTGCGGCATCTTCGCCAGGTCAATCACCAAGCACTTCGTTGGAAATGGTCTTGCCCAAAGCGATGGGTAACTCTTTATCCGTCTTTGCAAAACCCTGTGTCGCAAACATCGAGCGAATGCTTACCATCTCCCGGTTTTTATTAGGTACCTCAATACCAATGGTACCCTTACCTGGAATGGGAGCAATGATCCGTATCCCCAACGCCGATAAACTCAGCGCAATATCATCTTCAAGATTTTTGATTCTCGAAATTTTAATCCCTGCGTCAGGGACGATTTCGTATAAGGTTACCGTGGGGCCGATAGTGGCCTTGATGCTTTGAATTCCAATCTTAAAATTCACCAAAGTGGCGACGATCTTATCTTTATTTTGATTGAGCTCATCCTGTGTTACGCCTGCTTTTCCAGTATCGTATTCATTGAGTAGCTCCAGCGGCGGAAATTTATACCCACTTAGGTCGAGCGTAGGATCATAGAGTCCTTGCTCTTCCACCAATTGTTCCGCCAGTTTATCGGTATCAAGATTTTCCTCAACTGTAAATAAAGGTTCCTGCTTAACTTCTTTTCGAACCGGCTCCGTGCGGACAGGTTCCGCTTTTTGAACTTCCAATTTTAATTCCTGTACAGGTTTAACCGGCTCCTTAACAGTTTTCAGCTCCATTGGAGTTTCAAACTTCACTTCGCTTCCATTGGGTTCTATTTTTTCGGGCCAATTGTCCTCATCGTCTGTGTAGTTCGAGAATAACGGATCCTCATGTTCCGTCCTATCGTCAGGGAGGATGGCATCGTTGCCCATTGGTTTAGGATCTCTCACGAAAAGTGGAATGGACGTGACGTTAAAATAAAAGATGATGAAAACGAAAAGCGAAAGAATCAGGATCAAAAATGTTCCCCATCCAAACATCCCATCGCTCAATACAGCGAGGTGATAACCAAGTCCTCCTCCGAGGATACTCCATTCACTGGTACCCTCGTTAATCATGGTCATATAGCCCAGCAAGAGGCTTAACCAGAGTCCGGTGAATATGGAGAAAATAGTAAAAGAAAAAATGCGGAAGAGCTCGCGGCCAAAAACAATCTTAAAGCCAACGACAAACAACAACGGTGGGATGAAAAATGCAGCAATACCGAACCATCTGAAAATAACATAGTGAGATATTACAGCGCCCTAAAGCCCCAACCAGTTCTCTGGTTCTTGTCCTGCTTCAAGTAACGACGAATTGCTAACCGCTTGCACCACACTTTCGTCTGCCCGCCACGTAAATAAATATGAAACCAACGCAAGAAATAAATAGATCCCGACAATCATCAGGAAAAATCCCGTCGCCAGCTTAAACCGCGGATCTTTAAAAAACCCAATATTAAATTTGAATTTGGAGGATGATTTTCCCTTCTTCTCCTTCTCTGGCTTTTTAAAAGTATTTGACTTGTATGTGTTTTGTGCCATTTAATCCCTCAATGCGCAAAACTAATTAAAACTGCAATCATACCCAATTGGGATTAGTTTCTAGTTTGCAGTTTGATAGTTTCGATGGTTGCCGAAGTTCGAACTACGAAACTATAAACTCAGCAACCTCGAAACTAATTCAAAACCTCGAACTAGTGATAGCTATATCCGCATTTTTCCAAGCCTTGCCAAACCGCTTTGCTGTGGATGTTACGTCAGATTTTTTTCCCTGCTTTAGATAACATAGTTGAAGGCCAGTAAGAGACCAGCCATTTTCGCGATTGATCTTTAAGTCGCTTAGGTAAACTTGTTCAGCTTCAGCAAATTTGCCGGCATCCAAAAGTGCAGCACCGAGATAATGACGCGCAGGTAATTTCCAGTCAGGGGGTTCGTTGTAGCGCAGCGAGTCCTCTGTCTGTCACAGCATTTTGAAATGCCACAAAGGCTTCGTCAATTTTATTTTCTTTCATTAAAATTTCACCTCGCAAAAGACTAGATGCAATCTGGGAAGAACTGGATACTGGATTAAATGAGATGTAAATCGACTTCAGTGTATCAAGTTTATTCAACGAATCAAGTTTGTTCAACTCAAAATTTGCCTCCGCTGTGTAACCGGAACGAATGAATGCCATTCCCCGGGAAAATCGCCACATTACCTGCGCATAAAGGATATCATTTCCAGGATCTGGTAAAGCAAGTATGTCACTCCATTTTCCAAAACGCGTGTAGGCGATCATGGGTTCAACGGTCATGTATTGTGAAAATCCCGGCACGGCAACTTTGCTAAAGCTTCCTTTGTACGCAAGTTTTAGTGCGGTTTGTATTCCTAAATTACTCCTTCCTTCCATGTAGGAGCTGAAACTTATAAAATCAACATTATGCGGATAATACATCAGTCTGTACATTCCTTGATTGCCAGAGTAAGAAAGATATTGTTCGTCGACTTTTGCAGCAGTCTGATTTAATTCGATGGATTTTGTGTATTGACCTACGCGCACGTAAATGTGCGCAGGCATATGCACGATGTGGCCAGCCGATGGCATCGCTGTTTCTAAAAACTGCGCACTTTTCAGCGCCAGCTCAGGCGTTTGAGACGCTTCTACCAAATGAATGTAAAGATGATGGGCGCCGGGATGGTTGGGAAACTTCGTGATAACATTTTCCAAAATATTTTTCGCTTCCGCAGTCTCGGGTTTAGGCGTTCCGTCTTTTAACCAATAATCCCAGGGCATGGTATTCATGATCGCATCGGCGCAAAGTGTCTGCACTTCGGCATCATTAGGATAACGCCCTGCAAGGTTAACCATAGCACTAGAGTACGCGCGGTTTAACGAATCTCTATTTTCATACGCCTTCCCATTATACCGGGTCGCGAGCGCATCAATAAAATCCTTCTCAACCTGTGATATTCTTTCTTTTTTACTTTGTGCCTTTTGTATTGCCTCCAACGCGATACGTTCGCGATCCGTGGGATTCCAATCGTTGAGGTTCGGTCCAAATGCAAGGGCTAATCCCCAATAGGCCATAGCACAATCAGGATCCAACGTAGTGGCCATCTTAAATGCCTGAATAGCCTCCCAATGATTAAAAGCATAAACCAAGCGAAGACCTTGTTCAAAAAATTCCTGTGCTTTAATCGAGGTTGTGGTTATCGGGTAACGAAGATTACCAAGACCGGGAAGTATTTTAGCGGGAGGTGCCTTAATCGTGTCGCTCCATAAGGCAGAAAAAGAGCCGCACATCGTCATGGGTGACGACACTGGCTGAAGGTAAACGACGGCAGATTTTTCAGATTTTTTCCAGGACCATAATCCCAGGGCGGTAATCAATAGAAGGGAAAGAAGAATGGCCGTTTTACTCCTTTTCATAAGCGAAATTTTTTGTCGTTAATAGGTTATACCCTTTTTGGTTTACAAAAACCGTCACCGGTCCTACCCATTTATCACCGATCCATTTACGCCTACCGATGTAAAGAACAATTGAGCAATTTCACGCTTTTACCCTGGAAATTTGCCTGTACCTTCAAGCTACTAAAAATTAGGTATGAAAGTAAAATTTTTGTTCCCTGTTGTTTTCCTGGCATTGTTGGCAGGGTGTGACGATGACGAAAAAATTGCCTCCGTGGAAGGGTCGTGGCAAGGTACAAAGGCAGAGGGCGAAGTGCTGGTTTTTGGCGTTCCTAGCGGTTTCGAGGAAGAAGATGATACCTTTAATCCAATTCTTGAGTTTAAACCGGGAGGAGTAGTCACGTTAACGCAAGACGGAGTGCCTACGCAAGGCCACTGGTCTCAAGACGGTGAAAAGCTTACGGCATCATTGGATTTTAATACTGAATTTGTTGATCTCAGTGGCGATTATACGATTCAAACATTGACTGACACAAAACTGGTATTGTACTTTGAAAAAGATGGAACGTACGAAGATCCTGATACGGGCATTGAAATCGAAGGGACGCTAAAGGCTACGCTTTATTTTGATAAAAAATGACGCGATTGTAGATTTTAGATTGACGATTTTAGATTGGGTAATCACGCAAGTACGTGTGTGCTTCTAAATGCATTTCACGCAAAGAGCCGCAAAAATTGAATTCGCTAAGGCCGCAAAATTCGGGAGTAGTCGACCTTTGTGACATCCTTTAGTGCTTCAATTCTGCAAGGGTAGGCTCCATAAATCCATTTCACGCAAAGCCGCAAAATTAATTCGCTAAGGCCGCAAAAATCAAGAGCTTTGAACCTTGTGCCTTGAGACTGTGGCATTTTGCCTTTTAGATTGACGATTTACGGTTTTAGATTTTGGAGAATTGCTTTGTTGATTTGTTTGACGAAACCGGGACCTTCGTAAATAAACCCTGTATAAATCTGAATTAAATCTGCTCCAGCCTTTAATTTTTCAATCGCATCTGCCGTGCTCATTATTCCTCCCACACCTATGATCGGAAACTCAGGGCCAAGTTTCTGACGCAAATAACGAATCACATAAGTTGCTCTTTCAGTGAGAGGTTTTCCGCTTAATCCCCCATTACCAATCGCCTGAACTTCGGCGTTGTTTGTTGAAAGGCCTTCCCGTGAAATTGTTGTGTTGGTCGCAACGACACCATCTAATTTTGTCTCCTTTAGAATTTCGATGATGTCATCCAACTGACTGTCTACCAGATCCGGCGCGATCTTCAATAACAGCGGCTTGTACACAGCCTTCGATGCACTTAACTGTTTTACATGCAACAGTAGTTTACGAAGTGGTTCCTTGTCCTGGAGTTCACGAAGGCCCGGAGTATTCGGTGAACTTATGTTCAGGACAAAATAATCAACATAGGGAAACAGTGCCTCAAAACACAGCGCATAATCATTCAACGCGTTTTCATTCGGAGTGACTTTATTTTTCCCAATGTTTCCTCCGACTATGATATTGGATTTTTTTTCTTTTAAGCGCCGCATGGCCGCTTCGGCCCCTTCATTGTTGAAGCCCATTCGATTGATCAGCGCCTGATCTTGCGGCAAACGAAATAATCTCGGTTTATCATTTCCGGATTGAGGTAAGGGTGTAACAGTACCAATTTCGATAAACCCGAAACCAAGCGCATCCAATTCGTCGATCAACTTTGCATCTTTGTCAAAGCCAGCCGCTAGCCCAACCGGGTTTTTGAACGTGATCCCAAAAATTCTTTTTTCTAACCGCGTGTCTGCGACACTATACAAGCCGCGCAGCAATGGCGTTACGCCTGGAATTTTACTAACAAATTTGAGGGTTCTGAAAACGAAGTGATGAATTTTTTCCGCGTCGACCGAGAAAAATAACGGGCGAATAAGCCATTTATACATGCGGCAAAGATATTTCAAATCGCAATAATTTGCTACCTTGCCGTATTGTTAAATTGAATTTTTGTGCAGACAAGCCTCAAGTCCGTTGCTACAGTAATTTTTTTCTGTATAGCCGAATCTTCCTTCTCTTTTCAGGACACCACCTTTTTAAAAAAGGATACTCTCCAGGAAAAAACGATTCAGTTCGCCCCTAACTTTTCAAGCGAAAAAGTAAAATCCCTGGGAAACTACGTTGGTGTTGTGGATGACTCATTATCATTCCGATTTTCTTCCGGGATAAGCGTGTTGAATACGCTTCGCGGTCGTGTTCCATCCACGGGCATTAGTGTGGAAGCCCCTTTTGCCTCTGTGAAAGAGAATGCAGTTTATGTCATTGATGGAATTCTATATCAGCAGAGTCCCAGTAATTTCTATAATATGAATGCATTCGATTATACCAGCATTACTGTATTGAGCCGTGGCAATGCAGCATCTGTCTATGGGGTTTATGGAGGAAATGGAGCTTTTGTACTAAAAAGCAAAACCGGAGAAAATCATTCCAAACCTACGATTGAGTTCAATGCATATACTACCACAGTGGCCCTGAACAATGGAACCACAAGTTCTATAGTGCCGCCGGGTGGATTTGGACAGGCCAACTCATACCGGCAATCCTATATATCGCCCTCAATCGCTTATATGCAAGACTTCGGCAAAGTCGACACCCGGGTTTCCTACAATTTTTTATTACCGGTGTCAAATGCTAAGAACCATAATATCAAAATCAATACAGGTTTTGACTTGCATCCTAAATTCAAGGCGAGATTAATCGTAGACAATCTTTATAACACCTACCATGATAAATCAAGTAGTTCCAGTACCTGGATCAGCGACAGTTCAAATTATCAAATCGTCGACAGCGTAATCTACTATGTGTATGATAGCGTCGTCGTATCAAATCGATTTGAAAAATCGAATCGAAGTTTTCTACAGGGAAGTTTGATTTTGCAGTATTACCCCACTGATTGGTTAACACTCAGTTCTCAAAGTTCACTCGGCAAGGTTAACGAGTTGGATAGAACAAACTGAAAACTTGGATGCCTACACAAGAAGGGATACTCAGAACAGATCGTTAATCAACTTTTTTGCCACTGTAAATAAAAGGGTCGGTTCATCCTTTACATTTTCACCATTTGCCGGATTTCAATACGAATCCTGGGACCAAGAAATAGAGGCCAACTATAATTACGTTTACTATAGTCACCAGGACAAATACTACCTCGCTGGCGTGAATGTAGGCATTAATGATTTTTTATTTGGTCATTTCGATTATCGCAAAGATGTATCCAGTATATTCCCCAAATCGTATAAGCAACAGCCAACGCATTCAACTTCGCTAGCATTTATTTTCAGTGATGCGTTTGGGTGGGCCAGTTCGGCATTCCCGTTCGGTAAAATCAGAGCTAGCATCGGAAGAATGTACCAGGATAAACGTGAAAACTATACTTACCTGGTTAGGATTCCCGAAAATGTGTTTGAGGTCGGAACGGATTTGAAGTTTGCCAACAATAGAATCGGATTCACCTTTAACTATTTTAATGAAAAGGAGATCAACAGAAATCAAGCCATCGATCCCAGAACGGGCTATTCTGTTAGCACCGGCGTTATAGGTAATCTGCGCGAGAGAGGAACTGAATTTATTATCGAGGCGACGCCTGTTAAAACCAAACCTTTTGAATATAAAACCACCTTGCTGTTGATGACTTCAAAGACAACCATTGAGGATGGTTTCTCCACCAGTTTCAGCTATGGAATTAGACGATCCTACTCCGGATTGGACATCCAGTCTTCTCAATCAAGTGACATGGAAAAATTTTGCCTTGAGTTTCCTGATTGATGCCCGGCAAGGTGGAACGTTCTATTCATACGCAGGATCTAGCGGAGGCTTTCCAAACTTAAATACTTACGATGGCACTCAAATGAAACTGCGGGATCTGACAATAGGTTACAATTTCCCGACCTCGATCTTAAAATATATAAGAATCAAGCAAGCATACGTTTCTACTTCGATGAGAAATTCGACACTGCTTTATTCGAGCTCGGGAAAAGATGTAGAGGAATCTTTTGGTCTTGCCCAAAAAACAACAAGCCTTAATTTAAACTTGCTATTTTAACTGTCAATGTATTGAGTTCGTAGCTAACTCCTGGGATGAAACTCCTGGATTACCTGCCGCAAATAATCACGGTCAAGGTGGGTGTAGATTTCTGTTGTGGTAATCGATTCATGTCCCAACATTTCCTGTACAGCCCTGAGGTCCGCGCCCCCTTCAATTAAATGCGTCGCAAAGGAATGCCTAAATGTATGGGGACTTATACTTTTATTCAGGCCAATCTGTAAAGCAAGGTCTTTGATAATCATAAAGATCATTTCACGGGTGAGTTTCTTTCCATTCCGATTCAGGAACACGTATGATTCAAAACCTTTCTGCGGAGGTTTGTGTGGCGCTCTACCTCTGATTTCGTCGATATAAATTTTTAGGTATTTCAAAGCGTCCCGACCAATGGGCACGAGACGTTCTTTATTTCCTTTGCCAATGACACGGAGAAAACCAATGTCCGCGTAAACATTGTTTAGCCTCAGCTCAACCAGTTCACTCACGCGAAGGCCCGAGCTATAAAGCACCTCCAGCATAGCACGGTTACGTCCTCCTTCTGGTTTAGATTGATCAATCGCCTGGAAAAGTTTTTCGATCTCGACGTAGCTAAGTGTGTCAGGAAGTTTTCGACCAAGCCTAGGGCCTTCAATAAGGTCGGTGGGATCTTTCTCGACAAGCTCTTCGAACAACAAGTATTTATAAAATCCTTTGATCCCTGAAAGAATACGCGCCTGGCTATGAGCCGACATACCCAACTCGTTAATGTATTGAAGAAATTCCTGGAGATGTTTTGCCGTAACTTTCATCGCTGTCACTTGAGAATGCTTCATAGCCATGAACTGATGCAGCAGCTCGACATCATGTACATATGCCTCCACTGAATTTACGGAGAGCGATCGCTCCAGCTTTAAATAATTCGAGTAGTGTTTAATATGCTGCTCCCACATAGCGCGAAGTAACCTTTATAGAATTTAAAAAACAAGAATACTGATTTATAGAATGGCATTAGTTATTAACTTGCTGCCTTGAAATAAGGGCTCTTAGCTGTAAAAAGAGTAATGGAAGCGCTAGCGATCCAACCTCAGCACTTCGAACCTCAACACTCCAACACTTAATAATGAATATACAAATCATTAATGGTCCCAACCTGAATCTGCTCGGCAAACGTGAAACTTCCATCTATGGAAGTGAGTCTTTTGAAGTTTTTTTTGAGACGCTACAAAAACGTTTCCCATCGTTTAAGCTCGACTATTATCAATCGAACGTTGAAGGCGAGCTTGTGAATAAGTTGCACGAAGTGGGATTTTCATTTAATGGAATCATTCTTAATGCGGGTGCATACACCCATACATCCGTAGCTATTCATGATGCTATCGCGGGGATCAAGACTCCTGTTGTGGAAGTCCACATTTCAAATGTCTACAGTCGCGAAGAATTCCGGCATAAAAGCCTGATTACGTCTAAATGCATTGGCTTAATTACAGGTTTCGGACTTGAAGGATATGCGATGGCATTGACATATTTTATGGGGCTGAAAGCAAAAAGCTGAAAGCAGAAAGCTAGGGCGTGCGAACTTCAACGCTGGTGCTTCGATGATGACTTGCATTCTGGCTTTCAGCTCACAGCCTACAGCTGACAGCTTTATTCTTCGAGCAACCTCGAACCCAACTTTTTAACCACAGAGACACAAAGTGCACAAAGTTTCACAAAGAAAGAAAGCAATTCTCTGTGTAACCTCTGTGGGCTCCGTGGCTCTGTGGTGAACAATACACAATCTATTTGGAGAACTTCGAAGACCTCGAACCTCAAACTTCGAACCTCGAACTAACTCAAAGCATCCAACCGTTTCAACAGCGGTGGATGAGAGTAGTGAAAAAATACATACCATGGATGGGGATATAAATTGCTGAGGCTATCAACAGAAAGCCGTTTTAATGCATTGATCAAAGCGCCTCCGTCGAATGTTTCTTTAGCATAAGCGTCTGCTTCGAACTCATTTTTCCGGCTATACATATTCATTAACAAGCCCGTAATGCCTGAGATAGGTGAGAACAAAATTCCAAAAGCCAATAAATTAAGATGAATCGCCAACTGGGAACCCCCGAGGGCCAGTGACAGATTTTCATTTAAGATCATCAATGAAAGAACGAACAGCGTGAAGGCAATTTGCAAAACGGAGAGTACATATCCCCAGACAATATGTTTCTTTTTAAAATGACCTACCTCATGCGCCAATACAGCCACCAGTTCTTCCGTTGTGTGATTGGAGATGAGCGTATCGTATAAAACGATTTTTTTCTTTCTTCCTATTCCTGAGAAAAATGCATTTGCTTTTTTAGAACGTTTTGAGCCATCTATAATAAAGATATTATCGAGTGGAAAATTTACCTTCCTGGAAAAGTTCTCAATTGCAGCTTTTAATTCACCGTCCTGTAATGGTGTTAGCTTATTAAAAAGCGGAAGGATCAGCGATGTATAAAACATATTGATAAACAAAATAAAAACAGCGGCAATAATGGAAAACCAAATCCAGAAGGATGGACCAATGGCCAGGACGAGATAAATCAACAGCGAGAGCAGTCCACCACCTACAATCGCTCCCAACGCATATCCCTTTAACTTATCAGTGATAAAAGTCTTTATTGTTGTCTTGTTAAAACCATATTTTTCCTCGATTACAAAAATACTATACGATTGAAATGGAATGGTAAGAATATCGGACGCCAGCATCAGGACACCAAAGAATGCAAGCGCCAGTAAAATTTCATTTTCGATGTAGGTCCTGAGCAAACTATCGAGCCAGCCAAAGCCTCCGAAAAGAAGCATCGAAGCTGAAAGCAAAAAACTAAATGCGGAAGTAAGGAACGAAAATTTTGTGCGCTCCCTGTTGTATGCCAGTGACTTTAAATATTTTTCCTTTTCATAAAATGATTCAATTTCTTTTGGAATATCCATCCGTTGGGATTTTAGATTTATAAAGTCCAAAAGCTGATCGAAGGCATAGCTAACAAAAGTTATGATCAGTATTAATATCAGAATAGTTTGAGGTTGCATAGGTCCATTTTCAAATGCCAGGGGCAATGTTACGAATAACTTGCCTCAATGATCAAATACTAATCACAATTTGCGAATCACTAAATCCCGCCTGTAAGAAAAACATACCGTTTAGAAGCCCCTGTCGTACTTAGAGTACACCCTGTTGGTGTTTTGACTGAGAAAGTCTAAATTTTCAAAAGCACAACAACTTCATTACTTTGTTCGTGCATCGAAACTATTTTCATTCGCTATTAAATTTATTCAGAAATGAGAACAAGACTTCTTTTACACCCCAATACATATTGCCTAGTCGCCCTGCTAGTTGGCCTTGCGGGTTGCCAGCCGGCAAAAGACAAAGAGACAGCACAAGAAACTAACGATTCCATCCCTGCCGCGACCACGGGATTTAAACCAAATCCTCAACACGTCGCGGAGGTCGAGGTAAAGACCCTCTCCATCGGTACCGCTGCGCCGCCCTTCCGCCTACCCGATGTCACGGGAAAATTTTATACGCTGGATGACTTCAAGGATGCAAAAGTCCTGGTCATACTCTTTACTTGCAATCACTGCCCAACGGCCCAGGCGTACGAGGATCGTATCATCAAATTTACAAACGAATACAAAGCCAAAGGTGTCGCGCTAGTGGGTATTATGCCGAACAGTACTATGGGGCTTCTTCCGGAAGAATGTGGCTACACCGATCTGAACGACTCGTATGAAGAAATGATCATCCGTCACCGTGATAAAAAGTATAACTTTCCTTACCTCTATGACGGTGACACGCAGTCAGTAGCCATTGCGTATGGGCCGGCCGCTACCCCACACGCTTATGTATTTGATGCAAACCGCAAGCTGGCATACGTCGGTCGAATTGATAATATCGAAAAGCCTGGAAAAGCAAATGCGGAAGATCTCCGTGCGGCCGTCGATGCTTTGTTAGCTGGAAAACCTGTTGCTAATCCTGAAAATAAGACCTTCGGTTGCTCAACGAAGTGGGGTTGGAAAAATCAATACGCCAAAAAAGTAGAGGAAAAATGGAACGCCAAACCAGTGGCAATTGAAAAAGTTAAAGAATCGCAGATTAAGGACATTGTTAAAAATCCCACGGACAAACTTAGACTCATCAATCTTTGGGCAACATGGTGCGCACCTTGTGTCGCCGAATATCCCGACCTGGTTGAACTTCAACGCTGGTATGGCGCACGCAATTTTGAGTTTGTTTCTTTATCTGCTGACAAGCCTGAGAACATTGATAAAGCATTAAACTTTCTGAAGAATGCTCACTCGCCTGTGCAAAATTATCTTTATGATGGGGAAGACAATTACAAATTAATTGAGGCCGTTGATCCTAAATGGAATGGTGCATTACCGTATACCCTACTCGTGGAACCAGGAGGAAAAATTGTTTACAGCTACCAAGGTCCTGTGGATTTGCTGGAACTAAAACGAGCAATTGTGGAACATCCACTGATGGGGAGATACTATTAGAGCTTTCAGCTGACAGCTGACAGCTGAACAGCTGAAAGCTAGTTCTGAGATTTCAGAACGTTTTGTCCGCTAAAAATAATTTCTTACATATATAAATATCACCATGAAAAAAGTAATTCTGTTATGCTTTGTATTTGCATTATGCATCGGCACAGCCCAATCACAAAATTTTCGAAAAGTTGACAAGAGCCCGTTAGACTATGCCTACTTCCCTGATCATTTTGCCCACGACCGGAAAGAAGGTGAGAAAGCTATCGTGCGCGTAACGTATAGCAGGCCATCAAAAAATGATAGAGAAATTTTCGGAAAGCTTGTGCCCTATGGCAAAGTCTGGCGTACAGGAGCAAATGAAAATACTGAAATAAAATTTTATCAGGATGTCGAACTGGCTGGCAAAAAAGTCAAGGCCGGCACCTACTCGTTGTTTACCATTCCAGGGGAAAAAGAATGGACGATCATTCTGAATAATGACCTGGACTATTGGGGAGCTTTCAAATATAATGAGAAGAGCGACGCCCTTCGGGTAACGGTTCCTGCATCCACTTTAAATGAATCGCTCGAAAACTTCTCCATTCAATTTGAGGCGAAAGGAGAAAAACAAGCGGTGATGAAATTGGGATGGGATAAAACTGTTGTTGAGGTGCCGTTTAAGTACTGATGTCGAACAAAACCTACGCTATTGGAATCTCACGCAGATCCATGTTAGGTCTATGCAAGGAGAATCTGCGACGAAGCCAATTCCCGATTGCTTAAAGTACTTATCCGTAATTTTGATATTCTTAATAACCATTTTGAAAACGACGCCATATTCAACGCCCTTGTAAAAATTCGCCGCTTCAATATTTGCAAAACCAAACAAGCCGTCAGCAAGTCGTAGTTTTTTTATTCCTGCCCCGCCGCATTGTGCCATCGCTTCTATTAAAATTACACCTGGTACATAATTGAATTCAGGAAAACTTCCTGTTAAAAATTCATTTGCATCAGAAAATACAGTTGTCCCAACGATTTCTTCTTTCGAAAAAGAAGAAATTTCATCCAGGTATAAAAAAGGATTTCGATGAGGGATTAACGTTTCGATTTCTTTCATGGATAGGTAGATTTTATATTAAGGTAATGAAAACTGTTATATGTTAATCGTTATCCGGCATCCGTCGTTCTTAGGACAGGTTTGTAGGTAATTTTAATAACGAGCGTAGAGCGCGAGAGGAGTAAATACGTTGGTACTCCTCCGTGGGTCTTTTCCTGAGGGCCTCTGCGCAAAAAAGCTAACGAGCCAATTTGATGACATGTCGACAACGTCGGAGCCTGATCAATGAGTCTCCAAAATTTAGCTCCGGGATTCCTCCGCGTGGTTTTCCTCTAGTACTCTGCGTTAAAACAGTACCGAGGATTTCGATTGCATAATCTAATAATTTCATCAAGCACTTCGTGTGTCATTCGCACATTAACAGGCTATACTCAAATTCTTCCATTGATCAGTAATATTTAGGATAAACAAATTCTAAACTCTAAATTATATCCTACCAGTCACCTTAATATCAAATACCTATGAATACACCTGGACAAAAGCCTTCAAAAAAAATTAACCGCAGAGAGTTTATTGCATCGACAGTGGGTGCATCGGCAGCGTTCACAATTGTTCCTCGCCACGTTATGGGCGGAACGGGTTTTGTAGCGCCGAGCGATAAATTGACGCTGGCTTACATTGGCTGTGGAACACAAGGTATGCGTGAAATGACGCAACTCATCACCAACCCAAAAATTCAAATTGTAGCTGTCTGCGATCCCAACAAATTGAGTGACGACTATATCGACTGGTCGGCAAACGGCATCCGCGATGGTATTCGAAAGACCTTGGGAGACGCCTACATGGGGTGAGAAATTTAAAGGCATTCCCGGAGGGCGCGACATCGGACAAGAATTTGTTGAAAAATACTACGCAAAAAATAAACCAGATAAGAAATATAAGGGCTGTACTTCATACGAAGATTTTAGAGAGCTTCTCGAAAAAGAAAAGGATGTGGACGCCTGGAAAATAATGACACCCGATCATCTTCATGCAACCATTTCCATTGCCGCAATGAAAAAAGGAAAACATGTTGTGATCCATAAGCCTATAGCAAACCGCATGCGTGAGTCCAGGTTAGTGATCGATACGGCGCGTAGCACAGGCGTTAGTAGTCATTTATTAGCATGGAGCATGCGCCCTGGTAACGATGCTGGTAAAAAAATGGATTAGCGAAGGTGCTATTGGGAATCTTAAGGAAATTCACAATTGGTCATATAGACCTGTTTGGCCACAGTGGACCTCTAACCCAAAAGACACACCTCCTGTTCCGAAAGATTTCAACTGGGATCTATGGTTAGGTCCCGTTCCTGAAAGGCCTTATCATCCGAATTATACGCATTGTGTTTTTCGGGGATGGTATGATTTCGGCGGCGGCAGTATTGCAGATATGGGTCACTATAGCCTATGGCCAATGTTTCTTACGCTGGGTATCAATACTCCAGCCCACTAGTGCTGAAGCATATGCTACTACTACTCGTACAGTTGAGAACCATGTGAGCAAAAATGTAGTAAATGATGTGGCCTTCCCCTATTCTTGCATTATTCGTTTTAAATTCCCGAGACAAGAATCCCTTCCAAACTTTGATCTTTTCTGGTATGATGGAGGTATGAAACCACCTACGCCTGAAGAATTGGAAGTTGATGGTAAGGATTTGCCAAGCGAAGGAATGTTGTTCGTTGGTGACAAAGGAAAAATTTTGGGTGGATTCAGAAATGAAAAACCTGTGCTCATCCCTGAAAGCAAAATGAAAACATACATGGAAGGCAAACCGGCCGCAGAAGAGGAACCAAATCGCGGAGACGATGTCTGGATCGACGCCTTTAAGGAAAAGAAACAATCACCGGGTAGCTTCTTGCTGGCCTCGACAATTTCAGAAACGATTAACCTGGGAGCTATCGCTTTACGGGCAAGGAAGAAAGTGCTTTACGATTCGTCGAAAATGGAGATCACCAATATTCCGGAAGCTAATAAATTCCTGACACGCGAATATCGAAAGGGATGGGAGCTTGAAGGAGTTTAGGTTTTCCCCCGATGTCTAATATAACCAAAGACGATATTTCCTTAGCGCAGTGGGCGCTTGTGGAAGAAATCCGCGCCGGCAAATGGAAGACACTTGATTTTGCAAGGATAGCAAGGCAGGATTTCGGACTGAATGGAATTGAGTATGTCAATACTTTTTTTGAAGTGCCTACGGAAGAGTATCTCAAAAAGCTTAGGAAGAATGCTGAAGATCACCAGGTGACGAACGTGTTGATCATGGTGGATGACGAAGGTGATGGCTGCATGCCAACAAAAGAAGGGCGACGGCAATTTGATATCAACCACCGGAAATGGATCGACATCGCGAATTTTCTAGGATGCAAAAGCATTCGAACAAATTGTCGCGGACCAGAAAATGTTGACAAACATGAAGCGTTGAAATGGGCGACGGAATCATACCATATGCTGCTGGAGTATGCTGTGCCTGCGAAGGTTAGTGTATTAATTGAAAATCATGGTGGTGTTTCTAACGATCCTGATTTTATGATATCGCTGATGAAAGAAATTGATGATCCCTTTTTTGGCACCTATCCAGATTGGCGTGAGCCGGGAAATGATTTTGATAATTATGGATACCTGGAGAAGACGTTACCCTTCGCAGGAGGAATGTCTTATCGGAATCAACCAACTGACGAACTCACCGCTAAGATGATTCGACTTGCTAAAAATTCAGGGTATCATGGCTGGTACGGAATAGAATCTGACGGCCGCGACGCGATCAAAAAAGGAAAAGAGCTATTGAACAAATACTTGTTTGAAAAATGAACGACATTTAAAATTTGAAACTAACGAACTATTATCCCTATGAAATTTGCACTTCTTACTGTGACATATTCCGGGTTATTTTATTCCGGAAAAGCCTTATCCGTTGAACAACAAATTCACAAAGCGAAATCATTGGGCTTTGAGGGCTTAGCAATCGAAACGAAACGTCCTGTTGCCTCTCCGCTCGATCTCAATAAAGCAACCCGGCTTCGTATCAAAGAAGTGGCGGCCGATCAAGGCATTGAACTTTGTGCCATCGAAAGTATGAGCAACTTCTGCAGTCGCCATAGTGAAGAGCGAGAGAATAATCTCGCGATGATGAAACAAGTGCTGGAGCTTGCGCATGACCTGAATGTAGATATGGTAAAAATCTTTGCAGCGTGGCCCGGCATAATCGATGACGAAGAAGCCATCTCCATGTATGCACCGTATGAAAAAGGAAATTATTTCAAACCCTTGAATCCCCTCGACTTAAAGGTATGGAACAGGGCGATCGATGGAATTCGTGAAGTAGCATCGTGGGCAGAAGACCTGGGAATTACCTTGCTGCTGCAAAATCATGCTCCGGTGCTTCGCCCCGGTTACGAAGACGCCTTGGCTATGATGCAGGAAATCGAAAGGAAGAATGTAAAGCTATGCATTGACGTTCCATTATTCTCCGACCGTCAAAAAAGTGATTACGTGCGGGAAGCGGTAAGGAATTGTGGCAAAAATCTTTTGTATACGCACTACGGCGCCTGGAATTTTACAGAAACGGAGAATGGTGAAGTCGCACAAGAGCCAGCTCCTCACCATGGCGGAAAGATCAACTATGAAACATTTATCGAAGCATTATGTCAAAATGATTATAAGGGCTACCTGGCGTCTGAATATTGCTTGCCGCTGATCAAGAATCACAAAATTGCAGGTATTGAAGAGGTTGATAAAGCAACGATCTTAGCCATGCGTTACATGAAAAAATTAGTCGCAGAAGTCACCAACTCAAAAAAAATAAGCGCACAAAAGGCAACATTAGTTTGAGCTCAAAAATCAAAAAACTAATCACGACGCTTTAAACCACCTCAAGATTCAATGAAAGTACGCTTAATGGCCATGATGTTTCTCCAATTTTTCATTTGGGGATCATGGTATGCTACGGGTGGTAACTATATGAAAAGCCATGGAATGAGTGACATCATTTATCTGGCGTATATGGTGAGCCCCATTGGGTCAATTGTTTCACCTTTTTTCCTTGGCATGATCGCCGATCGTTTTTTTGCCGTACAGCGGGTGATGGGTGTAATGCATATTCTCAGTGGAATTTTTGTTTTCTGCGCTCCTTTAATAGGCGAAGCATCGCATGTATTGTTTCTTATTTTTCTTTTGTTTCATATGTTATGCTATATGCCTACCGTTGGATTGGCGACGGCAACCGCTTTTCACTTGTTGGAGAACAAGGAACACGATTTCCCGTTTGTCCGGGTATTTGGAACATTGGGATGGATAAGCGCTGGAATTATTGTCAGCTATTTTTTGCAAGGTGATACTACAGCGCTTCCGATGTATGTAGCAGGCGTTGGTGGTATCCTGATGGGTATTTACAGCTTCACATTACCTCATGTTCCCCCGAAGGGCGCCGGCAAAAAAATTTCTGCACGAGACATCATCGGCCTTGATGCATTGAAACAATTGAATTCCCGGCCGTTTGTAATTTTTGTTATTGGCTTGCTGCTGATCAGTATTCCCTTTGCCAGCTACTTTGCATACGTCCCAATTTTCCTGAAAGACGCAAACATTGCCAACCCAGCATTTAAAATGACTTTCGGACAAATGTCTGAAGTTTTATTTCTGCTACTCATGCCCTGGTTCTTTCGCAAGCTGGGTATAAAATGGGTAATGGTATTAGGACTGGCAGCCTGGACCCTCCGCTATGCACTGTTTTCCTTTGCGGCAAGCGATGCAATATCGGGAATGTTGATCCTTGGAATTTTACTGCATGGAGCATGCTATGATTTTGTTTATGTAGCAAGCCAGGTCTACATTGATCAAAAAGCTTCCCCGGAAATCAGGGCGCAGGCCCAGGGATTTTTTGTACTGGTTTCCTATGGTGTCGGGCAGGGACTAGGAACGCTTGCTGCAGGTTGGATTTTTAATACCATCATGGGTGATGGCGAAACAACACTCCAACAATGGCAGTCCTTCTGGGCTATCCCATTGATTTTTGCTTTGGTGGTCACGATCATGTTTACGTTTGGCTTCAGAGAAAAATCTGAAGAAAAAAAACAGGCTGTACTATTGGAATGAGTTGTGATCCGCTATCAGTCCAACAGTTTTTTTAATGATTCGTGTACGTTCTTGAAGTTGAATTTTGCAATGGCCTGGTCCATGGACCGGCTTATATCTTCTAAGCAAAGATTACCGATACTTCCTTCATGTGTATGCTGCACCGTTACCGAAGGACTGTAGGTTCCCTGCTCGATGTCCAATCCCACTTTTTTATAAGCATCACGGAACGGCACACCGGAAAGCACCAGCTTGTTTACTTCTTCAACGCTGAATAAATATTTATACTTCTCATCTGCAAGAATATTCTCCTTCACTGAAACATTGGAAAGCATCAAATGTGCCATTTGAATACAGTCCCTTAGATTATGAAGTGCGGGGAAGAGTAGTTCTTTTAGTAGCTGCAGATCGCGATGATAACCTGAAGGTAGGTTAGCGGTTATTAATGCGATGTCATTGGGTAACGCCACCATTTGATTGCACCGCGCACGAATCAATTCAAAAACGTCCGGATTTTTTTTATGTGGCATGATACTGGAGCCGGTTGTTAGTTCATCGGGAAAACTGATGAACCCAAAGTTTTGATTGAGAAATAAACAGGCATCCATAGACAGTTTCGCAAGTGTTGCCGCTACGTTGGCAAGCGCACTCGCTACGATTCGCTCACTTTTGCCCCGTCCCATTTGGGCATACACGACATTATAGTTAAGATCCTCAAATCCCAATAACGTTGTCGTCATTTTACGATTAAGGGGAAATGAAGAACCGTAGCCTGCTGCAGAACCCAATGGATTTTTATTGACTATTCGATAGGCCGCCTCCAGTGTGATGACGTCATCCACCAAACTTTCGGCATACGCGCCGAACCATAAGCCAAAAGAAGATGGCATCGCTAATTGTAAGTGAGTATATCCGGGAAGCAGGTGTTCCTTAAACTTTTCGCTTTGCAAAATGAGCAGGTCAAACAAGTTTTTTACTTCGGCGACAACCGCTTCGATTTCATGTCGCAAGTAAAGCTTGACATCCAGTAGCACCTGATCATTACGCGACCGGCCGCTGTGAATTTTTTTACCAACTTCGCCTCGTTTTTTTGTTAGTTCCAGTTCGACTTGTGAATGGATGTCTTCTACACCTTCCTCCAGGACAAATTCACCGGCGATAATTTTATCATAGATATGTTTAAGTTCGGCCGATAATACCTCCAGCTCATGTTTCGTCAACAATCCAATGGTTTCCAGCATTCGAATGTGTGCCAGGGAACCAAGCACATCGAATCGCGCCATGTACATATCCATCTCCTGATCTTTGCCAATCGTAAACCTTTCTACTTCTTTTAGCGAGGTTTTGTCTTTTTGCCAGAGCTTCATTTCGATTGTAGATTTTAGATTGTAGATTTTAGATTGTGGATTGTAGATTTGAGGGCTGCTAAGATTTCTTCTGTAGTCATGATGGTCGCATATTCATCCTTCAAGTTGGCCAATGATAGCGCGTGCACAACATCAGATGTAAACTTTGTTCCATTCATCGTTACTTTGTCAAAGCAGGCAGTGGCATCAGAGACAACAGTTGTGTCAATGCCGGAATCTCCGGCGTTTCGCGCCGTAGCTTCAACCGAATTGTTCGTAACAAAACCCGTCACTACCAGGCCGTCGATTTTTCTTTGTTCGACATATTGAGACAAATCAGTATTAATAAAAGCGCTTGCCGTGGACTTTTGAACAAGTTTTTCACCTGGACGCACCTGCACAAAATCCATTAACTTATTGCCGGGACGATCGGGTCTGAATGGTGAATTGGAATCCCGTGAGCAATGCTGAACAACGATCACCGGAAGGTTTACTTTTCGCCAATGTCCGAGCAAGCTTAAAATATTATTTTCGGCCTGAGGGTTATTTCTATTTCCGCCCCAATGAGTTGCTTCCTTAATGCCCTCTTGCGCATCAATTATTATCAGCGCAGTATGTTTTGAAAGTTTCATGATAAAATCACATTACTTAACAATGTGATGTATGTGTTGATCCCTTTTTCAATTTCATGAAGATAGATAAATTCATCGGCAGAATGTGAACGGGCAGAATCGCCAGGGCCAATTTTTACGGAAGGCGCAGGTATTAAAGCCTGATCAGATGTTGTAGGAGATCCGTACAGTCGAAGTCCCATTTTTTTTGCAGACAACACAAGCGGATGGTCCAGCGCGATCCCCGACGACCGGATGCGAAGTGAACGCGGTGTCACTTCGCACGTAACATGGTTTTTAATGATTTCCAAAGCTTCCTCCAATGAATACTTGTCTGTTACTCTTACGTCAACCGTAAATTTGCATTCGGCAGGCACAACATTGTGCTGGCTTCCCGAATTGATTATCGTAACCGTCATTTTCATTTCGCCTAAGGCTTCTGATCGCTTAGGAAAGCTATAAGTTCTAAACCATTCAATATCGGGAAGCGCAGCGTAGATTGCATTGATTCCTTCCTCCCTTGCCGCATGACCCGGCTTTCCTCGAGCAATACAATCCAATACCATTAACCCTTTTTCTGCAGTCGCCATTTCGCATAACGTTGGCTCTCCCACGACTGCAAAATCAATGGGTGCTATAGACTCCCAAATTCGTTCAATTCCACCCGTACCGGATATTTCTTCTTCAGCCGTTGCTGCCAACACAATATTATAACGAAGGTCTGTCCGATCATAAAAATGCAGAAAGGTCGCGATCAGTGATACAAGCGGACCGCCCGCATCATTGCTCCCCAGGCCAAAAAGTTTTCCATCGCTGATCTCAGGTTTGAATGGATCGCGTGTATAGCCAGAGTTAGGCCGCACCGTATCGTGGTGGGAATTTAATAACACCGACGGTTTATCAGCCGCAAAATGTTTGTTTCGAACCACAATATTATTTCCCGAGCGCCAAACCGCTATACCTTCGTTTTCGAAAAAAGATTGTATCAGAGAAGCAGTACCGTCTTCCTCTCTGCTAAAGGATGGAACAGCTATTAGCTTCGTTAATAAATCCAGCGCTTTTTGGTACAAGTTCATGAGTAGTTAAAAGTTGAAAGCAGAAAGCAAAAAGCTTGTTTCAGTGAAGCTCATTTTGTTATCAAAGTTCCGGCCGTACTGATGCCTGTATTCTTTACCAAATCCGTGGCCTCCCCGATCAACACTTCCTTCACACCGGCATCAATGGCAGCAAAAGCATTTTCCAACTTCGGAAGGATACCGTCGGCGAAAACCTTTTGAGGCAAAAGATCCTGATATAAATTTTTTGGAAGATGATGAATGACAGAATCCAGATTGTTGACATCGCGTAGTACACCTTTCTTTTCAAAACAGAAAATGAGACGCACGTCAAAATTTCGACTCAATCCAACGGCCAGTACAGACGCGATCGTATCGGCATTGGTATTGAGCATCTTTCCATCAGCATGCGTGAGCGGAGCAAACACCGGCACAATGCCTTGATTCAATAGTGAAGTAAGCAATTCGCTGTTTATTCCCTCAGGGGTTATGTCTCCCACAAAACCATAGTCAATATCTTTTACGGGACGTCGCTTGGCCTTGATTACATTTCCATCTGCTCCCGTCACGCCAAGGGCGTTAGAATTTAACTGCTGCAGCTGGGCCACAATTTGTTTGTTAACCAATCCCCCATAGACCATGGTTACCAGATCCAGCGTTGCTGCGTCCGTGATCCGTCGACCATTGATATAGTTGGATTTAATCCCTAACTGATCACCCAGGCGTGTAGCAATCTTCCCTCCCCCGTGAATCAAAATTTTTCTTTCCTTAATTGATGCAAAATCTTTTAGGAATGACTGCAACGCCGATTCATTGTCTAAGACATTACCACCGATCTTTATAATGAATAACTTCTCCATACAATGGCGCGCATTTGTTTAATTATGCTTCGTTTTTTTCAACAGTTCGCTCAAGATAACCTGCGCGGCCCACACACGGTTCGTTGCTTGTTGTGTTACTATACTGTTGGGGCCATCGAGAATTTCGTCGCTTAACTCAACATTCCTTCTTACAGGAAGGCAGTGCATTACTTTCGCATTGTTGGTGAGTTGTAATTTCTTATTCGACAACATCCATTTTGGATCGTTGCAATATATCCTTCCATAATCCGTGTAAGTGCTCCAATTCTTTACATACACAAAATCCGCATTTTTCAATGCCTCATCCTGGTTATGTACAATCTTCGCCCCCTTGGTGAATGATTCGTCGAGCTCATAGTCTTCCGGATGCGTGATGGTAAAGTCAGCCTGACCCCAGGCATTGATCCATTCTGAAAAACTATTGGCGACACATTGTGGAAGGGATTTTACATGAGGCGCCCACGTCAATACAATTTTAGGTTTCCGGTTCTCTTTAAAGGTTTCCGTAATGGTTATGATATCCGTCAGACTCTGCAACGGATGCAGGGTTGCACTTTCCAGGCTAACGACTGGAATACCCGCATACTTGATGAACTGCTTGATGTACAATTCGCTATAATCATCCGCCTTGTTCTTTAAAGATGGAAACGTTCTGATCCCCAGAATGTCAAAGTATTTTCCCAGTATTGGTGCAGCGTCTTTTACGTGTTCAACCGTATTACCGCTCATGATCGCTTCGTCTTCAAACTCAAGCATCCATCCATCCTGGCCTACATTAAACACAATGGCTTCCATTCCCAGGTTCTGCGCGGCGATCTGGGTACTTAGCCTCGTTCGCATACTGGGGTTCAGAAAAAGTAAACCAATTCGTTTGTTACTCCCAAGTAATTTGTCTTTGAAAGGATTTGCCTTGTAAGCAATGGCCTCCTTCACAAGCATACTAATATCGCTGACGTCCTTTACGGATATAAAATTTTTCATGGCAACTCTTCTTTTAACGCATTGATGAAAATATCTATTTCATTTCTGTTCAAAGACAATGAAGGAAGCAACCTGATCGTATTAGGTTTTGCTTCACCAACAAAAATATGATGCTTGAAAAGCAAATTGTTTCTAACGTCTTTATTTTCTTCCGGAAGATCGAAGCCTATCATCAATCCCCTGCCACGAAGCTTTTGAACTTTCTCAACACCTATGAGTTCAGCCATAATATATGCGCCCATTTGTGCAGCATTTGCTAAAAGATTTTCCTTTTCCATGACCTCTAAAACTGCGAGACAGGCAACGCCAGCAAGGTAATTTCCTCCGAAGGTTGTGCCCAACATTCCTGACCAGGGTTTTATATCACCGTGAATTAACACGCCGCCTACCGGGAAACCATTGCCCATACCTTTTGCCATGGTAATCAGATGAGGCTTCACACCAGCATACTGATGCGCAAAGAATTTTCCAGTCCGTCCGTAGCCGGATTGAATTTCATCCAGTATCAAAAGAGAATTATTTCTCAAACATTCCCTTTCAAGAAATTGCAGGAAAGAATCGTCGGGAAGCTGTATACCTCCGACACCTTGAATGCCTTCGATAATAACCGCCGCCACATGCTTATCGAACACATCTAAAAACGCGGCTTCATCATTCATGGGAACAAATACAACTTCATGGTCGGCATTGAAAGGCGACACGATCTTCGGATTATCGGTTACCGCCACCGCTCCGGAAGTACGTCCATGAAACGCTTTTTTAAAAGCGACTATCTTTTTACGGCCTGTCACAAATGAAGCGACCTTCAATGCATTTTCATTCGCTTCAGCGCCTGAGTTGCAAAGAAAAAGTTGGTAATCGGGATAACCTGAAAATTGTCCCAACTTTTGCGCGAGCTGTTCCTGAATGGGGTTACGGATACTGTTTGAGTAGAACGCGATATTGTTCAACTGATCGGTAAGGGCCCGAACATATTTTGGATGTGAATGGCCGATCGAAATCACGGCATGTCCGCCGTAGAGATCAAGATATTTTTCTCCTTTATCATCCCAAAGCCAGCATCCTTCTGCTTTTACAGGGGCGATATTGAAGAGGGGGTAGACGTCGAATAATTTCATAAGCGTGAAAGCTGAAAGCTATAAAGCTTAAAGCTATTGGGTAGTGTTGTTTACTTCTTACTTTTTGAATTAAGCCTATTAGCATTGCCTTTACTTCGTTAATGTCTTTGTCTAAAGTATCATAGATGTTCTTGATCCAGGTACTTTAATTCAAAAGATAAAAATGATAAGTATTGAACTTCTTGCATTGAGCCAAATGCTTGTTGAAGATATTTTGCAAAATCTAGTTGCGTATATCTGCCACAACCTTCCGCAATGTTTGTAGGAGCCGATGTTGCCGCTCTTCGAATTTGACTAATAAGTCCGTATTGCTCTTCTCGCGGAAAAGCTTTTGTTATGTTATAAATGAATAGTACCAGCTGATGGGCTTTTTCCCAAACAACGAGTTTTCTGTAATCTCTCATATAACGTTTTTTAATTTTGGTGAATAATTACTTGCATCGTCATCCCAAAACGCTACCTCAGTAGCTTTTAGCTTTAAGCTTTCAGCTTTAAGCTAAAAGACTATACTCTTCAACCTCAACCCTGCATCTTCTTCGAACCCGTTCATCAGATTCATATTTTGAACAGCCTGCCCGGAAGCGCCTTTCAACAGGTTATCAATGGCGGAATGGATGACGAGTTTGTCTTTTTCTTTCTCCAAACTGATCAAACATTTGTTTGTGTTGACAATTTGCTTGAGATCAATCACCTCGTCGGCGACAAAGGTAAATGGGTCGCCATGGTAGAACTCACGGTAAAGTTTTTTCATGTCGTCCAGGGATCCGGTGACACTGACGCAAGAGCTCACATAAATTCCACGGGCAAAGTCACCACGCCAGGGAATGAAATTTACGTCTCCCGAGAAGCCAGGCTGCAGTTGACAAAGCGTCCGGTTTATTTCCTTGAGATGCTGATGTGTCAGTGTTTTATACGCAGAAATATTGTTTGCTCTCCACGTAAAGTGTGTTGTCTCTTGAAGTTTTTGTCCGGCGCCTGTGCTGCCCGTTATTCCTGTAACATAGGCTTCTTTTAAAATACCTGCTTTCGCAAGCGGCACTAAGCCAAGTTCAATTGCTGTGGCAAAACATCCTGGATTCGCAATATTCTTCGCCTTTTTAATGACTTCCCGGTTTACTTCCGGAAGTCCATAGACAAAGATCCGTCCGTCAATGTCGTCTCCTAATCTAAAATCCTGACTTAGGTCGATGATTTTTACAGCAGCAGGAATCGAATTCTCCTGCAAAAACTTTTTACTCTCCCCGTGACCAAGACACAAAAAAATCACTTCGACGTCTTGCTGGATGGTATCCGTGAATAACATTGTTGTTTCTCCCAACAAGTCGGGATGCGCGGAGTGTAATGGATTGCCGGCATTGCTTCTGCTATGCACAAAAGTTAATGCTGCATGCGGATGGTTCAACAATAACCGTATCGTTTCTCCGCCAGTATATCCTGCACCCCCAACTACTCCTACCTTTATCTTTTTCATTGTATCTCTTTTAAGGCTTGGAATTTTCTGCCTTGACCTGGTGATAGATCATGGTTTGATTTCCAAAGATTTTTGAAAAACCTCTTACGTCATCACCTGTCCAACCCAAATTCATTTCACCATATTTTCCAAATTTCGACGACATAAGATCATTCGCTGACTCAATTCCCAGAATCTGAAAACGATAAGGAAACAATTGAATTTTCACTTCGCCCGTTACCTGCTGTTGTGTACTCGTCAAGTACGCTTCAATATCGCGCATCACAGGATCCAGATACTGGCCTTCATGCAGCCAATTTCCATAGAACTGTGCTAGCTGATCCTTCCAACTCAACTGCCATTTCGTGAGAACATGCTTCTCCAGTGCGTGATGAGCCTTGATGACAACCATTGGAGCGGCTGCTTCAAAACCCACGCGGCCTTTTATTCCAATGATCGTATCACCGACGTGAACATCACGGCCGATCCCATAGGCGCCAGCAATTTTCTGCAAAGCATGAATTGCATCCGTCGGATGAGCGAAACTCTCCTGGTTGACTTTTTTCAATTCACCTCTTTCAAAGTAAAGCGACACTTCCTCCGAATTTGATTTGCTTACTTGCGTTGGCCAGGCCGATTCCGGAAGCATGCCCATGGATTTGAGTGTTTCTTTTCCGCCAACGGATGTTCCCCAGATTCCTTTATTGATGGAGTACATCGCTTTCTCAAAGTTCATTTGAATACCTTTCGACTTGAGGTAGTTAATCTCTTCTTCTCTCGAAAGCTTAAGATCTCTGATAGGCGTAATGATCTCAACACCTGGAATAAGTACGTGAAAAATCATATCAAACCGCACCTGGTCGTTTCCTGCTCCAGTGCTACCGTGTGCGACTGCATCAGCTTTTAACTCTTTTGCGTACGTGGCAGTTGCCAACGCTTGAGACATCCGCTCCGCGCTCACACTCAAGGGATAGGTATTATTTTTTAGAACATTCCCATAAACCAGGTAGCGGATAACTTTATCGTAATAATTTTTGGTCTCATCTACAGTTTTGTGGGAAGCCACGCCAAGGTTTTTAGCACGCTGCTCGATGGCTTTTACTTCTTCAGCATCGAAGCCACCGGTATTAACGGTTATCGTATGGACTTCAAATCCCCGGTCGTCACTTAAATATTTAACGCAATAGGAGGTATCCAAGCCACCGCTAAATGCTACAACTACTTTCTTTTTCATTTTAGTATTTTGAATTTATCACCAAAGTATATGAAATAAGGTGTCACCATCCCTTCCGATGTCGAGCGTAATTTCAAACATGAATGCTGGATTACCAAAAAAATATGCCCAGTAAGGATCTTCTTTTAAGGGAAGGATCTCCCGAGACATCTTCTTTTTTACGGAAGGATTTGAGCAGCACAAATTGTTTGAAACGAAGCCATCGTTCGAACAATTTTTGGTTGCCTTTAAACTCGCGGTGACGCAGATGTTCATGGTCGTGGTCAACCAAAACCGGTTGGGGTTCCCGCGCCTTTGCTTCAGCCTTGGCTAATTCCGCCGCTTTTATTTTAGCTTCAGCTTCAGCCGGATCAAACAGCATGGCAGTGCACATACAGTTTTTGCGTTCCTTGCTCATCAGGATTTCATAGTTCACACAACTTTGGCATCCTTTCCAAAACTCCTCATCGTTAGTAAGTTCTGAATAGGTTACCGGTTCATAGCCTAGATCGGAATTTATCTTCATAACGGCCAACCCTGTGGTAAGGCCGAATATTTTAGCATCGGGATATTTCTCCCTGGAAAGCTTAAAGATTTTCTTTTTGATTTCAGTTGCTACGCCCGTTTTACGGAAAGCAGGCGCTACAATAAGTCCGGAATTGGCAACATATTTACCATGTTCCCATGCTTCGATATAACAAAATCCGACCCAGGTGCCGTCTTGCGTCGTGGCAATAACGGCCTTGCCTTCCTTCATTTTTGCTTCAAGGTAGGCCGGTGAACGCTTGGCTATTCCGGTGCCCCGCGCTTTTGCAGATTCTTCCATCTCTCTTGTGATGTTCTCTGCGTAATGTGTATCGTCAGGAGTTGCTATCCTGACAATGAGTTTATGATTTTCCAATTTTTTTTAAAGTTGCAGTGAGTGATTATAACAACCGTGCCAAATGCACAAAAGCGAAATGTCCTTGACATTCCGTCTTCAATTTGCGTGAGATGGAGGTATCAGATACGCACAAAGCGCGTGGGGCGGGGTCGCCTGGTCACCGTGCAGGCAATAGGATAGAACTGAACAGTTCTTTTCGAGTGGTAAGCAGCAATAGCCGCTGATATTATGGTGAACAATGTTTTCAATTTCTTTCTGTCGTTAAGGTTGAACGTTAGAGGAAAATCATTCAGTTGTTTTTTTGGTTTTGATACTAAATGCAAAATTAAACGATAAAGTTTTGTAAAAGGCAAGGTTTTGGTCTAAAAGAATCAAAAAAATTTTACTAACGAAAGTTTGTAATGAATTGTAAAAATGAACGTTATGCTTTTCAGTTAGTTCTATATCTTTGCGCCATCGTTAAACCATTATGCAAACAAAAAAAATAGTTGTCGCCAGTATTTTCTTTTTTTTAATGATCACGTTAGGTTTAGTCTTCCGGCCACTACCGAGCTCGTCATCAGAAAATACGGTTGTTTTCACGGGGACCATTGAGCAAGTGGTCGAAACCGGAAACAAAAATGTTGTCTTCAAGCTCAAAAACGATGACAGGTTTTACTTTATCGAAGAAGGGCTTGGAAAAGGGCTTTCTTTTCCGGAGCTACAGCAAGAACTTTCGGGCAAATCGGTACAAATTCACTATGTAAAACACTGGACACCCATCGATCCCCTTCGCGTCATGTATGTGACAAAAGTTGATCTTAATAAAATGACTTTGTACTCCAGCAACTAAGCTTTCTTCGGTTCTTTTAGTGTGTCCTCACCAGGACTAGCTTTCCGATTTTTTCAACGTACCGATCCTGAATATAGATCATCATCTTATAGATATAGACGCCGCTGGGAAGCGCATTGCCGCCTGGATCCGTTCCATTCCAACTGAGTTCATTTGTCCCAATGTGGAAAGCAGGATCACTGTAATTTCCATAATGGCCCAATATCTTTCCATTAACGTCTGTTAGTTTCATGTCAAATGCATCTGGTAATTCGTTTCCAGTAATTACGATCTTGAAATAAACATCATTGGTAAATGGATTCGGATATGGATCTTTTATCGTTACTGACGTCTCATTATTCACCGTGAACTGTACTTCGTAAGGCTCACTTCCACTGCTGTTGGCCCGACTATCCGTGGCCTCCACACGCAATGTATATACGCCATCGGACAAGTTAGCGGGACGGAATTCAATTCTAAATGGAGAAGTTGCCGTTGCCGGATACCATTTTATTTTTTCGCCAGTCAGTGAAATCGGTGTCGGTTCACAAGGTTCAGAATCGCAGGGATATGAAAGATATACTTTCATTCCAAGCGTGTCTGTTTTGAGAATATACTTATTCTCGTCCCAGACCTTAATAAGGATAAAGGGATTGGACTTGACGAAATCACGATTTTCAATGTAGCGTCCGTCGATGGAAACGTCCAGCACCGGTCGAATGGTTTCCTCCTCCACGAGCAGATAGTCTCTGAGTTGAAGTACATTGTTATCGTAATATTGCTCAGGAGTAATTTTAGGATTTACGTATACATTCACATCGTTCAGTCCTGCTTTGTTGATCGTGTTTACATCCAGGTAAAATGATGTCGTATCACCCGGAAGAGGGGCCTTGATTTTGAGCTTGTTGAGTTGCGAAGTGCGTGATTCCTGGTTGTACACCTCGGCATGAACCGTCAGGGAATCTGTAAATGTTTGATTGGTAATGTTAATAAAACCATACGGTCCATTCCATTTTTGTCCTTCATTAAACACCTGTTGCGCGATCTGACCCTTAAAGATTAATAATCCATCAGGCACGGGAGTGTAGACCACAATCCAGTTGCTGAGTTGAGCAGCAGTAAGATTAATATTATCTGACGCTTTAAAAACTACTTTGAGGTAAGGAAATTCAGATGCATTCAGACTGCTTAAGTCTTGCTCCTTTGTTGCATCGGCGAACAATAATTCTTCTGCACCATTTAACCGCACTCCGATTATGTCAAAACTAACGACATCCGTAGGTTCGAGTTCAGTATAATGTGCCGTTAGTGACTGCCAATTTATGGCGGGCCCAATTAATGCTGTCGTCATGGTGCCAGCGGAATATCGTCCCGTGATAGTTTTGTTTACAACTAACTCCTGTGTATCAGCTGGAGAAGCCGCCGCTTTAATAATTGTTGCCGCACCAGGAGCCAATCCCTTCTTGGCAAAAATGACAATGGGTTCGCCTGCCGACAGGCCATCGATCTGGGCAACGGAGATCCCAAGTTCTCCCAATTTGACTTTAGCAGCCATCGGCCAGGTACTGTACTGCGGATCACCTATGTTGAACAATACCACAGAGTCACCCTCCTGAACATTGTTTACGAATTGAATGATATCAAATTCATTTCCAGTAACCATATCCCCTGGAACATAATTATTAATCACCCAAGGCTCGCGGCCGCAGGCCCGGTTGGCGCGGTTATACCATTTAAAATGTACGCCGATGTAGGGAGTCGCTGAATTTTTATCAAATGCAATAAGGTTGATCGAATTATCACGGCAAATAAATCCTTGTTGCGTTAGGTTAAACTCTTCGTTGTTGATTTTGATGCTTACGTCGGTGTTAATCGATGGATGATTTCCTCCAAAGGTTTTAATATCTACTGCAGTAACCGTTTCTTTGAAACTAAAGCGTCGCGAGCTCTCATCTTGGATGAGACCCACGGTTTCGTTCTTCAGATATTGCGGAAAATGAACTTGCGCCCAGCCTTCCGGACCATTGTTGATGTAGGTGAAGGAGCTTTGCGTCCATTCCGTACTTTCCTGGGAGGATGGATTCGCAAGTTTGGTTCTCCAATAATAGGCCAGCGTATCTGCGGTAAGAAGCGCAAGTGATTGCCTTGCCAACACCTTTCCTTTAACGACAGCCTGTTTTTTAAAAGGACTATCAAACGTCGCTACGGTATCCAGTTCAAGTAAGAAATCCCTTTCATCGGAAACCAGGTCAGTTGTTTGAAATGATAACGCCACTTCGGGTGTATTCACAATCCCATAATTGATCGGATATAAATGCTTGGTACCATTCAATGGAATCACAAACTCTTTCGTCGCCGTGTTGTTTTCTTTTGTCAACTCCGGCAAAACATTGTCTGGATCTATGGTGAGTTTGAATGAATTTGTTCCAAAACCTTGTTCACGCCCCTTCCTGATAATAAATCTCAACGTATCACTATATTTTGGAGCAGGATACAGGGAGTCGTATACTATAGTGGAATTGTCATTTAATGTTCGCACTACTTCAACGCGAATAGTATCCGGTTTAGCCTGCCCAAAATTTCTGATCACTAACTTCAAAGCAAAAGAGTCCGTAAGCGCCAGGATAGGTTGACCATCGAGCGATTCAATTGAAACATTATCATTGTTAATTTCCAGATCGGCTTTAGGTGCGCCAAATAATTTAACGGCTGGATCACCGAGAAGCACCATTTGTTGCACTTGCGTGGTATTCTCCATGTCAGCTAATGCCGTGGACATGTACCTTCGCGCAACCTCCTTTTGGATATCTCCAATTCCCTTGTGGATAAAAGTAGAATCCCGATATCCTACTTCGTAGAAATAATCTGAATACCGTTTCAGCAAGTGTGTAAATCCGTATGAGCTGTGCGCTATAAAAGCTGCGGCACCTTTGTCACGCGCTAACACCCAGTCTTCACCAAATGTAGAATAGGTCAGGAAGTAAGAGCCAACGTTACAGCCATTCATCAGCAGGGTCGGATATTTCCCTTTGTTATTGTAACCCATCACCGGGTTGCTTACATAGCCTATGTCAAAGTCGAGATTAGTGGCAGATGAATGGCCAAAAAAAGTAATGAGATTGACGCCACTGTTGACTTGTTTGGAAACATTTATCAATTGTATGTCTTTCGAATATTTCGCGAGGGCTGAAACCTTTCCCCCAAAGTGGAAATCTTCCGCGACGCGCTGGAGATCCTGCAGGTAAGATTGCAAGAGCTCAGGCTCACCCTCTTCCCGTCCACCGCTAAGGTGCAAAACATTTTTACGCCACAAGTCATCGAACGGCAGAGCATCTGCTTCTTTTACCTTATCGAGATAAGCAGCAACCTCCTCCGCCTTCATTGCCGGTATTCTTCCCGTTGGTATTGCAGGTTCGTATTGCGTTCCTGAAAGACCAGCGCTGTAAGCCATGTCAGAGGCCGGATAACCTGGCGGTGGTATTAAGTCTTTAAATACGGGAAATCCTGCGGGATTCCGATGGTACTTGTACCAAACGTCAAGACCTTTGCCTATCAGTAGCAAATACTTCGGGGTGCTGGTATTGGTTAAGAATTCCAGAAATTTATAGACCGCCAACGAGGTAGTTTCTCCATAGCTGAATTGATCATAAAGTTGCTGAATATTAACGACCAGGGTATCGTATCCACCGCCTTGAGGAGAAGCCCGATATTCAGCATAAGCTCTTATGGGATCACTGTATCCAAGGGCAGGCTTCCGCAGCAACGGATGGCCTATTATTATGTAGTCATGCTGACCTGGAATTATTTTTCTGAAATTGACAGCCTTGATAGCCGGTGTTATTGTGCCCGTTGAAGCAAAAATTTTCCGTGGTGAAGCTGTTGCGGGAACAATCGCATCCAAGGTAGTGGTTAACGTCGTGCCTATCTGACTGACGGTATTGGCGTCGGTGATATCAAAAAGGCGAGTATCCGCCAGCGTATTTTCAATTTGTATAAAAGATTTATCGTTTGGATTTGCTGCCAATGCAAAGGTTTTGTCGCTCGATCCTCCTGCGTCCATCAACTCAGGATACTGTAGTTTGATGTATGACACGCTAATTCGGTCGGGCTGCCCTCCTACACCATTGACCTTGACACGCACAGTGAGTTTGTCATCAACTGAGATGTCGGACCATTGAATCGGCAGCACAATCTTTTGAGGTTCATAACCTGTAAAATTGAGGGATGTCAACAGCCGG
This sequence comes from uncultured Bacteroidota bacterium, assembly GCA_963739105.1. GTDB lineage: Bacteria > Bacteroidota > Bacteroidia > Cytophagales > Cyclobacteriaceae > Chryseolinea. The sequence goes on along the minus strand of CAVTZI010000028.1, from coordinate 181,253 downwards.
TAAGAAGTTCCCACATAAATTTCAACCTGATGCTCCATGCTGCCGCGTCCAACCAACATCATCTCAAGCTCGGGTAATCCCCATGCAGTGGCACGATTGGTCACGTCTGTAATGGTGTAATCGACGGATTGAGTCTGAAAAATTTTTCCACTCGCCCATCCTTCGCCAAGATCATAAAACGTATTAAAAATTTCATTCGCAATATCGGTCCCACCTGCGAACTCGTTGGTGAAGAGCAACATTTTCTCCGCCAGGTGATAGGGCTCTCGGTGTAATACTGCCGGTATTGGCTTCATAAAATGTAGAAATACGTTTGCCTGGTGATGTCCCAACGGTTAAGAAGTAGCTGGTGGTATCACTGTAGAGATTGTAATACTTGTGCGGTTGGGAAGTAGATGGTTTATACAACGCGGCGTCCAGGGTGCCATCGTTCTTTTGTCCATAAAATTCAATAAAATCAGAAGGATCAAATTGCAGGTCATTTTCCCCTTCTACTAAAATGCTTTGTTCTATCCCACGATGAAAAAGCTGAATTTTTTTTGGATCAATCCCGTCCACAGGGAACCCGGCAGCCTGTAAATCACTGTAGCTAACTTTGTAAATGCTTTCTTTTGCTACGGGAATTTTATAATACGTTTGATTGAAATCAATCCATTCATTACCTACTTGCGCAAAGGATTTGAGACTAACAACAAGGGAAAAAAATAATAGAAAAAATGATCTCATCAATGTCGAACTACAGCTGAATCGGGTACATCCATAACAGTGGTCAAAAGTAATCAAACCGGCGAAATCGATTATTCCTGAAATGTGACTAAACCTTACAAGGGCTGCATCATGAGGATGTTCAAACGATTTACGAGGTACGATTTACGAGGTACGATTTGACGCCTAATCTAGTTACTGCGGTTCGAGTGTCGAAATACATTGGTTAGGAGCGAACCAAAAACTGTCTTGCTGGTGAACAAAAACGTACAATAGGGTGAACAGAAACGTACATTTTTGTGCGTGATCTAAAAACTTTTGAGCAGTGAAAAAATAAAAAAATGCCTATTTTAGGCTCAAAAACGGCCTTTTTAAATTTTTTTACCCAGTACTTGGTCATACATAGTACGTTTGCGTATAAAGTTGCAGGATATGATTTAAACGAGATGTATGAATCTTGAAAATACACAAGTGCAAATGAGAAAAGGAATATTGGAATATTGTATTCTGCACATTATTTCGCGCGGCGAAGTCTATGCTTCAGATATGTTAGATGAGCTCACAGCCGCGAGAATTATTGTGGTAGAAGGTACCCTTTACCCCTTGCTGACCCGACTGAAAAATGCAGGTCTGTTAGAATACAAATGGGTAGAGTCTAAGTCTGGCCCTCCAAGAAAATACTACAAGCTGACCGATAAGGGAAGTAAATTTTTGGGTAGCCTTACTGCGACATGGGATGAACTAGTTCATTCCACGCAAACAATCACCTCCAAATCCAATGTTTAAAAAATAGGACTTACACTGTTATGAAAAAAAATATAAGCATTAACATAAGCGGGATAATCTTTCACATCGAAGAGGACGGGTATGAAAATCTTAGAAAGTACCTGGATTCAATTAATAAATATTTTGCCTCTTTTGAAGATAGCAGCGAAATCCTTGCTGACATTGAAAGTCGTGTCGCTGAGATCTTTCTATCTAAATTGAATGAAGGCAAACAAGTCATAACGGCTGAAGATGTAACCGCGCTTATTGCCACGATGGGTAGTGTAAGCGATTTTAAGGCGGCAGAGGATCAGGAGTTTAGCCAAACCCCACCACGTCCGGTGCAGGAAGTTCTTCGTCACAAACGGGCTCATCTTACACCGATGCCTCTACTGGCAAGGAACAAAAATCATTTACTGCTCCAAGACAATTGATGCGTGATGAGAAACGAAAGATTCTCGGGGGTGTCTGTTCTGGCATGGCAATCTATTTTAATGTTGATCCCATATGGATACGGTTGCTCTTCGCATTGACAGCTTTTGCCTACGGTATCACTATACTCGTGTACATTGTTATGTGGATCGTAGTGCCAGGCTCCACCGACCTGGACGAACCTGATACCGGGAAAAAAATGTTTCGGGACCCCGAGCACAAAGTAATCGGAGGCGTATCGGGTGGAATAGCAGCCTATTTTGGAATCGATCTTGTTGTCGTCAGATTGCTCTTCGTAATCTTTACAATCTTTTTCGGTATCGGCTTCATAATTTACATCGTATTGTGGATTGCCTTACCTGAAGCGAAAAGCCTTACCGACCGGATGGAAATGCAGGGCGAACCTGTCACGCTTTCCAATATAGAATCCAACATAAAAAAAAACCTTAATGTAGATCCCAACAAAGAGGAGAGTACTGCCACAAAAATACTGTTACTTCCCTTTCGGGTAATTGGAATCCTGATTACGGTATTGGCTAAAGTGCTCGTGCCTATCCTTGAGATCCTCCGCGTTGCTATTGGTATCATGGTTATTCTGTTTGGTTTAGCCTTATTGTTTACAGCTGTCGTAACCTCTGGCGTTTTTGTTGGCCTATTCTCAGCACATGCCTTTTCATGGCCATGGATCCATTATGACGAGATTAGTATGCCACTGGAAACCTTTGCAAATAGTTTCTCCGGATGGCTAATTCTTGCAGCCTTCATCGCTGCAGTAATACCTACGATCTTCATTATGATACTGGGTGCATCCATAATCGCAAGGCGATATGTAATTAATACAACCGTGGGTTGGTCCATGTTCGTTCTGTTCTTTGTCAGCGTAGCCATATTAAGCGTCAGCGTTCCTAAAATTGTCTATTCCTTTAAAGAGAAAGGCGTCTACAAAGTTGAAGAGACTTACAACCTCAACGGTAAGACTGCTGTCTTTCACATCAACGAAGTAGGTATGGATGACTATGATGCCGTCTCTTTGACATTGAAAGGATACAATGGCACAGGCTTCAAACTTGTTCAAACTTTTGAATCACATGGTCCTTCTAAACAGCAAGCGATCGAAAATGCAAAGATGGTTGTATACAATGTTGAAGTAAAAGATTCGATCCTCGCGTTTGACTCCAACATACGGTTTAAGAAGGATGCAATATTCCGGGCTCAGCGACTGAACATGACGCTCTATATTCCTTATAATTATCCCTTCGTATTAGACGAAGCTTCCAGCAGATTTATAACGCAATACATTGACTACGACGACCTGGAGGGAAATACCTGGATCATGACCGAAAAGGGAATTACTTGCAAGACCTGTCCTCCGGATGAACCGGAGCAAGATGAAAATGGTGTGGAAGATCAATTCGGACTAAGTGATTTCGACGAACTTGACATCCGTGGGTTGTTCGATGTTCATATCATGTCAGGAGATGAATACGCAGTAGAACTTCAGGGTTCTGGCGATGAAAAAAGGAAATATAACATCTATCGATCGGGACAGGTATTGGTGGTTGAGTATGAGCGGGGAAACCGCAAGTTTGATTGGGATGAAGATTTTCGCGATGTGAATGAGATCAGGCTCAACATTACCATGCCAACGCTTAAAAAGATCGAAGCTGAAGGTTATGGATCAATAAAATTTGATGAATTCACCCCTGATAACATGGAAATCGAGTTACGTGGGCCTGTGACTCTTCAGGGGGTCCTCAGAACTCAAAATTTAACCATTAACCTTACCGGCAAGTCCGAGGCCGAACTCTCCGGCCAGGTAAATAACCTGGATGCCGATCTTCAGTTTGCCTCCAAACTTCGGGCTTATAACCTTGAGGCATCCGACGCGACAGTCGAGGTAAATGGGGCTTCTTCCGCGAAGGTCAACGTGAGTAACAGCCTTGAAATGGAGGAGGGTTTAGCAAGTGATATCGATTATCGTGGAGATCCACAAATTATCAAAAGAGACTAAATACCGTTCTATATGATTATTTTCTTACTTATTATCATTGCCTTTATTGCAAGCAAGCTCCTTTGGTGAGTAAGTTCGATAGTCCGATCGCCTGACCCTGTCTACGCGAGCGCTGAAACAGCGAACGTATATCGACAGCCATTTCTGTTTTACGAACTGTGGGCCATCAGCTAGCTTCAGGAATACATTATTTTACAATTTTTTACGCCCACCCAAGCAACCCCGTGCGTTAACTTAGCATCTGAGTATTGAATCGTTTTAAATGCAATTCAAAGTTTACCGGGCAAAAGAAGATGAATTGATCAAAGGATGCCTGCGGCACGAACCACACGCCCAGAAGCTCCTGTATGATACCTATTCGTCTAAAATGTACGCGATTTGCTACCGCTATTTAAAAGATTCGATGGAGGCTGAGGATGTTCTCGTGACTTCGTTTACAAAAATTTTTGAAAAAATCGGTCAATTTAAACACGAAGGCAGCTTTGAAGGGTGGATCAGAAGGATCGTGGTTAACGAGGCTTTGACCTGCCTGCGGAGAAATCGCTCAATGTACCTGGAAACTGAACTGGACCAAGTAGACTACCATCCCAATTATAACAATCTGAATGATCATCTCGAAGCGGAAGATCTCTTACAACTTGTAAAAGAACTTCCGTCAGGATATCGCGTCGTATTTAATATGTATGCCATCGATGGCTATTCTCATAAAGAAATAGCGGAATCCCTTGGCATCAGTGAGAATACTTCTAAGTCGCAGCTCAGCCGGGCGCGCATGTATCTCCAAAAACAATTGAAGGAACAAGAATGGATGCCACAAAAAAATATTAGCAATGACGAATCAACAACCCGATAATTTTTTTCGAGAAAAACTCGCGGATTATCATAAACCCGCACCAGCGGGCGCATGGGATAAAATAGAGTTATCGTTAAAAAAAACCGAAACTAAATTCGCATGGTGGAAAGTGGCTGCCTCACTCCTGCTGCTTGTCCGCAATGGCGTATGTTCTTTGGCTTCAAACGTCAAGCTCAAATACACAGCCGATATCTCAAACAAAACCTGAAATTGAATCGCCAAAGGCAAAATCTATTGCTCCTGAAATTGATTCTTCCGTAAAATCTCAGAATCCTGAAGAAGTACAAACTGAACAAGCTTCTCCCGCGACGCCGGCCAAAGACAAAAAATCATTCGATAAAAAGTCATCCAAACCGACCAGGGCTCATAAAAAAAACAGCTCAGAAGTCGCTGCCATAGTTCCTTCTTCCACTGAAGAAAATTTTCAACCTGTGGAAACGCCCACGCCTGAAACTGTTAGCAGTCAGGTTGTGCCATCTGTTCAGGCAATAAAAAAATCTTCTTCCATTACAATGACAATTACCGCCGAAGAGACTGATAAATATTTGGATAAAAATGCGATAGCAGAAGCAACCTCGAAGGAGAGGAAATCATCTACGTTTAAAAAGCTCCTGAAGAAAGCCAACGAACTGACTAGCAATCAAGATCCGTTTGGCGATCTGAGAGTGAAGAAAAATGAAATCCTGGCGCTGGAATTCAAAAATGATAAACGTGGACAAAACAAGTAAAATGAGTATGAAGAAATTATTATTTACACTATTAATAGCGACCTGCGCTACGATGACAAATGCTCAACAGACGGGCGATACGGTTATCGTAGAATTAGCAAAAACAAGCCGGGTAATTTTTACAATAAAAGACCGGAATGATCTTGAAATTTTAAAACACTATGACTTTCAGCAACTTTTTCAAGATGTGCTGACAAAACTTGGAAAAAAGTGATACTACTTCGCTCGCTCATCGCGATTCAACTGCAATCGGATGTTGTCATTGCTCAAGAAAGCAATAAGGATGACGATGATGACGATGATGATGATGATTGGCGCGATAGAAATACTGATAATAATAGTAACAATAACGAGTGGAACAATAACTACCGTGGCAGTCGATGGGGCCGCACATCGCAGTCTTTTAACTTTGATCTCGGAACGAATAACTATTTAGAAGATGGAAAATTTCCCGACGCCAATAACGCGCTTTATTCCGTTCGCCCATGGGGATCGTGGTACGTGTCACTCGCTTCTATTCAACGAACACGACTAGGTTCAAAGTTTTTTTTGGAATGGGGAGTTGGAATGAGTTGGTATACCTTTAAGTTCCAAAAAGATAATATTCTAATTGTAAAGGATAATGATGGGACTCAATTTGTGGAAGACACCCGCGACGTAGATTTTGAAAAGAGCAAGCTTTCAGCATCCTTCGTTCAGGCATCCTTAGTACCTATTGTTGACTTCGGTGGTCACAGTCGCAAGACCAGAGTATGGGATGGTTGGAACAACGCTTTTCGATTTGGCATTGGACCCTATATCGGATACAGGATCTCAAGTCACTCAAAAATTGTTTATGATGACGGCGACCGCAAAAAGAAAAAGAAACCGATAGTTTTTATTTGAATAATTTCAGATATGGATTGCGCCTTCAAATTGGCTACCGTTCTACCGACTTATTCTTTAACTACGATTTGAACGAACTTTTCGCAGAAGGAAAGGGGCCGAAACTCAACGCATTTAGTTTCGGCGTAATCTTCTGATCAATCATTGGAGATTAGTGCAGGTCACAATGTCCACCACGAACCACAAAGCACACGACGTATTTTCAACCTTCACATCGTGCTCGTGGTGCCTCCTTTGTGATCGTCGTGACCCTACATTTATAAAGCTTTTGGCTCCCAGTGAGCACACACAAAGAACCGTAATTGACAGCAAGAATTTTTAAATTGTCAGTAAGTAATCAGATATTCCGTACGCTTGAGCTATAATCAAACAGTGTTGCAAATTTCATTGTTTATTCAAATTTTAAAAACGGAGAGCTCACAGGCGCCAGAATACAGTATGTTAAACTTTTCACCATCGTCGCAGCATTTATGGATTTTGAAAAATAGGTTCGTCCCCAAGACCTCCGGAAAAAATCCGGAGGTCCTTTATTCCTCTGCCACAACGATTTAGATCCTTTTAACCGAGCTTTATTCAACTGTTGTGCCGTCATTTAGTGTACTCCACAAGTTGTTAGCCCTAACATCTGTTTGTCCAAAATATTTTGCGCTCAGCTTGTTTTGTTGGCTTGATGAATATTCCCTATGTTTTTATTTTAGCTCTGCTTTAATGGATTATTTTCTAACTTTATATATTTAAGGAAGTATGTCGGAAGCATTAGGAAATTTATCCCGAAAGGAACAAGTCATTCGGAAAGCCGCTGAGCTTTTCAAAGAGAAGGGCTATGCGGCTGCATCCATGCGGGATCTTGCCCAATTGTTAGGTATAGAAGCTGCTAGCCTCTATTCACACATTAAATCCAAGGAAGAAATTCTGCGAAGTCTTTGCTTTGATATGGCGGCTGAATTCCGCAAGTCGCTGGATGAGGTAGAAAAACAGAATGTCCCTGCCAGTGAAAAACTCAAAATGGGGATCATTGGTCACATCCAGGTAATGGCTAAAGACCTTACCGCCTCGGCCGTTTTTATGAACGAGCACCGACATCTGAGCGAACCCTATCTGCGTGATTTTCTTTTGTTGCGAATCAACTACATCAATCGCTTCAAAACTATTTTCGAAGAAGGCGTGCGCATGGGAGAATTCAAAAGCTCCATTGACAAAAAACTCGCCGTCATGACCCTGTTTTCATCGTTGAATTGGATGCCCATGTGGTACGATCCGGATTCAGCGATCGATCCTTCAGCATTGGGCTATCAACTAGCGGATATGCTGGTGAACGGATTGAAGAAAACTCAGTGATCACAGATTCAATTCGGCCGCATGAACGGTCCTGCCAGCAAGCGTATCTCTTTCCAAACGGCTGACCATGCCTCGTAGGGAGAATTGAAGCAGCTTTTTAAATAGACAAGCGCGCTACTGTCTTCCGGTAGTTCACCGTTAATCCACTTGAAGATATCATCCGCTAAAATCAAAAGCTCGTTTGAATGATATTTAGGGTAATACCGGTAGAGAAAATCCAACGCCCACAAAAAGTCCAAATACTTCAAACTCATAACTCCAAGAACGAATTTTTTAAACGGATAGTTTTTCCTCTTACTTATTATAATCACCATGCAAATAATAATTCAAGAACTCCGCGACCTGATTCAAACCTATAGCGAGAAAATTGCCGCCATTTCAGCGCCAGATTTTTACGCTAAGCCTATTCCGACCAAATGGAGTAAGGTGGAAGTGCTTGGACACTTAATTGACTCGGCTCAAAATAATTTGCGCAGATTTGTCTGCGGTCAATACGAATCCACACCGCCCAGGATTATTTATGATCAGGATTTCTGGGTATCCTCGAACAATTACAAAAAAGCGAAAAAGGAGAGCATTATTCAGCTTTGGAAGTTACTAAATGAGCGCATTTGTGATATTTTAGAGACGATGCCCCCATCTAATTACAAAAAGGAATGTAATACCGGGAAGGATATCGAGCAGCTTCGTACGCTTCAATGGCTAGCGGAGGACTATGTAAAGCACATGAAACATCATTTGAATCAGATTATTCCAGGTTCCTTCGATATTGTCTATAATTAGGAGAGCGCCCCTATTTGCGACGTTATTTTACATTTTCAGTCACAAATCATACATACATTACAAATTGATATAAAACGGGATAACATTTTAATACCCTGGCCGTATTCATGAGCAATAAAAATAAACCATGAGAATGCGTGTTTCAGGAATTCTTTTTTTCTGTGCGGGAATAGTGCTGGTTAATTGTGGAAAAAAAGCCGAAATCACCCACCCTACTTTTACAAAGGCCGACTCGTTAACGGATTTATACCTTTCCCTTCAGGACAGTGTGCTCCAATCCTGGAATGTGATGATCAACGACGATAATCAAAAGATTAAGGCTATGCATAATCTTTTGCATGAACTAATGATTACGTCTTCCAATCAAGATGATCAGCTTGATGCATACGAAGAGCAGCTTGAACATTTGATCGAGCTGAGGTATAACCAGAAATCGATGGCCAATGAAGATCTGATTGAAGAATATGATTTCGCTTCTAATTTATTGGTAACAGAATTAATCACGCAAGCCGAATCAAAAACTGAATTTGCCTACAACACGACGCTTCAAAAACTCGTGGAAGAAATTCGGGTCGCTGACCAACGCGTAAACCTTTACCGGGAAGAGTACGATGCCATTACTTTCAAATACAACACGTTTCTGGAAAGGAATAGAAATTATCTCAGTGAAATCACGCAGAAAGATTCAATAGAATTAAGACCGCTTTTTCAAATGACTTACGGAGATTAAGCCGCCGAAATTTCACCAACTTTTTCTCGTCTTAAATTTCCCTACATTAGATTATTAGTTAGCTCTTATAAGTCAAAAAAATTAACCGCAAAGACGGAGTTGCTTCGAATTTATTAAACTTTGCGCCTTAGCGCGGTGGAATATAGTATCACTTTAAGCAGACATTAGCCGAATCTGTTGCTTTCAACACTTTCTGTTGACAGTTGTTAGCATAACTTACCATCAATAATGCGTCGCCCATGGCATCATTAATTAAAACCAGTGTAGCTGATCACAATCAGATATAGAATTTACGAAAGACCTGCGTTTAGCGGTTTTAATTGATGCCGATAATGTGCCATATGCCAACATCAAAGGGATGCTTGAAGAGATCGCGAAGTATGGCAACCCAACATTTAAACGGATATATGCTGATTGGACAAAACCAACTGTTTCGGGATGGAAGGCCGTTTTACTGGAATATGCAATCACGCCCATCCATCAGTATAGTTATACCACTGGAAAGAATGCGACGGATTCTGCGATGATCATTGATGCGATGGATATCTTGTATTCGGGAAGAGTCGACGGCTTTTGCATTATTTCAAGTGACAGCGATTTTACGCGGTTGGCCACGCGCTTGCGGGAAGCTGGCATGAGAGTATTCGGTTTTGGGGAAAAGAAAACCCCCACAGCATTTATCTCCGCTTGTGACAAATTTATTTACATAGAAATTCTCGCGAAAGACAAAGCGACGGAAGAAGACGTCATCGCGCCAACAAAATCCAAACCGAAGACGTCGCACCACCCTCCGGAGACGAATGGAAAACAGCCCATTAGTCCGGTCACCAGAAATCTGGTAAAACTAATCAGTGACAGTATAAATGACCTCGCAGACGAAAGTGGCTGGACATTCTTAGGTGACCTTGGAAATATTTTGCTGAAAAAGCAACCTAACTTTGATCCACGAAATTATGGTTTCAATAAGCTTGTATTGCTTTTGAAAAGCTTGAAGCAATTTGATGTGGAGAAACGAGATACAGGAAAAGGTAACGTCAAAAATTTCTACGTCAGGAACAAGTAGTAAGTTGTAAGTAGTAACTAGTCAGACGTGATTGGTGAGGCGCGTGGGATCTTGACGGATAAATGAAATAAACTTCTCAAATGTGAGTTAATATTGCTATTTGTAATATGTTACCTCTACTCTAAAGCGCGGATCGATCGCACCCAATCTATCATAGGCGGATTTAGAAATTTTTATAACAAGTTTATCATTTAATGCTGTCTCCGGAAGTTTGCCCATAACCCGCACAAAAACTTCCCTGTTGTTCATTTCATTTCTCACTTTCATAATGGTACCCACTGGCGCATTACGATGCAGCGCGAGATACTTTCGGTTCCCACTTGTACCTTCGATCAGTTCTGCCAGTCCGGTTTGAAGGACTTCATCACTGTTTTTTACTGATTCGGAAATACGAATGGTTTGTTCTTTTGACTTCTTGTTTTGGCGGGGAGGAAGTTTGAACAGAGGTTTCCTTTTTCTGTTCCGCAGCAACAACAACAGGTACTGTACTTGCAGGTACCGATGGTGACGTCTGCGCAGGCGTTGTATTTTGAACTGCGGAAGTATTTTGTTTTACAGCTTCTCCGGTTGGAGCAGCAACCAGCAATTCCTGGCCGATACTAAGTTCAGTTCCCGTCATGTTATTCCACTCCTGCAATTGCTGAACCGTAACGCCATATTGCCTGCTGATAGAATACATTGTTTCTTTCGCGGCGACCGTATGGACTCCTTTCTTAGCAGAAGCAACACCGACTACAGTTGTAGCGGTCGCAGCCTGTGTGCCAGAGGAAGAAGAAGCAGAAGTTGAACCTCCTTTTTTAATGGTAAGTTGTTGGCCAATCGACAACGTGTTATCAGAAAGATTATTCCATTGTTTTATTTCGTCAACGGTTACACCATACATCTTTGAAATAGAAAACATCGTCTCTTTCGCGGCAACAGTATGCGTAGTTCCGCCAGTCGAGCGTACTGTTTTCTTGGGTATATAGGGAATCTTTAATATTTGACCAATCTCTAAACCAGCATCAGCGGTAGGATTGTATTGAAGTATATTTTCAACGGAAGTGCCATACCGTCTTGAGATCCCATACAAGGTTTCCTTCTCGCCGACACTATGAATTACAAAAACCTTCCCATTAACAGTTTCCGTCCCAATCGAATCCTGAGGGACTTGATGAGCATTAAAAAATAAAACGCTCGAAAAAACTAATACATTAATCATAAAATTTTATAACAGACCAGCTCAACCTTGTTCTTCACGAAAAATACGTAACCTGATAAGACGAAAAAAGTATCCAGCCCAATTCCTTTGAGATGTTCGTCCAATTTTTCTTTCAGCAACAAATTTCCATCAGCAGAAATAATAAACAAATAATTCGTCAAATCATTTTCTTGAAGGTAGCAAGAAACAAAAATTAAAGAGTCATACTCCAGATATTCCAACGCTGTAATCGGTAATAAATTGAATTTCTGGTTAAAAAATGTTTTGACAGTTTCAAAATACGAATGTCCCTCAAAAAATTGATTCGGTCGCAACGACCTTTCCTGGATTTCCCCATAAAAAGCCGGCGCTTGGATCGTCTGTCCTGTATTGAGATCGAGCACCACTTCGCGCTTTCCGTATTTTTCTGAAAATCCAACCACAAAGTTATCAGAAACGGAACTAATGGAAAAATCATTTTGCCACCATACCAGGTTTCCATCCAAAAGATTATACGCAACAGTGGCTTTTTTATCGGGATTATGAGTATCCGTGTATAGTGTGAAAAGAACAATTGTCCCTGAAACCGAGGCAAGATTGATCCACCAAGGTTCATCCATCAGCTTATCTTTCCACAAAAATTTTTGAGTGCTGTAGTTTAAAGCCGTGAACCGCACCTCTTTCCGCTGGCTATTGCGAATTTCCAATACTATAATCTCATTTTCGTGGGATACTTTGGTCGTCCAAACAACACCATCAAAAACCTCTGAAAAGTTAAAAGCAATACTGCGAAGCAACCGGTTTTACATTAATTTTATGTAAAGTAAAGGAGGTTTTTCAATTTTTTTGAACAGCTCGCTTACTGATTCATTATTGACAGCACTATGAAGCTCATAAAATTGCCGATGTTATTCATTTTTTTCATGCTTTCATGGACTGCCATGGCCCAAAAAAGTAGGGTGATGGTGATGGAAATCAAAGATGAAATCGACCCGCGCATGACACGATATGTCGAATTGGCGCTTGAACATGCAACCGCCATCAACGCCGACCTGGTAATTATCGAAATGGACACCTATGGAGGAGTGTTGGCGGATGCAAAAGACATTGTCGACAAAATCATGAGTTTTAAAAAACCCGTTTGGGTATTTATCAATGCTGACGCTGCTTCCGCTGGAGCATTAATCTCCATTGCATGCGACAGTATTTATATGGCGCCGGGAGGCAGTATTGGCGCCGCGACGGTGGTGGATGGCAGCGGCCAAAAAGCTCCTGATAAATATCAGTCGTACATGCGTTCCATTATGCGTTCTACTGCGGAAGAAAATAAACGTAATCCAACTATCGCGGAAGGAATGGTTGACGAGGACGTCGTGTTAGACAGCGTAAAAAGGGTCGGGCAAGTCATTACCTTTTCAACCTCGGAGGCTATACGACATGGATATTGTGAAGGCAAGGTGGAGTCGATCGAAGAAATTTTAATGAAAAATAATATCAAGGACTATGAGCTCGACCGATTTGAATTGAGTTCCACGGATAAAATAATCAGCATTTTTCTGAATCCATTTATCAGCGGTATACTTATTCTCGTTATACTCGCTGGAGTTTATTTTGAAATGCAGGCACCAGGGCTTGGATTTGCTGGTTTAGCCGCATTAGTTGCCTTGATCCTTTACCTCGTTCCTTACTACTTGAATGGTTTGGCAGAAAACTGGGAAATAATTGCGCTTTTTATTGGATTGGCCTTGATAGCCGTCGAAATATTTGTACTTCCTGGATTTGGCATCGCAGGAATTAGTGGAATTATTGTAGCTGTTGGTTCCCTGGTGCTGATCATGGTTAACAATGATGCTTTTGATTTTGAGTTTGTCAGCATGAACAATCTCCTCAAAGCGGTGGCCGCGGCAATGGCGGGATTATTCGGCTCAATGATTTTATTTTTTGTGGGAGGTGCCAAATTGGCGGATTCAAGATTTTTCAAAAGGGTAGCGTTAACTGACACGCAGGAAAGCACCGAAGGATATACTTCCAATTTTATAACATCGGTGGTCACGGGGAAACGAGGAATCGCACAAACGGTATTAAGACCCAGCGGAAAAGTTGCCATTGACGGAATGATTTATGATGCCTATACTCGAGGTGAATATATAGAGAAGGGATTTCCGGTTGAGGTTGTGAACGTCAGTGGTTCCAGTTTGCAAGTGAGAATTATAAGGATAATGCATGAAATATCATGCACAGTCCCCATAGAAGTTAAGCATGGATATTCCATGTGTCCATCAAGAAAAATTGTTAACACATGAAAATAATCGGAATAATTCCCGCGCGTTATGCCTCAACGCGTTTTCCGGCGAAGTCATTAGCCATTATCAAAGGAAAGTCGATGATTCAAAGGGTCTACGAGCAGGCCCAACAATCAAGCGCGCTAAATACAATTATTGTTGCTACTGATCATCAGGAAATTTTCGACCACGTCAAAAAATTTGGAGGAGACGTATGCATGACGAGACCCGATCACGTCAGTGGAACCGACAGATGTTATGAAGCCCTTGCCCATCAGCACAAAAAATATGATTACATCATTAATATTCAAGGCGACGAACCTTTCATACAACCAGATCAAATCGATCTGCTGGCTGGAAAGCTGGATGGCATGACGGAAATTGCAACGTTAGTAAAAGCCCTGCAAAAGGAAGAACAACTTTTTAATCCCAATATTGTAAAGGTTGTTCTTAACAACACGATGGAAGCACTGTATTTTAGTCGCTCCCCCATTCCTCATATTCGAAATACTCCAGAAAAAGACTGGCTTGGCAAACATAAGTTCTACAAGCATATAGGAATGTATGCGTACCGTTACGATGTACTGGAACGACTGACAAGACTCTCCGTTTCGTCACTTGAAAAAGCTGAGTCATTGGAACAGCTGCGATGGCTTGAAAATGGATTCAAAATAAGTGTTGCCGAAACGCTGACGGAGACTATAGGTATTGATACCCCGGAAGATCTCCAACGTGCTTTGCAAGGATTGAAGTAAGGATTCAGCACGTACGGATATCGAGTCCGCTAGGAATTGTTGTTTCTAGCAAAGTAGAATTTCTGGCGCATCAAATTCAAGCAACGCGTTGATAAGTTTGAAGGATTCAAAAGTTTAGGTCTTCAACGCGTATTTCTTGCTCCTAAAAACCGTGCACTTCAAACCTTATTACCTTATAACTTAGAACGGCATGACAAACAACCTTATTACATTATTGTCCGGCAATTTCAATTTGATGAGTTGTCTCAGATAAGGTAATAAGGTTAGGTAAACTAAAGACTTACTATTACTAAGGTAATAAGGTTAGGGTCTCAGACTTTTTCAGCAGCCCTAATTGGAAACCGCTATCCACTTTGGTCATCTTCAATTTATCAATTGCAAACCTTTCGATTTCATTGTAAACACCTTCCAGGTCTTTTGAAGTCATGGATGAACCGAGAACATGTGCGCCGGCTTCAGGCATCGCCTTCGCGACTTTAAAATCAGCGGGAGTACCAAGCTGTTCATTCATGGTCAACATTGCGCTAACTTTTACCTGAGGATCCTGTTCTTCTTCGTTCTTATAATAGTAAAGTGTTAGGGAAGGCTGTGTTACACCTTTAAATGTTTTATCCGTCATGGACGACTCCACCAACTCTTCCAATTGCGTAAGGGACTCCAAGCGATATTTTTTATTCCAATATTTGGCGTGCTCTTCGCTCGCGTCTGTAACGCGATAGTTTCCCCCCATAACCATACGGGCTATTTGTAGTCCCCAGGGATCATTCAGAATAAACGCTGCCCCATCATTGATAGCAATGTTTGGCGACAAATTGATCAACGCGAAAACATCCTGGGGATATTCTGCTGCCAGCATCAAAGCAAGTGTACCACCCGTTGAAGTACTGAGCACGATAACTTTGTTACCGAGCTTCTTTCCGATGGCCAGGGCTTCTTTCGCGCTTTCCCACACACGATCCGGTGTAAATTGTAGTAACGCTTCCGTTGTATCGATCCCATGATCTGCTAAACGCGAAAGGAACAAGTTGCATCCAAATTCCTTGGCAAACCGACGATGCGTAGGATCACCCTCTGCCTGACTCGCAGAGAACCCATGTAAATACACCACTGAATATGGAGTCTTCTGGCGGCTGCTGTCAAACCAAATAATCCGTGCTTCATTATCGGGTTTGATTTTATGTTTGACTTCTTGATCGGCGATGTACTTCTCCAATGCGTCAGCGTCATCAGGGACGGCTGGCATTACTTTGCTATACACCGGCTTGTCTGGCGAGGGCCCCAAAAAATAAATACCTAACAACAAAATAATTGGAAAACTGATTTTAATAAGACGTTTAGTTGTCATAAAGGAAGGTTCATAACTGAAAGATAGGAATCGTTTTTCAATTCAAATTATGGCCTAAGAGACTTAATCTTGTCAAAAAACCCGCACACAGCTGCGATTTTCAATTGTTAATAAAAAACAATTTTTCTTTTATGAAATAATCCGTTTGGCTGCATCCTATAGTTACAATAAAAAATAACTACAATGAAAACGTGGAAATTTTCGCTTTTAACATTCTTTGCCGTGAGCGCCATTCTGTTATTTGGATTTTCAGTCCGGAAATTTGGCGAACCTGAGAAAAAAACAAAAGCCTTCGTTCCGCCCAAGGGGTGTGTATTCAGAACTGTGATGGGAGAAGAATCGTCTGATCTTAATTCAATTTATAAGACTCCCGAAAATGTGCAGCGCTCGGTTGACCGCGGACTTTCCTGGATCATCCGTGCGCAAAATCAAAATGGAGGATGGGGAGCCGGAAGTCACGGACGCCAGGATATTCTAGATCCACATGCCGTGCAAGCGGATCCTGCTACTACCGCGATGGTATCGATGGCGTTGTTGCGCAGTGGGTCGACGTTAAAGGAAGGGCAATACTCTGCCCAGTTGCAAAAAGCGCTGGAATATTTAATGAAAGCCACAGAGGATTCAGACGTCAATAGTTACAACATTACCGAATTGACCGGTACACAAATTCAAACCAAGCTCGGACAAAATATCGATGTAATTCTGACCGCGCAATTCTTCTCCAACGTGTTGGATCATGCCAGTCATGATGCGGCACTGAAAAGACGAATACAGAAAAATTTGAATACCTGCGTTTCAAAAATTCAACGCGCACAAGACAACAATGGAAACATCGCTGGCGCAGGATGGGCGGGTGTACTTCAATCGTCCTTTGCTGCCAATGCATTGGAATCGGCGCAAGCCAAGGGTGCTAACGTAGATGAAAAAACACTGGAAAGATCACGCGAAGCGCAGAAAAATAATTTTGATGCAAAAACGGGAGATGTCAAAACCGATATGGGCGCAGGCGTCATGCTGTATTCTGTTTCGGGATCTGCACGCGCAAGTGCGAAAGAAGCGCGCCGTGTTGAAGAAGAAATCAACAAGGCAAAAAAATCGGGAACACTTAACAGAAGACGCGCCGGCTACCGCCGAAAATCTTGAAAAGATTGGCTTTGACAAAGACGACGCCATGAAGTATTCCACCGCCTATGAAGTTTATCAATCCGCTAAAGTCCAGGCACAACGTGCCGATGTGATGGATGGGTTTGGCAGCAATGGAGGCGAGGAATTTTTGAGCTATTTACAAACTGGCGAAAGTATGGTCATTGGGAAAGACAATTCCTGGCAACAATGGTATGACAACATCAGTGGTCGTATGCTGAAAATTCAAAACAATGATGGAAGCTGGAACGGACACCATTGCATCACGAGCCCTGTGTTTTGTACGGCTACTTCTCTTTTGATTCTGTCGATAAATAATGACATCGAGTCGTTGACAGAGATTGGAAGAAAATAAATGATCGGTGAAAATCCAGGGGTGTCGAAATGGACATCCTTGGGGGTTGATTTGGACAAGTGAATAACTTAGCTTCGTTAAAACTTTTTTATATGAAGCACCTCGTTATTCTGGTTCCCGAAGGCCAAAACAATCTCAGCAGTATTGTTGGAGCCTATAAAATTATGACACGGGCAAATCAATATTGGGAAAATCTTGGAAACCGTCCTGTTTTCGATATTCAGTTGGGTGGCCTTTCCAAAGAAATAAAATTTCACAATGAGTTATTTGCCGCATACCCCACCAATATCAACAAAATCAAACGGGCTGATCTGATTATCATTCCTTCGCTGAATCATAATTTTTTGGTTGGCATCGAAAAAAACCAATTATTGATCAAATGGATCCGAGAGCAACACTTCAAAGGTTCGGAAATTGCCAGCATTTGTACGGGCGCATTCCTCCTGGCTTCCACAGGATTATTAGATGGAAAAGAATGCTCGACGCATTGGAGCGCATCGGAGGCCTTTAGAAAAATGTTTCCGGAAGTGAACCTGGTCTCGGAAAAAACAATAACCGACAACCATGGCATTTATACGAATGGTGGCGCCTTTTCATTCCTGAATTTAATACTGTACCTGGTTGAGAAATATTTTGATCGAAAGACAGCCATCTATTGCGCCAAAGTATTTCAGATTGATATTGAACGAAGCAGCCAGTCGCCCTTTACAATTTTCTCAGGACTAAAAGATCATCCTGATGAGGATATTAAGAAAGCGCAGCAGATAATTGAAAAGTCTCACGGGGAAAAAATTCTCGTCGAGGATTTAGCGTCGAGATTTGCTGTTGGAAGGCGGAATTTCGACAGACGATTTAAGAGAGCGACAGGCAATACGCCCATCGAATACTTGCAAAAAGTAAAAGTAGAAGCTGCAAAAAGAAGTTTGGAGACTTCCAGAAAAAATGTGGCCGAAGTCATGGAGGATGTCGGATACTCCGATCAAAAGGCTTTTAGGGAATTGTTTAAAAAATTGACGGGGCTTATCACCCCTTGAATACCGGAATAAATATAATAAGAGCGTAAAGCTGAAAGCTTAAAGCTAGAAAGATTTCCGCCTTTCCTGTCTTTGCTTTCTGCTTTAAGCTTTCTGCTTTACGCCATTTCGCACACTTAGTGAACATTATTGAACAACTTCAAAAAGTTTTTACCTTCAATTGCCCGAAAAGCAACCTTTTGCCTCGCTGCATGATCTTTGCGTAGCAATCCCTGTCCAAACAAAATTTTATCCTTATGATCCGTAATTATCTTAAAGTGGCGCTTCGCTCCATCTTTCGGAATAAGCTAACAGCCTTCATCAATATTGCCGGGTTGTCGCTGGCGATGGCCTGCGCAATTCTCATCTACCTTTTTGTTTCGGATGAAATCAGCTATGAGAAATATCATTCAAAAGCTGATCGCATCTATCGCGTTACCCGGAGTTTTCACTCCCCTGAAGGCGAAGTAAACCTTCACCTGGCCAATGTTGCACCCCCGATCGGGCCACTTCTCAAAAATGACTTTGGTGAAATTGAAACTTTGGCACGGACGACTCAATTCTGGATTTGTTGTGAGCCTGGAAGAAAATGGTCAGGTGAAAATGTCGAACAACGAACCTGAAATTTTTCTTGCGGAACCCGATATTTTCAAAATCTTTGACATCGAAATCAAATCCGGCGACCCCGCTAAATCCCTGGAGCGTCCATTTACCATCATGCTTTCAGAGAACGCCGCGAAACGATACTTTAATGATGAAAACATCATCGGCAAGCGATTGCGCGTCAACAATCAGTTTGATCTGGAAGTAACAGGCGTCTACAAAAATTTTCCATTGCAGTCGCACTGGCATCCTGAATTTCTCGTCTCGTTTGTCACATTAGAGAATGATAACATTTATGGCAGGAAGGGACTGGAAACCAACTGGGGCAATAACTCTTTCGGTACATATTTTCTTTTGCAGGAAGGTGCAGATCCAAAAAAATTAGAAGCAAGTCTCCCTGCGTTTTTAGATAAACACTTTGGGAAATATGCACGCGCAAACTGGGGTGTACCGCCTGATTGGAAAGCTTCTTCAACAACAACGTTGTTTGTTCAAAAGGTGACTGACATTCACCTCCGGTCTCACCTGGACGATGAGATTGAAGCAAACGGAAACATCACGAATGTTTACATGATGAGTGTGATCGGCCTCTTCATCGTTCTCATCGCATGTTTCAATTTTGTTAATCTTTCCACAGCACGCGCTACAAAACGCGCCAAGGAAGTGGGTATGCGAAAAGTCGTCGGCGCTTACCGCGCACAACTCATCAATCAATACCTCAGCGAATCCATCCTGACAGCGGTACTTGCTTTGATCTTTGCTGTTGGCATTGCCTTTGGCGCATTGAGCATCGCTCAACACATTTACGAACAAACAACTCTCGCTTGATCTACTCCACAATGTTCCGCTTGGAATCGGGCTCATTTTGTTTGCTCTGGTGATAGGAACCCTGGCAGGGATCTATCCGGCATTCATCATTTCCTCCTTCAAACCGGCATTAACATTGAAAGGCCAACAGGGAATGACTCCTGGCAAAAGTTTTCTACGAAAGGGTCTTGTTGTATCTCAGTTCACCATTTCTATCATCCTCATTATTGCCACGCTGGTTATATTCAGACAACTGGATTATTTGAATTCAAGAAGCCTGGGTTACGACCGCAATCAGGTTGTGACTTTACCGTATTATCGGGAGCTCGCCGCTAACTATGACGCCTTTTATAATGAGCTCACCAAATCTACTGCGATAAAAAATGTAGCGCGTTCATCGAGAATACCAACTGGAAGGTTACTGGATTCGTATGGATCAGCCCGTGTGCTAAAGGGCGATAGCCTGGCCGATGCACAGGTAGATCTAAAAACCATCATCACAGACACGGAATTTTTTGATACTTATAGCATAGCAATCTCACAGGGAAGAAAATTTTCAAAAGATATTTTGACGGATGATTCTCTCGCATTCATCATCAATGAAGCAGCCGCGAAGGAAATCGGTTGGAAAAATCCCGAGGAATATTTAGAAAAGGAATTCTTATATGCCGACGTGAAAGGGAAGTTAATTGGCATCGTGGAAGATTTTAATTTTGAGTCGCTGCATCAGCAGATAAGACCTATGATTTTTTGGCAGCGTCGGGACAATTACAATGCACTCTCGATTAAAATTAACAGTGACGCAATGAAAGAAGGATTGGCACAATTAGAAAAGGTGTGGAAATCGTTTCTTCCGGCAAGGCCTTTCGATTATCAATTCTTAAGTGAACGGTATCGCAGTTTATATGAAGCCGAACAAAAGCAAAGTCAGTTGTTCACGGCTTTTGCCGGTCTTGCAATTTTTATTGCAAGCTTGGGGCTTTTTGGTTTAGCGACCTTTAACACCATGCAACGCATCAAGGAAATTGGAATCCGAAAAGTACTCGGAGCGTCGATCCCCAATATCCTGACATTGCTTTCAAAAGAAATAATTATTTTGATTATCGCCGCGAATGTCGTTGCCTGGCCCCTTGCCTGGTATTTTATGAACAAGTGGCTTGACACCTTCGCCTATCATATCGATATGGATGTCTTGGTATACATTCTTGCGGCCGTTGCTGCAATCTTAATAGCATTGATAACGGTAAGCGCCCAAACGATCAAAGCAGCGATGAGTAATCCGGCTAAGACTTTGAGGTACGAGTAGTTGGAGGTAATCGGTATTCGGTAATCAGTAATCGGTATCGGTAGGAAGAGTGTGCGTCGAGATTGTGAAATGGTAAGATGTAAGTAGTAAGTGAGTGAGAAGTGAGAAGTCTCGAACACCAACTACTAACTACTACTTACATCTTACATTCTAACGCTACCTTTTCATTCCGACCACCGATTACCGATTACTGATTACTGATTACCATTTCATAACGCCATAATCTCATCCCAGACCTTCTGGATCACAGGAATTCCGTTTTTCATATTCTCCTCCCGGACCGACAACACTCTTTCGCCAGGATATAAAATCTTTGAATTCTTGTCGGGAATAGATCGATGATAATCGTCAATGATGTGTTGAAGTAATGAAGGGATGGAATTGGAATTTTTTAGTTTCGAAAGGTTGAAAGCAATGAACACCTGCGAAAGGTTATTCTCTACATTTTGCTTTGAAACATCTACTACCGGAAAGCCACCCGAAAGCACGGCCGCAAGAATATCCAACAGCAACGATAGGCCTGCGCCTTTCCAATACCCAATGGGTAACGTGCGTTCAGAATCGCGAATGGATGCCGGATCGGTAGTAAGCACACCATTCTTATCATAACCACCCGGCACCGATAATTGTTGGTTTCTCAAAGCATGCAGGTCAAGCGCACCATAAGAAAATTGCGACATCGCCATATCCAGGACGATTGCTTCATCCCGGTAAGGAACAGCGAACACCAAAGGATTATTACCAAGCTTTGCATCGATACCTCCCCAGGCTGGCATATTCTTAATTGTATTCGTCCAGCCGATAAATGCGTAACCTTGCTTGGCCGCTCTCCATCCATAAGTTCCCCCACGCATCCAGTGGTTAGTATTGGCAATCGCCACGCAACCCATGCCCTGTTGGTCGGCAAGCTGGATGGCACGGTCCGTACAGACCAACGCATTTAACGGTCCCGGACCAAGCTGCCCATTCCATTGTTCCATTGCGCCCATTGAATGAATACACACCGGTTCTTTATCTGGCTTGATGTGACCATCAATGACGTACTTAATGAACTTGGCAAATCTATTAACGCCATGTGTGTATACTCCTTCCAGACTATTGACTGTATAGATCTGCGCAAGGGCACTTGCTTTCGCTTCCGTAAAATTATACTTAAGCAGGATCCGCTTGAATTCAGATTCCATAACATCTGCCGGAATCTTGACTGTTGGTGTATTAGCGGACATTTGAATTTGTCAGATTGAGGTTTAAAATAAGTCCGAAGTATAAGAAGTAATTTCGTTAAAAAATTGCCTCTCCTGTAACTTTAATGTTTGGGGAATTCGAAGGTGATCCCGCCCTTGCAGGGCTTGTGTTCATCCTTAGTTATAGAACGCAGGACTTCGTCCTGCGTTGATGATTACGCCCTTGCAGGGCTATCGTCGACAACTCCTTTGGCTCGTGGGGCTTTCTATTACCTTGAACAATATTATTATCTTCACATCATGCCAATTCAGTTTTTTAAAAAAAAGTACGATTCATTCGACTTCTCGACAACTCGTATTTGTAAAACTTGTGATAACAACTTTTCTGGAAAATTTTGTAACATCTGTGGAGAAAAGGTCATCGAGCCCAGCGATAAATCATTTTATAGTTTCCTGGGAAGTATCTTAAATGAATTCACGTTTTTAGATAATAAATTCCTTTATACACTTCGCCTGATGCTGCTAAAAACAGGCTTCGTCACCCGACAATATATTGAAGGAACACGAATAAGATTCGTCAAGCCTCTATCAATGTTCTTTGTGGTTAACCTGGTCTACTTTCTTTTTTCCACAGCAGATACTTTCAACTCACAACTTACAACGCAGATAAACTATTTACCCCACAGCACAATCGCGAAAAAGATGGTTGAAAAAAGGCTCGAAAAAGAAAAGATAACATTAGAGGCGTTCGAGCCGCAGTATAATGAACACTCCACAGATATTGCTAAACTGCTACACATAGTATTTGTAGTGTTGATGGCTATACCGATCATGATTGTGAATTTCTCCAAAGAAAGATATTTTGTTGATCACCTAACAACTTCCCTTGAATTCAACATTGTGACAATCCTGATGGTTATTATCGTTATCCCCTGGATTATTGGATTGCTCGATTCTTTATTCTCCTCATCGACCCATGTAATCGCCTCTATTTTGAATGATAGTGTATACTCGCTCGTTGCCGCTTTTATATGCGGTATCCTATTTTATTTTATGGAACGAAGAGTTTATAAGCCAAAGGATTCTCTGGGCCATTATTAAATCCATTGTTTTACTGCCATGCACACTTTACGTTCTTCAGATCTATCGCGCAATATTATTTTTTGCCACCATGTGGACGCTCTAGGATTGATGCGTTATATACCATGCCGTAGAAGTATCCCTAGTTTTTGATTTCAACTGTCTTATCCAACGGCATGCCTAATTGCTGATACAACGCTTTCCTCCCTTGTTTGTCTTTATTGAGAATTTCCAGGGCATATTCTGCAACTTTTTTAGCGTGTTCGCGCGGTACCACTGCAACGCCGTCCCCGTCCGCAACAATTACGTCGCCGGCGCGAACCAATACACCCCCAATTGTTACCGGCTTGTTGACAGACTCAATTTCATTTCTTCCAGGCCGGATACCGCGACCGCGGTTCATGTGATCGAGGTAAACAGGAATCTTCTGTTTGATAATTTCATCCGTGTCCCGAATACCGCCGTTAGAAATAATGCCTCTTGCACCTTTACTCACCCAGGCAAGGGAGTTAAATGAACCAACCGATCCGGTATCGCCATCACCTTCTACATCAAGCACAACAACAGAACCTGGCTTAATAAATTCAACATAAGGTTCCGTTGAATATTTACCATACCACTCACCTTCCCATTTTTGAAATTCTTCTTTTGGCATCGGATTTTTAATAATCTTGTTCGTGGGAATGTAACGGGCAGTAACAGCAATACCTACCAGCAGATGTTTCATATTTTCCGTGTCTCTCCACAATGCTTCGATCCGCTGATCCATTAATCCGGCATCGCGAAGTCCGACCATGTCCATGCCATCCGAGACATCGGCAACCCGGAGACCGTCGTAAAGCTTTAGAATTTCGTCATCCGTCAATTTCTCTTGTGCAGGCGAAAGCAACGGACAAATCGAAAGTAAAAGGAATGAAAAATAAATTGCTTTCATGGCTCTATCGTTTAGGTTCTACAATGTAATTAAGTCTCGCTACTTATAAAACAGATAAGCGCTCCTAACTATGTAAAACATAATACGTCCACGAGGCATCTTTCACCTGCCGGTTTCCAAAATTGCTGAATACTCAAATCGTGATGACCACGGTTGATATAGTTTTCGCAGGTATGGAAATTATGTCATCGGCTGTTGCCGGTTCCAACCGTTTGAAGAAATCACCTTCTTTGCTCTGATCGATGGTAATGGTACCAATCGTCTTGCCGCTTACTGCAAATTCAACGTCTTCTGCACTTGTGCCGCTGTTTATAATAACGAGGGTAAGCTGATTTTTAGCGCTGTTGATAAACGCTGTAATATTCAGATTCTGCTTGGTGGTCGAAGCTTCGATTCTTTTATAACCAGCATCAATATACTTTGCGTAATGCTTCATCACATGATAAAACGGCGTGACAACATAGTTGCCGCTATTATTGATGGATACCATAGCCGCGTCCTCTGTGCCACTCGCGGGTTGGGCCCACACCAGTTTCCAATAGATGTAGCCCGACGAATTTGCATAAACCAATGTATTGTGTATAAACAGCGCAGTATTAAACCAAGTGAGATTATCAGAGTACTCGGTCATGATGTTGGGTTTTGTATTGTAGTTCGCGATGGCCTGCAACGATGATTTGATCTGACTGGCCGGCGTGCTTGAATTAATATCATAAGGATGATATCCGAACATGCCAACATGAGCTTTGTCTTTCAAGGCTGCAGCAAAATTAGAATATGATGTTGTGTTGGGAGATTCGGGGCCAAGCATGATTGGCCGGTCGGGCCTTGCTTGAATCTTTTCATAAACCTTATCAAACGCAATGTTATATCCTGGAAGCGATGATGTTTCTGTGGAAGACCACTCACACGTTGTCCATCCCGGATTGGTATAGGAAGGTTCGTTTTGAATACTGATGTATTCGGGATCAAACGGAAGATTGTTTAACAAATTTTCCCAATACGTCGCATAGGCATCATACATAAAATTACCGGCGTCCTTTTTTAGCGTACCCTCTCTGGTGCTGTTGTTGCTTTTTAATGCAGCCGGAGGTCCCCAGGAACTCAGGAGTATTTTAACATTCGGGTTTTGTGCCTTTGCCAGCTGATGAAGTTGATTCGTAGCGTCCCACAAGACTTTCGAATTGTCATCACTCATAGAAGTTGTACTTGTAACCGTTGGATAGTTGTCGGGATAGTAACAATTCTTAAAGCGGATGATATCTGCACCCAGATCACTAAAAATCAGATTTGTAATTTCATTCTTTTTGCTGCTGCTTAAAATACGCTCGCTGTACCAGGTTAACGCACCCCCAAATCCTACCATCTCCTGATACGTTACCGCTGGATCAATTGTGATTTTGAGCGCCTCCGGTTCAGGTGGTGTTGGCGTCGGATCTTTTTCGTCATCGCTTCCACACGAGGCCGTTAACGCAAGAACTAAAAAATACCATAGGCTCTTTCTCAACAAATTGGACGCTTCCTTTTTCATATTTGACACTCCCATTCTAAACATCATTTAAATAGTATTCTTTAGGTAATCAATGCTTTTTGTTCTTCCTTTCAAAATAATTAAGGTTTTATAAATCGAATAAATCTTGTTCCCTTCGAGGTGTAAATTTTTGCAATGTACATGCCGCTTGCCTTATGGGCAAAGTCAAAATCCAATGCGTTTTTATCACTATTATTTTCACGAGAGAACTCCACTTTTCCCTGTACGCTGTAAATGATAACTTTTGAAATACTCTGCCCGTTTTTCGAAGAAAGAATTAGTCTGTTATTTTGAATCGGATTTTGATAAGTGATATTCTTAACAACCAGATCTTCTGTTCCAAGCACCACCTCATCATCATCCAACGCTTCTCGTTTCTCATCCAAATCCGCGATAATGGCATCGACGTCATTCAATTCATCCAGCGTTATCAC
Source organism: uncultured Bacteroidota bacterium (assembly GCA_963739105.1). Classification (GTDB taxonomy): domain Bacteria; phylum Bacteroidota; class Bacteroidia; order Cytophagales; family Cyclobacteriaceae; genus Chryseolinea. The sequence continues at coordinate 155,008 of CAVTZI010000028.1, read as the reverse complement.
ATACTCATGATTAAATACTGTGTTGATCTGAGCAGCGGAATTCGATAGGCCATCCGTGATAAAACTGCCCCCCCATGTGCAAAACCAATTCCAGGCGGCTCTTTCCAGAAACAGGCGCTCAGCATCCGGCATAGGCCCATTCTCAGAAAGCGTTATGATTTTTTTTCCTCCAAAGATCGAGGCTAAATTGTCGAACATAATGAAGTTGCTGGTATAAGTTCCTGCCGGCAAATAAATATCAGCGCCGATAATGTCTACATAGTTATCACCAGGATACCAGTCCATGGCCGCAGCCGAAGCAGTGGACGTCCACACCCATATAAGATTATTGAGCTGATGATAATTCACCAACCTGTCGAATACCAGTTTCCAAAGCCACTTACAAGGCTCAGGACCTTTTGCACCCCACCAGAACCATGCTCCTTCTGCTTCATGCAACGGTCGCCATAGTACTGGAACATTCGCATCTTTTAATTTCTTTAATTGAACTGCGATAGCGTCGATGTCACGAATGATGAGCGTATACTCTTCACTTGCTGTATTGTTCATGGCTTTGGTTACATCAAAAGTTGTCGCCTCGGTATAAAAGCCGCGCCACCATTCTTTGCCCGGTTGATCAATCAAATCCTTTGGAGCATTCCAATGCCATGCAAAAGTTACGATTCCGTTTTGCGCGTGCCATGCAATTGCTTTTTCCGTCTCAGTAGATGTTGCTCCATGTGCCACGCGGCTTGGAGAATATTCTATGAGATCAAATCCTCGTATCAAAGGAGTCTTACCCGAAACCGATTTTATCCGATTGAACTCAACATCACCTCCATACTGACCCGACAGAATTACCTTGCCGTACGTTTTTGAGAGGAAGCTATACAGTTCAGTGGTCGCGGCCGAGGGATTTGGTATGACCACATTTGATGCAATATGATTTATTTCTGACGGTAAGGTTTTCTCCAACCTGATGTTGTCCAGTTCAAAAAATCCCCACTCCTTTACGATTGCAATTGTGTTGACGCCTTTATCAAGATATATTTTACCGACCAACGTTTCCTTGAAACTATTAGAGGCAGCAAACTGGACGGTTCCAAGGTTAATGTTGTTTACATAAACGAAATTGTATTTTTCACCGAAAGGTGCCGCGTATCGAATGTATAAATTATAGAGATCTCCTTTTATCACATCGACCGTCATGGTAACTTTGTCGCCATCGGAATCAAAGCCCGTAACATATCCGGTTCCCGAATAGCCAGCACGTTGTGTGCTACTTGTGTACCAACAAGAACACCCTTCTCGGCCTCCAACAGTTTGCGCCTTGACAATAGAAATCGCATTAAGTATAGACAGAAGCAAAAAAATACAAATTCGCCATTTTAAATTTTTTAATATGCCAACTCCACCCAAGCTTCCGAAAAAAGAAAGGATACCCTTTAAGGGCACCCTTTCTTGAGAAAATTCTAAACCGTCTATAATTCTATTCAAATCCAACTCTGTCCACATAGATCACTGACGAAGCCAGTTCCTTCAACTTTCAATGCCCACCTCACAATGGCCGACTTGATCGACATCTGGATAATCCGCAATTGGAATTTTAAAATCTGTCCATTCGCCCTCAACCAAGGTCACTGAATTATAATTATCCCACTCTGTCATTCAAAATGCAAGCAACTTGCTTCCGTTCGTGCCTGGTCCTCCGTAAATTGAAAATGAAAAATGAGTCGCGCCACTGGCATCGATCGCGGTCATATCCACCTGAGGAACACCGCCCGAATTGGTGGTTTCAAATTTCCAGGATACGTCGCCGGCATAGGCTTGTTCAGTATTTACTGGATCCGAAACCACTTTATCCCAACCCCAATCTCCTCCGCCGGGCGCCATGGTTTCATCATACATGGTAATTGCCAATGGTGGAGGGCCTGCTGGGTCAAATCCAACTCGGTCAACATAAATTGTTGAGGATGTAATTCCTTCGACCTTGAATATCCATCGCCTTACAGCGTTAAGATTTACCGTTGGATAACTTGTCAATGGAAGTCTGTATTCGGTCCATTTACCTTCTTGCAATGTTACAGCATTGTAACTACCCCATTCGTCGCCGGAATCATCCCCAAGAATAGCTGCAACCTGCGCTCCTTGCGTTCCGGGGCCACCGTAAAGGGAAAATACAAAAACACCCTGTCCACTGACGTTAATCGGCGTCATACCACCGGCTGACGCTCCGCCACCACTCGTTGTTTCAAATTTCCAGGAGACATTTCCTGAATAGAATTGTTCTGCATTCGCTGGGTCTGAAATCACTTTACCCCAACTCCAATCACCACCTCCAGGTGCCATGGTTTCATCATACATCGTAATGGCTAGTGGTGGAGGGCCTGGCGCTGGAATAATAAGGCTTACCCCTAAATTGCTGGAATAACCATGAATAGTTTTGTAGGCAATTCCGCCAGACTTTGCGTCTGCAGGAACGGCCAACACAATTTGCGTCGCGCTTTGGCTGACAAAATTAGCCGCCAGAACAGGGCTAGCAACAGACGGCAAGTTCAATTCGGCTACCAGGTCCAGGTTTGTACCTGTGATCGTAATGTTATCAGTGCCTGGTACCGCAGGCTTAGGAGAAATCGCAGTCCCTACCGGAAGAATAATGACCAGTTCATTCGCGGTAACGACATTGATAGGCGATGCTTGCTTCAATGTTAATTTACCTTTCAAAGCCGTAGCAGGAACCGTTACAACAATCTCGGTTTCCGACTTGCTTACAAACTCGGACACCTCTGTATCACCCGTAAAAACAATGGAGGTGATCAGGTCAAGGTTTGTACCGGCAATGGTTAAGTTATCGGTATGCTTAATTGAACCAGGGCTAAGTGATGTCACTGTTGGCACCGTTACAATCAGTTCCGCTGGCGAAGCGAAAGTTAAGGGCTCTGTTCCGCCAGTCGCAAATATCAAAAATCCAGTTTGCGCTTCCATCGGTACTTTTACCACTACCTCTGTCGTTGATTTGCTAACAAATTCTGTCGTTGTTACGCCGTCATTAAATGTTACCTCTTCAATCCAGTTAACCAACGATCCTTTAATAGTGATGTTCGTACCAGGCTTCGCTTCAGGTGTAATGGATGAAATAACTACCGGTACTTCGAAATTTAACGGTGTTTTTGTTTCAATATCCCCGTCAGGAGTCTTAAGGATTACTTTTCCGGCTTCAGCAGCTTGAGGCACTACGAGTTCAATTAACCGGGAGGACTTAGAAGCAAACTCACCGGCACTTACCTCAACTCCGGGAAGTACGATTGCCGTGACTTTATCCAAATTCAAACCGATAAATTTGATTGTTTCTCCATGTTTTACCCCGACAGGGCCAAAACTGTTAAGGACCACGTTGGTATTCTCTTCTTCGTCATCGCATGAAGTGAGGAAACCGTTGCTCAATAGCAATACCAGCATGACTACCAGTAGCCCCTTCGTATAGTTTAAAATTTTCTTGTTCATAGTTGTAGCTTTTACTTGTTCGGTACTATCCGAATGTTATCGATGTAAAACTCAAAAGGAGAATTATCAGCTTCCGGCGCTGATAGCACCCATAGTGACAGACTACCGGTCACGGCCTTATTAAATTTCATTTCAGTGTATGTAACCTGATCCGTCGGTTAGCCCCATGGCCCATTTGAATTCTGTCATCGGTATTGTTACGGTAACCCATTGATCGTTGGTACTAACAGGCGCTCCGGTTGCCTCCCATGGTCCCCAGACCGCTCTTGCATTGATAGTATTGCTCCAGATCTCCTGGTTGCTACCCGAATGATTCCAGGGTGCAAAACAGAAGTTCAGATGCGATCCGTACCAGTCAACTACCTTGATTTCAAATTTCATATCATAGTCGCCAGGTTCGCCTGGCAATAAATTACCTTCTGGCCTGCCACTGCTTTGTGCCCAGAACTGGGATTCATACGGACTTCCTTCTCCTTCAATTCTTTCACCTGCGTTATACACACCTTGAAATTTCACGATAGTTACCGTCAAGGCTATGCGCATCATTGACTATAATTCCATTTCTCCAGGCGTTCGTAGGTGTCTTCCCTGGCTCATCGTAATTGAGAAAAACATTTCGTTCATCACGGAAATGGAGTACTGATTCGACAACACCAAAATTTGTTGTAACCCTAAGGGGTCCTGATCCGGCACCCTGCAGGCACAATTACTTCCAATCTTGTCTCCGATGTATTGACCACTTCTGCAGGTATATATCCTCCGGCGCCATCAGAGAATTCGACTTTCACAGGCACAACATCAAAGAAATATTGACCGTTAACAAAAGCCGTTTCGCCATCTGCTACGTATTCAAGATCCATGTACGTGACGACAGGTGGAGGAATGCTGACCGCAAAATCATATAGCAATTCGGATCCATCTTTAAATACTATTCTAATCTTATTGCTGATATCAACGGGTGCCTCATTGGGTACTCGCACGAGAATTGAAGTATTCGTGACAAACGTCGGTGTTATCACAGCTTCCTTATCGTTAAAATAAACATGGCGCGCTTCCCCAAGATTATCGCCCATAATAGCAACGAGATTCCCCAGAAAAGCACTGGTGACCAATGAATCTGAAGACTCCGGGCTTGTTATCACGTACATAATAGATGGCAGGCTCTCCGCCATTCTCCAACTCATCATCGTCGCATGAAGAAAGCAACGCTCCCGCTAATAACCATCGGCACGATGAACAGGTATAGATATTTTATTAATGTTTTCATTTTCATTAGAAGTTTAATCGATCAATTCAAAAACATAATCCACGGGTTCGTCGGCAAAGCGAGGATTAATAGCGGCCTCATCCCCAGGAATCGGAAGTCTAAAACTATTGGCATGTGATGGTCACCGGCGTTGTTGGTTGCCGTAGTTCATAGGCGTCGTAAACGTTCCGGTCGCCCTGCCATCCGTTTTTCTGAACTAAGGTTACTCGCGCGGTTTTGCGAATTCAAATAGTTTATTGCCTCCGCCTCGTCCCGGTAAAAGCGGCGTTTGACGTCATACCATGCAATTCCTTCAATCCCAAATTCTACTCTTCTTTCGCTCATGAGTTCCATCATAGGTGAGCGAAGCCCTGGGTTCAAGTTTACCATAGGCGCCATTTCCACGCGTACGAACTTTGTTGAAAACTTCCAGTGCTTTTGCATCGGTTGTCGAACTATTTAGTCCTAATTCTGCTTCTGCATACAATAAATACACGTCAGCCAATCGTAACATGTATTGATTCAAAGGCACACCTTGATTTTTGATTGGGACGCCCGCATCATCCTGCGTTCCCACAATGTATTTCTTTAAGTTATTTAGCAAAGGAGCTTTGTATTCGAGATCGCCACCTCCGTCAGGATTAGGAGTCACTATATTATAGGTGTAGTTGTGAACTTCAGGATATATTTCTCCCAAGGTCATTACGATCTCACGCATCCGCGGATCTTTAATAGGTTGTCCCTGTGCATTTGTTCCCGCGTTTGTAACCATGTTTTCTATGAAACTATACGTTGCAGACTTACCTCCGCCCCAAGCTTCATCATTTCCCGTCACGATGCTGTTTCGACCAAATACCGCTTGGCGGCTATTGCCCACGCCCCAATTGTTGTTACTCCACTGCAGTGCAAAAAGTGACTCCTGATTATTGTTGTTAGCAATTTTAAAAAGGTCACCATAGTTAGCCATGAGGGAAAGACCACTATTCTCAATAACATCTAATGCATATTCCTTTGCCAGATTAAAATCCTCTTGTGATTTTGAGTATTGTCCCAAAGTCACGTGCAATTTTGCCAACATCCCTTTTGCTGACCAGGATGTGACCCGGCCTGGGGAACTTGTAGCAGGAAGATTCTCGGAAGCAAACAAAAGGTCACGTCATGATAAATTTATAAACACTTAACTGTGTATTTCGCGGCAAATCCATATCGTTACTGCTAATCTTTTCAACTGGATTTTCAACGACAGGTACATCGCCCCAAAATTCAGTTAAGAAAAAATAAGCGGCTGCGCGCATAAAACGTGCTTCACCCAATCCGCGATTTATGACATCTGGCGCAACACCATTCTTGCTGGCGATCCTGAGGCATATCATTAATAATGGTATTGGAAATTGTAATTACATCATACAAACTGATCCATGCGTTATAGACGATAGAATTTGTAGCTGAATAGGTAAAGAAGAATAATTGTCCCTCATCCTGGTAGTCGTTATACAAGTCACCTGCCATTCCATCACCGGCGGCCCATGAAAATTTATCATTAAAATTAAACCAGGGTCTGCTGTACAATGATCCTGTTACCGATTGTATCTGTACCTCATTTTTAAAATAGTCATCCAGCACGGCTTGATCCTGCGGGACAACGTCCAGAAACTCTTCACCGCATGAAATCCCCACAAAACTCAGGAGGAATGCTAGTATATAATTTGTTGTTTTTTTCATGACAATAATTTTAAATCTTATCAAAAACCAATTTCGAGACCTGCAGTATAGATCCTCGGTGTGGGGATACGTCCCATATCAATATTCTGCATCAATGCATTTTGGTTGAATGCACCAATTTCCGGATCGTACCCGCTATAATTAGTAAAAGTGTAAGCGTTCTGTACATTGACATAAACCCTTGCCCTACTCATCTTTATTTTGCTGATAAGAGGTTTGGGGAACATATACGAAAGACTGATATTCTGAATTCTTGCATATGATCCATCCTCAATCCACAGATCCGACATTCTTCCATTAGCATTGACGTTGAGTTGGGAGAAGCGAGGTATGGTTGCGTTTGGATTAATAAGGACATAATTATCGATATCTTCCGCCGAACCCGCAGGATCGATCATTTCAAATTGCGCACGATTCGCTACCTCGCTCAGCTGGTTATCGTTTAATGAATTCATTCCCTGGTTCCTTGACCGTTGATAGTTGAATACATCAAAGCCATACACACCGATGATATTGATATCGAGCGTAAGATTGCCGTACGAGAAACTATTATTAAATCCAAAACTGAAATCAGGATTAGGATTGCCGATCGCCACCTGATCTTTTTCGTCAATTCTGTTATCACCATTTTGATCCTTGAATTTAAGATCGCCTAACCACACCCCATCACGCTGATGAATCAGACTTGTCTCTCCTGTTCCGACCTGCACGGCGTGGCCTTCGATATCAGCCCGGTCGACAAATATGCCTTCCGTTTGATAGCCATAGAACTGACCGATCGGGTTATTGATGGTCGTACGTGTAACCGTTTGGAATCCAGCGTACCAATATAAATTTCGGATTTGTGGTCGGTCTATCTCTGTAATTTTATTCCTGTTTACACTGTAATTCAGGTCCATGCGCCAGGCAAATTTTTCAGCCTGAATATTTCGGCTGGAGAGTGTTATTTCCAGACCCTTGTTCTCAATCTTACCATAGTTTGAATACGGAGGATTTATCATCGAGCCGAGGATGTAGCCTGGGGGATTGAGTTCTAATAATAAATTGTCAGAATATTTTTTATAAACATCCACAGTTAAGTCGATTTTACCGCTCAAAAAGGATGCATCCATTCCAGCATTGTAAGTAGCTGTAGACTCCCATCTCAAATCAGCGTTGGGTATTCGATTAGGAATATAAGTAGTTCCCAATGCCGTATTTTGGATCGACGATAACGAAGCGCCATAGGCATAATTGGGTATATCCTGATTGCCCACTTTGCCATAACCGATCCTCAATTTCAGGTCGCTAAGGAAATCAGACTTAGGCATGAACTCCTCATTGGCTATACGCCATGCGAATGAAACAGCGGGAAAATTTCCCCATTTACTATTGGGTCCAAATCTAGACGAACCGTCCCTTCTGATCATCGCCGTTACATAGTAGCGATCTGCAAAATTATAAATCAACCGGCCGTAGTAGGACGCCAATGTATTTTCGCCTTGCCATCCATTGATCGAAGTAGGTTCACCTTGATTTGGTGTAATGATGTCGTTGGATGTGAGATTTGATTTGGTAAAATCAGATCCTTCGTAGGTACTCCTTTGCGATTCTTGCCCTACCATTGCAGTAAAATGGTGCCTGTCAACATCAAAATCATAGGTGAGGTAGTTTTTCCAGATCCAGAAGAAATTATTTTCTTGTCGATGTCTTAATTGATTTGCATCATTTTTAATAGAACCCCATTCATAAGTTGGCTTGAATACCTTGTTTAATGAGTGGCTGTCGTTTACGGCGTATTCCGTGCGGAAAGTCAGTCCCTTCGTAAGCGTGGCCTCAGCATAAAAATTGGCGGTAAGTACTTGTTTTCTAACCTTGTTATTAATCAGTAACGACACGGCTACAGGATTCGAGGTAATTTGCGCTGACCCCGCATCCGGTCCGGCAAAATTTCCGTCAAAATCATAAACGGGAGTGCTCGGCGGCATTTGAAGCGCCTGCGCAATGATTCCATCTCCACCATCGCTTCGTCCAATGACTTCATCCGTGATCGCAAAATTCAGACTGGTCCCGACTTTTAACCAATTGGTTGCTTTTGTGTCGAGGTTTATCCTGCTTGTAAATCTTTCAAACCCTGAATTTCTGAGAATACCATCCTGTTGGAAATATCCACCTGACAAAAAATATTGTGTTTTTTCATTACCACCGCTGGTCGATAGTTGATGATTTTGTATGGGTGCTACTTCAAAGATTGCATCCTGCCAATCGGTACCAGGACCCAGGATACTTGGATCAGCAAATCTTTCATCGGGGTTTATACTCGGGATTTCTTTAGCCACGCTAAATTGATAGGCGGCATATTGAGGCAAGTCCATCATGTCAAGCGTCTTGGGCACTTGCTGAAGACCATAGTAACCATTGTAATCTATTTTTGATTCTCCTGATCTTCCTCGCTTGGTCGTAATCAGTATAACACCATTGGCTGCCCGGGAACCATAAATTGCAGATGCGGAAGCATCTTTGAGCACTTCCACGCTTTCAATATCATTAGGGTTAATATTTGCAAGCGGATTTACGATACTACCCTGTCCGTTAGCCCCGCCTGCAAAATCAAATCCTGCGATTTGTCCCGCGCCACCTCCTACTTGAACTCCATCAATAACATATAGTGGTTCGTTACCTCCATTTACAGACGCTGTACCCCGAATACGAATGGATACCGCGCTACCAGGTTGACCACTATTCTGCGAAACATTTACCCCTGCAATTCTGCCTTGAAGTGCCTGGTTAACGTTCGCCGCCATTGAACCTCTCATTTTATCTCCGCTGAGAGACGCAACCGATCCGGTCAGATCGCTTTTCTTCTGCGTACCATAACCGACGACCACAACTTCCTGAAGTTCGGCAACATCCTCCTCCAACTGTATGTCGACTTTTGCTCGATTGCCAACAACTATTTCCTGAGATTGATATCCGATAAAGGACACAACTAGAATGTCGCTGGCTGTGGCTTCAATGGAATAATTTCCATTTGCATCGGTACTTGTCCCGGAGGTAGTTCCCTTTTTAATAACGTTCACGCCAGGTAGGGCCTGGCCGGCTTTATCCGAAATTTTTCCTGTTATCAAGCTCTGCGCATGAAGGGCAGAACTTCCTACCAGGAAGAGCATTACGGAAGCAAAGCATACGCTTCTGTAAAATTGTTTTATCATAGGTTTAAGGTTTAGTGTTTTTCTTAAGTCGGCCGAAGCAATCGTTTTCATCATTCGATTTCTAGAAAACGTTTGTAGACCGAATTTAAAGGTATGTACAAGTGAGCCTCACCGCGGGTATTGAATTGTTACATTTTGCTTATTGGCTCGTTAACTGCCAGCGATAAATTGTTTCAAAATCCTGTTCAGATTGTTAATTGGAACGTGTCAAAATGTTTTAAAACCGCGGATTAAAGGTGAATATCAAAGGTTGGCCGGCATAGTTTATTAAACTTAAGAAACCGAAAAAACTCCTGATCAGGAGGTCGAGCTTCTCCTTTTTTACAAACTACAACATGAAGTCTTAAGCGTGATTATTGAATCGAAGAGTGACTGAAATTGACTAATTGATAATCGCGTAGGCCATGCCACAAGCGATAGAAATGTAAAGCACGATTTCAATGAAGAGCAAAACTTTCGAAATCTTATTCTTTTTATTCACGGCCATGAAAAGAAGCGTTTACTCAAAACTACTTCTTCACTCAACATCATAAGGTTATTAAATCGTTAGAATATAGGATTAAAATGTTTCTTCAGATCCAATTTGTTCGGCAACATTAACCGATGTTCACAATTTTTCAGCCGAAGGTTCTTTCTTTTTTGATTGAACATATGCAGATGGAAGCATGCCAAATTCATCTTTAAAATATTTTGCAAAATATTTCGGACTGTTAAAACCAACTTTATAAGCCACTTCTGAAATGGTCAATTGACTTTTTTCCAACAATTGTGCGGCGCGTTGAAGGCGGATGGTGCGAATAAATTCCAGGGGCGCCTTTCCTGTTAAGGATAACAATTTCTTATACAAATGTACCCGGCTCATGCCCAATTCGCGGCTTAGATCTTCCACAGAAAAATCAGCATCAGAAATTTTATCCTCAACAAACTTTATCGCATTCTGAATCAGCTTTTCGTCCATCGAAGTGATTTTGATGTCCGTTGCCTTGACTTCAATCTGTCTTCTGAAATCCTTATGAAATATTTCTCTTTGGTGTATCAGATTTTTGATCCGGGATTGCAAAATTTCAAAATTGAATGGTTTAGTGATATAATCATCAGCGCCAATTTCAAAACCTTGCATCTTTTGCTCTTCACTCGTGCGTGCCGTCAGTAGAATTACAGGTGTGTGCGAAACGGTTGCATTGCTTTTGATCTTTTTACAAAGCTCAATACCATCCATTTCAGGCATCATGATATCGGACACAATCAAATCGGGAAGATGTTTTAAAGCGAGCTGCAATCCTTCCTTTCCATTCCGCGCTTCAAAAATATGATAGGTTTGTCTAAGATTATCCTTCAAATAAAAACGAAAGTCCTCGTTATCCTCTACCAACAATAATGTAGGACTCTTATGATCCGACTGTCCATTTTGCATAGACCGGCTCTGTGGAATCTTGTACAGGCACGGGACTTTCATCCGCAGTCTGCGATGGGTGAGCGTCAACTTTAATATCAACAAACGGAATTAGAATGCTGAAACAACTTCCCACATTTACTTCGCTTTCCACGGTAATGACACCACCATGCAGTTTTACAAACTCTTTGGTAATCGACAATCCAATACCACTGCCTTGATTAACCATGCTGGGAGGCACATCACTTTGAAAAAATCGCTCAAAGATTTTCTCCTGTTTTTCGGACGGAATTCCAATGCCAGAATCTTTCACGCGTATAGCCACCCATTTGGTCTTTTCTTCCGTTTTTTCGAGCAGGCCGATGTTTACCTCAACTTTTCCATGCAGGGGAGTAAATTTGAAAGCATTGGATAAAAGATTAAAAAGGATTTTCTCCAGCTTATCCTTATCGAACATAGTTTCCAAAGAAGCCAGGTCTGAATGGAAGGAGAACTCAATTTGTTTTTTTTCTGAAAGATCGGTAAATGAGTGTGCGGCCTCTTTTACAAAAGCTACAATATCACCTTCAGATTGATTGAGTTTCACTTCCTGAACCTCTAACCTTCTAAAGTCCAACAGCTGATTAACAAGATTTAATAACCTTCGGGCATTGCGATGAATCATTAAATATTGTTTCCGTTGCTCCGGATCACTCGCCGCCCTTAACATTTTTTCTAACGGTGTTAGAATCAGCGTCAACGGCGTGCGAAACTCATGGCTGACGTTGGTAATGAATTTTATTTTCATCAAATCAAGCTCATGAACCTGCTGGGCATCCTGGCGTTCCTTTTCAATTTTATATTTCATCCTTTCCCGCGCCAAAATCAGTTGTCGTGAAAGAAGCAAAGCGCCTAAAATCAATGCTATATAAATGATAAAAGCAATACCCGATTTCCAGAAAGGAGGCAAAATCGAAATCTTTAACTGAGCACCTTCTTCATTCCAGATGCCATCGCTATTTGATGCCTGTACATAAAATGTGTAATCGCCAGGGTCCAGATTCGTATAGGTAACTTTTCGCTGACTTCCATTCGTCGTGAGCCAATCTTTATTAAATCCTTCCAGTTTGTATTTGTACTCACTTTTTTCCGGATGAAAGAAGTTCAAGGCGACAAATTCAATCGAAAAAACATTGTCGCTGTATTTCAGAACGATTTCATCCGTTTCAGTGATTGACTTGTTGAGAATAATTCTTTTGTTAATGGGCTCGCCAATCGCTACGCTCTTATTGAAGATTTGAAAGTCAGAAAGTTTTACACGAGGTTTAATATTATTGATCTTTATCTCATCTGGATGAAAGATGTTAAAGCCATTTATCCCTCCAAAAATAATTTCTCCGGCCGAAGTCTTAAGGCGTACATTTTCATTGAATTGTCTCCCCTGCAATCCATCCGACTCGCCATAATTTTTATAACTCAGGGAAAAATTCCTGGTTTCGGGTTTGTAATTAACTGTTATGTTGGAAATGCCGTGCGGCGTACTGATCCATAAGTTATGATCATCGCTCTCCACCAAGCGTTAGCACCGAATTGTGCAGCAGACCATCACCTTCATTGAAAACTTTAAATGTACCGCTGGCTTTGTCGAAAAGGTTTAATCCACCATGCGTCCCTACCCATATCAATCCACGGCTATCTTCATACATATCCAGCACGCTATTGTTGCTGAGACTGCCTGGGTTGCCGCTATCGTTCAAGTAATGGGTAAACCTGTTTGTTTTTTTATCTAACACATCAATTCCATAGCCCGTCCCAATCCAAATATTTCCCTGGCTGTCTTCCATAAAAGCCGATATGTATTTCGAGTGAATCGAGTTCGGTTCGCCTTGCCGATAGTGATAAAATTCCTTGCGCTCGCGATTAAAAACGTCTACCCCTTGCGTTAGCGTTCCAATCCACAGGTTTTTGTTGGAATCCTCAAAAATTTCCCAAATACTATTATCTGAAATACTCTTAGGATTGGATGGATCATGCTTATAACGAATGAATTTTTTTCCATCATAACAATTTAACCCTCCGAAGTAGGTGCCTATCCATAATTTATCATCCCTGTCTAAGTATAAACTAACAATTACATTATTGCTTAGACTGTTTTCATTCTTTGGATCATTCAGATGCTGAATGAATTTATTGTTTTTACGGTCAAAATAAATAAGCCCTCCACCGTTCGTTCCAAGCCACAAGTTGCCCTTTTTGTCTTCCACAACACTATTGACGTCATTGAAAGGCAAGCTGGAAGGATCCGAAGTCTGATGCCGGAGTAATCGAAAGCGAATAATATCTTCATGATAAAAGGAAATACCTTTTTTGAACGTGCCAACCCAAATGATCCCCTCATAATCTTTATACAATGCACTGGTGCTATTTTCGCTGAGGCTTCTCCGGTCATCGCGATCAGTCAAAATGTATCGTACGCTAAAATCGTTTTTATCCAGGAGGTTAACGCCTCCATGATCGGTGGCAATCCAAATTAATCCCTTGTTATCCTGCACAATTCCTCTCACAATGTCAGAATTTAACTTTGCCATTGGAGATGTTTTGTTAATGCGAGTCAACGATTTGTCAACAGACTTAAAATAAAATGCACCTTCATTTTGATCACTAATGAAAAGCCATACGTCATCGTCGTTATCCACTGTAAGGCGATAATCAAGCACCTGATGGTCGTACAATTCATTTAAGTAATTATTTCTATAGGTAATAGTGAGCGTCTTGCCGTCTAATTTTTCAAAAACACCATTTTTGTGAAGGATCCAAAAGTTACCTTGTTTGTCTTCAGCGATTGATGAGATCTGATTGGATGCAAGTGAGGTTGAGTCGAGCGGATTGTAAAATAACGGTGTGGTTTTTTTATCTGCAACATTATATTTAAAGAGTCCCTGTGAGGCGTGGATAAACCAATAGTTGCCGCGCCGATCCTTTTTAATTTCTGATATCCCGCCATCTGGGATATATAATTTTCGCAAGTAGCTATCGGGGTCGTGACTAAATGTTTCTGTATTGGGATCATAAATATCGATACCCGTCCACGTCGTCATCCAAATGTTACCATCCGGGTCTTCAAACAAACTATTGATATCACTATTTCTGACAGATTTAGAGTCGCCTGGAATATTTCGGAAAGTCTTTATGGTATAACCATCATATCGGTTTAGGCCGGAGATTGTTCCAAACCACATAAACCCTTTGCTATCCCGGAAAATGCATTTTATCTGGTTATGAGAAAGTCCCTGATTAACGTCAATATTTGAAAATTTATATTGATCAGTTTGCGGCAACGCTGGAAGCGCACAACCAAGAAAGAAAACTAACCCCCAAAATATGCGTAAATCCTTCATAGTAGAATAGGCTGCCAGGTCCTGAAAATTAGAAAAATCTCCGGACAAAGATGACCTCGGAAAAATACTATGTTGACTGTAATCTTACAGCTTCACCCTTTCAATTCTAGGCGCCAGCAAATGCAATGTCAACCAGGCAATCAGATAAGCAGATCCGCAAATCATAAACATGATATAGTAAGCGGTTTCGATCTCTCCGAGAGCGCGATAGTGCACAAATAAACTTTTCTGAACCAGCAAGGTGAGTAAAATACCACCCAATGATCCAAACATTCCTCCGATACCTGTTACTGAACCAACAGCTTTCTTAGGGAACATATCAGAAACCGTTGTAAAAATATTGGCACTCCAGGCTTGATGCGCAGCAGCTCCCAGCCCGATCACCAGCACAGCAAGCCACATGTTTACCCCTCCGAAAATTTGCGCAAAGACAACTGGCGTTACCATAAATGCATAGATAAGCATGGAAGTTTTACGCGCCTTGAAGGCAGCCCAGTTATTTCTGATCAGATACATGGGCAGCCATCCGCCCCCAACGCTTCCAATAGTAGCAAGAACATACACCGTTGCGACGGGCAGCGCCATTGCTGTTCCCTTAATTCCGTATTCACTTTCCAAAAAATCGGGGAGCCAAAACAAATAAAACCACCATATCGGATCTGTCAAAAATTTGCCCATTACAAAAGCCCACGTCTGTTTGAATCCCAATAGCCGGACCCAAGATACCTTCTCTTGTTTCGTAGCCTCGTCCGCCTTGTCCTCCGCATCGCTATGGATGTAATCGAACTCGGGTTTTAAAAGTTTTTTATGTTTGGCTGGAATCTCATAATACATCAGCCATAGGACGACCCAGATAAAACCGATGGCCCCGGTGATGATAAACGCCCACTTCCATCCCCAGGCCACCGTTATATATAGGCACCGTCAACGGAGCGACTACTGCTCCGATATTTGTTCCTGAATTAAAAATTCCGGTAGCTAAGGCGCGTTCCTTTTTAGGGAACCATTCAGCAACTGTCTTTATGGCGGCAGGAAAGTTGGCGGATTCTGTAATACCCAATGCGCTCCGGGCAACAATAAAACCCAGCGTGCTGTTGACGAGTGCATGGCCAACGGCTGCTAAGCTCCAAAAAAAAGTGGCCAGGAAGTATCCCATCTTTGTACCTACCTTGTCGATGATACGGCCTGAGAACACCATCCCCAACGCATAGGCTATCTTAAATGCAATTTCAATGTTGGCATAGTCGCCGTCATTCCAATTGAACTCACGCGTCAAATCAGACTTTAGCAAGCTGATGACCTGGCGATCGATATAATTGACCGTAGTAGCGAAAAAAACAAGCGCGCAAATTGTCCATCTGTATTTTCCGACCGTCTGGTTTATCGTGTCCAGGTTTTCCGCAATTCTGGGGTTGGTTGTCATTTTTGGTCAGCAACTATTGCTGCATTAAGTTCTAAGTTTATTAATGGTCTGAAGGATGTCCCGAACATTTTTTTCCAATGCCGGCCAATCCTTCTTCTCTAAGATTTCCTTTGTGAACAACTGCGAACCCATTCCTACACTCATGGCTCCCGCTTTGAACCATGCTGTTAAATTTTTTTCATTCGGTTCGACGCCTCCGGTAATCATCAATTGGAGGTCAGGAACTACGGGCATGATCGACGACACAAAACCAGGTCCTAGCACGGATCCGGGAAAAACTTTGATAACCTGGGCTCCATTCTCTTTTGCTGTAACAATTTCCGTCAACGTTGCGCAACCCGGCATCCATAAGATGTTATGGTCGCGGCAGACCTTTGCCATCTCAAGTTTTAAGATGGGAGAAATAATAAAGTGAGCGCCAGCGTCAATAAATTTTTTTGTGGTGGCGCCGTCCATAACTGTTCCAATTCCCAACATCAGGTCAGGAAATTTTTTACAGTAATCCAGCATGGCCACAAAAACTTCAAAGGAATTTTTTCTGCGATTTGTAAATTCAAATACTCTCACACCGCCGCGATAAGCTGCTTCTATTACCTGTTGCGACGTCGGTATATCATCGTGTGTAAACAGGGGAACTAACCCCAGCTCCTTCATCTTTCCAACAATTTGTTGATTCGTAAATCCCATGATTTTAACGTAACAGTTTACCGATATTTTCGCCTTTGACCAACGTCTCTATTTCCTCAGCTGAGGCAACATTGACATCTCCCTCCACTGAATGTTTGAACGCTCCTGCAGCAGTCGCAAATTCTATCGTTGATGCATCATCTTTTTTATTTATCATACCATAAATCAACCCTGCCATAAAAGCGTCACCCGCCCCTACCCGATCCACAATATGCGTAAGATCGTACTCTTTAGATTGAAACAATTGCTTTCCGTTCCACAACACCCCTTTCAATTTGTTGTGCGATGAACTAATTGAATTACGCTCCGTTGTTGCAACTTTTTTGATATTTGGATATGATTTTTTGAAAGAAGCACACGCTGCATCAAATGTGCCGCCGGAAATCCCTACACAATTTTCCATATCCGCAATTCCAGAGACAATAACGTCAGTCGATTCTATTAACGCAGGCATTATTTCACGAGCGGTCTTTCCGTACTGCCAGAGATTTCTCCGGTAGTTTATGTCACCGGACACCGTAATATTATTTTTGCGCGCAACCTGAATGGCTTCATAACACACATCAGCAGCACCTTGCGAGATGGCAGGTGTTATTCCCGTCCAATGAAACCATGACGCATCTTTCAAAATATTTTCCCAATCAATCATTCCGGGCTTAATGTGCGCAAAGGCAGAATTGAACCGGTCATAAACGATACGAGACGCCCGATGCATAGAACCGTTCTCCAGAAAATAGACGCCCATCCGCTCAGGTCCATAAATTATAAATTGCGTATCCACGCCATAGCGCTGAAGCGTTTGTGTTGCCGCTTGCCCTAAATCATTATTCGGAAAACGCGTTACGTGTGCCGCAGAGATTCCGAAATGGCTCAAAGACGAAGCGACATTCGCTTCTGACCCAGCATAGAGAACATTAAAACTGTCAACCTGCGTAAATCTCGCGAAGCCTGGCGTCGAAAGACGCATCATGATCTCCCCAAATGTGATTACTCGTTTTTTCATTTGAAAAAAATAACGCTATAGTTATACGCCTGGCAAGTCTTAAACGCCAGCGTAAGAGCTAAATCCACCATCAACAGCTACTACTACTCCTGATACAAACTTAGCACCGTCAGAACACAGCCATATAAGTGTGCTGGCCAACTCATCCGGTTCTCCAAATCTTCCGTAGGGGGTATGCGCGATTACAGATTTTCCTCTATCTGTCAATCCTCCATCCGGTGTAGTCAAAAGGTTTCTATTTTGTTCCGTTAGAAAAAATCCTGGCGCAATAGCATTCACACGAATACCTTCGCCGAATTTTTTTGCCATTTCAATGGCCATCCATTGTGTAAAATTGCTGATCGCCGCTTTTGCAACGGAATATCCAACAACACGTGTAATTGGTAGATAGGCTGCCATCGAAGAGATGTTTATGATGCATCCACTCTTAGCTGCCATGATAGGCTCAGCCAAAATCTGAGAAGGTAACACCGATCCCGTCAAATTGAGCTCAACCACTTTCTGAAAATCTTCAATCTTTAAATCAAGAAAAGTTTTATCGGTTGGGATAGTCGCACCGGGCATATTACCACCGGCACCATTCACTAATATGTTGATAGTACCAAACTGATCCAGAATAGTTTTCTTCGCGGCGTTTAATTGCTGCGCATTTAATACATCGGCTGAAACACCAATGGCTTCGCCTCCTGATTTGTTTATCTCTTTTGCCAGATCGTCGGCAACATCTTTTCTTCTTCCCACAATAGCTACCTTCGCACCGGCCTTTGCCAGTGCCTTGACCATCGAACTACCCAGCACTCCTGTGCCTCCTGTAACAACGGCGACTTTCTTCTCCAGACTAAAAAGTGAATTCAAATACGACATAGGATAAGTATGATTTTAGATTTTAGATTTTAGATTTTAGATTTTGGATTTTAATTTTTTATACATTTTAAATTTTAATTGCTTTTCGCGCACGGTTGCTTTCATAGCAGGCTTCAATCAACCGGATAACATTTCGAGATTCTTCAGGCTTAACGGCTAACGGTTTATCGCTACGAATACTGTCATGAACATTTTTATAAAATTGTGTGTAATCGCCGGCAATTGTTTCTACAGAACCTTCCAAATGTAGTCCTCCCACCGTCGTATTCAGTTTTCCCCACAGATCCTTTCCTTCGGTTCCCCATCCCGCGGTTCCGGGAATTTTTCCATCCTTCAAGGCTTGTTCCTGCGGATCAATACCATATTTAATGAAAGAGCCTTCAGTACCGTGGAGAATATATCGGGGCGTTGCTTCACGAACTAAATAACTTGATTTGACGATCGCATGAAAATCCGTGTAGTGCATGCGGATGTCATAAAAGTCCTCCACTTTTCCATTGGGTCGTTGCGTTCCAACCCGTGCATCTACTTCCGCAGGCATTCCGAACAACACCAGAACCTGATCCAACATATGCGAACCTAAGTTGTATAAAATTCCGGAGCCGGGCCCTTGTTCTTCTTTCCAGGTATTGGCTTCGATGTAGTTTCGATAACGATCATAGTGTAGTTCAAACTCCGCGATTTTTCCAACCCAGCGATTGTCCACCACTTTTTTTACCGTCATAAAATCGCCATCCCATCGGCGGTTTTGAAAGACTGTAAGCAGCCGGCCTTTCTTTTTTGCCAAGGCAATAAGGTTGTCGGCTTCCTGCGTTGACACAGTAAATGGTTTTTCTACGATAATATGTTTTCCAGCCTCAAGTGCTTGTGTTGCATATTGATAATGTGAATCATTCGGAGTGTTAATCACCACCAATTCAACACCATTATCGTTGATCACTTCATCTACCGAGCGTGCGATTTTCGTATGTGGGTAGCGTTGTTTTGCTTTATCACTATTTCGCTGCAGGACCATGGTAAGTTCAAAGCCAGGATTTACCGCGAGCAGCGGAGCGTGAAAAATTTCACCTGACATACCATACGAAAGCAAAGCAGTTTTAATCGGATTCATTCCAAAATTCTAATGGGGATTTACAGACTTAAGAGCGGACCTTATCTTAGAAATATTTTTTAAGTGGCCAAATATACCTTTTTCAATCATCCCCCAATCTTTTAATGTGATGGCTTCTTTTGGAAATAGCGGCGCGCCCAATTTTAGACAAAGTGAACCGGCTTCGAACCATTTAGCAAGTATCGGTGGATGAAGGTCCATTATGCCAGAGGGTATAAATTCAAGATCGGGATATTCACGTTTCACCGACTGTATAAATTCCGACCCTAAAATATTAGCGGGTAAAATGCCAATCACACTTGCTCCCAAGGACTTCGCCCATTTGATATCTGAAGTCGTGGTGCATCCAGGTACCCACAAAATATTATGCTCGTGACATACTTCCGCCATTTCCGGTCGTAAAAAAGGCGAAGCAATGAATTGAGCGCCTACCTGAATGTATCGTTCCGTCATGGTCGCATCCAGGACTGTGCCCGCACCCAATATTATCCCCGGATAGTGGTGAATTCGTTCATTTATGTAGTTGAAAAGCCTAATCCCTTTATTATCACGTTGGTGCATGAACTCAAACACCCGAAGCCCGCATCTGTACGAAATATCCACCACCTGCATCAACACATCCACATCCGGATGATAAAATACGGGCACTACGCCCGTTTGCTTCATTTGAGTTATAACATCCTGCTTGGTGAATGACATTCTTTGCGTAAAATTGGTCCGATTTAGAATTTGAAATTTCAAATTAATAAAATTAAAGTATAAATTGCGCAATCGATTGCGCAAGATAACAGTTTTCTCACTATGTCAACTAAATTTTTAAAAATTCATCCGGCTGATAATGTATTCGTAGCATTGACGGATCTCAAAGCCGGCGAAAATGTAAACCTGAATGGTAAACTTCTTACGCTGGTGGATGACATTCCTGCCAAACATAAATTCACAGAGATGGCCATCCAGCCTGAAGGGGAAATTTTTATGTACGGGACGGTTGTAGGTAAAGCCCTCAAGCCCATACCGGCCGGCGGTGTGATTGGCACGCATAACTTAAAACATAAATCTGCTCCATTTTCCGGACGTACGAAAAGCTATCAGTGGACTCCGCCAGACGTATCCAAATTTCGCGACAAAACTTTTCTGGGATACCATCGTCCTGACGGGCAAGTGGGAACAGCAAATTATTGGCTGATTGTTCCATTGGTCTTTTGCGAAAACAGAAATGTTGATGCGATCCGGGAGGCATTCATGGACGAGTTGGGCTTTAGCAAGCCGGACGCCTACAAAGATTATGTTCATCAATTAGTTCAATTATATCAAAATAATAAACCCATTTCGTCTGCGTCGTTTCAGCCCGCAACAACCAATGGTCATTCGCGCATTTTTAAAAATATCGACGGCATTAAATTTTTAACACATCAAGGAGGATGCGGTGGAACCAGACAAGACTCGCAAACGCTTTGTAAACTTATTGGAGGATATATCCACAATCCCAACGTCGCGGGCGCAACGGTGTTGAGTCTCGGATGTCAGAATGCGGAGATAAAAACATTGCAGGAATCACTTAGCAAGCTTGACCCTACCGGCGCAAAACCAGTTTTTATTCTCGATCAACAACAATCGGGAACAGAACAGGAATTGCTGACACAAGCGATACAAAAAACTTTTTTGGGCTTGGTCGAAGCAAATAAAATCGAACGCAAACCAGCTCCACTAAATAAACTGGTAGTAGGATTGAAATGCGGCGGATCCGATGGATTTTCGGGAATTTCTGCAAATCCCGCGATTGGACACACGTCTGATCTGCTGGTCGCACTGGGAGGTAGCACCATCTTGTCAGAATTTCCGGAACTCTGTGGTGTTGAACAGGAATTGATTAACCGATGCGAAAGAGACGAAGCCGGCGAGCTGTTCATCAAGTTGATGCGTACCTATTCTTCAGCAGCAGAAGCTGTAGGATCGGGATTTGATATGAATCCTTCACCAGGAAATATTAAAGATGGTCTCATTACCGATGCTATAAAATCGGCGGGTGCTGCAAAAAAAGGAGGTACCGCACCCGTTGCAGATGTACTTCAATATGCGGAATACATTAAAAAGCCGGGATTAAATTTACTATGCACACCTGGCAATGACGTCGAAAGCACGACAGGAACAACAGGATCTGGGGCGCAAATAATTCTTTTTACCACGGGACTCGGAACGCCCACAGGTAATCCCGTCTCTCAAGTCGTGAAGCTTTCCACGAATACAAAGCTTGCGCAAAGAATGCCTGACATCATTGACTTTAATACCGGGGCCAATTATTTCCGGTGAAAAGACAATCGAACAAATGGGAGAAGAAATTCTTGACTTTGTAATCGACATCGCCAGCGGAAAGGTTAAAGCTAAGGCCGTCGAGTTAAATCAGGATGATTTTATCCCGTGGAAGCGTGGGGTGTCCTTGTAGTAAGAATTTATCGGGACTTTAAGACAGGACCAACGGACGCTTTAATGTAAAAATTCTTCGCGCAGCGGGTTGAAGCTATCAACCAGCTTTGCAGTACTCGTAAGCAATTGAATGGTATGTTCTTTTCCGGAGGGAACTGAAAACATATCGCCTGGTCTTAATCGCTGTTCCGATTCTCCCTCGCAAAAAAAGATGATCTCTCCCTCGACAACGTAAGTGGTTTGTTCATGCACATGACTGTGTGGCGGATCCGGTTGTTTCCACGGACCATTGTCAAAATCTATTACGACCATCATCAGCGTCATCGGTATGGATGAGTCTTCGCTGAACACCTTCCTTAACTGTTGTCATAACAGTATCGTTAGCTTTTAGTACGGGCATGCCTATCTATTTTTTTGAGATTACAACTTTAACTGGATTTGACAATTCCCCTGCGACTTTCTCCAAATAATTTTCAAATTCCTTCTGATCTTTTATTCCATCAGGCTCCTTTTCCCAGGCAGACAAAAAATAATAAGTAAGCTTCCCCTGTGAGGGTTTCAATTTGATCACATGGCTGTTGGTATCCTCCGTTATCTCAATTAAATCATTGGGACTAAAAAATACAGCCAAACCTAAATTATCAGCATTTAAACTTTGCTTGCCGTATGTGGCGATGTACCCAAAATGCTGTCCGTCGCCATTTTTCTTGATCAAGACCGCCGCCTTATCTTTTACTATGCCTGTCGCCACATTCTCAATATTATTGGTTACAGTCAGCGTCTGTTGAGTCGCCCGGGTCCCTGCATGTATTGTAAGGCGCGAGTGGACGTCATGTTTGTTATTACTCACTTTCCAACCATAATAGTTTGTGAGGATAGATGAATACACATTGCCATTTTCGAGAATTCGGCAATTGACGCTATCGGTTTTTTCAACGCGTATAGCCTCTCCATTGACAAAGGATCCTATTGATCCAATTCCCAATGACTTTCCTACCTTCATGACATCCATGCCCCAAGGTTGCATTTCGTGATAGGAATCAAAACCATCCTGGCCTACTTGCTGCAATACCATCTCGCGCGTCACTTTTCCGAATACGTCCGTAGCATTCCGCTGATCAAGATAAAAACGATATCCAACCTTATCGGATTCCCATCCCGGACCTTCATAACGAATGAACCACGAATGGTCTTTATGCTCAGGTGGCACGCGAAGGAACTGCGTATTTTGAAAGGCTCCTCCGATGTACTCACGGTTTTTCCATTCCCCTCCTTTTTTATAGGACAGTTCCGCTTGTGTGCGCTTGGGATAAGTTCGAGGTTTGTTTCCGGAAGGATGGAATCGAACGGACACCTGGCGCGTTTCTGACGCCCCTAGTCCATCCAAAACAAAAACAATTCCCGAATCGTCCGCATCATTTTGATTGTACTGAGAGGGAATTTCTTTTTCGCCATCCATGACCACAAAGGCGTGAGGATTGAATTTTTTAAAGTTTTTGGAGAGTTGTTGGGAGGAAACTAAGACCAGAACGTTTTCCCTTGAAACCGTTAAGGGATTTGATATCGTTACCTTGAAGGACTCCGGATAATCCGTCATAACGGATTGGGTATATGCCTTTGCAGAAAAAAGGAATATTACCAACAGGAAAAAATTTCTCATTGTAGTATTAGCTATTTACCAATCAATTCTAATTCGACGCTTGCTTGCATGAAGGGCCCTAGCGCCTTTAAATCATCCGTCCGCACTGGCTCCTTTATATAGTATTCATAACTCCCATCGCGTAAGGCATTTCCGCCGACACCTGCGCCACTGCAGGATTTCGTCAAATGCGGCAATCCGTAATCGTCTTTCACAATAAAATTTTTAACAATACCTTCAAATCCTTTTGTTGCGGCATCTCTAAACGATTTATCCAGATAACCCATCCGCGCTCCCTTAGCAAAGGCGTAAACAAACATGCTGCTTCCGGAAGACTCTAAATAATTACCGGGCGCTGTTGCCTTGTTGGTTACTTGAAACCACACGCCCGAAGCAGGGTCTTGATATTTTCTTAGTGCTGTTGCAAGGCGGATGAAAATTTGAGTAACCTCATTTCTTCTTGGGTGATTCTTGGGCAGATAATCCAGGACATCCACCAACGCGATTGCGTACCACCCCATTGCCCTGCTCCAGAATTCCGACGATTGCCCTGTAGCGGGATTTGCCCAGGGTTGTTTTTTACTTTCATCCCAGGCATGATAAAGTAAACCTGTCTTGGGATCACGCGTGTGGTTTTCCATCCATACAAATTGGTTGACTACATCATCAAAGTCTTTCGGCGGACCAAATACCTGAGCATACTCGGCATAAAAGAGATCACCCATATAAAGTCCATCGAGCCACATCTGGTAGGGGTACCGGTGTTTGTGCCAGAAGCCGCCCTCCTTGGTTCGTGGTTGCCAGTTCAATTGTTCCCGAAGTAGCTGCGCAGCTTTCTTATACTTTTCTTCCTTCGTTGTCTGATACAGTGAGAGCAAGATTCGTCCAGGCGTGACATGATCAAGATTATATTCAAGGAGATCATACGTTTTAATGTTGCCGTCAGCTTCGATATATTTATCCATCATTTTCTTGATGTAATTGAAGTAGATAGGATTATTGGTTTGTTTTCCAAGCGTCTCCAATCCCTTTAATAGTACAGCATGCTCGTAGTTCCAGCTGCTTCGTCCGCGCGGTAATGTTGTTTCTATTTTTTCCTCAGCGGGTCCATGCGTTACATAAGGTTTTACCACTAAGGAATCTGCATGCAATTTCATCACCATTGATGCTATTTGCTCTGCCCATGACTTTGATTGCGTATACCCTACCGTTGCAAGCAATAAAAGAAAGAAGGTGATGGCGGTTTTTAGATGGCCTGTTGAACTATTGGTTCTGTTAGTGTGGGTCATGGTTTTAAAGTAAATCTGAGCATGGCATATGCGCAATCGATTGCATTTTAAAAAGTTATTTTCAAAATGCCAACATTTGATACCCTTTTCTTTTTCAACGCCAGATTGCGACTTATGTGTCCATGAAACACTTGATAATCAAAAGATTATCAATATCGGCTAAACTTTAAGTTCCGTGTATTTAATTTTCTATTATATTGCGCAAACGATTACGCAAATTATGACTGCCTCACGTTACGCCATTCACCCTGATGCTTGTAAGTCTTTTCAAACCGAGCAACTTCGTGAAGCTTTTCTCATCGAAAGTCTTTTTGAAGATAATAAGGTCACGGTGGTCTATACACACTACGATCGTTTGATAATCGGAGGCGTAAAACCGAGTTCGGCGTCAGTGTCGCTAAAAACCTATGATTTCCTCAAAGCAGATTTTTTCCTTCAACGCCGGGAAATAGGAATCGTCAATGTAGGTGCAAAAGGATCTGTATCAGTTGACGGAACAGCATTTGATCTTAGATCATAAAGATGCACTCTATATTGGTAAAGGAGCTAAGGAGGTAATCTTCTCTTCATCCGGAACAGCGTCATCGTTGTTTTATTTCAATTCAGCTCCCGCTCACGCCACCTATCCAACGCGGAAAGTCACACTGCAGGAAGCTGAAACGGTAGAACTGGGTTCACTCGAAACATCAAATCAGCGCGTCATAAGAAAGCTCATGGTAAACAGTGTACTGCCTACCTGCCAACTACAGATGGGACTTACAGAACTTAAAACAGGAAATGTCTGGAATACCATGCCTCCCCACGTGCACGACAGACGAATGGAAGCATATTTTTATTTCAATCTTTCAGATACTCAAGTAGTCTGCCATTTCATGGGTGAACCTCAGCAAACAAGACATTTGTTTGTCAAGAATAATCAAGCTGTCATTTCTCCGCCATGGTCTATTCATAGCGGTGTGGGTACCAGCAACTATTCTTTCATTTGGGGAATGGCGGGTGAAAATTTAGACTACGGCGATATGGATGCCGTAACACCGCTGGAGTTGAGATAGTCGAGTTTTTATATGAACGGGAAACAACGTCATTTGAAAAGGCTCAGCGAATATTAATCTTCGTATTGGTTTTCGATCAACATGAAAAAGAAATACACCATACACGATATAGCGAAGAAATTAAATATTACTGCGTCGACAGTTTCCCGGGCGCTGAATGATCATCCACGGATCAGCGACGCTACAAAAAAAGCGGTTCAAAGGGCCGCAGTAAAACTAAATTACCAGCCGAATAATATTGCAGCTGCTTTACGAAATGGAAAAAGCAATATCATCGGTATCATTGTGCCGACTGTAGACCGGAATTTTTTCGCTTCGATCGTTCGTGGCATTGAAGAAATTGCAAATTCATCGCGATATAATGTAATGATATGCCAAACGTACGACAACTATGAAAAAGAAGTCGCCACGGTTGAAGCCCTTCTAAATGCGCGAGTCGATGGTATCATTGCTTCACATGCAAAGGAGACAAAAGACTTCGATCATTTTTTAAAGGTGAAGGAAAAAGGAATTCCAGTTATCCTGTTTGATCGATTTAATGACGAACTCGAAGTAAGTCAGGTGGTGAGCGATGATTTTCTGGGCGCCTACAAAGCGACGGAGCACCTTATTCAACAAGGCTGCAAACGTATTGCTCATTTCACAAACATTCTGAAAATAAGTATCTATAAAGAAAGGCTTCGTGGCTATGTAGAAGCACTACAAGCCCATGGTTATCCTTATGATGAATCGCTGGTGGTTGAAAGTGATTTGCAGTTAGAGGATGGCAGGGAGAGCATGCAAAAATTACTGGCGCTTCCTCAAATGCCCGACGGTATTTTTTCCGCCAGCGCATACGGAATCATGGGAGCCTTACAGGTACTAAAAGAAAAAGGAATAAAAGTTCCCCAGGAAGTTGCACTGATAGGCTTCACCAACGAGCCCTTCTGTTCTTTTTCAGAGCCGGCCCTTTCGACGGTCGATCAACATAATCTGCGCATGGGTAATGCTGCTGCAGAAATATTTTTGGAAGAAATCGCCGACGAAGAAAAAAAATTCATTCCTCAGAAAATAGTGCTCAAGCCAGAACTCGTCATTCGACAGTCGTCACTGCGTAAGAAATAAAAATTGTCATGCTTAAAAAACTTAATCGGAAAAATGCTTCGGCGGAAAAACCACGGCCTGTAAAAATCCTGCAATTTGGAGAAGGGAATTTTTTGCGAGCCTTTGTGGATTGGATGGTCGACATCCTCAATGAAAAAACTGACTTCAATGGCGCCATCGAAATTGTGCAACCCATCGCCAAGGGAATGGCGAAAGAAGTAAATGCTCAAGATGGTTTGTACCATGTCGCACTGAAGGGAATTCAACAAGGAAAAATCTTTTCTGAAACAAGACTTATCACGTGCGTTTCAAAAGCCATCAATCCTTATGAGGACTTTTCAAACTTTTTAAAGTCTGCCGAAAATCCGGACCTTAAATTTATCGTCTCTAATACAACGGAATCGGGTATTGCTTTTAATTCATCGGACTCCAATCCCGCTGCTTTGGCGGATACTTTTCCCGGCAAGGTCACACAACTCTTATTTCACCGGTTCAAATTTTTTAATGGGGATAATAAAAGAGGTTTGATTTTACTTCCATGCGAGTTGATAGAAAAAAATGGGGATACCTTAAAGAAAGCAATTCTGGATTATGCAACACTTTGGAAATTACCTCCTGGTTTCACCCAATGGATTGAAAGCGCCAATATATTTTGTAATACACTGGTTGATCGAATCGTTCCTGGTTTTCCGCGCGATACCATTCAAGAAATTCAAACGACGATTGGATATGAAGATAATTTGGTGGTGCAGGCCGAGCCATTTCACCTTTGGGTGATTGAAGGACCAGCTGCTGTTCAACAACACCTTCCAACTGCAAAGGCAGGACTTGATGTAAAATTTGTGACTGACCTGACGCCCTACAGAACCCAAAAGGTAAGAATTCTGAATGGCGCGCATACTACCCTTGTTCCGGTTGCATACCTCGCAGGATTCAGAACGGTGAGAGAATCGATCGATGACGCTGCCATCGGTACCTTTATACGCAATACCATCGCCAACGAAATCATCCCGACGCTGGACCTGCCGGCCGATGAACTTAAAAAATTTGCCGACGACGTCATCGAACGTTTTCAAAATCCATTTATCAAACATGAATTGTTAAGCATTGCCTTAAATTCCATTTCAAAATACAAAGTACGAGTTCTCCCTTCTGTTTGGAATATCACAAACGCACAGGAAAATTGCCGGCGAATTTGTTATATGCTCTTGCAGCGCTGATTCGATTTTACAAAGGCGAATGGCAAGGAAATGTTATTCCGTTGAATGATTCTCCCGAAGTATTGAATTTTTTTAAGAACGGCCTGGGAAAATCAAGACGCTGATGAGGTCGTTCAAAATGTTTTAGCCAATGAGTCTTTTTGGGGACAAGATCTTAACAAGGTGAAAGGATTGACTGAAGTTGTTATCAAGGCGTTGAAACAAATTGAAAGTGGAGTAAAAGTATTTGCCTCCATGTCTAATATACCATAGATGTTCTTATGTCGGCCTGATATCGAATAGGTCACTCGATTCTTCGTCCGAGTTGGCCAAAATAGGCTACTATACGCACCAACACTCTACTCATACCGAAGTGAGTTCACCGGATTTGCCCGTGCTGCTTTCAGTGACTGCCAGGTAACTGTGATCAGCGCAATGGCAATCGACAGCATGGCCGCCATAACGAAAACATCCGTTTCGATGGTGACATGATACGCGAAGGTCTCAAGCCACTGTTGCATTATGAACCACGCAATAGGACAGGCGATAAGCACTGCCAGAAGGATCCACTTTAAGAAATCCCACGACAGCATACAATAGATTTTTATCAATGACGCGCCCAGCGTTTTTCGCACACCGATTTCCTTGGTACGACGACTCACCATGAACGACGACAACGCAAATAGCCCAAGGCAGGCAATGACGACAGCGAGCCCGGTGAAGTATCCGATGCTTGTGGCAAGTTGCACATCTTTCGTGTACAATTGATTGAACGTATCATCCAGAAACTTATAAGCGAAAGGGCTTGGGGCGTCGCCCCATATACGCTTCCATTCAGCTTCAATGTCTCCGATGGTCTTCGCGATATCTGACGACGCGATCTTGATACTTGCCACATTGCCTGGTTGATTTAGTCGCATGAGGATCATCGGTTCTATTTTCTCGTGAAAAGACTGGTAATGAAAATCCTTAACAACACCGACAATCAAAGATGCATTTCTGTCATGCTGTGCATAGATTACCTGTCCTACCGGATGATCCAAGCCGAATTCTCGAACCAGAGATTCGTTAACTAGTATTGCGTCTCCATCAGGCGTCGTCGATGCACCGATACTATCATATGACGTTTCTTGTGAAAAGCTCCGGCCATCAGAAAATGTGATTCCCATCACACTCGTGTAGTCGTTGTCAATATATATCGCCTTCGCGGATCTTTTCATGCCATTGATTTCAAGCAGCGGCATATCACCAACACCCTCACCTGGATTACCATACGAATAGGTTACTCTTTCAATTCCGGCATGCTGGAGCAGCCGTTCCTTGAAGACTCTCCTCAACAGAAATTCATTCTTAAAATTGTCGGGTGTAACCACCGTAACGATCTGCTTTTTGTCGAATCCCAGATCGGCATTCTGAGTGTAGCGCATCTGACGAAAGTTGATAATGACTGCAATGATCATAACAATTGAGAGCGTGAACTGGAATGTCATCAACGCGCTCCTGAACATGGAGCCATTTGAACCACTATGCCACTGGCCTTTCATCAGGTGAACTGGCTGTGCGGCGGTTAGGTAAAACGCAGGATAAATACCGGCAAGTAGACCAAGTACCGAGCTACCTAATGCAATTGCCATCCAAATTGCCGGACTGTTCACGTCAGCCTGGCTAATATTGACCATCGTCAGCCGATTGAATGCAGGTAGTCCGAGTTGAATGAAAGTCATGGCCACAACAAGGGCGATGGCGGATACAATGATTGATTCCAGAATCAACTGTGCACGCAGTTGATTGACAGACGAACCCGTTATTCGCTTCACGGCAACTTCCTTTGTTCGAATCGCCGCCCGTGCCGTTGTGAGGTTCGTATAATTTATGCCCGCCAGGAAAAGTATGAATATCCCGATGATAAGAAGTGTTCGGATCATATTGAGATTGCCATGAAGGCCATAAGATTGGTTGCGCACATTGCCCTCGAAATAAAGGTCGCTAAATGCTCTGAGGTGGAAGCGCCTGAACTCTGTGTCGAACAACGTCCCATTGATATCTTTTAATTCCTGACTGATCTTTTTCTCCGTGTGTTTTTCATCGATGTTGTCGGTCATCAATAAATAGGTAGCACTCCACAGCCACGCACTTGACGCGGTCTTATTCCAATCGAATTCAGGATAAATCTTTGGAATGGATGAAAAAAGAAAAGAGTACATCAATTTCTATATGTGAGTTTTTGATATCCCGGATAATACCCGTAACTATAAACTCGTGACCATCGAACTTAATGGTCTTCATCACAGGGTTAGCATCGCCAAACAATTTCTTAGCCGTGCTTTCTGTGAGGATGACTGTCATCGGCTGTCGTAGTGCGGAGCTTGGATCTCCTTGAAGGAAAGGAAAAGTGAAAACTTGAAACGTGGTACTGTCTGCCCAAAAGTGATTCACTTCAACTTGCTTTACCCTTTCAGGGAAAGTTTCAGGCGAATAAGAAATATACGCCTTCCAGCCCCCCGCCAGTCGCGCAACATGGGTCACTTCTGGTAACCGGTCATTGACCAATGATCCTACGATGGGTGGGAGTTTGCCAAAGTCGTCTCCTTCCAGTCGGTAAATGCGACTATAATTTTCATTGAACTTGTCATAGGCTGTTTCGTGCTGAACGTATAGCATGATGAAAACGACACTCGCCATACCGATCCCCAGGCCGAGTATGTTAACGAATGATGTGACCTTGTTTCGCCAGAGGATTCGGAATGTGATGGTTAAGAAACTTTGCAGCATCGATATAAATTTGGTTGCATCGACGAACAATAGCTGCCAATGCCATACCCAATCACAAAAAGTGTTTAATCTCCCCCAAATCAAAGGCCTGCTGGAATGAAATGGAAAAGATTGTTCCTAAATGAAACGTCTTCGTTCATTTCCGATTAAGCATTTGACGTTGTTATCATTCGCGCATGGAATATATAAATTATACACGGACTCATTTGCTATCCTTGCTTCTACTGGGCTTTGAGCGTCCGAAGAGTCCTTTGGATAATTTACTTGACGGAGTTACCTTGAATGACAATAAAGATATATGGAACATACGTCTTATATCGAGACGTTGGCAGCAATGGGTCATGAAAAACGGATAATCTAATAAGAAATAAAAAATCACGATTTCCTGTGATTAACAGAAACCAGAAACTGTTTACTTTAGGACTGTATTCATTCTTGTTCGTTCATAGCTCTTTGTAGACCCTAACCGAAATCAATATGAAAACACAAACATTTATCCTTGGCCTGATGATGTTGTTGACATCATCAGTTCTGTTTGCCCAGACAAATTCCAAAAATTCTATTGTGGGGACATGGAACCAGTTGTCTTCCGAGTATACACTTTTTGATGGCACGAAAGGTTCACACACGAAAGAAACGGCCACGCGTGTTGACCTGTTTAATGCTACTCATTGGATGAGAATCGCGCATCGTGATGGAAAGTTTGAAAATGCGGCTGGAGGAACCTATATATCGCAAAATAACAAAGTCAAACTCACGGTCCTATATTCAAACGATCCGGGCAACATTGGTAGATCGTTTGAGTTTGTTTATCGCATCGAAGGCAACAAGCTATATTGTGACGGAACAAGCACGAACAGCAACGGACAAACCGCGACCTGGCACGATATCGCTGAAAAAGCTGAAGGTGTAGCAACGGCTAAATAATAAATTGTTCGCAGATCCCTTTTATAAGCAGTGGTTTTTATTTGACAGTTGACAACTTTTGGACTTAGAAATTCGATTTTTGAAGAATATAAAGTCTGAATTGAAAATGCATTGACTTAACTCTTAATTCAATGAGCGGGAAACGAGGCTCGAACTCGCGACCCTCAGCTTGGGATCCGCCAGCTGGCGGACTACCAACTGAGCTACCACCGATAGTTTCACACGATCTACACAATCAACGACGATTCATTCTAGTTTTTTGCAATTGAAATTCAATCAGGAAAATTGAAACTGCATACGCCTTAACTCTTAATTCAATGAGCGGGAAACGAGGCTCGAACTCGCGACCCTCAGCTTGGGAAGCTGATGGTCTACCAACTGAGCTACTCACCGCCTTTGCCCGCCGAAGCTTTTAGCGAAGGCGGCCTTACTCTTGAGTTCCTGGTTTGAAATTCGAGGCTCGAACTCGTCGACCTACAGCTCTGGGATCCGCCAGCTGGCGGACTACCAACTGAGCTACCACCGATGCCTTCCTGTGAAGGGCGCCTTACCTTGAGCGGGAAACGAGTCTCGAACTCGCGACCCTCAGCTTGGGATCCGCCAGCTGGCGGACTACCAACTGAGCTACCACCGCATGCCTTCCTGTGAAGGCGCCTTACCTTGAGCGGGAAACGAGTCTCGAACTCGCGACCCTCAGCTTGGGAAGCTGTCGCTCTACCAACTGAGCTACTCCCGCATCGACCGCCGTAGCCTTGGCGAAGGCGGTCATCGACCCGCCGAAGCCTTAGCGAAGGCTGGGTTCACAAACTAATTTAGTAAATACTCCGCTTTACAAACAACATTAAAATAAAAAAGGCCATCCGTCAGACAGCCTTTTTTTATATTCACCCGCCGAAGCTTTAGCGAAGGCGGTTCTATCAGAAATGTTTCTAAAACAATTTTATAATGTCATTGGCGAAAATGAATACCATTAAGGCCAGCAGAAAAACCATTCCCACCTTCTGCGCATTTTCCAGGAATTTATCCGAAGGTTTTCTTCTGGAAATAATCTCATAGCTTAAGAACATCACATGCCCACCATCTAAGGCTGGAATCGGCAGCAAATTCATAAAGGCAAGCACCAGAGAAAGTACGCCGGTCAGGGACCAGAACCTGGACCAATCCCATTCGTTACCAAAAGCCTGCATAATTCCTATTGGTCCTGATAACGATTCTTTGGGAGACAAGGCACCCGTAATAACTCGTCCGAACGCTTTTACCTGAACGGCCAAAGTGGAAAACGCTCTTTCAGTTCCACGCGGAATAGATTCAACAAATCCATACGTGATAGTTTTTTCCGCTTTTGCTAAAAAAGGCTTGGCGTCGGGGTAAAAGCCAATACTTTTTTGACCCTTAAAATATTCCTTTAATGTCAGGATCGACCCTGCGCGTGAAATCTTCAGCATTAAAGTATCAGACTTACCCGACAGCGAATCGGCCTTCATGGCTTTTACTTTCGGCGTTACCTCATCATGAAATACAATAGGCTCTCCGTTAATTTCAAGGATCTTATCCCCTGGCTTTAGAATTTTACTGGCGATAGTTCCTTTTTCAATTTCGCCTACGATTGGCGACAACCGGGGAAAAACAAAGCTGCCAGCGCTGCTTTTTTTATTGAACTTTTGAATAAAATCCGCCGGTATTTTAATCTCAATTATTTGTCCGTCGCGATCTATGGTATAGCTTCCGTCGGTGCTTAATAAGGTGGCGGGCTTTAAGATATCTTCATAGTATTCAAAATCTTGTCCATTGATCTTTATGATCTTGTCACCGGTCTTCAAACCTAACGTTTCGCCAACCGGCCCAACATGATAACCTCCACTTTCGTTGACTGCATCTTTAAGGATGTAGCTATCGCCATAGACGTAGGTAATTCCAATAAAAATCAAGACACCTACTACTACATTCACAACTATTCCCCCCAACATCACAATTAATCGCTGCCACGCCGGCTTGGCTCTGAATTCCCAGGGCTGTGGGGGCAACTTCATCGCTTCTGTATCGAGCGACTCGTCAATCATTCCTGAAATTTTGACATAACCACCCAACGGAATAGCGCTGAGGGCGTATTCAGTTTCTCCCTTTTTAAAGGAGAAAATTTTAGGTGGAAACCCGATTGAGAATTGTTCCACCCGCATTCCAAAATATTTTGCTGCTAGTAAATGACCAAACTCATGCACCGCTACCAAAAAAGAGAGGCTCAATAAAAGTTGAGCTAACATTATCATCCAATCCATTCTTCGTTATCCGTTAATCGTTATCAGTTATTCGTTATCAGTTATTCAGTTATCCGTTGGCCTATCGTCTGTTACGTACTCCTTTATCCGTTATTTTCAACCGTAGCCACGATTAACGATTAACGGATAACGAATGACGCTTCATCCACTCTAAGGCCTTAATCCTTGTCTCTTTGTCAGTATGTACGTAATCCTCGTATGTCGGATTCTTTACATAATCCATTTTTTCGAGGCATTGTTCAACTAATGCTGACATTTCAAGGAAACCAATTCTATCACTCAAAAATTCGGCCACAGCCACTTCATTGGCAGCATTTAACACGCAAGGCATGTTACCCGCCCGGTTCAGTGCCTCAAAAGCCAGCGCAAGATTACGAAAAGTTTCCGTATCCGGCGGCTCAAATGTCAATGCCGGATAATCCCTGATATTAAAACGGGGAAAATCTGACTTAAAACGATCCGGGTAAGTCAAAGCAAATTGAATAGGCAAACGCATATCAGGCAAACCAAGTTGCGCTTTGATGGAGCTATCTTCAAACTGCACAAATGAGTGGATGATAGATTGCGGATGAATCGTGACCTCAACTTGCTCGGGTTTTAAACCAAAAAGCCACTTTGCTTCTATTACTTCCAGCCCTTTGTTCATCAACGTTGCCGAATCAATGGTGATTTTAGCACCCATAGTCCAGTTTGGGTGCTTTAATGCCTGCGCTTTCGTAACGTTTTTTAAGTCCATCGGTTTTTTCCCCCTGAACGGACCCCCTGACGCGGTAAGGATCACCTTTTCAATCTTATTCTGAAATTCGCCCACGATGCATTGAAAAATGGCGGAATGTTCAGAGTCAACGGGATAAATATTTACGCCTTTTTGCCTTGCTAATCCGGTAATCAGCTCACCGGCGACCACCAGTGTCTCTTTGTTGGCAAGGGCAATTGTTTTTCCAGCTTCTATGGCGCGAATGGTTGGCTTTAAACCGCAATAGCCAACCAGGGCGGTTAACACAAGGTCGATGGTGTCCATGGTGACCACCGAACTCAATGCATTCTCGCCAGCATAAACTTTTACATCCTCATCCTTAAGCTGATCTTTTACCTGTGGATAATGTGTTTCATTTGTAATCACCACAGCATTGGGCTTGAATCGTCTTGCCTGCTCGACCAAAAGTCCAGCATTGTTTTGTGCGGTGAGTACCTCCACTTCAAAAAATTCGGGATGCGCGGCAATCACTTCCAGCGCTTGCTGTCCAATGGATCCGGTAGATCCTAAAATGGCAATTCGTTTTTTCAAAATTCAGCGTTCGGTTGTAAATATGATTTTCATCGCTGGCAGAACCTCAAACCTGCCTGCACTAGCGACTGAACCTTGACTTCGACTTTTATTGTGGAAAACGGTTGAGAAGATTGATGATCCTTTGAATTCATAGCCGAGGCACCTCCACTTATCAAGCCTTTTCGGCCGTAAAATTAATTAATTCATCCGCAATTTTTCGGTCGTTCGAAAGACGCGGTAGCTTGTTCTGACCTCCTAATTTTCCCATGGATTTCATATAATCAATAAATGCGCCCCTGCGCATGGGTTGAATCCGAAGTATCCGTAAAATATTTCCTTTGATCAAATCGTCGTAGTAAACATTCAGTTTCCGCAAGGCATTATCCAATGCAGATGAAAAAGCCTCCATGTCCCGCGGCGGGTTTGCAAATTCGATGAACCATTCGTGGTGGGGCAAACCCAGGCCTGGGGTTACCTGAGGCGCTACGGTAAACTCCACCAGGTCAACTTCTGGAAATTTTTCCATCGTCGCCTTCATCGCTTTTTCCACTTCTTCGCCAATCACATGTTCTCCAAATGCAGAAATAAAATGTTTTATCCGACCGGTCACCACCAAACGATAGGGATTTTTGGAAACAAACTTTACAGTATCACCGATGGAGTATCCCCACAACCCAGCGTTGCTGTTGATAATGAGCGCGTAATTTTTGTTCAATTCCACTTCTTCAAGATTCAACCGCTTTGGATTTGTATTAAAGAATTCTTCGGTCGGAATGAATTCAAAAAATATCCCACTGTTGACCAACAAAAGCAACCCCTGGTCTACCTGGGAATCCTGATAAGCGATAAAACCTTCGGATGCCGGGTAAGTCTCAATGGAATCGATGCGTTTGCCAATCGTGTCAAATAATTTTGCGCGATAGGGTTCAAAGTTTACGCCACCGTAAACGAAAAGTGAAAAATCAGGAAATACATCTTTAATTTTTTTTCCGGTACGCGCTTGAATTCGATCAAAATACATTTGCGCCCATGGCGGAATCCCGGAGATGAGCGTCATATTGGAATGAAGTGTTTCATCGATGATCTTCTCCAGCTTTTCCTCCCAATCTTCGATGCAGTTCGTAGCATAACTTGGCTTTTGATTTGAACGTAAATACTGCGGCACATGATGGTTGACAATTCCTGAAAGTCTTCCTGTTTTTATTCCTGCTTTAACGCTTAACTCCGGACTGCCCGAAAGAAAAATTAATCCTCCATCCAGGAAGGAAGCATTACCGGTTTCATGCACGTAACTCAACAAAGCATTTCTGGCACTATTGATATGGTTGGGAACTGAATCTTTTGTGATGGGGATATATTTAGTACCGGAGGTAGTACCGGAGGTCTTGGCAAGATATTCCGGCTTCCCTTTCCAAAGGACATCGGCTTTGCCTTCCAAAACCTGCTGGATGTAGGGCTTCAAATCCTCATAGTCCCTGATCGGTATATTTTTTTTAAAGTCGTTGTAGTTTTTGATGGATCGCGAAATCATGATCACGACCGAAAATCGTTGATTTCCCTTGATGGATTAAATCCTTCAAAATGTTGTCTTGATACCTGAAAGGTTCTGTCGACCATGCCCTGGTATTGGAGGCAATGTATGCAGCAAAAGGTTTTGCGAGTAAAGAGCGTATACCCATGACATGCAAAACTAAGAAAATAGATTCATTGGAGACGCTTGTTAAACTTCTTAGTTTTACGCGTGTTTTAAGGCAATAAAACTTTTCAATTTTTCGTTGCATCCTGGCACGTAATAACGTTTAACTTGTAATATGAAATTGACACTCAAAGTAATTGTTATCGGATTCATCGCAGGTTTTTGTGGGGCTTATGTGCTCTATTATTTTGCTGTTAAACCTTCGTTGCAAAAAGTTGAAGAAGAAGCACAACTGCAGCCTGTTCATTACAGTGCTGATGAAAGCTATTCACCGCCGCTGTCAAGTACTTCATCGTCTCCCGCGCCAATTCTCGCAGGAGTAGATTTTAGCGATGCTGCGGCGAAAGCCACGCAAAGCGTGGTTTTCATAAACAGTATTTCACAAGGCGCTTCTGTTACTTATTGGGATTGGTTTTTTGGAGATGGAAACGCGGGAGGGCGAACACAAGTCAGCAGTGGGTCAGGTGTTATCTTTTCCGACGATGGTTACATCATAACCAACAATCACGTGATCGAATCCGCCGAACGTATTGAGGTGAATTATAACAAGAGAGTTTATCCGGCTGAATTGATCGGAACGAATCCCTCCACCGATCTTGCAGTCATTAAAATAAATGAAACGGGTTTGCCTGCTATAACGTTAGGCAGTTCCAAAAACGTGCAAGTAGGCGAATGGGTAATAGCTGTAGGAAATCCGTTTTCATTGTCATCAACGGTCACGGCAGGCATTGTTAGTGCCAAAGGAAGACGCATAGGAATTTTACAGGACAAATTTCCAATTGAATCTTTTATTCAAACCGATGCCGCCATTAATCCTGGAAATTCCGGAGGTGCATTGGTAAACAAGAACGGTGATCTGGTTGGTATCAACTCTGCTATTCTCAGCAGAACAGGATCGTACACTGGCTATGCTTTCGCTATACCGGTAGACATCGTCAGAAAAGTTTTTGAAGACCTGCGGAAATATGGAGTTGTTCAGCAGAGTTTTGTCGGCGGATCGGTTGTTGAGTATAACTATGAAAATGCGAAGAAATACGATCTCAACACAGACGTGAAAAGCTTTAACGGTGTTTTGCTTGAAAGCATTGAAAAAGATGGTCCTGCGATGAAGGCGGGATTGAAGCCTGGCGATGTGATTACGAAATTGAATTCAACGGAAATAAACACGCAAAGTACCTTCGAAGAAGAATTGAGCTATCGCTATCCTGGTGATAAAATTACGTTTTCGTATTTACGCGATGGCAAATCGCAAACCACATCGCTGACTTTGGTTAATTTGAATGGGACTACCGAAATTATCAAGCGAAACATTTTCAGCAATGAAGCATTGGGTGCACAACTCGAAGCAACACAATATGGCGTTAAAGTTTTCAGGATGAAAGAAAATAGCGTATTAAAACGCATTGGAGTACCTGAGAACTTCACCATCATTGCGATCAACCGCGAACGTGTAAAAGAGCCTGAAGAAGTTGTAACCTTCTTTGAAAAATTTAAAGGGCAGAGGCTATTTGTACGGAATTAACAGTTCAAAACAGCAGGTAGAGATTCCGTTTGTTGTCACGATAAAGTTTCGAGTTTCGAAGTTTATAGTTTCGAGTTTCGCGGATAATCAAAGTTGTAAGCTCTTGTAGCAATCCTTGAGTTGCGGCACAACTTCGAAACTTTAAACCTCGAACTAGAAACTAACTCACGCGCATCTTCAGCTTCTTGCCAAGATCGTCGACGGTAGCTTTGAAATTAGCATCGGTTTTCATCATATCTTCAACAGATTCGAGCGCGTGGATCACCGTGCTATGATCGCGACCTCCAAAATTTTCTCCGATAAGGGCAAGGGTTAATTGTGTGTAGCGCTTGCAGAAGTACATGGCCACCTGGCGGGGGATTACAATCTCACGTTTTTTTACTTTGCCTTTCATGGCTTCTAAATCAACCTTGAAAGTATCAGCAACGGTCTTTTGGATAAAATCGACACTTACGTCTGATTGAATTTCTTTGATTATATTTTTAAGAACTTCTTTTGCAAGTTCCAGGTCGATTTCTTT
Source organism: uncultured Bacteroidota bacterium (assembly GCA_963739105.1). Taxonomy (GTDB): domain Bacteria; phylum Bacteroidota; class Bacteroidia; order Cytophagales; family Cyclobacteriaceae; genus Chryseolinea. The sequence continues at coordinate 115,839 of CAVTZI010000028.1, read as the reverse complement.
TTTAAGAAGCGTTGCGTGAAAGATGAGGGAATTAAGCACACCTTCCATATCGCGAAGGTTAGTATCGACGCTGTAGGCAAGGTATTCAGAAACTTCCTGCGGAATTTGAATACCATCGGCCAACATTTTTCTGTTGATGATCGCAAGCTTAGTCTCGAAGTCAGGCTCCTGTAAATCCGCCGTGAGTCCCCACTTAAAGCGTGAAAGCAGCCTTTCCTGAAAACCTTTCATATCACGGGGAGGACAATCGCTGGTCATGATGATCTGTTTCCCAGATTGGTGCAGCTGATTGAAAATATGGAAAAACATTTCCTGGGTTTTCTCGCGGCCTGCCAGAAATTGAACGTCGTCCAGAATCAGCAAGTCAACCTGCTGATAAAAATTTTGAAAATCCTGAAGCTTATGATTTTGAAGTGCGTTCAAAAATTGGTTTGTAAAATCGCTTTGATCGACGTATAACACAACCTTATTCGGCATGTTATTTTTGATTTCATTACCGATCGCTTGTACGAGGTGAGTTTTGCCTACGCCCACTCCACCATATAGCATCAATGGATTAAAAGAAGTTACGCCTGGTTTTTTCGCAACAGCGACACCTGCTGACCTTGCCAGTCGATTACAATCACCTTCCACAAAGTTGTCGAAGCTGTAGGCCGTATTGAGCCTTGAATTGATCGTCTGGGGATTTAATGCACGAAGGGAAAATGGCGAATATTCATCTGCAGTGAAGGCACCGCTTCCAACGCCACTCCTTCTGTTTCCTGCACCATTGACAGGATAATTAACCGACACAGCAGGTGTTTGCTGATTACCGCTATCAACGACTACAGAGTATTCAAGCCTTCCTGTAGGACCGAGCACCGTGTGAATTGCCCGCTTTAGAACAGGAACATAATTATCTTCAAGCCACTCGTAGAAAAACTGCGAAGGAACCTGTATAGTAAGAACGTCACCGTCAACGCGTAAGGGGTTGATAGGTTTAAACCATGTATTAAAGTTCTCCTCCCCTACGTTTTCACGAATTACTTCTAGACAATCATTCCATACTGTTCCACAGTTGACTTCCATTGATCTCTTAATCTTTTTTGGTTTTTAAAGGTCCTGTTGAGAAAGGGAGACAAAGATGTAAAAAAAGAGATAAAGAAAACAAGCGGGAGGGTCTTTGATTTTTTAGAAAAAAAAATCATTGCGAAATTTTAAAATTAAACGCAAGGCTGTTAACAAAACTTGCTTAAAATTGAATAGAAATATTTTCTCAGATGCCCGAACCATCTATTCACTCCATTTTAAATGAATCTTTTCCTAAATCTGGAAAAGATGAATGGCTTCGTATCGCATCGCAAGAACTCGGCGCGCAAAATCAAATCGAAAATTTAATTTGGAAAATTGGTGAACTCGATTTTTATCCGTATTACGAGGAAAAAGATTTGCAAAATCTCTCCTATTTAAAAAATTATCAGGTTCCACATCAGCAAATGCAACGAGCTGGGAAAACTTACCAAAAATAAAAGTTGCAAATGAGAAGGACGCAAATCGACGTGCTTTAACATACCTGGCCGGAGGGGCTAATGGAGTTTTATTTGATGTAACTGACTGTATAGATTTTAATATCAATCAATTATTAGATCGAATCACCTGGCCATATTGTTCGGTGTCATTTCTAACAGCGGGCGAAACAAAAATTGCGACAAAAATTTTAGCGTTTGCCGAACAAAACAAATATGATTCTTCTAAATTACGAGGATCTATATTTTGGAGAACAGTCCCTGAAAGCACCGAGACGCAACCAGGGATTCTTTCATCGCTTACAAATTATCATGTGCTTGGAATAACTGTTCCATCCGCTTCGCCTGTTGAAGAAATTTCAAAATCCCTTGAACAAGGCGTAAGGCTGATGGACTCGCTCACCGATTTGGGAATGGAAAAAGAAATCGTATTTAGAGCCATTTCTTTATCGTTTTCCGCATCAGAAAATTTTTTAGCCAACATAGCGAAACTCAAAGCCGTTCGAATGCTCTGGTACCAGTTGTCACAAGCATTTGAGATACCGCACTACACCCCGGAAGACCTCTATATCCATGTGACCTCTCATGAATTGGATTCCAATAATTTTCAGCCACGGGGGAACATGATAAAAAATACAACGGATGCGTTATCCGCTGTTCTCGGTGGATCCAACGCATTAACATTATGCGCCGAAGAGGAAGATAGTGAAATGACAAATAGAATAGCGCTCAATGTTTCCAACATTTTGAAAGAGGAGTCGCATCTTGACAAAGTTACACACGCCGTGGCAGGAGCTTATGCCATAGAAACTATGGTGAATGAATTGGCGCAGGCATCGTGGAAAGTCTTTCAACACAACATACGGTCATGAAGCCTGATTTTGCCTCGATCCGCTTCAATCAATTTAACCCACCTTCAACCGAAGCAAAAAAAAACTCTTCATGGACGAGTCCTGAAAAAATTGAAATAAAAAATTTCTATACTGCGGAAGATAATGCCGAAGTACAATCAACAGTTTGCTGCAGGTCTACCACCCTATCTCCGCGGTCCGTATGCGACGATGTACACGGTACGCCCGTGGACGATCAGGCAGTACGCAGGTTTTTCGACAGCAACAGAATCAAACGCTTTTTATAGACGAAATATAGCAGCGGGTCAGCGAGGTCTTTCAGTGGCTTTTGATCTTCCAACGCATCGTGGATACGATTCCGACCATCCGCGCGTAGAAGGGGATGTTGGAAAAGCTGGTGTCGCGATTGATTCGGTGCTGGATATGAAAATACTTTTTGATCAGATTCCATTAGATAAAATGTCGGTATCCATGACGATGAATGGTGCTGTCATTCCAGTCCTGGCATTTTATATTGTCGCCGCGGAGGAGCAAGGCGTAAAACCATCTCAGCTTAGCGGCACGATTCAAAATGATATTCTGAAGGAATTTATGGTGCGCAATACTTACATCTATCCTCCTGATGCTTCGATGCGCATTGTTGCCGATATCTTTGCCTATACCTCCAGGCATATGCCTAAGTTTAATTCCATCAGCATAAGCGGCTATCACATGCATGAAGCAGGTGCACCGGCAGACTTAGAATTAGCCTACACGTTGGCAGACGGACTAGCCTACATTCGTGCAGGTTTAAAGGCAGGAATTGATATCGACGATTTTGCCCCACGCCTTTCTTTCTTTTGGGGAATTGGAATGAATTTTTTTATGGAAATCGCTAAGATGCGTGCTGCGCGAATGTTATGGTCGCTGCTCGTGAAGCAATTCAATCCCAAAAATCCCAAGTCGCTGGCATTGCGGGTACATTGCCAAACGTCGGGATGGAGCCTTACGGCGCAAGATCCCTATAACAACGTGACGCGAACTTGCATCGAGGCCATGTCTGCTGTTTTTGGCGGAACACAATCGCTACACACAAATTCGCTGGATGAAGCCATGGCATTGCCCACGGATTTTTCAGCAAGCATTGCCAGAAACACACAACTTTATTTGGAAAAGGTGACCGGTATCACCAAGGTTGTTGATCCATTTGGCGGTTCGTATTTTCTTGAAAGCCTCACGGGGTCGCTGACGGAAAAAGCATGGAGTCTTATTCAGGAAGTAGAGGAACTTGGCGGAATGGCCAAGGCCATTGAAAGTGGAATTCCGAAACTTCGTATCGAACAGGCAGCGGCAGCAAAACAAGCACGAATAGATTCCGGAGAGGATATAATTGTAGGCGTCAATAAATATCAGACCGCTTCAAAGTCTGATTTTGAAATTTTGGAAGTGAACAATGCGTTGGTTCGGAAAGAACAAATTGATCGGTTGCAGAAGCTGAAGATGGAGCGGAATCAACTTGATGTTGAGCAGTCCCTTCAGGCATTGACAAATGCCGCTCGAAATCCCGGAAGCAATCTGTTAGAATTCGCTATTGATGCCGCGCGTAAACGCGCTACCTTAGGAGAAATTTCCAGCGCTTTAGAGAATGTATTTGGCCGATATAAGGCCACCATCCAATCCGTTTCAGGTGTATATTCCAGGGAAATGAAAACTCAAAAAGAAATTGAACAAGTCAGAAAACTTTCCGACCGTTTTGCCGAGCTCGATGGGCGGCGACCACGAATTTTAGTAGCGAAAATCGGACAAGACGGACACGACCGGGGCGCGAAGGTGATCGCCACAAGTTTTGCTGACTTAGGCTTCGATGTTGACATCGGTCCATTATTTCAAACCCCGGCTGAGGTCGCGATGCAAGCAGCGGAAAATGACGTTCATATGGTAGGAGTTTCCAGCCTGGCCGGCGGCCATAAAACCTTGATCCCTGAATTAATTGAATCTCTGAAAAAAATAAACCGGCCCGATATCATCGTAATCGCAGGAGGGGTAATTCCTCCGCAGGACTATGACTTTCTCCGCCAGAAAGGGGTAGCATTTATCTTCGGGCCCGGAACCAAAGTTACTGATGCCGCAAAAGAAATTTTGCAAAAACTCCTGCACAAATAAGAAAGGACGTTTAACATTGTCGGGAGAAATTCGCTGCGCTTCAAATGGTATTTACCATTCACGATTATTCCGAATTAATATATCCAAATTCACTAGTTTAGTAGGTACAATCCTTAAACCCGGAGCCATGAAAACCATCAGGCCTCTTGCCTTATTGTTGCTAACAGTAATTGCTCTCCCCTCCTTTTCGCAAGACAAAAAATTTGACAAAAGCCTAAAAAAGATCGACCGCTATTATGCTGAAGGAGATTTTAAAAAAGCGAGTGCCAACCTTGTCAGTCTTAGAAAATCCATTGCGGCAAAACTGGGGCAAAAAAATACTTATGTTCCCGGACTTTTCATTCGTGAGGCGAGAATTAATCTGGGAGCAGGCTTATTAAAAGATTTTGATAAAATCCTGAATGATGCCCTGCTCAGCAGTGGCAGCATTTTCGGAGATAACAGTACCCATTATGCATCTACCTTAGTCGATGTTGCAGCCATCTATAATGACTATGGGAACTATCGAATCAGCAGGGAGTACGTTGATCGCGCAAGGGACTTACTCACCAAAACAAATCAGTTGACAGAACCATTAAAGGCGCGAATTGGGTTAGTCGAGGCGGAGGCCATGACTGGCCAGGGATTTAGCAATGAGGCCATTGTTTTGCTGCGAAGTATGGAACAATATTTTGCCGGTCAGGCGGTCGAAAAAGAAACCATTGTCGAGGGAACTACTATCAAAACGCAACGCGTTCCTTTTGAAGAGTTGGCACCACGATTTACCGACTACGCAAAAGTATTGACACTGATCGCTAATGCTTATGGAAAGAAAGGAAATCTCATTTCAGCAGATTCGGCGTTTAAAGCGGCACAAACCTGGATTAGAAAAAACCAGCGTTTTATGGGTGAAACAACGCTTACCCTGGTGCAAAATAATTTTTTGTACGCCCAAATGCTTGTGGAGAATGGAAATGAAGATCGAGAGCGCGAACTTCAGTACGACAACATCCTAAGTGACTTTAAAAAAAGAGCTCATCCAACCCATACATTGGGACACGATATCTACTTGGCCTATTTGCATCAATTGCTGGTCGATGGCGACAAAAACAAATACCTGAATGTAAAACAGGAATATGAAAAATTAATCGATAAATATTTTACAAGGTCCAGTCTTATTCATATCAACTTACAGGCCGTCGAATTTGATTCTAAGTTAGAGCGTGATAAAACCAAGGACCTGGAGAGAAATGCCCTCGCGGTGTTGAAAGGAGAGTTGCTTCCAAAAAACTACAGGACAACCGAACGTATCGTAAACTTTTTGTACGATGTTTCGCAGAAAGAAAGAAAATACGAAAGTGCTGAAAAATACCTGACCCAGGTTACAGAAATCCGCAAAGAATTGTACGGAGAAACTTCTCCGGAATTTCACCTTGCCAGAATACGGTTGGCCGGTTATTATCTTGACTACACCAACAAAATTGAAGAAGCGGAAAAAATATTTGATGAGAGTTACACGAAAATCGTAGCAAATGAAATCGGGCCATGGCACAAGGACCACCTCAACATTCTTAATCACCTGGCTACGTTATATGAATTTGCCGACAAATATGCATTAGCGTCCGCTACCTTAGACAAAGCGTCCGATGTGGCGCGATCAAAATTCAGCGACAAAGACCCGGAGTATGGCGTGGAGCTTGACCGGATCGCACAACTCCAAATTAAATTGGGCCAATATGAACGCGCCGAACAAAATATTGACAAATCATTAAAGATCCTTGAAGAATATAGAAAAAATGACAAGCGCATTGGCGATTATGTGCATGCCATTGAGACGCAGGCGAAGCTTCTGGGCGTCAAAGGTTTGTTTGATGAAGCGCAGGAAAACCTGGACAAGTCGGCCAAGCTTATAGAAAAGGCCGATGTTATGGTGGGAGTGATCTGTCCTCTGCCGAGGAGCTTACTTCCCTGTTTATCCAGCTAGGCCGTTATGCGGATGCCGATAAGCTTTTACAAACGCAGATACCCGCGTATGAAAAATTGTATGGAAAGAATTCACTTCGCCTTATAGAGCCGATTGTCAATAAGGGACGGATATTGTTGGCCCGAGGCGACTATACCGAGTCTGAACGAACAGCCATCCGCGCAAATCAAATAGCCGTTGACATATATGGTATTATCTCAACAAAAACGGCACCGACACAACGATTATTAAGTGATATCTATTATACGCTCGGTGACTACGATAAAGCGCTTCTTAATGTAACAAATGCTATTACCAGCCAGGAAAAACAGTTTGGCAGAAATCACATAGAGGTTGCCAAATCCCTGGCCCAGCTGGCGCTTATTAAATTTTACAAAGGCGACAATCGTAGTGAAGTTGAAAAATTGATGCTGGAAGCCCGTGACATCATCGCCGCTAAACTAGGAAAGGAAAATCCTCAATATGCCGAGGTATTAAAAAATGTGGCAGTACTCTATATCTCGGAAAAAAAAATCGAGATCGCCTTCAATTCGCTCACCACAGCTGAAAGCATCTGGCGCGCTAAAACTGGCACAAAATACAATATCAACGCCGCAGCGATTTACACACTCACAGGAGACGTGTATTATCAAATAAAAAATTATCAGAAAGCAGAAGAGTTTTACAACCAATCAAAAGATCTGTACGAAAAATTTTTTAGTGTCAATCACCCTGAATACGTCAAAGTTCTCTCGAAACTGAGTAAAGTTCACTACATGCAAAAAGATTATAAACGTTCGAAACGTTTAATAGAAGAATCGCTTTCCAACTATGAAAACTTTATCAAGCAGTTTTTCCCGGCGCTGAGCGAACGCGAGAAAGCAAAATATTGGAACACGATTAAAGGTGATTTTGAATTTTACAACACACTCGCCTTTAGCAACCTTGATGATTTTAAAGATCTCTCCGGAAAAGTATATAACTATCAATTACTGACAAAAGCATTGCTGCTAAGCTCTTCCATCAAAATCCGGGAGCGAATCTTGAACAGCACGGATACCGCGCTCATTGGACAATACAACCTGTGGTTACAAAAAAAGGAAATGCTGACTGTAGCGCTCTCCATGAGCCCTACCCAACTCGCTGAAAGTAACATTGAACCTGTTGGACTGCAACAAGAGGTTGAGCGCCTGGAGAAAAACCTAAGCCAACGATCGGAGCTTTTCGGACAAAGTTTCGAAACAAAGCGTATTACCTTCGACGATGTTCGAAAGTCGTTGAAAGAAAATGAAGTTGCTATTGAAATGGTCCGGTACCGTTACTTTAATCATGATTTCACAGACTCGGTAATTTATGCGGCGCTTTATTTAAAATCGACCACAAACAAACCCAAAGCTATTCTACTCCGAGACGGGAAAAAGATGGAGACACGTTTTTTCAAGTTTTACAGGAATGCTATTACAGGAAGGATCCCGGATGAAATTTCGTACGGGATTTTTTGGGAACCAATACAGAACGAAATTGGTCAGGCAACAACCATTTACTTCTCCGCAGACGGCATTTATAATCAAATCAACTTAGAGGCTATCCCAACACCCGACGGAAAATATATTATCGACAATGCAAATATTGTGTTGGTAAGCAACTCCAAAGATATGTACTTAAGAAAGATCAGCGGCAAATTAAGTTTGCCGGAGAACACGGCTTCCATGTTTGGAAATCCTACATTTTACCTCACTGCCTCCGCCAGTAAAACTGTTGCTCCATTGCCCGGCACCGAAAAAGAAGTAAATCAAGTCCAGTTCATGCTTAAGCAGAAAGGCTGGGTCACCGCGGAGTTTGTTGAGAATTCGGCGTCAGAAGAAAATTTGAAAGAGATTAACAATCCTAAGATTTTCCATATCGCCACGCATGGATTTTACAAACCCACTGCGCAGCTTACATTACAGGATGAGTTGCAGGGGAATGAAGCCGCGCTGAATCAAAATCCATTGATGCGAACCGGACTGCTTTTAAAAGGAGCGGGCGATCTGATGGAAAAAACAGAGTTTAACTATAACATGGAAAATGGAATTCTCACGGCATATGAAGCAATGAATCTTAATCTTGATAAAACTGATCTGGTGGTATTAAGCGCATGCGAGACTGGTCTTGGAGATCTCGAGGCAGGTGAAGGTGTCTACGGATTACAACGGGCATTTCTTGTCGCTGGCGCCAAGGTACTAATCATGAGCATGTTTAAAGTAGACGACGACGCCACACAAAAACTGATGTTGATCTTCTACCAAAAATGGCTCAATTCAGGGAATCTTCGTCAAAGCTTTATCGAAGCAAAAAAGGAATTAAGAGTAGATTATTCGGATCCTATTTATTGGGGAGCATTTATGATGATCGGATTGGATTAAGTTTCCTCTTACCTACTCCGTTGGCCATGGAGAAAATTCATAACCACCTTCTTTGAGAAAATTAGGATAGAGCTGAAGATGTTTTCGTTTTACCTCTTCAAAGATCATTTGTTTTAGCGCCACGATATTTTCGCCGGTAGCAGCGGAAACAAAAATTACTTTTTCATAACCCATCTCGCGATAATACCCCATCATTTCTTCCTGATTTATTTCATGCTCTTTTTTGTACAGATCGACTTTATTCAAAATTAAGATTGTCGGAATGTTGGCAGCCCCAATCTCCTGCAAAGTCTTCGTCACTACTTCGATTTGGTTGTCGTGAAAGGGATGCGCAAGGTCCACTACATGAAGCAACATGTCGGCTTCTCGTACTTCGTCGAGTGTGGATTTAAACGATTCGATCAAATGGTGGGGAAGTTTGCGAATAAAACCAACGGTATCGGAAAGCAAAAAAGGAATGTTACCAAACGTTACCTTGCGTACCGTTGCATCCACTGTCGCAAATAGCTTGTTTTCCGCCAGCACCCCCGAACCCGACAGCAAATTCATCAGGGTAGATTTACCAACATTCGTATACCCAACAAGGGCTACCCTCACAACGTTACCCCTAGACTTTCGCTGAGTGATTCGTTGCTTTTCTATTTTCTTTAGCTTTTCTTTTAATATATCAATCTGGGTTTTGATGTTTCGCCTGTCTGTTTCCAACTCCCGCTCACCTGCTCCACCGCGTGTACCTGTTCCTCCTCGTTGGCGTTCCAGGTGAGTCCACATCCGCGTCAGTCGTGGCAACAAATACTGGTTTCGCGCCAATTCTACCTGTGTTTTCGCCTGTGCTGTTTGGGCCCTCCAAAGAAAGATGTCAAGAATCAATAAGCTCCGGTCATAAATCCTGATTTTCGGCGCCTCAGAATCCTTCGGATTGAATTCCTTTTCCAGATTTCGCAGTTGCGACGGCGATAGATCATCGTCAAATATTACATTGGTGACTTTATTAGCAACTACAAAATCACGTACCTCGGCAAGCTTGCCTTTTCCTACAAAAAAACGGTTGTCTGGGTGTGTAAGGTTCTGTACGAATTGTTGAATAGTATGGATGCCAACCGTCTCCGCAAGGAAGGAAAGTTCATCCAAGTGCTCCTGGGTCTCGACTGCGTTTCGGGGGGTACCCAACGCAATTAAAATAGCTTTATTATCTTGGTGTTGCATTTACTCGTTATGCTTCTCTAAAACACAATTTTTTTCAAACATAACGGATATTTTTTAATGGTTTTTATGGAGTTACTTATTAGCTCCCTTTTGTATCTAAAAACTGAGTGATCTGAAGCTTATCCGATGCTCGACTTTTTATCGGATAACACTCCAGGTTCTCTCACCACGAGCCCATGAGAATTGCTATAGTGCTGAACACATCCTGGAACATTTACAACTTCCGGATGAATTTTATTAAGAGTTTGCTGAACCAAGGGTATGAAGTGCATACCATTGCGCCAGAGGATAATTATACTCCTTTGCTACGCGAAGCAGGCTGTATTCATCATAGAGTGAAGATGGACAGCCGGGGAGCAAATCCCATAAAAGATTCAGCGCTGATTCTTGAACTCTTTGGAATTTATCGCAAAGTTAAACCAGATGTAATTCTTCATTATACCATAAAGCCCAACGTGTATGGTACCATAGCCGCTGCGATGTTAGGCATCCCCGTGATCAATAATGTTTGTGGGCTAGGGACAGTCTTCCTGAAGGATAATATGGTATCGGCCATAGCGGTTTTCCTGTATAAAATAAGTTTCAGATTTGCGAACAAAGTATTCTTCCAGAATTCGGATGATCAAAAACTGTTTATTGATAAGAAGTTAGTTCGCGTTAACGCTGTGGATACGCTACCTGGTTCAGGCATTGACCTTACCAAATTCCAACCCACTTCCTTTAAGCGAAATAAGAAATTCACATTCTTATTAATTTCCAGACTTATCACCGATAAGGGTATTCTTGAGTTTATTGACGCGGTGAAAAAGCTCCGATCCAACGGAATGGATGCACATTTCCAGATACTAGGCGCTATGGATCCGTTGCATAAAAGGGGCATTAAAGTTGACTTGATTGAAGAGTGGATTAACTCGGGAACCATCGAATACCTGGGCACAACCAGGGACGTGAGGGAATTTATTAATAATGCAGATTGTGTCGTACTACCTTCCTATCGCGAAGGCACTCCGAGAACTTTGCTCGAAGCTGCAAGTTCCTCAAAACCGATTATTGCAACCGATGTTCCAGGATGTAATAATGTGGTCGAACATGATTTCAATGGTTTTCTGTGCAAGCTTAAGGACGCGGATGACCTGGCGGATAAAATGAAAGCGATGGCTTCTTTAAGCGATGAAAAATTGAAGCAATTTGGTACAAATGGGCGGGCGAAGATGGAGGCTGAATATGATGAATCTCTTGTGATAAATAAGTATCTTGCCGCTTTAGGTGAACTAAAGCAAGCCTCTTAATAGAGCACTAAAAGACCCATGCAAATAAAAACTACAAGCTTTGAAGGCTTGATAGAAATATTTCCCGATGTTTTCGCGGATGACAGAGGATGGTTTTATGAGTTTTACAAAGAAGAAACTTTCAAGAAAAACCACCTTCATTATACCTTCGTCCAGGAAAACCAATCCTTTTCAAAAAAAGGGGTGATTCGGGGACTTCACTTTCAGCACCCTCCATATGCGCAGGCCAAATTGGTTACAGCGTTAACGGGTAAAGTACTGGACGTGGTGGTTGATCTTCGTCCCACTTCAAAAACTTTTAAACAAAAATACTATTGCCTTTTAGAAAGCAGTAAACGCAACATGCTTTTGATACCGGAAGGATTTGCGCATGGCTTTGCAGCGCTGGAGGATTCAATATTTTTTTATAAATGTTCAAACGTTTACAACCGGGCATCGGAAGCAGGAATTCGATGGGATGATCCAGATTTAAAAATTGAATGGAGGGTAGAAAATCCAATCATCTCTGGCAAAGATTCAGAACTACCGCCGTTAGCTGCTCTACTTGAAAATTCATTAATTTCGTAGATATAGAAATAATTTTTTAAACGTTGAAAAACACTTTTTTTCGCAACGAAGTATTTTATTTGTTTTTAGGCCTGTTTTTTTCATCCTGCGCTTCATATAAGCAAAATATTATGTTCCAGGTACCGGAAGGATTTGCCTTAAAACAGCAAGTAGATACAGCTGAAAAAAATTATACTATTCAAAGGTATGATCAGCTGGAGGCCGAGGTTTTTACGAACAAAGGAGAAAAAATTATTGACCCTGACTTCAGGTCGAGCACCAACGAGGATGGTCAAAATACCCAGACTGTTAAACCCACCTATGAAATTGATGTGAATGGCGTTGCCAAATTTCCTATGATTGGCGAGGTGAAACTTGAGGGACTAACCATAAGACAAGCGGAAGAAATTTTGCAGCAAGCTTACGCCAAGTTTTACACTGATGCATATGTGGTTCTGCGTTATACGAATAAACGTGTAATTGTATTAGGGGCGCCCGGTGGTCAGGTGATTCCATTGACAAATGAAAACATGCACTTAGTGGAAGTGCTGGCACTAGCCAAAGGGGTGAGCAACGACGCAAAGGCCCAGAACATTCGAATATTGCGAGGCGATCAGGTTTTTGTTGCCGATCTCAGCACGTTCGACGGGTATGTTAAAAATAACATCCCAATACAATCTGGTGATATCGTGTATGTGGAGCCGATCCGGAAACCGTTCAGTGAAGGTGTTCGTGACTATGGGCCGATCCTGAGTATCATAACTACATTAACAACGCTGATTGTCGTAATCGTTACGTCTATAATTAAAACCTGTGGAAAATTTAAATCACATACAAAATCAATCCGCAGCGGAGGGCATAGATTTTAACAAACTTAGAATCGCCTTTCGAAATAATTGGGTATGGGTTGTGCTCATTTTTTTCCTTGTAAACTTCACTGCATACCTCTTCGTTCGTTACACTAAGAATTTATACGAGTCGTCATCGGAACTTAAATTGGATGTCAAAGAGGAGGCAACCGAATTCGGCATCAAAACCGCCATTGAAGACCAAAATTTAAATTTGATTTCGGGTGAGATTGAAATTATTCAATCCAGACTTTTTTTAAGCAGGGTGTTAGATTCGGCCAACCTGGAGGTTAGCTATTACAGCATTGGGCGTGTATTAAACGAAGAGCTTTATCAAAGCATTCCCTTTTTCGTCAGCTATGGCGCAAATGCCAAAAGCTTGTATAACATTCCCATATATGTTGATGAAGAAGGCGCTGGGTCGTTCACGCTAACCATTGGCAATGAAGGTGAGGAAGTTTCCGGAAAATACAATACTCCGGTCACAGTCAGAGGCGTAACACTGAGAATCGACAAAAATAATAATTTCTCAAAAGGCGACGAGGTAGGATATTTTTTCATCATTAATAGTCGGGATTTGTTGCTTGACTATTTACTAACAAATTTAACAGCTGAGCCACTTAATTTTAACGCCAATACCATACGCATATCCTTTAAAGGTCATAATCCATATAAAGCTCAGGATATTCTTAGCAAAATTGACACGCTATACCTTCAATATAGCAACGAACAAAAAAATCTGGCTAACAAGCAAAAGATTGACTGGGTCTCAAATGAGTTAGTTACCATCGAAAACAGAATGGAGGATTACGAAAATTATTTTGAAAACTTTACGCTTCAAAATAAATCCAATAATCTGGATGATGACCTCAAAAGAACAGTAGCTTCTATAAATCAGAATTGATTCCCAACGTTACCTGCTAACGAAACGGGTAAATGAAATGGACGGATTATTAACGAGCTTAAAGAATGAAAACTTTTTAATTTCATTTTCGCAACGACAATCGCTCCCGCTTGCTATGGCCAGAGATCTGGAAACGCTCGAACAATATTACCTGGAACTGGAAAAAATCAAACTTTCGCATAGCGAAATAACCTTTGCGTATCGTCAAAAGCAAAAAGATGTTGACGTGCTAAAGGAAAAAACCATTGGACAACTTACGGAATTGCGAGATACAGCCATCAAAAATCTCGAAGATGCAAACAATAGAAAGCGAAGTCTGGAAGCCGAATTCGCCAACATTCCTGATAAAAGCACTCAGTTTTCAAAGAATCTACGGTTTTATAAATTGTATGAGCAGTTTTATTTGTCGTTGATGCAATCGAAATCTCAATTTGAAATCGCCCAGGCAGGTAGCATTCAGGATTTCAAAATTCTCTCGCCTGCAACATTTCCAACGTTTCCAATTTCACCAAATAAGATGATGATTGCAGGAATCGGTTTTGTTTTAAGCGTGATATTAAATCTGTTTTTTATCGGAATCCTCTATCTTCTTAATAATCGGATTTCTGGTCTAACGGAAATTGAAAAAATCACGAACGTTCCTGTACTCGGCGTGGTCCCCTCAACGCGATATCCTACAGATGTAGGACTGCACGTGGTGGATCATCCCAAATCAATGGTCAGCGAGTCCATTAAAACACTTCGGACGAATCTTGATTTCTTTAAAGTAAACTCCACAAAAAAAATTATCGCAGTCTCTTCGACAGTGTCTGGCGAAGGTAAATCGTTTATAGCGATGAACCTTGGGGCTGTCATGGCAGTGTCTAACAAAAGAGTTATCTTACTTGACTTGGATATGCGGAAGCCAAAAGTAAATCTTCCGGCTGAAATTGGAGATAAATCGAGAGGCGTCAGCACTGTATTGATTGGTAAGGATTCATGGAAGGATTGTTTGGCAAGAACAGGATTAGCAAATTTCGATTACCTACCTTCCGGACCTCATCCTCCAAATCCATCGGAGCTACTTTTAAATGGAGAATTTAGCGGTCTGCTCGACGATCTTAAAAAGACTTATGACTATATTATTCTAGACACACCACCCGTAGGGCTGGTAACTGATGGCATAATGGCAATGAAGCAAGCAGATATCTCAATTTATATCTTCAGAGCTGATTACTCTAAAAAAACATTTGTTTATAATCTCCAACGCATTATGAACATAAATAAGTTTTCTAATATTACGACGGTACTCAATGCGTTACCGTCCACCGGAGAACAGCGGTATGGGTATGGTTATTATGAAGACCCGGTGAACAAAAATTGGTTTCAAAAGTTTATCAAAGTATAGTGTTTAACTGGGGAAAAAAAGAAACGAAGGTCGTCAACGCAATTAACGTCGACATACACTCTCATCTACTTCCAGGGTTGGATGATGGTGTTCAAACCTATGAGGAATCGGAAGATATCATCCTCCATTTTCAAAAAATCGGCTATAGAAAGCTGATCACTTCACCCCACGTGATGAGCGACACCTACAGAAATACCACGGAGCGTATTTTGGCTCGTTTGGCAAAGCTGCAGACCTATTTAAAAAACCAGCAGGTAGAAGTGGAGATTCAGGCTGCAGCCGAATATTACCTGGATGAACATGTATTTAAGATGGTCGAGGAAAATCAGACGCATGTTAACGTTTGGGAAAAACTATCTGCTTTTTGAAACCAATTTTTTAAATGAGCCATTTAACTTAAAAGATTTTATTTTCCTCGCGACTACGAAAGGCTATAGACCAATATTGGCACATCCGGAGCGATATGCTTATATCCAAGGCAACCTTGATAAGGCAAAAGATTTACTCGACCGGGGAGTGCTCTTTCAGATCAATATTAGTTCTATCACGGGACATTATTCAAAGATTGTTCAAACCACTGTCAACAAATTGATTGATAAAGGCTGGGTACATTTGCTAGGTAGTGACTGCCATCATTACCAACATGTCAAGCTGGTAGAGGAAGCTCAACAGATGAAATATTTTCAAAAGGCGCTTGAACTACCGCTTCTTAACAATTCGCTTTGACATTTTGGAATTTAGCAAGTACGTTTCGGGAAAAATAAGAACCAGAAACATATGATAGCAGTTACAGGTGCAAATGGTCTGCTGGGAAGTTTCATAATTCGGAAGCTTATACAAGAACAAAAATCATTTGTCGCCATCAAGCGCGCTGGCAGCGACACTACGTTGCTTCAAGACGTCGCCGAAAAAATTGAATGGCGTACCGCGGATGTATTAAATCCATTTACGCTCAGTGACGCATTCGAAGGTTGCACGCAAGTTATTCACGCAGCCGCAATTGTCTCATTTAATCCAAGCCGGGCAAATGAAGTTTTGGAAATCAATGCGGTGGGTACACGAAATGTCGTTAACGTTTGTTTTCATCAAAATATAAAACGTTTGTTACACATCAGCTCAGTAGCGGCGTTGGGCAGGCAAAAAGAGCAGACAGTAATTCGAGAAGATAACAAATGGGTAGACAATCCCATGAATAGTGTTTATGCTAATTCAAAATATAAAGCAGAGTTGGAAGTATTCCGCGGCCAAGAAGAAGGGTTGAACACTGTCATATTAAACCCCTCTGTAATTCTGGCGCCTGCAGATTGGAATCGTAGCAGTGCAAGACTATTTAAGTATGCCTGGCAACAACGACCTTTTTATATTGATGCATTTTTAAATTATGTAGATGTAAGGGACGTAGCTTCATGTGCATTATCAATTGCTTCAAAGCAATATTCGAGGCTGAACGATTTATTGTGAATGCAGGCAACATCTCTTTCAAGAATTTTTTTGAAAAAACTGCAAACAAATTTGATGTAAAGCCACCTTCGCTCAGACTCTCCAAAAACATTGTGAAAAGCGTGGCACGAGTCGAAAGGATCAGGACTTGGTTTACGCGATCTGAGCCTTTAATTACGCGGGAAACGGCCCAACTCGTCGGAGCACAATTTCTATATGATAACAAAAAAATTAAAAATAACCTAAATTTTGAATTTCAGACACTTGATAACACGCTGGAATGGTGCTGTGATTATTATAGTAAAAAATTCGATTCTAAAAAATAGTCTGAAAGATTTAGCTTTACCTCAGATTTACCTATTTTAGGAAAACGTTTTAGTCCATGTCGAAAGAATATCGCAAAAGAGAAGAAGGTAACGAGTTGATCAAGAGATTTGAAGATCATCTCCGAAAGAAGAAGGCAGAATTTTTTGACTTGGATGCTTACGAGCAGATCATCGAACACTACATGTTTCGAGGTAAGCACAACAAGGCACTTCAGGCCGTCAATCTCGCCATAACGCAATATCCGTTTTCAATCGAGCTAATAACAATTAAAGCGCAGATATTGTCCAATCTTGAAGAGTACAGCCAGGCACTTGAATTATTGGATCAGGCGCACGCACTTCAACCGAACGATCCTGAAATTTTTCTGACGAAGGGATCCATCCTATCGTTGCAGGGAAAACATGCTGATGCAATCGAAAATTATGAACGAGCGTTGTTGCTTGCCGACGATAAAGATGAAGTTTACTATAGTATCGGCCTTGCTTATCAGAGCATGGAAGACTATCCAAATGCGATCGAGGCTTATAAAAAATCAATCGAGCTAAATATCAATCATGATGGTTCGTTGTACGAGTTAGCCTTTTGTCTTGATCTAACCGGTCAGTTAGAAAGTAGCATCGAATACTATCAAAAGTTTATTGATGAAGATCCTTACTCAACTGCTGCCTGGTACAATTTGGGAATAGTTTATAACAAACTTGAAAAATATCAGGAGGCCCTGCAGGCTTATGATTATGCCATTACGATAGACGACTCATTTGCATCTGCGCATTTCAATACCGGGAACACCTATATGAACATGGGCGAATATACCAAGGCCCTGGATGCATTTCGGAAAACGGTTGAGATCGAAGGTCCGAGCCCTGAGGTGTATTGCTGCCTTGGTGCCGCATACGAGAGCCTGGAGCAATACGAGCTCGGTTTGAAATATTTTCAGAAAGCTACAAAGTTGGATACGCTTTATGACGAGGCGTGGTTTGGCGCTGGAGCCTGTCTGGAAAAGCAGGAGAAATGGTATCAGGCGCTACATTTTTACAACAAAGCGTTAAAGATTAATACGGAGAATGCTGAATACTGGAAGTCTGTTGCCCACGCCGAATTTAAGGTTGGAAACACCATATCCAGCATCGATGCCTATGAGGAAGCCAGTAAACTGGATCCGACAGACAAGGAAATCTGGCTGAATTGGTCATTTATTTTTTACGAACAAGGCGATTATACAAAAGCAATAGATACCTTATCCCAGGGATTTGATGAGATTCCAAATGATGCTGAGTTCTTTTATCGGATGACAGTTTACTACATTGAAGCAGGTCAGTTTAAAGAAGCCTTTAATTATCTAGAAAATGCTTTAATTTTAGACTTTGATGGTCACACTGCCTTGTTTGATTTCTTTCCGAAACTAGAAACGCAAAAGGCTTTGTACAAAATCATCGAACAGTTTAGAAAAGAAAATAATTAATGAATTTCGATCTTAATAATCTGCCTGAGCGTACCAAAAAGCCCAGACAATATGGCTTTACCATGGCAATGGACAAGGGCCTAAGTATTCGTGAGGCAGAAGATTTTGCCAGCACTTCTGCCGACCATGTTGATATCGTAAAATTAGGATGGGCAACTTCTTTCGTCACGCCAAACCTTAAAGACAAACTCAAGGTATATAAAGAAGCAGGCTTACCTGTTTACTTCGGTGGAACCTTGTTTGAAGCTTTTGTCATTCGAAATCAATTTGAAGATTATCGAAAACTTCTCGACAAGTATGATATGTCGTTTGCTGAAGTATCAGATGGGTCGATGGACATTGATCACGAGAAAAAGTGTGACTATATCGCGAAACTTTGTGAGCAAGTGACAGTGCTTTCAGAAGTAGGTTCAAAGGATGCTGATAAAATCATTCCTCCTTATCAGTGGATAGAATTGATGCAAAAGGAGTTGGATGCAGGTGCTTGGAAGGTAATCGGAGAAGCACGTGAAGGAGGAAACGTTGGTTTGTTCAGATCGACTGGCGAAGTTCGATCAGGTCTGGTCCAGGAAATTTTGACGAAAATTCCATTTGAAAAAATCATCTGGGAGGCGCCCCAAAAAGCCCAGCAAGTGTGGTTTATTAAATTGCTAGGAGCTAACGTAAACTTGGGTAATATTGCGCCAGAAGAAGTCATTCCCTTGGAAACAATCCGTCTCGGTTTACGTGGTGATACCTTCCTTCATTTTCTTGGCATCGAAAGGAAAAATACCAACACCGCGCCTCCATTTGAGATTGACTAAGCATCAGACGATTTGAGAAAAAGACAAGACTATATTTTCTTGTACGTTAAGGGTATTTGTATGGGAGTGGCTGAAGTTATACCAGGAATATCAGGTAGTACTGCAGCGCTGTTAGCAGGTATTTATGAAGAGTTAATTCGATCAATCAAGTCGATTAACAAGGAAGCTGGAAAGCTTCTTCTCGAGAAAAAATTTCATGCCTTCTGGAAACACATCAATGGAGATTTTCTAGCGACGGTCTTTGGCGGAATTTCTGACAACTTTTTTGCTAGGTGCGCGCCCAATTCTTTATGCCCTGAAACATCATCCGATCCCGATGGGAGCCTTTTTCTTTAGCTTGATGGTGATGGCAACTCCACTTGTTATGCGCGAAGAGATAAAAAAGTGGGATACAGGCTCTATAATTTGTTTCGCTGTTGCCCTATTAGTTGCTTACGCCATAACCTTTTTACCGCCGATCCAGGCTCCCCGAGCCCTTTGGATGATATTCGTAGTTGCTACGGTTGCTGGCGGTGTAGCCCTTATTCCAGGTATATCCTTTATCTTTATTTTGATTCTTCTTGGTCAATTTGGATATATTACATCAGCCTTTGCAGAATTCAATACGGTAGCCATATTGATTTTTATCATCAGGTTACGTGATCGGCCTGGTTGGATTCTCAAGAATTTTAGATCATTTCTTGAGCAAGTTTCGGAGGCCCACTATAGCTTTACTGTTGGGAATTATGTTAGGCTCTTTAAATAAGGTATGGCCCTGGCGAGAGGTGTTGGAATTTGCAACCAATCGAAAAGGTGACCAAATTCAGGCATTCGACAGAAGTATTTTACCTTGGGATTATTTTGCGACTACTGGAAAAGACCCTCAGGTTATTCAGGCGATATTGATGATGGCGCTTGGAGTTTTTATTGTGATTTTAATTGATAGGATTGCCTCGCGGCGTAAAACAACATTCTGAACATGGAAAAAATATTCGGACTAATCGGTGCAACTGTTAGTCACTCATTCTCAAAATCATATTTTGATGAAAAATTTTTTCGCGAAGGTCTTCGTGATTATCATTATGAACTATTCCCATTAAAAAATATATCCGATCTCGAGCCGCTTTTAAAAGACACAAAAGGTCTTACGGGTCTTAACGTTACTATACCCTACAAAGAACAAGTCTTAAAATATCTGGATGAAGTTGATGCATTTGCAAAAAAAGTAGGTGCTGTCAATGTGATCAAAATCAAGGATGGCAAGCTAAAAGGATACAACACCGATTCAGAAGCTTTTTACGAAACCATAGAAAAATGGCTTCCTAAAGATCAGGCGATAAAAGCTTTAATACTGGGTACCGGAGGATCTTCAAAGGCAGTAATGGAAGCGTTAAAGAAATTAGAAATAGAATTCACGCTGGTCTCCCGTGAAGCTAAGAAAGATGTTCTAACCTATAAGTATTTGGAAAAACATCCGCAAACAATAAGCGAGTCACTTCTTATTATCAATACAACTCCCCTTGGGTATGAGTCCCAATACCGAAACGATGCCATCGATTGATTTCGAGCATATCGGGCCTGATCATTTTGTGTACGATCTGATCTATAATCCAGCGCGAACGATGTTTCTACAAAAAGCAGAAATGAGGGGAGCAAAGATTAAGAACGGCTTGGAAATGCTTCACATTCAAGCTGAAAAATCCTGGGTGATCTGGAATAACTAGACGTTATCAGTTATCAGTTATTCAGTTATCAGTTATTCGTTAGCCGCCTGTGGGTTAAATTTTAATGCTTTGTCGAAACTATTTCTCTCGCTGATCGATTAACTATTTTATTTCTACTTTAGTACGTTTGGTGACGCGTGATATGTTGCCAACACTGATTAACTATTAACGGATAACGATTAACGAATAACGATTAACGGATAACTACCGACATGGATTTCAAACTTACAAGCACTTACCAGCCTACCGGTGATCAACCCGAGGCCATACGTCAGCTGACAAAAGGGGTAGAGGAAGGTGAGCCGCATCAAACATTGTTGGGGGTGACAGGATCTGGAAAAACTTTCACCATGGCAAACGTTATTGCCCGTACAAATCGGCCAACATTGGTTCTTAGCCACAATAAAACTTTGGCAGCTCAGCTTTATGGCGAGTTCAAACAGTTCTTTCCGGAAAATGCAGTTGAGTATTTCATATCCTATTACGATTACTATCAGCCTGAAGCGTTTATACCATCTTCCAATCTTTATATAGAAAAAGACCTTTCAATCAATGAGGAAATTGAAAAGCTTCGTCTGAGTGCAACCTCCTCGTTGTTAACGGGCCGGCGGGATGTAATTGTGGTGGCCTCAGTATCCTGTATCTATGGTATCGGCAATCCGGAAGAGTTTGGCAAAAATGTGATCAAACTAAAAGTGGGTGAAGTTGTCGCGCGAAATAAACTATTATTTGCGTTGGTGGATATACTTTACAATCGAACTGAACTTGATTTTAAAAGAGGAACATTCAGAGTGAAGGGCGACACCGTTGATGTTTTTCTGGCATACGCGGATTATGCAGTTCGAATTTATTTTTGGGGCGATGAGATTGAATCAATACAACGAATAGACCCGATGAGCGGAAAGAAAATTTCCGATGAAAAAGTTCTCACGATATTTCCAGCAAACCTCTTTGTCACCGGAAAATCAACCCTTCATCAGGCCATACGGGAAATTCAGGATGACATGGTCGCTCAAGTGGGGATGTTTGAAACCGAATTGCGACACCTTGAGGCAAAACGTTTAAAAGAACGAACTGAATTTGACCTGGAAATGATGCGTGAGCTCGGGTACTGTTCCGGCGTCGAAAATTATTCTCGTTACTTCGATCGCCGCAGACCAGGGGAACGTCCATTCTGTTTGATCGATTATTTCCCAGACGATTTTCTTTTGGTAGTTGATGAAAGTCATGTTACGGTACCTCAGGTCAGGGCCATGTGGGGCGGAGATCGTTCACGCAAAGTAAATTTGGTTGACTATGGCTTTCGTTTACCCTCTGCCCTCGATAACCGGCCGCTTACCTTCAACGAATTTGAAGCTCTCCTCAGTCAGGTAATCTATGTAAGCGCAACACCTTCGGAATATGAACTGCGAAAATCAGAAGGCGTGGTAGTGGAACAAATCATCCGGCCAACAGGACTTCTTGATCCCCGAAATCGATGTTCGGCCCAGCAAAAATCAAATTGATGATTTACTGGAAGAAATTGATGAACGGGTAAAAAAACATGAACGGGTTCTTGTTACCACCTTGACGAAACGCATGGCCGAAGAGCTTACCAAATATATGGATCGCGTTGGAATCAAATGCCGTTACATTCACTCGGAAGTTGCTACACTTGACCGGGTTGAAATCCTTCGCGAATTGAGGCTGGGAATTTTTGATGTGCTCGTGGGCGTAAATCTATTACGTGAAGGTCTCGACCTTCCTGAGGTTTCACTCGTTGCTATACTTGACGCAGACAAAGAAGGATTTTTAAGAAATCAACGTTCGCTGGTTCAAACTATCGGGCGGGCAGCACGCAATGAGAATGGTCGGGTAATCATGTACGCAGACAGGGTTACTGAATCGATGCAGATGGCCATTGAGGAGACCGACCGGAGAAGAAAAATCCAATTGGATTATAACCTGGCTAATAATATCGTTCCGAAAACAATTCTAAGATCCAAAGATTCTATATTAGGCCAAACTAAGGTTGCTGATTCAAAAAAATCTGTCAAAAACTACTACGTTGAACCTGAAGAGGTGACGCTAGCGGCAGACCCAGTAGTAGCTTACCTTTCAAAAGATGAATTGCTAAAAATGTCTGAACGTACTCGCAAAGCAATGGAGAAGGCCGCCAAAGAATTGGAATTTATGGAGGCCGCCAAGCTTCGCGATGAGTACATGGCACTTCAAAAGATGATTGAATCCCGATAAGGCCGGCGACAGAACAGAATTCAATTTCCTATCGGTAACATATTCCCTGATACGAACAAAATTTACATAACTCCACATCAGTCGTTTGATCGAACGGTACTGCTGGATCATATAGCTCGTCTAGCAACGATTTTAAGCGAGCGTGAAATTCAGTAAGAAGTGGATCTACATCATCCACGAAATTTTTTCCCACCTTTAATCCAAACTTAAAATCATTATCAAAGAGATTCATACGGTTGATCAGTCCCGGTACAATTTTTTGTGAAGTCCGCGGCGCATTGGTCTTATACAACAACGCATAGAGCAAGGTTTGAAAAGCTGCTTTATTTCTTTTTCCGTCGCGGCTAAACAGCGATGCAACACTGTCGAAATCGAGTTTGTCTTTTCCTGTCTTGTAATCTATTACCCGGACTAAGTCACCTTTTCGATCTACTCTGTCAATTTTTCCTCCAAGCAACGTTGATCCTGGATACTGGTCGATCGTCACCGAATATTCCAACCCACCTTGTTCCAATACTTCTATTTCGAAGGGTGCGTATCCTTTGTCCATTTCCAAAATGCGATGTGCGAACCGTCTTACGATTTCCCTCACCACCAATCGTTGTCCTTCATATTCTACCGGCTTGCCAGGCTCGAGGTGATATGCCTTTATAAAGACCTTATCAATAAGGTCATCGATGATCGCTTCTCCATTGGTAAAATCCGTTGCCACCACAACATTACTTTGCTTTTTATCTTGAAGTTGCCGATAAAAAAGCTCCATAACTTCATGCAGAAAATTTCCCAACACACGTGCATCGAGATCTTCTTCAACTTCATCGGGTTCTTTTACTTTGGCAACGTGGCGCAAATAAAAACGAAGCCGGCATTCGATATATGTATTGAGCGCGGAAGGCGAGATACCTTTAAACCTGCTGTTTCCTTCACTCAGTTTTATTAAGGCTTCGATCACCCCTTTATCCTTTTTAATAACGATTGGATTTATCAAACTTGGCTGAATCGGATCGTGTAAAACTTTACGCTCCATCGGCAGGCCGCTTTCATACATCAATTGTTTCAGGTACCTGCTGCTTTCACCTTGGCCCAACACATCGGTTTCAGTATTGTAAAATAAAAAAACATTTTCAGCACGCTGCAGCATCCGATAAAAGAGGTAAGCATACATTGCATCCTGATGCTCAGCCGTTGGCATCCCGTAGGCCTTGCGGATACTGTAAGGGTATGTAAGAACTTTTAGAGCCAAACGACGGAAACGACCCTTCGTTCAGCGAAAGCACGAAAATATTTTTGAAATCGAGGTTTCGCGTCTCAAGCACGCCCATCACTTGTAATCCTTTGAGGGGTTCGCCACTAAATGGAATCTTATGAGCCTGGGCTAATTGTTTAAATAAACGCAAAAATGCCTTTAACGAAATATTAGAAGATTTTGTAGTTTGGTTTGTCAGTGCAGTAGGGTGACCGTCGTTAGTAACCGTTTGAATTTTAAAAGCGTCGCCTGTAACCTCTTCTACACGATTAAGAAGCTTTATAAAATGAAGAATGTACTCCTTGTCAAAATCGGCAATAGCGCTGAGGTTTCCGATGCTCGTAATGATGGTACGCAGGTATGACAGAATACTCCCTTCAATAGGCTTGAATATAAGGCGATGCAAGTGTGTCGCTGAGGCCAAATATCCCATTGGTATGTACACCCAATTACGGTGCAAAATTTCCTTTCTTTTTACATTGGCAGCGCCTGCATCTTCGGCAATAAGATACGGATGACCCAATAATGCGAGTACCGGCCGATGATTAAAGTCCGATCCCTTGCGACTAATGTGCAATTCGATCAGGAGCTCCACTAAATTAAATACCGGTGTCGCGCCAATGGGAAATCCCATCGTGACATTTAGTTTTTCAACATATCCAGAAACGCTATGAAGTACTGGAAGCAAGAGGTTTTCATCCGGTAAGACAATTAATGTTTCTTCCGGATTGATTCCCTTTTCCAATTCTTCCTGCAGCACTTGAGCCATTATTTTTGTCTGGCTGACAGGTTGTGCAGCACCAAAAACGCGAATTGATTTTTTCCCCATTGCCTCGCTTGCATCTGATGCTCTTAGTCCACGCGCGAGATGGGAAGGAATATCTTTTGGAAAAGTCTTACCCAGCGACGACATGATTTTGATACTCGCGAAAGAATTTTCCCGCTTCCTGTGCCGTATTATTAACGTAATACTCATCAATGTCCCAATAAACTTCCGCGATACCTTGCTGAACATGATAGCTGATTATTTTTTCTTCGGCCTTGGTAAGCGCATTAAAACCGGCAAAAATTATCTGGCGAGTGTTGTTTCTCAATGCTCCTTCAATTCTTTCGGCAACGCCACGTTGCAACATGCCTTCATAGGCAATTCCCTTCTGCAGAAGTTTGTCTTTGAAAGTCACATAAAGCAAATGCAATTTGCTCCACACATTGATGAATTTTTTCTTGTTCTCCGTAAGGTTTTCATCAAATGTTGCCCAGAAGCTTTTAAGAAACGTAAGTTGTTCTTCCGTGAGGTAATCAAAGCTTGAATCCAGCTCTTTTTGATTTCGCAGATCTTTAAATAACTGGCTTGTTTCTACCAGGTATTTGTCAGCCTCATCAAAATCCCGCAATAACATTTCACCCCAAAAATAAAACTGGTGGAAAGGCTCAATATCTGCGTCATTTAATTTACGACCATCCAATACTACCTCATGGTAAACCTCATAAAGGTGGTGGATCAGCTCAAGCTTGTCGGGTGTTTTCAAACTCGACAGACTATTAAAATAGTCCTCAATGGTCAGTAGTCTTGGAGCAAATGCTGGTTTGCTTAATAGAGAACTTAAATATTTTCTGAAATACAGGATAGCCCTGCGATTAGGAAATACAATCGTCAGTTTATCGAAGGATCGATATTTTCCGTGAATGGTATTCGCAAGTTCAGCAAGGAAAGGTCGCATGAATAAATTCTAAATTAACCGATATTGTCTACCGTGCAAATCTATGTTCAATACTTCGCAATTTAGGCGCATCACAGGAACAAAGGGTACGCACAAAGGAATGCAAAGAGGTTGAGTCGTCAAAGGCATTTGTTTGGTCCTGGCGTGCCTTCGCTGAAAATTATTCTAACCCACAATCCAGCCCCTTAGTTCAATAACCAGCGGTATTAAAAGAATCTTTGATACAAAAGCAAATGCCGAACATTTACGTCCGGCATTCATACTCCCTGCGCGATTTGCTTTAGCTTAATTGCAAATAAAAAATAGGCGCAACGTCAGTTTAAAAATTGGCATTCCAGCGTCGGCAAAAAATATTTACCACCAACAACCACTACGAATGGAGTAAACACCAGTCACGCTATAATGCCATGCCTTTGAATCATGAGCCCTAAACTGAATCAGACTCACCATCATATCCTTTAATCTACATTGTCATGCAAAAATTTATTGTTACCCAGAATGTTATTATCATCATTCAGATTGTATTTCGAAATGAACGGCTGGGAAGAGTGAGGAACATCCTGCATGGTCACACCTCTTCTTAAATAAGCAGGAAGCGCCCACTTCTCATTAAACTCTTCCTTCGTCATTTCATGCTTGCGCGCTTGTTTCAAAGTTTCTTTTCGCTGTTCAGCTTGTTGTTGCAAGCGCTGTTTTGTCGAACGTAATTCCATCATACCTTCTTCACTTATTACCTGATCACCATACTGTTCTACAGAATCATCAAAGTCATCATCATTGAGCAAGCTTTCCTCTCCTTCATCCTCTTCATTTGTAGGTTCCTCCACTTTGTTGAAAGGACCCGCGAAGACCAATTCACGTTCAAGAGGTTTTTCCTCCCTGACTTCGGGTTTAATTTCCGGTTTGATCTCCGTTACTTTTCTGACTTCCAAATCGTTGTTTTCGTTTACCGAATTATCGGGCGTGAACAGCCATCCTTGGGAACGGTCCAGATCATGAACTTTCTTCTCTGCAACCTTTGGGACCATTTGTGATTCGCTCTGAAAACCTGTAGCAATAACGGTAACACGGATGCGATCGCCCAGGTTAGGATCCACACCATGTCCAAAGATCATCTCAGCATCCTCACCTGCTTCACCCTGAATATATTCTGTGATTTCAGAGAGTTCATCCATCTGCAATTCTGCCTCTTCACCCGAGATAATGGATAGCAATATTCGTTTTGCTCCCATGATATCGCGATTGTCAAGCAGCGGTGAAGCAAGGGCTCCTTCAGCGGATTTCCTTGCGCGATTTTCACCGCGGGTTTCTGCAGAACCCATTACGGCAGCACCGGCGTTATGCATGACCGTGCGCACATCCTGGAAGTCTACGTTAACATAGCCGGCCAAAGTGATAATTTCAGCAATACCTTTTGCTGCTGTCGTCAAGATATTATCAGCTTGGGCAAATGCCTGGCCGATGGAAAGATTGCCGAAAATTTCACGGAGCTTATCATTCAAAATTACAATGACCGTGTCACAATTTTGACGAAGAGATTCCAATCCGATGCTCGCCTGACCCATTTTTTTCTTTCCTTCAAATGAGAATGGGGCAGTCACAATTCCAACGGTAAGGATATCCATATCTTTGGCAATTTTCGCGATCACAGGCGCAGCACCTGTGCCCGTTCCACCGCCCATACCGGCCGTTACGAAAAGCATTTTCGTTCCGACAAGCATCTCCCGAATCTGCTCTTTGCTTTCAAGAGCAGCATTTTTCCCTACTTCAGGATTCGCGCCGCAGCCAAGTCCTTCGGTAAGGTTCGCACCAATTTGAAGTTTGTGTGGAATCGGGCTATTGCTAAGCGCCTGATTGTCCGTGTTGCACACAATAAACTCGACATCTTTAATGCCTTGTTTATACATGTGATTCACGGCATTACTTCCTCCCCCGCCTACGCCGATCACCTTGATGATGGATTGTAGGTTATTGGTTTTGGGGATCTCAAATTTGTAGGATCCAGTTTCAAACATGATTATTTTTTTAAGTGGTTGTTTAATAGGTTAAATTAATTTCAGCTCCGAAACTTTCGCGAAGTTGTAAAGTCTTGTAAACTCAATACTCATTTTTTCCATCCAAATCATCGATCAACAAACTTTTGGTTTTATTCAAAATTTCGTTGAAGAAATTTTTGGAGGCACCGACATGCTTCTTCACTTTCGTAGCTCTTACTATTTCGCGAGCTTCCTTGTAACGATCTTCTCTTTCATCAAGAGAGCGAAAACCCGCGAGAACCAAACCGACAGCAGTAGCATACATCGGACTCTTTACAGACTCGATTTTACTTTTGCCAAGATGTTCGTTGGGGTAACCGATACGCGTATCCATACCAGTCATGTATTCAACTAATTGTTTGAGATTGCTCAACTGAGCACCTCCACCGGTGATGACGATACCGCCTGCCAACCTATTCTCAAATCCTGAGCTGATAATTTCAGCGTGCGCCATTTCTATGACTTCTTCCATTCTTGCCTGTATGATGTTAGAGAGATTTTTTACAGAAATCTCCTTAGCGGCCCGGTTCCGTATTCCAGGAATAGAAACCACCTCGTTTGGACTTGCTTCCTCAGCAATCGCCTTCCCAAAACGTGTCTTTAATTGTTCTGCCTGTTGCGGCAGCACCATAAGACCTTGTTTGATATCATTGGTCACGATATTACCTCCGAAGGGGATTACCGCGGTATGACGAATGATGTTATCGTAAAAAATTGCAATGTCAGTTGTGCCACCGCCGATATCAATGAGGCAAACACCAGCTTCCTTTTCTTCGTCATTAAGCACGGCCAGGCTAGATGCCAGCGGTTCGAGGATCAGATCCTGAATTTCAAGCCCACCCCGACGGATACATTTATTGATATTATTGATCGCATTCGTCTGCGCTGTAATGATATGAAAATCTGCCTCTAACCTCACACCAGACATCCCTACAGGTTCTTTGATGCCATCTTCATAGTCGACCATATAATCCTGAGGCATCACGTGAATGATCTGACTTCCCGGCGGAACCACCATGCGATACATATCTTGTGTCAGGCGCTCCACATCATCGATTGTGATCTCATCCTCTTTGGAAGTCCGTGTTATACCACCATGCTGAATGAAACTCCGGATGTGCTGCCCCGCAATACCCACATTTACAACCGCGATATCAATACCAGCCTGATCACCGGCATCGCGTATAGCCTTCTCGATTGCATAAACAGTTTTATCAATATTGAAAACTATTCCCTTGACGACACCTTCCGATTCGGCCTTGCCCATCCCAAGCACTTCGAGCTTGCCGAATTCATTTTTGCGGCCGACAATAACACAAATTTTTGTTGTGCCTATATCGAGTCCGACTACTATTTTTTCTTGTTCCATGGTTGTAAAGAGGTTATTAGTGGTTGCTATTTAAAGTTTGTTATTCGGTTACGATTTGTCCTTCATATTCTAAATTCACCCGGTTGTATTTATTCCAACCAGTCCGCGGAAGAATCTCTTTATAGAATATCATCAGTTTTTTGAATTTTACTTCGGTGTTTTCAGGCTTACCAAATTCTATCCTTTCGTCACCTACCTGAGGAAAAATTGTGATTCGTGTTTTACTGTCGATATCCAGCTGTGCGATCTGTGCGCTCCAAAACTCGTCTTGGCGAATAGTGTTAATCAGGTCTAAAATTTTTTGCGTTTCCTCTTTCTCATGCATGTTATTTTGTTTCAGAAGCTGGGCCACATAACTTCCACTTACAAGAACGACGCGAGAAGTAAATTTTTCAGATACCGGCATTATGGTTCCATCCTCGGCGATGTATCCATCGGGGCCATCATTTCTGACAATTCGTGCAATAGGTCGTGCGTAATTCGGCACGTACTACAAGGTTTCCTTTTAAATCGCTGTAGAGATCAGCTTTTTTTATGAAAGGCTGTTTACTGATCTTCTTTTCAATTCCCTTCAAACTAACGCCGATCAATACTGGTCCCTCTTAAATTGTCCTTTTTGAGTTGCATCAGGTCGATTATATCTGACTCATCCAAAAAATGATTTCCCTGGATATTATCTATTTTAATAGTAATATCATTTATGGACACATCTCCTTGCTTTCTTTCAGTAAAAGCAATAATGATTGCAACTATTAAGACAGCAGCAACAATTTTAAGCTCCCGACGCAGGTTAAACTTAAACTTCATATTTTTTAATAAGCAATTGTCTAATCGGTTCAACAAAAGTATCTATATCGCCTGCCCCTACCGTAACGACGACGTCAGCATTAATGGAACTCAAGTTTTTCCATTAAGTCTGACTTTCCACATCTAATTTTCACGGGACTTGTTATGTCCTTCATCAACATATCTGAATCGACCCCAGGTATGGGTAATTCCCGAGCCGGGTAGATATCCATCAGAAATAATTCATCCGCCAGACTCAAACTCTTTGAAAATCCTTCCGCAAAATCCCGCGTGCGAGAGAATAAGTGAGGTTGGAAAATTACGGTCAGCTTGCGTCCAGGGTACAAAGATTTCATCGACTTCAGAAACGCTTCAATTTCTGTTGGATGATGAGCGTAATCATCCACAAAAATCACACGCTTGCCTTTGATGATATATTCGAATCTTCTTTTCACACCTGTGAAGGACTCAAGCGCCTGTCGGATGGTTTGCGTCGAAATCCCACAAAGAGTCGCTGCAATGGACGCGGCAATGGCATTTTCAATATTATGAAAACCCGGGACGCCAAGCTTGACATGTTCAACCTTACTAAAACCTTGTAAGTCGAACTCAAAAAATCCGCCCTTTGCGGTAATGCTGCTGGCAAAAAATTGTCCCCGGCTCATGCTGTAAATATTTTTGGTCACATGATGAATGTCGGATGCAAGTAATTCAGCGATGGATTCGTGGATAATCAAAGAACCGCCGCGGTTGATCTGACTGATAAAATCTTTAAAGGATTGTATAAGACTTCCATGATCTCCATAGATATCGAGGTGGTCGGCATCGGCTGAAGTGACAACGGCAATTTGCGGAAACAGTCGGAGGAAAGAACGATCAAACTCATCTGCCTCGACTACAACTATTGTATTGTCGTCAATTTCACCATTCATCACAAGATTGGAGTTATAGTTCGTTGTTATACCCCCTAAAAATCCAACCATATTTTTTCCACCAACCTTTAGGATATGGGCCACCATGGATGATGTCGTCGTCTTTCCATGCGTGCCTGCCACGGCAACGGTTTTGTATCCTTTGGTTATCAAGCCAAGTACTTCCGAACGTTTAACGATCGTATAGCCGTTATCCTTTAAATAATTATACTCCAAATGATTTTTCGGAATTGCCGGCGTAAAAATCACGAGGGTCTTCTCTTTTTGTTGGCGCACCACTTGCGGAATGTTATCAACACTGTCTTCAAAATGAATTGCCATTCCCTCTTTTTGCAACTCATTGGTCAACGTGGTGGAGGTTCGATCGTAGCCCGAAACGTTCAAACCTTTCTTTAGAAACCACCGTCCCAAAGCGCTCATACCGATCCCGCCGATGCCCAAAAAATAAATATTATGGTAGTCTTCTAGTTTCACTTTGTTTCTATCTTATCTACTTCTTACCAATACTGTTTGTAATCGTCCTGAATTATTTCCGCTCGTATGAGAATCGTCTGATGAAAGCTTGTAGGACTGCATCTTGCCATCGACTGACTTCTCATCCAGCAGTTTTTCTATTTCGTTCACAATATCACTGGTGGCGCGAGGCTTGGCCAACTTTGCAATATTTTCCGACAGCTTTGCTGTTCGCGATCCGTCAAAAATCAAGTTCAATGCAGCATCAACCAATATCGAAGCTGCATCTTTGTCGGGCACCAATATCGCCGCATCCTTTTCTGCGAGGGCCTTCGCGTTTTTGGTCTGATGATCTTCCGCAACATTGGGTGACGGAACCAGTATCACAGGTTTTTTCGCGATACAAATTTCAGAGACACTTAATGCACCGGACCGCGAAATAACCACGTCTGCTGCGGCGTAGGCTAAATCCATTTCCCTTACAAAATCCTGGACACGAATTTTTCTCAGATCAAATTTTGTAAGTTGTGTCTTATAGGATTCATAGTATCCCTTGCCGGTTTGCCAGATCACCTGGATCTTTGCTTCCAGAAGTTTTTCCATTCCGTGAAGTATACTTTCGTTAATGGTCCGTGCGCCTAAACTTCCACCAATGATCAGTAACGTTTTGACCTGAGGGCTAAATGCGAAATGGGTTAAGGCTTGATCGCGTTTTGAATCGATGTTCAGAATATCTTTTCGAACCGGGTTGCCTGTAATGACGATTTTCTTTGCAGGAAAATATTTTTCCATTCCCTCGTATGCTACACATACGCGACTTGCCTTGTCTGCGACTTGTTTGTTGGCAAGTCCGGCAAAAGAATTTTGTTCCTGAATGACAGTGGGAATTCCTTTGCGTGTCGCCGCCATCATAATGGGACCGCTGGCATAACCACCGGTACCGATAACAACGTGTGGTTTAAACTGATTTACAATTTGTCTTGCCCTGAAGTAGCTTACGATAAGCTTGATAGGGAACAACAAATTTGACAATGTAAGCTTGCGTTGTAAACCGCTAATCCACAGTCCGATTATTTTGTAACCTGCTTCTGGCACGCGCGTCATCTCCATTCTGCCTTCAGCGCCGACAAAGAGGATTTCGGAATTTGGATATCGCGAACGAAACTCATTGGCTATTGCGACAGCAGGAAAAATATGGCCACCGGTGCCTCCACCGCTGACGATCAAACGATATGATTGTGAACTATTCATTTCCCGTTACGCTGCTTTTGCCGCTGTCATGTTTCTATTTTCCTTTTCGTTAGAATTTTGGCTCCACTCCTGATCCCGGTCACCTCGACTAACACTGAGAATAATTCCGACAGCCAAACCCGTGAAGACCATCGATGTTCCGCCCATTGATACCAAGGGCAAGGGTTGACCGGTAATAGGCCCCAACCCAACCACTACACCCATATTTACCAGGGCCTGGCATACCAAATCAAAACTCAATCCCGCTGATAATAGTCCTCCAAAAGCTTTATCACTATTGTAAGCAGCCTTCATTCCGCGATGAAGCAATACCAGATACAGGATTAGCACGACTACTCCCCCTATCATTCCATACTCTTCAATGACAATCGCATAAACAAAATCTGAATAGGGGTGTGGCAATATGTTGCGTTGATCGCTGTTGCCTGGGCCTTTGCCGGCTATCCCTCCGGTAGCCACTGCGATGCGGGCATGTTTGGCCTGGAAT
Organism: uncultured Bacteroidota bacterium; assembly: GCA_963739105.1. Taxonomy (GTDB): domain Bacteria; phylum Bacteroidota; class Bacteroidia; order Cytophagales; family Cyclobacteriaceae; genus Chryseolinea. The sequence continues at coordinate 82,563 of CAVTZI010000028.1, read as the reverse complement.
GGCAGTTCGTTGCCATTCATAAAGTTTGTAATTCTATTCCTGGCAGTTTCACCCCGTACACCAAACTTAACCGCCAACGCGCCAAACAAAATACCGACAAACACGAGCATCGCCAGATATTTTGTCGGCACCCTACCTATGAACATAATTAACATACAAGTCAGGAAGAGAAGGACTGCCGTTGAAAGGTTGGTCAATGCAATCAATCCGCATATAATTCCACACCAAAACAGAATTGGAATTAATGATTCTTTGATATCATCAATATTCTGTTGTCGTTTAGACAACATGCTTGCAAGATTTACGATCAACGCCAGACTGGCAAAGTCAGAAGGCTGAAATGATCCAATGATTGGAACATGAATCCACCGCGCAGCATCGTTAATGGTAACACCATTAGTAAAAGTATAAATCAACAAAGGGATGCTAATCCATAAAGCAAATTTGGAAAGCTTGGAGTAGTACCGGTAGTCTACCCGATGGGCAAACCACATCGCTGCCATGCCCGACCAAAACGGTAAATGTGTGCTTGATCAAAAAGCTTTCCGGGCTTTCAGTCCGCTTGAAAGCCAATGTTCCGATAGAACTATAGACCACAAGAATGCTCATCAGGGATAGTGCGAACACCACCGCCCATATCACGCGATCGCCTTGCAAATTTTCATCGGCCCATGTTTTAAACTTGTTCATGCGCGTTGACCCTCCACTTCTTTTTTTAAATCCAATACAGCTTTCCTAAACTGATCTCCACGATCTTCATAATTTTTGAAAAGATCAAAACTCGCGCAGGCCGGCGAGAGCAACACAACATCGCCAGGCTGCGATACCTGAAGTGCCTGGCGCACCAAGTCTGTTACACTTTGTGTTTCATAAATCTCTTTTACGACATCACCAAATGCTTTTTTCAGTTTCGCATTATCCTTGCCTAAGCAGATCAGCACTTTTACCTTCTTTTTAACTTCATCTTTGATGATGTTATAATCATTGCCTTTATCAACGCCACCGGCAATCCAGATGAGTGATTTTTCATAGCTACCCAATCCATATACTACGGAGTCTACATTTGTAGCTTTAGAGTCATTTACAAACTCGACACCCTTGATAGTCGCGACGGATTCCAACCGATGGGGAGCGTTCTTAAAAGTTTTTAATCCCGATTTGATTGCGTCCAGAGAAGCCCCGGCAATGAAGACGGCAGAAACTGCCGACATCGTATTAATAAGATTGTGAGGTCCCTTTAATGTGGTTTCCGATTGTGCGATCCTGAAATTTTCTTTCAATTGGAAATTCATTTTCTCTCCATCAAAATGAATTGGAGCCTTCGATGAGGGCAACAATGAAACGGGCACCTGTTTTGGAATAAGTGTGCGCCTGTTTACCTCGCGTTCAATGATCGGATCGTTCACGTAATACACAAAGTATTGTTCCTTCCCCATGTTCTGGATCAACTGAAATTTTGAATTGATGTAGTTGTCCAGAGAGTATTCATAACGATCTAAGTGATCCGGTGTGATGTTCAACAATATCCCGATCGCTGGCTTGAATGTTTTAATTCCATCAAGCTGAAAACTGCTCATCTCAAGAACATACCAATCGAATCTCTCGCGGGCTACCTGCCGCGCCATGCTAAATCCGACATTACCAGCAAGCGCCACCTTAAAACCTGCTTCCTTCATCAAATGATAGGTCAACAATGTTGTAGTCGTCTTTCCATTGGTTCCAGTAATAGCAATGATTTTCGCGTCTGTGTAGAGGAAAGCAAATTCTATTTCATCGATGATCGAGATTGAAGCGGCCTTAATTTTTTTTATGATTTCCGCTTTAAGCGGGATCCCCGGGCTCTTGATGACGAAAGCATGCATTTAGAATTTTTTCTTCTGAATGAAGATTTTCCTCGAATGGAATACTTTCATTCTGAAGTTCAGACTTGTATTTGTCCTTAATGGGTCCCTGGTCCGAAACAAAAACATCAAAGTTCTTCTGCTTCGCGAGCAATGCTGCCCCGGTTCCACTTTCACCTGCGCCCAATATGACGACTCTTTCGCTCATCTAAGTTTTAATGTTGCCAGACAAATGATCGCCAATAAAATCCCTATGATCCAAAAACGCGTTACAATTTTTGCTTCTGGAATATTCCGTTTCTGATAGTGGTGGTGAAGCGGCGACATTAATAGTATTCTCCTGCCTTCGCCATATTTTTTCTTGGTGTACTTGAAATAGGATACCTGAACAATCACCGAAAGGTTCTCGACCAAAAAAATCCCACAAAGAACAGGTATCATTAATTCTTTTCTAACAGCAAGCGCCAACACCGTGATAATACCACCAAGCGTCAAGCTTCCGGTGTCGCCCATAAAAACCTGAGCAGGGTATGCGTTATACCATAAAAATCCCAGGCATGCTCCTACAAATGCAGTACAAAAAACCACCACCTCCCCTAAGTTCGGGATGTACATAATATTGAGGTAACTACTAAAGTCGATGCGGCCTGATACGTAAGCTAAAATCGCTATGGTCAGCCCGATGATGGCGGAAGTACCTGCCGCAAGACCGTCTATTCCATCCGTAATGTTGGCACCATTGGAAACAGCTATGATAACAAATATCACGACTCCAACATATACGATCCAGGTATAGTCAACAGGTAAAAATGGAATCAAGCTGCTGTAATCAAATTCGTTGTTCTTAAGGAAGGGAACCGTAGTTTTGGTCGACTTAACCTCTCTGTAGGACTGGTTGTTTTGTAATGTACTTTCGTTATTTTCAACCATAACGGGAGCGCGGGATGGGATAACTTCCCGAATTACCACCTGTGTATTAAAGTACAGTGTAAATCCAACTATTAACCCGAGGCCTACTTGCCCAACCACCTTAAAGCGCCCGGCAAGACCTTCTTTGTTTTTCCTGAATACTTTAATGTAATCATCCACAAATCCAATAATACCCAACCAGCAAGTGGCTATGATTAGCAGGATTACATAAACATTATCGAGTTGAGCGAACAAAAGCGTCGGGATCAGGATCGCTGCGATGATAATGATACCACCCATAGTGGGAGTGCCTTTCTTCTGAATCTGTCCGGCGAGTCCTAAGTCTCGGATATCTTCTCCAACTTGTTTTTTCCGGAGTATGTTGATCAGATTTTTTCCGAATGTAATGGTGATCAACAAGGAAATAAAGGCGGCCATGCCAGCTCGGAAAGATATATATTGAAATACGCCAGCGCCGGGAATGTCCAATGTGTCGAGATAGTCAAATAAATAGTACAGCATCCGTTAGTTGCTTGTTAGTTTTAACATTCGTTCAACAACTTCCCTGTCATCAAATGGATATTTCACTCCCTTTATTTCCTGGTAGGTTTCATGTCCTTTTCCAGCCACGAGTATTATATCCTTTTCTTTAGCCATCATACAGGCCGTCTTAATGGCTTCCTCCCGATCAGCAATGATCAGTGTCTTGCGAGCCTCTGTTGGCATCACGCCCGTTTGCATCTCCTTAATAATCTCAATCGGATCTTCGTCCCGCGGATTGTCGGAAGTCAACACAACCTTGTCACTCAGGCGGCAGGCAATCGAAGCCATCATTGGACGTTTCGTTCTGTCGCGATTTCCGCCACAGCCTACTACCGTAATCACTTGCTCGTTGCCAGATCGAAACTGCGCGATAGTCTCCAGTACATTTTTCAGAGCGTCTGGAGTATGAGCATAGTCAACAATGGCAATCTTTTTTGAGCCCGGAAGCACCAATTCAAATCTTCCAACAGCGCCACTTAACGAGGATAGTTTTACCAATACCTCATCCGAATCTTCCCCTAACAGCACGGCTGCTCCGTATACAGCCAGGAGGTTATATGCATTGAAGTCACCGATGAGTTTGAACCAAACGGTTTTTCCTGCGAGTTCAAGCTCAAGACCTTCAATCGAATTTGTAATTATTTTAGCCTTGAAGTCCACCATCTTCTTAAGGCCAAAAGAATATTTTGTGGCTTTGGTATTTTGCATCATCACCATGCCACGTTTGTCGTCAGCATTCACCAACGCAAAAGCATCGCTTCCTAACTCATCAAAATATTTTTTCTTTGCTTTAATGTAGTTTTCAAACGTCAAGTGGTAATCCAGGTGATCATGCGTGATGTTCGTAAACAATGCTCCCACAAATTTCAACCCCGCGATTCGCTCCTGATCGATGGCGTGCGAACTTACTTCCATGAATACATGCGTACACTTTTCTTCCACCATCCGCCTCAAAAGTTCATTTAATTGGATTGGGTCTGGTGTAGTATGCGTGGAAGGAATGACCTGATCTACGATCCGGTTCTCTACTGTTGAGATCAACCCTGATCGGTGTCCAAGTGCAGCAAAAAGCTTATACAGTAAAGTAGCAACGGTAGTTTTACCATTCGTTCCCGTCACGCCCGTCAGTTTCATTTTTTCGGAGGGATTTCCAAAAAAATTGGATGCGATAATTCCCAAAGCCTGGCCGCTATTCTTAACAGATACAAAAGTGATTTTATCGGTTACAGTGTCTGGCAATTTTTCGCATACCACTGCAATAGCGCCCAACTCAATTGCCTTGGCGATGTATTCGTGTCCATCGGATTGCGTTCCTTTTACAGCAATAAACAAGAAGCCCGGCCTCACTTTGCGTGAATCAAAGCAAATTCCCTTGACGTCAACGCTCATATCTCCGTAGCTAGACGTAAGTGACACTTTGTAAAGTATGTCTTTTAATTCGGGCACTGGTTTTGGTTATTGGTGGGTGTGTGGTTTTAAATTTGTTATGTGATTATCCTAGTCTTAAATAAATTGTACTTCCTTTTGCAACTCTTCCTCCAGGGTTTAAAGATTGTTTGATCACCCTGTCCCTTTCCCTCATACGAAACCCGCAACCCAGAATTCTCCAGCAAATAAAGCGCATCACGAAAAGTCATTCCTGTGACATCGGGGACAATATCCCTACCGTTAATACTCTTTCTTCCATTTTACACTACCGCCTCCACTGCCGGAGGACCGCACCCATTCTTCTTCTGTTAGCGAATGATTTGAAATCCCCAATTCGTTACATAGCCTGGTCAGTTCGTCCTGATTGCCCGCGCGGATCACCGGTAAAGTGCTGGCTACGCCAAATTTCTTCGCATCCATTGGTCTGATGAAGATTGATATCCCGTGCATAAATATTGTCTGCAATTTCCTTAAAGACCGGTGCCGCTACACTGCTTCCATATTGATACCAACCCCGGGGATTCTTAATCAGCACGATGGCACTGTACTTTGGTTCGTGGGCAGGAAAGTAGCCTACGAAGGATGTTATATACTTCGTGGTATATCGGCCGTTCTCGAGAATTTTCGCCGTACCAGTCTTCCCTGCAATGCGATAATGGGTACCTTTAATGTTTGTAGCAGTACCATTTTCAACGACACCTTCCAAAAGTAGCTTTAGCTTATCAAGGGTTTTGGATGAACAGATTTTTTTATTGATCACCTGCGTGGTGAAAACGTCTTCTTCCTCATCGGCACGTTTTACTGATTTTACAAATACCGGTTTGATCATTTCGCCATCATTAGCCACAGCATTGTACAATGCAAGTGTATGGAGCGGCGTAATTTCAAATCCATACCCATAAGCCATCCATGGCAAACTGATTCCACTCCAACCCTTTTGGCCCGGGCGTGTAATTTTAGGTGTCGGCTCGCCGATGATTTGGAGACCTAACGGTTGGGATAACTTTAGCTGATCGACATAGTCAACAAATTTCTGCGGTCTCAAACCAAAATGTTTATCCACTAATTTGGCCATCGCTACATTCGATGAATGTTCAAAAGCTTGTTGAATAGTTACTGTTCCTAATCCTCCCTCCTCGTGATCGCGAACTGTTCGGTTATAAAAAACAAACTCGCCATTTCCGGTATCGATACTGTCCGTTAACTCAATGGGACTATCTTCCAACAACGCCATCATTGTAACCAACTTAAATGTTGAACCAGGCTCGAATAATTGGCCCACAGCGAAATTGAATCTTTCATGAAAATTTCCCTTCCCGTCGGAACTTAGATTTGAGATGGCTTTTATCGCGCCGGTCTTTACCTCCATCACTACCACCAGCCCATCGGCCGCATCATGTTGCGCCATAGCTTTGTGTAAGGCTGTTTCTGCGACGTCCTGGAGGTTAATATCGAGGGTTGTTTGTATATCCAATCCGTTAACCGCCTTTACATTATTAGCATCAAAGATGGGCTTCCAGACTCCTCCCGCAATTTTCTGGTAATAGGCAAAACCATCCTGTCCACCCAGTGGTTTATTAAAACTGTATTCAAGACCAACTCCTTTCTCATTTTCATTTATATAGCCGATGGTTCTTCCACTCAGATTTGAGAAAGGGTGATAACGTACATCTACTTTTTCAAAAATTGTTCCTCCGCCAAGTCTCCCCTCACGAAAGATTGGCCAGGTCATCATTTTCTTTTTCTCCTGATAATCGACCCGTTTGCGATTTAGAACGATGTATTGCTTTCCGGAAGCGCGTGCGTCGAGAAGGATACGCCTGTATTCTGTTTTTGATTTATCTCTGAAAAATCTGGAGAGGTTATAAGCGAGTGAATCCAGTCCGTTTTTAAAAATTTCATCACTGGGAAGGGTGGCATCAAAAGCGACTTTGTAAAAAGGCAATGACGTTGCCAACAGACTTCCATTGTCGGAGTAAATATTTCCGCGTGTAGCCTTTACCCGCTTGTAGTCAAATGAAATCCGCTCACCCATAGCCGCCCACTCCTCACCTTCTGCAAATTGTATATGTGCAGTTTTAACGACGATCGCAATAGCAAAGAGTACAGCAAACAAAAATGCTACGCGTACTCTCAGTAATATGGACTTCTTAATATTCACCTTCTTCTACTTCGACTTTATAGGGCGGTTTCAAACTTTCTTTTAATTCAAATGCTTTTACTTTTTTAGCGACTTCAGATTGTTTACTTGCAAACATGAGATCGGATTTTAAGGTCGTGTAGTCAGCGCGCAAGTCCTCTACCTCGGCTTGAATATTGTTAATCTTGCGGACGGTCTTTTCGGCATAATGGGTGTTGCTGATATAGATCAATCCTATTGCCATAACAAACAAAATCTTGGGTAGATACTTAACGGGAAAACCTTCTTCAAAATAATTTTCAAGCTTCAGACGTCTTTCAATGCCAGAAAATATTCCTTTGGCAAATCCTTTGCTTTTTGTTTTTGATTTGATTTTAAATTTGTTCTCCACTCCGTTATCGTTATCGTTATCCGTTATCTATCGTTATCAGTTAATCGTTGTCTAGAGCTTTGTCGCGACTCGTAATTTTGCGCTTCGTGCTCTGCTGTTTTCTTCAATTTCCTCCTCCGATGCTTCAATCGGTTTTCGATTTACCGCTTCGAACGGTTTGATCTCATTTCCAAAAAAATCCTTGTCAACTTCGCCAAATACCTTTCCCTTGTTGATGTAGTTCTTAACCATTCTGTCTTCCAAGCGAATGGTATGACATCACCACCAGCCGTCCGCCGGTTACGATCACTTCGCCACATTGGTGCAAAAAATCTTCAAGGGCCTTCATTTCTTCATTCACTTCGATACGAAGGGCTTGAAACACCTGGGCGAAATATTTATTCTCCTTACCTCGGGGAGCAATGGGTTGAAGCGTTGCTTTTAAATCCTCTGTTCTCTGAAGCGGCTTTGTGACTCTCCGCTGCACTATCAATTTTGAGGCGGTCTTCGCGTTCTTCAACTCTCCATACATTCCAAAGATTTTGTGGAGTTGATCTTCACTGTATTCGTTTAAAATGTCTGCAGCGGTCAACGATATTGTCTTATCCATTCGCATATCCAACGGGCCATCAAAGCGCGTTGAAAAACCACGTTCGGGAGAGTCAATCTGATGAGATGAAATCCCCAGATCGGCCAAAATACCGTTGACAGTTGTAACACCATTTAATTTCAAGTACCGTTTCATGTACATGAAATTGGCTTGACAAAATGTAAAAGAACGATCCTTAATTTCTTCCGCTTCCCTTCTGGCATCTTCATCCTGATCGAAGGCGACTAACCTGCCACCTTTCAGATTTTCAAGTATTTTTCTGCTATGCCCTCCTCCACCAAATGTTACGTCCACATAAGTACCCTCCGGGTCTATTTGTAACGCTTCGATGCATTCCTTCAGCATCACCGGCTTGTGATATTTATTCGAAGCCACAAGCTGCAAGCTTCAAGTTTCAAGCTTGGTTATAAACGAACTTACCATCCTTTGCTCTTCGATCACTTTGCTTAAGAGTTCGTTTATGATTTCTTCCGGAAACCAATTTTGTCCTTTTGCAATCAACAAGTGCGTTTCAAGTTCAAATGCCGATCCAAGCGACACTTCCAAAAAATATTTGTACTCCTTCTGGCTTTTCTTGGCACTTCCTTCAGCGATGTTTGCAGGTATTGAAACTGCCGCCCTAGTCGTTTGAGATCGCAAGCCGAACAATTCTTCTTTCGGAAAAAATTTGCTCGTTTTATATATCTCACTAGCTAGTACCATCCCCTTTTGCCATATCATCAACTTTTTAAAATCCTTCATCGTCCTGATCTTGAAGCTTGAAGCTTGAAGCTTGAAGCTTTACTTATCAAGCTTCTGCATCAGTTTGGAATACTCCTTTTGGTCTTTCAGCAGATGCTTATCAAATAAATTAGGATCCCAAACGGCTATCATGCTTTGCATACCGATTAAGACTACTTCCTTTTGAAGCGCTGCGTAGACCTGCAAATTTTTAGGAATCAGAAAACGACCGTTAACATCCAACTCGACTGTGGCAATGCCCGAAAAAAAATTGAGGCGTATTTGCCGGTTTTCTTCGCTGAAATCGCTCAACCCTGAAATTTTCGACACTACTTTTTTGAATTCCAGCAACGGGTAAACAGAAAGGTAGGGCTCGATTCCTTGTTGAATTATTAGTTCATGGCCTCCTTCTTCCGGCAACTGAGCCTTGAATTTCGAGGGCAATACAAGTCTGCCCTTGGAATCTAGTTTGCTATCATATCGACCTGTGAAGAAAGTCATAGACGTAGTGGTTGTCTTTACTCCTAAAAGCAAACTTATGTAATTTTACACCACTTTCAACCACTTTTTACCACAATTTTACATTTTTATGAATAAATGGGCATAAAAAGTCCATAAGGAGCGCTTTTTGAAACTAATTATGGCTTGGCTTTAGATAATTATGCCTGCGTTGATCAAGGATTTTACCTCCTGGGCTGGCATTGCAAGCGATTGAATGAGGATTTCCTGGGAATGTTCTCCGAGATGAGGTGGTGGTAGAAAGTGGGACGATCCATCGCGAAAAGGGGTCCCAACATAAGTTCGAACTCCGATCCGATCGTCTGAATGCAAAAGCAGACTTTGCACTTCGGGAGTTTCAAATACCTCTTGCATGTCTTTTATGATTCCATAGGGTATGTTCGCAGCCTGTAGCTTGGAAACCAAGGTATTTAAGGGCAACAACCCAATATTTTGACCTAATAGTTGATTCAAGGCGGGTCGATTTTTGACCCGGAGGACATTGGTACTGATACTTTCATTCAGCGTCCTCCAGGTTCAAGATTTTGCATAGAGAAGTGAACTGGCGATCGCTTCCTATCGCCAGCAGAATTTCATGACCTTCAAGCGTCCTAAAAATATCTCCATAAGGAGCGATATTAGGATGGGCTGAACCTTGCTTTTGAGGTTTTACGCCAGCGACCAACCAATTCGCGGCTTGATTGGCCAATGAAGATACCGCTGCCTGCAAAAGAGAAACCTCCAAAAAATCACCTTTGCCGGTCTGATTTTTTCGAAGGAGCGCCAGGAGAATTCCTTCTTTCAAATGATGTGCAGCAAGAATATCCATGAGCGCCACCGGCATTTTAAGCGAGGGGCCATCTGGTTCTCCATTTAAAAACATAAAACCTGCTTCTGCTTGAATAACAGCATCGTAGCCAACGCGAGGATTACTGGATCCAAATCCACTGATTTGACCGTAAATGAGATGAGGATTCAGGGAAGATAAAGTTTTATAGTCGACGCCAAGTTTTTCAGCATCACCGGACTTATAACTCGCGATCACGATGTCGCTCTTTTCAACAAGTTTATATACGATTGCCTTTCCTTCCGTTCGATTTAAATCGACAGCAATCGATTTCTTCCCCCAGTTTACGGAGCAGAAATAGGAAGACCGGTCGTCTGTCTCTTCGTTTTTAACCTTCCAGGTACGGGTCACATCACCACCTGTATGGACGTTCTCTACTTTGATAACCTCAGCACCTAATTCAGCGAAGAATTGGCCAACGCTGGGGCCCGCCAGAACGGAAGCCAACTCCAGCACTTTTAATTCGTGAAACATCCGCAAGCAAATTTAAACAACATCCAAAATGTAAATCATTTCCTGCATTTTTGTGTTTTGCAATTCATAAAACATTTCCAAATGAATCGAGTTGGATACATCCTCGTCGCTTTGCTGTTCACTGGCTGTTTCGCCAAAAAAGAATCTTTGCCGGAACTGAAGAGCGGCATATGGCGTGCGACGGTGGAAATTCAGGGAAGGGAATTACCATTTAATTTTGAGGTTAAGAGAAACGATACTAACGATATTAATATCTACTTGATAAATGCCGAAGAGCGTCTGTTGTTGGATGAAGTCAAAGTAAATGGTGATTCTGTCGACATCGCGCTTCATATTTTCGATGCGAATATCAAGGCCGTTGTAAAAGGTGACTCTCTTAACGGTTTGTTTATTAAAAATTTCGCTAAGGATTATCGCCTTCCTTTCCGTGCTGCGCATGGACAATCGAATCGCTTCCCAAAGGGCACTAATCAGCTTGAAGTGCCCGATTTCAGCGGCAAGTATGAAGTGACATTTATTTATGATGAGAAAGATACCATTCCAGCAATCGGCATTTTCAATCAGACCGGCGACAGCGTAACGGGTACATTTCTAACCCCGACTGGCGATTACCGGTTCCTCCAGGGAAATGTTGCCGATGGCACTTTACAGCTAAGCTTATTCGATGGCAATTATGTTTATCTATTCACCGCTTCGAAGCAGATGGATGGCACGCTTACGGGAAAATACTATTCAGGTAAAACCCGGATGGAAACATGGACGGCCATCAAAAATGATCATGCCACTTTGCCCGATGCTGAAAAACTAACCTATCTGAAAGAAGGATATGATCGTATAACTTTTAATTTCCCAGATGTAAATGGAAATAACGTTAGCCTTAGTGATGATAAATATAAAAACAAAGTCGTGATCCTTCAGCTTTTCGGAACCTGGTGTCCAAACTGTATGGACGAAACAAGATTTTTATCGCCTTGGTATGATGAAAACAAGGACAGAGGTGTTTCGATCATTGGTTTAGCTTACGAGCGGAAGGCGGATTTTAACTACGCGAGCACCCGCATCAAAAAGATGATCGATAAGCTCCATGTATCTTATGATTTTGCTATAGCAGGCACCGATGATAAGGCCAAAGCTTCGGAAACCCTGCCCATGCTGAATGGTGTAATAGCGTTTCCCACCACTATTTTTATCGGGAAAGATGGCAAAGTTAAAAAGATACATACCGGTTTCACAGGTCCGAGCACCGGCGTTTATTACGATCAATTCAAAGAACATTTTAATGAAACCGTGAATGAACTTTTGGCTGAAGGTACAGCGTTAAATTAATTCGCTCCGGTTGCTTAATTTTGAGCCTTATAACTATGAATTCGCCTGATAAAACGTTTGCAAATAGCCAAAACCCCGAAATAGGGAAAGGCAAGCGCGTGGTCGTGGGGCTATCCGGCGGGGTAGATTCCAGCGTTGCAGCATATTTACTCAAGGAACAAGGCTATGAGGTGATCGGAATGTTCATGAAGAACTGGCATGACGATTCGGTGACCATCAGCAAAGAATGTCCATGGCTTGATGATAGCAATGATGCCATGATCGTGGCTCAACATTTGGGTATCCCATTCCAGGCGATAGACCTTAGCAAAGAATACAAAGAAAGAATTGTGGATTACATGTTCGCCGAATATCAACGCGGCAGAACACCCAATCCGGATGTCCTCTGCAATCGGGAAATCAAATTCGATATTTTCTTAAATGCTGCATTAAAGATCGGCGCCGATTTTGTCGCTACTGGTCACTATGCGCGAAAGGGAGAAATCCAAAAAGACGGAAAAAAAATTTATCAGTTACTGAGCGGGAAGGATTCAAATAAAGACCAAAGTTATTTTCTGTGTCAACTCACACAAGCTCAACTTTCGAAGTCACTTTTTCCTATCGGAGAATTGCTCAAACCTGAGGTAAGAGAAATTGCGCGGAAAATAAATTTAGTTACCGCAGATAAAAAAGATTCACAGGGTTTGTGCTTCGTAGGAAAAGTACATCTTCCCGATTTTTTGCAACAACGCCTCGAGTCTAAGAAAGGAAAAGTGATTGAGATTCCCTCCGGCTCACCTGTTTTCAAAAATGGATATGATTCGGAAGACTTAAAAAACATTTCCGCTAACTATAATCTTTCACCGGAACAAGGCGAAGTTATTGGCGAACACAAGGGAGCCCACTATTACACTATTGGCCAGCGTAAAGGATTGAATTTAGGTGGGAATGAAAAGCCTTTGTTTGTGATTGGAACCGACACCCATGAAAATATTATTTATACGGGAATGGGTGAAGATCATCCGGGGCTATATCGCAAAGGTCTTTTTATACCGAGAAATGATATTCATTGGATCCGGGAAGATCTGGCTTTGGCAGCGGGAGAATCGAGAAAATATTTTTCACGCGTTCGTTATCGTCAAATGCTAGTACCCTGTACGTTAAATCAGCGGGAAGAAGGACTCTATATTATTTTTGATGCGCCACAAAAGAGCATTACTCCTGGACAATTTGCAGCGTGGTATGAAGGCGAAGAATTAGTTGGATCCGGCGTGATCAACTAATCAGAAACTACTTTCACGAAATCCGCTCACTCCTCCTGAGACAATATACTTCATCGCCACGGTGCCTGAAACATTTAGCGGCGTGATGCGATCTTTTGGTAATAACGTAATGCAGCCAGAGAATGCATAAGAATGTGGCAAGTAAACTGAAACCATATCCTTTAAGCCAAGCTCCGTAAGATCAGCCTGCGTGATAAATCCGATTTGGTAAAGCTTATTCTCCCTGTTGATTTCCACCAACACCGGTTTGTTGAATTTTTTCTTTTCTCCGACAAATGCATTTAGCAGATCTTTCAAGGCAGCATAGATCAATTTCACCAAGGGAATCTTGTTCATGCCGCGATCAAACCAACCGGTAAAAGTCCGAAAAGCAAAATTGGTTGTTAGATATCCAAATGCCGTGATGGCAAAAAGGATAATCGCAAAGCCGAGACCCGGATAGGGAAGATTTAAAAGATCGTCGAGCCACCGAAAGGAAACATAAATGAAATATCCCGTGGCCACTAAGGGCACGATAAAAAGAGTGCCGCTAAAAAAATAGCGAATGATACGTTTAAAGGTGTTATCCATAGCGTTGAAAATAAAAAAGGCTTCCCGTTTTAGTGGAAGCCTCAGTTTATTGGTTTAATTTTTTTTATAATGAAAAACCTAAAAAGCTAAGGAATCCAAGGGACATCAATCCCACGAGGATAAATGTTATCCCCAGTCCACGCAAGGGTGCCGGGACATTCGAATACTTCATCTTCTCACGCACACCAGCCAACGCCACAATTGCCAGCATCCATCCAATACCAGAACCAAAACCAAAAACAGTGGCCTCTGTGAGATTGTATGGTCTTCCCACCATAAACAACGCGCCACCTAAAATAGAACAGTTCACTGCAATCAGCGGAAGAAAAATGCCGAGCGTTCCATATAATGCAGGAGAAAATTTTTCAACGGCCATTTCAGTTAACTGAACTACGGCGGCGATTACAGAAATGAAGACAATGAACTGAAGAAAATTCAAATCAACATTAGCAAAGCTTGGCCCTAGCCATGCCAAAGCGCCTGCGGTTAGCACATAATTTTGAACTAACCAATTGATCGGCACTGTAACGCCAAGCACAAATACTACGGCTATTCCCAAGCCAAAAGCAGTACTAACTTTTTTGGAAATCGCGAGAAATGAGCACATGCCCAAGAAGTAAGCAAAGATCATGTTATCGATAAAGATCGATCGAACACCTATATTAATCAGATTCTCCATGTTCTTAAATTAATGTGATTCGCGATAACCGTTTATTGCCCGTTGTATCCAAATGATCAATCCAAGTAGGATACACGCGCCCGCTGGCAAAAGCATTAATCCATTGCCTTGATAATGCAAGCCCATTGATTCGAATACTTTGAAACCGAAGAGTGATCCGCCACCCAACAATTCCCGGAAGAACGCCAATGTCATTAAAATCAATCCGTATCCTATTCCATTACCGAGGCCATCCAAAAACGATGCCCAGGGTTTATTGCCCATCGCAAACGCTTCCAGGCGACCCATCACAATACAATTAGTAATAATCAATCCCACGAATACTGAAAGTTGTTTAGAGACGTCGTAAACGTAAGCTTTCAAAAGTTGATCGACAAGAATTACCCACAAGGACACGACCGCCAGCTGTACAATAATCCGTATCCGTGATGGTATGGAATTTCGCATTAATGAAATCGCGACGTTTGATGATGCCGTTACAATGGTTAACCCCAACGACATCACAAATGCCGGCTTCATTTGTGTCGTTACTGCAAGCGCAGAACATACACCCAGGATTTGCACCGTAATTGGATTATCAATGTCTAACGGATTGGATATCAGCTTCCGGTTTTTCTTTGAAAAAAGCGGCTCTGATTTTTTCTCCTGAACTTCAACAGCTTCCGTACTCATAACCTGTTATTTAATTTTTCTTGTTTTTCTTCATGTAGTTTTCATACGCCTGGAAATAATCCAATAGCATGTTATTGACTCCTTTCGCAGTCAACGTCGCGCCTGACATTCCATCAACGCGGTGCGGATTATTTGAATAATCATTTCCCTCACCTTTCATCATTGTAACAGACACAAGTTTATCCTGATCAAAAATTGTTTTTCCTTTATAACGATTCTGAACTTCTTCATCCGATTCAATTCGTGCGCCCAGCCCTGGCGTCTCGCCAGCATGCTGAAATTTCACACCTTGTACCGTATTCAAATCGGACTTTAGCGCAACAAAGCCCCAGATATTATTCCAAAGTCCGTATCCATACACCGGAAGCACGACATAATCTGTCTTGGAAGAATCGGTCTCATTCTTAAATTCATAAACAGGAAGCAGTCGCTGCTCGCGAGGTTTTTTATACTCCGCCGCTAAATTCACATCCTTAGGTTGCATACCTTCTTTTACGCTCCCTTGAAAATCAACAACGAAGGCTTTCACCCTTTTAGCGTAAAGCTGATTGATATCAACACCTTCCTCGAGCGCGATAACCGTGGAGAGAATATTTTTCTTCTGCTCCATGTCAATATTGAACTGCTGCTTTTCTTTTAGACCTTCAGAAGCCAAAGCCAGAAGACCGCCACACACGATGGTGAGGACGCCGGCATAGATGATGATATATAAATTAGACTGTCGCACGTTTTAGTCTGCGTTTTTTGTTTGCACTTACTACAAAATAATCAATTAGCGGAGCGAATACGTTCATCAATAAAATCGCTAACATAATGCCCTCGGGATAGGCGGGGTTAAACACACGAATTAAGACGGTCATCATTCCAATTAAGTGCTCCGTAAAACCATTTCCCAGTTTCGGTGTGAGCCGCTGTTACGGGATCCGTTGCCATAAAAACCGCCCCAAATGCCAGGCCGCCCATCACTAAATGATAATGTGCAGGCATTTCGACAAATGGATTTCCGCCAACCAAATTCAAAAACAATCCCATGCCATATGCTCCCGCAAATACACTTACAATAATTTTCCAGCTGCCTACCCCTGTGAAGATCAGAATAAAAGCACCGATCAGACACATTAAAGTAGAAGTTTCACCAATACTTCCCGGGATCAATCCCAGAAACATATTTCCAAGACTATAAATATTAGCAGCCCAGCCGCCTCCAAAATTCGCAAGCGAAGTGACGACATTTTCACCCGTTGTGATTGCGTTGGCCGCAACAGCCAACGGCGTTGCACCTGAATATCCTTCCACCGTCTTGGCTCCTTCAGGAATATAAGTCCAAACTTCTCCGGCCATATCGACCGGATATGCAAAGTATAAAAATGCGCGTGCCGTTAATGCAACATTTACAACATTCATCCCAGTTCCACCAAACGCTTCTTTACCAATAATAACTGCAAATATTGTTGCAACAGCAACTTGCCAAAGCGGAACATCCGGAGGCATTACAAGGGGAATAAGCATCCCTGTTACCAGAAATCCCTCATTCACTGGATGTCTTCGAAACGTTGCGAAAATAAATTCTACGCCAAGACCGGTTGCATAAGAAACTATGATGATCGGAACAACCTGAACAGCACCGATCCAAAACATTTCGCCAATTCCAGCTTCCTCGACCCAGCGCAAGAAAATGTTGGTAGCCAACATTAAAAATCCCAAAGATTAAACAGGGAACCATCGCAATGATTACGGTCATCATCAGTCGTTTCATATCGACCGCATCACGAATCTGTGCACCCTTTGGAGGAGTTGTTGTATTCGGTACAAAAGCAAACGTATCGAAGGCCTCGAAGACATAGTAGAATTTTTCCCACTTGCCTCCTTTTTCGAAATTGTGTTTTGCCTTGTCCAAGGCATCGCGTAAAAACTTCATATACGTTTAGCTAGTCTGCATTAAATCAATTCCTTCCCGTAAAATAGCCTGCACTTGATGTTTGGATACATCCACAAATTCACATAGCGCAAGATCCTCTTCAATCACTTCATAAATTCCAAGGGCCTCCATATCGTCAAAGTCCTCGGCAATAATGGCCTTTAGCAAGTGCGTTGGCAGGACATCCATGGGTGTTACTTTTTCAAAAACTCCCGTTTGAACAAAAGCCCGGGGCTCACCTTTGGTATTGCTGTCTAAAATATATTCTTTATTATAATTCAAAAATGAAAACAACCCCCAAGCACGGCTAACACTGAGCTTTTGAGCCGAGGAAGTAATCCAGCCGAGGAACTCGTACTTATCTCCTTCCGGAATTACCGAAACAAGCTGGTCGTAAAATCCCACATGACCATCGCTATTGATTTTTGTACCCGTCAGAACATTGCCCGAGATCACCCGCACATGCTCCTGCTTCAAATTATTTTTGAGGAATTTGCTAACGGACGCACCGGTATAAGTTTTATAATACTGCGGATCCTTAACTTCTGAACCAGCAACCGCTAGTATTTTCGAAGCATCATAGATTCCATTCAGGAAAAGTTTTCCGATCTGGATTACGCCGTAGGGATTGATCGTCCAGACTACATCGCTTTTTCCAAGGGGATCAATATGATGAATCTGCACACCCACACAACCCGCCGGATGAGGTCCTGAAAATTTATTAAGCTCCACCCCCTGGACTTGCGAAAATATTGCTCCTATTTCTTTTTTGGTGTGGACATTGAGATGAATAGGTCCCTCCGTAAACTTTTTCAAAATATCGACGCCGATCTGAAAATATTGTTCCTGCCCCTTATACAAGAAGTTGTAATCAGGCGCTAAAGGATGTGAATCAAAACCGGAAATAAATATGGATTTCGGTGTTTCCGCAGGATCAGCAACAACACCAAAAGGACGCTGTACCAAATTGACCCAAACACCACTTTTCAACAAGTTGCTGCTGAATTTGATCGCGGGTCAGATTTGCAATTTCAGATACCGAATATTTGGTGAACGGAAGATGTTCTACCGTTCTATCTGCCAATATTTTGACTTCCAGAAGTTTGCGCCTTTCCCCGCGCTTTATTTCAACCACTTCGCCACTTACAGGCGCGGTAAAAATTATATTTTCATTTTTCTTGTCATGGAAAAGCGGAGAACCAGCCTTTACGATATCACCCTCATTCACCACGACTTTTGGCATGTAAATGCCATAAAAATCAGTGGGTTTAATAGCAAATGTTTCAGGCTGTTCAGTTTGTGTTAGTTTTAAAGTGGCTTTTCCTGAGAGGTTAATATCAAAGCCCTTCTTCAATCGGATAAATTTGCCCATGTACCTGGCGTCTAAATTTAGGACGGGGCAAAATTAGCATTTTTCACAACATTCAATAGGAGAAATATGATTTTTGAAGAGTGGTATAAAAGATAGGTTTTAACGATTTTTTCGGCCGAAAATTGACCTAATCAGGACGTCGGAATCACCCTCGCAAGCGCTAAGCGAACCACTTCATCCACTTGTTCATCCAGCGTTATGTGTGTCGTGTCAATGAGGATGGCATCCTCTGCCTGTCGCAATGGACTTTCGATGCGAGTGGTGTCAATTTCGTCCCGCTGCACAATGTTGCTGATGACGTCATCCAGATCCACCATCCGGTCTTTCTCCAACAATTCCTTCTGACGACGAAACGCCCGAACCAGTAAGTCGGCGCTCATGAAAAGCTTTAATTCCGCATTTGGAAATACAACCGTACCGATATCCCGTCCATCCATGACGACGCCTTTTTCCTTGCCCATTTTCCGTTGCTGTTCTACCATTGCCACGCGTACATCTTTAATGGCACTGACTTCGCTCACGCGCTCCGATATTCGCATGCTTCGAATAGACTTCTCTACATTAAGACCGTTGAGAAAAGTCTCTGTAATATTTTTAGAGTTTACTTTAAACGATATATTGATTTGCTGAAGCGATCTTGAAATTTCTTTCGGATTTGTCAGCGCAACATGATGCTCCATAAAGTATAATGTCACTGCACGGTACATAGCTCCTGTATCGATATAACGGTAACCCAAAATATTAGCGACCAACTTAGCTGTGCTGCTTTTTCCACATGCTGAATAGCCGTCAATCGCAATTACAATTTTACGAAGATTCATCAGCAATCTTTTAATGGGACAAGGCATCGGTTTTCCAGGTTTTATTTTCTTGTGCTTGTGCGAATGATGTGATGACGCACAGGAAGCCAACAGCAACACGATAAAAAGAAGTGGCAAAAATTTTTGTAGCCTTTTCACACCTTAAATGTGGTTTATTGATTAACCAAAAATAGATAATTGAAGCGGCTGTACAACTCAGCTGAACGCTTATTTTGATAACCTAGCCCCAAATCCATTCCTTTTTATATTTGAAAATATGTTTATACATTAATAATGAATGTAGGTGCCTTTGGTCATTTATAACGGCCACGAGAAACACGAAATTTCGCCAGCTGTGAGTTTTGAAACTTTAAGATGCTTTTGATGGTATAACAAATAATAAATTGATTAAAAATATTCAAGGCTATGGAAACAAGCAACGAAGGACGAAACGAAAAAAAGTTTAAAAACTTTGGCAAAAGGGTAGACGATTTTATGGTGGATCTTAATGACGCTAGTGAAAAGCTTCAAAAAGAATTCAAAGAAAAATTCGAAGAACTTAAAGCAACTGCTGAAAAAATAAAGAAAGAATCGGAAAACAACGAACGCTGGAAGGAGGTAGAGGACAGTCTTAAGAAAGCAAGCGATGAGTTGGGAAATGCTTTTAAAGCAGCTTTTAAAAAGCGGGATGATGGTGGTGGTGGGAATGTAAATGGTAAGTAGTGGTTTGTAAGAGGTAATCGGTGATCAGGTAATCGGTAATCGGTGATCGGTAATCGGTGTCCGATAGCAAAGAGCGCTGTTATTTGATATTCAGTATCGAATAGCTCGTCATCTTTACTATCATAATAAATACCTAGCCACTAAAAAGTAAAGTTCACAAAGGGCAATACCATGAAGGTAATCTGATTAGTGAATCGTGCGAGCTTAGATATTCGATAATCAGTATCAAATAATCTGATCGTGTTGCACACACTGTACTACCGGAACCGCTTACCGATTACCGCTTACCGATTACATTAAATCTCTAACGGCCTTCCATTTCCCTTGTCTGAATATCAAGATTGACGCTACGGCCATAAGAGATTCTGCTATGGGGATAGCGGAAAAGACACCTGTTGTTCCTGCACCCCACCAGTTGGCCAGGGCATACGCCATCGGGATTTGAAATATCCAAAATCCAAAAAAACTGATCAGCGTAGGTGTGCGCGTATCGCCAGCACCATTGAACGACTGCCCCACGACCATACCATACGCATAAAATATATAACCAACGGAAACGATTTGTAAACATTGAATTCCGTTCTTCAAGACCAGTTCATCGTTCGTAAAAAGTTGGATAATGTAACCTGCCAGACTAAAGAACACCAGCGTCACCAGTGCTAAAAAGACCATGTTAAAAAAAGCCGTTCTCCACACTGATTTTTCTGCTCTTTCCGGATGACCGGCCCCCAGGTTCTGTCCAACTAACGTAGCCGCTGCATTCGCCATCCCCCACGCCGGCAGAATAGCAAAAACAATTACCCGAATGGCAATGGTATACCCAGCAACGGCAGTACTCCCAAAATCTGAAAGTATGCGCACCAGGAAAATCCAACTTGCAGAACCGATTAAGAACTGACCTGTGCCCCCGGCAGAAACTTTTATTAGCCGCCAGATGATATCCCACAGAATCGCGGAATTCCCGCCATGAAGTTTTATCAAACTCTTGCCTCTGAACAAATGATAGAGCTGAAATAAAATTCCCGTACCTCTACCAATATTTGTCGCAATAGCGGCACCTTCCACACCAAAAGCGGGAACAGGTCCGAAACCAAAAATAAAAACGGGATCTAAAATTATATTTAATCCGTTGGCCAATAAAAGCGCGCGCATTGCGATGGATGCGTTTCCAGCGCCACGAAATACACCATTGATTAGAAACAATAACATAATCGTGATATTGCCGGTAAACATCCAGCGTGTATACCCAGCGTTATTTTCAATAAGTGATTCGCTTGCACCCATCAGGCGAAGTATATCCTCAGAAAAGAATACGCCTACAACGGTGATCAATAACGAGAGCCCTAAACCAATGTAGATCGCCTGCATGGCTGCTACTCGGGCAGCGTTTATATCCCGCTCGCCTACTCTTCGTGCGACCATAGCGGTAGCGCCCATGCTCAGACCCATGGCCAAAGAATATATTAAAGTAAGTACGGATTCGGTTAATCCCACCGTTGCAACGGCATCATTGTCATGTAACTGACTTACATAGTAAACATCCACAACCGCGAACAACGACTCCATTGACATTTCCAAAATCATGGGAATGGACAATAAGAGGATCGCCTTGTCGATACTACCAGAAGTGTAATCCTGTGTGTCGCCTTTTATGGCCTGGACGAAAAGACGAAAAAAAGACTTGGTCTTGTTAAAAACTAACATTTAATAACGATTTAAGAATGAAACAAAAGAGAAATGCTCCAGGATGGAGTTCAGAAACTTAAAAGATGTTTGGAAGTACCAAACTTAAAATAGAATGATCATAGGCGTTGAGATCGCTTGAATCTTTGCATACGGCAAAAATGAGGGAAGGTTTTGGTAATGGTGTAAAAATGAAAAATATTTTTTGACCAGGTATGAAAACAAAAAAGGAGCTTTCGCTCCTTTTGCTATGGTTAATGAGTTAATATTTAATCCTTTTGAACCGTGCTGGCTCCGGAAATATTGGAAACAACTGAAGGATTGCCGCGATATAAAACAGAGCTGGCGCCACCGGCAGTTACTTTTAGCTCTTCCGTTACAGCAACTTTTCCTTCACTTGCGCCGGAGATGTCAATCATGGCTTCCCTTACAGGATAATCGAACGCCTTGAATGTTGAAGCTCCCGAAATTTCGGCATTGAATTCATCTCCGGAACCAAACAATACTAAACTCGAAGCACCTGCCACGACAAGCATCAATTTCCCGATAATTAACATCCAACTGTGAGATCGATGCGCCTGATAAATAAAAGATCAAGATCCTCTTCGCTTTCAAAACCGCGTATTTTAGAAACGCTGCCTCCAGAAAAATTTACACCTTTCAGGCTGGGCATTGTTATGGAGATGTAGGTGTCGTGATGGCGGTTAGCATCATCATCATCAAACTCCACGACAAGTGTATTGCCATTTTTATAGACATTCAGATCATCGATATTTCTTCTGTCTCCTTTTACTTTCACGCTAAATGCATTGCCTTGTTCTACCTCTATATTGAAGGCACTTCCCATTTCCAACCGATCAAAATCGACAATAGCATATTCTTTACGATTCTCTTGTATGGGACCAGGGTCTTCTTCACAGCATGGACGTTAGAATTGAAAATAAAGTAATCGCCAATACGGTTTTTAGGATGTTTATAGGACGTAACATAATTTTTTATGGTTTGGCTCTAGGACAATTCACATTGTCCTTACCCCTATTCGTCCTTAAACAATTTTAATAATGCTAGCGCTGTGCGATGGAAATCGTTTTGACGTTTACAAATTCTTTGATGCCAAACTCGGATAATTCACGTCCATAACCTGATTTCTTAACACCTCCGAAGGGCAACCTGACATCAGAACGCATGAGAGAATTGATTAAAACGGATCCTGAATCCAGTTCGCGAGCGATACGCTCACCCCTTTTTAGATCCTGGGTCCAAACTGTCGCCCCCAATCCGTATCGGGTTTTATTGGCTAAAGCAATAGCTTCGTCCTCCGTCTTGGCCGTAATGACAGCCGCTAATGGACCGAATGTTTCCTCCTCAAAGGCTGCCATACCTGGTCGAACATTATCCAATAAAGTAGCTTGAAAATTGCATCCATTTCTCTGACCTCCAACCAAAAGTTTAGCACCAGCATCAATTGATTTTCTCAGCTGAACCTCCAATTTCTCTGCGAGATCAAGACGTGCTAATGGGCCCAACGTACTTTTTTCGTTGAAAGGATCTCCCTGCACAAGCGATTGGATACTTTCAGCAAACTGGGCAATAAATTTTTCTTTTATTTCCTCCAGGACAATAAAGCGTTTTGCTGCGATGCATGATTGCCCGACATTTTGCATCCGGGATTGGGTTGCAATTTTAACCGTCTTCTCCAGATCAGCATCTGGCAACACAATAAAGGCATCGCTTCCACCGAGCTCTAAGACGGTCCTCTTAATATTTTTGCCTGCAATGGATCCTACCTGCGATCCTGCTGCCTCGCTTCCCGTGAGGGCAACGCCCTGGATAATGTCAGACGAAATTATTCCTTCTACAAGATTCACTTCGATGATTAAACTTTGAAAAACTCCGGGAGGGAAGCCAGCTTCTGAAAAGATTTTTTCGATCATCAGAGAGCACCTGGTAACATTTGGTGCATGTTTCAAAAGGCCCACGTTTCCCGCCATCAGCGCGGGTGCCGCGAATCTGAATACTTGCCAAAAGGGAAAATTCCACGGCATAATGGCGAGCAGGGCGCCGACAGGCTGAAAGGCTACAAAACTTCGTTTCGCTTCCGTTACCACTGTCTGATCTTTCAAAAATTCCTCCGCGTGCTGCGCGAAGTATTCACACGCAGTGGCACTCTTTTCAACTTCAGCTCTTGCTTCCGACAAGAGTTTGCCCATTTCCAGGGCAATGGTTCGTGCATATTCCTCTTTGTTATTACGGATGATCGAAGCCACTTTTAACATCAGGCTAGCGCGATGTGCGAATGAAGTTTTTTTCCAATCTGCAAACGCTTTTGACGCGAGATCAAGTTTTTTTTGAACGTCAGAACTATTCATCAAGGGAAATTCTCCGACAACGGATTGATCGAAGGGATGTATGGATTTAAACATGCACTTAATTTATTCTTAATTGAGCAAAACGTAAAAAAGAAAAGCCAGGTTCATGGCCTGGCTTTTCTAAGGAGTTTAATTTCTTTTATCCGATGGTTACTCGTTTGAATTCGGCAACTGTTAATCCTTTTGAAACACTATCCAGGTATTGTGCTACGGTCTTGGAGTTATCCTTTACAAAAGCCTGATGCAAAAGCGTGCTTTCCTTAAAGAATTTGTTCAGCTTACCTTGGGCAATCTTCTCCACCATATTTTCAGGTTTGCCTTCAGCGAGAATTTGAGCTTTTGCAATCTCCAATTCTTTTTCAATCAAGGTCTTGTCGACTGACTTTTCATCGACTGCTACCGGATTCATCGCTGCTATTTGCATACCGACATCCTTTCCTGCTTCCGTAACATCTTTGCCATTGATACCTTTCAATGAAACCAATACACCTAATTTAGAACCAGCGTGAATATAGGGTACAACGGTCTCACCTTTCATGTGAATGTACTCGCTCACTTCTATCTTTTCACCAATCTTGCCTACCAGTTCAACAATCTTGTCATTCAACGTAAGGGCACCTGCTTTTAAGTTCAAGAGTGCTTCCTTATCAGCAGGCTTATTGGCATATGCCGTATCGGCAATTAGCTTTCCTAAAGCCTGGAACTCTTCATTCTTAGCCACAAAATCCGTTTCGCAGTTAAGCGCAATGAGAACAGCTTCCTTCTTATCATCACTTACCTTAATGAAAACAGAACCTTCTTTTGCATCTCTATCCGAGCGGGATGCAGAAACTTTTTGGCCTTTCTTCCTTAAGATTTCGATAGCTTTTTCAAAATCTCCATCGGCTTCGGTAAGGGCTTTTTTACAGTCCATCATACCAGCTCCAGTCATCTGGCGGAGTTTGTTTACATCTTGCGCTGAAATAGCTGACATATTATTAGTGAATTTAGATTTTATGATTTGGCCTAAAATAAACCGTCCTACCAGCTTAATTGTTTGCAAAGCGGCAGGACGATCAAAAACTTCTATTTATTAGATATTACTTTGCTTCTTCTACCGGTTCGTCAACTCTTCTTTTTTCATCTTCATCCTTTTTGTGCGCAGCATCTTCTTTATCTTTCTTGCGCTCCATCAACGATTCTTCAATTACTTTACCAACGTGTTTTGTAAGTATAGAGATTGATTTAAAAGCATCGTCATTGGCTGGAATCGGAAAATCAACGCCAGATGGATCTGAATTGGTATCAACCAATGCAAATACAGGAATATTTAATTTTTGGGCTTCAGTAACCGCGATGTGCTCACGCTTTACATCAATTACAAAAAGCGCTGCGGGAAGTCTGTTAAGATCGGCAATACCACCTAACAATTTCTCCAACTTGGCCTTCTCACGGGTGATCATCAAACGCTCGCGTTTTGCAAGGTTATTGAATGCCTCATCCTTTATCAACTTCTCGATCTGAGCGAGTTTTTTCAATGATTTTCTGATGGTCGCAAAGTTAGTCAACATACCTCCAAGCCAACGCTCAGTTACGAAAGGCATGTTTAACCGTTTTGCTTCCTCGGTAACGATATCCTTTGCTTGCTTTTTAGTAGCAACGAACATGATTTTGCGACCGGAGCGAACGATATTCTTCAACGCAAAGATCGCTTCGTCAAGTTGCGAAATAGTCTTGTTCAGGTCTATAATATGGATACCATTGTTTTCCATGAAGATGAACTCAGCCATCTTCGGGTTCCATTTACGGGTAAGGTGACCAAAATGAACACCTGCATCCAATAATTCCTGATATGTTAATTTTTCAGCCATTCTGTTTTACGTATTATTCTATCGCTTGCTAAACTGGAATTTTCTTCTTGCCTTTCTGCGGCCTGGTTTCTTCCGTTCGACCATTCTCGAATCGCGGGTCATAAAACCTTCTTTTCTCAAAGTAGGTTTGTTTTCAGGGCTTATTTCTACCAATGCACGGGCAATACCCAAGCGAACTGCTTCAGCTTGTCCAGTAACTCCACCACCCTCAACATTTACAGTTACATCGTAGCTGCTTTCTAATTTAAGCGCTGCCAATGCCTGTTTCACCAGGGTCTGATGAATTTCAGAAATAAAATAATCTTTTAAATCACGGTCATTTACGATGATCTCTCCTTTACCTGGAGTTACATATACTCTGGCAATGGATGTCTTCCGTCTACCGATGGTGTTAATTATCTGCATGTATCAGAACTTTAATTCTTTAGGTTGTTGTGCGGTGTGAGGATGCTCTGTTCCTGCATAAACATGCAGACTTCTATAAAGCTCGCTTCCTAATCTGTTTTTGGGAAGCATTCCACGAACAGCATGTTCAATAAGCCGTTCAGGGTGTTTTGAGCGGATTAATGTAGGCGTGTGCTCGCGCTGGCCACCTGGATAGCCGGAGTGCGTAAAAATGACGCGATCCGTCCATTTTTTGCCTGTCATTCTTACTTTTTCTGCATTTATAACAATAACGTTATCTCCGCAATCTACATGCGGGCTGTAGCTCGCCTTATGTTTTCCGCGAAGAATGTGCGCTATCTGGCTTGCCACACGTCCTAAAACCTGTGAATTTGCGTCCACCACAAACCAACTTTTTTCCACTGTGGCCTTATTGGCGTAGCTTGTTTTATAGCTATTGTGATCCATTTTTTGTGAATTAAAATACAGTACCCCTTCAAAAAGGGACACAAAGGTAATTTGCTGTTCCGGGAAATGCAAGCTGCTTCCACAAAAATGTCCTTTCGAGGTACGAGGTATGAGGTACGAGGTACGAGGATCAGACCATTAAGGCTTGTTGTCCCTTGAGAACTTGTTTACTTTCAAACGGTTATCCTAATCACTCGTTTCTAACGCATTAGTATATCAGCTCGCAAGCGTCAAACATTGAGTACGATACAGGTTCGACACAGGATGCAGCATGCAAAATTAGTCGTATCCAATCTCCATGATTCTATACAAAGTAAATTGCTGAGACGCGCGAAATTAGCCTCGAACCTCGTACCTCGTAATTCGTACCTCGTACCTCGCTAATCGTTTATTTCCAATTGTTTTACCAGCACCTGCAAATCCTTGGGATAGGGGGCTTCGATGGTTTGAATATTTCCTGATAAGTCGGCGAATTCGAGCGAAAATGCGTGCAACGCCATTCTTTTCATTAACGGCTGTTCTTCGGTTTCCTTTTTCAGGTTGAATTTCCTCTTCACCTGCGACAGGAAAAAAAGTTTTCCTCCATATAATTCGTCACCCGTAATGGGCGCGCCCAGATAAGAAAGATGAAGTCGGATTTGGTGCATTCTTCCGGTGATCGGCTTACAAGCAATAAGCGTATGATGGCGAAAAGGCTTTATGGAAGTAAAAAAAGTAACGGCCGGCCTACCCTCACGTTTATTTATTTTTGCAATACCATCATCTTGTTTTAAGATAGGTTGGTCAACTTCTGTTTCATTGAACTGATGTATCCCATCGGAGACAGCATGGTATAATTTCACTACCTGCCGCTTTTCAAATTGAATACTAAGATGACGGTAAGCTTCCGGATTTTTTGCTATCGCCAACACACCAGACGTATCTTTGTCCAGACGATGGCAAACCTGGGCATCTGAAGCATACGTTCTGGCTAGACGTAATAAATTTACTTTTTCATTCCGGTCTTCCAGCGTGGATAAAAAAGGAGGCTTATTAACCAACACATAATTCTCGTCCTCGAAAAGAATTATGTCTGCAAATTCAATCTTAAAATGTTTCAATGTTTTTCGCTTTTTGTCGCATCCTGGGAATCGCTGCTTTCCGGTCTGACGCGCGGCAATTTAAAACTAAACGTTGAACCTTTGCCAGGAGTGCTCTCTACTTCTGCTTTTGTATTGTGTCCATCGAGGATGTGTTTAACAATTGCAAGCCCCAAACCTGTTCCACCTTTTTCGCGACTGCGGCTTTTGTCAACCCGGTAAAACCGTTCAAAAATTCTCGCCTGGTGATCCAACGGAATTCCTTCACCAAAATCACGAACCGAAGTAGTAATGTTTTTCTTGCTTACTTCAAAGGAAACGACTACTTCAGAATCATCATGAGAGTGTTTAATCGCATTCGAAATCAGGTTCGTCATCACCTGACTTATCCGCTGCCAGTCGGCGTATACAATAGCTTTTTGTGAAGGACCTTCTATTCGCAAGGCCACATCTTTCTTATCAGCTTTACCTTCAAACTGTTCAAATACTTCTTCGGTCAGTTTATACAAATCGATATTCTCGAAATGCATTTTAATCTGGCCCGTTTCAATATGCGACAGGGTAAGCAGATCCTGCACTAAAACATCCAGTCCATCCAGACTTTTAGCCGCTTTTTTTAAAAATTTTGTGCGGACGGTTTTATCGTTGACAGCGCCATCCAGCAAGGTGTGTACAAATCCCTGCGCGGCAAAAATCGGAGTCTTCAGCTCGTGGGAAACATCGGCGATAAACTCCCGTCGGAAAGCTTCCAGTTTTTTTAACTCGTCAATTTCTTTTTGCTTGAGATCGGCAAAGGAATAAATTTCCTCATTTATCGTCTTTAACGGATTGAACGCTGCTGACTTTTGTTTGTCGATTTTCGAAAGCTCTTTTTTCTTGAGCTTGTCCAT
The DNA here is from genome assembly GCA_963739105.1 of uncultured Bacteroidota bacterium. Lineage (GTDB taxonomy): Bacteria > Bacteroidota > Bacteroidia > Cytophagales > Cyclobacteriaceae > Chryseolinea. The sequence continues at coordinate 54,138 of CAVTZI010000028.1, read as the reverse complement.
CAGTTTATAGATCTTGTTGATCTCGCGAAAGATGAGAAACTCGAGTACCACAAAGATGAGAAGATAGGAAACGGAGAAGCTGATAAAAAAGGCGACGATCAGCGCGCTTAAATCCACACTTTTAAACAACGATAAAAAAAGGGAAGTAATAATTGCAATGCAGACCGCTAATAAAAGGGCTAATCCCCTTGAACTGTAAACCATGCCCGAAGATAGTTCTGTTATACGTTATCCGTTAACAGTTAATCGTGAAAAGTTAGTTAGGCAGAATCTTGAAGTCGAAAATTATCAGATTGTAATTCACGTCTATTGCGTGAACTTATACCCAACGCCTTTTACAGTTGTAATATAATCTTCACCAATCTTTTCGCGAACTTTACGAATGTGCACGTCCACCGTTCTGGCTAGGACGTAAACATCGGAACCCCAGATATTTTGAAGCAAGTCCTCCCGGCTAAACACTTTATTAGGATTCTGCGCCAGGAAATACAAAAGTTCAAATTCTTTCTTTGGAAGATTTATTTCTTTGCCTTTTACTGAAATCGTGTAACTCGTTCTGTCAATAGTAAGGTCTCCAATGGTAATAATATTGGATGGCGACGATTTTTTTGAATCTCTTCGAAACAACGCACTTATCCGGCTCATCAAAGCCCGTGGCTTGATGGGCTTAGTGATGTAGTCATCTGCTCCGATATCAAAGGCAGCTACTTCAGAATACTCTTCCGAACGCGCTGTCAGGAATACCACGAACATTTTTTGCAATTCCGGCAAATCACGAAGTAACCGGCAGGTTTCCACACCATCCATTTTCGGCATCATAATATCCAGCAGAACAAGGTCTGGAATAAATTTTCTAGCGATGTCGACTGCTCGTGCACCATCTTGTGCCGTTTTTACTTCGTAGCCGTTTTTTTCCAGGTTGTATTTTAACAGTTCCAGGATCGGTTCTTCATCGTCAACGACAAGCACTTTGTGCATTTGCTTGTTTCCCATAGTTAAACTCTTTGGTCAAAAATAAGGTAGAAAAGAGGGTTTTAAAAACGAAACGAGCTTTATTAACAATTCCTTAATAGCCTTCAAAAAAATGAAAAACCAATTTTGGAGCAATTGATCAAATTGAAATGGATTCTTTGATTTTCATTCGATTACAAAAAAGGATATTTATCGCTGAGATAAACAATATAGGCTTTTAAATCACCTTCTAAATTTCGTTCGCCATTCCTCTCCAAAAATATTCTGCTTTGCCTGATATTGGCGAAAATTCATGAAGTACGCGTTATTCGGCAACTTTTGATTAAATCTAGCGGAAGGATGTTTAGTTAATGCGAGCGATAGCGTATCCATGGCGTTAACGACTTTACGAATCGCTGTTTCCTTAAGGGCTCGTTTTCGACTCAACGAGTCAGATTCGTTCATTCCGGCATAAAGGCTATCCAGGAGCTTGGCTCCACGTAACATATGGTTAACATATTTAAGGTAATCCTCGTCCTCCTGGATATAGACCGTGTATTCTTTGGAGCTTCTTCCATATTTAGCAATGAGAAACAACTCCGCGCCACGATCTCCAATAAACGTTGCCAGGTTTTCATTAAATTCCACACTGTCCTTTACAAAAATCGTGGCGTGTGACATTTCATGGATAATCAGATTAGCCAGGTCGCCTTCACTCCTCATCAACATTTTACTCAATATCGGATCCGTAAACCATCCCAGTGTTGACCAACCTCCTGGATTCCGAACCATAACATCCCATCCTTCTTTTTCAAGTTCTTTTCTCAAGGCTTCAGCGCGTTCCTTTTTGAAAAAACCTTTATAGGGAACTGATCCAATAACGGGAAATGTCCATTCCTTGGGTTTCAAAGCAAAGGGTTCGCTTGCCATTACGACCCACATCACCTCTTCACCTTTTTGGTCGTAAAGTGTTTTATAATTTTCCGTGTCCTTCAAACCCAATGAATCAATTGCATACTTTCTGATTTCATTGATCAATTCGAGCCTGGCTTTCAAAGAATCTGGAAATGTTGGATCTCCTAAATAATGTTCTACTGGTTTTGCGTTCCAGATAATGTTGAATTGTCCGTAGCCTTGCTGAAAGCCGTAGACGATCAGCTCCCAATAAATCACCACCAACACAACCAGGACCGCCAGCGATGCCAGTAGAATCCGTTTGATAATGCTTCGGATACTAGATTTCATGTGGGAGAAGTGTTGGGGTTCGAAATATTGAAGGTGGTATAATAAATGTTTTACAAATTTGATGCATTAGATCTTTGAGTTAATGGCAGCTCAACGCATCCGAATATTTTAAAGATGAAGTGTGAATTAAAATATTTTCCTGATAAAATTTCTTTGACACTCGTTGTCATTTTTATTTTGAGCATGTTCAACTACTTGAGTTCATTTTATTTAGACAACCAATGCTAAAGCAATAAAGCAATAAAACAGATCCCGTGGTCCATTTATGTCGATCTAACTCGTTTTAAATTTAACCCTGAAGTATTAATTTCAACCTCATAAACCGTTGACAGTTAGCCGTAGGCAATTAAAAATTTTAGATGATTCATCCTACCCTTTCCCTATCAACCGGTTTTTTGACTTGTAACTTAAAACATGAAAAACACATATGAGCGACGCTAAAGAAAAACTGAAAGCACTTCAATTAACGCTGGATAAGCTTGAAAAGACTTACGGCAAAGGAACGGTCATGAAACTCAGTGATGAGAAGGTGATGGATGTACCTGCCATTTCAACCGGTTCCTTAGGCCTGGATCTTGCGTTGGGCATTGGAGGTATTCCCCGCGGAAGAGTCACAGAAATTTATGGACCTGAATCATCCGGTAAGACGACGCTTACCATGCACTGCATCGCCGAAGCTCAAAAGAAAGGTGGCCTTGCAGCTTTTATCGATGCGGAACATGCTTTTGATAAAGCCTATGCGGAAAAACTGGGGATCGATACTGAAAACCTGTTGATCTCGCAACCTGATAATGGTGAGCAGGCATTGGAAATTGCTGATCATTTAATTCGTTCAGGCGCTATTGACATCATTGTGATCGACTCGGTTGCTGCGCTCGTTCCAAAAGCCGAGCTCGAAGGTGAAATGGGTGAAAGCAAAATGGGCCTTCAGGCACGTCTCATGTCTCAGGCGTTGCGGAAGCTAACGGGAACGATCAACAAAACGGGTTGCGCGTGTATCTTCATCAATCAGCTTCGTGAAAAGATCGGAATCATGTTCGGAAATCCTGAAACGACAACGGGTGGTAATGCCTTGAAATTTTATGCATCTGTTCGATTAGATATCAGAAGAATAGGACAAATAAAAGAAGCCGCAGACGACATTACCGGTAATCGTGTAAAAGTTAAAGTGGTAAAAAATAAAGTGGCACCTCCGTTTAAGGTTGTCGAATTTGATATCATGTACGGAAGGGGCATTTCCAAATCGGGTGAAATTATTGACCTCGGTGTTGAACTTAACGTGATCCAAAAATCAGGATCATGGTTCTCCTATAGCGGAAATAAACTAGGGCAAGGTCGTGATGCTGTAAAACAACTCATCGAAGACACTCCAGAATTGATGGACGAGCTCGAAAGAAAAATCAAAGAGAAAATCTCTGCGGAAGATCCTAAGGCCGTTCTCGAGGAAAAAGTTTAAAGGTAATCGGTAATCGGTAATCGGAGTCAAGGTATCGACACCGTATTAGCCGATTACATTACGTGATGCACTCTCGCTTGAATTCTAACGCACGATCACATCTTGCTACTTACTTGTTACAGACCGACACCTTATTCCTACGTAAGCACTACCGATTACCTGACCACCGATTACCGATTACCACTCTAAGTAGCGCGGATCGCAATTACAGGATCAAGACGTGCAGCCATCGCGGCAGGAACAATACCCGAGACCAAGCCAATAACAGAGGAGACACCCAATCCCAATACAATATTTTTAATCGTTAGCGTCACGACGAGACTTCCCATCGGGATAAAAGTTATCAGGTAGACTAAAAACAATCCCGTCAATCCTCCGATAAGACTCAGGAAAATTGCTTCAAAAAGAAATTGGAATAGTATAAAGAAATTTTTAGCGCCAAGCGATTTTTGTAATCCTATAATGCTGGTCCTTTCTTTCACTGAAACGAACATAATATTGGCAATACCAAAGCCACCAACCAGGATGGAGAAGCCTCCAATTATCCAACCCGCGAGCCCAACGACATCAAAGGCACCGCTGATAACATTAGCAACTGCCTCCGGACGATTCAGTACAAAGTTGTCTTTTTCTGTTGGACGTAGTCCACGCCTTGCACGCAATATTCCCCGCACTTCGTTTTCTAATTCAATCAAACCCACGTCGGCAGCATTTCCTTTTATTCCAATGTGCGAATTAATTTCAAAAGGTTGGCCGGTTCCAGTTTGATACAATCTTCTGAACGATTGATATGGAATGACGGCATTGTAGTCATTCGATGCCCATCCCATAAAACTTTGCCCTTCCTTTTTAATTACCCCAATCACAATGTATTTGAGATCCTTGATCTTTAACAGTTTTACCGATTGGATCCTCTTCATTTGGAAAAAGTGCGCGTGCAACTTCAAATCCTATCAGCACAACATTTCTTCCAGCCTCTATCTCCTCGGCGGTAAAGTATCTACCCTTTTCAATATTTATTTCGAATATGACGTCATATCCTTGACTCCCGGCCATAAGACGGATTTGTCCGATGCTGTTATTGCCACGCTTAACGATGGAATTTCCCTTACCGGAATAAATAGCAATTCCGTTTTGGTGGTTAAGATTAGCCTGCAAAAATTTGTATTCGTTATAAGAAGGATTGGGACGCTGCCAAAAATCCCACCAACGATATTCGCCAGTATTGTCTGCAGTATAGGGCCATTTATCAACGTAAATCACGCCGGAGCCCAAAAAATTAAGACTGTCTTTAATGTTTTTTTCCAGGGAATCAACCATGGTCAATACCGAGATGATAGCGAAAATTCCAACGGTTACGCCCAGTAAAGAAAGAATGGTACGAAGCACATTAGACTTTAGCGCGGTCCAGGCAAATCGGAAGCTCTCGTAAATTAGACTTAAAGTCTTCATGTAGTTTTTGGCGCTGTAACGTTACGTTAGTCGAAATTTTTTGAATGGAAATTACGCATTGATTTTAAACATCGAATACCGATTACCAGATCAAATTTATAGCCACAGAGTCACCATCAAGTTCACAAAGTTTCTCACAAACTCACTACTACCCTTACCAACTCACCTCTACGAAGCACCTCTACCGATCACCGATTACCGATTACCGACTACACTCTAAGTAGCACGGATAGCAATAACAGGATCAAGACGTGCTGCCATCGCTGCCGGCACAATGCCCGATACCAACCCGATAACGGAAGACACTCCCAATCCCAGTACAATATTTTTAATCGTTAGCGTCACAACGAGAGTTCCCATCGGGATAAAAGTTATCAGGTAAACCAGAAACAATCCCGCCAGTCCTCCGATCAGACTTAAGAAAATTGCTTCAAACAGGAACTGGAATAAAATAAAGTAATTCTTAGCGCCAAGCGATTTCTGTAATCCAATAATGCTTGTTCTTTCTTTCACGGAAACGAACATGATATTGGCAATTCCAAATCCGCCTACCAGAATCGAGAAGCCCCCGATTATCCACCCCGCCAATCCTACAACATCGAATGCGCCACTGATAACATTAGCAATTGCCTCCGGGCGATTCAACACAAAGTTGTCTTTTTCTGTTGGACGCAATCCCCGTCTTGCCCGCAATATTCCCCGGACTTCATTCTCCAGTTCCACAAGTCCAACGTCAACTTCGTATCCTTTTACACCAATTCGCGACGTTACCTCAAAGGGCTGGCCGGTTCCAGTCTGATAAAGTCTTCGAAAAGATTGATAGGGAATTATCGTTGCGAAATCATTGCTGGGTGTACCCATAAAACTCTGACCTTCTTTCTTGATCACACCAACGACGATGTATTTCAGATTCTTTATTTTAATCGTCTTTCCCACGGGCTCCTCTCCATTCGGAAAAAGTGCCTTGGCAACTTCATAACCTATCAATGCGACATTTCTTCCTGCCTCCACTTCTTCCGCAGTAAAATATCGTCCGTTTTCAATGTTCACTTCAAATACCACGTCGTAACCAACGCTGCCGCCCATCAACCGGATCTGCCCGATGCTATTGTTGTCGCGTTTTACAGTTGAATTTCCCTTACCGGCGAAAATTGCCATACCATTTTGGTTCTTGAGGTTAGCCTGTAAAAATTTGTACTCATTGTAAGAAGCATTCGGCCGTTGCCAAAAATCCCACCAGCTGATATTCGCCATTATTGTCGGCAGTGAAGGGCCACTTTTCGATATAAATCACACCTGTTCCCAGGAAATTGAGACTGTCTTTGATGTTCTTTTCAAGTGAATCAACAATCGTCAATACCGAGATAATGGCAAAAATTCCCACGGTGACCCCCAGCAACGAAAGAATGGTACGAAGCACATTGGACTTCAAGTGCCTTCCAGGCAAACCGGAAACTTTCGTAAATCTGACTTAAGGTCTTCATGCGATTTTTAACGCTATTAATTAAAATTAGTTAGTCGAAGAAATTGGTCAGGAAATTACCTCTAAGACTTAAAAACCGCCTTTTTGTTACACTTTTTAAAAACCTCAATGGTTTTGTCGCAAAAGTCAAATATTGCCTTATTTTTGCAACCTCTTAAAAAAATTACCCTTTATTGGGCATTCTTTGTATACACGAATATGAAGTTATCAGAATTCAAATTTGAACTCCCAAATAATTTAATTGCTCTTGATCCAGCCGAAAACCGGGACGAATCGCGCTTAATGGTTGTCCATAAAGACACCGGCAAAATCGAGCATAAAATCTTCAAAGACGTTGTTGACTACTTTGCTGAAGGCGATGTTATGGTGGGGAATGATACCATGGTGTTTCCGGCCCGTTTATATGGACGAAAAGAAAAGACCGGGGCAAAGATCGAAGTCTTCTTACTTGCGCGAACTCAATGCTGAGATGCATTTGTGGGATGTGTTGGTAGACCCCGCCCGTAAAATTCGGGTAGGCAATAAACTTTATTTTGGCAATGGCGACCTGGTAGCCGAAGTTATTGATAACACGACTTCCCGTGGACGGACCATTCGATTTTTATTTGATGGGGATTCCGCGGCCTTTGATAAAGTAGTTGAAACGCTGGGTGAAACACCGCTGCCCAAATATATCAAGCGAAAAGTTAAAGCCGAAGATAAAGAACGTTTTCAAACCATTTTTGCTAAAAATAAAGGCGCTGTTTCAGCGCCGACGGCAGGTTTGCATTTTACCCGCCAGCTGCTGAAACGACTGCAGATCAAAGGTGTCGATATGGCGTATATCACGCTGCACATCGGACTTGGTACTTTCAGACCTGTAGATGTTGAGGATCTGACCAAGCATAAAATGGATTCCGAAAATTTTATTGTCGGCGATGAAGCTGTAGCAATCGTTAACAAAGCGTTGGATAACAAAAATCGTGTGTGTGCTATTGGCACTACCACCATGCGCGCATTGGAATCTGCAGTATCGGCAACCAATAGGTTAAAAGCACGGGAAGGCTGGACGGACAAATTCATTTTCCCTCCTTACGACTTCAAGATCTGCAATGCTATGATCACCAACTTCCATATGCCGGAGTCCACATTGCTGATGATGGCCTCTGCTTTCGCGGGTTATGATTTAGCGATGGAAGCTTACAAGCGTGGCAAAGAAGGAAAAATACAAGTTCCTTACTTATGGGGACGCGATGCTGATTGTTTAGTCGTTATCGTTAATAGTTATCCGTGGTCGTTAATCCAATGACTGCATAACGCTTAGCGCGCAACTCTTTCAAGTGCACACGATTAACTGATAACTGATAACGGCTAAAGTTGTTTTGTCAGGTAAAGGAAAAACGAGATCGCTACGGGATAGATCAGAAAGTATTGGAAAGTCGGGGCAAAAATTCCAATAAATATTCCGACTGGCGCCAGTAAAAGCAGAATTCCTCCTATTATAATCAGTATCTTTTTTGATCTTTCCATGGGCTGTGGAAAAACCTTCAGCATGCGATAAATCAGAAATGTTACTACTGCTACGTTAAAGACGATCAGCAAAAATCTCAGCACGACCATAGTTTTGGTATTTTAGTAAATCTATGAATTCTAATGAATATGCGCTCGTAGTAGCGGGCGGAAAGGGAACCCGCATCAACAGCAAAACCCCGAAACAATTTTTGGAATTGAATGGACTGCCCGTGCTCATGCATACCATGCTGGCCTTTTACCGATATTCTGAAAACATCACGATCATTCTGGTGCTTACCGGAAGATGACTTTGCAAACCTGGCAATCGCTCTGCGCACAGTATAAATTCACAAGACCATCTGATTCTGCAGAAAGGAGGAGAAACGCGTTTCCAATCCGTCAAAAACGGATTGGAAAAAATCGAAGATGATGGCCTGGTTGCCATTCATGATGGCGTTCGTCCGCTCGTGAGTGAAGATATTATTGCCACTTCCTTTCGCCTCGCGGCTGTTCACCAGTCGGCTATTGCCGCCGTGCCGCTGAAGGAATCCATCCGGATGACGGACCATGACAATACCAAGGCTGTCGATCGTTCGAGATTCAGATTAATTCAAACGCCTCAGACGTTTAGAGTTTCGCTGATCAAGAAAGCATATGAAATGCAGGAGGATTTAAGTTTGACAGATGATGCCAGTGTAGCTGAAAATTCAGGGCATGTAATTTCGCTTTTTGAAGGCAGTTATGAAAATATAAAAATCACGACAACGGAGGACTTAATCATAGCAGACGCTTTATTGAAAGCGAGGCAGAAGTGAACATACAAGCCGATGGTCCTCAGCTTTTTGCGTCTATTGGTCACCTGTGTATTCGTTAATACTCATCCTCGTTGAAGAAGAAATCTTCTTTGGTTGGATAGTCTGGCCATATTTCCTCAATACTTTCATAGGGCTGACCATCATCTTCCAGTTCCTGGAGATTTTCAACTACTTCTAAAGGGGCTCCGGAGCGAATGGAGTAATCGATCAGCTCATCTTTTGTAGCCGGCCATGGCGCATCTTCCAGGTAAGAAGCAAGTTCAAGGGTCCAATACATATACTTTGTTCTCCTTTAATTTTTCGCAAAAATAGAATTTAATTGATCAAAACAAACTTTATTTCCTTCTTCATTTCCGTCGCATTAAAAGCTCAAATTATTAAATATGAAACTTAAGGAAAATGTAACCTGCTTTATACCATCAACGTTACATCTTCAAATAAATTTTTGCCCATATTTGCGGCCTAATTTCAGCTTATATGAAGCCTTTGAACACCTATCAACCGTCGTTGAATTCGTGCTCTCGCTTCCGGAACTTATCATAATCTAATTTTAAAATGGCAGACGAAAAAATTATCTTCTCCATGGCTGGGGTCAACAAAATTTACCCGCCAAGCAAACAAGTATTAAAAAACATCTACCTCTCATTTTTTTACGGTGCGAAAATCGGAGTGCTGGGGCTTAACGGATCTGGTAAATCCTCCTTGCTTCGAATTATCGCCGGCATCGATAAAGAATTTCAGGGCGAAGTTGTCTCCGACCTGAGTTTTACGGTGGGACTACTCGAGCAAGAACCCAACTCGATAAATCCAAGACGGTAAAGGAAATTGTTGAGGAAGGCGTAGCGGATGTGGTTAGACTGCTTAAAGAATTTGAAGCCATCAATGAAAAATTTGGCGATCCGGCGATCATGGAAAATCCGGATGCCATGGACAAACTCATTACCAAACAAGGAGAGATCCAGGAAAAGCTCGATGCTGTAAATGCATGGGAGCTTGATAATAAATTGGAACGAGCGATGGATGCCTTGCGGTGTCCACCATCCGATGCCAACGTAGAATATCTATCGGGCGGAGAAAAAAGACGCGTGGCGCTGTGCCGTCTTTTGTTGCAAGAACCTGACGTATTGCTTTTGGATGAACCCACGAACCACCTGGATGCTGAATCGGTCGATTGGCTTGAGCAACATTTGAAACAATACAAGGGAACCGTTATCGCTGTTACCCACGATCGCTACTTCCTCGACAATGTAGCGGGTTGGATTCTGGAACTTGACCGTGGCGAGGGAATTCCCTGGAAGGGAAATTACTCGTCCTGGCTGGATCAGAAACAAAAACGATTAGCGCAGGAAGAAAAAACCGAATCGAAACGACAGAAAGCTTTAGAGCGGGAATTGGAGTGGGTTCGCATGAATCCAAAAGGAAGGCAGGCAAAAGGAAAAGCTCGCTTGAGTGCTTACGAAAAATTGCTAAGTCAGGAAACCCGGGAGAAAGAAGAAAAACTGGAATTGTTTATCCCCCCTGGTCCCCGCTTGGGAAACAAGGTGATCGAAGCGATTGGCGTTGCTAAAGGCTATGGTGATAAACTTTTATATGAAAATCTGACCTTTTCACTTCCGCCTGCGGGTATTGTGGGATTATCGGGCCCAACGGCGCGGGTAAGACCACACTTTTTAAAATGATCATCGGAAAGGAAAAGCCAGATGCCGGAACATTTAATGTTGGTGAAACCGTGAAGATCGCCTATGTCGATCAGGAGCACGACGATCTAAAACCAGAAGATACTGTGTGGCAGGCGATATCGGACGGAAATGAATTGATGGAGCTTGGCGGAAAACAAATCAATTCACGTGTGTACGTGGGCAAATTTAATTTTAATGGAAACGACCAGCAGAAGAAAGTCAAAGAACTATCGGGCGGAATGCGAAACCGTGTTCACCTTGCCATTGCGTTGAAACAAGGCGGGAACTTGCTGCTGCTGGATGAACCTACCAACGACCTCGATGTCAATACACTGCGCGCGTTGGAAGAAGCGCTGGAAAATTTCGCTGGGTGTGCTGTGATCATTTCTCACGACCGTTGGTTCCTCGATCGGGTTTGCACGCACATCCTTGCCTTTGAAGGAGATTCCCAGGTGTTTTGGTTTGAAGGAAGCTTCAGTGAATATGAGGAGAACAAGAAAAAACGTTTGGGCGATGATCAGCCACACCGAATCAAGTACAAAAAGCTGGTCAAGAGTTAGACGATTTTAGATTTTAGATTGACGATTTTAGATTGGGTAACGCAAGTACGCTGAGTCTACAATCGCCATTTAAAACTAAAAATCATTAAAATGCAGAGCCAAAGGCCACAAAGACGCAAAGTTTCACAAAGGCGATGACACCATCATACTTTGGTGAAACGGTTAATGCAGAAACTATTGTGATGCCATGCCTTTATTTTTGCTCAAAACACTACTTGTGTCACCAATCTAAGATCTAAAATCTAAAATCGTAAATCATAAGTCGTAAAATCGTAAATAAAAATATGCGTGCCACTCTACACCGTACTCCTCCTGATTATGTCGAATGCCTTTATGACGTTGGCATGGTATGGCCATTTAAAATTTAAAGAATATAAGTGGGGAGAAAGTTTGACGCTATTTCCAGTGATATTATCATTGGGGAATTGCTTTCTTTGAATATCTGATCCAAGTCCAGCAAACAGATTGGGTCTCAATAATTATTGAAGTCCGATTCTCGTTGCCGGAACTTGAATCAGGTATTCAAAAATTAGCAATGCCCCAATTCATTAATATGACTGGAAATAAGCGGAAAACTTTCACGCTCATTTGTATTCGTTATATTTTAAATGGCCATTTTCAAGCCAAGGCATGAATGCATTTCGATAAAATCAGTTGAGAGGATTCGTATAGAGTGGTCGCTATGCATTTACGTATTTTAGTATTTAAGAATATTAGATTGACCGGTAGCCGAAATTTACAATCGTAAGATCGTCAAATCTAAAATCCGATTATAAGAATGATATTTGCCACGAAGACACTAAGACACAAAGTTTCACAAAGGTGACTCCGAATAACATCACGAATTTTGCGGCCTTTGGAATTTGTCTTTGCGACCTTTGCGTGAAATGCATTCGAAACGCACACACGTACTTGTGTTGCCCAATCTAAAATCTACAATCTAAAATCTAAATCGTAAATCCTCTAAGCAATCTCCTCCCCTTGCTTCGTCTTCCATCTTTCGTGCATCCACACCCACTGTTCTGGATGTTGTCGAATTGCGTCTTCAATAAAATCTGTAAATACCTGCGTATTGTAAATCATGTCCGCTTCTTCATCGCCCGAAATTCTAACAGGTATTTCCGGAAGAATATACATGTGCTGCTTCCAGTCACTTCCAAGATAAATATAGGTTGGAACGACGATTGCCCCCGTTTTCATTGCCAACACGGTAGCACCAACGGGCGTAGAGGCGGGCCTTCCAAAAAAATTTACAAACCTACTTTTCACTTTCGTATCCTGATCGATCAGCAGGGCAACAAACCCTCCTGACTTTAAAACTTTGATCAATCGGAAGGTTTCTTTTCCACGTTCAATAGCGATTGCCCCGTATTTGTTTCTGTATTCCCATAAGAGTTTATTCAAACGCTCGTCTTTCAGGGGAGTGCCAATGATGTTGGGCTGGAGTCCACGAAGTGCCATGTTACCGATTTGCAAATCAAAGGCTCCCATGTGACAGGTTAGAAATATCACCCCCTTACCTTTTTGAATCGCCCGTTCAAAGTTTTCGAATCCATGGGTAATCATAAATTTCTGCAGATCAGCTTGGTTTTTTACACGCGTTGCGCGCAGCATTTCTCCGGCGTTCTTGCCTAAAAATTCGAAGACCCGCCAGGAAAGCTTTTTGATCTGTTCTGGCGTTTTTTCCGGAAATGCAATGGAAAGATGCTTTACAACTCGCTTTTGTGTTTTATCGGAAAGCATATAAGCCAGTCTTCCTAAAACACCACAACACTTTAACCAGAGGATCCTGGGAATCACATTACCAATGAAAATTAGAAATTTAACGAACAGGTAAACAAATGCATACCGTATCTTCCGTCGGATCTTTTTTCTTTGTGACATTGGTCGCTAAGATAAGATTTTAAATTTTTTTGGAATTACATTTATTTGACGATTGCAGTGCATCTTATCTTTTCGGAAAGATTACATTTTTTTTAACATGAAATCCCTTTACATCGTACGCCACGCCAAGTCAAGCTGGGAAGACTCCAGCCAATCTGATTTTGAAAGGGGCCTGAACGAACGCGGTAAACGCGACGCGCCCCGTATGGCCAAACGGTTGAAGGAGAAAGAGATTCATCCTGACCTGATGCTAAGCAGTCCCGCGAAGCGAGCCCTTTCTACAGCGAAGCGTATCGCAGAGGTTTTGAATTATCCCAAGAAAGACATTAAAACAGATCAAAAACTTTATCATGCGGACGAGGACACCATATTGTCAGTTATCCACACGATTAAAGATAAGTACAATACCGTGGTGTTATTTGGCCATAATCCAGGCCTGACTGATTTTGTAAACACATTAGTAGCCGAAGAAACCAATATCGATAATGTTCCAACCTGTGGTGTAGTGGCCTTTAATCTTGATGCCGAATCCTGGCAAGATGTATCGTGGGCGTCGGCAAAAATGTTATTTTTTGATTATCCAAAAGCCTTGTGACGTGTTTAGGTGTTTACGTGTTTACGTGTTTAGGTTGATTAGAGAATAAATTCGCTCAGGTCTCTGTTTTTGATTAAGCCACTTAGTTTTTCTTTCACCATCGCGGCATCCACCTCAATGGTTGTGTTCTGCGGTATTTTATCAGGGACATCAAACAAAAATTCATTGAGCAATTTGCTCATTACGGTATGAAGCCTGCGTGCCCCTATATTTTCGAGCTCAGCGTTAATAGTGAACGCGCTGTTGGCAATTTCGTCAATGGCTTCATCTGAAAAAATTACTTTCACACCTTCTGCTTCAAACAATGCCAAATATTGCTTGGTCAATGCATTTTTTGGCTCTTTAAGAATTCTGATAAAATCTTCTTTGGTGAGATTATCCAACTCCACACGAATTGGAAATCTTCCCTGGAGTTCCGGGATGAGATCGGAAGGTTTTGAGATATGGAATGCTCCTGCAGCAACGAATAAAACGTGATCCGTTTTAATGACCCCATATTTTGTGTTGACGGCACTTCCTTCAACAATGGGTAATAAGTCGCGCTGTACTCCTTCGCGGCTTACATCTGGGCCACCGCCCCCTTTCTTACCGCCACTTGCAATCTTGTCAATTTCATCGATAAAAATAATGCCCGCTTCTTCTGCCCTGCGAATTGCTTCCTCTTTGACCTCATCCATATCGATAAGTTTTGAAGCTTCTTCTTCCAATAAAATTTTCCGCGCTTCAGCGACCGTTACCTTTCTCTTTTTGCTCTTTTTGGGCATCATTCCATTGATCATTTCCTGCAAATTCATCATGGACACTTCGTCCATCATACCTGCGCCTACCATGCCCACATTTGCCCCGCTGCTACCTTTAATGTTGATCTCAATTTTCCGGTCTTCCATTTCACCGTTTCTTATTTTCTCACGGAAATGATTTCGGGTCCTTTCATTTAATTCCAGATCACCTTCGGGAATTCCTTGATTGTTTGAATCTGTCGACGAAAATCCGGCGCTTCTTACCGGTTGCTGACGTAAGGGAGGGATCAACGCATCCAGAATAATATCTTCAACGGCTTGTGCAGCCTTTTCTTTAACTGCTTCTTTTTTACTTGCCTTGGTCAATGTAACAGATTGCTCTACTAAATCGCGAACCATGCTTTCTACGTCACGCCCAACGTATCCCACTTCGGTAAATTTTGATGCCTCCACTTTTACAAAAGGAGCGTCGGCAATTTTAGCAAGCCGACGGGCGATCTCCGTTTTACCCACGCCGGTTGCTCCGATCATCAGAATATTGTTCGGCACAATTTCGTCTTGAATGTCCGATTTAACATGCATTCTACGCCACCGGTTCCTCAACGCAATGGCTACATTCCGTTTGGCGTCATATTGACCAATTATATATTTATCTAATTCTTCAACAATTTGCTTTGGCGTTAGATATTTTGAATCTATCATAAATTTTATCCTCTTGATAATAAAGTTTCAATGTTCTTTGAAATAGTAAAAGTATAACCTGCATTTCCGACCATGTAGGCACTGCGGCTGAATACAAATTCAAAGGAGCGTATCGTCGCTGAAAAGCCAAAGGAAATTCCAGCGATACCGCCGGCATTTTCCAATTTCAATTCCTGGTGTACAAGATAATTATATCCCACCATGAGATTAACATTCCGATGTATCAACACTTCAGCACCAAAATTGATATGCCTGAATATTTTTGTTACGGTTCCTGGCTCGTCTCCATTTGTGGATTCTTCAGGGTCGTAACGGTCAGTCAAATTATAGGCTGTTAAAGAGAAACGCAGCGGCATGTGTTCTGGTTTTAATGTTGCCCCAATTCGTACATCAAATGGCAGACGCGAGCTGCTGGTTTCAGAATAATCGGACAACACAAAACCCACGTTTTTTATGGCCAGTCCTACTGTAAAATCTTGTTGTGGATGAACGAACAAACCGCCGATATCCATCATCATGGCATTTGCGCGATATCCTGCAATAGATGAAAAAGCCATCTTTAATGTGGCACCAAATCGAAAATTTGAAATTTGATGACTCTTGGAGACAAAGACCGCTGATTCACCTGACTTATAAGTCCCAATTTCAGCTCCAGTTGCGTCATAGCTTTTGATCTGACCATAATTGAGATATTGAACTCCAAATGCCAACGTCCCTATTTTTTTGAATTTATGCGCGTAAGCTGCGGTGGTCTGGCCAACATCGGCGACATAAAACTGATAACTCGCCGAAGCAAATCCTGCTAATGTATCACCCGTTAAAGTTGGATTAGAAAACATGGAATTGATATCACGATCTGCAAGAGAAACATTTACGCCACCTAAAGCAGCCAACCTGGCATTATTGGGAACATTTAAAAACTCAAATGATTTTTTTCCTCCAAGCTGCGCATACGCCGTAGTCGTCATCATACAAAGCAGGCTAATGAAGACTTTATTCACCATATAGAATGCCTGCAAATTAATTTCAAATTATGGTTTACAGTTTTCATTGAAAACTCTGAAATCATGCAGACGCTTTGATTTCGGAGAAAGTGAACTTCATTTGGTGCTTTACTTTGTCTTTCATCAGCGCAACTTTTAGAACTTCATCGACAACGTCGACATAATGAAAGGCTAATCCTTTGATGTAGTGCTTTTCGATCTCATCTATGTCCCTTTTATTTTTCGAACTTAGAATGATTTCTTTTATGCCACTTCGTTTGGCCGCCAGAATTTTTTCCTTGATGCCACCCACCGGAAGAACTTTTCCCCGCAAGGTTATTTCTCCTGTCATTGCCACATTGGCCTTGATTTTACGCTGTGTGTAAATAGATGCTAAAGAAGTGAACATGGTGATACCTGCCGAAGGCCCATCCTTCGGAACGGCGCCAGCAGGAACATGGATGTGCAAATCATATTGTTGAAATACTCTGTAATCAAGTACCAAGTGATTCAGCATTTGATTTCAAATAAGATAAAGCAGCCATCGCCGATTCCTTCATCACATCGCCTAGTTGTCCGGAAATAGTAAGCGCACCTTTTCCGCGACTCAGGCTGGATTCAACAAACAAAATTTCCCCGCCTACCTGGGTCCATGCTAATCCTGTCACTACGCCGGCAATTTCATTTCCCTGATACAGTTCATCATCGAATATTTCCGCACCCAGAACTTTGCGTACAGTCTCTTCGGTGACACTCGCATCAAATGGTTCTTCCAAAGCAACTGACTTTGCAATACTCCGGACGAGCGTTCCTATCTTTCGTTCCAGGTTTCTTACACCCGACTCACGTGTATAACTATTAATCAACTTGCGCAATCGCTGCTTTGGTAATTTTTACCTGAGATGCTTTTAGACCATGCTCTTTAAGTTGTTTAGGAACCAAATGTTTGACAGCAATTTCAATTTTCTCCTCTTGTGTGTACCCGGTAACTTCTATGATTTCCATTCTATCGCGCAACGCCGGATGAATGGTATCGAGCGTGTTGGCCGTAGCAATAAACAGAACCTTTGATAAGATCATACTCCACCTCCAGATAGTTGTCGCCGAAGGCATTGTTCTGCTCCGGGTCGAGAACTTCCAACATTGCCGAGGAAGGATCGCCACGAAAATCAGATTTTATTTTATCGATCTCATCCAAAATAAAAACCGGATTGGACGATTGAGATTTTTTGATGTTCTGCAAAATTTTTCCGGGCATAGCTCCAACATATGTTTTCCGATGCCCTCTTATTTCCGCTTCATCATGTACGCCACCCAATGACATACGGACGTACTTGCGTTGAAGCGCTTTGGCAATCGAACGCCCCAGGGAGGTCTTGCCCACCCCTGGCGGTCCGTAAAGACAAAGGATCGGACCCTTCATGTCATTTTTGAGTTTGAGCACTGCCAGGTATTCCAATATCCTGGTCTTTACTTTTGTCAAACCAAAATGATCGTGATCCAATATTTTTTTTGCGCGCTTCAAGTCAAAATCATCAACGGTATATTCCGCCCACGGCAAATCCAGCATGAATTCAACATAGTTCATGGCAACCGGATATTCAGCAGCCATAGGGTTAATTCTTAAAAGTTTATCCAGCTCCTTGTTGAAGTGATCGGCCACAGCTTTTGGCCATTTTTTATTTTCTGCGCGCTTACGAAGTTTTTCAACTTCTTTATCGGGTCCGTCAAAACCCAATTCATCTTGTAAAACTTTTATTTGTTGTCGTAAAAAATAATCACGTTGCTGCTGGTCAATATCCGTATGTACCTTCCGTTGTATTTCATGTTTAATCTCCAGCATCTGGATATCTTTCAACATGTACTGCAACAACAGGGTACCTCTGTCGATAATATTTTGAGTCTCAAGAATTTTTTGTTTGTCGGCTACTTCAACATTCAGATTGGAAGAAAGAAAATTCACCAGGAAGGACATGCTGGAAATATTATCCAGCGCAACCTGTGCTTCAATGGGGATTTCAGGGTTCAGCTTTAGAATTTTTGTAGCTGCGTCTTTGAGAGACTGAACCAGGGCTTTTGCTTCCTTGCTATTCGCATTTACCAAAGGTTCCTGCTGAAGCTCAATACGAGCGGTCAGGTACGGTTCCTCCTGTATAAATTCCTTAATCAAAAAACGATTCTTTCCCTGAATGATAATCGTAGTATTACCATCGGGCAAAACAAGCATTTTGATAATTCTCGCAACTGTGCCTGTTCTGTATAAATCTTCCAGTGTGGGCTCTTCGGCGTTGGGATTTTTTTGCGCTACAACGCCGATAATTCTATTTCCCTGATAGGCTTTCTTAACCAATTTAATTGACTTTTGTCTGCCTACAGTAATGGGAATTACAACTCCGGGAAATAAAACGGTATTTTTGATCGGGAGTATGGAAAGCTCACCGGGTAAATCTTCAGGTTTTAAATCGGAATCTTGCTCTGGATTTATCAGTTGAATAAGGTCTTCTGAATCTTCCTGCACGAGTTGGATGGGTTTCGTCTTAAACATATACATAGTGTCAAACTGACACAACCTTACTTAATCGTCTATAATGGGCGCCTGCCGTGCTAATGACAATAGTAGTGCCAAGGAAGTTGTAAAAGAAACAAAATTGTATCAACTTTATCTACTTGGCATTATTTTTACCAAATAATGGTTCAGTGAAACCCTATTTTTTAATCTTAATCTCAGCCTTTTGGCTGCTGATGCACACTCCGTCACGGGCTCAAAAGCCAAAAAGAAATTTTAAAAAGAGCGGCGTGGTGCAGTTGAATGATAGCCTGACAAGCTACAGTCAATCTGACATTTTTGTTTTTCCAAACACAAATAAAATTAAGTATTACCGCGACGAGGCAAAGTTACAAAGAATAAAAATTTTGGGACCGGCGGGTGATTTTGAAGAAGAGTACGCAGAACTAAAAGCATACGTCAAAAATTTTGGTCCGGAAAATTTTTCCAGGGATGCTCAACTGCTGTGGAATTTCGCCAGGCTGTCGCAAAAACTTGGCCCTCCGGGAGAAGCAGTGCTACTTTATAAACTGGTATTGAAACATTTACCACAAACTATTGATGGCAAACAAGTGAAAAGTGAGTTCGATACGCTCATAAAAAATGAATCCGATCTTTATGTTCCGTTAGCACAATATTATGAATTGGTCGACTACCGTAAAGAGATTGATACGCTTAGGCCCCCACAAGGCGTACTGTTAAACATGGGCGAAGCGATCAACTCAGCTAAAGCTGATTACGGCGCAACAATAGGTAACGTTGATAACGTTTTGCTTTTTACTTCCAAAAGAAATTCACACGTTGATCCCATGAATAAATCGTACAACGAAGATTTATTTTATTCCCTAAAGTTTGACACACTGTGGGGATTTGCCGAAGAATTGAAAAACATCAATTCAAGATACAACGAAGGATCAGGATGTTTGAGCAAAGATGGAAAGCAACTTTACTTTGCACGGTGTAATTCTCCAGACTCGTATGGAAATTGTGACATCTTCGTAGCTGACCTTCGTGCGGACAGCACATGGGGAGATGTTCGAAATTTAGGCCAGAACATAAACACACATGGATGGGATTCGCATCCCTCTCTTTCGCATTCCGGCGATACGCTTTTCTTTGCTTCCGACCGTATCGGAGGATTTGGATACTCCGATATTTATTATTCTATCAAGAATGAGAACTGGTGTCATGGCAAAAGGCATTGAATATGGGGCCGATTATCAATACACGGGGCGCGGAAGTCAGTCCTTTCTTTCATCATAAATTTAATGTCTTGTATTTTAGTTCCAATGGGCAGCCCTTGACGTTTGGTGACTTTGATATTTACAAAGTGTACAAAAGCAATCAAACCTGGAATGAGCCAAAAAATGTCGGACCTCTCGTTAACGGCCAGGGTAGTGAATATTATTTTACGATTGATTCCGAATCCAACTATCTTTATTATGCACGCTCATCTGAAAACGAAATAGAGAATCTTGATCTACATTCTTTTCCCGTTCCGATGGAAGCACAACCTGAAGCCACTGCAAAGCTGAAGGGATCATTGATAAATTCAGAAACAAAAAAACCTTTTAAAGGAATTGTGTCCGTCATTGATCTCGACAAAGGCGTTGAAGTGGCGCCCAAATTTCTCCGTGAAGACGGATCATTTGATTTCAACCTGATCAATAAAAGAAAATATTTGCTGATCATTCAGGGCGATGATTTTTTCCGGATCGAAGAACTGTTTTTCATGGATGGAGATACGGAGATGAATCGTGAAGCTGAACCTATCGAAAACAAAATCGCTTTTAAGTCACTGGAATTTGAAAACGGAAAGGCCGACATTCTTCCCGCCATGCATCAGGATCTTGACAAGCTCGCCGATTTTTTGATTGACCACCCTAAATTCAAACTTGAAATTTCCGGGCACACGGACTCACAAGGCAATGAAGATTCTAACTTACGATTGTCACAGGCGCGTGCCGACGCTATAAAAGCTTATTTGATTTATCAGTTTAAAATTGCTTCATCGCGAATTGAAGCGCATGGATACGGAAGTTCCAAACCGATTGTACAAGAAAAGTCTGAGGATGAACGCAAGTTAAATCGAAGAGTGGAGTTCCAAATTAGTCGCGACTGATTCCCTTCAAAAAAAAACACCAGGAAGGCCCGGTGTTTTTTTAATTATTAACCCTACTTTTTTCTTCGGACGAAAATATCGCCATTGTAATTGCGGAGCGTTATCTCCGGACCTCCTCCATTGATGTCTCCCCGCTTCCATTCGTCGATGACTACTTTGTAAACCCCGCCTTTGGTATCTTTCTTCTGAACCGGACCAGTGTTCTTAAAGGCCACATCAAAGTCTGAATAGATATCGCCCCGCTCTGTTTTCATTTTCAGGGTAGCCTTTCATAGTAGCCGGGAATGTGATATCGACATCGCCGTTGTAAGTCGTGTATGACATTGGTGTGGCTTCCTTTACTTTGTCAAAAGTTATTTTTATTTCACCATTGTAGGTGGTGGCTATGACTGCACCAGAAATATTAAGGGCAGTAATCTCACCGTTGTGATTGGTAAGCTCCAGTTCACCTTGAATTTGGTAACCATCAAATCGCCACCATTGTGGGTCTTTGCTTCAATATCCATTCCGGATGGAACTTCAATTTCAATGTGCAACCTATTATTCCATGAACCGGATTGCACAGATCACAGTATTGCCATTTTCTGTTACTTCCATATCCATGCCGCCGCCGCCGATTCTTCGAAGTCCATCCTTAGTATCGTCGTCGTGGTCATCATCATCATCGTCGTCATCCTCATCCTTTGATCAGCAGAATATTTTACCAGTACGTCTTTTCGCGCGGTTCCTTTTATAGTGATTGAACCATTGTTGATGTAGCCTTGATTTTTCCACGTTTCGCTGGGTCACTCAAGGGTACAGAAAATTCATTTTTGTCCTGTCCGGCTGCTGAGGATGCAATTAAGGACAATCCAATCGTGATGAGAATAATTGCGTGTATTAGAATATACTTTTTCATGTTCGTTATGTGTTGAAGTTCTATGTGTTTAAAGTTCTATGTGTTGAGGTTTGACTGTCGGCCGCAAGTTTGAATCAACACGTTTATCGTTTCAGTTTGCATTTCAATTAAGTTTTTCTTTCACGTAAACATTGCCATTGAAGGTTTCGAAATCGAGGTATGCACCTCCAGATCCTATTTTAAATTGGTTATCGTTTACTTTATATTTTATTCCTTTGTCATCTTGCTCTTTTTCCACGACCACAGGAAGGAGCTCAACTCGATCGATGTTCGTATAGAGGCTGCCATTAAAGCTCTGAAAACCGATGCTTGCTGCCAGCCCTTTTTGAAACAAGGCATTGATGTCGCCGTTCAACGTGTAGAACCGGCAGTTCCGTTGCGGATTCTGAACATACTCAACGTCTACGTCGCCGTTGATCGTGGTTGCTTCAGCTTCTCGCATTAGGTTTTGGAGACGAATACTGCCGTTGATATTATTCGCTTTTACGGGACTTTTTACATTTTCAATGACTATATCGCCGTTATTAATCGTACTCACCAGCAAGTTCACCGATGCGGGAATTTTTACTTTAAAATCCATTGAATAGTCATAGATCTCGTGGCAAGACCTTCCGCGTTGGTCCCATGCGTAACCCCATTTAGTCCCCATATGTGAATGCTGCGATCTGGGATTACTTTTTTCAAAGTGATTGCAAGGACTATTAACATATAGAATAATGGTATCCGCAAGATCAACCACGCCCAGCTGAATTTCTGTCTTTCCAGTTTCAAGGCGTTCTTGTGTTTTACCCTGAATGTTTTTTGTCACTTCGACTTGAATTTTATCGCCATCATAAGCTTCTACCTTGATGTGACCGTTGATATTTGCAATCATCAGCGCATTCTGTACACCTTTTTTTTCGAATGTGAATTCTTTAACAATCTTCTCTGTATGCGTTTGGGCCATGAGTTGGGAAGAAATTCCCATGACAAGTCCTATCCATAATTTTGGTTTCATATTTTTTAATATTTGAATGCTAACGAGATGTTAAATCTCCTGAATATTCTCTCGTATTTTTTTCTTTATATCGGAAGGCGTTTCTCCATCCTCAAGAATGCTCTTAAACGCATCGATGGCGCCTTTCTCTTGCAGCTCCGCCATCAATTCTGCCAATGCAACTTGAACTAATGGTGACTTTTGTTGTGCGATCGATCTGACTAATGCTTCACGTATTTGACCGTCCTTGCTGTATGGCCTGAGCGCATCCAAGCGCAGCTAGACGTACACTTACATTTTCGTCGTTATTAAGGGTCTGAAGTAAAGCACTTGTTACCTGTTTGCTTGCCTGATCCAT
This sequence comes from uncultured Bacteroidota bacterium, assembly GCA_963739105.1. GTDB lineage: Bacteria > Bacteroidota > Bacteroidia > Cytophagales > Cyclobacteriaceae > Chryseolinea. Next base: position 31,203 of record CAVTZI010000028.1, on the reverse strand, counting down.
TTGCTCCGTCAGGCTGACAGCTTTCAGGCGATCCGTTGCAGATTCTTTTTCCAACAACGATAACATCATCATCTCCTTCAGGTCGCTGATCTCCTGACCCATCTCTGCAATTTGTTCATCTTTTTTTGCAGGCGATCGCAAGATGTAACCAACCGCCAGTCCTAACAATAAAGTCAGGGATGCAAAGGCAAGCCGAGGCACAAAATCCATTGAAGTGAAAAAGTTTTTCCAGATTGATTTTTTGTCGATTCCCCTCTCCTGCTTCATCATTTGATGAAACTTTTCATCGAGCGATCGCGAAGGAGCAGGAGTTTCGATAGCCACGATCTGATCTGACATTTTTCCAAACCCTTCAATGTCTTCCAGCTGAATGGTTCCCTGCTCGATAAGGTTTTCAATTTCCTTTATTTCACCAGGACCGGCATCTCCAGCATTGTATTTGAAGAGTAAATGTTTAATTTTTTCCGCCTCCATGATTAATTATGTTTTTCTAATTCTGCGTATACCGCCTTTAATTCCTGCAGTGCTCGAAAGACTTTCACCTTCACGGCGCCTTCGGAACAACCCAATATCTCTCCGATCTCTTTATATTTTTTATCCTGATATTTACTCAGCAAGAGGATTTCCCTTTTGTCCTCAGGCAGCCTATCCATGGCCATTGACAGTAACTGAAGTTCTTCGTCTCTTTGAAATTCAGTGGCCCTGTTTTCCTCTGTGCCTAATCGCTCTTGCCAATCCTCAATGGAATCTTTGAATCTCAATTTATTTTTGCGGAAGTTATCGTGATTCACATTGCGTGCGATGTGAAACATCCACGTTTTAAAATCGCCTTCTCCGCGAAACAGGTATCGATATTTTAAGATCCGGTAAAAAACATTTTGAACTAAATCTTCGCTTAATTCAGCATCCTTATTCATCCCGTAAAAGAAACCAAACAAGGGTTTCTTGTAGCGTGCGAACAGCAAGCCCAGAGTGTCAAGATGGCCATCTCTTACCTTGATCATCAAGGCATTGTCTGAAAGTGCTTCCAAATGCGTCGATATTTTCAAGATGGGAAACTGAAGCTTTTTAGAAAGGTTACAACTAAAGTTAAAGCTTTCCCGAAAACTTTGTGAAAGGGACGATTCCTGCCAAATTTTGGCCAGAAGAACCCAGGAATTGAGATAAACAAAATGGGCATTCCGATTGGAATGCCCTTTTACTATTTTTTTATATGCGTTAGGCTTATGGATTTCGGGAATGAAGCTTATTGCGCTCATCCTGCAGTTCTCGCGACAGTTTCGTTTGTCTTTCCATTGCGCGTTGCTTGTATTCTTCAAACTCGTGGGTCAATGCACTCACGGCCAGGTTCCGTTCACTAAGAGAATTGCTTTGCAGTTTCATTCTTCCGATCAATAACCCTAACATCACCAACAATCCCGCAACAATCACGGCCACCGTAGTGATAAAAGTGCCTTTGTTGAAATCAATTCCAATAACGTTGATATGCGTGCTGGCGTACGTAATCTCTTCCATGGATTTTTCCTTGGCTTTGACGGTCTCAAGCGATTGGTTCAATTCACCTTTTAGCTTGTTTGTGTTTGCTTGGATTTGTTTAATAGAGGCTTCTTTGGCGGCAATGGTATCCTGCGCGATTTTCCACACGCCGTCTAGCACTGACTCCTTTACCACCTTGTAGGCGCCATAAGACTGAGATCTGGATTTCATATACAAGAATCTCTCATGCAATGAAGGATTCTCCTTGAGCTCAGGCTCAGCTTGAGAAAAAGAAACGTGAAAAGCCAACAAGCAAACCAACAGAACAAAAAGCATTCTCATATCAAAGTATTTTTTAGTAAAACAAATAAAATTACTCTACCCTATAAACACAGTTAAAGTTTAACTGTTCCAACGACTTAATAAATCGACTAAAGCCGTTGATTACCGATTAAAGGTAGTAAATTTTATTTTTTCTTCTTGAAAACCAACTCCGTCCGCTGTACCGCGAGCACATTATTGAATAATTCTTTGAGGTAATGATACTCATTCGAGGTAAAAACAGGTTTTGCGATCAGTAAAGAATTGTTCACGGACAACTTATTCATAGCGTTTTGAATTTCAAATATGAACCGGCCTCCATTTTGGGGAAGACTCAGACCCACTTTATTGGGTAGCTCATCGATTTCATATCCAGATGGATAGTCCAATGTAAGGATCGTAATTTCTTCGAGCGGTGCACCAAAGTCAACGGGGTATAACCGCTCAGAAGACTTAAATGGATTTCTTTGCCATTGTTCCGTGATAAAGGGGTTGAACAGAAAATTGTCACCGGTATAACATCCCATCTCCAAAAGCCACAGTCAGTTTAAAAATCAATGGCTTGGTGATGTCATCAGCATTCTCAATTTTAAAATCGCTGATATTGAGATCCTGATTTTTATTTTTGAAATCGTCTATGAATTCTTGTTGGCTACTAAATCCATATATTTTTTTTCGTTCTCTGACTGCTTTGTAACCCGCAAATAAATATTGAATTGATCCTTTTATTACGCCGTCGTCACCCAGCACAAGAGTGAGCATTGTGGTGGTTTTCTCTTTATCGGTCGGCTTTAAATCAAACCAATATGATTCCTTATCACCGATTACCCGACCTTTTCCGTTGAGGCATCGTTCGGGAAGCAACCCGAAGGGATGAAAATCGTCTGTGGCATCCAGCAAGTAGACTTTATCATTAATTGTAACCTTGGCTACGACATAATTAAAATCGCTTAGCACCGGATAAAGATCCGTTACCAATCCATTTTTCCGTGTCGACAGCAGCATGGGTTCGACCGGAACCTCTGCATATTTCAATGCGGCAATGAGGGAAAGATTGATATCACCTACATTTCCAGTCTTGGATTCAAATGATTTTTTAATTCCGAACTCGCTATATTCTCCATACACATCATTCCATTTATACCAACCTTTAATAAAATCGTAGATTTTTTTTGCCTTTACGAGCACGTCGGTTTCCCCAGCGATGAGTTGCTCAACATGACTCGTCGACAATATCCTTGCCTCTTTTGATCTGTAGACCAAACTGGGAATTTTGTCTTAATTCTTCATCTGCATCCTTCCATTCTTTGGTGATTTTGTCCTTGCGGCCATCAAAATAATTGATCTGAGAAAGTTCAAAATTGATGGCGGATATAAAATTTGACTTCGCCGTCATAAACTCCTCTTCCTTAAATGCCGGAATATTTTTGATCGCAAATTTCAAGCGGGAGCAATCGGCGGTCAGAAAACAGGACCTGACCAACTCGCTCTCCTCTTTGGTGAGTTTCAAATATCCTCTCAATGACACATTATATAAGTAGTTTCCGGGAATCAAGGCCCAAAATTCACTTTGCAGTTTGGGAATTTCGGACTGAAATTCCCAGGAACGGAATTTAAAGACGAAAGGAGATTCCAGTGTATAAAAAACTTCTATCACACTTCCTTCTTTAACATTGGGTATCGCGAATTTTTTTGCGTCATAGTATTTAGACTGATTTTCCAAAAAGACATTTTTAGGGTCTAATTTGGTTTCACGCATGGAACCATTTTCAATGTTGAAGGACGAAGCTCTGATCGATACAATCCTTTCGGTGCGACCGTCCGATTTTCGAAGCGGAATTTCAAAGGTTCCATATGATACGCCGCCTTTTTTTAGAATTTTGATCCTGGCGTGGTATTCAAACAATAGATTATGATCGTTATTATTATCGAAATAGGCTTCGCCAAACTCATCTAACATGAGCGCTACGGCCGAAGTATCGGGTTCGTACAATTTCATTTCTAATTCACGGTAAGTAGCCTGGCCGTAAGGAAAGCCATGGCCTTGCGCGATAACTAGGAATGGCAAAAAAAAGAATGAGAACGAAAAAGAAGAATTGTTTCATAACTTGGTTTCAGACATGGACACGCATCGTTAGTATCCAACTCTTTTATGGTTTGTGATCTGCACCGACGCTTGAAGATTCATTATTTCTTCTTCTTGAAAACCAATTCTGTCTGTTGCGCAGCAATAACATGGTTGAACAGGTCTTTCAAATGCTGGTACTCTTGAGAGGCAAAACATTCGGAATATCGCATTGAAATTCCCAGGAACGAAAATTGGAGAAAAAAGGTGATTCCAATTTATAACTAACCTCGATCACCGTACCTTCCCGCACATTGGGAACTGCAAATTTTGTGAGGTCCATATACTTATGGACATTTTGAGTATATACTTTTTTTGGGTCTAACTTCGTTTCGCGCATCGAGCCATTTTCGAAATTAAAAGAAGATGCCTTCACACCTATAACCTGTTCCTTATAGCTTTCATTTTTTCTCAGCCGAATTTCAAAGTCGCCGTATTTTACGCCAGCCTTTTTGAGAATTTTTATTTTAACATGATACTCGAAAATAATATTGTGATCATTGTTGTTGTCAACATAAGCTTCACCAAACTCATCAAGGATAACGGCCACCGCCGCCGTATCCTGATCAAATTTTTTTATCTCAAGTTCACGATAAGTAACTTGACCAAAAGGAAATCCATGATCTTGACTAATGAATAAAAAATGGAATGAAAGGAAAAGGAAAAGAGGAAGCGTTCGCATTATATATAACCGTTAGGGATTTTGGCAACCATTGCTATTTATTCCTTAGAGTTTGGCGCTGTAACCATGGATATTGACAATTTTGACAATGATATTAATAAATATTTAATTTAGTAAACGGAAATATGTTAAAAATTGGCCTCCTTTCCGATACACATGGGTACCTGGATCCAAAAATTTTCGATCACTTTAAAGATCGCGATGAACTATGGCATGCGGGTGATATTGGAAGTTCGGCGGTCGCCGATGCATTGGAGAAATTCAAGCCTTTCAAAGCAGTGTATGGCAACATTGATGACAAAACTCTCCAAACAAGATATCCTGAAGATCTATTTTTCAAGTGTGAAGAGGTTAACATTTGGATGACCCATATTGGAGGCGTACCGCCCGGCTATAATCCGCGGATTAAAAAAATGCTGAAAGAAAATGTTCCCAATGTCTTCATTTGCGGCCATTCTCATATCCTTCGAATTAAACGCGACTTGAACTTCAACAACATGCTTTACCTGAATCCCGGTGCAGCAGGAAATCAAGGTTTTCATTCCATAAAAACGATCGTGCGGTTTGATATTCACGATCATAAAATTGAAAATATGGAAGTCATTGAGTTGGGAAAACGCGGCGCACTTTAAAACCTATGACGCAACGCAAGGGCTGTACCTTTGATGCCATGGACAGTACAGTGCTTTTCCAAAGACACTTCGCAATAGGCACAAACAAAAAGCACTACCTGTCGCAAAACAGGCTAGCTAGAGTACTTCAAAAAAAGCGCTAAAAAATTCGCTAAACGTACTGATTCAACATCACCGGCATCACCAGCATAAGGATGTCTTCGCTTTTATCCTTTTCAGCTGGCAAGATCACTCCGGCTTTGTTTGGCGCTGACATCGTGAGTTTAATCTTATCAGAGTCCATGTTGGTTAGCATCTCGATCAGGAATTTGGCGTTGAAACCAATCTCAATATCCTCACCATCGTGCTCGCAGGAAAGTCTTTCGTTTGCTTCGTTGGAGAAATCGAGATCTTCCGCAGAAATCTGAAGTTCGCTACCAGTTATTTTTAGACGGACCTGATGGGTTGTTTTATTGGCGTAAATAGAAATACGTTTTAGTGCTCCCAAGAGATCAGTGCGCTCAATGGACATCTGAATGTTATTTTGGGTGGGAATTACATTGTCGTAATCCGGGAAACGCTCATCAATTAGCCGGCATATCATTTTTATGTTACCAAACTTGAAATAAGCGTTTGACATATTGAAATTGAGGCTCACTTCGGTATTTTCAGCAGGAAGTGTTGCCTTTAAAAGATTCAACGCTTTTCGCGGAATAATAATCGAATTACCGTTATCCGATTTCACATCCGCTCTTCTGTAACGGACTAAACGATGACCATCGGTTGCAACGAAAGTTGAATTCTTGTCACCCAGATTTACATATACGCCCGTCATCGCCGGACGAAGTTCGTCGTTGCTGGTAGCAAAAATGGTGTTGTTAATGGCGCGGGCTAAAACCTCCGTTGAAATTTCGGCTGTAAAGTCATTTGATACCGATGGAACTTTCGGAAAATCCGTGGCATTTTCGCCGGACAATTTATAGCGCCCGTTGTCGGAAATTATTTCGATGCTATAGGTTGATTCATCAATTGAAAAAGTTACCGGCTGCTCCGGTAGATTTTTAAGTGTATCCAGTAAAATTCGCGCAGGAACGGCAATGCTACCCTTCTCTTTCGATTCCACCTGCAATTCGGTGATCATCGAAGTCTGAAGGTCTGACGCAGTAACAGTTAGAGCTCCCTTTTCAAGTTCAAAAAGGAAATTCTCTAAAATGGGAACTACTGGATTGGTAGTGATTACACCATTAATATTAGATAGTTGCTTAAGCAAGTAAGCAGAGTTGACAATAAACTTCATGGGAAGATAGTGGTTTGATTTAAGCGAGGTAAAGTTATAAAGAAAACCGAATAATAAAACCGGGCAAAAAAAACTCAAAACCCCCTGATTTTCGGGTGTAGCTATTTTCCAAAAAACGCCTTCGGCTTAAATACATTTTGAATTTTGCGAGGATCAAAAAGCGCCCATTCGCCACCGTTTATTAATCCCGGCACCATTTGTCCGCTATTTTTTGAGGGACTGTATAATTCCAATGTGTAAACCCGCTGGCCAATATCCTTTACGGTCAAAACCATGACCGGCGATGGTTTCGGTGGACGTCAAAAGTAACCGTGTCGACATATTCATCTACGGTAAGCAATGAAACGTCATCCAGGAAATCATTTAATTTGGCGGTATCCACGGATAACAGTCCATCGACTGCAAAATAATTGTCCTGTAAGGCGACGTTAAAATTATCCGCAGGTTTTTGCGGAAACTGTTGTTTCCAGGCGTTGAAAATTTCTCCAGTTGAAGCCAAATACATATTTGTTTTTCCAATCCTTTTCCCCCAATTCAAATATTCCTGCTGCATAGACACGGTACCCGGGAATAGTTACCAGGTAGGATTTCTGTTCGGCGTCGCCGGCACAAAAATAGGTTTGCGTTTTTTGAGCATTTCCGCCGGCATAAAATATTGATTCAGCTTTGCCAGACGCGATAACGGAGACCTTAACACCATTTTGCCTCAGCGCATTGCAAACTGAATCCTGGATGGAGGTTGCCAAAGGTCTTTTTGGTTCAGCTTGCTGAAGGGTAGCAAATAATACCTCAACCATGGAGGCGTCCGCATCAAACTTGTCGTTGACTTCCCATTTTGCTCCATTGAATTTCAGTTGAACCTTACCTTTTTGAGATTCGAGAATTACCTCATTAATACTTTTAAAATCATAACTTTTAAAATAGGTTTTTATCGATCTCCACGGCACCATCGCTTCTACTTAAATAATAGACGATGGCTGTGATGCAACATAGCGCACAAAGAAGAATTGCCAATCGTTTATTTTTTCTTTCCTGCATAGTTCAGAAATTTGCAAATCTTCGTTTTCGTAAATAAAATCTAAGGACGCCGTAAGCGATGAGCAAAACCAATGGCACTGCAACATTCAACACCTGCCACTTGAGCCGGCCTTCTTTTAATTTGACCTTATCCAGCGGACGAATTTTTACTTCTTTGTTCCGCACCTGGATCAAACCATTTTCTTGTGTGAGATACGCCACTGCATTCAATAAAAAATCCTTGTTGGCAAAGGTTGTCTTTGTCATGGGGTCAAATCCTAAGGGCTGAGGTTGATTGTTGCGTGGGTTCACATCGTTGCGTGCCACATCACCATCGGCAATGATAATAAGTTTCGTGGGACTGCTTTCTTCAATTATTTTGGAAGATTCAAATCCTGTCGGCGGAAATCGGTTTTTATAAAGCGATGTGAATTTCCCTTCCAGGATAATTCCCACAGGAATATTTCGGGTCGAATAATCGCTATCCCTTAAATTTTTTCTGAGCTCGTTAACATTGATGTGAACCGGTGTCGCGATTTTTCTGGAATAAGGGGATCTCATCAGAAGTGGCGTTTTTTGCACGCCACTTGCCTTAACAGTATCGATGCTGTTGCAAAACCTTGTCAAGATAGCATCGAGATTTCTTGTAATCGGATGATTTGCAAATTCACCAATGAGCGGAAAAAACGGCCACTCTATCAATTGCATTCTTGGCCTTCCTCCAACCTCACCGGTAATCACGGGATACATCCCTGATCGACGGTCTTGAACAAGATCTGGATTTATACGAACGCCATATTTAAAAAACTGATCATCGAGATTCAAATCGTTTGGGCCGGCAAAATAATCATCACGCGCAGCACTGTCCATGGAAGCATCGACTTTGTCAATGAGGAAAAATATTTTTCCTCCCTGCATTACGTATTGATCGAGCAAATATTTATCAGGTTCAGAAAAAGGTTTCGTGGGTTTTGCTACAATCAAGAGCATCAAACCGCTTCAATTCATTTTGAGAAGATAGTTTTGTATCGAACACATCATATACTTCGGACAAGTCGGTTCTTAAACTAAAACTTTGCAACGAATCCAACTCCCCATGACCCGAAACAAAACCAACCTGTTTTCGATCTTCATTTACCAAACTGTAAATCGCACTGATAATTTCATACTCGATACCTTCAATGGACTGATTGATTTCTTCTTCTGGTGTTCCGGCTTTGTTACCTTTTAAAAGCATAACGCCCTTCTCGGCACCTTCATATGAAACGATTACGCCAGGGAAAATTATTTTTTCTTCGCGCTGACCATCCCGCGTATCGATAATATTGGTCGGTTGAATTCCTCGCCTGGCCAAGTCTGCCATGAATTCATTTCTCGCATCTTCACTTTTTGCGACAGTAGGGTCGGAGATTGAATAGCTGATTTTATTCTTAGAATAAATTCGGAATTCTTCCAACGTTTCCAAAATGGCTTTCTGAAAGCGTTGAAAGCTGGCGTTTAATTTTCCTTCCAAAAAAACCTCTACATGAATTTCGTCGTCAAGGCGTTCAAGAATATGCACGTGTCTCAGGCTTTATGCTATAACGTTTCTCTTCAGTAAGATCGACGCGATAAAATTTTAGTCCAACCAGCAGATTGATCAACAAAATAAATACAAAGCCGTTCGCGAACGTTAAAATATCTCCGAGCTTTCTGTTTTTCCAGTCTACCATTGTCTGCTGCTCAGGATTAATTTGGTAATGGATAACATCAGAAAAATAACGCTCAAAAAATAAATCACGTCACGCGTATCCAACAATCCTTTTCGCATTGAATCATAATGATACAGGATACCTAGTTGTTTAATAAACAGCGAATGAGTCAGTCCATACCTCCAGCGACGATATTGAATCAAAACCCAAATAGGTAAGAAAACATAAAAACGCGGCAAGAATAAAAGCCACGATCTGGTTAGGCGTAACACTCGAGGCGAGGATACCGATTGAACAAAAAACTGCCGCCAAAAAAGCAATCCCAATATAGGATCCGATAACACCCGGAGTATCAATGTTACCAGGTGGATTTCCCAACGCTGAGATCGAAAAATAATACAACACCGTTGGTACCAGGGCAAACAGCACCAGGAAAAAATTTGCCAAAAATTTGCCCAGGATAATATCCCAGTCATTGACAGGCTTTGTTAATAGCAATTCAATCGTCCCTGCTTTTTTCTCCTCTGCAAAACTTCTCATGGTGATGGCCGGCACTAAAAAAATAAACACATACGGACCTAGCAGAAACAAGGTATCCATGTCTGCATAGCCATAGTCCAAAACAGACAGTATCCGGAAAGACCCACATTAAAAGCCCAATCGCCGTAAGAAAAACACCTATGACAATGTATGCGATGAGGGAATTTAGAAAGCCGTTGAATTCTTTAAAAAAGATTTGGACCATAGGACTTACAAGGTACGAGGTACGAGGGACAAGGTACGAAGGACGAGGTACGAAGTACGAATCGTTATCACAAAATGACTACAATCTTTTTTATCACGCGGCTGCTGCAAAAATAAGGTGCAAATTTAATTTTCTTTCTCAGTATTCTGCGTAAGGGTCAAATCACGGAAAATATTTTCCAGCGAATTTTCTTCCTGCTTTAGTCCAATGAGGGAAAGATTGTTGTCCGCTGCGAACCGGAATATCTCTGGACGCAGATCGATGTTTCCTTCCGATAATACTTTGTACTTGAAGCCCTCCATCGCCTCAACTTCTCTGACACCAGGAAGTAACTTTAGCTGATCAAGATTTACATCCCCTTCGAACTGAACCACTATGACAACCGTATTACCCTGCGTTTGTAAAATACGCTCAAGTTTATCATCGGCAACAATTTCACCTTTGTTAATCACAATCACCCTATCGCATAGTGCCTGAACTTCTTGCATAATGTGCGTGGAGAAAACAACGGTCTTCTGCTGGCTGATGGTTTTGATGAGTTTTCGAATTTCCACCAACTGATTCGGATCTAAGCCCTGACGTCGGCTCATCGAGGATCAAAATTTCCGGATCGTGAATCAAGGCCTGCGCTAAGCCTACCCGTTGGCGGTAGCCTTTGGATAATGCTTCTATTTTTTTATTCTGTTCTGGCCCCAATCCACAAAGGTCAATGATCTCCTTTACGCGATCGTTTAGTCTTTGACCTCTAAGTCCATATAATTTCCCAACAAAGCCCAAGTATTCATGCACGTATAAGTCGAGGTACAGTGGATTGTGTTCCGGGAGATAGCCTGTAATTTGTTTGACTTCCATTGGCCTCTCAACAACATTAAAGCCACCTACCCATACTTCCCCTGAAGTTGGAGGCAGGTAACAAGTCGCTATTTTCATGGTCGTCGACTTGCCCGCACCATTCGGCCCTAGAAATCCGACAATTTCACCCTTCTCTATCTCGAATGAAATATCATTGACCGCTTTTTGTGCGCCGTAAATCTTTGTCAAATTCTTAAGCCTTAAAGACATTGGTAATGACCTTTAAAAGGCCAAGTTTAGAGCTTTGTTGAATGAAAGTCGAATCTTATATAAAAAACTTTTACCCTTATTTTGACCTGTCCTCTACCAATGTACTTTTTGGTCTGTTAATTGCCATTGAACCACATGAATAATTTGTTCAATTTTGTTATCTGAAACTAATACTGTATGCGGCTATTATTTTTTGCGTCATGTCTGTTGATTTCCTCGTGGTCAATAGGGCAACCGGGATACAAGCTTCAATTTAAAATCAATGGCTTAAAAGATACCGTTGTTTACCTGGGTCATTTTTACGGCGAGGCTACCTACATAAAAGATACTGCCCAGGTTAACGGTGTTGGTGAATTTACTTTTGAGGGAAAGACCACTTTACGACAAGGGGTTTATTTTTTGGTGCTGGGCAAGAACAAACAATTCGATATTGTCATGGGACATGATCAAAATTTTTCCATGGCTACAGATCGAAGCGAATACATTCAAAACATGCGTGTAACGGGAGATGATGATAACAAACTATTCTTCGAAAATATGATCTTCAACAAGGAGCGCTATCTGGAAGCGGAGCCATATACTAAGATCATTCAGGATAGCACATTGTCAGAAGACAAAAAAACTGAAGCACGAAAAGCTTATTCGAAAATAAATGAAAGGGTCGTCACTTATCAGGCCGAGCTGATCAAAAAATATCCCACGACACTGACCGCCCGAATTTTGAAAGCCAATCAGCCCATAGCGGTACCGGATCCGCCAAAAAAAGCTGATGGCTCCATCGACAGTACCTTTCAGCTAAGGTGGTATCGACGAGCATTTCTTTGATCATTTGGACCTGGCTGACGATGCATTCCTTCAGATGCCAAAACCTATTTACCGGGATAAAATCAACGAATATCTTGACAAGCTTTATGTTCAACAGCCTGATACCCTAACAAAGGCGGTAGAGAAAATTGTAGTAAGGCAAAGAAAAATCAGGAGACCTATAAATATGCAGTCTGGACTTGCATGCTTAAATATCAGCAACCCGAGATCATGGGACTTGATGAGGTGTATGTTAACCTCTATGACAAATATTTTGCAACCGGAGAAATGAATTTCTGGGTTAATGACAAACTAAAAAAGAATTTGAAAGAGCAGGCAGACAGATTGCGTAAAAGCCTGGTGGGAAAAATCGGTCCAAATCTGATCATGCAAGACGCAAATTTCAAGCCCCGGTCGATGTACGATATCAAAAACAAATACACCGTCTTATTCATTTTTGATCCTGACTGCGGTCACTGCAAAACCGAAACGCCAATCCTTGTTTCGTTTTACAACAAGAAAAAATTTGATGTGGAAGTGTATGCCGTAAGTGCCGATACCTCGATGGCTAAAATGCGCGACTACGTTAAAGAAATGAACATGAAGTGGATCACCGTAAATGGGCCACGAACTTATGTAGGCCCCTACCAGGATCTTTATGATGCCATAACCACGCCATCCCTGTATGTTCTTGACGCAAAGAAAAAGATTATTGGCAAAAAGATACCTGCAGATAAGCTCGACGATTTTTTAACACATTACGAGAAGTTTCAAAGGGAAAAAGACCTAGTGAAGTCAAAAACGCACACCAAATCTTAGAAGTATAGCCCTGAGACCAGGTGAAGACAATTTTTTTTGATGAAACAAACGCCAAAATTTCGCTGGAAACCACCTTTTGTAACATTTTTCAGATTTTAATCGTCTAAGGATGCAACTATTCACCATGTGTGGAGTATCTATGGTAGAGATATTAACCCGATAACTTAAATTTTTTAACTATGGCATTCCTTGACAAACTCCTGGGCAAAAAGAAAAAGCCGGTATTAAAAGCAAAATGCCCAATTACTAAAGAATCGATAGAAGAAGGGTTCGGTTTTATGCTCACCACTGCTCAAGTGGTGACTTCAAAAAAGTATTGGGACATGGTTATGACCGAGCCTGAGACGATGTCCTATACCGTATCCCATTTTAAAAACCAGCCCTCCGGTACGCAAATGCGTAATATGATTTTCGAAAAATACAGTAGCATTGATAAACCCTGGATGATTTCGGATTCGTGCATCAATCTCTTCGAGCAGATCGATAAAACGTCTGCCAGGGAAAATGCCAGGAAGTGGTGGGCAAACGAAGGGGCATTCAATCCTGAAAATTCAGGCCCGGCGCTTGTTGCACTGGACGCTCAGACGTATCAAACACTTAAAGACTATGCTGTGCTGGAAGCCGGCAGGTCCAGAATAGTTTTGCAGTAATTTAAATAGGTTTAGGTAGGTATAAAAGCTTAATGCAAAAACCGGCGACGGTTTAGCGTTAAGCTTTTGTTTTTCGGTTCAGTTATTTCTTTCAATGGTAAATTGAACAAGCTCTATGAGGGATTGCTTATAAGAATTTTCAGGAAATTCGTTCAGTAATATCATGGCCTCCTGATGATACTTATTCATAGCCGCTATCGCATACTCTAGCCCCCCCGAGCGTTTTACAAATTCAATAACCTCTTTCACTTTACGGGGCTTCCCACTTTCATTTTTTACGATATTGATGATCTTTCTTTTTTCGACCCAACCTGCTTTTGATAAAGCATAGATGAGCGGCAGGGTCATCTTCTTTTCCTTGATATCAATGCCCACGGGTTTGCCAATTTCCTGCTCGCCATAGTCGAATAAATCGTCTTTGATTTGAAATGCCATTCCTATCTTTTCCCCGAACTCCCGCATCGTTTCGACAACTTCTTCATTCGCGCCTCCCGAACTTGCACCAACGGCACAACAAGAGGCAATCAACGATGCTGTTTTCTGACGGATAATCTCATAATAGACCGCCTCTGTGATATCCAACTGTCGCGATTTTTCAATTTGCAGCAATTCACCTTCACTCATTTCACGAACGGCATCTGTGACAATTCTCAGCAGATTAAAATCCTTGTTCTCTACCGATAGCATTAGCCCGCGCGTAAGCAGAAAATCTCCCACCAATACTGCAACTTTATTTTTCCAAAGCGCATTAACAGAAAAGTATCCTCGGCGATAGTTCGCTTCATCGACAACATCATCATGAACTAACGCGGCGGTGTGAAGTAATTCTATTAACGATGCACCACGGAAAGTGGACTCGTTGATTTTTCCACAGGTTCCTGCCGACAAAAAGACAAACATGGGACGCATTTGTTTCCCCTTGCGCTTTACAATGTAACTCATGATTTTATCCAGCAACAGAACATTGCTTTTCATGGAAGCCCGGAACTTCGGTTCAAACTCTTCCATCTCCCGTGCTATCGGGGCTTTTATATCGTCCAGGCGTAAAGGCATGCGGCGCAATAATACAAAAAGTTTAAGGTTTAAAGTTTAAAGTTTAAGCTCAAAGTTTAAAGTTTACACTCGGCTCAGATAGATATTCGAAAGTTCATTATAGAAACTCCGTATGAAGTCGTAACTTTCCACGCAAACCATCAACCGAACTTCGAACCTCAAACTCTCAAACCTTAAACTTATCCAAGTGAGCAAGAAAAAACCTATTCCGCCGCCCCCCGTTCCCAAAGTCATTCTTGAACTTATTTCATATAACCGCGAGGTCTATAACAAATATGATGATCATGACAACGGAGGACCTGCTTCAGAAACTGCAGCCCGATCGTGTTAACTGGATCAACGTAGATGGACTAAACAGTTTGGAGACCCTGGAAAAACTTCAGTCCCATTTTTCGCTTCATGCCTTGTTGATAGAGGATGTATTGGCTGACCAGCGTCCAAAGGCCGAAGAGTTCGATGATTACCTCTTCTTCACCCTAAAGATGCTATACCGAATCGACCTGACCTGTTCCGATATCGACTATGAGCAGATCAGCTTTGTGCTTGGGCGGGATTTTCTCATTTCGTTTCAGGAAAAAGAAGGGGATTTGTTTGATGGATTTCGTGAAAGGATTCGGCTGGATCAGGGCAAGGTCAGAAAAAAACAAGCTGATTATCTGCTCTACAGACTGATTGATATTATTGTCGATAACTATTATAATGTGCTCGACCGTGTCGGTGATTTGATCGAAGAAACAGAGGACAATGTCTATGAAAATCCAACACCCCGAACCTTTCATGACATCCAATCACTGAAGAAAGAATTAATATACCTGCGAAAGGCACTTTACCCTTTACGGGAAGCCTTAAGTAAAATTGTGAAAGGAGAATCAGAATTTATTCAGGAAGAAAATCTACGTTACTTCGCCGACGTTTACGATCACGTGGCCCACCTCATTGACTCCCTTGATACGTACAAGGACTTGACCTCCAGCCTCCTCGATATTCATATCAATGCGATGAACACGCGAATGAATGAGGTCATGAAAGTATTGACCGTCATTTCGACCATCTTTATGCCGCTGACCTTTATCGTTGGGGTTTATGGAATGAATTTCGATTTTATGCCCGAGCTTGGGTGGAAGTGGGGATACTTTGGCGTGTGGGGTGTTATGGCGATCGTGGTAGTCGTCATGCTGATCTTTTTTAAACGAAAGAAATGGTTTTAATGCATCGTCGCAAAAATAACTGTACATCTACTTTTTGCAAGACCTGGCGTATCGAGTTGTTTGGCTACTGTACCATTATTTTTGCTATGACGCACTAGTCTGTGGCCGTTTCTGTTTCCAATTTAATCTCGACAATTTCAGGTAGTGTCTTATTCAATTTCATGATCTTAAATTTATAGCCCGCCAGATTGAAAGTATCGCCTTCTTTGATGGAAGGTCGGTGGGTCGTTATCATTCCTGATAATGTCTCGTAATCTTCGGATTCCGGGAAAGGAACTTCGATGAATTTATTGATATCGTGAATGGAGGATTGTGCCAATACCTGATACACTTGTTTGTCTGATAGCGTGACAATTTGTTGTTCATGATCGTGCTCATCTTGAATTTCGCCGACGAGCTCCTCCAAAATATCCTCCAGCGTTACAATGCCGATGGTCCCTCCGAATTCGCTTACTACAATGGCCATCTGCGTTTTTCGTCTCTGAAATTCACGGAGCAATGCATCGATTGGCTTGCTCTCCGGAATAAAGTGCGCAGGTCGCATAACATCCTTCAACCCTTTGCCTGTATGCTGAAAGTATGCCGTAATAATATCTTTGGCATGAACGATCCCGATGATTTCATCCAGTGAATTTTCAAAAACAGGGTATCGGGAATATCCCTCCTTCAAAATAACGTCCATTGTTTGCTGAATTGTCAAGTCGGCTTTAAGACCACTGATCTTGACGCGCGGTACCATTACTTGCCTGACAATGCGGTCATCAAAATCAAATACATTTTGAATCAATTCACGCTCCGCTGGTTCGATTGCTCCACCTTCTTCACTCTCTGCTATGATCAATCGTAATTCTTCTTCCGAGTGTATTTCCTGTTCGCTGATAGGTCTTACCCCTAACATTTTAAGAATGATGTTGGCAAATCCATTAAGCAACACAATGAATGGTTTGAATATCGAATAAAATATCCGGAGTGGAATAGATACTCTCAACGTGGTTGATGTGGGATAACGAATGGCCATTGATTTGGGGGCCAGTTCTCCAAACACGATATGCAAAATGGTGAGGACGGTGAAGGCCACCGGCAAGGCAATATTATGCGCTAACGATGGACTAATCGGCAAATCGAGAAAGCCCATGACATTCAGAATCATTCTTGACATGACATCTTCTCCTATCCAACCCAGTGCAAGGCTTGCCAGCGTGATTCCCAACTGGGTAGCTGCCAGATAGCCGTCGAGGTTATTGATAATATTTTCGGCAGCACGTTTAGACAGGTTGCCTTCTTCCAACGCGATCTGGGAGGATCGAACTTTAACAATAGCAAACTCGGCGGCTACGAAAAAACCATTCAATAAGACCAGGAAAAAGGTTACAATAACATCAAATGCCATACGAATCCACTGCCATAAAGGTAGCAAGAAAGTAGAGGCCTAACGATTTATATGTTTACAAAGTCCCTAAAAGTCCCATAGTCAGCCTGTTACTTGGTTTTCAGGCATAAAAAAACCCCTCCTGGGAGGGGTTCATTTTTTGTCTGAAACTTTTAAAGCTTTTTCTCAAGCGCTGTGATATTATCCTGGGCCTCGGCTTTTACCGAGTGATAAGGCTTTTTTGTAAAGCTCAACCGCTTCTCTTAGTGTTTCCTTCTTTTTGCGCGGAGCCAATTTTGTGCGGTTAGCAGCTTCTTCCACCGCCTGAGCGCGCGCATAGTATGCATCAGCCTCACTCATCTTGCCTTGAATCATCAATTCCTGAACACGCGCTTCGATCAGCGCAAGTTCCTGAGTTTTTGTTTCGATTTGTGATTGCTTGTCGGTAAGCTCAGCTTCCTGCATACCTACCGTGGTGATCAGGTTCTGATTTTCATTACGGTATTTCTCAACTTGTTCTTGCAAAACGGCAATCTCTTTGGATTTTGATTCAAGGTCAGCTTTCAGATTTTTGATGGTTTTTGAATAGGCGTTTGAAGTTGATTTGGAATCTTTTAATGATTTTTCGAGCTCATCAATTTTCTTTTGCGTGTCTTTCACGTAACCGTTGATGTCTTTCATACGGTCCTTATAGTCAGCAAAAGTTGTCCCTTCCACCATATTGACTCTCAGCAATTGACGGCTTGCATCAATTGAATCCATCATGATACCTACTTCTGTTAACGTTTCCGCCATCTTCTGGCTTGTTTCTAACTCCAAGGTGAGAGAATCTACTTTTGTTTGTAGCGTCTCTTTTTCTTTCGCACCACATCCGACAAGGAGGGCAGCGACAGGTATAACAAAAATAAGCTTTGTGGTCATAGGGGTTTGTTTAATTTATTCTGCAAAAATACGGTTTGATTTGTTTTTAATACGGTTACGGAGGCCAAATTTTTTTTTATGACGATGATCAGCATTTTAATCCGCCAGCGGAACAACGTCCAACATTCTGGGGTTTTCTTTTTGGGTTTATCCAAAGGAAGTTAAATTTGCCCCTGTTTTGAAAGATCTCGTTAATCATTCATGCCCAAATTAATCACCACGCGAACCCGTATCGCTGACCTGGGCAAACCTCGGATCATTATAATAGGTGGAGGTTTCGGTGGTTTAGAAGTTGCCAAAGGACTTAATGGGTTCAAAGCCCAGACGGTCCTCTTCGACAAGTTTAATCATCATTGTTTTCAACCCTCTTACTCTATCAGGTTGCCACGTCCGGTCTGGAGACCAGTTCCATTGTTTTTCCATTTCGAAAACGGTTTGCACAGCAGGAAGATTTTTTCTTCAGACTCGGCGAAGTCACACAAATTAAACCTGAGGAAAATTATATCGAAACTTCCATCGGTGGAGTCAAGTATGACTACCTTGTTATCGCCAATGGCGCCGCTTCCAATTTTTATGGAATGAAGGATGTCGAACAACATGCATTACCGATGAAGAGCATCATTGATGCCATTAAACTAAGAAATATCATCATACGAAATTTTGAAACGGCACTTCTTAACCGACGATCAGGAGTTGATCAACAGTCTTATGGATGTCGTTATCGTGGGCGGAGGTCCGACCGGTGTTGAACTTGCAGGCGCCTGTCAGAATTGAAAATTCATGTTTTCCCAACGGATTATAAAGAACTTGAATTGGAGAATATGAACATCCATTTGGTAGAAGCAACACCGCGGCTTCTAAATGGAATGTCTGATATTGCATCACAGAAAGCCCTCCAATACCTTCAAAGTATGGGTGTACAGGTTCACTTGAATAAAGCGGTGAAATCCTATGATGGCTATGAAGTCGTATTTAGTTCGGGTGAAAAGTTAGTGACGCGAAATATGATCTGGGCCGCAGGTGTAAAAGGTCAGCCTATTGCTGGCATCCGCGCAGACGTCAATTGGAAGAGCAGGCAGAATTCAGGTAGATGAATTTAACCGTGTGCTCGGATATAAAAATATATTTGCCATCGGTGACGCTTGTATTATGGAGGACGCTGATCCTCTCTTTCCCAAGGGTCATCCGCAGGTGGCGCCACCAGCCATGCAGCAGGGCAGATTAGTGGCTCAAAATATAAAAAGGCTAATTCATAAGAAGGAAATGAAACCCTTCCGTTACAATGACAAAGGCTCTATGGCAACCGTGGGAAGAAACCGCGCCGTTGTTGATTTACACGCTTTCAAGATTCAAGGCTTTATCGCCTGGTGTATCTGGATGTTTGTGCATTTGATTTCGCTCATAGGATTTAAAAATAAATTTTTTGTTTTACTTTCCTGGTTATGGAGTTACTTCTCCTACGATAAGAGCAATAGATTAATAATGGCCCGTCCAAAAGACGGTGTTCAATAAGCATGGCCACATCCAACGATAAACATCTCAATCCTTTATCTGCTGCCGGCGTTTTAATTTCCTTAGGAATCATCTATGGTGATATCGGTACATCACCGATCTACACGTTCAGGTTTATCGTCGGCGAACACATCATCACGGAGGAATTGATTTTCGGCGGACTCTCCTGCGTATTCTGGACGCTCACGCTCATCACGACCATCAAGTACGTCTACTTTGCGCTTGAGCGCCGATAACCGCGGTGAAGGAGGAATTTTTGCGCTGTATGCCTTGGTAAGACGATATAAAGCTAAATGGGTGATCTACCCCGCGATAATCGGCTGTGCCACGCTTATTTCAGATGGTTTTATAACGCCCGCCATAAGCGTTACTTCGGCCATTGAAGGACTGCGACTCATCCATCCGGTTTCGCTCAATACCATCATCTCCATTGTCATTATCATTTTAGTGGCGCTGTTCATCTTTCAACAATTTGGAAGTACTGTGGTGGGAAGAACCTTTGGGCCCGTTATGCTTACGTGGTTCTTATACATTGCCATCGTCGGCGCGATTGCAGCTCGTTCAAAATCTTGAAGTGCTAAAAGCTTTAAATCCAGTATACGCTTTTAATCTGTTAGTCAAATATCCAGGAGGTTTCTGGATCCTTGGCGCGGTTTTCCTTTGTACAACGGGAGCTGAAGCGATGTATTCCGACCTGGGTCACGTTGGAAAAGAAAACATCCGGGTGAGTTGGATTTTTGTAAAGATCGCATTGCTGATAAGTTATCTTGGACAGGGCGCTTGGTTGCTGAACCACCAAGGTACCAGCCTCAATGGGAAAATTCCTTTCTTCGAAATCATGCCCGATGGGTTTCTGATTTTTGGAATTATCCTGGCAACATTTGCTACGATTATCGCCAGCCAGGCTCTCATTTCCGGAACCTTCACATTGGTGAACGAGGCGATGAAATTGAAACTTGGCCAGCTACACGCGTACGCTATCCCAGCCAGGTAAAAGGACAGATTTATATCCCTGCGATCAATTGGATTTTAATGGTTGGATGCATCCTCGTGGTATTGCTCTTTAAAGAATCGATCCGTATGGAAGGCGCCTACGGGCTCGCCATCACGTTCGACATGCTGATGACAACATCATTCTGGTCTTTTATTTTGGCGTTTCAAGAAAGTCTACCGTGAGGGCTATTGGCATGGCCTTGCTTTTTTTCTCTATCGAAGGTGCTTTTCTGATTTCCAATCTTAGCAAGTTCAGTCATGGCGGCTGGTTCAGCTTTACCATGGCAGCATTGTTTTTTTTCATGATGTTCATTTTACTCAGAGCGAGAAGACTCCGGGAGCTGCATACGGAATTTGTTGACTTAAAACACTATGTCGGTATGATCCAGGATTTGCAAGCCGATAATACTGTTCCTAAAGAAGCGACAAACCTGGTGTACCTGGCCGTGGCAGACAGCAAGCGATACATCGACTCGAACATTATTTATTCCATTTTTAAAAAGCGTCCCAAACGCGCGGATATTTATTGGTTTTTGCATGTCGACACCGTTGACAGTCCCTTCACCAGCAAATATTCCGTTGACACAATTATTCCAAAGAAATGTTTTTTTATCCGATTGCGATTAGGATTTAAGACCGATCACCGGGTCAATCTGCTTTTCAATAAAATCATCCACGAAATGGCTGACTCCGGAGAAATCGATCTTGTAAGTCCTTATCCGTCGTTGCATAAATACAGCATGATGGGTGATTTTAAATTCGTGATCATCCACTCGTGGGCCTCTTCCGACAGTGAGATCTCCACTTTTGATCGCGTGATTATTCAAGGCTACCGTCTGTTAAAGGAACACAGCCTGTCAACGGAAGAACTATACGGAATCGAAGCTGCCAACCTGGAAATTGAAAAAGTACCCATTCAGGTGGGGCCAGTCGCCAAAGTGAAAATCAAACGGGAAAAAGACTAGCTCACCATTCCTTACAATTGAACATGGACTTCTCAGCTGCACGATCTGTTTTTTTATCTGACATGTAACACAATCCCTTTGTAGCTGCCTATGCTCATGTGTGCATGTGTCAAAGTTGCATTTCTGCAACATCGATTGCGCTTAGCAAAATTCTTATCAAAGTGTGATAATGTAGAACAAGAATGGTTGTGTGTGCGAAAACCGTTTATGTAAACGAGCTTTTAAAGTTGCTTTTGTTGAGATTTTTTTTACATTCGATTGCAATTCTCAAAAAACATTAACCTCAAATTTATTGATGAAGAGACAATACAGAATCTAGCTAACCTATCTGAATAGGGTCAAGGCTGCCTTATGCAGACAATACTCTATCTAAATTTTTTTATTTAACCTAAACCATAATATGAAACAACAATACCGAATTTTAACCTGGATATTGTTTTTCTTTCTGAGCACCACAATCGCTTTTGCTCAAAGAACAATATCGGGTACTGTTTCAGACTCCCAAGGGCAAGGCATGCCGGGAGTCAACGTAATCGTAAAAGGTACATCAGCAGGTACCACTTCTGATGCTACCGGCAAATATAACATCTCGCGTAACTGAAGTCAGGACCTGTCATTCTCGTTTTCTCTTTTATTGGATATGCAACGCAGGAAGTTGATGCAGGAACCAGAACCACTGTAGATGTTACTTTGGCCGAAGATGTCCGTGAACTAAGTGAAGTTGTTGTAACAGCCTTGGGTATTGAAAGAAGCACAAAAGCACTTCAATATTCTGTGACAGAAGTCGGCGGCGAGAACTTCACAAAGGCCCGGGAAAATAATCTGGTGCGCAACTCGCAGGACGAGTTGCTGGTGTGAATGTAACAAAACCGGCAAGTGGACCAGCAGGTTCGACGCGGATTGTTATTCGCGGTAACAAATCTATTGGAGGTCAAAACCAACCATTATATGTTGTTGATGGTGTTCCCATGGACAATTCAACGTATGGATCTGCCGGGATTTGGGGTGGTCGTGATCAAGGCGATGGTATGACGAGTATCAACCCCGATGACATTGAATCGATCACTGTTCTGAAAGGAGCCAATGCTTCTGCGCTCTACGGTTCACGCGGTGGAAATGGTGTGATCAATATCGTAACTAAGAAAGGTACATCGCGCAAGGGATTAGGTATTGACTTCAACACCAACTACATGTTTGAAAATATCATTGATTTTAGAGAATTGCAACACACGTATGGCGCAGGCGCCTATGTAGATAATACGAACGATGGAATTGCCAACGGTGTTGCTACTAAACCAGGAACATTACAGCAAGCATTTGAATGGGCAGATGATGGTTGGGGTCCAGCATTGGATGGAAGCTCCGTACTTCAATTTGATGGTGTAGCAAGACCATACAGCTATGTAGGCGATAATTGGGATCGCTTTTATCAAACTGGTGAGACCTGGACGAATAGTCTTTCGCTGAGTGGTGGAGGCGACGTGCAGACTTTTCGCTTTTCTGCCGCTGATCTGAGAAACAAATCAATTCTCCCGAATACCGGTTTTGAACGAACGAATTTTACGGTTTCTACCAACGGAAAATATGCCAATAAACTTACGCTCAATGCCAAGGTGATGTATTCACACGAATATGCGAAGAACAGACCTCAGGTGTCCGACTCACCGGCAATGCACCTCAGGCTCTCTGGCGAATTCCGGACAACATCAATGTGCTGGACTTCTTGGGAGATCCTAAAAAACCGGGAGCAATTCCTGAAGGTGTAGACCCCGCGTTGTTAAGCATTTACGCTCAAGGTTCCGACGAACCAAAGTTTGCGGGTCAAGAATTACTTCCCGCTGCGAACAACTGGGGTCAAAATCCTTACTGGTCTACTCAGCAGTTTATCGCCAGCGACATTCGCGACCGTGTTAATGCGTCTGCTCAGCTGCGCTACGATTTCACGGATTACCTATACGCATCTGGTAGAATTGCCATGGACTGGTTTGCCAGAGCAGCAGACAATCTGAATCCTGAAGGTACTGGATACGACCTGGTCGGAAGCCGTAATAAGGCAGACGTACAGAACCGTGAGATCAACCTGGAAGGTATAATTGGATTTAATAAAACTTTCGGCAAGTTCAATGTGAATGTCTTTGTCGGAGGTAATCGCATGAGGAGACAATACGAGTACCTGCAAGGAACTGGCTCCGGATTCAATGTTCAATTCTTCCCATCCCTGAACAATACGAAATCAAGAACATATAATTATGACTTCCAAGAAACTGGAATTAATTCTGTATTCGCATCGGCTGAAATTACCTACAACAATTATCTATTCTTGACTGCTACCGCCAGAACTGACTGGTTCTCCGTGCTTAACCCGGAATACAATGAAATAACCTATCCTTCAGTTGGCGCCAGCTTTGTTTTTACAGATGCATTCTCAAACATGCCATCGTGGTTGAGCTTTGGTAAAGTCAGGGCCTCATGGGCGCAATCCGGAATTGTCAACATCAATCCATACCAATCCAATTTGACGTACAGTTTGTATGGATTCACTCACCTTGGATATAGCCTGGGCTCGTTTTCTCAGGCGATGGGAAGTGGCGGAACTATTCCGAATCCGCTTTTGCAGCCCGCAGTATCAGAAGAAATTGAGGCCGGTATAGACCTGCGTTTCTTCAATGACAGACTTGGACTCGACTTCACCTATTACCATCAAACAACGACAGACGACATCATCCAACAGTCAATTTCAAGTGCCACAGGTTTCGGAAATACCAATGTTAACATTGGTGAACTTCGTAATCGAGGGATTGAAATCGTGTTGAGTGCAACTCCAGTTCAGGGACCCTTGACCTGGGATATATCTTTCAACATTGCTAAGAACACCAACAAAGTAGTTTCACTGTTACCAGGTCTGACGAGACTTGTACCCAATTCCTTTGATGCTGAACCACGCACCAGAAATGCACTCGTTCAACAAATTGTAGGATATCCCTTCGGTACAATAACAGGAAGAGTACAACAGGTTGATCCGAATGGAAATCTCATTTTCACGGAGGGCGGTTGGCCACTGGCAAGCACTGATTTCGTACCGATTGGAAACGGCCTTGCGAAAGCCACCGGCGGGTTGAACAACTCATTTACCTGGAAAGGCATAAACCTGAGTTTTCTGATCGACTTCAGAATTGGCGGTGATATTTTCTCCGGGACAAATAACAGACTAACCCAGTGGGGATTGTCAGAACAATCTCTTCAAGGTCGTGATGGAGAGACGCCTATTCATATTACAGGTGTGACCCGTACCGGGGAAGGTACCGACGAGTCTCCGTATGTATTCTCGGAAGTTGATCGAGACCTCACGCCGCATGAAGCCTTTAATTACTGGGACAATGTTGGAGGTGAAACCACGGCAATTACAACGATGTTCCTGTACGACGGATCTTTCGCTAAGATAAGGCAGCTTACATTAGGTTACAGTTTACCTACTAGCATGCTTCAAAAGACTCCATTTAAGACCGTTTCGATCTCGTTTGTCGCGAGAAACCTGGCGCTTCTCTATAAAGATATTCCTAATGTGGATCCTGAATCAGCTTATTCGAATCAAGCGGGCGCGCAGGGTCTGGAGTATTTTGCTATGCCGACAACGCGCAGCTTTGGATTTAATCTGGGCCTTGGGTTCTAATTTTAAACGTATTGAAAATGAAAAACAAAAGATTCATAAGTCAAGCGGCTATTTGCCTGATGGCAACTATGCTCCCCTTAACAAGTTGTGATACCGACAGCCTGCATGAACTGAATATCAATCCTAATGCCCGTACGACGGTAAACACAAATTTCTTGTTCACCGCAGCCGAACTAAGTACCGCCTGTAATGGCGCTGGAGGAGATAACTGGTACACCAACTGGCGGACAAACGTCGGAACCTGCGCATATGCCATTCAGCAATTGGCTCAAGCTACGGGTGGAATTGCACAAGGCGATAAATACTTCGAAAACCAGGAGGCATCTCAAGGTGTGTGGGACTGGTACTATAATGACCAGCTGAAAAACCTGGCAGAAGTTATCAAGCAAACCGGGCCAGGCGGATTTGAGGAAGGTAAAAGGAAAAACACGAGAGAGGCCTCGCGGATCCTTAAGGTTGTCAATTTTCACAGACTCACCGACTGGTTTGGAAACATACCCTATTCCGAAGCGAACAAAGGTATCGAACTCATCTACAAGCCGAAGTATGATAATCAGCAAGCGATCTATGCAGACATGCTGAAAGAATTGGACGAAGCCTGTACAAATATTAGCGCTTCAAATCCAGATGAAGGTTTTGCGGCTTCCGATATGATATATCAGGGAGACATTGCCAAGTGGAAAAAATGGGGATATTCGGTAATGTTAAGACTTGCTATGCGCATGTCGAATGTAGACGCAGCGACCGCGGCGACCTATGTTACGAAGGCTGCCCAGGGCGGGGTGTTCACCTCGAATCTTGATAACGCAATTATTCCGATGGCAATACCGCAAGTTTGGAACAATCAAAATGGTTTGGTGAGAGCATTCGTAGATGGTTCCCAGCCAACCACTTTGAGCAAGACCATGATTGATAAACTAAAAGGTCCGAATGCCGGCAGCACCGCCGATGACGATCCCAGACTAATGATCATCAGTGGCGGCATCAGCGGAAATGTAGACCCAGTCGCCCAGAAAGGTCTGCCTAACGGTTTGGATTTGGGTACGTTGGATGCCTATACCGGCACGCCGGGTACAAACATCAATGCTACTTTCTCATCCTTTAACAGCAAATTTTTGGATAGAGACGAGCCCTATATGATGATGAACTATGCCGAAGCCGAATTTTTACTGGCAGAAGCAAAGGAAAGAGGAATTGGGACAGTAAGCGGAACTGCCCAGGAGCACTATGACGCTGGTGTAAGGGCCGCTTGTAAAATGTATATTATATATGACGCCTCTTTTGTAGTCGCCGACGCCGCTGTGGATGCATATTTGGGTCAGGCGCACGTTGCTTATGCAGGTTCACAAGCGGAGAAGCTGGAAAAGATTGGTACACAATTGTGGATCAGCAAATTCCTCAATTGGTGGGAAGCATGGAATGACTGGAGACGCACAGGTTACCCAACACTTGTACCAGTAAACTATCCAGGAAATCTTACAGATGGTCAAATTCCAAGAAAGCTGAAACTACCAAGCAGCGAGCAAACCAGAAACGCAGAGAATATGGTGGCTGGCGCGACCAATCCTGATACTCAGGTTGGCAAAGTTTGGTGGGATGGTGGTAATTAATTATTTCTAAAATTTTGTTTCAAGAGCCCCTGAAATTTCAGGGCTCTTTTTATTGATGCCATTATGTGAAATAAAATATCGCTCTTTATTGATCATTCCTAAAAATAACCATTGCCATTTGCCCCATATATGCACCCCAATAGAATTTTATTGATTTTAATGGGAGTCTCAATTCTCTTTGCGCGCATACCCAGGAAAGACCAACAGGCCACCTCGGCTGAAGTACTGACAGTACACCAGGTCCAGATATCCATTCGCATCCATATCGCCTAGCCATGGGTGTTGAAAAGATATTTTTAAACCCTTGGATTGATCGATTATCTGTAAAGTTCTATTGCTAAAATTTATGGCAATCACTTTGTTTTCAATTTCCTCAATGGCTTCTGTCACAAAACCTTTATTGCAATCAAATTCATTGATGCTGATGATCGCTTCATCCATGCCATCACTGTTGAGATCGTACACCACCGGTGAAGAAAATCCCGTACAACCGATAGAATCTTTGTATCCAATCCTTCCATCTATGCCATTCAACATGATCTGAAGGGAACCGGGATTGTTGGGCCATTCCCCTTTGCTGACGAATGTGAAAAAATCCGGAACATCATCATCGTTAAAATAACCAACGGCCAAACTATTGCTGGATTCCGTATCGGGAATTTTCTGCTTCCAGATCAGCTTCTGACTCTTGCCATCAATGGCGCATACTGTGCTTGAATGTGAAATCGCTATAATGTCATAATAGCCATCTTGATTAATATCCGCGACAGAAGGCGGCGCTATAAATCCATGTCCGTTTTCCGAAGCAATGATTTTACCGTTCGATAGTTTTTTGTTTTGGAGATCGGAAAGGTTGCCAATGTATAAGTTACCATCTATCGTCTCTCCCCCGGTTCCGAAAATGATAGATAATCATCGCTTCCGGCTGGGAAAAACACAACGGCGACATGTAGACTCTTTACCATCCGGCATCGTATCGGCGGCAGAACATTGCCGGTTTTGGAATCAAAAATCATCAGAACACCTGGTAATCTGTCTTTTTCTGAATTTGGAATTGCCATCCATTACCGCCATTACGGTAAGCAAGTCCAGGAAACCATTGCCGTTTTGATCGGGAACAAGACGCTGTTGTTGAAATTAAATTTCGCATTCTGAGAATCGGATCGTTTTCATATGTGATAGCGATACTCCCAGATTACGGTCCCGTCTTTTCATTTAAAGCTTTTAAATGAGGACCCCGGCCACCAATAAACACATCGCTAATACCATCGCCAGTGACATCATAAAACGTAGCGGAACCATAGACCTGATCGGGGCTTTCTGTTTCCAAAGCAGTTTCCCGTTTTGCCATCAAATGCAATGATACCTTGGGCACTTTTCTGGCTTTCATTTGCCGGCACCCATCACGATGTCTAATACGCCATCGCCATTCAAATCAGCGGTTCGCGGAGAAGATTGGGAACCAATGGGATATAAGTCTTTTGCCAAACCAACGCAGCCTTCTTCTTGGCGCAACTTGTGATTATGATTAAAGGAATAAACTTAAAATATTAGTTTTACTTGAATTTGAATCATTAAGAAGTAATAGAGGTTTAAGAAACGAGCAACAATGTAAAGCCGCCAAGATTATTATTGAATATCAAATTCTTTAGAAACACTATTAGGCTTATCAGTCGCCCTTGCATTTTTTCTTACATTGGATTCGAATGGGCGATTTAAATTATTTCCTGCAAGATCTTCCAGCCGGCTCTCAATCCGCAAAGCAAAGGTTCCTTTTGTCCAGGGTTCATCGGGCACAAATCGGAGGATTCTTTCTTCATCATCGATCACCATTTCCCCAGATACAATATCGCCATTGGAATTCAGAATAGTAATGCATTCCTTTAAAAGGAAGTAATCCAGGGGTTGCGGAAATCGTATTTCGAAGGGCTGCTTATTATTGGAAGATGGTGCCGAAACTTTCCACGTCAGCGGATCAGGAGATTCCTCATCACGATTGATTGTGACAAAAGTTTTTGAATATTTTTTTGCAAGCTGTACACCGTTTTTACTTTGCCATGATTTATTCACATGCAGGGTGTATCGCTCGCCTTGTTTCAATGGACTTCCAAGTTCCTTGTTCGGAATCAGATCTCTTTTAATTCTGCCAGGATCTAACCAAAGGGTCAACACAGTGCCATCGGAATTCCATAGCTCGGGTTGAAGGTCCAGGAAGGTTCCACGCATGGTGTCGCGATCATTTCGAATTAAAGTCAAATGCTGCAATGAGCTTCCCTCCACCATCGGTTGCGAAAACTCAAAATACATTTTTAATAAATTTTCGGGGAGTGTATCCTGAGAAGGATAAATTGAGAGCAACTCCGGAGCTTTAGAATCTCCAACGGAATTTCGATTTCTGAAAACAATGTATCGTTCAACAGAACTTCATATCTCAAACCCTTTGTGAATGGTACAAGGGGTTCAAAAATTACTTCATCACCTTCTTTCCTAAAATCACCAAAACTGGAATCCGTTCACCAGGTTTTATAAGTTGAACCTTTAATCGAGTTGAAATTCCCTTCGTTTCACGAATGATCCGCGAATAGCAACACCAACAGCTTTCCCATTTTTTGAAACCATAGAAACCGATGTGTGCTCTTCTGCTGGCTGGCAATGCATGCAGAGAGCCCAACAGACTAAAATAAAAAAGCTGACCCGGAGTATTGGAACAAGGCGTTTCATCAATCTACAGGTCAGCTTTGCTGTTTTACTTATAAAAACCAGTCAGGGGCTGTGAATAAATCAAGATCTCCGTTTGGCTTTCTTTGTAACAGCACAAATTGAGTATCATCTAATTTATCCAATTGCAAGACGTTTACTATGGGAAGGGAAACAAAGTGAACGCCAGCCGTACCAAAACTTTCCTCTACCGGCGTTGTCAGGCTTCCCTGAAATTCTTCTATCGTCTTATACTTCACTTTAAAAACCGGTCTGGCTGAATTCGACATCAATAACATTGACTCCCCATTTTTCGTCATCGTGACCATATCCAACGGAGAATTGCCAGCTCCCATCTCGGCAATCGTCCTGCCCTTTACATGCGTTCCGGGCTTTAATTCATCCAAGGGAAAAAGTACAAGTGGCGTGCAGGTAAAACTGGCGATCAAATATTTTTTGCCGTTGATTTCGGAAGCAGTGAATGTGCGAATTGGTGCATAAGTCTCGAACTTCTTATGGGCGGCATGATAGATTTCCAATGAAGATTGATTTTGTGTTTTGTAAAAGGAAAAGGAATGCTTCTAAACGTGGAACTGAATTCCTGATTTGACAATCCACTCACCAACAACTTTCCTTCAAAAAAACCAATGTCGGAAATCGCCAACGGGCGGGTTGGTCTTCCCCGTTGATCTTTATCCTCCTCACCGGGAACGTTCATCAATTCGACCTTCGAGAAGCTCACATCCTTCAAACTGACAGCTTCAATTTTAGCGCCTTCCACTTTTAGCAATGCCGGCGTTCCATCATTCAGCTGCACGGCGCAATAGATTTTTTTTGAAAGGGGATTTACAATCAAATCCTGAATGGTGACGTTCTTCGCTTCTGTTCCCAACGCTGTTGCAATTTTTTGATCAAATTGCTTTAATTCGACGGGTGAAGCCTTTTCGACTTTTTGATTGTCCTTTGTGTCCAGCGCAAAAACAGTTGCGCTCTTTGAATCACCGATAAATAAAATACCATCGGGACCAAAAGTCAATGCGCTGATGGACTTGATTTCGGGTGAACCGAGTACAAAGCCTTCGCGCACGCCTGAGTGCCGGTTTGTATTGGCCAGGATGAGCGCTCCTGCCGCAACCAGCGTGAGGAAAAAGTAGATTTTTTTCATAGTTATTTGATTGGGATTTAGGCGTTTTAACGTGTACTTGTGAATGTAAAAAAATAACAGCTTACTTCCATAGAAGTTTATTCGGACGGAGTTTCCGGTGGACTTTCCGAAAGTTTAAAACTTTCGGAAAGTTATCCGTAAGGGTTTAATACCGATCGGTATTGCTCCAGACGAATGCATCCATTATTTAGCACTGGATGAAGTTATCCAGGTCATCAATTCTTGCAAAATGACTATTCCTCCACGAGCGTCTTTCGTATTGAATGGTATAATCGCGATGATCTTCCTATCACTTACCCCGTAACTGGTTAGCGCACAAGTGACCCTTGTTTATTCGAAGACGGTTCGTGGTATTGAATTGGGCATGACTAAAGTTCGAGAGGCCCTTATTCAGAATAACTATTATCAAATCGAGAATCAGCGAACATCCAATGACTATGTTATAAAAGTCGTCGTCGGAAAAGATACCAACATCAAACCCGAAGGTTATGCCATTCGAAAGGCCGGCAAGCAATTCACCATCACCGCCATCGATGCGTCGGGCGCCCAGTTATGGAGCCCTTGCAGTTGCAGAACAGATCTCGATGAAAAAGGACCTGAATAAAATCCAGGCCCAGGCAGTGAATCCAACCTTTGCTGTCCGCACCATAAAGTTTAACCTGCCATGGGAGCCTTACCGCGAAAGCAAAAGCATGGAATACCATTTGAGTACCTGCCGGGATCTGAAATTTTGGGAAAGT
>CAVTZI010000027.1:0-23801 GCA_963739105.1 uncultured Bacteroidota bacterium | reverse complement strand
TGTATTTGCGGTTTTTTTATTTCCAAACAAACGAGGTAACAATTGATAAATAACAATTTTTCCGGAAGGCTTTTCCATCGTCGTCAGGGGTGGGATTTTTTCTTTAGGCGGAGAACAGCTTGATAAGATAAAAAGAAAAACTATCGCGTACTTCATCTGAAGATTATGTAAAGGCTCGAAATGTGGTTCAATAACCGCTGTAATATAAAAAATACAGCTTTAGTCTCCCCCAGTCGTGGGAAGAATTAATAGTGTAAATGCCTCCTAATACATTAGTTTCAAACGTTATCGATAAAAACTTCCCGAAAGTTTGAAACTTTCGGGAAGCTGTTCATCTCTTCCGCATATATACACCCGGAAGCCCGTTGCAAAAGTCATCCCTTCTAAAATGTCTGAAATTAATTCTTCCAGAACGGGCTAGTTCTTGAATTTAAGCTATTTTCAATGGTTTGAAAAATTATTGTACCCCCATTAATTTCAAACGGGATACATGCTTTCCATTGACAAATTGCAGGATATAAATGCCATCGGGCAGTGTTGAAGTTTCCAATTCTTTTTCTTTGCTTTCTCCTGCCGACATCCTTCCTTCAAACAAAAGGTGAGTGCTTCTGCCTCGGACATCAAACAGTTCTACCCTGGCATTTCCTGATTGGCTGGCCGTCAACTTAACATTTAGTTTCTTCGAAAAAGGATTGGGGGTAGCTTGTAAAGATGGACTATCATGAGCTATTTCCTCTTCAACAATAGCAATTCTTGTTATGGCTGACGTTCTGGCGGCGGACGATGATGAACTGGTCCAGACTTCAATACCTGAAAAGTTTGCATGGCCCCCTGCTGAAGTTACATTGATCTGCTCCATCAGTGATGGTGACCGGATAAGGTCCAAGCTTGCTCCAGGCTCCCGCACTTCCACTATTAAAGTTGGCCAGCACTACAAAACCCTCGAGAGAAATAGAATAGATTTCAGCAAAGTTATCCTCCCAAACGTACAACCATACCTGATAACTTCCGGCCGGAACAGCGGTGACATTTATTCCTACAGTATTGCCATAAACAGACGATCTTATCATCGTGGCGCGGCTCGCATCTGTAGACGGAACCAGTGTAACGGCCTGGTTGGCAAATACCGTGTTGTTGGTGGTAAATGAAAAGTTCGGAGCTCCGGTACTTGAAATCCAGCTGTTGCCATCGATCACCAGCGCAGATCCATTAATGTTTATAGCTCGATAGAAAGTTGATGATGTACTTTCGTTCACATCGATGGTGACTGTTTTACTGGCCGGATTATAAAGCACTGTATTGGTCGGTGTGAAACTCACCGATAGCTGTTGCGCTGTGCCAACGCCTAACACTGTTCCCGCAGGTGGTGTATAAACAAATGAACCGGCTACTGGGCTACCGTTGTATGTCGCTGTCGCATTCAGCTGCGCCGAACTTAACGCTGTGCCTACTGAAATGGCTGATGGATTAGACCAGTTGATCGTCGGGGTTACTTTGGTCGCTTCTGTAACGTTAAGGGCAAATATGTCACTCACCGTACCTCCCGCTAATCCATCCGAAGCTGTCACCCGGATATTTACCGAACCAAGATTGGCAAGCGCCGGCGTACCACTGAATGTTCGGGTCGCTCCCGTAAAGGTGAGCCAGCCCGGCAGAGGACTGCCATTCTCCAATTGAGCCGTATAGGTAAGCGTTGTGCCAGCATTAGGATCTGAAAAAGTATTGGCCGGAAATACATAACTAAACGCCAGGCCAGCGGTAGCATTCTGATCACGATCGGGTTGGCTACAACCGGTGGCTGGTTTGGTGGAGGTGGACCTGCTGTCCAGACTTCAATACCTGAAAAGTTTGCATGGCCCCCCGCTGAAGTTACATTGATCGCTCCATCCGTAATGTTGACAGGATAAGGTCCGAGTTTGCTCCAGGTACCCGCAGTTCCACTATTAAAATTGGCAAGTACTACAAAGCCTTCAAGTGATATAGAATAGATTTGAGCAAAGTTATCCTCCCAGACGTACAACCATACCTGGTAGTTCCGCCGGAACAGCGGTGACATTTATTCAAACAGTGTTTCCATATACAGAGGATCTTATCATCGTGGCTCGGCTTGCATCTGTTGGTGGGACCAGGGTGATGGCCTGGTTGGCAAATATGGCGTTGTTGGTGGTAAATGAAAAATTCGGAGCCCCGGTACTCGAAATCCAATTGTTACCATCGATCACCAGTGCAGATCCATTAATGTTTATAGCCCGATAAGAAAGTCGATGATGTACTTTGGTTCACAT
The DNA here is from genome assembly GCA_963739105.1 of uncultured Bacteroidota bacterium. Lineage (GTDB taxonomy): Bacteria > Bacteroidota > Bacteroidia > Cytophagales > Cyclobacteriaceae > Chryseolinea. Next base: position 21,516 of record CAVTZI010000027.1, on the reverse strand, counting down.
CGATGGTGACTGTTTTACTGGCCGGATTATAAAGCACTGTATTGGTCGGTGTGAAACTCACCGATAGTTGTTGCGCTGTGCCAAGGCCTAACACTGTTCCTGAAGGTGGTGTATAAACAAATGAACCGGCTACTGGCTACCGTTGTAAGTCGCTGTCGCATTCAGCTGCGTCGAACTTAACGCTGTGCCTACTGAAATGGCGCTGGATTAGACCAGTTGATCGTCGGTGTTACTTTGGTCGCTTCTGTAACGTTAAGGGCAAATATGTCACTCACCGTACCTCCCGGTAATCCATCTGAAGCTGTCACACGGATATTTACCGAACCAAGATTGGCAAGCAATGGCGTACCACTGAAAGTTCGTGTCGCGCCCGTAAAGGTGAGCCAGCCCGGCAGAGGACTGCCATTCTCCAATTGAGCCGTATAGGTAAGCGTTGTGCCAGCATTAGGATCTGAAAAAGTATTGGCCGGAAATACATAACTAAACGCCAGGCCAGCGGTAGCATTCTGATCACTGATCGGGTTGGCTACAACCGGTGGCTGGTTTGGTGGAGGTGGACCTGCTGTCCATACTTCAATACCTGAAAAGTTTGCATGGCCTCCCGCCGAAGTTACATTGATCGCTCCATCCGAAATATTGACAGGATAAGGTCCAAGTTTTCTCCACGTACCGCCAGTTCCACTATTAAAGTTGGCCAGCACTACAGAACCTTCCAGGGATATAGAATAAGTCTCAGCGAAGTTATCCTCCCAAACGTACAACCATACCTGATAGCTTCCAGCCGGAACAGCCGTACATTTCATTCGTAACAGTATTGCCATAAACAGACGATCTATCATCGTGGCGCGGCTCGCATCTGTAGGACGGAATCAGGGTGACGGTCTGGTTAGCAAATACCGTGTTGTTGGTGGTAAATGAAAAATTCGGAGCACCGGTACTCGAAATCCAACTGTTGCCATCGATGACCAGCGCAGATCCATTAATGTTAATAGCACGATAGAAGTCGATACCAGCATTCTGGCTACATCTATAGTCACGTTCTTGGTGAGCGGGAGGTATATACGGAAGCATCGGCCGGTGTAAAACTCACCGATAGTTGCTGGCCAGTGCCAAGGCTCAACACGGTTCCCGCAGGTGGTGTATACGCAAATTACCGGCTACAGGGGTACCGTTGTGGGTTGCCGTGGCATTCAGTTGCGTCGAGCTTAACGCTGTGCCAACTGCGATCGATGCGGGATTCGGCCAGGTGATCAGAGGAACAGCTTTGTTCACATTAATCGCGACGGTTTTATTCACGGGATTATAAGCGTTGGTATTCGTGGGTGTAAATGTCACGGAAAGTTCTTGCGCCGTTACCAACGTTGAGTATAGTTCCCGCGTCTGGGTGTATAAACAAATACGCCCGGCACAGGACTACCGTTATGATTCGCCGTAGCGTTGAGCTGGGTAGAACCCAATGGCGTTCCCACTGCGATGGCTGCAGGGTTCGCCCAGGTTATCACCGGCGTAATTTTTGGGACTGCATTTACGTGTATCGTAACTATTTTGCTGGCCGGATTATATAATGTCGTATTGTTAGGTGTAAAAGTGACGGCGAGCTCTTGCGAATTGCCCAGCGGTAAAACTGTTCCCGCTGAAGGCGTATAAGTAAACGTCCCAGGCACAGGAATCCCATTAATGAGTTGCTTCAGCGTTTAGTTGTGTTGCACCCAACGGCGTGCCAACGATTATTGGAGCTGGGTCGGGCCATGTGATCGAAGGCGTAATTTTTGATAGGCTACTGCAATCAGGAGAAAGCGTTACTGTTTTTGTCGTTGATAGGCCAGCAGCATCAGTAACGGTAAGGCTAATGGTGACAAAGTATGTCTCTCCGTCGCACCCCAGGGGCGAAATGTTCGTGGTGGTTTCTGGCGAAGTATCAACGGGCTCGGGGTGGGAATGATGTTCATGGTGCAAGGTTGTTTGCCACTTATAACTTAGTTCATTAGCGCTGTGCTCAAGGTCTGTTACTGTCAGCGCGCAGCGGATAAATTGTTTCTCCGGTCAATGGATATAACGTGCCATCCAACGGGCTGGTAATGGTAACATTCGGAGGCGAATTATTGACCGATATAATCAATGTCGTTTGATCTTGAAGTCCCTGGTTGTCCGTCACCTTGAGGGTGACTGTGAATTGCGTTGGCGCGGTGCCCGGCGTAGTAAAAGTATGGGCCGGATTTGCAACGTTGCTCAAGGGCGAGCCATCACCAAAGTTCCATTCATAGACCAGTGGAAGACCTTCTGGATCGTTCGAATCGTCGCCTTTAAACTGAACATTTAACGGTGAAGCTCCCGAAATATGATCAGCAGACGCAACCGCAATAGGAGGACGATTAGAACTATAAATTACCCGTCTTATCTCAGACGGAAAATTGACATAATAAAGACCTTCCTGCGTAGGATGCGTCGCCATCCCTACGACAACGGCCCCGCTGTTGATGAATGGACGTACTTGCACCGGTTGCTCCTGGTCGTTTAATTCAATATTTCGAATCCACCCAACGAATAATCTCCGAAAAATAGCTTATTCCGGTACTCTTCCGGAAAATCGGTTCCAGTGTAAAATACACCACCGACAACGGCACTTCCTCCAAACTGAGGCCCCGAAACGGGGGATCCCGCTGCACCAATGTTAGTAACCGTGCCGTTTGTCCGGAAAATGTTCCTGTTCTGCTTGGACCACGCAGCATTGTGAGTCCAATCAATAATGGGCCTGCTATGAACAAAGGTGGGAATCGTGCTGGGGATACTTTGGGTGCTGCAAGGATTCGTAAACACCGCGGTGCCATCCGGTGTCGCCTGCTTAAGGAGGTTCTGAAAATAAAAATATTGTTGAGTACACCCATTAACCTGATATAGCGGATTGGGAGCAAACGGATTTGGAGTATTAATTGTAGCATAGGTAGTAGAATTTTCAAGGCCCTCGAATATTGGCCAACCAAAGTTCATTCCCGGCTTGTCCACAACGTTTATTTCTTCCCACGAATAAATAACCGACATCGCCGACATATAGTATACCCGGATTACCATCATTGGGATTGTGACTACCACTTCCCGGTTTAAGGCTCATTCTAAACGGGTTTCGTAATCCAAGGGCCCATACTTTTGATATGGCGGAGTTTGGTCTGGTGGGATCATAAAAAGGATTACTTGGAATCCCCTCTCCTGTCTCTGGATCAATTCTAAGAATTTTACCGTTTAAGCAATCAAGAATTTGAGAGCGAAACGCGCCCACGTTTAAGGCAGTCTGTCAATATCCCATCTGCCAAGGCTTGAGCAAAATAGGTGCCGCTTCCATTGCCCGCATCGGTGCCTGCCCCGTTCGCGCCATCTCCGGCCGAAATAAGCAAGGTCTGGTCTGTTCCAAAAACCAGAGACCCTGTTACGTGACTTCTTTCTATTGAGGCAATTCCTGTCGACTTTGTTTCGCCGATAAGAATCTTTCTGCTTCCCGGGGAAACAGAATAAATTCCGCCTGATTTGTTTAGTGTATATCGTGTTAACCTACCAATTGTTGCGCTAAAGTAATCGTTTACGGTTGGGCTATACGCTGCAGTACCATAGTTCATTAAATGGTGCCGGTCCACCAGGTAAAGAAGATAGATGTAACCGTTCTGATCAAACTGGGGATGTAAGGCGAACCCCAGCAACCCATGATCATGCCAGGCGCCGACTTCTTCACTGATATCCAGCACTAATCTTTTTATTCCCCCTGTGACCGCGTACACTCTTCCGCCGCGTTCCCAAACGAACATATCGACGCCATCATTAGTAAAGGTAAGACCTACAACTTCGTTCCATTGATTGGACACTACGACTGATGCAAAGCCTGACTGGGGAGTTTGTGCGACAACGTTTTATATCCTAGTAATAGCAATAGGATGCACCCCCAGGACAATGCCAAGGTGGCGAATTTTGGTACTCATGGTAAGAACGTGAAAGCCTAAATAAACAATTTAAAGTTTCTGAAATATAAGTTACCGATCCGACTATCATAGTGATAGGATAACCAAAAATATTTTTGTCATTCACTTGGATGACATCGATCGTGATGAAAAAAAAATTTCTTGTTTTGTGTGAAAGAAATTACCGACGCCTGATGTCTGTTTTTATTTTCGTCGAGCTCGAATTACAAAAACGATAAGGACAATAATGCAAATCCCCAACCCTAAAAATTCGCGCGCTTCCTCGACATAGGGATACTGCATTTTTGCCACATCATCGAATAGCATCGCTTTGTTATCTTGCCTGAGCCATTCCAAAACTCCCGGTATATAGACGATGCTATAAAGGATATATAGACAAGAAGACCAATCGTAAATTTCGTGGGATAAAACTCGAAAATTGCCATAATACATAACACCGCCATGGCGCCATAAATCAAAATCCAAATGACAGGATCAGGATCATTGATCTGAACAAAGGCGAACAATAAGAACATGATCGCCAGAATAAAATTTACGATTCTCATAAAAGGAAAAATTCAGGACACCGCAAGATGCAAAAAAATATTTCCGAGATAAAGATTTAAGGATGATTTGCTTGCGACGCAAGGTTTAAGACTTAGACTCACAATTGCCCATAAAAAAAGATGTCGGGCTTATCACCCGACATCTGAAAATAAACCTGTAAAAAAAATCTTATAAGCTCTTTAAGTACTTCGCGCTTGCTGCGGCACTGTCAATAGGCGCACCGGGAATGTCTCGTGTTCGACATACCAGTGTTTCATGCCTGAAAGTTTTGCGTTTGCAAAAAGCGACTTGTAATCGATTGAACCTGTGCCAACATCAGCATTCTTGTTACGATCGCTTTTATCCATGTCCTTTACATGCCATTGTTCGAAGCGTCCGGGATATTCGGTGAAATATTTTACCGGATCCTGGTCCTGCATTCACGATCCAGAAAATATCCATTTCCATTCCCACTTTTTTATGATCCAAGTTCCTTCAACATGACATCATAAGGAATCTGCCCATCGAGTTGTGTCAAATTCAAACGCATGGTTGTGGTACCCGAAACGAATACCATTCTTATTGCAAACTTCGCCAGCTGCATTCAGATCAGCACAAATTTTTTTGTAATCATCAATGGTCTTGCGCTCGGGTTCGGCGATGTAAGGCATCACCATATATTTCTGACCATTTTTCTTGGCATCGTCAACGGCTTTTTGCCAGGTGTCACCTTTGATTTTATCCAGCCCATAATGACCACTGGTTACATCCATTCCCAGCCCTTTGCAGAATTTGCAAAACTCCGTAAAATCCATTCCAAAAATTTTTCCGTCTGCATAGCCAAATGTTTCAAGTTCTTTGTAGCCAAAACTTGCTACCTTCTCAAGAACACCCTTGGGGTCGGTGCCAATAGTATCACGCAATGTATATAGCTGCAACCCAATGTTTTTCGATCGCTTTCCAGCCGCCAGAAAGGAAGGCAAGGAAAGCATCCCGACGGCGGCGAATGATGCGGTTTGTACAAATTCTCTTCTTTTCATGATTGTAGGTTTAGGTTTAGCGGGCGTTTATCTATTTTCCAATCGAATTCCACCAAAGTTAAACATCGGCTTATCTCGGATCTCGGAATTTTTAAATACAATATATAAATCGTGATGACCGGTAGTAGGTTGTATGAGCGGTTGTTACCGAGGACGCCACCTGAAGCAGACGATCTTTGTTGTGCCAAGCAACGGACCGTCTGGTTTGTCAGCGCGAATCTCGGCAATACCACCTCCACGATTTTCTTTTGGATCGATGTAAGCCATTACGGTTGCTTTTTTAACACCTGTCAAGTCAACATTCTTGTACGCCGCCCGCGCCCCGTCAAGTATATTCTGAAGGGAGTGCTGACCTTGCCAATTGGCTTTCCGGGCAATATGAACAATGTCAATTTCATTTGGGCGAAGGAACGCGTTCCTTAACACCAGAGCATCCGTTGCGGTCAGTGATGGAACATTATTAACCGGCTTGTCCAGGTAGGTCGCGGTCAAAACGTACACGCCATCCGCCTCTTTACCTGGTGTTGCTGCTCCGACCAACGGTAATTTTTTAGCAGCCTTTGCGTCAGCGAGGGACAAAATGTATTCCACCATCTTAATCGCATCGGCGTCACTGATCTGAGGGTGCGCCGCCATTTCGGTTGTTCCCCAAACGCCAGCGCCACCTTTGATAATTTTTGCCGCAAGCAACTCAACAGCCCCTTTTTGCGAAACATATTTTGCAGCCACATCTTTATAACTTGGACCGGCAGATTTTTGATCGATGAGGTGACAGGATTTACAGTCACTCTTTTCCATGAGTCCTTTGCCAGGTAATTCTACGGGAGCCGACTGATGACCTTGGGCGATATGGGTCATGTCAAACCCCTTCATATAATCAAAAGTTACCGTCACCTCGTCGGATTTAATTTTCCCATCATCCGAGGATCCGTCTTCATGATCTTTTACCGTTACCTTATATTTTATCGGAGTACCGGCGAAATAAAATGTTTTATTCCCATCTATTACTTCTGTCTTAACCACAGGCAATTCATTTCCTGCAATGATCCTGACGGTAGACGTGCTGCTTGCACCCTTATCATCTTTTACCGTGAGCGCGGCATTTATCGCCTCGGCATTGTCGAAGGTTACGGCGAATTTTCCATTCGGGGAGGTATGCGTTTTTCCCGCGGCCGAAAGTTCGTACGTCATCTTATCGCCATCCGGGTCACTGGATCCTTCGGCTGAAAAATTAACAACCAGCGGTGTTGCACCTGAAGTTTTATCGGCACTGTAACACGGCCACGGGTGGACGGTTGCCTTTATTGTAATCAATCCTGACCAGCCTTGCATCTAAATTCTTGCTAAACCATTTAGTTCCATATTCAAGCATATATAGCTTACCATCAGGACCATATGCCATGTCACTTATATTACTGAATTTAGTATTTGGCATGAAAGGTTCAATGTCCGTGATAGCCCCTTTGTCATTCATCGAAGCCAGGTAAATCCAATTTCTCATCCAGTCAAAAAACATGAGCTTCCCATCAAAATAGTTGGGAAAGGCTGTTTCCACGCCAGCAAAATTCTTGCTGTAATAAACCGGACCCGCCATTGCATTTCGTCCGCCTACCTTTGCCATTGGATACTCATCCGAGCGGTCATACGGATACCAAATGAATGGAGGACTTACCGGAGGCAATTCGTGCTTGCCAGTGTTGTTTGGAGACTCATTGATTGGAGCGTTGGCATCCCACTTCGCAGAAACTTTTTGACTAGCAAAATCAAACTTGGCGTATGGGTAGTTATTACCTATAAAGTACGGCCAGCCGAAGAAGCCTGCCTTTTGCGCCTGATTTAATTCATCATAACCACGAGGACCTCTGAGCGAATCATTTTGTCCGGCATCCGGTCCAACATCTCCCCAATATACAAACCCGGTTTTTTCATCCACGGAAATCCGGTAAGGATTCCGGCAACCCATCACATATATCTCAGGCCTGGTATTCGGCTCACCCTTTGGGAAAAGATTTCCTTCGGGGATGGTATAGCTGCCATCAGGTTCCGGGTGAATTCGCAATATTTTTCCCCGTAAGTCATTGGTATTCGCGGATGATTTTTGAGCGTCAAATGGCGCACGGCCTGACCTTTCATCTGAGGGGCTGTATCCGTTGGATTCAAAAGGACTGGTATTATCTCCGGTCGAAATGAAAAGATTTCCACCCGGACCAAATGTTAACGAGCCACCGGTATGGCAACACGTTTCACGTTGGGTAACGACTTCCAGTATTTCTTTTTCTGAACTCTGGTCAATTTTTCCATCTTTGAAAACAAAGCGTGATACCATGTTGGCCGATCGTTCCGGGTGTGAATAAAAAACGTATACCCAGTTATTTTTAGCAAAATCAGGATCCAGTGTGAGACCGATCATGCCATCTTCAAATTTTGTCCCAACCTTGAACGTGTTGATCACATTAACTTTGCCATCGGCCGGTGTGTAAAGCTTGACCTCACCTTTTCGCTGAAGGAAAATGATCCTTCCGTCAGGAAGAATAGCCATTTCGGTAGGTTCATCAAGGTTAAAATCCAATACTGTTTTCGTGAACCTGTTTTCTTCTGGAGCACGAACAGTTTTTGCTTTTGAATAATCAAGTTTATCGCCGCCGGTAACATATTTTATACCTTGCAATAAATGGTCGCGAAATAGAGAGTCCGCATAACTTTCAGGAGTATGGCCCATCCCCGTATAAAATGAACGGCCGCCCTCAAACTCATGGTACCAGGCAATTGGATGATAGTCTCCGTTCTCACCTCCTTCATAGGAAGTCTCATCCAGCGTATACAACACGTTGATATCTTTTGAGATCCTTTTGTAGTTGTATAATTCATCCGTACGAATCCATTCTGCAGGTAAATTCTTTAGTCAATTCAGAATCCTGCGCTTTTTTAAATTTAGCTTGTTGTGTTTTAGGATGGCTTTTGAAATAAGCACCCAACAGATCTCCATACCAAGGCCACTCATATTCGGTGTCTGCCGCGGCATGGATTCCCATAAATCCTCCTCCGGCTTCGATGAAACGTTTGAAGTCTGCCTGTTGAACAGGATCCAAAACATCCATCGTGGTGCTTAGAAAAATTACGGCCTGATAACGTTTGAGTGAATCTTCGTTAAAAAAATCGGCATTCTCAGTTGTGTCAACTTCGAAGCCATTTTTCTGTCCTAACTCAATTAACGTGAGCTTTCCAACACCTATAGACTCATGCCTATATCCTTTTGTCTTTGAGAAAACCAGGACCCTGGGCTTTTGCTTTTCCCCACACGAAAACAGCAGACAAAAAAGCACAAAAATAGAAACGTAAGATTTCATTAATTACAGATTTAGTTTTAGGCATTCGGTGTGTCACACCATGATGAGCCCTCTTATTTCAACTCGCGGATTTTGATATTCCGGTACCGCACGCCATCGCCATGATCCTGTAATGCAATGTGACCTTTTTTTGATTTGCCGAAGCCTGGCATGCTACTGAATTTGCTTTTAGCGACCATCTCATCCCATGCTGGCGTGTGCATGGTGAACGCAACAACCTTTGTTCCGTTAAGCCAGAATTCCATGTTCGCATTTTTGGAAACGATGCGCGCCTGGTTCCATTCCCCGGCAGGCTTTACTGTTTCTTTTGAGCATGAGATTAAGTCGTATAGATCACCGGCACGATGTTTTATAATTTTTGCATCCGGATGACAGGTGTTATCGAGTACCTGCATTTCGGGCCCGGTGTTGTAAGTGTTATCATACTTGCTGTCTTCGACTACATTGAAGATGATCCCACTGTTGCCGCAAGGATCAATTTTCCATTCTACAGCGAATTCGTAGTCCTGATATTCGGCATTTGTTACCAGGTCGCCGTGTCCCTCGGTTACTGCTTTATCCAGGTAAAGCTCGCCATTCGCTGCCTTCCAGCGCGCGCTGACCTTATCGCTTTTATAAGTTGTGCCACCCTGAAGTGGTCTTACCATCAAACAAGAGCTTCCACCCATCTTTTTTCTCTTGTTCAGTCAGGGTATTTTGTGCGGAGCTGTCCACTGCAATGAATGTCATTATTGCAGCTAAAGCCGCAAAGTAAAAATATCTCATGGTCTAGACGTTGGTTGTAGTTTAGTTTAATCTTTAGGTTTTTCGCCGTCGAGAGAAAGGACGTACATCGCCATTTTCTCCGCGTCACCTTGTGACATGTCGGCATGGGGAGACATAGGAATTTCACCCCATACTCCACTTCCACCATTTTTGATTTTTCCCGCCAGCAAGGTTACGTTTGCCTTTGTGAATTCGTATTTCTTCGCGACATCGGTATGAGAAGGGCCAACAATTTTATTCGTTGGATGATGACAAGTTTTACAGTCACTCGCATCAGCCAAAGCCTGACCTTGTGTAATCAAATCGTCGGCAGATGCCTTTTCGGGCTCCGCAGTTTCATCTTCATCATATGCCTCTTCTGTTTGTTCTTCTTCTTTCGCTTCTTCTTTTTTCGCGCCGCCACACGATGTTAGTCCAACCGTGATTGAACCGATTATGACGATACTATAAAATAATTTTTTCATGGCTTTTTGTAAAAAATGATTGTTTAAACTACAAGTTTTTTATTTTTTGATAATATCAAAGTTATTCTAAAGGCCTAACACTTTCCTGTTAAACCTGGTATCCTTTCCTGTTGCGGCAAAATCGTCAAAAGCTTTTTCCGTTACACGGATAATATGATTTTTGATAAATTTTGATCCTTCAGCGGCACCTTGTTCAGGGTGTTTGATCGCACACTCCCATTCTAAAACAGCCCAGCCATCAAATCCATATTGGGCCAGTTTCGAAAAGATCGATTTAAAATCGACCTGTCCGTCTCCCAGAGATCGGAATCTACCAGGACGATCCACCCAACCTTGGTATCCTCCATATATGCCGCTCTTTCCAGTTGGATTGAACTCGGCATCTTTCACATGGAACATCTTTATAAAGGAATGGTAGAAATCAATGTATTGCAGGTAATCCAGTTGTTGAAGCACAAAATGGCTTGGGTCATAGAGGATATTGCAACGCGTGTGTTTTTCTGTCGCTTCCCAAAATCGCTCAAACGTAATTCCATCGTGCAAGTCTTCGCCAGGATGTATTTCATAGCAAAGGTCAACGCCTGCTTTATCGAAGGCATTCAAAATCGGAAGCCATCGTTTTGCAAGTTCCTTAAAACCATCTTCCACCAAACCGGCAGGACGTTGCGGCCATGGATAAACAGTGTGCCACATCAATGATCCTGAAAATGTTGCATGCGCTGTCAGGCCAAGGTTTTTACTTGCCTTCGCGGCGAATTTCATTTGTTCTACCGCCCAGGCTGTGCGTTCCTTTATGTTACCCCGGACTGCCTTTGGCGCAAAGCCATCGAACATATCGGTAAAAGCAGGATGAACGGCAACCAGTTGGCCCTGCAAATGTGTGGCCAACTCCGTGACCTGAAGTCCACAGGATTCCACAATACCTTTAAACTCATCACAATAGTCCTTGCTTTCAGCAGCTTGCTTCAAATCGATGCACCGCTTATCCCAGGCGGGAATCTGAACGCCGACGTATCCGAGCGATGATACCCATTTGCAGATTGTTTTTAGGTTATCAAATGGAGGCTGATCGCCCATGAACTGCGCCAAAAAAATCGCAGGGCCCTTAAGTGTTTTCATTAGACCGAATATACAGGTTAAGATTATACATTTATTATTGAAACGACTACTTGAGCGTAGTCCATTTTCTAGTTGAATTTGCAGACTTCACGACAGTCTGAACGAAGTTCATACCGCGAACGCCATCTGCCACATCCGGAAAATCATACTTGGCAATGTTTAACTTTTTGCCGGGTTTGTAATCGCGTAGCGCTCTGCTGAAGGCTCGGTAGATGTTGGCAAAGGCCTCCAGGTAGCCTTCGGGGTGACCAGCAGGAGTTCGTGTAAAGCCTTTGGCGTCATCCGATAGATAGCTCTGGCCGGCGCGAATAATTTCTTTAGGTCTGTCCAAGCCACTTCAGGATCATGGTATTTGGTTCTTCCTGTCTCCATTCCAATCCACCCTTTTCGCCATAAACTCTGATATTCAAATTGTTCTCTTCGCCCGCGGCCACTTGTGTCGCCATTAATACTCCAGAGGCGCCGTTATCAAATCGAAGAAGCATAGAGCTATCGTCGTCAAGGTGGCGACCTTTAACAACGGTATTCAACATCGCACAAATCTCGGTTATCTTTAAGCCGGTGATGTATTCAGCAAGGTTAGCAGCGTGGGTACCAATATCTCCGATCGCGCCACCCATCCCCGATTGTTTTGGATCGGTTCTCCAGGACGCTTGCATGTTCCCTGTTTTCTCTAGCAAAGTTGATAACCAACCTTGGGGATATTCGACATAAATTTTTCGGATTTTTCCAAAGGCGCCATCCGCCACCATTTTGCGGGCTTCCTTTACTAAAGGATAACCGGTGTAGGTATGGGTTAAGACCTAAAAGCAAGCCAGTCTTGTTGACTGTTTTCTCTAAGGTTTTAGCTTCCGCCAATGAAAAGGCAATAGGCTTTTCAACCAACACATGGAACCCACTTTGCAATGCCATCTGCGAGGGTCCGAAATGAACATGGTTTGGTGTAACCACTGAAACGAAATCTATGCGCTGATCAGGAGGCATGTTCTTTTCCTTTTCAAACATTTCCTGATACGTTTCATATACCCTGTTAGGATTGAGATACAAAGCTTCACCTGTCTCCTTGGACTCTCCTGGGATAATGCTGAAAGCGCCACATACCAATTCTATTTCACCATCGATACCAGCTGCCTTTCGATGAACAGGACCAATAAAAGAGGTAAGGCCACCGCCTACCATCCCCATGCGTAGTTTTCTTTTCATTAGTTAAGATTTTGGATTTCAATTAAGGCCTAAAGTATTGAGAAATAAAACAATAAAAATAATCGGAAACGATTGCGATTTAGATAACGGCCTCATTTTTTTTGATTACAGATTATTAAGATGAGTGATTTTGGAAACTTATACATTAGTTCTTTATTTACCTTTTTCTCACAAATTTCTGCTTCATGACAGAATCACTTTTTCTGAAAAATCTCTGGTACTTCGCCATGCACGGCTCGTTTTTAAAACAGGGCAAGCTCGTGGCTAAAGAAATGCTTGGGAGAAAAAATTGTTTTTGGCCGCGATGAAAATGATCAGCCATTTGCATTAAAAGACAACTGTCCGCATCGCGGTGTTCCCCTGTCGCAAGGATGGTACGATGGCAAAGTCCTTCAATGCTGTTATCATGGATGGAAATTTGACCATACGGGAACTTGCCTCGGCATCCCGGCGCTAGCCGATGAAAAATTTGATACGAAGAAAATAAAGGTCTTCAAATATCCCTGCAAAGAGATCAGTGGAACTGTATGGGTTTATATTCCTCAGAATAAAACGCAACTCCAGGGAGCCGAAGAACGCATTCCCAACCTGGTTACTCCGCTGGATAAAAAATTTCTTTTCGTGGAAAAGGTAACGATGCCAGCAGATATTGACCATGCCGTAATCGGCCTCATCGATCCTGCTCACGTTACTTTCGTGCATCAATCGTGGTATTGGCGTTCGGCAAAAAAATTGAAACTAAAGGAAAAGAAATTCGAACCTGTAGATCTTGGCTTCAAGATGACGCGGCATAAACCTTCATCAAACTCGAAGGGATATTCTGTTTTGAAAGGCGAAACCTCAACTGAAATCAATTTCCAACTGCCAGGAGTACGCACGGAACATATTCAGGTTGGCAAGAATGATATTGTTTCCATTACGTGCCTCACTCCTATCAATGAAAATGAAACCGAGCTGAATCATATATTTTATACTTCGATAGGGTTTGTGAAATATGTATGGTGGCCCTTGCGCCAATTAGGCAAACAATTTATTCACCAGGATCTTGGCGTTTTTCGAAAACTTGGAGAAGGATTAAAATCTAAGCCCACATTAATGCTTCTGGGCGAACCGGATGCGCAAGCACGGTGGTATCATGAATTGAAACGCCAATGGGATCTGTCACAACAGAATAAAACTCCGTTTGTCAATCCGGTGGAAGCAAAAACGCTTCATTGGATTACTTAAAAGCTGTCAGCATTCAGCTTACGTCTACGCTACCACTTGAAGTGGTCGGACGACTATTTTTCATTCGCTTTTCCAGCTTAAAGATTTTCCGATCCACTCGAATCAAGAAGAGAATAACGCCGGTCAGTATAATTACCAATCCTAACACCACGACATAAATTTTCCCTTCTTGCCTGAAAGTGTCCGCCATCTCGAACTGATGCACTTCCCTGCGCCAGCCAACGTGACGGGCGCCAGAATTGAAAATACCCAGGCAAATACTTTACTGATTTTCATTTTCAAAATGGTTTAGGCGACGTAATCGCAGGAGAATGTTTGTCATCCACAAACCCAGCATTGAAAATCCAATGATGGCGGTATAGACGACAAATTTCATATTGTGTGCCATATCAAATAAACGGAACGTCGGGTTATTACCACTGCCAGGATGCAATGAATTTTGTGCCATTCTTGGCAAGATATATATCAATGGGATTAGGACGGCAAAGGCAAATATGTTGTAAACTGCGCTTAGCCTTCCCCGTTGCGTTTCATCACTCACAGAATTACGCAGAATAAAGTAAGCAGCATAAATCAACAGTGCTATCGACGTATTGTTGAGTTTGGGATCGTTTGTCCAGAATGTACCCCACGTGAAATTACCCCATACCATCCCGGTACACAATCCCATGATCCCAAAGAAGAATCCCACTTTAGCAGATTGAACTGCATAATCGTCATATTTCAAGTTCCGACAATCTCAAAAATTTTATGGAAGCCCACACGGAAAATGTAAACTGAAACATCATGCTAAACCACATCGGCGTGTGAAAGTAGTTCAACCTGATGGTTTCATTCAGAGATAGGCAGCCGTGGGAACGGGAATAAGAAAACCTCCGATAACGGTATAGTACAATAGCACGATTGTAACAATTTTCCACCAGGACAATTTAAATTTTTGCATAAGTGGAGTAAGTCGTCTGACCACTTAAAGTCGTCTGACCACTTAAGTGGTCGGACGACTATAGTTTACTTAAAATTTTCCGGTCAACGTAAAATGTTCCAAACGGAAGAACAGAAGACGCCATTACCATGCACACCCTTCCGAAATTCCATTTGTGAAGAATGCTGATGACCAGCGTCGTCGCAACAAAAGCAATAAATAAAATTCCATGGATGAGTCCGATGGCCTGCGTCGCTTCGGGAATATTCAGCAGATATTTGATTGGCATTGCGACGAAAACCAGAAGCAACAGCGAACACCCCTCCAGAAACGCTATAACCCGCAAACGCCCAATACCAGATTTAAATAAGTCATTCATAAATTTTAAAAGTGCGCAAAAATAGCCGTGAATACTTGAATACAAAAATCAAAGTTTGATTTCGTAAGAAATTAAACCACGATCGTTCATATAAGTCTTTGTTGTTCGTTGCCCCCATTCTGATATATTCGCAACCACAACAGATTACATATGGAATCGCTAAAAAATAAAGTCATTTTAATAACCGGCGGAAGCAAGGGAATTGGTTATGGCGTCGCTGAAGCTTTGATCAAGGAAGGTTCCAAAGTTGCTGTTACCAGCAGATCACAAAAGGTCAGCCGATGATGCTGCGGCTCGTTTGGCTGCTGCCGGCGAAGGAGAAGCCATGGGCATTCAATCGGATGTAAGAGATTCGAAGGCTCAACAAAAAGCCGTTGAGGCTGTGATAAAGAAATGGGGCGCCTTAGACGTTCTGATTGCCAATGCCGGGCTCGGTCACTTTGGCAATATCGAAACGCTCACGGATGAACAATGGAATGAAACCATCGACACAAATTTGACCGGTGTTTTTTATAGCATTAAAGCATCTATTCCTGAATTAAAAAAATCAAAAGGATATATCATCACCATGGCAAGTCTTGCTGGAACGAATTTCTTTGCCGGGGCTAGCGCATACAATGCCAGTAAATTTGGACTTGTTGGTTTTACACAAGCGGTGATGCTGGACCTGCGCAGTTATGGAATAAAAGTCACGACCATAATGCCAGGCTCCGTTGCTACGGAATTTAGTTCAAATTCCAAAGGCGACGAGTCGTGGAAAATCCAACCGGAAGACCTGGGCCAGATCGTGGTGGATTTGCTGAAAATGCATCCCAAGAACATTGCCAAGTAAAATTGAAGTCAGACCTAGTATTCCAAAGTAGATCTCGCCTAATTTATGAAAATATCGTATCGCTATATTCTGCTATCATTGTTCATCCTGATTTCGTGCTTTGTTTACGCGCAACAAGGTGAAGTCAAATGGAAAAATGTAAAGGTTCTTGTTTACACTAAAAATGGAAAGGGCTACGTGCATGATAACATTGAAAGCTCTGTCAAGTGTATCCAGAAGCTTGGACAAGAAAAAGGTTTTACAGTAGTAGCTTCGGATGATCCATCCGTGTTTACCGAGGATAATCTCAAACAGTATACATTTCTTTTGTTTGCCAACACAAACAATGATGTATTTGATTCGAATGAACAGCGTTTGGCTTTTCGAAAATATATAGAAGCTGGAGGTGGATTTGTTGGGTTACATTCTGCGTTGGGAACTGAGAGAAATTGGGCGTGGTTTAAAATGATGCTTGGAGGTTCGTTCGCCTGGCATCCGAAATTTCAATCCTTAACCTTGAAAGTAATTGATGCAACGCATGCGTCGGCAAAGGGCTTACCAGCTAGTTGGACGAAAGAAGACGAATGCTATTTTCTTAAAGAAATGTATCCTGGGATAAATGTTATTCTCGCGCACGACTTAACATCACTACGCAAAGATGATGAGGAAAAAGTGAAAACTGCGTCGGGTTCATTTAATCGTTACTATCCTGCAGCATGGTATCAGCATTACGATGGTGGAACGGTTTGGATAACCACCTTGGGGCACGACAAAAAAGATTATGAAGATCCCACGTACCTGAACCACATTTTTCAGGGAATGCAATTCGTTGCAAGTCACGCGCAGAAAAGAGATGCTTCCAAGGTGTATGCTACTGAAATTGAGCAACCGATTAAGTAACTGAACAAGGAAGTACTTCGTGACGCACGCGCATTCATGATCACAAAATGAATCTTTTAATTCCTTCCCTGATCAATGGAACGTCGAAGTTAATGAGATAGCCCAATCTAAGTCCGGTAAGTTTTAGGTGGCTTAAGACTTGGGCGTGCCATACTGTATTTATCATTTCAACGGCTTTGATTTCTACAAGGACCTTATTCTCGATTAGCAGGTCCAATCTTAACCCTTCTTCGAAAGTCAAGCCATCATATTGAATTGGAATTTCAATTTGCCTTGCTACACCAAATCCGGCTTTTCTAAGCTCATGTGTAATGCAGGCTTCGTAGACTCTTTCAAGTAAGCCTGGACCAAGATGTTTATGAACAGCGAATGCCGCGTTCACCACGGCTCTACCAATTTCTTCTTCTTGGGTTAAAAGTTTTGTAAACATCGGTATTGAGTTCCTAAAATACCGTGTTGATGCGTATCTGAAAATTCTAGTTAACCGGAATTCCGGATTTTTTTTGGTGAGTCATATTAGCCACAAAGACACTAAGACTCAAAGTTTCACAAAGAAATCCCAGAATCACTTTGTGAACCTTAGTGTCTTAGTGTCTTAGTGGCAAGAATTAGTGCTTATTAGTGTCTTTCTAAGTTGTGGCCGACTGGCGCTTCGCGCCGGGCTTGATACTGGTAAGGTCCGCGATTTTTATGGGCTGACCTGTTTCACAGCTTTTGCGTGCAGCGACTCCAATTAAAATGGCCAACGCACCATCGCGAACATTGGCAGCCTGATTTAAAGGATCTTCCTTCACCCCTCCGAATATTTTATCTTTCAAAAGCTTATCACCTCCACCATGACCACTTGTTCCTTCCGGGATCCGGATAAATTCACGCGCTCCGAAATTCTGGGTCACAACTATTTCATCGTAATCACGCTTTTCAATCGGATTGCTTTCTTCGATCCATACATCGATCCTTCCCTTCGTACCATTGAAGGCAATTCGATATCCTTCATAAGGCGAGTACGTTGTTAACGAATAGGCTACCTGAACTCCATTCGCGTATTTAATGGTGGCAGCCATCTTATCATAGATGTTGATGTCCTCTTTAAAGACGCAGCCATCGCGCAGATAACCATCATGTTTTTCATTGTCAACGTACAACATCATGTAGTTTTTATTCTTCGTGATATCATAATAAAATTTACACTTGTCTTTATGCGGACATGGACGGCAATTGGTATGACGGAAGCTATTGTTTTTACCATAGAAGTTTAAGGCACCGGAAGCAAACACTTCTTCCGGATCGGATTCAAGCCACCAGTTTAGCAAATCAAAGTGGTGGCTGGCTTTATGAACCCACAACGTTCCACTTTTTTCTCTCAGCCGGTGCCAACGTCTAAAATAATCGGCACCATGGCTTGTGTCGAGGTACCAGTGAAAATCGACAGAAGTCAAATCACCAATCGAACCGTTGCGTAGCAATTCATAAATTTTTGCACGATGGGGTGAATATCTATAATTGAAAGTAACAGTCACTTTCTTGCCCGTTCTCTTTTCGGCCTCTAAGATCGCTTCACACTTTTGCTCATCGGTAGTCATAGGCTTTTCCGTGATAATATTAGCGCCCAATTCCATTCCTTTGATGATGAACTCGTGGTGCGTAGCGTCCACCGTAGTAACGATCAAAGTATCAGGCTTTATTTCCTTCATCATTTTCTCGAAATCGGTAAACGTCGGGCAGGTAAAGCCAGTCGATTTTTTAAATGACTCAACTCTTCCGGGATTTATATCACACAAACCAACAAATTCAACTTTATCGCCATAGGCATCCAACACACTTTTCGACCACATACCATGTGAACGACTTCCCGTCCCGACGATAGCAATTCTGATTTTCTTATCGGCAGTCCAGCCTGTTGCCGCTGAGCTTAAAGGATTTACCATCATCGCTCCGGCCAGCGCTCCTGTAGTTGCAATAAAATTTCTTCGCGTTACACTTTCTGTGGTTTTCATGGGTGTTAATTTTTTATACGTTGTGATTCGTTCGTAAGGCCGTAAAATGCGCAATCGATTGCGCAATATATAACGAATTTACACAAAGGGTCAAGAATTTCTTTTTATTGAATCTTATTTAGAGTGAATAAAAATAGACCATGATGGTCAGGATTCAAGGATTGCGAACATCTGTTGTGTTTCTGCTTTCGAAATAGTGTTTTGAAGTTAAGATTTGGTACGCCGAAATTTAATATCAAACCTTTCTTGATTTTATAGGCTTCGATATATTTAATGCCCTTGGTCATCCTGTTAATCCTTTAATCCTGACCATCCTGATAATCCCGGGCTGTTTGAGAATCGGAATTACGGCATTGGTCTTAGACCTTCCCATTTGATACATTTTTCCATTTTATAAGCTTCGAGATATTTAATACACGTATAAAATTCATGGCAACCAACGTTTGACTATCGTGTTAATCCTTCAATCCTTACCATCCTGATTCCGACAGTTTATTCGGATCTAAGACTTTTCACCGGATTCATCATTCCCGCCTTGATTGCCTGGAAGCTCACGGTTATCACGGTAATAACCAGCGCACCAACGCTGGAAAATACGAGTATCCATGGGGAAATATTTGTCCGGTAGACATATCCCTCCAGCCATGCGTTCATTATATAAAATGCAATGGGCACTGCTATAAAGCTGGCAATAATGACCAACCCAATGAAATCTCTTGAAAGCATTTGCCAGACGTTGATAACAGAAGCTCCCAATACTTTTCGAATGCCAATCTCCTTGGTTCGTTGCTCTGCGACAAACGATGCAAGGCCAAATAATCCAAGGCAACTGATCAATATCGCGAGCACCGTAAACACCGCGGCGAGCGTACCGATACGTTCTTCGGCGCGAAACTTAGCGGCATAATCTTCGTCGGCAAACGTATAATCGAAAGGTGCGGACGGAACGATTGCTTTAAAAACCTTTTGTATTTCAGGCAAAGCCTGATGAGCACTAATCTTCGGATTGATCCGGATATATAAATTACTGAGATCTTCGTCCCTGAGAAAGATGATAGAGGGATCTGTCGGCTCGAAAGGAGATCCCTTCACCATATCCTTCACCACTCCTAAAATTTTGTAGGTACCACGTTCGGAACCTCCAGGTTGCCACCTGAGCGATTCACCAATGGGGTTTTCCAATCCGAGAATCTGTAATGCAGATTCGTTGACGATAATGCCTGATAAGTCGCTTGCAATTTCCCTGGAGAAATCCCGACCCTGAACGAATTCCCAGCCAATGGTTTTTCCATACTCATGTGTAACAAATATGGTGTTGAAAGTAGGATCATATTTTCTATCCCTCCAGGAAAAACCTCCATTCCAACCCAGCGTAGCTGGTAATAGCATAATTCGCTTCTGCCATTTCTTCGACCACTCCGGTTTTCTTTAATTCGTTTCTTAATACTTGATACTTGCCTTTGAATTCGGGAGAACGAGGATGAAAAGAAAGCAGGCCTTCTCTGGAATATCCTATTGGACGGTTCTTAGCAAATTGAATCTGCTGATAAATAACAATAGTGCCAATGATCAAACAAATGGATACGGTGAATTGAAGCGTAACGAGAAAACTTCTGGGGAACGATGCGTATCGCCCGGCTTTGAAAGTTCCCTTCAATACTTTAACAGGATTGAAGGAAGAAAGGTATAGCGCTGGATAAATTCCGGCAACGAGCCCGGTAGTGATCGCAAATGAAAACCCGATCAGCCAGAATCCTACATTAGTCCACGGTACCTCCATATTTTTATCAGAAACATCATTGAACAACGGTAATGATAGACGAACAATCAATAAGCGCAGCGACAAATGAAAGCATGGCTACCAACAGCGATTCACCAAAAAATTGTTGAATCAATTGACTCCTCAATGAGCCAATGGACTTCCGGATTCCAACTTCGCGGGCACGTGTTGCCGAACGTGCTGTACTCAGGTTCATGAAGTTGATGCATGCCAGGATCAGTACAAATCCACCCAGGAGTCCGAATGACCAAACGAGTTTCATCTGTTTGCTGGTCACAGTCTTTCCTTCTTTAAATTCTGAATTCAAATGCCACGCTGCCATCGGATGAATAAAAAGTCGAGGTTTTGTATCGGCTGTCTCTTTGTCGACGTGTGGAAGCAGTACATTTTTGATGATCTCAGAAGCATCATTGAATGCATCTTTACTATGCAGTTGCACATAGATGGTCATGTTATAATTATCCCACACGTTTAATTTGTTCGGGCCCCCCTGATACAAGTCGAGCGGGGCAAAAAACATTGCACCATAGAATTCAGAATTTTTTGGCAAATCCTCGTATACACCTGTTATAGTCAGGTCTGTTGCGCCATCCATGCTGATGATTTTATTAACGGGCTCATCGTTTCCAAAAAGCTTACGGCCAACGAGGCTGAAAGAATAATCGACTTCATATCTTTGAGAGCTTTACGGCTGTCACCGGCGAGCATCTTTAAACTAAACATTTCCACGCCCTCAGGCTGCATAAAATAACCACCTTGCGTTAATCTATTTTCAGCAAGAGAAAGCACCCGCATCTTCCATGCGCTGCCTTACCATTACCACCTGTTTAAATTGCGAGCTGTATTCCGCGCGAAGCAACGAACCAAGGCCCACCATCTGAGCGGTACTGGCCTCGATGCCCTCTTCCCAGTTATTTAGGCGATAGACTTTCCCAATGGTATCATAGTTCCGATGATATCTGTTGAACGATAATTCGTCCAGAATCCAAAAACCAATGAGCATCGCTACCGCCATTCCCATGGCAAGTCCACCAATATTGATCAATGAATAGCCTTTGTTCTTTAGGAGGTT
>CAVTZI010000026.1:0-60513 GCA_963739105.1 uncultured Bacteroidota bacterium | reverse complement strand
CAGCCCAGCACGAATTCCTTTTTCTCGGCGGCATAAATTATCAAAGCCCTGAAAGGGCGCAATCAAACTAGCACGGGACGTAGTCCCGCGCGTATAGCAGGGATCAACGAAAGCCCTGAAAGGGCGAGATCACCTAAACAGATTGTGATTTGAGCCTCTAGGATGGAAAAAATTTCGCAAAGAGTTCCCCTTATCGCGCCCTTTCAGGGCTTCTATAGTCGACGAAATCACCAGCGCTGGGCCTAGCCCAGCGCTGTTGATTGTGCCCCTTCAGGGCACGGCAGCCTGTCGGATAACATCAGGCACCGAAGTGCCACGATGTTCTACGTAAACAATCCAATAACCTGGTTCAGCAAGCGGTGAATGATTGGGTGCGATTCGAGGGAATTCTGGTTGTATCTTATTTTGTTTAGATATTAACAACTCACACTTGATCTAAAATCTAGGCTGATGTTCCTTTGGAATTAATTCCCATCATCATCATCGTCTTCTTCTTCATCATCCGATTCCTCTTGTAGTTCTTTTGAGAACTTTAATTTGGCTTCGCTTATTATTCTTTGAATCCATTCGGCATACATCTTTCCTGATGGATGTAAACCATCGAAAGCCACAAGGTCAGGCTCACTTAATCCCCTTCGGCTGATATCTGTGATGTTAATATACTTCACGCCAAGCTGTTGTGTGATAGATTGATTCGCAGCATTAAAAGCATCGATGCCTTTGCTAATGGTTTCCTGATTATTTTTTCCGAATGGCGTATAACCATAATCTGGAATAGACAAAACAAATACCCTGGACGTTACACCGCCCGCAATACGGATAGCAGTCCGAAGGAGCTCCTCAAATTCCGGTTTGTAACTTTCAACGGTCTTACCCTGATAATAATTATTCACGCCAATAAGAAGAGATACGAGCGTATATTCATCTTTAATTTTTGCATCGTGGATCGCTTCTTTGAGGTTATCCGTGCGCCAACCTGTGACAGCAATGATTTTGTGGTCAACAAATTCAAGGCCCCGAGCGTTGAGAGAGTCCATTAACTGAACTGGCCATCGTTCAGTGGCAACGACGCTTTCTCCAATGGTATAGGAATCCCCCAGCGCCAAAAATTTTATTTTATCCTCAATTATTAGCTGTGCCATGACTTGTGATGAGAGTAAAAATAGGAGGGGGAACAACGCTTTCATAATAAATCAAACACAGGTGTTTTCAATTTTGTTGATCTACGATAAAAACAAAGAGGATGGTTTTGAGCCATCCTCTTTTAAAGCATTTATTATTCAATCAATGCGCAGTAGCAACCGTCTTGCGACTGCGTACCCAGAATAGTAGAATTGTAAATAGAACAATCAATATCGCCGGAAAGATTATCATTGTTTGAAGTGTAGCCTGACCAGCTGCTAGCTCAAGTGCATCACCTTGCAATCCCGTGGCAGCAGCTTTTTCCCTGGCTTTATCGATCCAACCTCCTATGATTGGTTGCCAGATCGCCGTTGAGAGCATACCGAACCCACCTACAACTGACATTCCCAATCGCACCGCTTAACGGTATTTTTTCCGCTGTAAACCCGATCATGTTAGGCCAGAAATAACAAACTCCCATGGCAAAAATAGATGGCTGCAACATAGGCCATTGCTCCCGTCTGTGTACTGAAGAGGAAGATCCCGATTGTTGTAAAAACTGCGGACGCAAGCAGCACACCGGTTTGATCAAATTTATGAACAAACTCTCCACCGAAATATCTTCCAACAGCCATTAATCCGGTTATTAATGCCAGGATCACCATTGGTTCTGCGCCGCTTTTTGCCAACACCAATTGAGCCCACTGTGTCGGACCGAACTCCGAAATAGCAGTAAGCGTCATACAAACACACATGAAGATAAAAAGGGGCGTTACCATTGATTTCAGATTTCCACCCAGCGAAGCAACTTCTTTCTTTGCTTGTGGGAATTCCAGGCCGTAGAAGAGGTATGCATAGATCAATGTTGGAATCATGATGATCCATATTTGAGCCTCCCATCCCAAATTCCATTTTTGTCATGGCAAGGGATACCAAACTTCCTAGCACGATTCCACCTGGAAACCACATATGAAAGCGATTGAGTAATGTATTCATCTGTTTCCCGCTATATGCTGTTGCTATCATCGGATTACAAGCCGCTTCCGTACATCCGTTGCCAATTCCAATGAATAAGGTAGAGATCAACAGACCTGTATAGCCACCCGCGTAGACCGTCATCACAATACCAAGAGTATGGGCTACAAAAGCGCAGATCATAATATTTTTTGGCCCAATTGCGCTATAAAATATCCCGCCAAGGAGCATTGAAATTGGGAAACCATAAAAAAACATTGAGTTGATAAACCCTAGCTGCTGAGCGGTAAGATTAAATGTTTCTCCCAGCTGCGGCAGAATTCCGGCTCGAATGCTAAAAGAAAAGGCGGTAGTAATAAGGGCAAAACAACTACCGTAAAAGAGTCTTTTACTGTTCTGGTCGTTCATATTTGTCAGGTTTGGTTTAGCGTACTGAAATAGTTTAAAACTATCGAGCGTTAATATGCGCCTAAAAAGAAAATTCTGCAACTTGTTTATATAAGAAATATGATTTTACAACGATTGAACGGGCTCATAGGCGATGCAGCGGCGAATGACAATTCCTTACTTTTCCTTGATGCTTCAGCGCCGTGCAGAATGGTGGTTACGGTTCAATGTAGTAATACCAAAGCTGAAAAAAACCTTTATCCTCAAACATTGTTGGTCATTCAGAGAAGTTAGACGGAAAATATAACTTCATAAACCTTTAAATATTTAACTATATATGCGCTGGATAGGCAGACAACAAAGCGGCAATGTTGAGGATCGCCGTGGAATGGGTGGCGGCGGAAAAATTGCAATTGGCGGTGGAGCCGGTGTCATCATCCTTATTATCAGTCTGCTCTTGGGCCAAAACCCTCTGGACTACATTAATCCTGGTGGATGAGGGCCACAAATCCAGCAACAACAGCAGCCTTTGTCAGAAGAAGAAAATCAGAAGGCTGAATTTGTGAAAGTTGTGCTTAAGGATACGGAAGACGTCTGGAATAAACTCTTTCAGGAGAGAGGTGAAACTTATCAGGAACCTATATTGGTCTTGTTTACTGGCGTGGACCAATCAGGATGCGGAACGGCAAGCGCTGCGATGGGTCCATTTTACTGTCCGGAGGACTCAAAGGTTTACATTGACTTAAGTTTTTATGATGACCTGCAAAGTCGGTTTGGTGCTCCAGGCGATTTTGCTATGGCATACGTTGTGGCGCACGAAGTTGGTCATCACGTTCAAGATTTATGGGGGATTTCTGATAAGGTCCATGCGGCGCGCCAACGCCTTAGCGAAGAAGAATATAACAAGCTTTCGGTTAAGCTGGAACTTCAGGCAGACTTTCTAGCCGGAGTCTGGGCGCATCACGATCAAGAATTAAATAACATTCTGGAACCTGGCGACATTGAAGAAGCGCTCACGGCTGCCAACGCCATTGGAGATGATCGCCTTCAAAAACAATCACAGGGATATGTTGTTCCAGATGCTTTTACACATGGAACTTCAGAGCAACGCATGTACTGGTTTAAGAAAGGATTCGAAACTGGTGACATCGAGCAGGGAGATACCTTTGCTCAGGTTCAATGAGATTCGAAATCGTGCGAATAAATTTTTCTATCTGATTTTCAGCTAGTAGATTTGGAATTGAAGTCTTTCAAACTTCGAACTTCAAACATCGAACCTCAAACTAACTACTATGTCAAAAACACACGATCAAAAGAAAGAAACGAAAAAACCGGCCGCCAAATCCCTAAAAGAAAAAAGGGCGGAGAAGAAAGCTAAGAAAGAACGGAAAGGTTAGTTCGTTATCAGTTATCCGTTAATCAATCGCTTCGAATCACGATTAACGGATAACGTTAACCGATAACGAATAACTGATAACGGATAACGGATAACGAATCCTACTTCAAAGTCTTAAGAAGATCTTCGTTCATCACTTGATAGTCACGGTTGTTGGCGGCCTGAGCTGCTTTCAACGATGCATTTGCAGAAGCTGTGGCGGCTGCTTTATCACCCAACGCTTTTTCAATTTTTGCTTTTTGGTGAAGCACCCAGAAGGCATCCGGATTAGCCTCAGCAGCCTTAGTTATCCATGCGTGTGCCTGCTTTAAGTCCTTTCCTGTTTCAAGGTAATAGACTGCTGCCTGGAAATAGTTATTAGGATTTACCTTCGTGGAGGCTTCAATTGACTTCATAACTTTTGCATCATAATCCACTGAAATTGTGAATTTTACGGAAGTATTCTCCCACGCTAGTTGAACCTTTGCGTTTTTGCTGTCGTCAGAAATGTCGCCGATATTGAAGGTCATGGTTTCAACTTTTTCAGTTAATTTCTCAGGCTTCACTTTGAACTTTGCCGCGTCTTTACTGGCATCATAGGCATCCAGGTTGCCGCCGAGGTTTACATCCTTGTATAAGGAAACAGTCCACTCGGTTGCTCCGGGCCAGGTAAGAATTAGGTAGTCGCCTTTGGGAACTGCTGTTCCTTCAACCTTGACATCATCGGAGAAGGATATTTTGGTACCATTATTCGCGCCCGTTCTCCAGATCTTTCCGTAGGGCACTAAGGCCGACGCATCGGTGGTAAAAATTTTTCTACCTTTTACACGTGGTCTGGAGTAATCAATTTTTACATCGGTGAGTCCGACGGTAGTGGACACAGAGCCTGCCGGACTTGGCTGAGGAGTTTGAACCTGTGCCTCAACAGCGAAGGTCAGAATCGCAAGCGTAACGATCAATAAACTTTTTTTCATTGGTGGTATGTTTAATTATTTTGGGTGCCAAAGTTAACCAATCTTTTGAGAGAAGAAATTAAGAACTTATGAAGCTTACAGATAGCTTTTACCGGCGGACGAACGTCGTGAAAATCGCGCGTGAACTGCT
This sequence comes from uncultured Bacteroidota bacterium, assembly GCA_963739105.1. Lineage (GTDB taxonomy): Bacteria > Bacteroidota > Bacteroidia > Cytophagales > Cyclobacteriaceae > Chryseolinea. The sequence goes on along the minus strand of CAVTZI010000026.1, from coordinate 55,550 downwards.
TGGTAAAGTGTTGTTTACAAATGTCAACGGAATCATTACTGCCGGTATGATCGTGGAGACGGAAGCGTACTCATGGAAGGAAAAGGGCTGCCATGCCTATGGCGCAAAGAAAACAAACCGAAATGCCGTGATGTTTGAAAGGGGAGGGCATACCTATGTTTATTTATGTTATGGCATGCATCACCTTTTCAACATTGTTACCAATGAAACGAATATTCCGGAGGCGGTATTAATTCGTGCAGTTCAACCAGTTCATGGGATAGATGAAATGATGATGCGAAGAGGAAATTTGAAAAATGAATTTCACCTTACCTCCGGTCCTGGCAAACTGACTAAAGCGCTGGGCATTGACAGAAAACTGAATGGCAAATTTTTAATGGGTAACGAAGTTTGGGTTGAAGATGCCGGGAATCGAGTTTCTTCACGCGACATCGTGAAGAGTCCGCGGATCGGTATCGACTATGCCGGTGAAGACGCACGGTTGCCCTGGCGATTTACGCTGAGTGGCAATGATTGGTATAAGTAAGTGATGAACGCCATTTGAGAAATGAAACAGGACAGTATATTTGCAAGAAATTGTTTTCTTTATCGCATGAGATTTATTTTTTCCTCAGCCTTCTTCTTCGTCACTTTTTTATCTACGGCTCAACAACTCACGACGAACTCTTTCCAACTTTCCAACACGAGCTTACGACGAGCTGAATCCGGTTATTAGTCCGGATGGCAGGTCGCTCTATGTCACCGTTTCAAATCACCCCCAGAACACTGGCGGAAAAAGAGATCCGGGTGATATTTGGGTCTCTGTGCTTACAGAAACCAATCAATGGTCTGCGCCTGTTCATGGTGGTCCGCTGCTGAATGATATGGGATTCAATGGTGTGGCAGGGTTTTCTGCTGATGGAAGTCAAATGTTTTTATTAGGTCACTATGGAAGTTCAGGAAGCACGGCGCGAACGCAAGGGATCTCAGTGTCCCGGTCTAATAACAACGGTTGGTCTAAACCAGAAAATATTAGCATTCCTTATTTTCAAAATAAGTCTGGAGTCTTAAACGGATATATTCTTCCTGATCAATCTGTATTTGTATTTTCAGCGGAGACCTATGGGTCAAAGGGAGTCGAAGACATCTATGTTTGTACGAAGACGCCCAACGGAAGTTGGTCGGAGCCAAAAAATTTAGGAAGTGTCATCAACACCCGCTTCCAGGAACTAAGTCCATCGTTGACCGCCGACGGAAAAACGCTTTACTTTTCTACCAATGGTGGTAAGGGGCAGGGAAGCTTTGATATTTATTCTTCTACCAGACTGGATGACGGCTGGACGAACTGGTCGGCTCCGGAAAATCTTGGTCCTGCAATCAACTCAGAAGGGCGCGAACTTTATTATCGGCCCTACGAAAAATCAGGATACGCGCTCTACACCAGCACGAAAAATAGTGACGGATATGGCGACGTGAAAATTTACATAACGGGACAACCGGTTGTAAAAGATAGCATCCCCAACCCTCCGGATACTGTTACAAAGATTGTTGTCGTCAATCGTGAGCCGGAAGCAGATAAGCGCGTTAAGGTGTATGGCAAAGTTACGCAATGCAAAAACAGGTGAGTCCATTATCGCCGATATTCTCTTCACCTCTCCATCATCATCACAAACTTCCCAAGCAACTGCGGAAGGGGGTTACACGGTATTGGTTCCGTCAACTGAACAATATACGGTTAAGATTGAGGCGATTGGATACATCAGCACGTTGGAAAAACTTGATATTCAGACCTATGAGATGAAGGAATTAGAGATGAATTTCAAACTCCAGCCAGTTGAAGTGGGGGCAACAGTAAACTTGAAAGACGTACTTTTTGAACAAGGAAAAACGATTTTGTTGCCGCAGTCATATCCCGAATTGGACTTGGTGATCGCATTCTTAAAATCCAATCCAAAAGTGAAAATCGAGTTGTCTGGTCATACCGATAACCGGGGCATACCCGGGCAAAATCTGAAACTTTCGCAGGCGCGCGTTGAAAAAGTGAAATCCTACCTCGTCTCCAAGGGGATTGACAAAAAAAGAATCACGGGAAAAGGATATGGAGGTAACCGACCCATTGCCAGCAATGAAACTGAAGAAACCAGATTGCTGAATAGGAGAGTGGAGTTTACCATTCTGACATTCTAACGAAACTTTCCCCAAAATCTGGCATGGTCTGGAAGGCGATAAGTTTCAAAACAATAATTTCTTTCTGGTTGTTATAAGTGATAGCCATCAGATCCAAAAACCGAAGCAATCCGCTATACCGGTCAACTGCATGAAGATGTTTAAATCCATATGACCATTTCAGGAAAGAGTATTCCGGCAAGATGTTTTCTTATTGACGATGACCTGGACGACCAGGAAATATTTTTGATGGCCCTTCAGCAATTTGATGCGTCCATCCGGTGCGACTTCGCGAATGATGGTGCAAAGGCGATAGAACAATTGAAAGCTGATGAGGTGAATGTTCCCGATTGCATTTTTATTGATATGAATATGCCACGGATGAACGGCATTGAATGTTTGGAGCAAATTAAAAAAATGGATCACCTGAAAGATGTTCCTGTTTGCATGTTTTCGACGTCGGCAGACCCCACTTTAGTAGCAAAGACGAAAGCGCTTGGTGCCGTCGACTTCATTGTTAAGCCTGCGGATATTACGGCGCTGAGTGAGATGTTGGGTCAATTTTTTAAACTAAATGTGCGAGCGCGATGGATAATAAGAAGGCCATTCTTCTTGGACTAGCAAGATGCATTTAGGGGAGAAACCGGGAAATTGATTCTTTCAAAAGATTGGAGTGGCAATTCGATTGGAGAGATACGATATTGGCCCGAGAGTCTCTCGTCTTTTGTTCGTTTGTGTCTTAACGCTCAATTTCCGGCAATCATTTGGTGGGGTCGCGAGTTTGTACAGATCTACAATGACGCCTTTCGGAAGGTCTTTCATATTCATCCGGAATCGTTGGGGGCGAAAGGCAGGGAAAATTTTCGGCTGTGGAACAGCCTGGGTGACTCGCTCCAGGCGGTACTTGAAAATGGCAAAGCCACGGAAGTGAGGAGGAAAATAGCCCTTAATCTGGAAGGCGTCACCGGAGAACGGGAATTCATTTTTTACCATACCCCTATCGTTGCAGCGTCTGGCACGGTCGAAGGCGTGTTCACAATAGTTTCGGAACCCATCTCATGAAACGATCAATCGCAAAGCAAAAGCATTGCACTGGAGCTTAGTGAGCAACGTTATTTTAAAATGACTGAAGAGGTCCAGGATTATGCAATTATTTTGCTCGATAAAGATGGAACAATCCTAAACTGGAATAAAGGCGCCCAAAATATAAAAGGGTACAAGGACGAAGAGATTATTGGGAAGAACTTTTCTGTTTTTTACCTCGAAGACGATCGCAGAAACAAATTGCCGGAAGAATTGATCCAGCAGGCAGAACGAGAAGGTCGGGCCATGCACGAAGGTTGGCGGAAAAGAAAAGATGGCAGCAAGTTTTGGGGAAGTATTGTCATCACCGCCCTTCATGATCGCGATGGTAATATCATAGGATTTTCCAAAGTCACCAGGGATCTGACTGAACGTAAGCTCGCAGAAGACACCATGCGTCAGCACGCTGCTGAACTTGAAATGAAAAATAAACAGCTGGAACAATTTGCCTACATAGCATCCCACGACCTTCAGGAGCCATTGCGAAAGATCCAGACGTTTATTCAGGTGCTGGAAAAGAAATTAGGAGAACCGGAGGCGAGGCAAAAATATTTTAATAAAATAAATTCGTCTGCAAAAAGAATGGCCGATCTCATTCAATCTGTCTTGAATTATAGCCGTCTATCACAAAACGAGGATGAACTGATCCCGACGGATTTAAATGTGATTTTGGAAAATGTCAAAGCCGACTATGAGTTACAGATTGAAGAGAAAAATGCTGTTATCAAGAGTGACTGCACTTCCCGTCGTCAAAGGCGAGCCTCTACAGTTACATCAGCTGTTTGCAAACCTGATTGGTAATTCTCTGAAGTTTTCAAAAACGGAATCCACGGATTACAATTTCTTCCAGAACGTTGCAACCAGGTGAAATTCAAAAAATTAAGCCGTCGTTGGACAATACCCGACGTTACGTGCAGCTGACCTTCCAGGACAATGGAATTGGCTTTGAGCAACAATACGCCGAAAAGATCTTTACCATTTTTCAGCGTCTGAACAGCCGCGAAGAGTATAGTGGAACCGGTATTGGCCTTGCGTTATGTAAACGAATCGTTGATCATCACCACGGACATATTGAAGCGGTCTCAGCATTGGGACAGGGCGCGACGTTCTTAGTCTATTTGCCGTTGGAATAAATTGAAGAACAATTTGCAAACGATATCGTGAATGGTTCATGGATCTACTGATACCTTTTGAATATTCTTGCTGAAAAATTTCTTGTAAAATCCCCTCCTTAATTCTGTTATTTTGCGTTTAACAAAATTGTTAAACAAAAAAGACAAATGGGAGCTGAAGAGGCACAGACCGAAAAGCTGATCAAGGAAAAAGCCAAAATCTTATTTTTTCAAAAAGGTTTTCTAAATGCAACAACGCAGGAGATAGCGGATGAAGCAGGCGTTAACCGCGCGCTGATTCATTATTATTTCCGATCCCGGGAGCTCATGCTGGAGGCATTATTGGATGAAACCCTTCAGGAAAAGAGGGATCGTGTTCGCAGTGTCCTTACTTCGGATCTTCCGTTTCGCGAAAAAATCGCCAACTATATTGATACCATCGTGGACTACGGATTGAAATATCCGTACCTGGATAACTTTATTATCAGCGAAACAGCGCGGCGTCCGGAGAAAGTAAAATTGTTTTGTGCCAAAGACCGGTTTAGGTCGAGTGATTTAATTCGAGAGGCCCTTGAACATAGAGATTAAGAAAAGGAAAGATCGCTCCGATATCCGCTGAACATTTTATGGTTAACCTTATCTCGCTTTGCAATTACCCCTTGCTGGCAAAATCAGTGATACAAACCATTCATGGATTGACGGATACAGCCTATCGCAAATTCCTGTTGGAACGCAAGCATATTATTTTCCGTACCATCTTTGACGAGGACATGCCGGAACTGAATGTAAAGGAAGAAGTAATAAAAAACCGGGTATAAGGAAATATGTCATTCTCTCTACAAAAAATACGAATATCGATCTGGTCTGCATTGTTGGTTTCAACACCGTTGCTGATTCAAGCGCAAACGCCAAGCGATAGTGTATTGCAGGTAGCAACTTTGGACAAAGTTGTCGAATACGCGTTGGCACATCAACCCGCCGTTCAGCAGGCGCAGGTCGATGAGGAAATCGCGGAAAAAGTCATCAATGGAAAATTGGCGGATTGGTTTCCGCAAATCAATTTTGCGTACAACTATCAACGGGTGATTGACAAGCAAACGGCAGTCTTTGCAGGTCAGAATGTTAGATTGGGAGTCTTCAATATTTCCGCCCTTCAACTTAATGCCACACAAAATATTTTCAACAGGGACGCATTGCTGGCCAGCAGTTCAGCGTCGAAAGTAAGAATACTGGCAAGTCAAAATACGAACCGGGCTAAAATTGATGTGGTGGTCGATATCACCAAAGCATTTTACGATGTCCTGGCAACCGCTCAGCAGGTAAAAGTTAGTGATCAGTCGATTGAACGGTTGGAAAAAAGCCGCGAAAACGCGTATAGTCGATATACATCGGGCGTTGCAGACAAAACAGATTATAAACGCGCCACTATTTTATTAGGCAATGCAAAAGCTGAGCGCAAAGCTAACAGCGAAGCCCTTGTGTTTAAACAGCAATTTCTTAAAACGCTAATGGGCTATCCGTTGGGTCGTGATCTTCCCATCGAATATGACACGATTCAAATGGAAAACGAAGTGATGATGGACACGGTTCAGCAAATGAACTATACCGAACACATTGACTATAAAATTTTATATTCACAACGCGAATTGCAAAACTCCAACATCCAGTACAGCTACTGGGGATTTCTTCCGTCGCTGAGCGCGTTTGGTTCCTATATTTTGAATTTTCAAAATGATGAATTTGGTGAGTTGTACCAAACCGAATATCCATATTCGTATGTAGGCGCTACGTTGGCGTTCCCGATTTTTCAGGGGGGAAAGCGAACAGCGAGAATTAAGGAAGAAAAGCTAAGGGCCAGACGCCTGGATTTAAGTCTAGCCGATTTGCGGAATAACCTCGGCGCGGAATATTCGCGCGCCCTCGCTGCATACAAAAGCAATCTGGCGGCGTACCTGACTCAAAAAGAGAATGTGGCACTGGCCGAGGAAGTTTACCAGGTAATCAACCTCCAGTATGTCAACGGAATCCGGCCTTACCTGGATGTAACGGTGGCGGAATCTGATTTACGTACGACACGTATTAACTATTTCAACGCATTGTACTCAGGTGCTTCGGCGAGCAAAATGGATGTTCAACGCGCGCTTGGGACAAATAAATTATTAAGAAAAAATACGTCATTTAAATATGTCATTTATCAATTTCTACAGTTATACAAGCATCGGGTTGTTATTGTTTGCAGCGGCATGTGGAAACAAAAATCAGCAGGCTGCCCAAGGTCCGCCGACTGTACCTGTTGTCACGCACGAGGTCAATAGTTCCGATGCCGCTTATTACGATGAGTATCCCGCCATCGTGCGAGCACTAAATGAAGTTGAGCTTCGTGCCCAGGTAAACGGATACATTACTGCCATGCATTTTAAAGAAGGTGAAAAAGTAAAGAAGGGACAAAAATTATATTCTATTGATCAACAACAATCAGAAGCTGCGTACCGGCAGGCCTTAGCCAATCTCTCCGTACAGGAGACCAACTTAGTAAGGGCAAAAAAAGATGTAGAACGCTACCGTGAATTGGAGAAGAAGGATGCCATCGCCAAGCAGCAAGTCGATTATGCTGAAGCAAACTATCAGCTCGGCTCAAAAACTGGTGGAAGCAGCGAAGGCGACCGTACGGAGTGTTCAAACCAATGTTCGATACAGCACGATTATAGCTCCTTTTGATGGGACCATCGGTATTTCTTTGGTGCGTCTGGGAGCATCTGTTACACCAGGCCAGACGTTGCTCAATACAATTTCATCGGATGATCCGATAGCGGTTGATATTAGCGTTGATCAGCGTGAAATTTACAAGTTTCACGCAGCTGCTGACGAGAAAGCCGTCAAAAGGCGATTCGACTTTTCGTCTTTCCTTTGGTAACCAGGTCTATCCGCACCCTGGAACCATTAGTGTTATCGATCGGGCGGTTGATGCTCAAACGGGCACGATCAAAATGCGTATCTCGTTTCCAAATCCCGATCATACTCTACGGGCTGGGATGAGCGGAACGCTACTTGTGGAGTCATCATCAACTGAAAAATCTATTCTGATTCCATTCAAGGCAGTAACGGAACAGTTAGGAGAGTTTTTTGTCTATGTTGTAGACAGCGCGAAAGTGTCACAGCGAAAAGTCTTGTTGGGGAAGCAAGTAAACAGGAATATCATCGTCAAGGATGGTTTGAAGGTGGGAGAGACCATTGTCACGGAAGGAGTTCAAAATTTACGTGAAGGGTCTGCGATAAGCGTCACACCACCCGCAGGAAAATGAACAGTAATTAAAAAAACGCTACTTAGAAGAACATGATTGCAGATGTTTTTATAAAAAGGCCCGTCACCGCCATGGTCATTTCCATCGTGATTGTCCTGGTTGGATTGATCGCCATGAGCACTTTGCCGATATCGCAGTACCCTGATATAACCCCACCTACTGTTGTAATCAACAGCAATTATATTGGGGCGGATGCCCAGACCGTTGAGCAGACGACCACGACTACACTTGAAACGCAGGTCAACGGTTCGCCTGGAATGGCTTTTATGTCGAGTAATAGCACAGGAAGTGGCGTGAGCACCGTTACGGTAACATTTGATATTGGTACGGATGTTAATATTGCCACCCTCGATGTACAGAACCGCGTGAGTATTGCCGAACCTGTGTTGCCGGAGATCGTAAGGCGTTTGGGGGTCACTGTTCGTAAACGAAGTCCCAGTATTTTCTTGGCGCTTGCGCTTTACTCTCCAAACGACACGCACGATGCAACTTTCCTGGGAAACTTCGCTAACATCTACTTAAAGGACCCATTGCTTCGGGTAAAGGGCGTCGGAGATATTATTTCAATAGGTGACGATTTTGGTATGCGTATCTGGCTGAACCCTGAAAAGCTGGCAAGCCTTGGAATATCCCCTGCGGAGGTAATGGGAGCATTGACAGAACAAAATTTACAGATGGCAGCGGGTTCAATCGGTGGAAATCCACAACCCAAGGTCCAGACGTTTGAATACAATGTACTGACGAATAGCAGGATCAATAAAGTGGAAGACTTTGAAAATATCGTTGTTCGCACCAACCCGCAGTTAGGCAACATGGTCTATCTGAAGGATATTGCCCGCGTCGAGCTGGCGAAATTCAACTACGGCAACAATCCTTTTGTGATGGGCAAGCGAAGTGCATTTATGCTGCTTTATCTAGCGCCTGGTGCAAATGCGCTGGAAACCAATGAAGGTGTGATGAAAACGCTGGAAGAGCTGAGGAAAAGCTTTCCTAAGGATGTAGAGTATATTGTTCCGCTCGAAACCACCACGGTGGTGGAGGCTTCCATCAAAGAAGTAGTTATAACATTGTTGGAGGCGTTGGCATTGGTAGTGATTGTCGTTTTCTTATTCTTGCAAAACTGGCGCGCAACTTTAATTCCAGTACTGGCGATTCCGGTATCGCTTGATCGGAACCTTTATTTTTTTCATTCCCTTTGGATTTACGATTAATACGCTGACCTTATTTGCCTTTGTGTTGTCTATTGGTATTGTTGTAGATGATGCGATTGTTGTTGTTGAAGCGATTCAACACAATATGGATTATGAGAAGCTTTCACCAAAAGATGCCACGATAAAGGCAATGAAAGATATTTCTGCGCCTGTAATAGCGATTGCCTTGATTCTCGCTGCGGTGTTTGTGCCAGTCGGATTTGTTCCGGGAATTGTGGGAAAACTGTACCAACAGTTTGCCATTACCATTGCTGTATCGGTGATGATTTCCGCGTTTGTGGCGCTCTCATTAACGCCCGCGCTCAGTATGCTCATGTTAAAACCATCGAAAGAAAATGGCAGCAGAAATTTGCTGGACAAATTTTTTCATCGGTTTAACAGCTGGTTTGGAAAAGTTACAACGTCATATACCGGAGGCGTTAATAAATGGATTGCAAAGACACCCTATGTGCTTGTGATGATGGCTTGTTTATTTGTGGGTCTTTTCTTTTTATTCAAAAATAAACCTACAGGATTTATTCCTACGGAAGACGAAAAAAGATTGATGGTGACCTACGAGATGCCCGAAGGCACATCGACCACGCGTAGTATCGAATTGCTCCTTGAACTTCAAAGGCGAATTAAAGATATTCCTGCTGTGTATACAGCCGGGGGGTTGGCAGGCCTTAACATCCTGACTTTCTCCAGTAAACCGAATGCTGGTACCATGTTCGTAAACCTTAAAAAATGGGATGAGCGTGATCTCGATAAAGAAAGCGTGCCCCAGGTTATGGATGAGATAAGGAAGAGAACGGCCGACATAAAAGAAGCCCGGATTTTAGTTGTTTCACCTCCCGCCATTCCGGGTATTGGACAATCCTCTGGATTTACGTTTGAACTGCAGCAAACCACCAGTACCGATGACATCATTGCATTCGAAGGTGTCGTGAGAAAATTTCTCGCAGCCGCGAACCAAAGACCTGAAATTGCCATGGCATATTCTTTTTTCACAGCCCGGACGCCTGGTTATCGTGTCGACATTGATCGTGAGAAAGCCAAGAAACTGGGTGTGTCGGTCGCGGAAGCGTATGGAACTTTATCAACTTTGTTGGGAAGCACTTATGTGAATGACTTTAATCTTTATGGAAGAAATTTTCGCGTCGTGGCACAAGCGGATACCGCTTTTCGAAAAAGCATTGAAGATGTCGGGCGGTATCACGTGCGGAATAGTATGGGTAGTATGGTGCCGCTTAGCGCGCTGATCACATCAAGCGTGATTGAAACGCCGCCACTGGTTTCTCATTTCAATCTATATCGTTCTGCGGAAATCATGGGCGCAGCAAAACCGGGATACAGCAGCGGTCAGGCTATTGACGCGTTGCGGGAAGTGGCCGCAGAGACATTACCGTTCGGCTATAGTTATGAATTTGGCGGGATGAGCCGTGAAGAAGTAAAGGCGGGGAGCAGCACGCTCTTGATTTTTATGATCTCAGTCGTGTTCGTATTCTTGTTTTTGGCAGCGCTATATGAAAGCTGGTCCGTGCCATTTTCAGTTTTATTTGCTGTACCAATCGGGGCTTTCGGTTCCATCCTTACCTTGACCTTCCTTCCAAATTTGACCAATAATATTTATGCGCAGATCGGATTGATAACCCTTATAGGTTTGGCTGCGAAAAATGCAATCCTAATTGTCGAATTTGCCAAAGAACGTGTGGATAGAGGTATGGATACAATAAAGGCAACACTAGAAGCGGTTCAACTTCGTTTGCGTCCCATCATCATGACGTCGCTGGCTTTTATCCTGGGTGTTATGCCGCTGGCGTTTTCACAAGGTGCGGGAGCGGAAGCCCGCAAAACGATTGGCTGGACCGTGGCCGGTGGTATGATTGCTGCCAGCTCGTTGGCAATCTTTGTTGTCCCTGTGCTTTTTGTTTTAATTACTAAAATTTCCATGAAGATCTCAGGTTCAAAAACGCAAGACCTCACGACTTGAAAACCTCGAACCTCGAACTTCAAACCTCGAACAACTGATGAAACACCCACACCACAACAGCACCCTGATCATTCTCATTTTAGGTGCGCTCGCTACGGTAAGTCCATTTTCGATAGATATGTATTTACCCGCGTTTTCACAGATAGCGGACGATTTTGGTACAACGCCGGCACGTATTTCATTTTCCGTAACCAGTTATTTTATCGGACTGGCTATTGGCCAGATGATTTATGGCCCCTTGCTGGATCGCTTTGGACGGAAAAGGCCATTGTATGTAGGTCTCATAATTTTCATCATTACATGCATTGGGTGTATGCAAGCGCAAAGCACTGAAACGCTCGTGGCGCTTCGATTTTTACAAGCTTTGGGAGGATGCGTTGCCTGGGTTGCCGCCCTTGCCATGGTGCGTGATTTCTTTCCTGTGGAGCAAAGCGCAAGAGTATTTTCTTTGCTAATACTGGTGATCGGCCTTTCGCCATTACTCGCGCCTACCCTTGGAGGCTTTATTGCTACTGGATTGGGATGGCGATGGGTATTTATTGTACTCGCCCTCATCGTATTCCTGATTCTTATGGTTACGGTTTTTTTTCTTCCGGAAGGACATAAACCTGATACCAGTGTTTCATTGAAGGCAAAGCCCATGTTGCTTACCTTCTTTTCCATAATAAAGAATCCTCAGTTTTATACGTATAGCCTGTCAGGTGCATTTGCCTTTTCTACGTTGTTTATCTATGTTGCTGGGTCTCCGGTCATTTTCATGGAGATTTTTCAAGTTAGTCCACAAGTGTACGGCGGGATATTTGCGTTCCTTTCAGTCGGTTTTATTGGCGGAAGTCAGTTAAATATTTTTCTTAACAGGAAGTACTCGAGCGAGCAGATTTTCCAGGTATCGTTATATACGTTAGTTGTTACAACTACAGTTTTTTTGCTGGGAGCATGGAACAACTGGTATGGGCTCGAAGCGACCATTGGCCTGTTTTTTATCGCATTAACTTGTTTAGGACTCACCAATCCGAATGCTACCGCGTTAGCGCTCGCACCGTTTTCTAAAAATGTCGGAAGCGCCTCTGCATTGTTGGGATTTTTGCAAATCGGTGTTGCCGGATTTGCTTCGGCGGGAATCGGATTTTTTAATACGACAGATAGCATTCCAGTAGCAGCTGTTATGAGCGGCACTTCACTTATTGCCTTTTGTATTCTGGTGTTCGGGAGAAAGAGGATTGGCCAGCGAATTGAAATCGAGGAGGAAAGCCCAAGTACTGTGTTGCATTGATCGGCCAGTCACCTAATGGCGCCGATGACGAAATTCCATCTACATAGCAAAAATTTAAAACGATCATCTTTTTAAAAAGCGCTAACTTCAGATCGACGCTATCATAGGAAAAGGAGCACGTTAATCTTACTAAGGACAGCAATAAAATTTTGGAATTATCACACATGAGTAACCAGGAATTCGCAACGATGGCACTATCCTTTCCCGGTACTGAGGAAAACCCCCATTTTGACCGGAGAGCATTTAAAGTAACGGGACGGAGAATTTTCGCCACGCTTCATGAAAAAAGCGGAACGGCTAATTTGAAACTATCACCAGTCGACCAATCGGTGTTTTGTTTGTTCGATAAGAAAGCTGTTTATGCGATACCCAATAAATGGGGAGCTCAAGGATGGACTACCTTTGAATTAAAACACGTTCCAAAGGAATTGATGCTGGACGCCTTAGACACTGCCTACAAAGATGTAGGACCAAAAAAGAAAGGAAAATAGAATTTTAGGTCATGCAATCGATGACGGTCGAGTTCGCAGCGAGGTTAGTTTGATGATTCAAGATTTATATCATAACTCGTTAAGGATTTTGCGTTTTATGAATTACCTTCGACCATAATTGTTCCTATCCATGCGCTACCATCTCAGTTGGTTGACTGAAAAGTTTGACAAAGGTGAGACTGAAACCCTGAATTACATTTTCTTTTGGGGACATACCAATAAAGCTTCGCGACCTACAGGTGAATTTGTCTTAAGTCAATGGTATCCTTCGCCATTTGCAGTAAGCGGAATTGTATATAAAACCGCCGCTCATTGGATGATGGGGCGAAAAGCCCTGCTATTTGGTGATCGCGATACTTTTAAGAAAATTCTCGTTGCTGACAGGCCGGAAGAAGTGAGAGCGCTGAGCCAAAACATCAAAGGATTTGACGAGTTGAAATGGGTCGAGTGGCGTTACGAGATCGTAAAAGAAGGTAATTTTCATAAGTTCAACCAAAACAAAAAACTAAGGGCTTACTTGTTGAATACAGGGGATGCAGTCCTGGTGGAAACCAACCCAGTGGATGAAGTATGGGGGATCGGTTTGACGCCAGAGTCGAAGTTTCTCAAAAATCCATACGCCTGGAATGGACTGAACTTATTGGGGTTTGCGCTTATGGAAGTAAGGGAATATTTAAAACATTTTTCCGATTTTGACTTTGTGGACAAGGAAAGTTCAATTCATCGTTCTGCAGCGGCCGTCATTTCCTGATGGGTGTTTCCATCTACGCTTAGTCAAACGTTGTAAAATCCCACGATACATGTTGTAATATTTCTTGTATGCGCGTGCATAAGAAATATTTTATACGATGCTTCCTGAAACATTCTGTTGTGTAGGCTGTTTGAGTGTGAATGGTTGATACCAAAAGCGCTAAATATTTATTTCATCTTCGTATTACAAGACTATGGCAGTAACAAAAAAGCTAAAGCTTTACCCCAAAGAAAAATTCGTTCTACTTCCGATACGGAAATCACCAAAAGGAAATGCTTATGCGCTCACCAATTACGGGCGGGTCATAAGTTATACCACAAAACCTGAGGAAGGACACTTTTTAAAACATGGATCCATTTCTCATTACCCGGGAATTGCGGTTCGATCTAAAGACAAAAGCTATACATTTTTGATCCACCGCCTGGTAGCAAAATACTTTGTAAAACAACCCACCAGCAAGCACAAATTTGTTATCCACCTTAATTACATCAAAGACGATAACTTTTATAAAAATCTAAAATGGGTAACGCATGAGGATAAATTCAAACACGCGACGCTCAACCCAAACCGGAAACGCATTGGCAATCAAAAACTAAAAGAAAGTCAGGTGGTAGCGATTAAAAAGAAATTAATAGCTGGTAAATCCACGCTTAAGAAAATCGCCACACAATTCGGAATAACCGATATGCAAGTGCATCGAATTAAGACCGGCGAAAATTGGGCGCATATTAAAGTTTGAAGTTCGAGGTTTGAAGTTTCGAAGTTGCGCTCAGTAGCCATAGAACGATTCAGTTTCTAGCTGGCATTGCGCAACTTCGAACCTCGAAACTAACTCGAACCTCGAACTATAGTGTTCGAATCTTAATGTTTCTAAAATAAACCGGTGCGCCGTGGTCTTGCAATGCAATTGAGCCACTTTTGTATTTATTCCACCCGGGATATTCAGGCCATTTGCTCTTCTTGTAGCGTTCCTTAAAGTCTGCGCTTCCCTCTTCAAATTCCACAACTTTCTCACCATTCAGCCAGTGCTCGACATGGCCTTTATTGTAAATGAGCTTAGCGGAATTCCATTCACCCACAGGATTTAGTTTTTTGGTGTCGGGAGCGGCATACATATCATAGTTGCTTCCCGCTTTTTGTGCGGGTTTTAGCGGATCACCCTTCCAGCCGCCATCGTCCATTACCTGGAACTCGGGACCTGTATCATATTCATGTTTGTATTCGGGTTTCTCAACTACATGGTAATGAATACCACTGTTTCCCCCGGGAGACACTTTCCATTCGGCGGTAAGTTCAAAATTCTCATAAGGCTTGATGGTTATCAATGAACCACCAATCTTCGCAGTGCCTTCCGTTAGACCTTGACCATCACATTTTATGGCGCCATTGTCAACGCTCCATAATGGACCAATGGAATCGTGGTTATAACGCTTCCACCCATTTAAGGTGGTTCCGTCAAACAGCAACTCCCAGCCGGCGGCTTTTTCTTCTTCGGTCAGTGTGTTCTCTGCGGAGGCGCTAGCGTCCGCTGTACTGGATGTATCGCCGTTTCAGTTTCAGTGGTTGCTGACTCTTGGGATGACTTTTGACACGACATAGCAAATAAGGCAGAAAGCCCTATCGCCATAATCATGAAGGTATTTTTTCTTCTGAGCATAAGGTTGTTTTTGTATGTTTTAAAAGTAGTATTCAAAATGTAATCATCAAACATAATTTATACCTGTGGGATGCAGCTTCTAAGACTACATGGCAAAGTATCCTTTCGGGAAATCAGTCACTTCCTTTAAGATAATAACTAAATCTATGAAGTTATGTTTGAGGGCTCGGCTCGACTTTCGCCTTTTTTTCTATCGTCGGGGAACGGTGGATCCTTTTTAGAGAAGCACTTAATCCCCAGGCAATAATTGCCGCGCCTGCGATAAGGACGGCGATTGACGCAGCCTCATTTCCACTGCACGAAAGATTGCACGAAATAGCAGCCACACCAACAGTCAGAAAGGCAAAGCCTAACGAGACGATAATAACCAGCGCAACTTTTTCACCGCGAGTTTTTCCTTTTTTTGGGTCTTCAAAATGTTCTTTCAGTCTTGATTCGAATTCTTTTTTGACGACTGAGATTTGATGGTTTGCAAATTTCAGGGAAAAAATATTTTGCTTAGGAGCCGAAGTCGAAGACACAATTTGGACGGAATGAGTCGGTTGAATGGTCAAGTGACAATGATTGCCGGCATATATTGTAAGCATAGCGCCAGTGGTGAACAACGCCGCATCATGAAACTTTCGTCGAAGATAGCTGAATGCAGGAGATCCATTTGCATGATAAGTTGATGGATAAAAAATGGCAGCCACGGCAAACATTCCTGCGGCAGAAAGACGCGCATAATCCGGAATCATCATACCGGTCTCATAGAGGTAATTGCCAAGCGAAAAAGCGCTGACAGCCCATTCCAATTTGCGCTATGCCAATTAAGCCACGGGTTTTCCACGGATTCTTTTTGGCCCAATGTGATAGTTGCTGTGCATTACTTTGAAACAACTTGAGCAAAGCCATTCCCAGGAGTCCAGCCACTCCAACCAGCGTCAATGGCAGACTACTAGCACTAAAATTTGTAAGTACTGGCTGGTTCGTTGTTGATTTTTGTGGATTTTTTTTGGAAGCCGGATCCTCCAGCGGAATATTTTCTTCTGGTGAAATAAATAAAACCACATTGGATATTCTTGATGCGCCCGAACTGATATTTTCTTTTTGAAAGTTTATCGGAAGAAGGAGGCCTTTATTTGCGTCAATATTTTTCCGTCGTCTGGCGCGACTGCCAGCTGGTCAGTCTCATTTGTAATTTTATTTGGGCGAGTGTCGAGGCTTATTTTCGGGTATGGCAGATTTTTTTCGACGCTGGTTTAACTTGCCGTCGCGAAGGGCAATTTTGTATTGGAGCTTTTGCTTTTTGAAAAGCGTCTTACAGTCCTGATTTCTTAATTGAGTATAGCTTATTTGGTGACTGAGCCTGCGATGTCCTCCGCAAGAAATAAAAAGGAACAACAGCAGCAAGAAACTAGCGCGTTTCATGGTTGAGGTCTGTGATTAAGTATGTGAGCGGATGTTTTTTACTTCCCTTTCCTTTTCGAGGAATCTTCTGCACTCGGGTTGACGATACCTTCTGCCGGGCAGTTGACGCTTAAGACACAACAAATACTTACTTACTACGCAAACCAAATCCAATCTGCTTATCGAACGTAAGCTTAATTTAATAAGGTGGTTTGAAGTCGGCAAGCAAATACAGGCATTTAGTTTGCCTTTTACTTTTGTGATAAGGCCAGATCCGTGTAAACGACTGAGATCACCCTAGCAATTACTTTCTGCCGTACACGTCTTGTATTTGGGTCTGAAGTTTTTGAAATGCTATTTGCCCTTGCGCCGCTACATTTTCCCACCGGCATTCAATCATAATTTTATCGTTGTAGCCAACTTGTTTTAAGGCGGTAAAGTAAGGCCTGAAATCATCGCCTTGTACACCTGGCGGTGTCCGTCCTTCTTTTTCAGCCACCTCACAATAAATTACATAACCCTTTGCTTTTAGGATTGACGAAGGGGATTCTCCTTCCTTTAACATGTGATAGATGTCGACACATAACCGTAAATTTTTATGATCGACTTTTTTGACTATGTCGAGCGCTTCTTCTACTGTCGTTATAAAATTTGTCTCGGTGCTGTTCAGGTTTTCAAGGGCGAGTGTGATGTTGTATTGGCTTGCCTTCGCTGCGATTTTCTTAGCGATGGAAATGAACTGTTCTTTTGCTTTTGCGTGGTCAAACCCATCCGGCACGCGACGCGAACCGCCACTTCCCCAAATGATCCTGCTTACGCCGGCCGCCTTACATCGCTGAAAAACCTTATCCACATAGGTAAGAACCGCTGATTCATTAACTTCTGGGCCCACGATTTTTAGCTCTCCGGGAATAAAAATATTAAAAGCATACATCGGAACCCGTAGATTTTTAATCTTCAAAACATTCGCCTGAAATTGTTCATCCGTAACGGTCCTTGGCGAAATTAATTTCCCGACGGATTCTACCAGGTAGCGATATCCGTAACGTTGTAGCAGACTATCATTTTCTATATTCTGGACGATCCCGATTGTAGGAACTACAGCGTTTTGCGCCTCAACGAATTTTGCGGGGAGCGTAAGCAAACAAAGGAGAAACAGATATTTCATTTTGTAATGACGTTAATAGCAATATTTTCAATAACCGGTAAATGACCGGTACAATTGCGTAATATCCATAAAAACGTCAAAAGCTCATTTACCCTTTATCAATTAAGTTCGACAATTTGAATTGTAGGCGCTTTCCCCACGAGACGTGGAAATAACTTCTCACTTCTGTGAGACGCAATGCATTCTTTGCATGTTAGAACATCTATTTCCCCGGTTCCCGGTATGGAATAGAAATTGATTTTGCTTTCCCGAATCGATTCAAAATGGGCAGCCACCAGGTTTTCAGGCTGCTGAGATGCAACGCCGGTACTACCCGATTGAGTTGCGGGTAGTTAGAATCAATGTAGTGTTGATACACAGAGCAATAGTGCGTTGAATGACAAAGTGAATGTTGGTATAAAATCCGTGTAACTATGACACAATGAAAAATTTATGAATTTAAAATTTAAATACTACAGCGTATTATTCATCAGCGCTTTGTTGGTGATCGGTATTTCTTGCGATGACGATGATGATGACGGGGGATCAGGTACAGTAGGAGATAACGCTGTGACGTTAGATCTTGTGGCGGAGGGATTAGCTTCGCCGGTAGCAGTAATGGAATCCCCTGACAATTCAGGACGGTTATTTATTGTTGATCAGGCTGGTCAAATTTATATACATCAGAATGGCGCACTAGGGACTCAGCCTTTTTTAGATATTTCCAATAAAGTAATACCACGAGAAAGCCCTCAGGACGAACGCGGATTGCTGGGCTTGGCATTTCATCCTGACTTCGAGAACAATGGACGCTTCTTTGTATTCTATAGTGGACCATTGGGTCCAACAGGGCCGGCAGGATGGGATCATACAAATCATATCGCCGAATTTTCAGTTACCCCTGGAGCTGATCAGGCAAACGCAGCCTCGGAGAGAATACTACTGTCTATAGATCATCCTCAAGGCAACCACAATGCAGGAATGATTGCCTTTGGCCCTGATGGCTATTTGTACATTTCAGTAGGGGATGGTGGTGGAGCAAATGATACTGACGATGGTCATGTGGAAGGAGGCAACGGTCAGGATATTACACAAAATCTTTTGGGTAGTATTTTACGGATTTCGGTCGACGATACGGAAGAGTACGGTATCCCTGCGGACAATCCATTTGTCGGTATCGACGGTTCGATGAAATTTATGCATTTGGGTTGCGAAATCCTTATCGTTTCAGTTTTGATCCTGAAGGCAATTTGATCGCCGCGGATGCAGGGCAGGATCTGTACGAGGAGATCGACCTCATTGAAAAAGGAGGTAATTATGGATGGAACATTAAGGAAGGAGCGCATTGTTTTGACGCGAATAATCCTGGGACTGCCCCTGCGTCGTGTGCTTCCGAAGATGCATATGGGAATCCGTTAAAAGATCCAGTAATTGAATTCAAAAATTCGAAAAGCTTTAGCGACGGACTGGGTAATGTTTCCATCGGCGGTTATGTTTATGAGGGTAGTAATGAATCCGATTTGAACGGCAAGTACATCTTTGGTGTCCTTTCACAAAGTGATGATGGCATGAGTGGAGCCGTGTTTGCGGCCGATCGAAGTGGTACTACCTGGAACTACGAAAAACTGAGCATCACTAATAAAACCGGCAACGAACTCGATGAGTTTGTCTTGGGTTTTGGCAAAGACAACGCAGGGGAAGTATACGTTCTTACCAATGGGGCAACTGCAAATTCGGGAAAGGTCTATAAGATCAACGATTGAGACGTGTTTAAGTGTTTAGGTGTTTACGTGTTGATGTTGTGCGAGTCGTTGAGTTCACTATCGATTAGATAGCGACTTACGATACACACAAACCGGGAGTTCGAACACGTAAACACCTAAACACTTAAACACTTTTATTATCTTAGCCCCGCTAAAAACCAAACATGTCAATCAAATTAGAGGAAGTACGTTGGGGAATAATAGGCGCCGGGGATGTATGTGAAGTGAAGAGTGGCCCTGCAATGAATAAAATCAAACATTCAAAATTAGTAGCCGTAATGCGCCGGAACGGCGCTAAGGCAAAAGATTATGCTGAGCGTCACAACGTTGATAAATGGTATGACGATGCCGACAAGCTGATCCATGACCCTGAAATAAATGCCATTTATATCGCAACACCGCCTGGGTCGCATGAAGAGTATACCTTAAAAGCTGCCAAGGCTGGAAAGCCGGTGTATGTAGAAAAACCCATGGCACGTACGCATAAGGAATGTCTTACCATGGTAGAAGCTTGCCAGCGTGCAAACGTACCGTTGTTTACTGCCTATTACCGCCGAAGCCTGCCGAACTTTCTGAAAATACAGTCAATTCTAAAAGATGGGATTATTGGGGACGTTCGGTATGTAAATATTTTGCTTAATAAGACGTTGCAGCCTGATATCGTGTGGGCCAGCGGTCATAACGATAATTGGCGGATCGTTCCCGAAATTTCCGGCGGGGGATATTTTTTCGACTTAGCGTCCCATCAACTGGATATGATGGATTTTCTTTTCGGTCCCGTTCAGAACGCTCATGGTGTTGCTCGAAATCAGGCGAACCTGTACACAGCTGAGGACATCGTGATGGGCACCTTTCATTTTGACGGCGGGATCGTCGGTCAGGGTACGTGGTGTTTTACGACCTCGAAAGTATCTGATAAGGAGGTCACGACAATTGTAGGCAGCAAAGGACAGATCTCATTTCCTTTTTTTAGCGACCACTCGGTTACCCTCGAAGTCGAAGGGAAAGAAAAAGAAGTAATGAAATTTGATATTCCTGTAAACATTCAACAACCATTAATTCAAACTATTGTTGATGAGCTAAGAGGCAACGGAAAATGTCCAAGCACAGGTGTTTCTGGCGCGAGGACGAATCGTGTGATGGAAATTTTGAGCGAAAAATGATCCGTGTCCATTTAAAATTCCGAGATTAAATATTGAATTAATTAGTTATCTTGTCTAACCAGGTATGGCGCCTTTTATTGTCTGGCCCGTACCGGGATCTAGTTTTGTCGGCTCCAACAGTGGGCCAAAAGTTGTGAAGAGGAAAATGATGCGATACTGGTTTACAATACTGTTGGGAACATTCATCACGTTTGTGTATGGACAACCGATGGATGATCTCAGTAAAAGGTTAAAACATCTTGAGAGGCAAGGCGATTTTAAGTTCGATACCACTGGATTTTCGTCACTCCCAAAACTTGATTATCGCTGCGATAACGCGAACCCACATCGATGGGATTATTTTCACGTGGCTGACTTAAACCAGGACGGGCTAAATGATTTAATATATTCTGGCCCCTGTTCACCAAATAATCAAACCGGAATTTTCCTGAACAATGGCAGGGTGTTTAAAAAGATATATGACTATCCTGGTAAGATTGTTTCGATAGAGAAAAGTGAATCAGTGACCGATTATTAATATTCTGAAAGAAGCAACTCCTTGTGAGGATTATTCTCAATACACGGAAGTAACCATTGACTTGAAATCTCAGGTAACAAAACACACGATTCTATTTGGACCGACAACAAAAATCACCATTGGCGGACGACTAAGGCAAGAGAAAGTAGTGGGAATGATCAGAACCACGCCGCAGGTTAATGATGAGATCAAACGTAATGAGTGTAACACAGCGGTGCGGAAAGGAAATCAATTGACAAGAATAGAAGAATTTAAAAATATTGTTCAATTGAATAAATTTGGCGAGTGGTGGTTAGTTTTGTACCAGGAGAACGGAGAAAAATCCTGGATCGGATGGATGAGACTGAATTGATTCGCCATCCGTGATTTTTTTTAAGGCCAAGAATATGTCCCTTCGCTTTTGCACAGCAACTATGGATGAGGAGCTTGCACAGATATTAACGTTACAGCAAGCGAATCATGCCTCATCCCTTTCAGAGGCTGACGCTGCGCGTGATGGATTTGTCACGGTGATGCATTCGTTCGAACTGTTAAAGAAAATGAATCAGGCAGCACCGCAGATCATTGCAAAAGATGGTGACTCTGTTATCGGTTATGCATTGGTGATGTTGAGGTCCTTCAGCGATATGATACCGGTTTTACAGCCCATGTTTAATCGCCTATCAACAATTAATTTCGGCGACAAAAAAGTAACGGATCATTCATTTTATGTTATGGGACAAATTTGCGTCGCTGAGAATTACAGGGGAAAAGGAGTTTTTGATTCATTGTATCAAAAGCATAAGGAGCTCAATGGGTCAAGCTATGACCTTTGTGTGACTTCCGTTTCGACACGTAATAAACGTTCAATGAGAGCGCATGAACGCGTTGGGTTTGAGATTGTACATACCTTTCGTGACCAAACGGATGAGTGGAATATTCTTGTTTGGAATTTGAAGGGCTGAGTTTTTGAGGTCAATTGTTAACTTTGTCGACCTTTGTGAAACTTTGTGTCTTGGCGTCTTTGTGGCAAAAGAAAACGTGCTTATCGTCTTCGTACATCGATTGACCATGTTAACTTGCCAAGTGGAGTGATAGGATTTGTATAGCAAATGAATATGGACTACTTTAGATTTGAAATTTGTTCTTTGGTATGGCGCCCTCCCCACTCTTATCATACATCCTTTGGAATGTCGACCCTGATATCTTTGTAATCCCTTATTTGAACCACCCGGTAAGGTGGTATGGCCTATCATGGGCTTTGGCATTTTTATTGGGCCAGCAAGTTATGTATTTCATCTACAAACGTGATGGGCGGACTGCTCAAGAAGTTGACACGCTCACGATCTATGTCATTATTGCGTCCGTAGTGGGAGCAAGGCTGGGGCATGTTTTGTTCTATGATCCAATCGAATTTCTCAATGATCCAATTCGCATTTTTGCCGTTTGGGAAGGTGGGTTGGCAAGCCACGGTGCCGGTATTGGTCTGTTCATAGCATTATATTTTTTTGCTCGCAAAGCGAAAATTCATTACTTATGGATTGTTGACCGATTAGTAATCATCACGGCGTTGACCGGATGCCTAATCCGCCTGGGGAACTTGATGAACTCTGAGATGGTGGGACTGCCTACTACATTGCCATGGGGTTTTGTGTTTACAAAAATTGATGATCTGCCACGGCACCCTGCGCAATTGTATGAAGCCATTTATTGCTTTTTGTTATTTCTATTTTTGTTCCGTGCCTGGTATAAAAAAGGCAATGAATTGCGAGATGGGTTTTTGACGGGTTGGTTTTTAATCATTCTTTTTAGCCTTCGGTTTGTAGATGAATTTTTTAAGATCAACCAGGTATCATTTGAAGATGACATGATGTTAAACATGGGGCAGATATTGAGTATTCCGTTTGTGATCATTGGAATAGTTATTCTTTTAGTGAGCAAACGTCAGGGGCGCGAGAAAAATGATTTTCAGAATGCAATGGATGAATCGCCAAAGGCTGAGCAAGTATGAGCGTAATCAACGGCGCGACTAATCATTGCTATTATTTTACGTTTGGAAATTTCTGCTGAATGATATTCGTGTAAAGAATCCTTCTGCATTTCTGACTAAAGAATGCAGAAGAGAGGGGACGAAATTGCAGTCAATATTTTTCTTTGTTCCATTGCATTTACATTTATGCACGAACAGCTTGACAAAAGTCTTAAGACGAAGGTCGCACTTACTGCTGCTGAGTGGGAATCTGTTAAATCATTTTTTATACCGAAAAAATTGCGTAAACGACAATACCTTCTCAATGCAGGTGACGTGTGTCAGTATTTTTGTTTTGTAGAAAAAGGACTTCTCCGGTCTTTCAGCGTCGATAAAAATGCAAATGAACATGTCGTGCAATTTGCGCTTGAAGGCTGGTGGATTTCGGATATGGGAAGTTTTCTTTCCGGGGACAATGCCGTCTATAACATCGAGGCCTTGGAAGATGCCGAACTACTACTTCTTACCAAACAGTCCATGGATGACATGCTGAACGAGATACCCAAAATGGAGCGTTACTTTCGCCTGCTCATGCAAAACAATATTGTCGTACTGCAACGAAGAATCTTAGGGACATTGAGCCTTTCAGCGGAAGAAAAGTATAAGCGCATGATGCAGTTGTATCCGGATATTCTGCAGCGTTCTCCTCAACAATATGTCGCTTCCTTTCTGGGTATCACGCCCGAAACCCTCAGTAGGGTCAGGAAACAGGTTTCCTCGGCCAAGTAGATTTTCTTGATATAAATCAAGTTCTTTCTTATTTCATATCAATGACAACAGACTTCGTGTTGCCTATTTTTGCGCCGTCAAAAAAAGGAAAAGAATATGGCACACAACAAAACAATAGCAATCATAGGCGCTACGGGAAATGTGGGTTCTGCTATTGCAAAATGCTTATCGGTCACAAGCAATCGTTTGCTGTTGATGGCCAATGAGGCGGATCACTTAGCGCAATTGATTTCTGAAATAAGACTGACGTCTCCCTCGGCAGAAATTGAAAGTGCAACCTGTGCGAAGGAAGCCTCATGGGAAGCTGACATTATTATTGTGGCAACGTCCTCCCAAGAGGGAAAAGAAATTGCAGAGCGTATCCGGGAGGTAGCTATTGGAAAAATCGTGATCAGTGTCTCCCAGCCTATAAATGGCTATTTGAATATTGCTGCAAGTCCGTCGAACATCAGCGCCGCGGAAGAGTTGCAAGCGTTATTGCCTCATTCCAAAGTCGTCAAGACTTTCAATACAGCCTTTGCGCTGGATCGCTACACGCCTAAGAGCATCTGTAATTTTGCAGACTCTTTTATTGCGGGTAATAATGGCTCGGCTGTGGATACTGTTGTCGAACTCGTAAGGAGTGCGGGATTCAATCCGATACCTGTCGGTGATCTTTCCGCGAGCAGGATGTTGGAAAGAATGCAACTTAAAATGGTTGATCAACCCGTTAAAAACAAATCGGGGTGGTTAAGCTGGTGGAATGGGCTAACCAATTGAGATTGTGCCCCAATGGAATAAGAAATCATCACAACGATGGAGCTAAACGCACTGAATAAGTTAACAAGCCCACTTCAAAGTACAGAACCAATGCCAGTGCTGTTTCTTGGCCATGGTAGCCCCATGAATGCAATCGAAGAAAACGAATTCGTCAGAGGATTCAGGAGCGTAGGCAAGTCCCTTCCAAGACCGCGGGCTATTTTAGTGATATCAGCGCACTGGCAAACGTATGGTACGTTTGTTACAGCGATGGAAAACCCCAGAACTATCTATGACTTTAGCGGGTTTCCGCCTGCATTGTATCACGTTAAATATCCCGCTCCAGGTAGCCCCGATCTCGCGCGTGAAACAAAAAATATTATACAAAAAACCGATGTTGGGCTTGATGAAAAATGGGGTCTTGACCACGGTGCCTGGAGTGTCGTGAGGCATTTGTATCCAGATGCAGATATTCCTGTTATTGAAATGAGCTTGGATTATAAAAAGCCGCCGCAATATCATTATGAACTGGCGAAAGAGTTGTCAACACTCCGTAAGAAAGGAGTACTTATCATTGGGAGTGGGAACATGGTTCATAATCTCCGATTGGTGGCGTGGGATAAATTCGGCGTAGAAAACTATGGTTACGACTGGGCCCTTGATGCAAGTGACAAAATGCGAAAACATATTCTTAATGGTGACCATAAACCGCTAATTGATTATGGTTCGCAAGGTCGCTCATTTGAGCTCGCCATTCCTTCACCGGATCATTATCTTCCGCTGTTGTATGCGCTGGCGTTGAAGGAAGAAGGCGACGATGTAACCTTGTTCAACGATAAAGCTGTTGCTGGTTCGCTGACAATGACGTCTGTGAAAATCACGAAAGCATAGTGGAATGGAGATTGGAGTCTAGAGGGAAGGACAAACTTGTGCGTGACTCCATTGAAAACGCCAATGACGACGATTGGGGTATCGCGTCATTGGCCCTTCCACAAATCCCTTGTTTATCCCTCAGCTATAAACGGCAGAAAAATTACCTCATCCACTCCGTTGCGGCTATGATGTCGCCCTTTCAGGGCTTAATTTCCAATGTTTTAGAGCGTCGGACTCAGTCCGACGCTAAAGATTACGCCCCTTCAGGGCTACACAATTAGACAGCCCTGAAAGGGCGAAATCACAACAGCGCAGGACGCCAGTCCTGCGCTGTTGCAGCGTCTTCCGATATAGCCCTGAAGGGGCGGCATCAAAGAGTCGTGCCATTCACAACAAAATTCAGGTAGCAATAAACGGTGCTTGCCTGTAAAATTGATTGTCAGATAATTGTTGAATAAGAAAATCGGCGATAGCACCAGCCGTGATTTTCGTTCCTAAACAGTCTTCACGATTTACCGTAAGATTGCCGCCCGCCTCGGTAAATTCAATCATCGGTACGCGTACAAGCGTCCAATCCAGTGGCACTTTCCAATAAGGCACTGTATGCTTTCTGACGGTCTTCTTGCATCAGCGGAAAATTTGCCTTCATCCAGTCCGTTGCAGCTAATGTTTGAACACTTTTTTTATCGTAAGGTGTGTCAATATTGATTCCACCCACAAGAACGTACCGGCGAATTTTATTGTACATCATTGCATTTAAGATGTTCGTGGTAGCTGCGTGCGCTACAAGCGGTTCATTTTTGCGTTGACCAAGTGTGCTGATGACGGCTTGAGAATTTTTTACTAACTCATGAACTGAGACGGGATCAATGGCATCTCCTTTAACGATCTCGACTGAAGGATGATGGAGTTCGAAATTTTCTGGGCTCCTCAGCAGAACTTTAAGCCGGTATCCCTGATCGATTAATTTGGCTACAAGAAATTTTCCTGTCCTGCCACCGCCGCCCAGAACGGCTATTGTTGTTTTTGATTCATCTTTTTCTTTATAATATTTAAAATAGATAATTCTAAGGATGCGCTTTGAGACGCATCGCTCAGGAATCCAAGAATTCCTGGTTGATTCTTAAATTATTATAAAGAAGTTTTAATGCTATAAATGTAGGAAAACGAAATCAACAAAGGGGAAAGGTTTTATATTTTTTAGCAGCTATGATGTCGCCCATTCAGGGCTTGAGTTGCTCCAACTGTTTTAGAGCGTCGGACGGAGTCCGACGCTAATGATTGCGCCCCTGCAGGGCTACACAATTAGGAAGCCCTGAAAGGGCGAAATCAAAACAGCGCAGGACGCCAGTCCTGCGCTGTTTCAGTCGTCCCTCCAATATAGCCCTGAAGGGGCGTGATCAAAGAATTATTTTTAGCAGCAAAGTTTTCTATTTTTGGACCACGATGAATAAAAACTTCAACCAGAATGAACGTGACCTTGTGAAACTGGCCGGTTTTTTTAAGAAGCAAAGCATCAAACTCATGGACGAAGGGATGCTGGGCGAAGAGCATAAAAAAGTCGAGGATGCCGTTGACCGCTTTCTGGAACATTTGAATAATCATGTCGATACACGCGCCTTTATCCTTGAGCAACGGGATTACCTCAATAAGTTAGTGAAGGATAATGCGCAATGTCCGAAATGTCATACTAACGAGAAGTTAAAAATCGTGGGTACTGAGAAAAACGAAAAGGGGTGGAAGAGTAATCGATATAAATGTAGAAAATGTAACATTGAGTTTACCTGGAACATGCCTAACAATCCCTGGCACATGTTGGAATACATTGAAGAAATGCTTCAGCAAATGAGGACAAAGGTTGAAGCCGGGTCAGTGGCTGAAACCGACACAGATCAAACAAGGCAAGCCATTGAGGTAATGCAGCAAAATCTTGATAAACTCAAACCCATTGTCGAAGCACATGACAAAGACTATCACGAGCTTCAGTCACGGGAAGTGGAAATGGAGCGTTTTCTCCATGATTTCAAAAATTCGTTGATGATTGAAAAAATCAAAATGGATACCTGGGAAAACAAACAAAAGTTGAGGAATAACGAATGACATTTCTAACGGTTTCAGACATATCCAAAGAAGGACTTGGCAATTTTAAATTGCAAGAAATTACTTTTTCACAACGGAAAAATCAAAAAATCGCCATTGCGGGCGAAACAGGATCTGGCAAAAGTACGCTACTTAAAATCATAGCCGGATTGGAGCAAGCCGATACTGGCGAAGTTATTATTAAGGAACAGCGCGTGAAGGGACCTGAAGAAAATCTGGTTCCCGGACATCCAGGGATCGCTTATTTATCACAGGATTTTGAACTTCCGAAATTTCTTCGCGTTGAACAGGTCTTAGCCTATTCCAACAATCTGAGCCAGGAAGGAGCGAATACTTTGTTCGCGGTGTGTGAGATCTCACATTTGTTGGAACGAAAGACTGACGAACTTTCAGGCGGAGAACGCCAGCGGATTGCGCTCGCTAAACTTCTGATCACTTCGCCACAACTATTATTGCTGGACGAACCCTATTCAAATTTGGATATGGTTCATCGGAATACGTTAAAAGGCGTGCTTGAAAAAATTTGTAAACAACTAAAGATCACTTGTATTCTTGTTTCTCATGAACCAAGCGATGTTCTCTCCTGGGCCGATAAAATTATTGTAATGAAGGATGGCCAGATTGTGCAGAAGGATACTTCGGAAAAGATTTATCGCAAGCCAGCGAATGAGTATGTGGCTGGGTTATTCGGAAATTATAACCTGGTCAATGGCGCTAAGGCCGATTGGATCAATGTTCTGTGGGGAATAAAAGCATCGAAAAAAAATCTTTTGATTCGCCCTGAAAACTTTAAAATCGTAACGAAGAAACACAAAGCTATTTCAGGAAAAGTAGTTGACGTGAATTATTTTGGAAGTTACTTCGAAGTCGAAGTGAGGGTTGACGAATACAATATTCTTATTCGGACTAGAAAGGATAAGGTCAAGAGGGGAGACCGTGTTTACGTTAAATGCTCCTTTGAGGATGTGTGTTATTTGAGCGCATAAAGCTTCACGCGACCAGGCTGTCCAACTCAATTATTTGAAGAGAAAAAATTCGTTATCTATCTTAATTAAGAAAATGGATCACCGATATTTTTTCAAATCTGTGAATTTCCCAGGGACGATATTGATAAGATACGCGATTAATGATCTCAGCCATCGTGAATACTTCGTAGACCGAATACGGATTAACTCCGGCCATACGATATCGTTTAATTTTTCTCATAGCAATAAGTCTTTTTAAATTCCTGTTCATTTTTTGTCTGTGTCGAACCTAAAAAATTGGTCTATTGGGGACGACCGTTAGGGTTTAAAAAATTCTGATATCCGAATATACTACCCCCTAATTGGATAGAAAAAAGTAGAAAATTTTGATCGTTGAAAAGTATGTAATGAAGGCTGGTGTATCAGCAATTTCATTGACGGAATCAAAAACAGATGTTGTTTGGAACGCAGGCAAATTGCTGGTTTCGTCGGGGAAGCTATTATATAATCGGATGAATGAATTATAAAAGCTAAATACCAAAACACGAATTCATTAATCGCACGTGTAAGTTTTAATAGAAACCGAAGCCCAATATAACTATTTTACATACATTTACGTAATTAATCATTACATGAAAGGAACGAACCTCGGCGAATTCGAAGAATTGGTGTTGCTGACCATCGCAGCATTGGTAAATGATGCCTACAGTGTCGCCATATGTGATGAATTGACAAAAGTCACAGGTAGGTCGGCGAAGCTGGGCGTTGTGCATGCCGTGCTCAACCGGCTTGAAGAAAAGGGACTGGTGAAAAGTAAATTGGGAGAAGCAACCAGTACAAGAGGAGGAAAGCGTAAACGATACTATACTGATCACCAATGGCGGAAAGGCAGCGTTGATCAAGTCAAAGGAGTTGCGCGATGAGCTGTGGAATAAAATACCTGACCTGATCTTAAAACGAATTTGAATGAAAGTACGGTCTCCGTTACTCCTCCTAAATGGGCACAGCGCTTTCTGCGTTGGTATTGCAGACCTGAACTGGCAGAAGATCTTGAAGGTGATTTAAATGAATACTTTGAACGTAATGTAAAAACAAAAGTGTTAGACGATCGAAGTTGATTTATATTCTTGATGTCATTAAATTCTGCAGACCATATACCATTCGCAGACCAGATTTTTTAGACCTCTTAATTCAATGGATTATGATTATCTCGTATCTGAAACTTTCAACCAGAATAATTCTTAGAAATAAGCTCTTTTCATCCATTAATATTTTAGGACTTGGCGTAAGTATGTCTGTCGGATTGCTCTTGATCGGCCTCCTTTCGGATATGAATTCCTACGATAAATTCCATGAAAATCATGATCGACATTTATAGAGTAATCAGCAAGTATAAATATCTGGATCAAGAGGAAAATGACTTTGCATCGACGTCTCTGCGTGCCGGGAAATCAATTCAGGAATCCATTCCTGGCATCGAAAAAATTGCCATCCTCTACAGAGAATTTGCGGGTGATCTTAAATTTGGTGAAAAAACTGTACCGCTTTCAGGTCTTTGGGCAAACGAATCATTCTTTGAGGTATTCACTTTCCCTATGATAAGCGGTGATCCTGCTACTGCTTTAAAGGATCCTTTTTCAATTGTACTTACTGAGAAATCCGCAAAAAAATTATTTGGGATGTTGATCCATTAGGAAAAACAATAATACGTCCGGGAGATAAAGAAGACAAGGAATTTATAGTCACAGGAATAATAAAAGATGTTCCCGTATTTTCTCATATGAAATTCGATATGCTGGCATCCCTTAGCACCCGTGAGATCACGCAAAAAGATAACAAGTTTGAAATGAGCGTGGGATAATATATGGAATGCATATGTATACCTGCTTCTGCCTGAAGAAACAGATTTACAAACGCTACAATCTAATCTCAATACCATCAGTGCAAAGAAAATAAAACAGTAAAGAACACAACGATTAAATTGTCCCTTCAACCTTTAGCTGAAATTGCGTTAGGTGAAGATCTGAATAATTCTATTGGCCGTGTGATGGGAAGCAGTCAATGTCTGGATGATCGGTGTACTATCTGTTATTGTTATTCTTTCAGCCTGTTTTAATTATACGAATCTTTCTATTGCACGTTCGTTGAGACGTTCACGTGAAGTGGGAATTCGTAAAGTTGTTGGTGCTCTCAGGATTCATGTTGTTGGTCAGTTTGTGGTGGAGGCAGTTATGATTGCGCTGTTGGCCTGGTTTTTTCATTTGGGCTGTTCGTTTTGTTTAAACCTTATTTTCTTTTCTCTCAATGACGCATACAGGGAAATGCTTATGTTGGATATATCTGCAAAATGATTCTGTATTTCATTTTGCTTGCTGTTGTCGTAGGCATTGCTGCGGGATTTTTTCCAGCAATATTTTTTGCTCGGGTTAATGCTATTCAGGTTCTGAAAAATATTTCTGCGCATTCGCGGATTCAGGAATTCACGATGCGCAAAGTTCTTGATTGTTGCTCAATTTACAATCTCGCTGATGTTCATTGCAGCGACCATCATTGGCTATAAACATTATAAACAGGTTCTTGCTTTCGATCTTGGTTTTGATACTGAAAATGTATTGAACATCAGATTGTTTGGAAATAAGGCAGATCTTCTTAAAAAAGAATTATCAGAGATGCCAGAAGTAAAAGATCTTTCTACATCCTCCATGATTACAAGTCTTAGGAAATTATTGGGGTACCAACGTGAAATATACCAATCCCAGGATTCTGCATTTGTTAACTACAATTTTATTGATGAACACTATTTGCCACTCCATGGGCATAAGCTTCTTGCCGGAAGAAATTTCAAAAGCAAAGGGGAAAATGCAGCGGAAAGTGAAGTGATCGTAAATGAAAAAATACTTAAACGTTTCAATATTGCTAATCAAGACCCGTCGAAAGCAGTCGGAGAAGATTGTTACAGTGAATGGAAAGAAATTGGAGATCATTGGAGTGGTGAAGGATTTTCAATATCGGAAATCCATTGATAAAGAAATCAAAGAATTTATGTTCAGATATTCGCCAAAGGGCGATATATAAACGTGAAAGTCCTTTCTGCGGATTGGCCTGCAACGTTCCAAAAATTGAAACTGCATGGAAGAAAATCGACAATGTTCATCCGCTTGAAGCAACATTTTACGATGAACAAATAGAAAGTTCATACAGTGATTTTTCTTCCCGGATAAAAGTAATCGGATCGCTGTCATTTCTGGCGATCTGCATTGCTTCCATCGGCCTTTTAGGTATGGTTGTTTTCACAACCGAAACCCGGCTTAAGGAAATTAGTATTCGAAAAGTTTTAGGGGCCAGTGAAGGTAATTTGGTATTCCTTTTAAGTAAAGGTTTTCTCCTACTACTTGCTATCGCTGCAGCGATAGCGCTGCCTGCTACGCACTTCTTCTTTGCGAAATATGTGTTGACTGAGTATGCAGATGGTGCGCCAATCGCATGGAATGAATTATTGATTGGCACCACGATAGTGATGGTTGTTGCCTATATTATGATTGGATCTCATACACTTGCATGCAGCGCGTTCCAATCCTTCCGAAGTGTTAAAAAATGAATGAGTAATTTCTGACATTGAAGAAAACTAAAAAAGTTCTGCCTCCACGATGGGCCACACGCCTTATGGAATGGTATTGCCGTCCCGAATTGCTGGAAGATTTGCAAGGCGACCTCAACGAATATTTTGACCGCAATGTAAACTCGAAAGGATTAACCCGTGCAAGAATAATTTACATACTCGATGTCTTAAAGTTTTTCAGATTTTACACCATTCGAAAGCCTCAATTTATTGACCTTTTAATTCACTGGATTATGATTGATAGCTACATCAAAACTTCTTCGCGCAATATTTTGCGTCATAAATTATTTTCAGCCATAAACATTGTTGGACTAGCCATCAGCATGTCCGTTGGGTTATTGATGATCGTTTTTATATCTGAGCTTTCATCCTATGATAGCTTTCATACAAAAAAGGATCGGATTTTTAGGGTTATATCGCAAGATCACAATCAAGTTGAACTTGCGTCTACGTCCGTAAAGGCAGGCAAAGAAATCGAAGCAAGGCATACCTGGTGTTGAAGATGTAACGATTATTCGGCGAGACTTCGGTGGTGATGCTTTCATAGGGGAGAAGGTTTTACCTATCGGTGGTCTATGGGCAGACGAATCTTTTCTTAAAATATTTGATTTTCCGTTGCTGCAAGGTGACCCAGCTACGGCATTGAGGGAACCCTATTCAATTGTGCTGACCGAGACGACCGCGCGAAAATTGTTTGGAGAGGAAAATGCGCTGGGTAAGTCGATTCGATTTGACACATCGGATTACCTGGTTACTGGCGTGATGAAAGATGCTCCCAAACTTTCACACTTGCGCTTTGGATCACTCGGTTCGTTTTCAACCATAGCGTTATTGAATCCTGAAGACGGATGGAGAATTTATGGACTGGAGCTAGTGTGTATATGAACTACGTGTATGTGTTGGTACCGGAAAATGGCAACCTGGCAAAGCTTAAAAATGAATTTAGACAAATTGTGCGCCAGGGAAAATGCCAATCAAAGTAATCAGCAAAGTCTCATTGTCGCTTCAACCCTTAACACAAATATCAATTGGTAAAACGCTTGGCAATCAGCTCGGACCTAAGTTACCGAACCTGGCTATTTGGATCTTAAGTGGATTAGCAGTTGTTGTCATCATATCTGCGTGCTTTAACTACACCAATCTTTCCATTGCCAGGTCCTTAAGGCGCTCACGTGAGGTCGGAATAAGAAAAGTAATCGGAGCGCGGAAAAGCCATATACGAGGTCAGTTTATTTCAGAGGCTGTTATTATTTCTTTTTTGGCGCTGGTCTTTTCGTTCGTCCTGTTCTTATTTTTAAGAAAGCAATTTCTCTCCCTTGATCGCTTTGTGGAAAACCTTGTTTCACTGGATCTTTCACCCACCATTATTTTTTATTTTATAATCTTCGCCTTGATCGTCGGGATTGTTGGCAGGATTTTTACCCGCGTTATTTTTCTCGAAAGTAAATGCCATTCAGGTATTAAAAGATATTTCTACCCTGCGGGTGTTCCATAACATCAATACGAGAAAAGCCCTGATTGTTGTCCAATATATTTTTTCATTGATTTTCATTACGATAACGATAATGGGATACAAGCAGTACAAAAGTTTTCTCACGTTCGATCTGGGATTTAAAACCGAAAATATTCTAAATATAAAATTGCAGGGAAATCAAGCAGAGTTATTGATTAAGGCATTATCGGAGCGTCCAGAGGTTACAGCAATTTCCAGGTCTCTTATTGTTATGAGTCTTGGTAGTCGCTATGGAACGACAGATGAAATACACGAGCAAAAACGATTCAGCACAGGTCATGTTGAACTTTGTCAACGAACATTATCTGCCGTTGCATGAACATAAAATTTTAGCTGGAAAAAATTTTACTCCAAAACCTGAAAACGCTGAAGAAAGCGAAGCCATTGTAAATGAGCAAACACTCAAACGGTTTGACATTGGCGGCGGCGATCCCGCAAAGGCATTAGGAGAAGTAATTTCAATGGACAGCAAAACGTTAACGATTGTTGGAGTAGTTGAAGATTTCCATTATGAAACCGTGGAAGAGAAAATTGAGCCTATGGTCTTTCGCTATTTTCATTATGGAACGAATGGATATGTTAATGCAAAGATTGCCACGAAAAATTTGCCTGCTGCTATGAGCGGCATTGAAAATGCCTGGCGCAAAATTGACAAGGTTCATCCACTGGAGGCGACATTTTATGAAGACCAAATTCAAGAAGCTTACAATCAGTTTTCGGTGATGATTAAGGTAATTGGCTTCCTTGCTTTCCTCGCGATCAGCATAGCGTCGATGGGATTGTTTGGAATGGTCGTGTTCACGACGGAAACCCGTTTGAAAGAAATTAGTATCAGAAAAGTCCTGGGTGCCAGTGAAGAGAAATTGGTGTATTTGTTAAGTAAAGGATTTTTGTTTTTGCTTTGCCTTGCTGCTTTGATCGCCTTGCCCGTTACTTATATTTTCTTTGACAAAGTTGTATTGTCAAACTTTGCTTATCATGAACCTATCGCGTTGACTGAAACTTTAACAGGCTTTCTTTTCATTATGGTGATTGCCTTTGTCATGGTTTGACGCAAACGCTAAAAGTCGCTCGCACAAACCCAGCTGAGGTATTGAAGAATGAATGAGCGTCCACAGTTCACTTGTGGAAATTCTGCTTGGGCGTTAGTTACATTACCGCGTAAAATTAGTACTGCAAAGGAGCTTCGGTTGGAACTTAGTTAAGAGACATTGCCAGTAGACTACGATTGTAATTTTATTATATTGTCTGTTCATCAAACCAACAGCATGTTTAGAGACAAACGAAAATTAATTGCAAAGGCGTTAGGGTCTGTGTCCTGTGTCTTTGTGTCTTTATCATCAAAGCACAAAATATTCTGGTATTAAAGTGATTGCCTTTTATACAGCGAAGCGTGATCAGGCGCATATTACCTACGTGCATGAGGCCAACAAATGGTTTCCTAAAATGGCAGCGAAATATAATTTCTCTTACGATTCGACAGATTGTTGAGGGCAAAGCATATTTCCTAAATCGCTTGGGTTCACAACTAAATGTCTACGACTTAGAAAGAAACAATGAAGAAATAGACTTTTCAAAATGCAGGAAGAAGATAAAGAA
The DNA here is from genome assembly GCA_963739105.1 of uncultured Bacteroidota bacterium. GTDB lineage: Bacteria > Bacteroidota > Bacteroidia > Cytophagales > Cyclobacteriaceae > Chryseolinea. The sequence goes on along the minus strand of CAVTZI010000026.1, from coordinate 20,430 downwards.
ACACAACCTGCCCTATCTCCATTATAATGTTGTTGTTGGAAAGGAGGCACTGATACCTTGCCGGTTAATTATCTATCCGGTAGACCAGGCCACCTATGAGATGAGAGTACGTAAAACCACCAAACAAGCTAATGCATATGGGTACCAGGTGTCTGATTACTTTAAGTGTAAAGCTCAATTAGACCTTTACATCACCAATGTACCCGAAGAAAAATTACCTTCCCAAGTCATCAAGAAAACCTATGGCTTACGATGGCAAATAGAATTGTTCTTTAAGATATGGAAGTCGCAAGCCAGGATCGACACGGTCAAGGGCATGAAGCTCCACAGATTTGAATGTCAGTTGATCGCCAAATTATTATGGCTGGTGATTCAATGGAAAATATTTCAATTTGTTGTAAGAAGTGTAAGTGACAAGCATCCAGAAGAATCCTGTAGCATATGGAAATACTTCAAGCACGCTTACAGGATAAATTCAATGGTCAGAACTATTTTAACCAAACCCCAGAAATTGATATGTATGTTAGAAGACATAGTCGGCATTGCCCTTACCCAATTCAAACTAGAAGAAAAAAATGGAAAGACCTCACATCATAAAGCACTACAGGCCTTAGCCTGACGGCTATGGCCGGTAGGCAGGGTTCACAAAGCTCGTGATTTTGCGGCCTTAGCGGAATTTGTTTTTGCGGCCTCTGCGTGAAATGGATTTATATAGAAGCGCTATCCCTTGCAGACCTTTTTTTGTGCTACCAAATCTACAATCGTCAATCTAAAATCTAAAATATCTAATCGATCTTAAACCACTTCATAGCATTCTCCCGATAAATTTTGTCAACGACCTCTTTCGGAAGTTTTAGCCCCTGGAATTCACCATTTACATGAGGTGAGGTTAGTATTTCGTCGGTAACGAAATATTTCCAATCACTAATCCAGGTCTCATGCAATTCTTTTTTCTCTTTTTCTGGATTTGATTCAGGTGATATACCTGAATCTGTGGCATAAATTATCCTATCCGGATAACGAATTAAAAACTCCCGTACCTTTTCACGATTTAATTTTGTTTGATGCTGTAGATGTGGAATGCGTGCAGCCATGTCGACAGCCATATTGGGAAATTTATCAAGGCGTTTCGCAAGTTCGTCCACATCCCATTCCAGACTTCCCAAGTGAGCACCGACAAAACGCATATCCGGATGTTTTTCCACGAAGCGGTCCCGGGCATTGATCTGGTCGTCGTAAGTTGGATATTCTGGATGTAGATACATATGATACTCAGGATGGTTCTTAAAATAATTACGGTCGTTATTGACGGTCATTTGATCCAGGGGAAGCCAGCAGTTTTTTGGTTCGCCCAAATGCGCCATTATGGTTTTGTCCTGACTTATGATGAATTGTATTACAGGATCAAATTTTGCATCATCAATCATGATAAACCGACCAGCCGAATCTTTATATGTCATGCCGATATTTTTCCAAAGTTTGATTCCTAATGCTCCATTATCAAATGACTTTTTTAACCTCGAGATGGTCTGATCAGCCCAATCTCCCGAATCCCAGCGGGTCAAAGTAAAAGCGGTAAGGTAATCTATGCGGTCAGGAAATGCTTTGATTTGGTGAAGGGCAAAACGTTCCTGATCTTCAAGTGTGGCGTAGCTATTCACGTCTACATTTACTGTCAGCAACTTAAAATTGTCTTCTTCGGCTAGCTGGGTGAGGGCTAAATGTTGTGCATTCAAATGCATATGGGTGTCAATTTTTTTGACGTTTTTGAAATCTTCTATTGAATAATAATCCGAAGAACAGGCACCCAGGATTGACAGTAATAAAATGATGTGCAGGAATCTCATGGCTCAGTTGGTTGTTTTTTGAAAATACACATTACGCCGTTCTACATCAAATATTTATTGGGGAACCGAGGAAGCTCTATAATTTAAGCGCAGAGGAAATCCCGGAGGTCAAATGGGGGATCGCATGAAATTGAGTTACTCTGCGGATCTCGTGCCTTGACCTCTGCATTCCCTCTGCGGTAAAAAATTAATCGTACATCCCCGCTTTAAATACAGCTTGTATTTGTCTTCCAATAATTGTAATTAGAAATTCATTACCATTTGAACCCTAAGCCATGACCCAGGATCTCACCAAAACCAGACTCCTTTCACTTGATTTCATGCGCGGACTGATCATGGTGTTGTTGATGCTTGAGAGTGTGGGTTTATATCACAACCTTCATCCTGTCACAGAGGGCATTAGCCTTCAGCTTTTTTTTGAACAATTCTTTCACCATCCCTGGAATGGACTGCGGTTTTGGGATCTGATCCAACCTGGGTTTATGTTCATGGCAGGAACGGCGATGGCTTACTCTTTACATCGCCAGCAAGTACAGGGCGTACCCTGGCGTGAATCATTTATCAAAGTATTGAAACGGTCATGTTGGCTTTTTTTCTGGGGTGTGTTGGACTATGCCGTACGTCGAGACGGCTTGTCGTTTGAGTTGTGGGATGTTCTCACGCAGCTTTCGGTCACCACGCTAATTGCTTTTTTTATTTTCAGGTGGTCCTACTCGGCGCAAATTGCGTTCAGCCTTGGACTATTGGTACTGACCGAAATACTCTATCGGTATACGAACATCCCGAATTTTAATCAGCCTTTTACCGACCAGCATAATTTTGGTAACTACATGGACCTGGTGCTCATGAACAAAATTAACAAAGGTGGGTGGGTGGCGATCAACTGCATTCCCACCGCAGCTCATACGATATGGGGCGCGTTGGTTGGCAAACTACTCCTTTCATCTGTAACGGGCTCCGAGAAAATCAAATGGCTTCTGATTACAGGATGCATTGCATTGGCGACGGGTTATATAATGGATGTCACCATGACGCCTATTATTAAACGCATTTCCACGTCATCCTTTGTACTCGCTTCTGGTGGTTGGTGCTTGCTGGCCTTATGTTTTTTCTATTGGTGGATAGACTTACGAAATCACAAAAAGTATGTACAATTTTTTATCGTAGTAGGAATGAATTCATTGTTCATCTATCTATTCATTGAAATAGTGGGTGGTCGCTGGTTCAATGGATATATTGCTGCGCTATCCAATGGTTTGATGAGCATCATTCACGTACCGCTCGGACTGATGGGGATTGTTACCTCACTGGTGATTTTTTCCCTGGAGTGGGGGATGTGCTGGTTCCTCTATCGAAAAGGAATATTCTTTAAGATCTGATCGGTAAACAAAGCGAAGTCTTCTTGCTCACAAATGTTCCTTTAACCAAACCTCAAGCAGTTTAGGCCAGGTTTCCGCAGCTTTATTGCCCGGATACATACCGTATCCGTGTCCTCCTTGGGGAAGCATATGAAGTTCTACATTGGCCTTGGCATCTCGCAACGCAGTGGCCAGTGCAAATGAACTGTGGGCGCTTCCATCATCCATCGTCTGAAAGATAAAAGTGTCAACGGTATTGGCTTTGGCTTTTAGACCTGGCGTTAGCGAATGATTAGGGCCTCCATCAAGATATCCAGGATAAATGATAATCATCCGGTCAGGAGCGCCCGATTGTTTGTCAGCACCATCCTGGGTAGGATAGGTTTGCGATGGTTCTGTCATGCCTGCCCGTGCGACAAGGTGTGCACCCGCTGAAAATCCTATTGCACCAATTTTACCGGCATCTATTCCATAAAGTTTCGCCTCGCTCCGCACTATTTTTAACGCACGTTGTAAATCTTGTAAGGCTCCATCTCGTTTATTGGGTACCCGATAATGAAGTACGAAGACGGTGTAGCCCAGCTTGCTAAGCCATTCGGCAGTAGTATATCCTTCCTTGTGAACAGCAAGTCGCACGTATGCCCCACCGGGACAAACGACGATCGCCTTACCATTTTTAACAGCGGGATCAGGTTTGAAAACAGCAAGAAAAGGATTAGTCACTTCGATGACGCGGATGCTACCATCATCCAACGTAGTGGGTACAGGCTCTTTCTTGGGACTGGACTCACCGGGCACTGCGTTCGGCCAAAGGTATAGTGAATCCGTTTGAGCGGATAGCTGAATGCTTATTGTTATTAAAAATAATAAAAGGGCATTGGCAGACTCATCTTCGGGAACAGGATTTTGTTGGAATAGCTCAGGGAAAGGTGATTATTACCGACTCAGACTATTTAATTTGCTCCCGCAGTTTCTTGGGTAGCTTTGCCTTTACGAGCTCGTACGACTGCTTAATAAATTTTTCGAGCTCTTTCTTTGAAATTTTTCTTACGTCTTCAACCGTTACCCATTTATAACGCGCAACATAATCAGCAGGACGGAACCCGGGACGAGCTGATACCTCTTCAAACTCTTCGTCGGTAACTTTAAACGAAACACCTACCGGTGTTTGTTCAAGTCCTGTCACACAAAACATTTTTGCCCCCACGCAAAAGCACAGGTCTGCTCCCCATTTTACATCCTCTGTTACTGCCGGAAGCTTCTTGCAGATGGATTTAATGTCATCTATTCCCATAATTCAAGTTCGAGGTTTGAGGTTCGAGGTTCGAAGTTATACGCACAACTTCGAACTTCAAACCTCGAACTTAAAACCTATAAGGATAAGACCACAATGCCAGCGATGGCAAGCGACCCGCCAGCTAAAGCCAGGAGCGGGATTCTTTCCTTGTAAAGGAAGTATGCCATAATCGTCGTAAGCACCGGATAGCAGGAGGAGAGTGCAACGATTATCGAGCCCCCCGTCTCATCACCACTCAGACCGATGTTTAGCAAAACGGCGCCGGCTTGTTGTGTGATTGCAGAACCCAGGATGAAAGGATTTTTGATTGAAGATTTCATTGTCGAAAAACTCTGTTTCATAGCGCTTCCGGGTAAAAAGATCAATAGCAAACAACAGACCGCGAGTACACTAAATTGTACAAGACTTGCCGCTTGCCAGCCTAGTAATTTTACCCCTTCAGCAAGAAGTCCGTAACCGATTCCCCATGTGAGGGCAGCGAGGAGGGCCATCAAGGTTCCCGTTGAGGCTGATTTTGTTTTATTGGGACCAGATGCATGAAACCCAGCTGCGGCGACTACGCCTACAATGACCATCGCAAAACCAACACTTTGTCGCGATGCTTAACGTTGCGCTAAATATTGAAATGGCCAAGACAAGTGTCACAGCGGGATAAGTGCTGGAAAGCGCGCTGACCAGGCCTATCGGACCCTGGTGTATGGCCTTGAAAAAAAATACCGCCGCAATGGAAATAAAAAAACCAGCCAATGCGCTCCACACAACGCCGAGGATATTGGCAGGAACAGGTATTTGGATGAATAACAAGTAATAGATGACGAACATGGTTGCGCCGAGCAAGCTTACCAGTGCCGCTGCATAAACGGGCTTGAAGGTCTTAGTGGACTGCGCGATAAAAATATCGGCGACGGCCCAGCTGATAGCGGTTGTGATTCCGAATATGGATGTGTGCATTTAAATGGTTTGAAGTTCGAAGTTTGAAGTTCGAGGTTCGAGGTTACTGTCGAGGATAACTTTTCGCGCTTAGCTACTGGCGCAACTTCGAACTTCGAACCTCGAACTAGAAACTATTTAAGCGATTTCAAATAAGCCACGCTCGCAGGCACTTGTTCGAGCGCACGAGAGGATTCATCTTCGATGAAATAGTGTTTTATGCCAATTTTCTTAGCGGTTTTCATGATTTCAGCAATACCAACATCGCCGGTGCCGAGAACTACGTTGGTTTCTTTATCTTGTCGGCCATTGGGATTATTGGGTGTGCCGATTCTTCTATCTTTTAAGTGCAAACTCTTCCAACGTGTCGGATATTTCTTCAGCAACGCAACAGGATCCTGTCCTGGATTCTTCATCCAAAAAACGTCCATTTGAAAATTAACATATTCTGGGTTGGTCTTTTCCATCATGTATTCGAACAGCGTGCCTTTTCCTTCCGGATATTCCCTGAATTCATATCCATGGGCATGGTACCAAAACGATAGACCATTTTCTTTCAGTGTTTTGCCTGCGGCATTAAATACTTCCACGCCTTTTTGCATGTTCGCGTAAGTGAAATTATCGCCATCATGCGGAATCCAGTAACAAATAACATTTTGCGCGCCGAGTTCTTTGGCGTTGGTGATGATTTTCTGTAGGCTGTCTTTGTTCTGAAGATTATCAAAGTTGCCCCCCGGTAGCAATGATCTTCATTCCATTCTCTTCAGCTAGTTTTCTAAATGATGCCCTGTCCATACTCCGGCCACCGCCACCTTCGATCTCGGTGATTCCCAACTCTTTTAGTTTTGCAATTACAGCAGGCATTCCTTCTGCGTACATTTTACGCATGCTGCCCATCTGGATTCCAATTTCCTGAGCGGTCAACGTGGAAATCGGAATCATCAATAAAATTATTAACAGACATTTCAGTGTTAGTTTCTTCATGGCAATTTTTTGGTTAGTTCATTCTGACGAAAGCTAATTAAGGTAAATCCGGCAAATGTCAAACAGGTTTTTTATGTTGTCCGTTATCAGTTAATAGTTATCCGTTATCCGTGCCGCCGCTTCCGAGCTACAATCGTCAATCTATAGTCAACAATGCCACAAAGACGCCAAGACTCAAAGTTTCACAAAGGTCGATATCCGCTTAGATAACGAATCCCGAATTTTGCGACGTTATCAGTTAATCGTTATCCGTTAATCGTACGACAGGAGCAAATCAAATCAAGCAGCGTGAGAGAAGGCTAGGCGTCGGATAACGGATAACCAAGCTGAGATCGGAAGCGACGGAACTGATAACTGATAACTGATAACTGATAGCTGATACATTACTTGAACGGCTATGATATTCACCGTCTACCTGATATTTTGCAGTAATAATATTCATCTTATGACCATTATGAAAAGTTTGCGGATAGCGGCGATTTATTTTTTTGCAGGACTTCCATTGCTTTTTTTTTCCTGTTCGAAACCGAACCGGGAAGCAGACAAAAGCACATGGCCCGTTGTCAAGTTGCCTGAAGGCGCAGACACCACAAGTGAATATTGGAAAGGTATTGACCTTACGCCGAAACCCCCGGTTCTTCCGTTGCCAGTAGCAGAAGAAAGAGAAAAATTTCTGCTTCCTCCCGGTTATTCGTTGGACGTTGTTTTGACTGAACCGAAAATAGAGCAGCCGGCCGCCATCACTTTCGATGGCAATGGACGAATGTATGTACTGGAGCTGCGGTCCTATATGCTTACCGCAGATTCGAAAGGAACACTTGAGCCCGTAAGTGGAATTTCGAGGTGGGAGGATAAGGACGATGATGGCGTCTATGAAAGCGGTGTCATGTTTGTCGACAGTTTGGTCTTTCCGCGGTTTGTCTTGCCCGTTGGGCCCAATAGCATTCTTACGATGGAATCCAATGCTGACATTGTTTATAAGTACACAGATACTGACAACGACGGTCAAGCGGATAAAAAAGAATTTTTCACCGACAATTTTGGACGGGCAGGAAACGTAGAACACCAGCAGGCATTTTTGTATTGGGGTATGGACAACTGGTTGTACAGTACCGTCAATCCTTTTCGCGTTCGCGAAACGCCTCAGGGAGTCATCCGTGAATCGACGGCATCTAACCATGCGCAATGGGGCATTACCCACGACGACGACGGAAAGCTTTGGTTTCAAGGTGGATCCAATGGATTGCCTTCTTATTTTCAGTTTCCCGTTCACTATGGCGATTATATTGTCGAGAAGAATTTTGAAGAGGGGTTCGATGTTCCCTGGGGAGCGCCGGTTCTCGTAGCAGACATGCAAGGTGGGATGGGGGCAGTTAGAATGCCCGAAGGAACACTCAACCGTGTCACCGGAGCCTCTGGCAATGATGTATTCAGAGGACATCGTCTACCCAAAGAGTTGGTCGGCCAATATTTTTATGGCGAGCCTGTTGCGCGCATCGTTAGACAGATCGATGCAAAAGTAAAAGATGGATTGACGACACTTTACAACGTTTATCAGCCACAGAAATCCGAATTTATTCGCTCAACGGATCCGTTGTTTCGCCCCGTAGATATGGCTACTGCACCAGATGGAACGATGTATATCGTGGACATGTACCATGGTATTATCCAGGAAGGCGAATGGGCACCGGTGGTTCATACCTCCGGGCGAAAATAGAGCAATACCAGCTTGATAAGGTCGTAGGGTTAGGTCGTATCTGGCGCCTTACGCATGAGAGCATAGAGCGCGACAAAACCAAGCCAAGAATGTACGAGGAGACATCGCAGGAACTATTGGCTCATTTAGGACATCCCAATGGCTGGTGGCGCGATATGGCACAACAAATTCTTGTGCAGCGTCAGGATCGATCAGTAGCGCCTGCGTTGGTAAATCTGGTTAAGACGAGTGATAATATTCTTGCAAAATTCCATGCGCTTTGGGTCCTGGAAGGAATAGGAGCGCTTGAATCTTCCCTGGTTAAAGAACTAATGAATGATCCTAATCCTCGAATGCGGATCATGGCCCTTTGGGTGAGCGAATCTTTGTACAAGGCCGGAGATAAATCGTTTGATGAAATTATACCTGAAGTTGATGTCGGACCAGGACACCCAGGTGAAGATGCGAGCAATGATGACCGGAAGACTTTTGAAAATTCCTGGAACTAACGAGAAAGTTAAGGCAGTGATGGCAAATGATACCACGGCCGGGGTAGTGCTGGTCGGTAAACAAGTTTTGGATCCCCCTGTGGTTAATGCTTTTTTTGGAAGGACGAATCCTAATTTCAGCAAGGAAGAACAGGCACTGGTGGATGCCGGCGGAAAAATATTCAATAGTCTCTGCGCTACCTGTCATGGGCCGCTGGGAACAGGTACACCGGCAGGACCGGGAAAGCTATTGGCGCCATCGTTGGTTGGGTCATCGCGAGTCCAGGCGCATCCGGACTATGTAATTAAAACACTTCTGCGCGGTTTGACCGGTAATATTCGTAAGGAATCTTATGCTGGAATCATGATGGCACCCATGGGCAATAATACGGATGAGTGGATTGCCTCTGTGGCATCCTTTATCCGCGCGAATTTTGAAAACGAATCTTCATTGGTGACTGCAGCCGACGTAGCACGGGTACGAAAGGAAACGGCCAGTCAAACCACGCCTTATACATTTGATGCCCTTTGGGCTTCTATTCCGAAAGTCTTGGAATCGAATCAAAACTGGAAAATGACAGCAAGTAATACTGCAGAAGTGCGGAAAGGAAGTACAGCATCACCGTTCGGCGCGCTTACGTTCGAAGGATGGACCACCGGTATCACACAGCAAAAAGGAATGTGGTTTCAGGTCGAACTTCCGCAAACGTCTACCGTTTCAGAAATCCAATTCAAATCACCGCCGATCAGCCGGGGATGGAGGGAAGGATCTCCGCCGCCAATACATACCTATCCTCGGGGATATGATCTTGAGATTTCCACGGATGGTCAGCAATGGACTAAGATCATTACTAACGGAGAAGGTACTGGCGCAAATAACACCATTCGCTTTAAGCCGGTTCAAACCAAATTCCTGCGAATCACCTTAACAAAATCCGAATCCATTGTTCATGGTGAACGACGTGGACAGCCTTTTGATTTCGAAGTAGCCTGGACGATGCGGGAATTCAAGGTCTTGGATTGTAGATTTTAGATTTACGATTGTAGATTGTAATCACAAGTACGTTGCGTCGCCGTTTTAAACCGCAGAGGCGCAAAGACGCAAAGGAAATTCCGCAACTAGGCCGTCAAAATCATATAATTCTTTTAATAATCTTTGCGCCTTTGCGTCTTTGCGGTTCAATTTCAATACCGCATCTGGCTGGCTACGACGTCAATCTAAAATCTAAAATTTCCCGACCGCACTCACCTTAACACGCACGGTTTCATCCAATGTAAGACTTTCTTCGCCGACGTTAAAATCAAGTCGGTTGATTTCGAAGTCACCCTCATAATATGTTATATTGCCTTTCTGCTTTCGGGTAAAAGGTATCGTAATCTCTTTTGTGGTTGACTTGATGGTCAGATCAAACTTTCCTTCAAATTCATTTTTTCCCGTCTTGCGAAAACTTTTCGATTGAAGTCGTATTTCAGGATAGGTATTCGTATCAAAATAATCGCTTCGCCTTAGGTGTTTATCGCGGATACCAATTCCTGTTTCTATCGAAGATGGATCAGCAGAAACCTGAATTGATGCCTGCCGAAGATTGTCGGGATCAAACCTTATGTTTGCATTCTTTACCTTAAGCGTGCCTTCAACTTCGAGACCAGCGTTTATCACTGTAAAATTTACAGTGCACTGCGCATTGACCAAATAAGAAGGATCTGCTCTTTCAAGTAAAAATAGAATCATGATGATGGTGAACATATTCATAACGTTTTCATAAATGCTATCAACGCCTTTTTTTCCTCTTCACTCAATTCCATCCCAAAGGGATGTCCCTTTACGGCCATTGACTTAAGATGTGGGGGCATAAATCCAGTAGGAACAAAATCCGGCCTCAGTCGTTTGGGATCAAGAACTTCCTCCAAAGTAGTAAGGCTGGCGTTGTGAAAGAACGCGCTTTGAAACCAGACACCGCGCAAGGAAGGAATTTTATAATACCCTGTTCCTCTTCGTGTGTACAATGCGGAAACGGAATCAGTTTCCACTGAAACATTGAAGATGTCATACTTTTCAAAATGATCTTTTGGTGGTTCGAAACCATTGACTGGCGTGAGTTTATTATTAGTGTACAAGAGGTGGGGTATGGCAAGTGACACAGCCTGCTTTCGTAAAAGCTTTCTTTCCTTGATCAATCAATGCGCTTGGAAAATGGTTTGGATTTTTTGGTGGTTTCAAAGAGTATATATACTGCGTTAAAGCGTAGAGTTGAGCGTCTGTGTATTTCTTCGCGCTGTATCCGAACGGATGATTCCATTCCGAGGGCAATGGTAATTCCGAGTTTTTGTTTTTTCCACCAGGAATAAATCCGTTGTAGGAGGTTAGCATGTCCATGCCCTGATTAAAGGCTGCATAACGCATCATGTCGCCGGGACTTTCATGTTTCATGAGGCCGGTCCGGTCGAGGTATTTAATTTCTTTGATTCCAATAAGGCTTGGTACAGCAAAAGGATATAAATAACCTCCGCCCTGGCGGTCCACGGAACCTCCTGGAACGGATTCAATAGCCCTTGCAAATTCTTCAGGACTATCGGGTGCAACTTTAATATCGGGTGCCCAAGGCGCATAGTTGAGATTGCGCGCCCCTGCTTGAAGAACTGGAAACGGAATACGTTGCGTACGAACAGCATTCGCAAAGCGTATAGTGTTAAAAACATTGCCTTGGGCGCCCGGAATGACCTCACCATTATCAGTTACTCTTGTATGACATGAAGCGCAGGAAAGGGAGCCGACAATAAGCTTACCTTTTTCAGTGAGCACATATCGGCTGAAGGGATAAATGCCATCCGAAGTTATTTTGCCATTGGAATTTTCAAAGTCGCTTTTTTTGAGTTGCGATACGTTACCACCGACTGGGCTATAGGCCACAGGCCAGTTAAAAACCAGTTCGCCTGCTTTTATCCAGTCCTCGGGAGTCTTTAAGGTACTTACGTCAAACATGATTTCCGGTTCCAGATTTCGCAGTGAGTCTATGTATCCCGGTTTCTCGAATTCTCTGATGTACATCGGGAAAGTCTTCGAGATCACATGATCCGGAAGTGATTATAGTATTCCTCAGACGCATAAATTACCTTGACAGTGCTGTCTGGCGGCGGCAAATGAAATTTTTTGATCGCTTCGATATCCCATGTCTTGGGAATACCGTTAAAGGTTCCTAAAAAAGAAATAGCGGGTATAATGACTAAAATACCAACGAAGAGAAGGAGTAGTTTTTTCATGACGAAAGGGTCAACGGGTTTCTTGTTTGTTTTAAATACAAAGCAAATTTTTAGAATATCCGTCGACCTGGAAATAGCACCGAGGGGTCAATTCGTACCGATGCTTTTTTCAAAATCGGAAAAGGCACTTCACTATCGAAGTGGCAACAATTTGGTTACACAACACCTGTTTCTTTGCGATAACTTTACCTGAATTTTTTAAAGAGAATGTGATGATGAAAAAAGACGCCCACTCCGCCGCCCGTGCTTTTGTAAATTTATTTTCGAGAGAACAAACCGACAAAGCGCAGCTTGATGAATTCAAAGCCGAAATGGATAATGATGTTATTCATTCGCAATTACGATTTGCGGAAATGATTTATCCCGATGGTGGACTTATGATTTGTCCGCTATCACACGCAAAGTTCAAATATATTGGCATTAACTGCGAACGCATCTTTGGTCATTCGCACGATACTTTAATGCGAATGGGACTGGCTGATTTTTTTGAGCTTGTGCATCCGGAAGACTTGCCTCCGGTGCAGCAATGTTTAAATTTTATTAAAGGATTGGAGCCGTACGAACCGGCAACGCATCGGTTTACAATGCGGTATCGGATAAGAAAAAGCAATGGAGAATATAACTGTGTTCAGGATGAAAAAATTGCGATAAAAACTTCTAACAATACTTATTTGTATCTTTTGTTGTTCACTAACACGTCCGATGAAGAAAAATATTATCACGTTACGCTGGATATTTTCAAACACGTAAAAGGAAAGTATATCAAATCATATACTTACAATCCCAAGCAAAAGGAAAAACATATCACGCCTCGCCAGCAAGATATCGCGAGACTCATCCTTAAAGGATTCTCGAACCAGGAAATTGCCGATTACCTTTCAGTTAGTGTTTTTACTGTTAAGAATCATAAGAAATTACTTTTCAGAAAAGTCAATGCGAAGAACAGCATGGACTTTGCGAACTATGTGAGACAGACGTCTTTGATTTTAGATTGACGATTGACGATTTTAGATTGGGCAAAACCGAGATTCTTCTGCAACATATTGTTTTCGCGCAAAGACTGCCTGGCGCTAAGTAGGAGTGCAAGATATAATGAATTCACAAAGGCCCCCAAAAATTCGGGGATTGTTAGCTATGGGATATCGACGTTTGGAAATGGTTACGATTCCAGATTTGGCTACCGGTCAATCGTAAATCTACAATCTAAAATCTACAATCAATTTCACTTCAAATACTTATCCCAAAATCCTTCCTCGGGTTGAGTTTGCTGGACGACATCCACCCAAAGATTGTTAGGATCTACTACGGCAAATCTCCTTTGACCCCACGGTTCGTCTTTTAACGCATAGGCTATTGACAGCCCTCGCTTTTTTAAATCTTCGTAAATGGCCTTGGCATCTGCTACCTCCAAGGTCAGAAAGGAGCCATTTCCATTAAACGCCTTCGGACTAGGCGGTGCTGTAGGATGCTCTTCATCCATAAATGCGATATTGAATTTTTGTTCACCGGGCGTTTGAAGCAGCACAAAGAATTTTGATTCAAATAGTTTTGTAAAGCCAAAGTGCTGCTCATAGAACCGGACAGTCTGATCCAATTTTTTTGTGACAAAGACGGTGTACACGTGATCAATGGTTTTCATAGATAGTTTTTTACTGTTTTCGCGCTGTTGGGCAAAACTGAGGTGACTTAATACAACAATTGTTGTAAAAATTATTATTGCTTTCATGGCTTACATTTATAAGCCAAAGGTGGGTGAAAGAAATACGTATGTCTTGTACAAAACGGACATTATTAAGCACGTAGCGCTTCAGTGGGAGTAAGGCCAAAGAATGTCTTAAAGTCCTTGTTGAAATGTGGCTGATCGTAATAACCTGCTTCCAGGAAAACTTTATTATAACGTTGACCTTCTGGAGAAGATAACAGCTGAAAGAAATATTGAAATCGAATAACCTTGCTAAACATTTTCGGAGACGTCCCAACGTAAAATTCAAAGAGACGCCTTAGCTGCCTTGGACTTATTCCAATATCGATTGCTGATTTGAGGTTCAATGCACCATGTTCTCTCAAAATGATCATGATAGCATTGTAAAGACGTTTGTCCATGATACTATCTGCTGCCGCTACCTTCTTTAAAAAATATTGATCCAGGAGAAGCTTGATTTTGGCGAGGTTTGTTTGCCCTTCAACGAGATCACGTAATTGTTTTGCGGCCATGGGAATAACAATATCCAATCCTTCGTCACGGTCGGTTAGCGATGACACATCCAAATCAAACAGGAGAGGAAATGCGCCCGGTAAAAATCGTATTCCTGCGTAATGAAAAGAATGAGGAAGCATAAATTCCGTTGGTGTGGTGCTGAACCCCATAATGCGGCAGTCTTGTGCATCGTTCACATCAAAAAATATATCGACGCAACCGTCTGGTATCACACGATAGAAAAAAGGAGCTACCAATCGGAATTCAGACTTGAGTTGCCAGTAGCAATAAATGTATGGTTCAAGTCGAGTTTCCGGCAGTACTTCCGTGTATCCAACGTCTTTCTGGAATCGCACGCTGGGCTGTACAGGTTTGAAAAATTGTCTAAATCCAACGTTACCCATATCCAATGTTTATTCAATTTTGACGTTTAGGATTTATCCTTTAGCCCACTTCGTCTTCACATTCTCCACGACGCAGCCTGATTCCTAATTTACCTTATACTTGACGTGAATGGCTCCCGGAGTTTCCATTAGCCTGACGTGTTCCAATCCAATCGGCCCCTTCCCCATATTATCGAACAACCTAACCCCCCGGCGCAATAGCAAGGGTGCGATATGAATCTTCAACTCTTCGACCAGTCCAGCTTGCAGGTATTGTTGAATGATGCTGGCGCCACCCATGATACAAACGTTTTTATTATTGGCAATTCGCCGGGCATCTGCCAGTGTTTCTTCCAGGGAGCCAGTACTATAGATAAAACCTTCTACAGCCTGGGATGGTTTCTGATGACATACGACAAATGCAGGACCAGAAAAGGGTGATTGGTTGTTCCACCCAGTGTCTATAGCTGTCGAGTAGGTACGATTTCCCACAATGAATGCGCCCGATTCATTCATAAACTCTTCGACCAGTTTGTTGTCGGCAAGTGTTTTCTTATCAAAAATCCATTCATGAAGACGGATGCCACCAATACCCATAGGTTGCTGACTGGTAATATCTTCGCCCGCAACGTAGCCGTCCAGGGACATCGTGATTTCTGCAAATACGGTTGACATAATGGGTGATCGTTTGTGCGCAACGAATTGTGTGAAAAAAAGAAAAGGTTGCACCATTAAGTAAAAATGAAAAATCGTTTTTTGTCGTGCGCCTTACCGCCGATTCCTTCATAAAACCGAATGGCCATTTTGTTAAATACGGGAGTTTGCCATTGAAGGTTTACACAATTGTTGCTCTTTGCCACGTCCACCAATCTTTCCATGATGGCTTTACCGATTCCAAGTCCCCTGAATTTCTCTTCGAGATAAATGCAATCAAGATGAAGGTAATATCGCGCGTCCCACGTCGAAAAATCAAACGTAAAGGCCGCGTATCCTGCGAATTCATTTTTAACCATCACGATCCAGCAGCGCAGGCAAGGATTATCGGAGAGCAATGCATTTTTAAGAAGCCCTGCTTTGTCCTTGGGATCATAGTCAGATTGTTCATGGGCGGCATGCTTCGTGCATAGAATAATAAGCTGATCAATATCACTCTCCTGGAAATCCCGAATCAAATACTCCATGCCGTCGTGATTTCATGTTGCAAAAATTCAATGAAGTGTTTGAAGTAGTCGGGCTTGTCTTTATTTCTTCAGTGTGGCGATGTAGTGCGTCCGCTTTAGGCCATGTTTGCCGATCTTTACCATTTTCAGATGACCGTTGTAGAGATTGAGGTAGGGCTTCAACGCCCACTTCGCCATAACAATGATGCCCATTTCCGCTCGCACCATTTCCAGGCATGCTTCCGTCATGGGTAACACCGTTATCTTCTTTGGTTTTACATTGGCAGGTTTTAATACCATTTCGTGAACCGTCACAGTGTTTAAAGGCAAAGAATGGATGAATAGATTTTCTTTTGCAAAATCTTCCGCTTCTACATATTTTCTTTCAGACCATTCATGCATCCCACTGACTACAGCAACCATTTCATCTTGAAATAATTCTATGTATTCGATGTTCTCGTCATTGACAACGTCTGTGACAAGTCCTACGTCAAGATTTCCGGCCAGTAATTTTTCCAGTGGATAGTGCGTTGCTTCCATGACGATTTTCAGCTCGACGTTTGGATACAATAAATGAAATTGGCGCATGAGGGAAGGGAGCCAGTGATAGCTGGAATAACATTCCGTGCTGATCCGAATTTCTCCAGCTTCTCCAAAAACCATTTTCTTTATCTCAGTTTCCGTCTCCGAAAGTTTTTGCAGGATATCTTTCGCCGTAGTATACAGTTTTTCACCAGCATTTGTGAGCACCATTTTTTTATTGATACGATGAAAGATGGGTGTGCCGAGCTGGAATTCAGCTTCCTTTAATTGATGGCTTAACGCAGATTGCGTTAGATGCAGTTTATCAATTGCCTTGGTTATACTTCCTTCTTCTACAATGGCCTTGATGAGCCGCAGATGTCTGATCTCCATGGGACTAACTTATGGGAGTAAATTTAAACTTATGACAGGATTATCGCGCATGAAAATTTCTAATGCTTTGGATGAATTATTTTTGATTTGCCATGCGTGACGCTTTCAAATAAATACCTTGCAAACAACCGCGTTCATGCTCAGGCACAAAGCCTGATAACTCAACAAATGCATCGCCTAAGTCACGAAGGCACGCTTCGCACAAGGAGAAAAGTATCGTCAGTAAACAAATTTATGACCATTGCGGAACCTCCGTGGCTCCGAGCCTCCGTGGTAAAAAATCTCGATTTTGCTGCATGAATGCGATCGATGATGTTGATGAAATTTTTTCGTTTTTGTTGATGCAACAGTTTCTTCACATTTGTTGAGTTCAAACCCAAAATTATGATGACTGCACAGTTAAAACACTACGAAGCAAAACTTGCGTTCGAAATCGATCCGTCTGACCTGTTCGAAGCCATGAACAACGGTGAAAGAATAGTGCCGGTGGATGCACGACGGCCAGCCGCCTTTGCCAAGGAACACATCCCCGGCGCAATTAACATTCCCCACAGAACCATGAATGAGGAAAATACAAAGTCCCTTCGAAAGGATGTACTTTATGTGACCTACTGTGATGGCATTGGATGTAATGCTTCAACAAAAGGCGCACTTAAACTTGCATCCTTAGGATTCAATGTAAA
The DNA here is from genome assembly GCA_963739105.1 of uncultured Bacteroidota bacterium. Taxonomy (GTDB): domain Bacteria; phylum Bacteroidota; class Bacteroidia; order Cytophagales; family Cyclobacteriaceae; genus Chryseolinea. Next base: position 3,231 of record CAVTZI010000026.1, on the reverse strand, counting down.
AGAATTGATTGGTGGCATTGAATGGTGGAAATTAGACGGTTATAATACCGAAGGGTCGCACGGGATGTATGGAACAAAAGTTAGATGTGCCTGCTGATAGGACTTGGCTGCCCACTCAATTGTTAATGTTTGTCAATAACACGCCTGAAGGATGAATTTCTCCATCATCTCAAAGGCGTATTTTTTTTCATCCATTATCCAATTGCTGCCAGTCATTGCGACAACAAGGTTCAGCGACGGGACTACAAAAATGTACTGGCCACCATAGCCCCAGGCGTAGTAGGTGTCAATGGTTGATCCATTTGAATTAAACTTTTTAGTCCACCAAAAATATCCGTAGCCCTCATCACTGTTAATTTGAATCTTCGACGTTGTAGATTCTTTCACCCAATTTGAGGGAATGATTTGTTTTCCGTTCCAGACGCCGTCGTTGAGATATAGCAACCCGAACTTTAGCATATCACGGGGCGTAATTGAGATATCACCGATGACACCAAAATCTTCGTTGCCTGTATTGACCTTTTCTATTTTCAACGGATCCAACAAACGCTGCTTTAATTCCTTTTCATTTCTCATAGAAGTTGATTTCCTGAGAATTTTGTTCATCATAAGATGATTCATGGAGTTGTAAGCGAATATGGGCTCGGAGGAACCTGATTTGTTTCTTGATAAGACGCAATCAAAGGGATCCCGGACCTTGCCACACTGATTGGCAGTATTCCGTTCGTCATAGTAATCGAATTCGAGTTCATTCCAGTCTAAGCCGGTGGTCATGCTGAGCAACTGTCGAATGGTAATATTTCGATTCTGCTCATTGCAGGCCTTGTCTTTATACTCTTCTAAATATCGGCAGATCGGCTCATCCAGACTTTTTATTTCATTTTTAGAAAGGGCAATTCCCGTCAAGGCACTGGTGAAACTTTTTGTGGCCGATTGGATGAGCCAAAGGTCATCTGCTTTCCATCCATAGAAATAATCTTCATAAATCAGGAAACCGTTTCGGGCAATCAGGAGCGAGTGTATGTTGGGAAATTGTTCACGCATGATGTGATAACTCAAACTATCCAACAAGTTGGTGTTGATCCTTGCCTCGGACGCTGAACCGATTTTCAAATCATCGTTTCGTTGCTCAGGCTTCTTCAAGTACATAAGTTTTTGCAACCTTAGGACGCAGGCCCGACAGGGTATCGGGATTTACAGGTCGGAATGTAACAGGATGTTTTTTACGGCCATCGTCGGTCCAATATCCGTTGATGGTGTTTGACGCCAGTGCGTATTTTCCTTCGAATGTTGAATAGAAATCACTCCGGTTAAAGTATAGTGAGTCATTTCGAAAGAACAAGGTATCCAGAGGAATTTCATTTGCCTTTGGGTTGAGTATGAAAAGCTGAGGAGAAGGACCTGTAAGTTTAAGATATATGCGATAGGTGATAGGTTTTATTGTGAGTATTCCCAGCCAATGACCAGGAGGCTTGGCGCTGACCAGCTGAATTGAAAAAAATGCAATAAGTATGAGCAAAATATTTCTCATCACAGTAGATAGTGTGGAAGAATAAACTTCATGTTTAAAAAATTAAGATACCGTAAAAATACTTTTATCTTTACTATAGTTACACAATTTCGGTATGCCTGTAACGAATGCCACCATTCTGATTCCCGATATCAGCGGGTTCACACAGTTTATGACCGTGACGGAACTCGAACATGGTTCTCACCTTATCAGTGACTTTCTGGAAACGATCATTCAAAATGTTGACAGTAGTTTTGAAATTTCGGAAGTAGAAGGCGATGCTGTATTGCTTTACAAAAAGGATACGGTTCCATCAAAACAAGAAATCCTTGACCTATGTCTGAAGATGTTCGAGGCATTTCACTACAAAAGAAAGTTTATACAAAAGGTGGCGGTCTGTCCCTGCGGCGCTTGTCAGGCCCTGATAAATTTATCCCTGAAATTTATAACCCATTATGGAACGTCTTCTGGAAATAAAAGTTGACCGCTTTACAAAAGCTTCAGGCCTTGATATGATCATTGCGCATCGCATTTTGAAAAATAGCGTGCCGTCAGACGAGTACATTTTATTTACGGAGAATTTTTTAAAACAAGTAGCCAAGGATACAGACAAACATGGCCTTGCCTGGCAATCATCCGTTGATGAATTTCCATTTATCGGAAAAGTCAATTATGAATTTGCGCTGCTAGAACCAATAAAGAATAGAATACCCGATCCGCCGGTACCTGAAATAGAATATCAGGCGGACGATCGTCCTTGTTTTGAGTTGGAAATTAATGGCACCCCCGACGAGGTACTTATGGCTGTGATAGATATGCCGAACCGGATTTATTGGATGAATGACTTAAAAAAGGTAGAGTCGGAAAGCGAACACGTTTACGTTGGTAGTGTACATTACCTAATATTCAATGACGTTCGCGGCCGCGTTTCTCCCATAAAGATGATCAAAAAAGAAGGCGAGATTTTCTACTCAGAGATCGTGAAAGTCGAAGAGTTGAATATTAGCATCATTTATGAATATCGTTTTAGGCTAACGAATGAAGGGAATTGCCTGATCGCCGACCCGAATTTTGCCGGGCCCCGACAAGCAAGTTTCTACAGAGTTATTTTCATTCCTGGACGATAGCTTAAAAATATCGGTCTCTAACCTGAAGGCTTACGCTGAAAATGGATTTCAACCATTAAAGAAAGTCAGCTGTTTAAAGGATACAGCCTTCTCAACTTGGTATGTTGGAGGGAATCACCGGCTTGATATCCAGCAACAGGGTACCATCGAGGGCCTCCAGCGGATACACCTTAACACGCCCGGGCTCAATGGCTAACACTTTCACAGGATGTAAACCAATCGGGTTTGGACGATCCGGCGAACGGGTCGTAAATACACCCACATGAGGCGAATTGATTTGATTTCTAGGATAACATTTTAACACTTCACGGTCACCCAAATGAAACCAGGTTAATAAAATAATTTCGTTCCCAACTTTCAGACCTTGAAGTCCAGGGAGAAATTCCTTATCAATCTTTAACCAGGCTTCGGGCGCGCCTTCATCTCCCTGTAGTGGGCAATCCTCTCTTTTTATTAAAGCAGATTGCACGGTGCCAATCGGTTTTAAATTTAAGTCAACCATATGTGTTATTGATAAGTCTTGTAAAACAATAAAAAACAGCTACCAATGTTCGAAAGAACGCAAAGTAGTTTCCTTCGGACTAAATTTAATTG
>CAVTZI010000025.1:0-19726 GCA_963739105.1 uncultured Bacteroidota bacterium | reverse complement strand
TTTCATACTCATTTGGCAGGACACCAAAGAGTTCTTTGAAACATCTTCGAGAAATAAGACAGATTATTGAAACCCACCTGATAGGCAATTTCGCTGACTGATGCAGTTTTTCCGGATATGAGCTGTGCGGCGCGCTGAAGCCGGAAATTCCGGATAAACTCATTTACAGATTGGTCTGTAAGCGCCTGAATCTTACGCAGCAGATTTTTTCGGCTCATCCCAATCTCCTCTGCAAACCGCGCTACCGAAAATTGTGGATCCGCTAAGTGAGCTTCCATTATCTCCAATACATGATTTAAAAACTTTTCGTCTACAGATGTGATGGAAATATTTTTAGGTTGAATAATTACTTCGCGGCTGAAACCCTTTCGGAAATTCCTCCGTTGCTCCAAAAGATTTTTTATCCTGACCTGTATTTCTCTTACGTTGAAGGGCTTGGTCATGTATTCATCAGCACCTAATTCCAATCCCTCCAATTTACCTTGCGGAGATCGTTGCCAACCAATTCAAAAAAACCCTGGTGTGAACACACGAGCATTCTATCATCAAATTTTAACAATTGCCAGGTGCTCATATTTATGTCGGGTATTTTTTCAAAAGAGGCGTGATGATCAGGAGGAGAACCCCCTCGGAGAAAATATAACCCTGTGTTTGTGGAGACATAAAGCCTTCCGTTGTATCGGCAAAAACTATTGATGGCGCCTTCGAGGCCATTGTTCGTGTTGTAGAAACTTAATGCGTTGTTAATTTCAAATTTGCTTAATCCATTATCGAGGGAGAACCAAATATTACCTTCGCTGTCGAGTGTTACCCCCAGGACGATGTTTGTGGGTAATCCATTTTGATTGTTGATCAGGTACCGGATCAACCCTTTTTGATCGATGATTACGGCCCCACCCAGCCGTGTGCCGTATACGAATGAGCTGTCTGGGAGCAACAAGCGCTGTAAATCTGATTCTCCCTAAAAAAGGCATCAGCTTGAGTCTGAAATTTTCGAACGCTCTTGCCATCATAAAGAAAAATGCCATCATACCGAGTTCCCAGCTGCACCTTGTTGTTCAAGGAAAATGCGTTGTAGATTCTCGTGGTCTTAAAAAATTCGCCATTGGGTGCTGGCAAAAATTTATCCCCTTTCAATACCATAAGACCAAACCTTCCTCCTGCATGAACACGCTTTCATTCCAAAGAAAGGTCATATGGTAGGCGTCGGGATTTGGCCAAGGATAGAATTGAAATCGTTCACCATTCCAGCAAAAGAGGCCAGTCTCCGTCTCAAAATACACCAGGTTATTATACACGTGGGTCTGCCAGATGTTTCCCATACCATGTAATTCCGGCTTTAGTTTATCGAGGAGTGATACATAAATATGGCTGCCATTTTTTTGACGATCCAAATAGCCAAAATCATCGAGTGCGCCAAGAAAGACTTTACCTTCATTATCCATAGCCATTGAGCGGATGTTGCTCTGCGCAGGAGTAGCAATCAACGACCATCTTTTTCCATCGTAGGTAAGTACGCCATCATTGTTGGCAAAAAACATGACGCCATGCTGATCTTGTAATCCGCCCCAATTTTGAAAAGCTGCGTTGTATTCTTTAGTGGAATAATTTCGATGATAAAGACGCCCCATTTCACTTTGCGGGCGCAATGAATTTTTCCGGGAATCTGAGGTAGGTTGCGACAGGCACTCCAATGCCGCGAAATACAGCAACAGAACGCATATCAATTTAGTTGACACGAAAATTCGGTTATTGATAAAGACAGGCCAGGTTCGAGTGAAGCGAAAACTTCTATACTAAGATGCCCTTATTTTCGCTGACCTCCAAGGTGTTGCTGTTGGAATAATTAAAACCCAATAACTCCTGACGTCCCTGGCAGTCGCCTGATCTTATACGATAAACGGCGAAATTTGTTTTCAGGAATGAAGACTGTTCCTCCATTAAATGATCTTTTCAACATGGCAGAGAATCTTCCAACTTATCTAAAATGTGAGAGCAGACAATCCTGATGCGCCTGGTGAAAAAGGAAAATAAACACAGCTTCAAAGTTTCAAACTTTCGGGAAGTTGACATTAGTCTAAACTTTCGGGAAGTTCTTTTTTACGGGAAGTTTTTTTAGAAGCAATACCTTAACCACGCCGTAAACCCCAACCCCAACAATCGAAATCACGCTGATCCAAAACGCCACGTTATAAAAACCGCTGGATGGAATTTGTTGTATTCGACCGTATTTAAAATGGTAAGCACCGAATACAACAATGAACAACATAAGCGATCCCACCACCCCTCCAAACAACACCATCGCTACCGGTAGTTCAATGTAGAGGTACAAAAAGGCCCAGATAAAAGGAACGGTCCAGGATAACAAAGCGATTAATTTTTTTCGTTGCCTTAGATCAAAGAAGTCGATCCAGCCAAGTTGTGCGAAAATGTCAGGAAATAACCGCGTCCAAAAAGCGAGCGTTGCATAGACGCTGGAGAATAAAACAAAGAAGGCACCGACGAGGTAGACATTTTTTACCCCCTCACCCAGGGATTGCGTATAGATGAGCGCGAGTGTATCAATTACCTGATTCCCTTGCGGGATATCACCTCGATTGTGGAGAATTGCTGACCCCAATAAATAAAATGTTATCGTCACCGTTGTGTATATGACCATCGCTACAATAGCATCTACATACATGGTGTTAATCCATCCCTGGGCGCGTGCTTTCCACGCATTGGAATTATCTCGCGGACCAGCGTAAGCTGCATATCCTTTTTCAAGGCACCAGTAGTTGTAGGCAATAATTTCATCGCTGGCTACGCCTGTGATTCCAAATGCGCCGATAGCTACCGCCACTACTTCGTTCGAAAGATTAAACTGAAGACCATTGAGAATATCAGAGAAAGAAAAAGCAAACGGTGTGTATTGAACGAAATACAGGGAGATGAAAGTAAGTACGGTAAACAGCCCGATCATCAATAATGATCCTTTTTCTACGATGCTATAATTTCCTCTGAAAATTAACGAAGCGACAAAAACCGCGACGACAATCGCCCAAGCGGTGATTGAAAAACCTGGGAACAGTTTGTTAAGGATGATCACTGTTCCGCCTAACATCCCACCCAATTGAACGGTCTTAAGTAAGACCATAAAAAAAATAAGCCATACGCTCCACCTGCCCTTACCAAATCGAACACCAGGAAGTTTGTTAAAAGCCCCCATGACTGTTTCCCCGGTAAGGATCGTATGCTTTCCAAATTCCAGTTGAACAGCGACCTTCATCAAACAACTTATCATAATAATCCACAGTGCGGCGAAGCCGGCCTTAGCACCTAAAACGGTGGTGGCGATCAATTCGCCGGAACCCACAATCGAGGCAGAAAGAATAAATCCAGGGCCTAAAAACTTAAGCTTTCCAATAAATGTGGAGGGAGGTTCTAAAATGGTATCCTCAGAGATAACGTAAGGATCTTTTTTCAAATTAGATTGTGAGGTTTAGAAGAGGAAAGGTAATTAAAAAGTACGAGGTACGAATAAGGTACGAGGTACGATAAGGTACGAAGACGTTTTATAAAATCGCCTTCGATCCACCTCGTACCTCGTAATTCGTACCTCGTACCTCGAAGTACCTTATTTCTTGCTGGCATTAAACAATTTTTCCTTTTCTTCCTTCGTAAGGCTCTCATAACCCCCATCGGAAATTTTGTCGAGTATCGCATCGATTTCGTCCTGAGAGATCGACGATTTTGCCTTTGGCTTCTGTGCGTCAGAATACTGCTTCCGGTACGTGACTTTTACCTTTGGCTTAGCCGTCAACAGGCCTTTAAACCAATCCAATGTCGCTGTCACCCAACTTCCCCAGTTAGCGCCAGCCTGTAGTTGCTTTAGATAGACAAAGCCCATCAGCGCTCCACCCAGGTGGGCTACATTTCCACCCGCGTTTTCTCCAACCGATCCGAGAAAAGACACAACGATATAAAATCCCGCGATGTATTTGATTCGCACCGGGCCGAGAAACATAAGAAAAAAAGTGTAATCGGGTATCAGTGTTGCAGTAGCCACGACGATGGCATAGATCGCTGCGGAAGCTCCAACCATACCGTTGAAAGATCCGATGCGTTCAATATAAAACGGAATTGTATTGTACACCAGAAGGTAAGCAACGGCTCCTGCAAGGGCGCCGAGAACATACAAGGCAACTAATTTGTCACTGCCCAGATATTCTACGAAAAGTTTTCCAAACCAGTAAAACACCAGCATGTTGAAAAGGATATGAAACACGCCAGATAAGTCATGGACAAAAGCATAGGTGACAATGGTCCACGGCTTCTGGAGAAATTCCCCGATCGGGGCAGGAATCGCTAACTGGTCATGAATGATGTTAAAAACATCGGGAACCTGAAACGCCCTCGAAAACACCAACACCACCGCAAGCGCCAAGAACACAACGACATTAATAATGATCAGCTGAACGTGCGCATTATTATAGCGTTGAAACGCGTTTTTAAATTCCTCAAGCATAGTCTCTAAAAGTAACTGCCATTTTTATGGCGCCAAATACGTAACAAGATAAAAGCGAAAATGATACCACCTAAGTGAGCAAAATGTGCAACACCTGCGCCACTTAACAGGTAGGTAATAGCGCCCAGTACCCAAACCAGATATTTTGCCTTTATCGACACGGGCGGAAGCAATAATCTCATTTCCATATTTGGAAACATCATACCAAATCCCATCAAAATACCATAAACAGCGCCCGAAGCCCCTAACATCGAGCCATAGGTTATCTGTTGAAAGAAAAACAAGTTTATTAATAAGTGAAAAACACCTGCCCCGATCCCTGTAACCAAATAAAAAATCAAAAATTTCTTTTGGCCCCAGAAATTCTCAAGAATGGGCGCTGTTGAGGCCAAGACCAGCATATTGAAAAATATATGAAAGAAGTCAGCATGAGCAAACATGTAGGTGAAAAGCTGATAAGGCCTGAACTCGTCCGTTTTAGGATTCCACAACGAGAGCAATGAAGTGAAACCTGGTACCATGGCCTGCGCAATGAAAACTATAACATTGATAATGATGATATTTCGAACAACCGGCGTGAGTCTTAGCATAGTTTTCTAGTATAGTCTATCGAAAGTAAGTTTCTATTTTATTCAACCCAAAAATAAAGAATGTTGGCTTGCCATCAGGAGCATAGTTGGGGGTGGAGCAGGCAAACAAATTATCCACTACCGATTGCATCTCCTGACGTTCCAAAGGTTGTCCGCTTTTGAGCGAGGCCCGTTTTGCAAGAGATCGTGCTAAATTTTCGCGAATAGGAACGGCTAACTCGGATTGATTCATCTTAAATTGTTCGATTAATCCTTCGAATAATTCTTTTTCCCTTCCGGTGGATACATTCCCCGGTATTCCATTTACAATAAACGTATTTTTACCAAATACCTCTATCTTAAAACCCAATGCTTCGATTTCCTGCTGCATTTCCAAGACCAATGTAAAGTCTGCTGCGCTGAATGTAATAGCCTGTGGAAATAAACTTTGTTGACTGGCCCCTGATTGATTTTTGAACTGATTCAAAAACTTTTCAAATAAAATCCTTTCGTGGGCTGCCTGTTGGTCGATAATCATCATTCCCGACCGTACCTGTCTAACAATATAACGTTGGTGAAGTTGACATAAAATTTTTTCTTCGACATTGCCTGGGGTTTCAGGTTGGTTTAACGCACTTTCAAAACGCAGGGTTTGAACATGCTGTGCGAGGCGTGGCGGACTGAAAAAAATTTCGCTGATCGTCGCCTTCGAAAAGTTTTTCCCAGTTTTCCCGGTTTGATTGTTGTAGGCCGGTGCCGAAACGTTCCTCAAAATAAACTTCTTTGGACTGGTTCGTGGCCTGACTCAACTTGGCGATGATATTCACATCGGCATCAAAGTCTATCGCTGGCGTTAGATTGTGTGTCCCGATTGCTTGACGGACTGCAGAAAGAACCACCGCATAGACGGCACGTTCGTCATCAAATTTTATTTCCGTTTTTGTGGGATGAACATTGACGTCGATGTGTTTTGGGTCAACCTCGATGAAGAGTACATAAAATGGGAAATGTATTTTCCGGAAGCAGATCTTCAAAGGCCGTCATCACTGCATGATTGAGGTAGTTGCTTCGGATGAATCGTTTGTTGACGAACAAAAATTGTTCACCTCTTTTCTTCTTAGCAAATTGAGGTTTCCCTACGTACCCCGTTATTTTTACCAGCGGTGTTTCTTCCTGGCAAGCTGCTAATTGTTCCTGATAGGCTTTCCCGAAAAGGTTAACAATGCGCTGGCTTAACTTTCCCGATGGCAGATCGTATTCCAGGGAATCAGTTTCGATCAATTGGAAGGAGATGTCAGGGTGAGATAACGCGAGGCGCTGAAATTCTTCCAGAATATGTTGGTATTCGCTCGCATTGGATTTCAAAAAATTCCGGCGCGCAGGAATATTGTAAAAAAGATTTTTCACACTTATGCTGGTTCCCTTTTCACAAGCGACTGCCTCCTGTCGTTTAACATCCGAAGCTTCAACGACGAGCAGGGTTCCTAACTCCTCATCTTTCTGGCGCGTCTTTAACTCCAATTGAGATACAGCAGCAATAGAAGCCAGTGCCTCACCACGAAAACCCATTGTATGCAGCGTAAATAGATCTTCAGCTTTTCGAATTTTGGAAGTGGCATGTCGCTCCAGGCTCATGCGTGCATCGGTTTCTGACATCCCTTTTCCATTATCAATAACCTGGAGCAAGGTCTTTCCGGAATCTTTGACAATTAATTTTACATGGGTAGCTTCCGCATCGATAGAATTTTCGATTAATTCTTTTACTGCTGACGCGGGGCGTTGCACCACTTCGCCGGCAGCGATTTGGTTTGCAATTGAATCGGGTAAAAGTTGAATGATATCAGGCATGAACAATGGCGGAAAATCCGGATGTAAAAGTGCAGATTAGCGCCTGAACTTCCTGAATTTTAAATAGAAATAAAAGGGAACAATAATGAGGGCTACGCCATACAAGGCTATCTTTCCATATTCAATAAACGCAATCAGTCCGACTGCAAGTACCAGTAAAATGATCAGTCGCAACATGTTCGCTGACGGATCTTTTTGAACAGTAGCAGTTTTTTTTGCCGACCGAAATGATCCCACCATTCGAGAACGATAGCCGTGCAAATTGTCATCGTCCTCTTTCTTGTCCGATTCTATACTAAGCTCGCGTCGAATTCGTTCTTCTCGTTCCTTACGTTCCTCCTCCAGAGGATCATAATGCCGGGGATTATACGCAAATCGTTTATAATTGGGGGTCTTAGTAAATAATGATGGTATCTTCATATGTGTATAAATTTACGAGGTACGATTTACGAAGTACGATTAGGGTACGTCGCCTTATTTACAATCTTCTTATTTCGCCCCGTCCGTTTGTAAATAAAATCATCCTTACCGATTAACTAATTTTATAACTTGAAGGCCGCATAAAGTTGCGTGTATAATTGTCCATTTCAAAACGAACGCAGGGATGTTGAAAAAAGTTTTTCTTAATTTTTTAATCATTTGTGGTGTCTCAGCTGCGTCTGTAGCGCAACCCGATAAGAATAATTGGGTTGACAGCGTTTTTAATTCCCTGAATATCGACGAAAAAATCGGCCAATTGTTCATGGTACCGATTCCATCGAGCACGAGCGAGGCCACCCTGCATAAAATCGAAAACCAAATTAAAAGTAAAGAAATCGGGGGTATAATATTTGATTCACTGGGACCGGTAAAACAGGCCAGCTTTACAAACCGATTTCAGGCAGTTTCTGAAATTCCCCTGCTTATTGCACAGAATGCGCCCTTGGGATTGGGACAGTTTCGCGACAGCACGATACACGTTCCGGATGCCTACATTATTGGCGCCGCCAGAAATGACTCGATGGCTTATCTCGCCGGAAGGCAAATTGCCAGAAAAATGAAATTGGTGGGAGCGCACATGAATGTATCTTCTTTCGCAACGGTTGCAAGTAACTTTCAGGATCCACTAAGCCATTATGCTTTTAGCGAAAATCGTAATCGTGTTGCATCGCTGTCAGTTGCTTTTATGAGAGGCCTTCAAGATCATGGCGTGGCAGCTATTGTAAAAAACTTTGCCATAAACGGCGCCACGGTGTGGGATGTCAAGGACGATGTTCCAATGATTGAAGCCAGTGTGGATACAACAAAATCATTTCCATTTTTTAAACTTTTTGAAAACAAGGTTGCCGGGTTCATGACAACCTCCGCCAATTTCCCACTTTTTTATCAGGACAAAGAGTTGGTGCGAAAAAACGAATACAATGCGACAACCATCTCGTTGTTGTTTGCCGGTGACTGGCTAAAAAAGAAATTAAATTATGAAGGACTTTCAATGGTAGATCTTCATCGCCCAACAGAGATTGATGAAAAGAGTAAAGGCATTGACGAGGTCCTTGCTTTTCAAACCGGCAATGATCTCATTATTTCCGCTGAAGATGCCGGTTCGGCTATTCGGAAAATAAAACGATTGATTAAGAAGGAGCAAAGCTACGAGGCTTTGCTGACAACCTCCGTGAGAAAAATTCTTGCTGCAAAATTTGATGCGGGACTATGGCGAAAGTCCTTTGTAAACACCGATAACCTGATTGCAAAATTGAATTCTCCTGAGGCGAAGATCTTAAATAAAATGATTGTACGAAAAAGCGATAACCATTATACAAGACAAACAAGATGTTATTCCAATCGCCACTTTGGAAAATAGACATTTTATTTATATCAACACGGCTTTAGAACAATCAGGCGAATTCTATCAATATCTCAATAAGTATGTACATGCGACGCAGTTTGCATTTGATGATAAAACGGATGTAGAATCGTTTTCCGACTCGCTTAAGGAAAAACATGTAATTATCGTGGGTGTGTTTCCTCAGACTCCCGCTTACCTAATCGCGAAGATTGGAATGCTGGCACAACGTGCCGTACCTACGCATGAAATTATTATATGTGACTTTGGCAACGAAAATTTTTTACGGGCAAGGTATTCCGAATACCACCATTATTACCGCGTACACTCCAGCGACAGAAACATTGCGAGCGATCCCGCAGGTGATTTTTGGTGGCTTAAAGGCTGATGGAGTTTTACCTTACACCTTTTCAGGGGACGCCCCGGAAGGTAGCGGCCTGATATCAGAAACGCTTCAACGCCTTACTTATTCCCTTCCCGAAGACGCCGGAATGGATAGCAGGACATTGGAAAAAATAGAGACTATTGTTGACGAAGCCATTACCTCACATGCTACACCGGGTTGTCAAATTTTAGTGGCGCGCCACGGAAAAGTGATACTGGACAAATCTTATGGCGGGCTGACGTATGATAGTACCGACCTGGTAACCGATGATATTATTTATGACCTTGCCTCCTTGACAAAGGTTTCTGCTACGCTTCAAACCGTCATGTTCATGTACGAAAAAGGTTTGATCGATCTCAATAAAAAACTCTCCTACTACCTTCCGGAACTGAAGAATACCAATAAGAAAGATATTACCCTTGTAGAGATGCTAACGCATCAGGCAGGACTTGTTCCTTTTATACCCATGTGGACTGAAACTGTAAAGGACAATAATTTTCTGCCGCAATATTATAGCCGTGTTCAAAGTGAGGGTTATCCGCTGCAGGTTTCACCAGATCTATTTGCAGCACCTGTTCTCCGCGATTCTGTTTGGTCGTGGATCGGTGAATCAAAACTGCAAACTAAAGCCGCCACGTACACCCTATGGCTATCAGTATAGTGACTTGGGTTTTTTGTTGTTTCAAAGGCTTGCGGAGAGAATTTTCAATCAGCCGATCGATGAGTTTTTGGCACAAAACCTTTATGAACCACTTGGAGCCTACACTACGGGATTTACGCCACTAAAACGATTTCCAGTGCAACGCATTGCGCCAACAGAGGATGATAAAATTTACCGGAAAACCCATATCGCTGGTACGGTGCACGATGAACGCGCGGCGATGATGGGCGGTGTCGCCGGGCATGCAGGGTTGTTTAGCAATGCTTCCGATCTGGCTAAGCTGGGTCAAATGCTTTTGCAGAAGGGGTTTTACGGGGGATATCGGTACTACAAGCCTGAGACCATTAACTTATTTACAGCCAAGCAATTCGACAAAAGCAGAAGGGGACTCGGGATGGGACAAACCTGTACAAAGTGATTGGAGCAGCCCAACCTCTTTAAAGGCTTCGCCGAAAACATTTGGACACACAGGCTTCACAGGGACCTGCGTCTGGATCGACCCAGAATTTGATTTGGTTTATATTTTCCTTTCGAACCGTGTATATCCTGATCGAAGCGCTAAACTAATCAACACCAATATACGTTCTCGCATACAAGATGTCATTTATGAGTCGATTTTTGACTATTGCCAATACAACTAAACGATATCGTCTACCTACAATATTTCTTAAAATTTTGCGTCCATTGACTGGATTATTAATTTGAATTAAATTAAATAAATGATTCACACGCACTACGCATTCACTACCATTACACATTAAAAATGAATATCGGAATAGTCTGTTATCCAACCTTTGGGGGAAGTGGTGTGGTCGCCACTGAACTTGGAAAGGCACTTGCGAAAGAAGGGCACAAAATTCATTTTATTACCTATTCTCAACCCACCCGTCTGGACTTCCTAAATGAAAATCTTTTCTATCATGAAGTTGACTTCAGGTCATATCCATTATTCGAATTTCCTCCATATGAGTTAGCGTTAGCAAGCAAGATGGTAAGCGTGGTTAAAAATGAAAAACTTGACTTGCTTCATGTTCATTACGCTATTCCCCATGCCTCGGCTGCCTACATGGCCAGACAGATATTAAAAACCCACGGGGTCACTATACCTTTTGTAACTACGCTTCACGGTACGGATATCACGCTAGTGGGTAAGGATGTGTCGTATGAGCCCGTTGTTACCTTTAGCATAAATCAATCTGATGGGGTCACGGCTGTATCAGAAGATCTCAGAAGGGAAACGTATGCATCGTTTAAGATCACAAACGATATTGAGGTGATCCCCAATTTCATCGACCTTGAAAAATTCAAGAAGCAGAAAAAGGAACATTTTAAAAAGGCGATCTGTCCGAATGGCGAAGCCTTGGTCGTACATACTTCGAACTTTAGGAAAGTAAAACGTGTCCAGGATGTTGTCAAAGTTTTTGCAAATCTTCACAACGAAATACCCAGTAAGTTGTTAATGATTGGAGATGGGCCCGAGAGAACCCGGGCAGAAAATATGTGTCGCGATTTGGACATCAACGATGCCGTCCGTTTTCTTGGCAAGCTTGAAGCCGTCGAGGAAGTACTGTCTGTGGCGGACCTTTTTTTGATGCCGTCCGAGAAAGAAAGCTTCGGCTTAGCTGCCCTTGAAGCCATGGCATGCGAAGTTCCCGTGATCAGTTCTGATGCCGGGGGGCTGCCAGAACTTATCGTTCAGGGTGTCACGGGTTTTATGAGCCCGGTAGGCGACATTGAAGATATGACGAAGCATGCCCTATTTATCCTGGATAAAAATAATTTGCCCAAATTCAAGGAGAATGCTTTGAAACGCGCCCAGGAATTTGATATCACCAAGATTCTGCCGCTTTATGAAAATTATTATCAAAAGATCCTGCAAAAGGCTGCATCCAAAGCAAAGCACATGACGTAAAAACCATTGATGAATTAAATTTACTTTTAGGTTATGGCGAATGTAATAGTACCCAAAAACAAAGGCACCCAAAAACTGTTTCAAAACCCTGTTCTGGAAAAACTTACACGCACACATATCGCAGTGCCACTCACAATTTTTGCCGTTTTTTCCTTGGCCTTGTTGGCTTGGAGTGTAACCCATACATCCCTTTCCGCCGGCACAACGATAGGGCTGTTTTTATTGGGAATGATAGCATTTACCTGGGTGGAGTATGTGGTGCATCGTTATGTTTTCCACATGAAAACCTATACGGCCGCTCCGGACTAAGTTTCAATACATTGTTCATGGAGTTCATCACGAATATCCAAAGGATAAAGACAGGCTGGCCATGCCTCCCCTCCTGAGCGTTACAATTACCACTATTTTGTTGTTGTTATTCAGGTTGGTGATGGGTGATTTCGCATTTGCTTTCTTGCCGGGATTTCTCGTGGGCTATGCTGCCTATCTTGGGGTTCATTACATGGTTCACGCGTTTGCGCCCCCTAAAAATATCTTTAAGTTTCTCTGGATCAATCATGGAACTCACCATTATAAAAATGGCGAAATGATCTATGGCGTTTCGTCTCCGCTATGGGATTATATTTATGGTACGATGAAGGAGAAAAAGCTATCAGCCAAATAGGACGCGATATTCCGCAGCGACTTTTTGACTGTTCTTGCCTTTCGTGGTATTTTTTATTTTTATCCGGAACATAATCAGTATTTTAGTTTTCAATTCTTCGTTATTTCTGAAGGGTCCAGACTTCCTGGAGAAAAAGAGGCAGGATCGAACAGAATATTGGAATTCAGGGTTAAGAATGAATAAGTGACGCCGAAATGCTAGGTTACAGATTTTCCCGCTACACCCCCCCTCCTGAAAAAGCCAAAAGCGACTTTGATAAGCTGCTCAAGATTTTTATGCAATTGGTTCTGGTTACCGCCGGCAATGTTGCTGAGGCGCTTCAATGGCTTACCGAAGTGGATCGGCAATATGGTTTGACCAATGATAAGTATGGGATCGGGGATTTTATCGAAGACCTTAAAACGAAAGGTTACATCACAGAAGAGGGTCCAAAGGGTGAATTCAAATTAAATGCAAAAAGTGAACAACGATTGAGGCAATCGGCCCTAGAAGAGATTTTTGGCAAACTTAAAAAAACGAAATCCGGAGAACACAATACGCCTCACAGTGGGAGGGGCGACGAACAAACTACGGAACATCGGGATTACGAATTCGGAGACACCCTTGAGCAGATTTCGGTTACCGATTCATTGAGAAATGCCCAGATTAACCATGGTCTTGATAATTTTTTCATGACGGAAG
Organism: uncultured Bacteroidota bacterium; assembly: GCA_963739105.1. Lineage (GTDB taxonomy): Bacteria > Bacteroidota > Bacteroidia > Cytophagales > Cyclobacteriaceae > Chryseolinea. The sequence continues at coordinate 6,677 of CAVTZI010000025.1, read as the reverse complement.
AAGACCTTGAAATCATGGAGGCTGAATATAAAACACAAACCTCTACAGTGTTGATGATCGACATTTCACACTCTATGATCTTATATGGCGAGGATCGCATCACACCGGCAAAGAAAGTAGCCATGGCGTTGGCGGAGCTGATCACCAAGAAATATCCGAAAGACACGTTGGATATTTTAGTATTTGGTGATGATGCCTGGCAAATTGAAATTAAAGACCTTCCTTATCTTCAGGTGGGACCTTATCATACTAATACAGTGGCCGGATTAGAGTTGGCTATGGACATACTACGACGGAGAAAAAATTCCAATAAACAGATCTTCATGATCACCGATGGCAAGCCTACCTGTATTAAGCAAGGGATCAAGTATTATAAAAATGCTTTTGGCCTCGATCCGAAAATTTTAAATCAAACATTAAACCTGGCAGGACAATTAAGAAAGCTGAAAGTTCCTGTAACAACATTTATGATTGCCACTGATCCATATTTAAAAGCTTTTGTCCGGGACTTTACAAAGGCAAATAACGGAAATGCATATTATAGCAACCTTGAAGGATTAGGAAATCTGGTGTTTGAAGATTTCAAAAGAAACCGTAGGAAGAATTTATAGATAGCCCGCCGTTTATTAGTCAACCATCCATCGTCCGGATTTTTGACGGTTAGTAGGTCAAGTTTAAAATAATATTATCGATGGATCATTCAAAAATAAAGACATTCGCACAACTTAAGAACTCGGGTTATAAGGCAAAATCAATCAAAGAAGAACTTCGGGAAAATCTCATCAGCAGATTAAAAAATAAACAAACGGTGTTCGAGGGAATCTGGGGCTATGAAGAAACAGTAATTCCGGATTTGGAGCGCGCAATCCTTGCCGGACATGATATCAATTTGCTCGGCTTGCGTGGGCAGGCAAAAACACGTCTGGCGCGACTGATGGTAAATCTCCTGGATGAGTATATACCCGTTATTGAAGGCTCCGAATTAAATGATGATCCATTTAGTCCAACCTCCCGATATGGTCGCGATAAAATTGAAGAACTGGGTGACGCCACTCCCATCACCTGGCTTCACAGAGAAGAACGGTATTCAGAAAAACTGGCAACCCCGGATGTTTCCATTGCCGACTTAATTGGCGATGTGGATCCGATCAAAGCAGCAACGCTTAAGCTTCCTTACTCGGATGAACGTGTCATTCATTTTGGGTTGATACCCCGTTCGAATCGAAGTATTTTTGTTATCAATGAATTACCGGATTTACAAGCTCGTATTCAGGTAGCCTTGTTTAATATTTTGCAGGAAGGTGATATTCAGATACGCGGATTTAAAATCCGGATGCCGCTTGATATTCAATTTGTTTTTACTGCCAACCCGGAGGACTATACTAACCGCGGAAGTATTGTAACGCCGCTCAAGGATAGAATCGACAGTCAGATCATTACGCATTATCCGAAGACTATTGACATAGGAAAGCACATTACGCAACAAGAGGCTCGCGTTAAAGCAGAGCAACGCAGGCTGGTTTCCATAAATGAAATTGCCAAGGACCTGGTTGAACAAATCGCCTTTGAGGCGCGTAAGAGCGAATATGTGGATTCCAAAAGTGGCGTATCTGCTCGCTTGACAATTTCAGCATATGAAAACTTAATAGCAGCGGCAGAGAGAAGAAGTATATTAAATCATGAGAAGAGCGCACAAATCAGAATACTTGATTTTGTGGGCGTGATTCCCGCGATCACCGGGAAAGTAGAATTAGTGTACGAAGGAGAACAAGAAGGACCCGGTATCGTGGCGCAAAACTTAGTGGGCAAAGCGTTGCGCACACAATTCATAAATTATTTTCCTGACCCTGATAAATTCCGAAAGCAAAAAGAAAAAAGTCCGTATAAGAAAATTTCCAACTGGTTTGGCGAGGGAAATACCGTGGATTTACTGCACGACATGAGCCAGGCTGAATTTGAAAAGCAGATCAACGCGATTCCAGGGTTGAGAGAACTGGTCAAAGAATTTCATCCTAATCAGGATCCGACCACTAATTTATTCCTGATGGAATTTGCACTCCACGGTTTGGCGGAATATAGTTTAATAAGTAAACATTCACTCACTGCAGGACTGCAATTCAAAGATCTGCTGAGCAGTATGTTTACGCTGCCGAAACCAGATGAAGACGATGAGGATGACGAAATAATGGGAAGAAGAAAGTTTTAGAACTTCCTAAAGTTTAAAAACTTCCCGAAAGTTTTAAACTTTCGGGAAGTTTTGAACTTTCGGGAAGTTGATTTCACGCCATGAAGCCACAGGAAATTTTTTCGCTAAATCCCAGGCAAGTTCAGCAACTTAAACTTTTGGTTTCTCACGGAGAAGGCGCATCATTGGAGTTTAAGCGGAAGGCAACATTTCCTGAAAAAATAGTTCGGGAGATGATTGCATTTGCCAACACAAAAGGCGGCATTCTTTTGATTGGCATTGGAGATGACGGAAGTCTCGCCGGTCTGAAACATCCTGAAGACGAATTGCATGTTATGACCGAAGCCCTTAAAAAAGTCAGGCCGTCGTTGCAGTGTAACGTTACCTTAATACCAATTGCTAATTCGCGAACGGTAATTCAATATGAGATTCCTGAAAGCAAGCGAAAACCTCACTACATTATCGGTGAAAAAAAAATAAAAGAGTCCTTTGTGCGAGTCGAAGACAAAAGTATAAAGGCCAGCAGGGAACTAAGAGAAATTGTAAAGCGAAAGCAACGAATGAAAGACATTCGCTTTCACTATGGGGAACATGAAAAATTTCTCATGCAATACCTTGATGAGAAGAAAGTAATCACGCTAAAAGAATTTGTTGCCCTCAGCGGATTAAATCGATTATACGCATCGCGAAAATTAATTTTGCTTGTCCTTGCCAATGTATCTACAGATCATACCACATGAAAAGGGAGACTTGTATGCTGTTCGCTAATAGTCTGTTCGTTTTTTTGTTGTTTAATATTCTTCAACTTTAGTTGTACACAGGTCAAAATTCACGATCGAGATGCAAACTAATAACAGCTGACGAATAACGATTAACGGATAACGATTAACGGTCCACGAATAAAATTCTCACAAACTTCTACACGTTTTTCATTTCCATTCATTACATTTCGTAAACCAAGTTCTTTGTGACGCATGGCAAAAACGAAAAAGGAAAAGAAGGTATTCGTCCTCGACACGTCTGTTATTATTTATGAACACAACTCCATTCTTAACTTCGATGAACATGACGTAGGCATCCCGATCACGGTGCTGGAGGAATTGGATAATTTCAAAAAAGGCAACGATACAAAAAATTTTGAGGCCCGGGAATTTATTCGCCTGATCGACAAGCTGGCGAAAGGGCAAATGCTTCACAACTGGAATCCCATCAATGGCAAGGGCAAGGGGAATTTTAAAGTGTTGATGGACACGAAAAGTGCCATTGACGCCAATAAAATTTTCAATGAAGAAAAGGCGGACCATCGAATTCTGAACTCTGCGCTGCAACTGCAGAAGGAGTCCAAAGACAAGGAAAATAATCTTAGTTTCAAAGGACGTAAACCTGAGGCTGAAAGCAAAAGCGCTTGGCCTGCAGTCGGAAGATTATACTACGGGTAAGGTTCAAAATATCTCCTCCTTATATACCGGCAAAACTATCGTTGAAGAGGTTGATGCCAATATGATCAACCTGCTGTATGAGAAGGGATATTGTCCTCCTGGTGAGTTGCTGAACACCATGACTCCGGTAAAAAATCATTACTACATTTTAAAAAGCGGAAAGAAATCGGCGTTGGCATACTATAATCCATTTAATGAAATGCTTGAACACGTTGAAAAGCGTTCCGTTTATGGAGTCAAACCAAGAAATGCAGAACAGACTTTCGCGATCCATGCAGCCTTAAAGCCGGAGATAAAATTGGTTTCCATTCAGGGTGTTGCTGGTACAGGCAAGACACTGCTTGCGTTGGCGGCGGCGCTTGAGCAAAAGAAAGAATACAAACAAATCTATCTGGCACGACCTATCGTTCCATTGAGCAATAAAGATATCGGATATCTTCCGGGAGACATTAAGTCGAAGGTAAATCCATACATGGAACCGTTGTGGGACAATCTCAAATTTATTCAAAATCAGTACGGCGAAACGGACAAAGAGTTTTCACGCATTACCGAAATGGTGAACCAGGAAAAACTCATGATTACTCCGCTTGCGTATATTCGGGGTCGCAGCTTATCAAACATTTGTTTTATCGTTGACGAGGCACAGAATCTTACGCCTCACGAAGTAAAAACGATTATCACGCGCGCCGGAGAGAATACAAAAATTATTTTTACAGGAGATATTTATCAGATTGACACCCCTTACCTGGATTCACAAAGCAACGGGCTGTCTACCCTCATTGACAGGTTACAGGACCACGAACTTTATGCCCACATCACTTTGGAAAAAGGTGAACGTTCCGAACTTGCGAATCTTGCAAATGAAATGCTTTAGATTAGTTTGAAGTTCGAGGTTTGAAGTTCGAAGTTGTGGGATTAGCGTGAAAGCAACTTCGAACTATGTCGAACTCGAAATTACGGTCCAGGATAACCTTCTCGTTTGGCTACTGGCGCAACTTCGAACCTCAAACTTCGAACCTCGAACCTATTAATACTTTTCCGATTCGTTGGGGAAATCCTTCGACTTCACATCAGCAATATATTTTATGACTGCATCTGTCATGATGGTATGCAGGTCAGCATAACGTCTCAGGAAGCGAGGTTTAAATTCTTTTGAAATACCAAACATATCTTGCATAACAAGCACTTGTCCATCCACGTCGGGACCTGCTCCAATACCAATCGTTGGAATTGTTATTGACTTGGATACCTTTTTGGCAAGGTTTGCCGGAATTTTTTCAAGGACGATCCCAAAGCATCCACATTTTTCAAGTACTTGCGCGTCCTCCATTAATTTGTTGGCTTCATGTTCCTCTTTAGCGCGGACGGTATACGTTCCGAATTTATAGATGGATTGAGGTGTCAGTCCTAAGTGACCCATCACGGGTATCCCGGCGCTTAAAATCCTGTCGACAGATTCTTTTACTTCAGTTCCGCCTTCCAGTTTCACCGCGTGTGCGCCTGATTCTTTCATGATGCGAATAGACGAACGTAACGCTTCCCCGGAGCTACCCTGATACGTGCCAAAGGGCAGGTCAACAACGACGAGTGAACGTTTAGCCGCCCGCACGACCGAAGCCGCGTGATAGATCATTTGATCCAACGTGATGGGTAATGTGGTTTCGTGTCCTGCCATTACGTTGGATGCAGAATCACCTACCAAAATAATATCTATGCCGGCGCCATCGATGATCTTTGCCATACTGAAATCATAGGCCGTGAGCATGGCAATTTTTTCTCCGCGGTTTTTCATCTCGCGAAGTTGGTGAGTCGTGATTCGTTTTATTTCAGCTTTATGCGTCGACATGCAATAGTTTCGGGTTTCTAGTTTCTAGTTTGAAGTTGCGCGTTGTCGGATTAGCTCTTAGCGGACAGACTTTAAACCTGCGGGCTAGACTAAATATACAGTTTCATCGCCTAGATTTACTTCTACGTGATCTTTAAGGGTGGTGGCTAGTTCATAACCAGTGTATTGCGGATAGATTGGGAATAAAGTATGACTGCGATTGACCAATACAGCAGTTTCAATTTTTTTTACTTCGATTGTCAGGAAAGGTTTCATGCCGTAAGCAAATGTGCGTCCCGTGTTCAACACGTCATCCACCAATATGATACATTTTTTCTTTAGCTCTTTGAGGTCGCAGTCAAGTTTGATCTCACTTTGCTGGGGAGCGCTTTTATCGAGACTTATTTTGACAAGCCTTATTTCAAGCGGTGAGATGTTTTCCACTTCTTTTGCAAGCAGTTTTGCTAAGATGTAGCCTTGGCCTTCAATGCCAGCCATAACAATTCCTTTCTCTTTAAAATTATGTTCAAAAATTTCATACGCCATGCGTTTGATTTTTTGTTTCACCTGACGCGTATCCAGTATTAATGTTTTATCAGCAACCATATTAAAACTTTAAACGAACTTCAAACCTCGAACTTCAAACTCAGAAACTAACTACGGAATAGGCATTGACTTACTGTCTTTAAATGTAGAAAGAATTACCAAAGATTGAAGACTATCCACGACCTCTATGTTGGACACCTGTTCGAGCATGAGTTGCTGATAGGCTGCGATATCCGCTGCTACGATCTTCAGAATAAAATCGCCTGCGCCGGTTATATGATGGCACTCAATCACTTCATCAATATTTTTGATGGCCTTAATAAATTTTTCAATGTTCTCTTTATTGTGACCCTTCAAGGTGACCATAACAAACGTGCTCACGCCAAGACCAACACTGCCGGCGTCGACAACGGCATGATAGCTTTTGATGATCCCGGAAGTTTCCAGTTTATTTACCCGTTCAAGTGTAGGTGCCGGTGACAGGCCGATTTCTTTTGCCAGTTGAGCGTTGGTAATGTTGGAATTCGCCTGCAGTATTTCCAGAATTTTGCGATCCGTGTTGTCGATTTTTTGAGTTTTCATAGAAAGGGTGTCCAAATAAAATTCGGTCAAAATTATAATAATTTTAGGATTATTTGGAAAAAATGCGATTTAAAGAATGCAGAGCTAATAATCTTTTATG
>CAVTZI010000024.1:0-146817 GCA_963739105.1 uncultured Bacteroidota bacterium | reverse complement strand
ACGTGGCAGTCGATCGGAACAATGGGAAAAATTCAATATTTGAGAGAATTTTTGCCAGGGTCCGTTTGGACCGGCGAATAGCTGAATATATTCAAAGGGATGTTGCTCCGTAGGAGCACCTGTTTCTGACAGTAGCGTTGCGAGTTGATTAGACCCCGTAGGAGGCTCCGTTTTCTAGCACTGGATTTGGCAAATCGCGAGGCTCCATTGGAGCCTCCTGCCGGAGCCCGTATTTGTGGGCGAATGATCAGGCTCCGTAGGAGCCTCCTAATAATCCACATTATTTTTCTATAAAATCGAACACATATTTCTCATCAAACGCGATGTTAAATTTTTTCAGAAATTCGAAATATTCCATCCTGAACGATTTTGAGCGATGATGTTCTTCCTGATTTAAAACATATTTTACAACGGTGTCAACATGAGAACGTGAATAGGAAAACACACCATAGCCTTCCTGCCACTTAAATTTGCCGTCAACCCATTTTTTACTATTGATGAATTGATTGCTTTCTACTTTAATTTCTTTAACGAAATCTGAGATTGAAATTGTGGGTTTGAATCCTACAAATAAATGAACGTGATCAGGCATGCAATGAACAGCAAGCATTTTGGAATTTCTTCTTTGGACCAAACCTGTAATGTACTTGTGCAATTCTTCTTTGTGCTCCCTGGGGATTAGACTTCTTCGTTGACTAACGGCAAATACAAATTGCAAATAGATTTGTGAAAATGTGTTGGGCATAAATTTCGACAACGGTTTAGGAGACTCCTACGGAGTCTGTGGGAATAAATCTATTATTTTTTCTAGAAATAGGGGGCTCCTACGGAGCCATTTTTCCTAACAATAATATCCTAATTGCGGGTCGTACAGTGGATAAGACATAGGCTCGAACGATCGACAGGTCTTCAATTTAGGAATAGGAAGATCTGAGCTATTCTCTCGAATTTCGATCGTTTGGCCAATCGCCATTCGTTATTATGCTCCGTAGGAGCATCCTGTTTATAGCACATCAATTGGCGAGTTGGTCAGGCTCCGTAGGAGCCTCCTAAAAGATTCCGTTATTCATTTCTAAACACCGGAGGCTCCGATGGCGCCATTTTTTTCTCTCATGTTTTTTTGCGAGTCTACTCTTACGCACTCACAAAATCCATTAGGATTCTTTAAAATTTCAATGAAACTTAAGGAAGCATTTTGATACGAAAAAAACAAGTTCAGCAAACCTCAACCCGAATGATATGAAAATTAAAACAAATCTTAAATCCAGTCGACGAGACGCTTTACGGATGTTGGGTATAAGTTCCTCAGCAGGCCTCTTAGGACTTTTCGGAACCAACGAATCCAGGGCAGCACATTATATCACACCCGATTACGCGAAAGGACTTCCACCTGTAAAAATTAAAAGCGTTAAAGCGATTGCTACTGCACCACAAGGTTCAAACCTTATTGTGGTAAAGGTAGAAACCACGGAGCCCGGACTTTATGGATTAGGCTGCGCGACTTTTACGCAACGGGCTTTCGCAGTTGTTACAGCGATTAATAGTTACTTGAATGAATTTTGTGTCGGCAGGGATGTCGATAATATCGAAGACATGTGGCATGCAGTATATGTAAGTTCGTATTGGCGCAATGGACCAGTCCTTAACAATGCCTTGAGTGGATTGGACGAAGCCCTCTGGGATATCAAGGGTAAACGAGCAAACATGCCAGTGTATCAATTGTTGGGCGGAAAAGTTCGATTCGCTATTCCATGCTACACACATGCCAGCGGAAATACTGCGGAGGCTGTAGCCGATCACGCTCAAAAGATTATTGAGGATGGCTTCAAGTATGTTCGCATTCAACAGGGTGGATATGGGGCGGTGGGGGCGGCCTCAACATTAAGTGAAAAGCCGGACTTCAAAGAAGCTGGCTTTGGAATGGAGAGTGACAATTTTATGAATGAAAGAGGTTATCTGAAATCTGTTCCACAAATGTTTGAGGTTGTTCGAAAACGTTGTGGAGAGGAAGTGGAATTATTGCACGACATACACGAGCGGGTTCAGCCCATGGATGCCATCAACATGATCAAAAAACTTGAGGAGTTTAGTCCGTTCTTTATTGAGGATCCATTTTCGCCGGAAAACATGGAGTGGTTTAAACAATTGCGGGCAAGCACGACGGTACCTATTGCCATGGGTGAATTGTTCAATAACATCAATGAATTTAAAATGCCGATGGTGAATCAATGGTTTGATTACATCCGCGTTCATGTATCACAGATCGGGGGCATTACGCCCGCCATGAAGATTGCGCGGCTAGGGGAGTGGTTTAATATTAAGACGGCGTGGCACGGTCCCGGTGATGTTTCTCCGGTTGGACATTCTGCACACGCGCACATTGATCTGGCAGTTTGGAATTTTGGAATCCAGGAGGCCGTGTCTTTTTCCGATAAAATGCTTGAAGTTTTTTCGGGATGTCCAACGATGAAAAAAGGATACATGTCCGTGAACGAAGTCCCCGGAATCGGAGTGGATATCAATGAGAAAGAAGCGGCCAAATATCCTATTACTACAAAATCGAATTGGCAAGTTCGAAAGCGGGATGGAACTTTGATCCGACCTTAGATGCAATTGTAGATTTTAGATTTACGATTTTAGATTGGGAGAACAAACGGGCTTGTGCAAATTTGGCATTTAAAATACATTTCACGCAGAGGCCGCAAAATTAAATCGCAAAGGCCGCAAAATCAGCAAGCTTTGTGAACCTTTGTGCCCTGGTGCCTTCGTGGCATTTTTTTTGATTGTAGACATTTAGATCGACGATTGTAGATTGGTGCGTCGCCGATGTAGCCCTTCGTAACTGGTTTTGGAAACACTAATTCATCAGACGCGTATTTAATATATAAAATAAACATTTAAGGTGTCAAATGAAATTTTAAGATTCACATTGTAAATTTGCTTACGGACTAAAATCGTAAATCGTAAATCTAAAATCCCTTGTTGTTCAAAGGTTTCATAGCTAAGCATTCACGCCTAATACTCTATGGCTTTGCCATGGCGGCCTTGATGTTTTTGTTGAAATGGCTGGAACTTAGACTTATCATTTTTAATCACGCCTTTGAAATTTATGTTGGCGTAATTGCGGCTATTTTCACCGGGCTTGGCATTTGGCTGGCGCTTAAATTATCAAAGCCCAAAGTGGAAACAATTGTTGTTGAAAAAGAGGTATTTGTACCAAGCGGCTCATTTTCATTAAATGAGCAAGCGCTGAATGATCTTAACCTGAGCAAACGTGAATTGGAAGTTTTGCAACTGATGGCAGAAGGACTTAGCAACCATGAAATTGCCGAACGACTTTATGTTTCATTAAGTACGATTAAAACCCATTCACGAAATCTATTTGACAAACTCGGCGTCGCACGACGAACGCAAGCCATTGATAAGGCGAAAAAACTTTTTATCATACCGTAAGAACATCATCCAAAAGGCTGAAAATCGTCTCTAATTTTTGAAAATCATCCTAAAGGCTGAATGAAATTTCTCGTTGATCGCCCATTTTTGTTCCATCACTTAACCACAAAAAAATGAAAAGAAATGTCTGGATATTCGGAACGATTGCTGGATTGATCATCACGTCATTCGCACTTTACCAAGTGAGAGAGTGTTATACGAACCCTGACAAGCAAAGCAATGATGTTGTGGGCTATGCAGGAATGATCGCCGTATTTTCCCTTGTTTTTATTGGGATCAAAAATTACCGGGACAAATATCATAGCGGGATTATTTCGTTCGGACAGGCCTTTAAGACTGGCTTGTATATCACGCTGGTTGCCTCGGGAATGTACGTGGTCGTATGGCTCGTCGACTATTACATTTTTGTTCCTGATTTTTTGGACAAATACATTCCTCACGTGCTGAAAGAAGCGACGCGAAACGGCGCAACAGAAGCAGAGTTACAGGAAAAAGCCGCAGAGATGGCCAACTTCAAAGAGATGTATAAAAATCCACTGTTTGTTGTGGTGGTCACGTTTCTGGAAGTTTTTCCAGTTGGACTTGCAGTTAGCTTGGTAAGCGCTCTGATTTTAAAACGAAAACCTACCGCGACCTTGGCTAATTAACAACGAATGATTTACGATTTTAGATTGACGATTTAGATTGACCTACGAATCGTCAATCTAAAATCTACAATTCTAAATAATTATTAAAATCATGAAAATTGGACTGACCAGTGTATTTGTGCACGATCCCATTGCTGCGTTTAAATTTTATACGGAGGTGCTGGGATTCGTGAAGAGAATGTATATGCCTGAAGCCTGGATTGCTATTGTGGTTTCGGCTGAGGAACCCGATGGAACGGGTTTGTTATTAGAGCCAAATCACAACGCTATTGCTAAGACTTATCAAAAAGGTCTGTATGCTGCGGGCATCCCAGTGATTGTTTTTAGTGTCACAGATATTCAGGCAGAATATGAACGGCTCAAAGGGAGAGGAGTCGTATTTAGAAAACCACCCAAAAAAACTGAGTATGGTATTGAGGCCGTATTTGAAGATACGTGCGGGAATTTAATTCAGTTACAACAGATTTGATTTACGATTTTAGATTGTAGATTTTAGATTGACCGGTAGGCAGGATTGTAGATTGGGTAAGGCAGACAATTAAATACATTTCACGCAAAGGCAGCAAAAATACATTGCCACAAAGACACCAGACACAAAAGTTTCACAAAGACTTGTAGATTTTGCGAGCCTTTGCGAATCAGCTTTGCGGCCTTTGCGTGAAATGCATTTATATCGCGAGCTTTACCCTTTGCAGAACCTGCTTGTGCTACCCAATCTAAAATCGTCAATCTAAAATCTACAATCGACTAAGCCATTCAAAATATAATCCGCATCTTCCTTCCACGTCGGTTGCCCCAGTACAAAGTGATTGCGCCCTGGGAATTCCTTATAATTCAACACGGAATCATTTTTTACATATCGATTGTAATTTCGAATGTTAAGGTGTGCGGGAATAATGGTGTCTTCGCTTCCGGAAGTTATGAGCAAAGGAGGATGAGATTTTTTGAAATCTACTTTGGCAGCACTGGTTAGTCCTCCGCGTGCTACCGTCTTAGATTCTGGAATGGTGTACTTTTCGTAAGCCTCTTGTTGTTCCTTCAGCGGCATGCCATTTACAAAAGCATATTGCCAGTCCTTAAATGACATCAAATATGTTTTTTTAAGAGAAGAAAACAGTCCCAAGGGCTTTCCATCCGGCTTTCAAAAAAGAAAATTCATAGGGGAAAACACCGAGCGGTGGAACAGGATGTATCGCCACACCAGCGGCAGCCAAATCACGATTAACAATAATTTGTGTCATGAGTCCTCCTAATGAATGCCCAATGACGATCGGTTTTTCGGGAAAGCTTTTTACAACCTTTACATAACTGTCGATTACTTCTGTCAATGTTAGAGCCGCTAAATCGCTATCGTTAGGTTGTCTTTTTCTTAGTTCATCGGAGGTGCCATTTTTAAAGGGCCAGGGAGGAGCCGTGGTCGTATATCCTTTTGCTTGAAAATACGATTGCCATTCATCCCATGAACTGCTGTTTACAAATGCGCCTGTTACGAATACGATGTTTTTAGTCTTAATGCTACCCATATTAATATTTAGAGATTATTTATCCGATGGAAGCACAACGGTAAGGGTATCATTTTCGGTTGACGTTCGTGATGACACCCTTAATAGTTCTGAAAAACGATCACTTGTTTCTGTTACATCTTCATGCCGTGAAATCTGACGTCGCTTCCCTTAGCAAGTGAGTTGTTCTAACTGATGCTGCTATAAGATACACATTTCACAAATTGATAATTAACATCATTATAAAAATCACAGAGAAATAATAATCGCTAATCATGAGTGCATGAAAATATGGATTCATGCTAACGTTTTAACGAGCAGGATTTGACGATTCGACTAAAATGAAAGGTTATCTTTTGTGATAAAATTTATTTTTGGGAAACGAAAATTTAATAAGACTGCCCAGGTGTTTTTCGGAGGTAAGTATTCTGGGCTACCTGATTCAGAATGAAGTCTGCAACGTCAGCACGCGAAATCTTTAGCGTCAATCCCTTTTCGTGTGGTCCAAATCCATGTCGGTAATTCCCTGTGCGGCTGCCATCGGTAAACGCAGCCGGTCGAACGATAGTCCAATCCAATTTACTTTGTATAACATAATTTTCCTGGAGTTCGTGATCCTTGTATGCTTGCTTTAAAAGCATGCCGAACATAATGTGTTTCCAGAAAAAATTAAGATTGCCCTTACTGTTGCCGGCGCCGAGTGTAGATTGGCAAATCAATCGTTTGACTCCATTACTTTCCATTGCCCGGATAATATTCCGTGTGCCTTCTGCCCGCACGTTTCCTTTACTCCCTGCGCCTATCGTACATAGCACTACTTCCTGATTTTTCATGGCCTTTTCAACGGATTGATAATCCAATACATCACCTCGAATTATCTTGAGGTTTGAATGACTGACGGTAAGTTTTGCCTGGATCGCGCAAAAATGCCGTAACCAGGTGATTGTCTTGAAGTGCTTGTTCGACTAGCAGTCGACCTACACTTCCTGTTGAACCAAAAATTATTAGCCTCATAGTTTTTTTTAGGTCAAAACTATTGAGGCTTCTTTTTCAAAAATAGAACAAAACCGACAGGGGGATTTTAAATCACTGAAAAGTTTTCAGCTATCTTTCGATCGCGTTTTTGAAACTGATAAGGCGAGAATCCGGCGAATTCTTTAAAGCTCCGGATAAAATGAGATTGATCGGCGTAGCCATTGTCAAAAGCTACGTCGGATAAATTCGCATAATTATTATTTTTCAACTGACGCAAGGGCCGCCTGAAACCTGCAGACACGCGAAAATAATTTCGGGGAAATGCCAACGTGTTGATTGAACCTGCGTTGAAATCCCCGCTCTGAAAGTTTTAACTTTCTTTGTAAATCTCTTAGCGGCAGATTCCCTTTCGCTTGAACGATCTGCGAAAGCGCATATTCAGTAGCGTGGTCAACGCGATACCTGCTTTTTTGGATATGGCGATCGAGATGTGTCGAAAATATTTCTACTTGATTCTTCAGCGACGAAGCATTAAGCAACGGTTCTTTGAAGTTGTTCAATAGCAATGTTAAATCCACGCATGAATCCGTAAGTTCACTGGCATCAAATCCAAACATGCTTTTCAAGGCGTACGGATAAAAACAAACGCCAATTGTTTTAAATTGGCCACCCAAATTAAGTTCAGTCGGCTTGACGGTCTGGCCATAAAGGAAAATCTCCGGCAGGTGTTCGTGCCTTGGATCGGAGAAAGATCCTAACGATGAATGTTGGAAAATAATGCCTGGACAACCATCCGCTAAGCGGCAATAATTTCTTTCCCGATTGACCAGTATCATCACTTTCCAATACCCAGAAATACCGGATATAATTCTTAAGATAGGGTGGCGGTGATATTTGCTGGTATTTCATTGTGCCTTATGAAGGCATTAACGCATCACTTGGGGTAAAGTTTCTCACTAAATCGCAAGGTGTTTCCTGAAGGATCTGTCACGTAAAATTCCCGGTTACCCCACGTTTGATCCAATGGTGCCTGGTGAACGGGAGAGTCTTTCTTTAGCGACGTATCCAATCCCCTTTGCAAAAATGTTTTGAACAAATTGTCTATGTTCTGTACTTCGATGATAACAACATTTCCCGGGACGCCATCGCCACGATGGCTCGAGAGATTAATTTCAATGTCTTCCTTTTTGATAACGCTATAGGAAGGAGATCCTTTAGGAGGCCACGTACCAACATGCTCGAAATCCAATATCCTGGTGTAAAAAGACAATGACTGCGTCATGTCTCTACAATGCATTACTGGAATAACCCTCATGGAATTATTTTTTTAGCTGGCGTTTGAAAAATTCCCATGCTTCAACATGAATATCAATGTCGTTTGGATAGTCGTGTTTGCCTCCGATAATTTTTAATAACACTACCTCGGGTTTGCCTTGCGACTTGAAAGTATAACGTTCGATGATTTTTCCATCCGCCGGGTCGGTGTCTGGAAGCATTTCTTTCACAGGATTACCTGTATAACCGGCAAGGTTCGACCAGTAATGAAAAGTATTATCAGTCGAGCGGACCGTTCCCATAATAAAATTTCCGCCCTGCATCATACCGCCTTCATATGGATTTGTGGGATCGGCCGTTCCGTTGGCGATCATGATGGCCATTGGAACTTTCGCGTCACTGCAGTCCATATTTTCTTGGGCAGGGAGATTGGCGATAATCGCGGCCACGCGCTCTGAATCTTCCCGACATCGTCATCGCTAGTTTGTAACACATGTGGCCGCCGCCGGATGTACCAACAGCAAATACCTGTTTTTCATCAATCTTGTATTTCTTTCCAAAGTAATCGATCATGCCGCCGAAGAATGCTTCCTCATTAATATTTTCCTGATTGGCTAATGAGCTTGCTACCTTGCGGCATTCATTCCAGTATTTTTTATAACCATTGGGATACACCAGCAAAACATTTTCGTTCACGGTTTTTTGACGAAGGTTTGCCGTTCTATCCATTAAATCTTTTCCATTTCCTCCAGAACCATGGAGCACAAAGACGAGGCTAGCTTCCTTTTTTCAATGAGCCTGGTTTGTTATGGTGGAATGTTCTGTAATTTCCATCAACCAGTATTGAATCGCTGATAACCTGTGCTTGAATCAAAGCAATGGATGCCAGGTAGCTAACAATAGAAATGATGATTATTTTTTTCATTTGTCTAATCAATGTGGCAGATAAATTATAATTATCGATGATCAATTGCAACGCGTCGGCACCGGATGAGTGTATCCCCGCAACCGAAACGGGCCAACGATAAGCTTGCTCGACCGCTTGAGGAATCTCAATATCCATATTAAAAAAATAACATTTACTAGCTGTGTACCCGACAGAAATAAAAACTTGAGATGTTAGGGAAAGTTTAACCCATATATTCTCATTACATTATAGGCAAATACAGTGGTTATTTTAAAATCATATTTTTCACAAAACCCCTAATTATTTTATGAAGCATATACTCGTAATTACCTGGTGCTTGGTATGCAGTATCGCTTTTGCACAACAGAAAAACATTGGAATATTTCAATACAACAAAGACATCGGTAATCCAATAAATACTGGCGGTGCCTCATATGATGAAGGTACCCAGACATACACCCTAAAAGGGGCCGGATATAACATATGGTTTGAAAGGGACGAGTTTAATTTTCTATACAACAAAATTCCCGGCGATTTTGTCATCACGGCCAATTTTGAGTTTGTCGATAAGGGCACAGATCCTCACCGGAAGATTGGCCTGATGGTAAGAGAATCAGAAAATGAAAAGGCTGCTAGCATCAATGCAACGTTACACGGCGATGGGCTCACGGTCCTTCAATGGCGCGAATTGCGTGGGGCTTTCATGCGCGATCCTGAAGATGAAATCTTTCCTCAAAAAAATAATTACACAATCCTACAATTGGAGCGCGTAGGCAAGAACATTACCATGCGTGCCGCCCATCCCGGTGAACCTTTGCAAACTTTGGGGTCTCATGCAATGACCAGCTTTAAGGACTCCGTTTTGGTAGGATTGTTTATTTCCTCTCATAACAAAGATGTAATTGAGCAAGCGCGCGTATGGAATGTGCGCATCGACCGGCCAGTTCCTGATTCTTATAACCCTGGCAAGGAAGGTTGGATTGGCTGTCGCCTCGAAACCATGAACGTATTTGACGGAAAGCGGAAAGTTATCTACGAAAAGAACGGACGATTTGAAGCCCCTAACTGGATGCCCGATGGTAAAAATTTGCTGATCAATATGGATGGCTCACTTTACACATTTCCCGTAGCCGGAGGTGAACCGCAAAAAGTAAACACTGGAACCGCAGCCAGACTCAATAATGATCATGTCATTTCATTTGACGGAAAAATGCTTGCGATCAGCAACAGCCGCGAAGGATTGCCTGGCGGAGGATCATCGGTATATGTTCTTCCCATAGGAGGAGGTGAGCCAAAGCTTCTCACAGAGGAGACACCGTCCTATCTCCATGGCTGGGCGCCGAATAATAAGGAAGTGGTTTACGTCGCAACGCGCGCTGATAATCCTACTTATGATATATACAAGAAGTCCATTGACGGAAAGAGCAAAGAAATCATGCTGACCAACACAGGCAAAGGTGAGCACGTCGATGGCTGTGAGTATTCTCCCGATGGCAAATACATTTACTATAATGGAAGTAAATCTGGAACAATGCAGCTATGGCGTATGAAGCCGGATGGGTCAGCACCAGAACAGCTTACTTTTGATCAGTACAATAACTGGTTTCCGCATATTTCTCCGGATGGAAAATGGATCGCATATATTTCTTTCCCATACGATATACCAGTGAACAGCCACCCGTCTTACAAACGAGTAACATTAAAGTTAATGCCAACGGCTGGAGGAGCGCCGAAAGTAATCGCATATTTGTATGGGGGACAAGGCACAATTAATGTTCCATCATGGTCACCAGACAGCAAAAGTATCGCTTTCGTGAGCAATTCAGGTAAATGACTTTCTCTGGTAGAGTTTGAATGTAATTCGGCCGTTATCGGCTCAGCACATTGACATGATCGAGCAATACTTTTTCCGGAAGGATAAATGAGATCCCTTGCTTTCCTTTAGAAAGTTTTACCTCGACCTTATCCCAAACCCAGTTCCGGGAGCTCCCGTTTTGCCAGAAAGTGATTTCGGTGGACGGTAATTCTCCAACAAGTACCGAGGTTTTCGAGGCGAACCTGTCTTGGCCATCCTTGACAATGTAGCGGAATTCCAGAATATATTTTCCGGCAATTGGTGCATTATATGTTAACGTTAATTTGTTATTGGGTCCGGTTGCCGCGACATATCCGGATCCCGTAAAACCTTGAACTTCCGATAACTGCCGTCGTATTTTCTTGCGCAGCGGTTTCCGCCTCCAATATTGTTCCACCTCGGGTGGTTTCCATATGAGGTAGTTGTACTTCGCCGTGTTGATCAGTGATGTCCTTTAAAACATAAGCGTAAAGATCTATCCAGTTTACATGTCCAACTCTGTTTGTCCACAGCGGGTTCTTATATCGGGCCAAAGCTGTTGCAGCATAATAGCGCCAATACAATGCCGAGGTGTTCAATTCCTTGATCGTAGCGCTATGAAAATCTGGATTTGAATTGTTTTTAAACAAGCCAAGATTTGTGGCTGCATTTATTTTGTGCGCATAGTATTTTCCCAAATAGGACATTGCCTTGATATCTTCTACTGTTTTGTAAAGTTCATCGTCACCCGATGTCGAAATATCTTTAACAAGTGCCAAGGAATGGTCAGCGGCCTGATTGATTTTTTCGGCAACCTCCAAAGGTGTTGTACCTGACATGAAAGAATTTTCGTCTTTCATTTTTACATATTCAGGAATGGAAATGAAATCGGTTCCCTTGTACGGAGGAAGGCTAATAAATCTATTGATATCATGAAATCCGGAAGGAGTTTGAGCGGGTTCAGGTCTCGACTTAGAAGCTTCGATATACCATTGAAAATCAAGCGCGCCGTAGTGAAATCCAGTGGTCAAAGGATAAATCATCGACGCTGACTGCCAGGCATCAAAAAGGATTTTACTATCGGTTCGAGGGAAATGATGTTTTAAATTAGCGATGAATCGGTCATTGTCGACGGTGGGATCATAGCCCAATCTTCCCCAAAGCATCCACTGATACCAATGTTTTGCAATTTCGATTTCTCTTTTTCCGTTGGGATATCGATCCAAAAATTCTCGTCCCCAAATGTATTGATCAGAGCCATAATAGTAGCCCTCTGTCACATCCATCGGTATGTTTTTTATAAACTCTCTGACAAAATCAGGAGATCCCCAACGGAAATAATAAATATCATCATTTCGCAACGTCCATAATGTTTTGAACTTTCCGGTTTCCTTGATCTGCTTAACAAATTCGTGATGATGAATCTGTTTAGTCGAACTGTACACATGTGCTTGCGCATATTTAAAACTAAAAACAAAATTGATGTTCTTGTTTTCAATCAATGGACTAAACTTCTTTACAATGTCTGATGCTCCAGCCTCATGCTGACGATGGATAAGGGTTATTTTCCTGTCAGGCTGTATTTTGGCTACATCCAAAACGCCTTGAGCGTACGTATCAAACGACCAATCTTCTTTGGCTTGAAAATCGGCGCCGGGCATATTTTCTCCTGTTGTTAGGCCAATTCCTGCCAGTAGGGGATAGGTGATGAAAAGCTGCCTTATGCTTTTTCGGAAATAATCTTTGGTTATCGGGTTGTCGATGGCATCGGTAATTCCATATTTGCCGTTGCCCCGCAGGTGTAAATATTCCACGTGACAATGTAAAATGCGATGTTTCGTTCTTTGCCATATTGCATGACGTCTTGCCAGAATTTTATTTTTTCCTCAATGGAAATTTTCTTCACTACTTCATAATTGTTGACGATTTCCGGCGCATCAAATCCTATGGCGCGCGTGGAATAATATTCTTGGAAAATTGCCTTGGACCGATGGACGTCATTCAGTGCTACATCCGGATATTCAGGAACCTTGACCAGAGAAGGAAATGGATGGAGGCTCCACAGCGACACAAAATTGAACCGGTAGCTGGCCAGACTGTCAAGATACTCTTTCCAGAATTCCATGCTCCACATTTCGGGAATATTTTGTTGCGCAGCATCAGAGACATCCGTGTAACTTGGCGTACGAACATCCAGTGGGATATTCATCTTGACGCCGCGTTTTTTCATGTACGGATTTTGCGTGATGTTATTTATGGAATTGATTCCATTGAATTTTATTATCTCAGCGAGTTCCAGTCCCCCATACATTAATCCAGCCTGATCGTTAGCTACAACGAAAATAGTTGTAGCATCTTTGCCTTTCGTGCGCTGAATGTTAAAGCCTTCAGCTTCGAGACCCTGGGGAGAAGGCGGCGCAACATCGGTTATGGATTTTATCCAAGTTTTATTTTCGACGTCAGCGAGAAATATATTTACATTTTCAGTTTTAGAAGAACGTCCGATATTTTCATTAAGTCTAACGATATAGCCCTGACTCATCAAGCTCTTCTGAATTTTTTCAACGGCGAACTTTGCCCCAGATGTTTCTTGGAAAAATACGGACGCCGAAGGTTGTGTATAACCACCTATCGTCGCCAATAAGCAAATGATGAAGATCAAATTTTTCGACATGGGCAGGATTTCGGAGAAATAGCTTTTGGAAAACTGATTTCAGACAATCTAACTTTATCATCGCGTACCTGCAATGGGAATTATTTGGTCGGACTGACGTGTGGACTTAGGAGGCTCCTACGGAGCCTCGGTTGAAAATGCATCTAATGTGCTAGAAATAGGATGCTCCTACGGAGCAACGCTTGGACATGCACCAATCAGCATCGTGGATAGACCAGAATTGCTCCGTAGGAGCATCCTGTTTATAGCACAAAAATTATTTTTGGCGCGTAGGCTCCGTAGGAGCCTCCTAATGCGTGGTAATTCCGGAAACGGATTTCTATTGGTTGCCGTGAATAATTTACAAATATCCCAACCACCATTGATGGTGCTTGCTCTTGTATTGATGGTACCATTTACAAAGCGGATACAAGGCGATAACAATGGATATCCATGCTACATAGACCCAACCCAACGCATATCCGGCGCCTGCCGGAATTCCTCCGAAGGTTGTAGGGAAGTGGAAGTTAACCTCCGACCAGGGCGTCCCGGTCGTTATCATGTAAACGCAAAGCGAAGTAAAATGAATAAGGTAAAAATGAAGTATATAGTAGAATAATGGTACTCTACCAACGATCCTCGCAGGTTCGAGCAAATTTGTCTTCCAATTCTCCATCCATGCCATAATGATAAGTACAGGTCCCAACGTCATTAATGTGTATAACAGAGACACGGGATATTTTGTGGTATTGACAAAACTCATTAAGGTAAATAGGGCATTTTTCTGAACAGACCAGGCTCTTGGATCACCATATAGATTTGTAAATCTTAAAATCACGAATAAGAAGAATGGCGGTTATTCCTGCATTCAACAAAATTCTTTTGCGTTTTAACGGATCAAAATTCTTGCTGAATAAAAAGCCGGCGCCATATCCTGTTAACATTATGCCGAGCCACGGAATCAGGGGATAAGCAATTAGAGTAGAATTTCCGGACCATAAGGAAGCGGTCCCTGACTGTTGTAATATAGCCCATGGGACATAACCGCTATCATCTGGCTGAACTTGTATGAGATCAAACAGGTTATGACCAAAAACCAATACAAGTCCGATTGCTAAAATAACGCGTTGCGGAAGATATACTAACGCAGCGAGGACAATCATCGAAGCACCGATTACCCATATTACCTGGAAAATGAGAAAATCATAGTACAGATTAAAGATTATTCCCAAACGAACTACTGTGAATTCAAGCACAACAAGCCAGAATCCCCGTGTAAGCAAAAATAATGACAGCTCTTTTGTAGATTTTCGTTGCCGGCTGATATAGGCTGACATCCCTGAAAGAAAAACGAAGGTCGGTGCACAAAAATGTGTGATCCACCGTGTGAAGAATAATGCTGGGTTAGTTTTTGTTAAATCTGTCGGATCAAACAAGGCTACGTCTGCATGATAAAAATCGCGCGTGTGATCCAGCGCCATAATGATCATGACAATTCCTCGTATGATATCAATGGAGGCAATACGCGGCTTCTCCGTCAGCGTATCCTGCGTTAGCGTGGTTGTAGTGGTGGCAGTCATATACGTTAAGGACTAAGCTTATACGTTGAAAGGCAATGAAAGTTAAAACTTCTTCTCTCTAATATAGTCTCCAATAAGGCGACAAAAGTTTTGTAAGCTGAAAGCTTAAAGGTTAAAGCTTAAAGCTAAGGCGTGCAAACTTCAATGTGAGTGCATCGAGCAAGGCTGACAGCATTCAGCTCACAGCTTACAGCTTTATTCTGTGTAGCAACCTCGAACTTCAAACTAGAAACTATCAAACCTCGAACTTAATGATCTAGAACCGATCCATCAAAACTATCCCACATTTCAGGGAACTCCCATTCGGGAACGCCACGTTCGTTTTCTACCAAGTTGTCATCTAATTCAATTCCTAATCCTGGTCCACCAAAATTCTTCTTGATGATAATATGACCATCGTCCATCACCAGTGGTTTTTTGATGTAACTCTTTCCAAGGTAGCTTCGCTCTATTTTATCTTTTGGCGCTGCCTGCAAACTGGGAAGTTCATGGGCCACGAAATTAGGGATACTCGCCGCGACGTGCATGGAAGCAACGGCGCCGACAATTCCTTCTTTGGCATGCGGCAACATACCGGCATAAAAAGATTCGGCAATCGTAGCAATAGCTTTTAACTCGGTGATCCCACCGCAGTGCGTGATGTCGGGTTGAAGGAGGGAAGCGGCGCCTAATGTCAGCAGTTCACGGAATTGCCACTTAGTGACCATACGCTCGCCGGTCGCGAAGGGGATATGGGTTTTCTTTGCCATCTCAGCCATCAAAGGAAGATTTTGAAATTGAATGGGTTCCTCATAGAACCAAGGTTGAAATGGTTCCAGTGCTTTGATCAACAGCATTGATGTCTGAGGCTGGTGATCGCCGTGTAACTCGATGCCCATGTCGACTTTGGGACCTATGGTTTCTCGAATGGCCTTGATATTTTCTACGACGCCCTGAACAAAATCAGGATTCTCGACATACCTTGAAAGACGTCCACGGCTTGAGGTCACGCTAATTTTCATCGACTGATATCCTTCGGCTAAAACTTCCTTGGCGCCCTCTGGTGTTCCAGCCTGTCCGTATACGCGGATTCGATCACGCGAAGGGCCACCAAGTAGTTCATAAACTGGTACCCCAAGGGCTTTACCTTTTATGTCCCACATCGCAATGTCAACGGCCGACAATGCGCTGGTCAAAATAATTCCTCCTCGATAGAAAGCGTGGCGGTAGATAGCCTGCCAGTGATGAGCAGGCTGTCGGGGGTCTTTGCCGATCAGATATTTCTCCAATTCCTGGATGGCAGTCATGGTCGTGGGTATGCGACCCTCCACAGTGCCTTCGCCGATCCCAATAATGCCAGCATCCGTATGCAGCTTGACAAATATTGTGCGGCAGGTATGCACTGGTATAATTTCCAACTTTGTGATTTTTATGGAATCGCGGGGGGCAACTTGAGCCAGCTGAGGGTTGAACGGTGGTTGTGTCTGAAACGTGGAAGCCTTGGCATTTTGTTCTGAAAGGAGAAGTCCACTCATTCCGGCTGAAAGGTATTTAAGCCAATGTCTTCTGGAAAAATTGTTGATCATAGGAGGATTGTTTTTAGTTTCTAGTTTCTAGTTGATAGTTTTCTAGTTATGATACATCAGGGAAATAAATAAATATACATCGTAACGGTTGTAACACCTTAATGATAGCGGAAAAATTATAGCACCGTTCATCCAGTTTCCATTTTTCGTGACTGTTAATTCGTATTTATTAAACTTTCAGAAATATTTGAAAGTTTAATAAATTCAGTTATATTTGGATATGGAATTGAATGACGCAAAAAATAAATTTATTCAGGCCTGGGGTACGCTGGGCTCAAATTGGGGGATTAACAAAGCGATGGCACAAATTCATGCTTTGTTATTGCTTGCCACGGAACCATTGTCCGCAGAAGACATTATGGAGCAACTTCAAATGTCTCGGGGCAATGTAAATATGAATTTAAGAGCCCTTATGGATTGGGGGATTGTTAAAAAAGACCTCATCGTAGGAGAGCGGAAAGAATATTTCAGCACCGGAAAGGATGTTTGGGAATTGGCCAAACAAGTATCGAAGGAAAGAAGACGCCGGGAGATTGAACCGATCATAAATGTCTTACAAAGTATTCAAAGTGTATCCGGGGACAATAAAAAAGCTGTGACTGAGTTCAAGAAAACCACAAGCGATCTGCTGAATTTCTCTCTTAAAGTGGATGCCGTAATCGACAAATTTTCCAAATCGGATCAGAACTGGTTTTATAAATTATTGATGAAGTTATAATCTATCTACTATGGAAATTTTCAACACAATGGCGGAAGTGTTATCCAGTGATCTTATTTCAACGGATAACACGAACCTGAATTCCAAAAAGGAACAAATTATTTCATACTATGAAGGCGCAGGGCCCGACTATTTTGCATGGAGTAAAAATTACAATATGCATTTTGGCTATTATGAAAAAGGAATGAACCCCTTTTCATTGGAGCCCATGCTTGAAAGGTTGAATTGGGAAGTTTTGCAGCGACTGGAAATTGAAAACAACTCCCAGTCGCATATTGCTGATTTTGGATGTGGGCTGGGAGCTTCACTTCGATATTGTGCCAAACAATATCCACAGGCAAAATTGCAAGGTGTGACGATAGTACCCTGGCAAGTTGAACAAGCCAATTCATTATGTTCAACTTTTGGCCTTACCGATCGCATCGAGATAATAGAATCGGACTATACACGCACGCCAATCGCATCGAATTCTCTCGATGGGGTATTCGCAATTGAAAGCGGCTGCTATGCCAATGGTGATGCCAAGTCAGATTTGCTCCGGGAAATTCATCGCGTGCTGAAGCCTGGTGGTAAATTTGTAATGGCTGATGGATTCTTAAAACACGGAAAGCCTTTGACTGGATTTTTAAAACTGGCTTACGATAAACTCTGCAGTTCATGGGCGCTAACAGAGTTGGGAAATATCAGGCAAGTTGAAAAATATCTTCACATTTTAAATTTTAAAGAATTAAAAATAGAAGAGATTTCCATGAGAATGGCGCCGTCCGTAGCCCATGTTCCTTTCACTGTTCTTATCATTTTTAGTAAAAGAACTTTTCGTAGGAAAACAAAAGATGACTAAAGAAAGATGGGATAACCTAAAGTCTCCGTTGCTCACGATGATCTTAGGATTGGCGCGAAAACATTTTGGCTATTACTTGGTATCGGGGAGGAAGTAGCGGTGGGATGTAATGTAGGTAAGATGTAAGAGGTAAGAGGTAAGAGGTGGTGCTTCGTAGGCAAGGGGTATAAGAGGTAGTTAGTTGTTGTCGTAAAATAAGACGTCGTTGGGCGTTGGGTTATTCTCGGTGTTGTGAAGCCTGCTGCGGCTGGCTGGCTTCGTGGCATTTTGAGATTTTATATTGACGTGGTAGAGTGAGGGCGAATCGCTAAGAGGTACGAGGTGAATTAAGGAAGTTCACTCAAAAACTTTAATACATCCACGCCATCGGCATAGTCACTCAATTCAGGGAATTGCGCTTCGCCAAATTTTATTGTAGCGGGAGAAAAATTTCCAACAATACACTGGAGTTTGTCCTGCATGGTGCTAGTCTTTCGCGCAGGTCTTCCAGTTTCGTATAATATTCATAGTAAACAACGGCAATAGGAGAGACCAGCCTTTCACTTTCTTGAAGCAACACAAAACCATTGTCAAGGTGAGGTATTACTGAAACCAGGAAAATCGATTTTTGATAGTGATAATTGTTATGGTATTTGTGATGGTGTTCGATCTCTTTAAATAATTCCCAACTCCTAAATAAGGGACCAAAGTTATATCCGGATGGAACAAAAAGTTTTGATACATTTCTACATCCCAAACCAAAATAGCTGAATACGTCCGTGCCGAGTTGTGTCAGGTCTTTGTCGTTCTCAGTCCCATCCAATATTGCCACAGATGTCCGGTTCTTGCGTATAATGTGCGGATACTTTCCAAAGTAATATTCAAAATAGCGTGAAGTATTGTCACTCCCGGTAGCGATCACAGCATCGAAACCTTTCAACCGCTCGGCATACTGAATTTTCGGTGAAAAACCGGGATTAATTTCAATCAGCTTTTCTAAGAGGAATTTCAACAATACCGTATCCTTGGAG
Organism: uncultured Bacteroidota bacterium; assembly: GCA_963739105.1. Taxonomy (GTDB): domain Bacteria; phylum Bacteroidota; class Bacteroidia; order Cytophagales; family Cyclobacteriaceae; genus Chryseolinea. The sequence continues at coordinate 127,857 of CAVTZI010000024.1, read as the reverse complement.
CTTAGTTTAATGAGCGCGGAATCCCCGTTTAGCAACACACATAGAACGTCATGAAAGCCGACAGCAGGTATGTTACCAGCCATGATGATGGCAATTACTTTCGGGCTCCGAGTTGGCTACAAATAGCCCGACAGCCAGCCCCGCAAATTTTTCTCATCCAAAAACTTCAGAATTCCGCTAACGGTCATTCGTAAATTTCCTTCCGTAAACCAGGAATTTTCGATTCGTATGCTTTCTGCTAACGTTTTAAATTTTTCCTCAGGCAGGGTTTTGATATATTCACCTAATTGGACAAATGCTTTAATCCTTTCCTCAATTATCATGTGATAAACTTTTTGAAGCGCGTGTCCGTTAAGTTTGTTTGATGTATTTTTGTATTAGAATTGGTTCAAAAATAGGAAAAGCATGGCAATAATGATTACGGACGAGTGCATCAACTGCGGTGCCTGCGAGCCGGAATGCCCCAATACAGCTATTTATGAAGGAGGCCAAGAATGGAATTGGGCCGGGGGCACTAAATTGGAAAAAGTTGAGTTAGAAGATGGTTCTGCTGTGGATGCAAAAACTCCTCAAGCACCCGTATCTAACGAATTTTATTATATAGTGACGGGAAAGTGTACTGAATGTACGGGCTTTCACGAAGAACCTCAATGTGCCGCCGTTTGTCCCGTTGACTGCTGTGTACCAGACCCTGATAATGTAGAGGAAAAGGAAGAGCTTCTGGCCAAGAAGGCGTGGCTCCATCAGGAGGTCGTTCAGGAGTAGGTAAGAAATGGTAATCGGTAATCAGTAACCAGTAATCGGTGACCGATAGGATAGTGCGGAATTTTAGTGCCGCGCCGGCGAAAATTCGTCTTTATTTCAAGCCATCGCTAAATTAATCTCTATATTCTCGTTGAAGTAATTGTGCTATCACCGTACCGGCTAGATGGCCAGTGATAGCCACTATCGGAACTCACTTTCATAAAGTCAAAGCTAAGACACAGCCCAGATAACCACATCTTACCAACCACCACTTACTACTTACATTCTAACCATCTACGAAGCACGACCGATTACCTGATTACTGATTACCGATTACCATTCCCACTACCTCATCCGCTCTCTCTTAATCAAGTAAGTCTGCAGGATGACATTGAAGTCGCTCTGAATATCTGCCTCGATAAAATCGATCTTGTACTGGTTGCATTTAAGCTTGAGCGCCTTATGAAATCGGCTAGCGTTCGGCTTGATAACTTTCTTTTACATCTCCAGGATTCAGCTTCAGTCGCTCGCCGGATTCAAGATCTACAAACTCCATGGGGCGATCTTCAAAATTAAAAAGCAATTCAGTCTGATTATCCATTACATGAAACACGATCACCTCATGTTTATTATGCTTCAGATGCTGCAACGCTCGGAATAGATCATCCGTGTTTTCATGATTATCAAACATGTCGCTAAATATAATTACAAGGGAACGGCGATGAATTTTTTCCGCCAGCTCATCCATCACTTTTGCCACATTGGTTTTTCTCGGCGTCGCTATTTGCAAATCGATATCATTTAGCGTGCGTAAAATTTTGTCCAAATGATTTGACGTTGATTTCACGGGCGTGAGGGTTTGGATCTCGTGCGAGAATAAACAGAGACCCACAGCATCACGCTGCCGGTGCAACAAGTAACTTAAGGCCGCTGCTGCAAATTTTGCAAACCTAATCTTACCCTTCGTTTGGACAGGATAATACATCGACGAAGACGTATCAAGCGCAATCATGCAACGAAGGTTTGTTTCTTCTTCGTAGCGCTTTGTGAAAAGCCGATCGGTACGGGCATAAACTTTCCAATCAATGTGACGCGTACTTTCACCTTCATTATGGAGACGGTGTTCGGCAAATTCAACGGAAAAGCCATGGTAGGGTGACTTGTGGAGCCCGGTAATAAAGCCTTCAACCAGTTGCCGCGCGAGCAACTCGAGGCTGGCGCTCTGTTTTATATCGGTTTGTGTTACTTTCACTTTGAGTCAAAAAGGGTTTTTAACGCTATTTTTGAGTTTTTAGTATACTTATAAGGATCAATAAAAAATATAAAATACGCAGTTATTTGCAATCCTTTTCCAAAATACTACCTTAGACTAAACCAAACTTAAACCTAACCTTAAAATTGACGGATTGTGGAAGAAAATAAGACAAACGGCAGGGACGAAATTTACTCAGAGAAAGTAAAAGCCGGTAAAAGAACCTACTTTTTTGACGTTAAGTCAACTCGGTCTAATGACTATTACTTAACGATCACAGAAAGCAAGAAACGTTTCAAAGAGGATGGATTTACGTACGAAAAGCACAAGATTTTCCTGTATAAGGAAGATTTTAATAAATTTTTAGATGCTCTTTCCAGTACTGTTAACCATGTTAAAACTGAATTGATGCCGGGAGTCGACTTTACACAATTTGATCATGCTCACGAACGCGAAGAAACTACGGCAGCAGAGACGACGTCGCAAAAAAATGGACTGGATACAGAACTTAAATGGGAATAACCCAACAAATTTTTACTCTACCTAATCTAAATCTATAAAAAAGCTCTTGAGAAATCGAGGGCTTTTTTGTTTGCAGTCCAGCGCGCCACAAGTCGACGTTCCAAAGTAAATTATAAATACGATACTACTGACCCAGCCGACGGTGGACAGTGGACTTTTTTTATATTTGCGCCCTTAATACAGAATTTTTTATCTATGGGACTTAAGTGTGGAATAGTAGGGCTGCCAAATGTTGGGAAATCAACCTTATTTAATGCGATTTCCAATAATAAGGCTGAGGCGGCAAACTTTCCTTTTTGTACGATCGAGCCAAACGTGGGGATAATTTCCGTACCCGATCATCGCCTTAAAATTTTAGAGGCATTGGTAAACCCGCAGCGGGTTTTGCCCACGACTATTGAATTCGTTGATATCGCTGGTCTGGTAAAAGGAGCAAGTAAAGGGGAAGGATTAGGAAATCAGTTCTTGGCTAACATTAGGGAAGTGGATGCCATCGTCCATGTGGTGCGGTGTTTTGAAAATGAAAATATTGTTCACGTTGATGGCAAGGTTGACCCAGTTTCTGACAAAGAAATTATCGATACTGAACTTCAATTAAAGGATTTGGAGTCTGTTGAGAAAAAGATCTCACGGGTTGAACGATCCGCCAAAAGTGGCGATGCCAAGATGAAGAAGGAGCTTGTCACGCTTCAACTATTTAAGGAAGTTTTGTCGAGCGGAAAAAATGCGCGTACAGTCGCCGTTGACGAAGACGGAAAAAATGCCATCGCAGACTTGCAGCTTTTAACGGGTAAACCCGTTATCTATGTCGCTAATGTCGATGAAGGATCTTTGCATACAGGAAATAAACATGTGGACGCGCTTAAGGCTCATGTGAAAGATGAGAATGCAGAAGTGGTCATCATTAGCGCCGCCATCGAGGCACAAATTGCTGAACTTGAATCGGAGGAAGACCGCCAGGTGTTTCTTCAGGAATATGGACTTAAAGAATCCGGGTTGAACAAGTTGCTTCACGCCTCGTACCATTTACTAGACTTAATAACATATTTCACCGCCGGAGAGAAGGAAGTTCGTGCCTGGACAATAAAAAAAGGCTGGAAAGCACCCCAGGCGGCAGGGGTAATCCATACTGATTTCGAAAAAGGGTTTATTCGGGCTGAAGTCATTAAGTTATCTGATTATCAGCAATATAAGACTGAACAGGCATGTAAAGAAGCAGGTAAAATGGGCGTTGAGGGGAAAGAATACGTCGTGAACGACGGCGATATCATGCATTTTCGATTTAACGTCTAAAGATTCCACCAATTACCTTAGAACCTTTCGGTTTTTTTATTAGTTTTATAAACTGCTCATATTCAGTATTAAGCAGTTTTTTAGCTGAGGTATTTTTTTAACCCCTTTTAAATTTTTTGGGTTTGAGAACCAGAATCATTTTTTCACTTAAGAACCGGGGGGCGTACGTTCCATTTCACCATCAATATCTGCTAGCGCAGGTAATTAAGGGGTTGTTAATGTTCGGGCCCGAGAAAGAGTTTTTGGATTTTAACCAATACAACTTTTCCGGACTAAAAGGTCAAACGAAAGTTAGTCGCAAGGGACTGCATTACTTTTCCGCAAAAGTAACGCTGGTCTTCTCTTGTTCCGATAAACGCTTCCTTGACTATTTTCTTGCGCGAGTTTTAGAGCAAAAGGAAATCATCGTAGGTAATCTTCATCTTGTTCCTGAATCTACGGAAGTAGAGGAGCCGGTAAAAATTACGGACGAATCCCGCTTCCTCTGCATCTCGCCAATCGTGGTAATTCCAGCGACTTTCAACGATGAGTCAAGCAAAAAATTTGTCTCTCCTGAGAGTGATGAGTTTTCTGACTTATTGTATGAATCGACGCTTTCCCGAATGGAAGCGACTGGAAAATATACCGCCGAGCAGCTTACTTCTTTTTATAAGTTTCAGCTGGTGGCAGATCACGAATATATCCAGCGCATTCAGGCTTCACATAAGAAGTTTGCCCGCATCTACCCCTTATTTGACAAGGATGTCAAATTTGAAGTGAGAGGATATACCTTTCCGTTCACGCTTTATGCAGCGAAAGAAGTCCAGGAATTTATCTATGAAAATGGACTTGGATATTTTACCCATAAAGGATTCGGCATGCTCGATGTTGCCAACAACGACTCAATTCAAAGGGCGGCCCAGCATGATATGAACTACGCTTAGCGAGGATTTTTTTCTAAGCGTAAATATCCGATCAGCAAGTCAGCCCTCGGTTGAAACGGTTTATGGTACACGAAGATCTCGTAATAGTTTTCAGTTTCGAAATGACTTCCTTCAAAATAAAAATAAGGTAGTTCGGAAGATTTAACTACATATTGGTAATCATACCATCCTTGCTTTAACATGGTACGAGAAGTATAAATGCTTTGAACGCTATCGTATTGCATTTTACTTTCGCGATTTAGGTTCCAGTTGTTAAAAGCACCTACAACGTAGACATCCCCGTTAACGCGTAGAGCTCGCTAATGCAAAATTTACATTTGTATAATTGGCGAAGGCAAGGTCTCGATAGTCATAGTTGTCAATCATGTAATTCCCATTCATGTCTTCGATCTGACTGTACGCTTCGCCTCCGTGCGACTTATCTTTTGCAATGTAGACTTCGTATGGTTTTACCGACTTATTTACGGATGCCACATTTCGCCCTGGATAATTCAGCGAACGCAGATCAAAAAAACGAAACTCGCTTCCGCCACTAAACATTTTTGATTCTTCAAAAAACCGATACTCTAATTCTTTCTCGATATCTCGCGCAAAACTTGGTCTGGCATCTGTTAATCATATTATCCCACCGGTGATTTTGATTAATGTTCACATGGATATCTGTTAGCGCATTGAGAACGTTCAGATCCTTATAATCTATTGTAAAATTAAGTTGCTGGTTGACGTCGGCGATGGTGCTCGGACCGATGAGATTTCCCTCGTGCTTAAACGTTACCTGATTGGTGTAAACCATAAATCGCCTGGTAAGAATAATGTCCTCTTTGTTGCCACCGCGATATACTAACAATACATAATTACCGGGCAGCTTTACCGGAGGAAGCGTAAAGGAATAATGAACATAGGGAATGTGTGTATCTACAGAATATTCGAAATTCGTAATCGGGAATTCATTATACACCGTCATAAAATCCAGATCCTGCAAGTCTGATTTTGTCCAATCATAATTGCAATGAATTACTTTAGCATAATAGGGTTCTTGCTGATTCCTTAAATCATCAAACCTTAAGAAAAGGTTCCATTTGCCTAGCGGGGTAACGGCGGGCTGGAGCGGTGCATCGAGCGGACTGAGCTGGATGGTCTTAATCTCAGGCTCATAGGCTATGTCAATAAGTTTCAGCACTTTAGGATTGCTTTCAGAATTCACCGAACTTTGTGCAATGGGCGTGCAGGAAATCGCTACCAGTATAATCCATACAAGGGGTGCAAAAGTGTATTTCATAAGCCGCTAAGATATAACCAATTCCAACCTTTTTAATATAGATGGTGTCTAAGATGCAAAACGACAGCTTAAACCCGGTCCATGCTCAGTGAGAACGAGCTAATAGAAGGATGCCGTAAAGGAAACAGGGCTTCTCAAAAGGCTTTGTATGATCAATATTGTCGAAAAATGCTGGTGGTGTGTCTTCGATATTCCAAAACAACCGCGGAAGGCGAAGACATTTTACAAGAAGGTTTTGTGAAAGTTTTTAATGCAATAAAAGACTTTCGTCAAGAATCAAAACTTGAGACTTGGATTACACGCATCATGGTAAATACCGCACTTAATGTCCAGCGAAGAAAATTGTACCTCTATCCAATGGTTGACGTGGAAGAACTCAATTTACCAGACACGGAAGTTTCGGTTTCGGGTATCCACTTTAGTCAGTTGCTGGAAATGATTCAAACGCTTCCTCATGGCTGTCAGATTGTTTTCAACTTGTTTGCTATAGAAGGTTTTAGTCATAAAGAAATTGCTGAACAACTCGGTATCTCGGAGGGCACATCGAAATCACAATTTGCCCGTGCCAAAAGTTTGATGCAAGCTAAATTATTAAAGGAATCAACGTATTATGAACGATATGGAGAGGCGAAAATTTGAAGATTCGTTTCAAGACGCTTTTAGGGATGCGGAAGCTAATCCGTCGGAAAACGTATGGACCAACATTGAGTTGGACCTGGAAAAAGCCGATGGAGATAAGATGAAACGCAGACTGGTTTTCTTTAAAACGCTTGCTGCTGCTTCGATCGTTTTTGCAATGTGTGTTGCCGGAATTGGATACTATGTTTTTCAACGTAGCGACATGGGAAATCTTGCTGAAGGAACTACTAGCCCCCGTGTAATTTCCCCTCAGGATCAAGTGAAAGATGAGACAAATACTTCTTCATGAGCGCAATGACAATTCAGTGTCTGCAATAGAAAAGGAGGATGCGAAGGCATCTAATAGTGAAAGCCAGATAAATAAATCATTAACGCCAGTGCTGATGATTCACAGCTCGGAAAAGATGAATTGCCAGCAGAGGATTCTCGGCTAGCACGTACATCGAAGGAAGAGACTCATTTATCTTCGTCGAATCCGAATAAAGGGACACATGACGGAAGCAATAAAGAAGCGGTAGGAGGAACCATTGCTAAGGGTACAACTTTAATCGCAGCGGATAAAAATCTGAATTCAACGACGACGTCCGCTTCAGCAATTCAACACAAAACGACCATGCTGCATTGATATCCGCAGGCAGCTGTCGCATGCCGAAACAAGCCGGAATCTTCCCGCACTTTATCAGCCAGCCGAGCCTGAGCTGCAGTTGCCTGTGTCTACGGCAGATCCGGGAATGTTGCTGCTTGCAAAACTTGCTGACGAGGAGAAGAAGTATGCTTCAGAAGAAAAAAATCAGACAAAAAAGAAAACCGAGAACTTATGGACTTCTGTGGGATTTGCTGCGGGTGGAGTTAATGCAAATAATCCAAGTGTTGCGCCGGTTCCATCCAATGCATTGTACTCCATGAACTCTGCGAGCACTGCGTCAACCCAATCAAAGGCTTCTGGCCTTTCGTATTCAGTTGGTGTAAGTGTCGGTACCAAACTTTCCAATCGCTGGGTACTACAGGGCGGAATAAATTATTTAACGCAGTCCTATGATTACACTGCGAATAGTGTGGTGGTTGTTAACAACAATTTCGAGGCGCCAAAAGCCGCGTCCATTAATGCTTTTTTCACCGCAGTTATTAGATGCCACGGCTAACACCACGGTCGCACAGACATTTCCCTACAATGTCAACAATAATGTTCGATTCGTTAATGTTCCGCTTCAAGCCGGATATCTTGTCGTCAACAGGAAATTTGGCTTTCAGTTGAATGCGGGTGTTTCAACTGACGTGTTCCTTCAAAATACGATTACCCCGGATGGCGGCGGCTTGACCAAAACCACACAAGGAAGTGGGGACGAATCTCCGTATCGTTCCCTGAACTTTAGCGGCCTGATGGGAACGGAGTTTAGCTATAAGCTGGGGGATCGTTATAGGCTATCCTTAAATCCCGGATTAAGGTATCCCTTTAGTTCAGTTTATAAATCCAATACCGGCGTCGACTCCACGCCGCTTACCTTCGATGTCGGTTTAAGATTCCGATATATTTTTCATTAAGCGCTTCCAACTTTAATTAGAGGGTCGGTGTCTATTTATTCAAATAACCCCCCACGTTATATGGATACCCTAGAAAATCGCCTCCAAAAAAGAATGCATGTTTCCCTTTATGCACTTCTTGTTCTGACCATGCTTCTTGCCATCAGTGTTCTATTAGAAGGTTGTACGGATAAATGTGACATCAAAAGTGAATACGTTTATCTTGAGCCCGTTTACACGACTGTAGAAGAGTTACGTGCCAGCATTGAGCTTACAGCACCTGAAACAATTAACGCCGTTGGACAGATATATTTAAAAGATAATTTTTTGTTTGTAAATGATCCAGGAAAAGGAATTCACATTATCGATAATCATGATCCTGCTCATCCGACACCCAAAAAATTTTTGAAGATCCCGGGAAATTTTGATATAGCAATAAAGGGAAATACACTATACGCTGATAGTTATGTAGACCTGGTAGCGTTTGATATTTCAAATATTAACGATGTCAAAGAAACGGGAAGGCTGGAAGGTATTTTCAGAAACTACCAAAGTTTTGGAATCGCCACAGACGTTAACTGTTGCGTGATTACCGAATGGGTGGAAAAGAAAACAGTTTATCTGACTGAATCGGATTGTGATGCCAATATGCAGTCGTGGGGAGGAGTGTTTTATGAGGACGGAATAGCATTAAGTTCGGTCGCGGCTGCAAATTTTAGTTCAAAGGCCGCCGTCAATCCGGGTTCTGGCTCTGGACCGGGTGTCGGTGGCTCTTTGGCTAGATTCACCATAAATGGTGACCATTTATACTTGTTGGACGGCGGTGATTTGCAAGTAGCAGATATCACTACTGAAAGCAACCCGGTGGCTAAATCTCAGATCTTATCTCAACTGGGATATCGAAACTATTTTTCCCTACAAAAAGAATCTATTCATTGGCTCCGCCAGCGGCATGCATATCCTGGATATTTCTTCGCCTGAAGCACCCGTCAAACTCAGCACCTATGAACACGTAAGAAGCTGCGACCCGGTCGTTGTAGATGACAACTATGCCTACGTAACACTTCGGTCCGGTACAACCTGCCAGGGTTTTACAAACCAATTGGAAATTATTGATGTAAAAAATCTGAGTTCGCCACAACTCTTAAAAATATACCCGATGACCAATCCACACGGACTGGGTATTGATAATTCTACGTTATTTATTTGTGACGGAAATGATGGATTAAAGGCATTCAACGCCGCTGATATTAATACGATCGATAAAAATTTGCTGGCGCACTATAAGGATATAAATGCCAGGGATGTTATCCCATATAACAACACGCTTATTATGATCGGAGAGGATGGATTATTCCAATATGATTATTCCAATCCTAAAGACATCAAACTATTGAGCAGCATCGCTATACAAAATGAAAACTAGAATTTTACTTTTCATTCTTTTTATTATTTGTATCTCGGCTCATGCGCAAGTCGACAGCAGCGTGCCGTCGAAACGAAAAGTAATCTACTATAATAATTTTCTAGCCGGCGGACTGCTTGGTGAGTCCGGAACGGGGAGTGGCCTCACGCTTTCCACGACCCATGGTATTCGGATAAACCGGTTCTCTGTGGGTGCCGGATTTGGGTTTGACTCATATTTCGATTGGAAGACCGTTCCCGTCTTTGGGACTATTGAATTTGATTTTGCGAAAATAAAACGGAATGCTTTCTTTTTACAATTCAATGCGGGCTATGCCGACGCCAAGAGAATTAATCGAGAAGAATGGATTACTGAATATAGGGAGTATGGCGGCGAAATGATTTCTTTTATGCTCGGATATAAAATCAGGGCAGAAAAATTCAGTTTGTATGTCTTAGCCGGTCACAAGTCCCAAGAGGCGAATTATTCTTATAATCCGCAACCCTGGAGTAGTTTTTCTTCCCCGCCCAATTATTCTGTAGAGGAAAATATGAACCGACTTGTCGTTCAGCTGGGGTTTGGACTCCACTAATTTTTGTTGAGCTCGTCAATCGCGGTGGCAATATGATTCCATTTTTCATTTGCCTCCCTTAATTCTTTTTCTACTTCTTCGAAGATAAGTTGCTTTTGCTGGAGCTTCTCAAAATTTCCGAATACTTCGGGCTTTGCCATTTCTTCCTCCAGTTCGGCTCGTCTTTTTTCGAGAGATTCTAATTCGTCTTCAATCTTCTTAAGGTCTTTCTCCAGAAGCTTTAGTTTATTATCATTTTTCGGCGATGGTGCCGGTGTATCCTTGACTTTTTTCTCTTTTTTCGGGGGCTCAGCTTTCTTTATCCCATCCGTTTCATTTTTCTTTCTCCAATATTCGTACTCATCGTACGTGCCGGGATACTCCTTAATTTTTTTGTCTTCGATGTACCAAATTTTATTGGCGATCTGGCTAATAAAATGCCGGTTGTGCGAAACCACTACAAAACTTCCCTTGTACTGTTGAAGGGCCTGGATCAGAATATTTTCAGAAATAAAATCCAGGTGATTGGTGGGCTCATCAAGCAATAAAAAATTGGCTTCTGATATCAACGTTTTCGCCAGGGCTACACGCGATTTTTCACCACCCGACAATACCTTGATCTTCTTGAAGACATCTTCGTCGGAAAATAAAAAGCATCCCAGTACGCCCCGCAACTCTTGTTCTGTTTTACCAGAACCCGCCTGTTTTAGTTCCTCCAGAATTTCGTTTTCCACATGTAAAGATTCCAACTGATGCTGTGCGAAAAATGCCTGGATTACATTGAATCCCAAAGTACGTTCACCATCAATTGGCTCTGTGTTCGAAATGATCCGTAATAAAGTTGATTTACCCTTACCGTTGGCGCCGATAAGTGCAATTTTGTCTCCCCGCTCGATGGAAATGGAAGTGTCTTTTAAAATTTCTAACGATCCATACGATTTGGAAACATGGTTCAGCGTAACGATAAATCGTCCGGGCTGCTGATTGAATTTGAATTTGAAATTAACGGCAGCGGTATCATCAACAACATCTTCAATAAGGTCCATTCGCTCAAGCGCTTTGACCCTGGACTGAACTTGTCTTGACTTCGTCGCTTTTGCTCTGAATCGTTCTATGAAACGTTCTGTCTGCCGTATTTTTTGCTGCTGATTTTCATACGAATTTTTTTGTATCTCCTGGCGCAGCTCTTTCTCTTCAAGGTAGTGGCTATAGTTACCTTCATAGGTAACCAATTGCTGTTGCGTGACTTCAACGGTTTTGGTGATCACGTTATCCAAAAACATTCTGTCGTGGGAAACAACCATCACAGCGCCGTCATAATTTCGCAGGTAGTTTTCCACCCATTCGATAGAGGGAAGGTCCAAGTGATTGGTTGGCTCATCGAGCATGAGCAGTGATGGTTTTTCCAACAACAATTTTGCTAGCATAACCCGCATGCGCCATCCACCAGAAAATTCCTTTAATGGACGGTGGAGATCGGCCGTAGCAAATCCAATTCCCTCCAGTACTTCTTCTGCTTTTGACTGGATGGTATACCCACCCAGGTGGTCATATTTTTCCTGTAGTTTAGAAAGCTTTTCGACCAAAGAATCAGAGTACTCAGTTTCGAGTTTTTTGATAATGACTTCAATTTGTCGTTCGATATCCACGACCTCTTTAAATGCTGCCATCGCTACCGCTAGAATAGAATCGTCGGTCTGATAGGAAAGTAGATCCTGATTTAAGAAACCGATAGTACAGTCGCCGCTTTTGCTGATGGTTCCGGCATCCAGCGTTAATTCGCCGTTAATTATTTTTAACAATGTAGATTTTCCCCTGCCGTTAAGCCCGATTAGCCCTATTTTGTCGTTTGGTTTCACAAACATGCTGGCATTTTCGTACAACGGCCGTCCACCGATAAAGTAAGATATATTTGACACTGAAATCATGGCCGCAAAATTAACCTATTTGAAATAATTTTTTGGCTTCTGAAAGTTTTTAAACGATCGATAGGGAGGGATTTAACCATTCATGGAATGATATTGTTTATATACGTTTGTAAACCTATACATTCACTAAGTGCTCGAGTGTTGATGTTTGACGTGTTGAGGTTTTCCTGGATTCCAGGTCTTGCGATTAAGAATGCCGGTTACCAATCTGTAGACGCTGATTTATACAATAACCATTAACTATGAATACATTAAAATCAATTCCTGTTTTTATGCTGGCACTCATGCTGGCTTGCAGCAATACAAATAGTCCAGAAAATTCTAATAGGGATTCGACGTCGACCGCGGTTGTTAACGAGCCGGAAGGTGGCGAAGCAGCGATAACTGACTATGCGAAAACCCTACCCTTGGATAAAATTAAACTTCCGGCCGGGTTTACAATTGACGTCTATGCCGAAGTAGAAAACGCCCGTTCAATGGCATTAAGTCCGTCTGGAGTTTTATATGTCGGAAATAAGGACAAGGAAAAGTGTATGCCGTGAAAGACACGGACGGAGATTTTAAGGCGGATAAGAAATGGGTAGTGGCCACCGGCCTGAACATGCCGAACGGGGTAGCATTCAAAGACGGGGATTTATATATTGCCGAGGTCAGTAGAATTTCCAAGATACCGGCAGTCGAATCCAAGTTGGCAAATCCACCCGCTCCAACCACTGTAAAAGACGATTACCCAAAAGAAACCCACCATGGTTGGAAATATATCGCATTTGGTCCTGATGGAAAGCTGTATGTACCGGTAGGTGCGCCGTGCAATATTTGTGAATCCAAAGACGAAGTATTTGCAAGTATCACGCGCATTAATCCAGACGGAACTGGACGTGAGATCTTTGCTAAAGGTGTCCGCAATTCAGTAGGTTTTACCTGGCATCCTGACACAAAAGAGTTATGGTTTACCGATAACGGCCGGGATATGCTTGGTGATGATATTCCGTCTTGTGAATTGAATTATGCGCCCAAGGCGGGAATGCATTTTGGTTATCCATATTGCCATGAAGGCTCTGTCAAGGATCCTGAATTTGGAAATAAAAGGCCATGCTCTGACTTTATTGCTCCAGCAGATAAACTCGGGCCACATGTAGCACCGCTGGGTTTGAAATTTTACACAGGAAGCTTATTTCCTTCTCAATATAAAAATCAATTGTTTGTAGCGTTGCACGGTTCCTGGAACCGCTCAAAAAAAAGTGGCTACACTGTTAATCTCGTAAAAGTCGCCAACAACAAAGTTTCAAGTCATGAAGTATTTGCCAGTGGTTGGTTAGATGAAGCCGCTCAAAAGGCGTGGGGTCGACCGGTTGATGTTCTTGTACTTCCGGATGGTTCGATGCTCGTTTCAGATGATCAGGCCAATGTGATTTATAGAATCGCTTATAAAGGCTAGAAGAAAGCCGACGCTACATTTTACTTGGTTGGTTGAAGAAATATTCAATAATCAATATTCAACACTCAATTCTCAAGTGGTGCGACTTGAACAACCTTTTTCAAGCGTCATCCTGCCTCGTCCATCGCGGAGCGGTGACCGTGTGCCGGCGAGTGCGAGCGAAGGATCCCGAGGAAGTTACGCAGCACGAACCACGAAGAGGGTTTGCACTTCGATTTGATGAATCCGCTCGCACATCCTGGAAAATGCCTCGCTCAGTTGACTTAATTACTGAGGAGAAATATTCAATAATCAATATTCAACACTCAATTCTCAAGTGTGCGACTTGAATATTGATTATTGATTATTGATTATTGAGTGTTCATTCCATTCAAACCAATTCAAACTACCCAGAATGCACCCCATTTTATTCGAAGTTGGAGGAGTTACCGTGTACAGCTATGGCGCTATGATCGCGCTTGGTTCCATAGCCGGTGTTGCCTACATGGCAGTCCGAGGGAAAAAGGAAGTAGGTCTCACCTTTGACCAGGCAAATGCGCTGTTCATCTGCATTTTTGTAGCTGCATTTGTTGGCGGGAAAGTTTTTCTATTCTTCGAAGATGCATCGTATTATTTGAAATATCCCATGAAACTCATAACGGGTCGAGGATTTGTTTTTTATGGATCATTTCTTTTCACCATCCCGACGATGTTGTGGTTCTTTAAAAAGCAAAAGCTTGATACCTACAAAATGCTTGACGTTATGGCCATCACTACGTGCCTCGTTCATATTTTCGGACGACTTGGATGTTTTTTAGCAGGATGTTGCCACGGTAGGCCTACTGACTCTGTTATTGGCATTACATTCACAGATGCGGCATGCTATGCGGATCCTCTTAACACGCCGCTATTTCCTACGCAGTTGATGGAAGCGGGTTACATTCTTGTTATCATGACCATATTGTTGTTCCTTCGGGAAAGAAGGAAATTTTACGGTCAACTTTTCCTTTTATACATTATGTTTTACGCTGTCGGCCGTAGCATTCTTGAAATATACCGCGGAGACTCAGCGCGTGGATTTATTATCAAAAATTACTTATCGCACTCGCAATTGATCGCTATAATACTTTTCGGAACCGGCGTCTATGTTTACATCATGTTGGCTAAGAAAAACAAAGCTGCGAGCATAAAATAAAAGAGGCTTCAATTTTTTGAAGCCTCTTTTATTTTCTATTTCAGTTCGCGTACCCAGATATTCCGGTAGCTGATAGGTTCACTTGGATCTCCATGATCTTGCAGTAGTATCGGACCAGGACCATGCTTCTTGTAAGATGGATTACCGCGATACGTTGTCGCCCCTTTGATCTCTCCATTGTTTTGAACCAGTACGCCATTATGAATAGCAGTGATTCGCGCCGGGCTTTTTAATGATCCGTCATCATTGAATCGTGGTGCGGTCCAGATTACATCATAAGTTTGCCATTCGCCAGGTTTTCTGGAAGCATTAGCCAAGGGAATAAGTTGTTTGTAAATGCTTCCCACTTGTCCATTAACATAGGTCTTGTTATTGTAACCATCGAGGACCTGTAGTTCGTATCCGGAGTCACCATTACCGGTGGCTGCGAAAAAGATTCCACTATTGCCACGTGCCTGACCCGATCCCGTGATATTCGCCGGAATACGGTATTCAAGATGAAATTGGAAATCGGTAAAAGAACGTTTCGTTCTTATCGGACCCGTGCCTTTTTTTACGGTGATCACACCATCGGCCAGCGTCCATTGTGCCGGGCCGTTGGGTTCTTTGGGTGACATCCATTCATCCAGATTCTTTCCATTAAACAAAATAATGGCGTCGGAGGGAGGGTCGCCAGGTTTTGCACTTGGTTCAACAATCTTGGGAACGGGTTCCCACACTTCTGTAAGTTCTGGCTTGGGCAGGTTTTCATCCTGCGTAAAACCTGCTGTCGCAGCCAGCAGACACAACAACATTATTAAGTTTGATTTCATAAGGTAGTCATTCAGTTGTTAAAAATCATTTGCAATATCATCCACTTTTTTGTCTTTATCTTGTCGCATCATTTTATGCACATTATACGAAACATACAACATCTGTAGCCGATGCTTTCCCTGAGATTTGAATTTCAAAATCAGACTATCGGTTTTCCAAAAATAAGTTTCATTTTTCATGTCATATTCCGATTTACCATAAAGTGATTCGAGTGCTTTCATCAGCCGTTCATCCTTGTCCGTAATGACATTGATTTCGTAGATAAGATCTTTATATGTTTTCAGCTCTATTTTATGAACCTTTACCTCACCGACTTTTTCATAGTCCGTATTCTCCACCTCAAAAAGTTTTGCGGGAAATTCATCTCGTTCCTTAAACTCTTTTACGAGCTTATAACCTTTTACAGAATCAATTAGGGTTGCAAGTCTGATATCTTTAAAGCCACTGCGTTTATCAAGTTCCGACAGACCTTGACCAAACGAATTTGAGAAAGCAATAAGTAACAGTAGAAGGATTTTAAGTTTATGTATCATTTAATTTATAAACTTAACGGGAATGGAAATTTTTGTTCTATCCCAGTAAAGCAAAAGATCTGCCACTTCATTTCGGTGATCAAATTGCATGGTAAATGACTCATAAACCGTATCTGTTGTGGAAGGTGGGATATTAAATCGCATAACATCCAGTTTGGAATTGTAATTATAAGCGCCCCATAATCCAACTTCACTATTAATAATTATAGTCCAGCTATCTTTTTGAGGAATGGTAAATAAGGAATAGGTTCCGGCTTTTAGCAAGGTGCCATTGATCTGAATGTTCTTTGTTGTCGTCAGCTCAGTTGCTTCGTTTGCTCCCGTGCGCCATACCTGATCGTAAGGAACAAGCTTTCCAAAAATTTCCCTGCCTCTTTTTTGAGGTTGTGAATACGTGATCTTGATGTAAGCATCCTTGTAACGAATGGCCAAAATCGCCAGGGGACTGGGCCTGGATTTTATTGCTTCCTGGCCAAACGCGCACGATGTTGCTGCACCAAAAAATAGCAACGTGCAGAGAAAAAATTTCTGTAGTGTCATCAGGGCTTAAAGATAATAATTTGTGCCATCCAAGTCGTAACATTTGGTTTTCAATTTGTTAATCTCTGTGGCATTAATCGATTTGGCCTAACTCCTTCATTCTAAAGGCATTTTAGAATTTCATCGAAAGTCCAACAGCGAAAATTCTTAACAATGCAGTAAAGCGGTCTTTATATTCTCTTATCAGCAAGGAATATAATTTCGGTCATCAAACCAACAACATCCAAATGAAGAAATTATTTACAAAATTTTTTTGCTTGTTAATGGCAATGGCGATTGCCTTTTCAGCATGTGAAGGTCCTGAAGGTGATGTAGGGCCTCAAGGCGCACAAGGAGACAAAGGGGATAAAGGAGACAAAGGTGATCCAGGTGAAGATGGCGCCGACTATCCCAGCGAGGTACAATTGCAAAATTATTCTATCACCCCAGCGCTATTGAAAAAGCTGGCAGGCTTTGAAGCCACCGAAGTATTTTCACTGATAAGCAGTGAAGACAAATTCATTGCTTCTCCTTCTTATACATTTGGCGGTTCCGCCGACGGAGCGGGTTTATTAAAGCTTACAGATGGCTATGCGTTGGTAGTCAATCATGAGGATAATTTTTCCGTCTCACGAGTTACGTTGGATAAAACTTTTAAACCTGTTAGCGGTGAATATATTTTAAATTCAGATGGTGGACAATGGAGACTTTGTTCTGCTACATTAGCAACTCCGGCTGAGCATGGTTTCGGTCCGCTTGTATCTTACTTGCGGCGAGAGTAATCCTGAATCAAGAACGCATGCCGTAAATCCTTATGCATCAGCCATGACTGCAAGCACTTCGCGTGAACTTCCCGCACTGGGTCGGTGGAATGCTGAGAATGCTGTTCCACTTCCCAAAACTGCCTATACTGGTAAAACCGTTATAGTTATTGGTGATGATGATTCAGGAAGTACTGCAGGTGGGCAAGTGGCGCTGTATGTATCGACCACAGTAGGCGATTTGACCAATGGTAAGGTTTATGCATTGAGAAGAGTGGATCAAAATATGAGAGAAATGGATTTTGTAGAAGATGCTGCTGCAGTTGATGTGGAGTTTGTTGAGATCGCGAATGCTGCGGCATTAACAGGCGCTCAGATCAATTCAGAATGTGCTGCGCTCAAGGCAATCGCTTTTGGTCGCGTAGAAGATGTTGACTATCGCAAAGACGGCGTTGGCAGGGAGGTATATTTTAATGTAACAGGCCAGGATGGTAATGCTGATAGAACGAAGTATGGCAGGGTATACAAACTTGTGTTAAGCGAATCTGATCCGCTAAAGGGGACACTGCAACTAGTATTGGATGGTGATAATCGCGCTACAGGCAAGGCTAAGGAATTCCAAAACGTCGATAACATCTGTGTGACCGAAAATTTTGCTTATGTACAGGAAGATGCTAATTCATACGGAGACGAACAACATGACGCTTACATTTATCAGTATGACCTTTCCACTAAAGAATTAAAGAAAGTTTTTGAGCTAGATCATAATCGGGATACTGAGTTAAATGCAAAGTTTAAAAGTATAGCCGCGAAGGGTACGTGGGAGTATGGCTCCATGACTGACATTTCTGAAATCGTCGGCATCGATGATGTGTTCATGCTTTGTATTCAACCGCACTCGTGGCGATATCCTGAATTCGCAGGTGTGGATGGTGGTGTGCTAAGAGCCGCCGAGAACCAAGGCAGTCAAATCGTAATAATAAAAGGATTAGCCAGGTAAATTTTTGTCTTAAACATTAAAACTGCCTAAACGTATTAGGCAGTTTTTATTTCTACATATTCCGCATCTAAGCTACGATATACAGGCACAAGGTTCACAAAGCTTCAGGGCCTTACGAATTATTTTGCGGCCTCTGCGTGAAATGATTTATATACAAGCTTTATTCTTATGCAGAATCTGTCCTGTGCTCGCAATCTAAAATCGTCAATCTAAAATCTACAATCACTATGATTCGTCGAATTTTTGTAATTGCATTCCTGATTTTGCAGGCATGCCAATCGCCCGAACAAGGATTAAAACCTGTTGATGGTGTCCAGAACTATCTGAACCAAAGGGTAGACTCGCTGCACTATTTTGCTGATCAACTTCGGTTGAATGTTTTGGAAAATAACATTCCATCAGCGAAGAATAGTTTTGTTCAATTCAAGGTATCAATACAAAAAAATAGAATCAATCGTTGAATTTTATTTCCCTGGCGTTGCAAAAGCTATTAATGGACCAGCGATTGATAAGGCGGAGGAGTATGACGATAAAGTCATTGAAGCTTCTGGATTTCAGGTGGTCGAAGAACAGTTATATTCTGCTGAAATTGATACCGTTAGTTTAGTCAACGAGATCGATATCCTTCGAAGCACGCTAACAAGAATTCGAAAACTTATTGAATCGAATCAGCTTTCAGATTCAAATATTATGGAAGCCAGCCGGCTGCAGATTATTCGGATTTTGAGTCTTGGAATTTCTGGTTTTGATTCACCGGTTGCGTTGAATTCTATACCAGAAGCTTTTCATGCGCTCGACGGCGTAAAATCTATCTTGTCTTTTTATAATAGCGACGATGTAGAAGCTGGCCTATGCTGGGTTATCGAAAGAATTTCAACATTCTCTTTCCTATCTCAACGATCACCAGGATTTTGATTCCTTCGATCGCGCAGTTTTTATTATCAGATTGTCTTAATCCACTATCGGCATCCGTCCAACAGTATCAGAAAGCGTTAGAGCATAGCGGATAACAAATGGATAGGTGCAGTCGACATGGATAAAGAAAATATTTTTGCTAAAGGTGCCTTTAATATTTCATTCTTTGCTCCGCCCCACAATCAAAATGAAAAAAAGGAGATGGTCGAACTTGGTAAAACGCTTTTTTTTGATCCCATTCTTTCGGGCAATAACAGTCGATCATGTGCCTCATGTCATAATCCATCAAAGGCATTTGCAGATGGAAGAACGAAAGGAATCGCATTTGATTTTAAAGGAGTAATTAACCGAAATACTCCCACATTAATTAATTCTGGATTTCAAAAATCTCAATTTTGGGACCAGCGCGTTCAATTTTTAGAGGATCAGATCACTGATGTAATGTCTAATCCTACTGAGATGCATGGAAATATTCACCATGCGGTAGAAAAAATCAGGAGCAGTGATGAATATCTTAATCTTTTTCGTTCTGCGTTTGGTGAGAATGATCCTTTAACTCCTCGTAATATCCAGGCGTCATTAGCATGGTACATCCGTTCGCTTCAGGGATTAAATTCCCGTTTCGATGAGTACATGCGTGGTGATAAATTGAAACTCTCACAAGATGAAATACACGGTTTAAATCTCTTTATGGGAAAAGGAAAATGTGGCACGTGTCATTTTATGCCACTCTTCAACGGTTCAGTACCTCCGATGTATTTCGAAACCGAATCGGAGGTGTTAGGTGTGCCTGGAAGGCCAGACACGGTCAATGCAGTTGTTGATCCAGACTTAGGAAAATTTCATACCTACAATCGCGAGCTGCATAAAAATTCTTTCAAAACCCCAACGGTCAGAAATGCAAGTCTTACAAGTCCCTACATGCATAATGGTGTGTACAAAACGCTGGAAGAGGTCATGGATTTTTATAATCGGGGAGGTGGCAGTGGGATAGGGATCGATTTACCAAATCAAACAATTCCTTTTGACAACCTAAATTTATCTCATGAGGAGCAGCGTCACATCATTTCATTCCTCAACGCCCTTACTGATACCACTGGCCTGACTCAAATTCCAAAAGTCCTTCCAAGCATTGACGATAATCGGTTGGCAAAACGAAAAGTTGGTGGAGAATATTGATCTCTGCCTGTCACCTAGACAGAGTTTTCAGTATATCTCTCCTTTAATGCAGTGAAGCCTGATCAAGTTCATGACGCGAATTTTTTTATCCACGGCAGACTCATAACTTCGAGACTTTATTTTTCAGTTTATGGAGCGACCTGCATTTGACGACATCTATATGGAACTGGCTGTTAACCTCGCCAGACGTTCACATTGCATCAAACGGCATGTGGGGGTAGTGTTAGCCAAAGACACGCGCATTATTTCAATTGGTTATAATGGACCTCCCTCAGGAACACATAACTGTGATGAGGAATGGCCGGAAGTAGGTTGCCCTCGTGATTCCAAGGGCGGATGCTCGCTGGCGATCCACGCCGAGCAAAATGCTATCTTATATGCCGTGAAGAATAATATTTCTGTGGAAGGATCTACGCTTTATACAACATTGTCGCCCTGTTTGGCGTGCGCGCGGATTATTTTCTCCATGCGAATAAGAAAAGTCATCTACTTAAACTCTTATGCCGAACATAAAGGGATTGCTTCGGATGAAGGAGTAGATTTTTTAAGAAAATTTGGTGTTACCGTCGATCGTTACACCGGTCAGCTAAGCAATGTAACCCATATGATCTAAAAAGCAGGAGCAATTCAGTCGCCGTTCACCCTGACGTTAGGTTCGGACGCTGAATTATTGAGAAAAAATTAGAGGGTACGGCTCTATTGTACTGCTTTTTCTAAATCGCTAATAAGCTTTGCTGTAACCCCCTTTGTACTCTTGTTATCCTTGAATACTACCAATGCACGGTTAGCCATCTCATACAAACCTACCGGGTTCTTGTCGGCCTTGTAGCTACCGAGGCACCACTCAAGGTCTGCCTGGAGTTGATTGTCGATGCCGAGGTCTTTCAGTTTCTTTAAGATGGTCTCACTTGTCGTCACTATTGAATTAGATTCAGAGACAGTGGTTGTCGTTTTTTTGACCGTCTTTTTTACGGGAGTTTTTGCTGTGTCTTCGCTGTTGATTTAGCCATAGTAATGTGGGTTATTTTTTTCTGATCGAAAGTTACAAGCGTTAAATGGGTAAGGCAAGGACTTGATTTATATAATTTTACGCAACCGAATGAAGTTGCTCTACAGCGTTACCAGAATGTAGGACTAACGGTTAGTTTACTGAAGAATGTGAATGGAGAAAATATGGTCTAAACTTGTTCTCTATTAGAGACAAAGTCGAAAGTATTATCACGAAGTCAAGAGAAATTCTATCCATGGCGATGAGTCGGAGATGTGTCTGCCGTGAGAATTAGAATGTGGATAAAAAAACGAAAGGGAAGTAAATCTAATTTACTTCCCTTCGCAAAGTTTCTTTAGGCCTTGCCTAATTACTTCTTCTTTTTAGCAGATTTTTTAGCAGATTTTTTTGCTGCTTTTTTTGCTGCTTTCTTCGCTGTTTTTGCCATAGCGTTATTTATTTTTGTGTTAAACGATACGAAAAGTTATAACAAATATTTTATTCACAAAAATTTTTTGCAAAAAATTTTTCATTCACCATTTTTTTTCGGATCATAAAAAAACGAGAAGTGAACGTCTTTCATCACTTATATTACATTCACTTCAGGTTGAAGTGTGACGTTAAATTTTTCTTTCACACTCTCTTTAATCTTCATCGCGAGCTCCCAAATTTTTTCTCCTTGACCTCCACCATAATTCACTAACACTAATGCTTGATGTTGATGAACACCAATGCTATCAAAAGTTTTTCCTTTCCATCCACACTGTTCGATCAACCATGCTGCAGGAATTTTTACAAGACCATGTGTCGATGGAAAAGATGGAATGGATGGATAATCTTTTTTAATAAAATCCATTAAATCAGCTTGTATTGAGGGATTTTTAAAGAAACTTCCAGCATTTCCGATGCGTGATGGATCTGGTAATTTATGACTTCGAATATAAATCACGGCATCACTAATTGCTTTCAACGACAAAGTTTGTACACCAAATTTTTTCAACGTCTCATCAATCGCGCCGTAAGTTGTATTGAAAGTGTGATCTCTTTTTGTAAGTTTTAAAGTAACACTTGAGATTAAAAATTGATCTTTAACTTCTTGTTTGAAGATGCTTTCACGATACCCAAACTTGCAGGCTTCGGTGTCGAAATACCTTACATCACTTGTGCCTATTTCCACCGCTTCGACGCCTAAAATATTTTTTTTTATTTCTACCCCATAAGCACCTATATTTTGCATCGGAGCGGCTCCGACGGTCCCTGGGATGAGCGAAAGGTTCTCAACCCCACCATAATTTCGATCGACGCAATACATCACAAATGCATGCCAATTTTCACCTGCACCTACGCGCAATGTTACACTCGCGTCGTCTTCATGGATGATTTCTTTGCCCAGAATCTCGACCTTGACGACCAATCCATCAAAATTTTTTGTAAGCAAGACATTGCTTCCACCGCCAAGAATAAAATGTTTTTCGCTTTTAAAGATTTCAGATGCAAAAAGTGCTTTAGCATCTTCAATAGCTTTTGATTGTGGTAAAATATTTCGCGAAGGCTTGAATTCTGAAGGTATTGTAAGGTAAAAGATCAACGTTCTGTTGTATCGTCATGGGCATTACGGAGATAAGATGATAACGCTAAGGTATTGAGTCGTGTGGAAGACACCAAAAGCTGAAGAAAATGCAAATCAAAAATAAAGCTATGGTTTCGCATAGCTTTATTTTTTATCGAAGCATTCGAGGTGCTAAAAATCAATTTAGATTTTCAGAGAGTTTGGCTTTTGATAGTTTGAAAATACAAATCCGTGGGAAAACGTCCCGCCAAATAGGTAGTACCACATACGGCAAGACCACCATCTTCGGTCTGTATCAGGTTCGCGATCTCAAATGGATTTGAGAAACCCAGATAACGGCTGCTTAAAAATGTTCCCGCTGACTCTTCGTAAAATAAAAGTCCGATCTGTTTGGATTTTGTATCCGTACCATAGATAAGAACATTTTTGCTGTCGATAGTTGCGCGTAAAATTCTGACCGAAGCATTTTCGACCATCTCCGGCAGACTATATCCACCGAGATCGGTGCTGGATGTATTTCCGGAAGTGGATAAATTTTCGTTCGGTAAAACGAAATTATCACCAAAATTAAAACGAGATGAGGCAAACTTGCTACCACCAAGTGATGTAACAGCACTAAACCCACCATCGTCCTGTTGTCCTTGAACGACACCCTGTGGATCGTCGGAAGAGATATCTGTGAATACTAATGAGAAAGTGTAATTGTAAAATCCATTAAAAAAATACAGACTGCTCGATACTTTCCCAACCTCAAAAGGAAATTGTCTTCCTGTCCGGATGAAATGATTGATGATGGGCTCTTCAACGTCTTCACCAGTTCCAATACTATAACCTTTGGATGCCTGCACTCCGCCGGAGACACTTACCAGAGAGATAACAGATTCCTTGTTGCCATTGTCATAACTTAGTAAAACAAAACTATCATCCACAAAGGATGCAGCAGTATGGATAGGTGAGACCTCCTTGAACGGGCGTAATCGTGACGGCCCCAAGTTCAGCATCGACGTCGGCAATTTGTGCCACTTGCGTAATGGGATCCATACAAAAGAAATAATACTTGTCTTGAAACGCAGTCAACTTTGCAATCGGATTCACAGAAGTTTCATCTACTTCGATCTCTTTCACAAAATTTCCAAACTTGTCGGCTTTCAATAAATAGATACCTGTAAAATCAGATTCATTTAATTTTCGACCACCCAAAACAAGATAGCCTCCATCTGGTGTCTGACGCATGTCGATTGGAAAATACGAGGCATCAAATTGATTGTTGTCAAATATCGTGGTGAAATTATCCGTGTCATAAACAGGATTTGATTCTTCACGTACATGAAGAAAACATGCCAACGATAAAAAGTATCAGGATATATATTTTTCTTGTCATGACTGCGACTCATTTAAGGTCTAATGTTTTAAATCCACTGGATAAAAAGCGTAATGGGAACAGACATCCAACCGAGATGGTCAAATTATCCAACGTAAGGTCATCCATAACATCTCCAACACCCGCTAACCGGTCGCTATCGTATCTGTTTTTTGTTGAGACGATGTTACTCATGCCATACCTGTACATGACATCCAGGTTAAGTCTGACGTTATTGCCCAGGTTGTAGTTCAATCCTGCGCCGCCCATCAGTCCCCAATGATTCTTGGCGAATAAATCTTTTGCGCCAATAATTATGGCCTCATCCTTAAACTCATTTACACCACCAGCGGCATTATCAATTCCGTTAATGGAAACCTCTTTGCTCGCATTTATCAATATCGCGCTGTACACACCGATTTGAACATAGGGACGAATTTTGTCACCGGTAATGTCATATTTTACGATCAATGGAATAATCGCATGATCCACTTTTTGTTCCTGTTCAAAATTTAATTCAACATGA
The DNA here is from genome assembly GCA_963739105.1 of uncultured Bacteroidota bacterium. Taxonomy (GTDB): domain Bacteria; phylum Bacteroidota; class Bacteroidia; order Cytophagales; family Cyclobacteriaceae; genus Chryseolinea. The sequence continues at coordinate 103,004 of CAVTZI010000024.1, read as the reverse complement.
TTGTCGGCATCAGTTTCAGACGACCACTCGTATGAATTCGTATAAAAGAACCGGCTATGCTGATAGGTGGGTTGAAAACTAAATGAAAACCCTTTGAAATAAAAAGTTACTTCTAGTGTTGCCTGCGATCCGACCAGGTCGTAGTTCTTATATTTTTTAGCGATGCTGCTGAATTCGTAATTGGTAGGCGAGATCGCGCTATAGGTTTTCTCGACACTAACTTTAGAATAGTTTGCGCCAGCTTTGAAACCTAACCACCATTGTTTGTTTAGGAACTTAGCATCTTCCCGAGCTTTCTTTTCCTTGTATGCCGGAGAAGAAGGCTTCTTTCTTTTTTTTTCCTGGCCTGATGCTGCAGTAATCAGCAAGCAACAAAGCAAAAGGAGAGAAAGTCTTTTCATTTTTAATTATATTATATAGGTATTTACGAGGTACGATTTACGATTTACGAGGTACGATTGACGCTTAATCTAGTTACTGCTTCAACCTACTACTCTTACTACTTACTACTTACTACTTACTACTTACTACTTACTACTTACCGATTACCGATTACTGATTACCGATTACTCGACAATCACCAACTTCTTAGCTTCCTTATAAAAACCAGTCTTCAATTGATAGATATAAGTTCCAGCAGGCAGTCCGGTTAGGTTTACTTCCACTTTGTGTTCTCCTGGATTATAAACACCATCAACCATTACTTTTACTTTTTTTCCACTGTTGTTGAAGAGATCTACAGTAACATGGTAGGCACTATTCACTTTAAAGTGCACGGTAGTTTTTTCTGCTGCAGGGTTAGGAAAGCAATCTTCCAAAGAAAAACGATCGCCAATAAATCCTTCCGTGCCCATGATCACCTGTTGGGCAAGCGGGAGTTCTTCGAACACGGTTCCATCGGATGTTCCCGTAGTCATGAGTCCTTTGGTCGCATCATCTTCGGCATCTCCGTCCGGGAATATTTTATTTAATTGACCATCGTCAACGAGCATCCAATCGCGAAGAATGTTGGCATAGACAATACGATAGTCGTATTGCATCGCGAGATTAGTACCGGACGAGTTGGTGAGGAAGGCGTCGCCGACAACGCCGGGTTTTACACCTTTTCCAAAAATGAACATAGGTCCGGCGGTACCATGGTCCGTTCCATAACTTCCATTAGATGCTACGCGTCGTGAAAATTCAGACGTCGTAATAGTCAACACACGATCTTCCTGGCCTCGGGCCCTGAGATCTTCCTGAAATGCTTTCATGCTGGAAGAGACGTGATACATTAGCGCAGCATGGCTACCCATGGTTGGATCATATTTTTCAACCTGATCGGCGTGTGTATCAAAGCCACCAATCTTAACCAGGAATACTTTAGTCTTACATCCCCCTGCGAGTAAGCGGGCCACTAACTTCAACTGATCTTTCAGTCCGTTAGTCTTGCTTCCATTGGGAGCATTGAATGGATAAGAAGAAGGGTAGACCACGCTTGGAGCTGAAGTACTGTTGAGAATGTCACGGAGTCGTTTCGTGTAGTCCTCAGTTTTATCTTCAAGATCCAATATCCACTTGAGTTCTTTGTAGTAAGAGGAGTCTTTTAAATACTCAGGAGGAATTCCACGTGGATCTACCGATTGATCTTCAAAAAAGCCTTCTAAATTCGTCAAGTCGTCAGGACCATTTCCTGAAAGTGAAAATGATGCTGGTATATTTCCTTCCTGATGAAATAGCAAGGACACGTCACCGCCAATTTCGATGGCGAGCGGATCGAGCATGTCATTTTCAGGAAAATTGGGATTTAAAAATTCTTCGGGATATCGGTAAGGAGCATATTCGCCTTGCAAATAACGACCTACCCATCCCGATTGAAAATAATCATCGTAGGATCCTCCCATGAAAGTGATATCGCGCCCGCGAAAATGGGATCCATTATTATTTTTGTACGATACACCTTGCACAACCGTCATTCGTCCCTGATCATACATTGCTTTCATAGCCTGCATGTCGGGATGAAGTCCGATTCGTAAATTTTCTTCTAAAGTGCTATCAAGTTCAATGTATTTTCTGAGACTGTTGGCGGCCGGTATCGCGATGTTAGCGCGCTTGCTATAATAGTCGTCATACTTTGCTACCGGAATACAACAATTCAATCCGTCATTACCTCCATGCATCTGGAGGATGATTAAGACACGATCATTGTGACTGGCCGCAGCCATCCGTGTCAACACATTCTGTCCCATTACCCGCATGGAAATACCTCCTAACGTAAAAGGTATGCTCATTGCCAACGGAAGTTTCTTTAAAAAATCTCTTCTCGATTTGTTCATGACTTATGCGGTTTTAGGATAGTTGGTATTCGGGTGATTGTAAGAGCGCTCCAAAGAGTCTATTAAGCCACTCACGCAATTCGCCGATATCAGTACCTTGATTCCACGTAGTGGTCCAGTATGCTTCGGGGTTCATGCTTACATCGGTGAGAAACCTGTTCTTGAAATAGGTTAATCTCGGTGCTGTTAGACTGGATGTGTCATCAGCCAGTATCATCAAATGTCAATGCGTCATGATGCGGTAGGAGGTACGTTGCAAGGGCCATAAGCAACGCTTCTGAATCGGCGGCCACTGCAGCGAAGTTATCGCGAATATATTCGTAGGTATTCACGTTGAAGGTCATCGTACCCTGACTATCGATAAGCGTGCGTATAAAGTCATATCGCTTCGACAATGAATTCGTCGTGATCCAGTAACGATGATAGACCGGATATTGGTGATACGCTTCATATCCTGCCACATCGTATGGATTATAGAAGTTCATTCCCTGATTTACAATGTGTCCAAGAATCTCGCCTGTAGCCTCGTAGTATTGTTCTGGTTGTGAAGCGAGATCTGGTATTTGCACATTGAAAAACCGAAGCGTGCCAACGACTAAATCAATAGGCGATTTAATCAAGCCACCAAAGCCATCGTCCGTTACGCCGCCGGCAGCTTCATAGAAATGCTGACTGCGAAGTAAATTTTCAATGACTGGTTGTATTTTAAAATTATTGGCAGGCGAAACAAAAAACGCCACCATCTGATCCACGATTCCTTCCACCATCAAAGCTTCTTCTGAAGTGTGAGGAGCCCACAAATAGAACCTGTATATCTTGCGACAAATATTTCGGGCAGTTTCTGGCTGCTCATAAATCAAGTCAATCAATTTTGAGATTTCATCCAACGCACTTTCTTCTGTTGCGTTTCCGCCTGCCATTAATAATGCGTCGGGTACTATAGTATTACCTGGGAAAAGTGTGCTGGTAAAACGATCACTAAATTGTTTTGGCTTCGTGGCATCATTGTCGTGGGCAGAGGCATTTGTTGGACTACCTTTTACGCGTCCTCTTGGCAAAAGTGTATCCGGATCGATGTTTGCAAAATCTTCATCATATTCCCAGCCCGTTAGAATTCGCGCTGCGGTTTGTACGTCTTGTTCTCTATAGACACCATAGTCTCCAATTTCGCCTGATGTTGCGGGCGGATTCGCCTCCAGTCCTCTACCTATCGAGTAAAGTTCAAGAAGTTCGCGAGCATAATTTTCGTTGAAACTTCCTTTTACGTTTAGCGTGCCATCTAACAACTGAAGCATGGCATTATCAACACTAACTTTGACCGTGAGCTTTTTGAAATTGACGTCCGGATCGCCCGCATTGGCATCCAATGCAAATAACCGAAAGAGCGCATTTTGAAAATACAATGCTCTTGAGTCACTCACTTTTTCCATAATCATGGTAAAGTGAGTGTGAAGAAAGAGTACTATTTTTTCGCGGGCTGAATAGGCCAATGACGGATTCATCATTTGTCCGACAAACCAGCTAAGTAAATATTGGTTTAAGTCGCTACCTTCACTATTGGCGTCGGTAGTTCCAGTTATCACCCACTCTTGTCCAGTTTTTGGATCAATCGGTAAAACAGGAGCAGGCAAAGCTTGTCCGAAGAGTTGCGTTGTTGCCTGCGCAGGAGTTAATGCAGCAAACGAATCAATTTGTTGTTTTGTAGCACCGAAGGTTGCTCTTCGTAAGAGATGTGCGGCTCTTTTTAGACCTAATGCTCCGCTAATTTCGGCTAATGGCATATGATAGGGTTGTTGCTCTTTTGCCCAATTAATCACCAAAATCTGGTTGTTTTAGAATAGGAGCAGACAAAGCGCCTTACGGCCCGTTTTAACGCAATTATTTTCTTTTCGCGAGATTTACTTACACGATAATTTCTTTAGTTTCTAGTTTCTAGTTTGAAGTTTCGAGTTGTGCAGGATTCAAAGGGCGTAGCGTTTAAATAGGGAAGTTTTAAAGCGATGTTGAAGCTTGTAGTTTAGATTCGAATGCTGTACGTTTTGGTCGGTAACTAGAAACTAGAAACTCGAAACTACGAAACTTCGAAGAGCTGATTGAAGCTTGTAGTTTAGATTTAAAAGCTGTACGTTTTGGTCGGATAACTAGAAACTTCAAACTCGAAACTAGAAACTAATTGATGAAAATCATTGAATGTCCACGTGATGCGATGCAAGGGTTGGAAGAATTTATTTCAACAGAAAATAAAGTCAGGTATTTGAATCAATTGATACGGGTTGGATTTGATACAATTGATTTTGGAAGTTTTGTTTCACCGAAAGTGATTCCACAGATGCGTGATACAGCATCTGTTCTGCATGGACTGAATTTAGGACAAAGTAAAACCAAACTGCTGGCGATTGTTGCCAATACGCGTGGCGCATATGAAGCTTGCAAGTTTGATGCAATTACCTATCTGGGATTTCCACTTTCGCTTTCCGATACCTTTCAACAGCGAAATACAAATAAGTCGATCGGTGAAGCATTAAATGTTTTGGAAGAAATTAAAAGCGAATGTGTGAAATGTAAAAAGAAATTGGTGACCTACATCAGTATGGGTTTTGGTAATCCCTATGATGATCCGTACGATATTGATTTGGTTCTCGGGTTTGTCGACATCCTAAAAACTTTAGGTTCGGATATTATTTCACTCGCTGATACCATTGGAGTTTCAACACCAGAAAATATTAAGTACCTGTTCACAACGTTGTCGAAACAATATCCAACGCTGGATATTGGCGCTCATCTTCACTCAACGCCACACACCGCGATCAGAAAAGATTGAAGCAGCTTTTCATGCCGGATGTAAAAGGTTCGATGGCGCAATACGGGGATTTGGTGGTTGTCCGATGGCAAATGATGATCTCGTTGGTAACCTCGCTACAGAAAATATTCTTGACTACCTGGAAAACCAGGGAATAAAAACTGGAATTGACCCAACGGAATTCTCCAAAGCGCTGAAAATCGCCGATGAAATATTTCCAAAGCATTGAAAATATTACCTTGTAACGATCGCCCCCTGATTGTAGCGCAGCATTGTTAAAATTTCACTTTGTTTGACCCTGCATAGTCTATTAAGTCCACAACACACACGACTATTTTAAAGTGGAGAGGCTATTTATTTAACTGGGATAGGGACAAACTATAAACCTATGAAACGCTATCAAGTGATTGTTGGGTTGGTGCTAATTTCAACAGCAGCTTTTTCTCAAAGTGCAAAAGAACTCACGCAAAAGGGAAGGGAGCTTTATGAGAAAAATGAATTTATGGAAGCGCTATTGAATTTAAACAAAGCCATCGCCATAGATGCTAATTATGCCCCGGCGTATTATCTGCGAGGCAACATAAAGGACAATTTTGAAGATCGTCATGGCGCCATGAAAGATTATAACACGGCAGTGGAAAAGAATCCAAAATTTGCTGATGCTTTTTTTGCTCGCGGAAATGTAAAGATGAAACTTCAGGATTATTATGGAGCAATTGCTGATTACTCGTTCAGCAATTACAATCAATGAAAATTATATTGAAGCATACTTTAATCGAGGCAAGGCCAAACAATTTCTTCAGGCCTACGAGGATGCTATCAATGATTGTACAAAAATCATTCAGATCAATCCTAGTAATATTGATGCCTATTATATGCGCGGTCTTCTTCGCATCAACTTCGGAGATCTAAAAAACGGATGCCTGGATTTGAGCAAAGCTGGTGAGCTTGGCGATCATAAGGCATATGAGGCCATCAAGGAAAAGTGCAATCAGAAAACGCAGGACGGCGAGTGATGGTGATGGTAATCGGTAATCAGGTAATCGGTAATCGGTAGTCGGTTCGTAGCTGGGTGGTTGTAGCTTGTACAAGTAAGAGGTAGTTGGTAAGACATGTGACTGCTGCTTACAGCTTTGTGTAACTTTGAGTCTTCGTGTCTTCGTGGCTAAATCGGTAATCGTAAGATGGTAAGTAATAAGTGACTTAAGTTTTCACAACCTTGTAGATTTTTCCAGGCAAAGGTGAGAGCACACCTTTAAATTCAAGATTTAAAAGCAGCGAGGCAAGTTTACTAATCGACAGGCCAGACCGCCAGCTCAATTCGTCAATCATGAGCTGATTGTTGTTTTCCATCAGTACTTTCAAAACAATGCGTTCGTCCGGATCATAAGAATCCAGATTACAAGTCAGTTGGTTCACAGGACTTTTTACTCCCTCGCTCCAGTTCATAACGTATTCCAAATCTTTAACCGACGTGATGAGATGCGCGCGGTTGGATTTGATTAGACTGTTGCATCCTTCCGAATAACTTCGGCCCACATTTCCGGGAAAAGCCATCACATCTTTATTATAGGAATTAGCAATCTCGGCTGTGATTAGTGCTCCGCCTTTGTGCGCCGCTTCGACCACTACCAACACATCACAAAGACCAGCAATGATTCGGTTACGGGCAGGAAAATTATGTGCGTCGGGTTTTGTGCCAAATGGATTTTCCGAAACGACGCCGCCGTTGGCAAACATTTTTTTTGCCGTTTCAATATGCGATGCCGGATACATGACATCAATGCCACTTCCCATGACGCCGATGGTCGGTAAATTATTTTTTATAGCTTGCTTGTGCGCTTGTATGTCAATACCATAGGCGAGGCCGCTAATGATTAACGCATGCATGTTTATGCAGACCAGCAACCAATTGCTCAACGCACTCTCTTCCATATTCAGTTGACTTTCGAGTTCCTACGATGGCCACGGATTTTGGATTTTCAAAATCGATATTACCTTTTGCATAAAGAAGAGATGGAGCATCCGGAATTTGTTTTAGACGAGAAGGATAATTTTTGTCTACAAAAAATATCAATTGTGATTTTTCTCTTTCGGCTTTTTTCCATTCTCTTTCAGCATCGGCAAAAGGCTTTCCCTTCACGATAGCTTCCGCTGTTACATCACCAATGCCAGGAATTTTTCGAAGTTTGCCTTTTGATGTTTTGAAGACTTTTTCTGCGGAGCCGCAATAACTTACTAATTGTCTGATGATGTAATTGCCAATTCCGGGAATAAAATGAAGGGCCAATAACGACAGCCTGTTTTGATCCATAGACAACGGTGAAAAAATTATGACAACGATGTAAAGAAGGATTGAACATAACGCACAACAAAAATCACCGCCTGCAAACGGCTCAACTATCCATGCAGCCTTTCGCGAAGCTCGACAAGGAAGCCGCGAACGCGCTTCAACGAATCAATAAATTCCATTTTATCGCGGACTGCTTGTGTATCGTTACGCAACATTTCTTTTGCGCCTTGAAGGGTGAATCCTTTTTCTTTTACGAGGTGATAAATCGTGCGGACATTATCAATGTCCTCCTTCGTAAATTGGCGATTGCCCTTCCGATTTTTTTTTGGTTTGATTAATTCGAACTCCGATTCCCAAAAACGAATGAGTGATGGAGCTACGCTAAATATTTCAGCTACTTCTCCAATGGAGTAGTAAAGCTTTTCAATTTCTTTTTCCTTGTACGCCATGTTACTGAGCAAGGTAAGTAATTAAACCATTATCGTCAATGCGAATTTGTGATTCAGGAAAATCTTTTTTTGTGAGCTCTTGAATTTTCTTAATTACCTGATTTTGAGGATCAATTCTCACGCCGGTCTCATAGGTTTGATAGGTAGGAATGATCTTTCCGTAAAAAAACTTTCCCGTTTTATCCGTAAATACTTTAACAATAGGAGCCAGCCCATTTACGCCATTCACGCTGATTCCACGATAGGTGCAAAAGTTTCCCAAGCTATAGGCTATAAATCGGTCGTTATAAACTTCCATTGCCCGCGTAACATGTGGTCCATGTCCAAATACAATGTCGGCCCCTGAATCAATTAATGTATGAGAAAATTTATAAACATCACCTCTGTTTTCTCCATAATACATCTCATTTGTTCGGGGAACACTTTGATATTGTGCGCCTTCCGCGCCACCATGAAACGAGACAATGACGATATCGCAGATCGAATCCAATTTTTTTACGATCTCAATCGCCCCCTCCAAGTCATTTATGTCAACGCAATTGCTGTTGGGCGCAAACGCCGCTAATCCATATTTAATGCTATCTTTTTCAAAAATGACCGTAGGATGCGTTACCTGTCCTGCATGTAAAATGTTTACGCTATCCAATGTGTTAATGCTGCTTTTCCTTCCGGGATCTCCCATGTCACCAGCATGATTATTGGCCAGGCTCATCATATCAAACCCAGCATTGACAAGATTTTTAACATAGCGAACGGGAGTTCGAAATGCATAACAGACTTTTGGGTCTTTACATTTTTTTGGAACGCCGCCGTCATTCAACAACGTGCCCTCCAAGTTCCCAAAGGTTACGTCAGCATCCTGTAAAACCGACTCGACATTTTTTAGCAGGTGGATTCCATCATTGGGAGGCAATTTATCTTCGGGATAATTCGTGCCCATCATAATATCCCCAACGCCAATAATTGATACGGTATCAATGGAAATGGCCGCGGTGGTATCGGCAGGCTGTACTGATAATGAGTCAGGGCTTTTGGAAACACTGTCCAAATCCTGTGCCCTTACAATGACTGCATATAAACAATGCAGGAAGAAATAGATATAGTCGCATGTAAAAATCTTGGGCGCAAAGAAATAAAAAAAAACCTTTATACCTGCTTATTCTCGGCCAACGACGTTAATTTTACGGTTTGATTTAAGCTAAAAGCTTAAGTTAGAACGCATAAAGCGAGATTACACACGAGCTTTAAGCTTTTAGCTTTCGGCTTTCAGCTTTTTAAATGCTTAATAAAATGGATTCGGGTTCGATCAGACGGAAGTTTTTAGATTTTTTTGCCAGTAAAGGTCACACCATTGTTCCTTCTGCTCCTTTGGTGCTTAAGAATGATCCCACCTTGCTTTTCACTAATTCTGGGATGGTCCAGTTTAAGGATTTTTTTTTGGGAAATGCAACTTCGAAAAGCCCGCGGATAGCGGACACGCAAAAATGTCTGCGCGTCAGTGGTAAACACAATGACCTGGAAGAAGTGGGCATCGATACCTATCACCACACCATGTTTGAAATGTTGGGCAACTGGTCGTTTGGTGATTATTTCAAAAAAGAAGCGATCGAATGGGCATGGGAATTACTGACCGAAGAATATAAACTTCCAAAAGATCGATTATATGTAACCGTTTTTGAAGGTGACAAAAAAGAGAACTTAACATTTGATCAGGAGGCGCACGATTATTGGAAAAGGTTTATACCTGAAGACCGGATTTTAAACGGAAATAAAAAAGATAATTTTTGGGAAATGGGAGAGATGGGCCCTGTGGTCCCTGTTCAGAAATTCATGTTGACTTAAGGTCAGACGAAGAAGTAAAGAAGAAATCAGGTAAAGAATTGGTGAACAATGATCATCCGCAGGTTGTCGAGATCTGGAACCTGGTGTTCATGGAATTTAATCGCAAGGCAGATGGAACGTTGGAAAAATTGCCAGCGCAACATGTCGATACCGGAATGGGTTTCGAACGCTTATGCATGGCGATTCAAAAGAAAACTTCGAATTATGATACCGATGTATTTTCACCGCTGATTGATTTCATTGGCAATGCAGCAAATGTAAAATACAAGCAGGATGAGAAAACGGATATCGCGATGCGTGTTATGGCCGACCATGTTCGTGCTGTTTCATTTGCCATTGCCGATGGACAACTTCCATCCAATACAGGTGCAGGGTATGTGATCCGAAGAATATTAAGAAGAGCAGTGCGTTATGGATTTACATTTTTGAATTTCAAAGAGCCGTTTCTTCATAAGTTGGTTCCCGTTTTAGGAAATCAGCTGAAAGATGTATTTCCCGAACTCGAGAAGCAAAAGGAATATGTGAGCAAAGTGATCCTGGAAGAAGAATCATCTTTTTTAAGAACATTGGAAAAAGGACTAAAGCGACTTGAAACTATTGAAGCAGAACTTAAGAATAAAGTCGTGAGTGGTGAACAAGCTTTTGAGTTGTATGACACGTTTGGTTTTCCTTTAGATCTGACTTCACTGATTGCACGTGAACGAGGATTTTCCATCGATGAGCAAGGCTTTAAAACCGAAATGGAAAAACAAAAATCCAGATCAAAAGCTGCTGCTGCAAAAGAAACGGGCGATTGGATTTTAGTGGGCGAGGATCAAAAACCGGAGTTCATTGGCTATGATCACCTGGATGCCGAAATAAAGATCACCAAGTATCGGAAGATCAAACAAAAGAATAAGGAACTGGTTCAACTGGTTTTTGATCGCACACCATTCTATGCGGAAAGTGGTGGACAGGTTGGCGACACGGGTTACATTGAAAGTGCAAACGAAAAAATTTTTATTGTCGATACGAAAAAGGAAAATGAGCTTATCGTTCACTTCGTTGAAAAGTTACCCGAAAATTTGAGCTCTGTCTTTCACGCTCAAGTGGACAAACACAAGCGTGAACTTTCGATGGACAATCACTCTGCTACACATTTGCTGCACGCTGCATTGCGTCAGATATTGGGCAAACATGTTGAGCAGAAAGGTTCTTTGGTGAATGATAAAATTCTTCGGTTTGACTTCTCTCATTTTGCGGCCATGACGCCTGAAGAAATTCGAAAAGTCGAAGACATTGTTAACGAAAAGATCCGCGAGAATATCAAGCTGGATGAGAAACGGAATGTGCCCATCGAAAAAGCAAAATCGCTTGGCGCAATGGCGCTCTTTGGAGAGAAATATGGTGACTTTGTCAGGGTGATTACATTTGATCCGAAGTTTTCTGTTGAGCTTTGCGGAGGTACGCACGTGTCGGCAACTGGTCATATCGGTTTGTTCAAAATTACATCTGAAAGTTCTGTGGCGGCTGGTGTAAGAAGAATTGAAGCTATAACGGCGGAGGGTGCAGAGCAATATGTACGGGAAGAATTGCAATTGCTGGATCAGGTGAGAAGCTTGTTGAAGAATCCGAAAGATATTGGAACATCAATTAAGAATCTGTTGGAAGAAAAACATGCGCTGGAAAAGAAGGTAGAACTTTTTCAGCAGGAACAAGCGAACCAGTTGAAAGATCAATTGGCCAAAAAAGCCGTTAAGAATAATGGCTATCATTTGATCATTGAAAAAGTTTCGGTGGCCAATGCAGATGCTTTGAAAAATATCGCCTATGGACTGCGAAATCAATTTGATGATCTGCTTCTAATTTTGGCGGCCGATGTGGAAAGCAAGCCACAGGTAACGGTTATGATAGGTGAAAAGCTGGCACAAACCAACAAGTATCATGCTGGTAACCTGGTTAAGGAGCTTGCCAAGGAAATTGAAGGGGGTGGAGGTGGTCAACCTTTCTTTGCCACCGCTGGCGGCAAGAACTTGAATGGCCTGAATGCTGTTTTAGAAAAAGCTCGTAAATTGATTGCTTAAAGCTAACAGCAGACAGCTAACAGCTAACAGTTACGGTAGCATAGAGACTAAACGAAGGCATAATAAGAATGGTATAAAATCTAGAGTTCAGCAACACGATCAAGACAGTTAGCTTTATGCTGTCAGCTGTTCGCTGAACGCTTTAAACGTTATGGACAAATCAATCAGAGACAAATACATTTCAGTCATAGGCCTTGAAGTTCATGCGCAACTTCTGACCAAGAGCAAGATTTACAATACCGATTCAACGGAATATGGCAGCCTTCCCAATACGAATGTTGGCGTCATTACTTTAGCACATCCCGGCACGTTGCCGCGACTCAATAAACGCGTGGTTGAATATGCTATTAAAATGGGATTAGCCTGTCATTCTGAAATTACCCGTTTCAATATTTTTGACCGTAAGAATTACTTCTATCCTGATCTTCCGAAAGGTTATCAGATCACACAGGATCGCACGCCGATTTGTAAGGGTGGCTACGTCACGATCAACACCAAAGAAGGTGAACGAAATATCGAACTTCACAGAATACACATTGAAGAGGATGCAGGAAAGTCGATGCACTTGGCTGCGGAGCTAGATACACTGGTTGATTTCAACCGTGCAGGTGTACCGTTAATTGAAATTGTAAGTCAGCCGGACATCCGTAATTCAGATGAGGCCTATGCTTATCTGACCGAGATCAGGAAGCTGGTTCGTTATCTTGATATTTGTGATGGCAATATGGAAGAAGGATCGTTACGATGTGATGCCAACATTTCTGTAATGCTTAAAGATGCAAAGCAGTTTGGGAAAAAAGTGGAGGTTAAAAACATGAACTCCATTCGCAATGTGCAACGCGCCATTGATCATGAAATTGAACGTCAGATTGAAGAAATAGAAAAAGGTAACGTGATCGTTTCCGAAACGCGCAACTTTGATGCAGGAACTGGTCTTACCTACGGGATGCGCACAAAAGAAGAGTTAAATGACTATCGATATTTTCCGGATCCCGACCTTAGCCCGATGGAGGTCTCAGATAAGTGGCTCAATGACATACAGGCTACTATGCCGGCACTTCCGAGGGAATTATACAACAAATACATCACGCAGCTAAATCTTCCTGAATACGATGCGCAGGTGCTTACCGATTCTAAAGATGTGGCTTTATATTTTGAAGAATTGTGCAAGCTTACTAAAAACTACAAAGCGGCATCAAATTGGGTAATGGGTCCTGTCAAACAGTATTTAAATGAGCTGCCCTTATCTGTTGAGGAATTTCCGATTCCGCGCTTCGGTATTGGCTGAATTGATTTCGTTGGTAGACAGTGGGAAGATCAGTTTCTCGGTTGCCTCTCAGCGTGTATTTCCAGAGTTGCTGAAGAGTCCGAATAAAACAGCGCTGGAAGTGGCGCAACAACTCAATCTGATTCAGGAAAGCAATCACGATGCGATAATTCCGATTATCGATGAAGTATTGAAAGAATTTCCTTTAAAAGTGGAGGAATATAAAAACGGTAAAAAAGGTATCGTGGGAATGTTTATGGGAGAAGTCATGAAGCGAAGCAAAGGCAAGGCGGATCCGAAAGTGGCTAATGAGTTGATCACAAAAAAATTAGAAGAAGTATGATGGGAAAAGCGCAAAGCTTAAAGCTTAAAGCTGAAAGCTTACTACTCGATATTCAAGGCATGAACCGTGGGAGGGCGCTGCTTGGCTTTCTGCATTCAGCTTTCTGCTTTAAGCTTTTTACTTTCAGCTTTCTTGCTTTTTGCATTTTGTTTTTCATGCTCGTCCGCGAGCAAAGAAGATTCAAATGCCGATACCTGGGAGGTTACCGCTCAGCGGAAAAGTTGGTTTCCCTCAGCAAGGCCAAATTACTATTCAGGAGATCAAGAATGGCGCGCTTGGATGGTCAGATACGGTAAAGCTGAAAAGCAATTATACCTATTCCAAAAAAATCAAAATTTCACAGCCTGGTTATTATAAGATAACTTTCTTCAACAGGCAGTACGTTGATTTCATTTTATTTAAGAGCAATGTCGAAATCAATGTCGATGGGAACGATCCCAATGGGTTTGCTGAAATTAAAGGGTCACCTGAAATTGACATTATCCGGAAAACACAAACGATTCTACGCGATGTTGAATCCTCTCCGGAGATGGCAAAAATCAGTCAGGAATTTTCTGAAGCGGCGCAAGTAAAAAATGAAGCCCGAATGGCTGAACTGCAGGCAACCTACATGGAGGAGGTCGCTAAGGGACAAAAGCAAGTAGCAGAATTACTGAAGAATGAACCCCCTTCGCTCGGCGTTATCAATTTGCTTCAAAGCAAAGCCATCGATGCTGACACTTATTTTGATACCTATCTGGCAGTAGCCAATAAGTTAAAACAAGAATGGCCGAACTATGATCATGCTAAGGCTTTCATCACCATGGTCGATAAGATGAAGACAATTGCCATTGGGCAACCTGCTCCTGAGATCGCCCTGCCTGACACGACTGGACAGGTGGTTAAACTCTCAAGTATGAAAGGAAAATATGTACTCGTTGACTTTTGGGCAAAATGGTGCGGACCGTGCCGTCAGGAAAACCCAAATGTTGTCAGGGTCTATCATAAATTTAAGAACCAGGGTTTTACAGTCTTTGGTGTGTCGCTGGATCGTAAAAAAGACGATTGGATAAAAGCGATTGCTGAGGATAAACTAGCATGGACGCATGTTTCCGACTTAAAATATTGGCAATCTGAGGCTGCTAAGACCTATAACATTACAGGCATTCCCTTTTCGTTGTTACTGGATCCAAATGGTGTGATTATTGCCAAGAATCTGCGGGGTCCAGCATTGGAAAAAAAATTAACGGAACTCTTTAACAAATAGCGTTGATCATGAAGTATGCCGTTGGGTTTCTGTTTTTCATTATTCTTTTTGCATGTACAAAGACAGAGGAAAAAAGAACTCCCATAAGTTTTGAATATAAAACCTTTCGGGTAGAGTCAAAGGGTGGCTGTAAGTCAGATACTTTGCAATGTGCATATTTTGAAGTCACCTATCCAGAATTTACTGGTCTCGATACACCCGTTGTAAAAACCGTCAGGCAAAAAATAGATGTCGCGGTATCGATGGGTAATCCTGAATCACAAGGACATAACATGAAGAACATTGGAGAAATCTTTATCCAGGACTATGATGATTTCAAAAGTGAAATTCCAGATGCGTTCGGAGGCTGGCACTATACTGCAAAGGTTACAGTTGAAGTGTTAACGGATACTCTTTTAAGCCTTTCTGTTAACGATGAATATTATACAGGAGGAGCCCATGGGGGATCAGGTGTCTATTTTATAAATGTGAATCCAAAGACCGGCGCTGAATTTACTTTGGATAACCTATTGAAACCTGATTACAACGAAGTGCTAACGCAAATCGGAGATAAAATTTTTAGACAAGCCAAACAGCTTTCGGACACTGCCTCTCTCATTGATAATTACTTTGAATTCCCGGAGGACAAATTCGAGCTGAATAAAAACTATGGTTTTAAAAAAGAGGGAATTGTATTTTACTACAATAATTACGAGATCGCCCCTTATGCTGCCGGGCCTACGGAAGTTTTGATTCCTTATAATGAACTCAAGGATTGGGTAAAAAAATAATATTGTAATCCCTTCTTCTAAGCGTCAAGCTTCTCCTAAATAATTTACTCTTAATTAATTCGTCGCCTGCCTTGGTTTCCTTAATGCTCCCGTCTTGCAGCAACATGACCTTGGTAGCAATGGCCACGATACTCCAGTAATCATGGTCGGTTATGATGAAGCCTTTGTGCTGTGAATGTTTCTGAATATTGCTTTTTATTTCTTCTTTATAAAGTGGTTCAACACCATTAAAAGGTTCATCAATCAAAATATATTCAGCCCTTGAACTTAGAATTAGCAAAAGCTCAATCATTCGTCTCTCCCCGCCTGAAAGTTCATTGCTCTTTCGATGTAGAAAGGGTTTCACGTGTGGATTGTTTTTTAATGAATTCGTTTGAGGTGGTTCACAAAAAAGATCAACTATTTTTTTAATCTGGAGGTGACTGGGTAAAAAATTCTTTTGGGGTAGGTATGCTAATCTTGTTTTTGCTTTCCGTTAGTGTTTGGACGATTGTTCCATTGACTCTTACAAATTTGTTTTCTGCTCTTAATGAGCCAAAAATTATTTTTAATAACGTTGTTTTGCCGCATCCATTTCTTCCGAACAGCCCGATGATTTCCCCTGGCCTGCAGGAAATAATATGTCGTGTAAATACCTGGTTCGTTCCAAACGATTTACATACACTGTCTACGTGCAATTCATGCATAAAAAAGTATCAACCCCCGAAAATAAGATTAAGAATTACGGTAGAAGCATATAACATGATTTTGTTAAGTCCCATGTTGAAATAAAAATAGTATTCATTTTCATTTCTCAATTCGTAAATAAAATAGTGGGTTAATGGACCGGCTAAAATTATCCAAATCCAGTTCCTTGAACAAGAGGAGTCGACCAGACCATGAAGTAACCAGCAATTCCTATCGCGAGGGCTACACAAAACGTTGGCAGAATTAACTTTTGCTGAAAGGCAGACGACTCTAGCCAACATCATTTTACATAATTGTATGCAAATTAATTCACTTGTAACTTTTTGCCACGAAGACACTAGGGCACAAAGTTTCACAAAGGAGTTCGACCTTTGTGAAACTTTGTGCCTTAGAGCCTTCGTGGCGAATTCACTATGTCATAAAGATTATTTGATGATAGAAACGTTTAGATATAAAAAAGGCTGACGTATTTACGTCAGCCTTTCTTCACACATTATTTAGGTTCAGCAGGTTGTTGACCTGCAACCACAACTTCCTCCACAGCGTTTGCTGGTGCTTTTGCTTCGTCCTTGACATTTGATCCTGTTAATTTGAAATGTGATCGGTAAAACCAATTGTTGTCTTACAACCACGCCTTTGTTTTTTCCAGGATTCCATTTTGGTGCATGTTTTAACCGCTATGACAGCCTCCTCGTCGCATCCTGCTCCAATACCTTTTTTAGCCCTGACATTGCTAATCGAACCATCGGTTTGGACAACGAACTCAACAAAAACCTTTCCTTCAATACCCATTCGCCTTGCCTGAAGCAGGATAGTTCAAATTCCTGCCAATATGTTCGAAAAATGCTGGCATGCCTCCTTGTGGCGTTGCCGTCTCGTCTACCATTGTAAAAACATCATCATCAAGTTTTGAACGATTGCTGATCTCATCGATACGTTCGGTGTACTCGATGATCGCAAAGGTTCTGACATCTTCTGAAGGTTTTGCCGTTGGTGTGATAAGTTCGATATGCGATATCTGATTCTGATCCAAACTTTCAAACTTAGCTTTCATTTCCTCAAGTTTCGGTTTCATGTTCTCATCTGTTTCCATCAACAAAAATCTTTTTATCGGGATTTGCTTGAAGAAGCTCATCATATTTTTGCTGTACTTCCGGCGGAATATCAACGGCCATCGTAGACGATCTTGCAATTTCTGCCACTTCATCGGCAATTTGATCCTGGCAAGCAATGACAAAGAAAGCGAGTGGAATGACGCCAGCTACCAACAGCATCTTCCATGGTTTTATTTTTTTTTTTATTGTTCTCATCATTTCAATTCGTTTGACTGTTAAAGAATTATTAAAGTGATTGGCGAGTTTGATGCCGGCCGACGTCAATGCAACCCTCGCCAGGAGATTGCAATATTCGTTCACATCACGGTTTTCGACAGCGCGCGCATCTGCTTCGAACTCATGAAGCTGAACAAAAATCTTTTTATAACTTTTTAAGAATGGATTAAACCAAAAGAAAATACTGATCAGGTTTAATAACGAGTATATCGAATGAATGAAGCTGAGTGGCATGTACTGCTTCATGCTTGTATAATTTTTTGTTTCTCATCGAGGTGAAAGAAAATTTGTTTGTCCAAGGATAATGAAATTGAAAAATGAGAATGTTGGCTGATCTTCAGCATACTCAACAATTTTAAGTTTGCCAATTTGATTTGTTTTAGAATTTTTGATCGTCCGCAGCAGGTTGAATAGCCGAACGATGAACTGTGATGAAAAGAAGAGTAATCCGACAACATAAAGCACCTGGAAGTAAAACCATCCACCCTTGACATATTCGACGCAACGGCTTCCGAACCAGCAGTTCCATCACTCGGTAATTGTAAATTCCGGCAAGAGATAGGAAGGAATCACACGACTTAGTGTTGGAATGGACAGTTCCACCGTACTGAATGTGGAGTAGGGGAAATGTTAATGAAGTAAAAATACCAATCAGTAAAAAATATCTTTTTATTTTGAAATCAGTCTCGTTTCGTAGGAGCAGCGTGTACGCCGTCAGGAAAAGTACTAATCCAATGTTGGCTTCAATAAAATAATTCAGATAGCCGTTCATGACTTTTGATTTTTAATTTCCTCTAAAAGCTTTTCAATGGCTTTGCTGTCGAGTTTGTTTTCTTTCGCAAAAAAGGATACAAGATTCTGGAATGATCCATCGAAGTATCCCTTTAACAAATTGTTCAGATAGAACTTGGTATACTTTTCTTTGCTGATCAGGGGAAAATATTCGTGTGTTTTTCCATATGCTTTATGATCGACAAATCCTTTGGTTTCGAGAATTCTCACAATGGTCGAGATTGTATTGTAGGCGGGTTTGGGCTCAGGCATTTGTTCGATTATGTCCTTGACGAAACCGCTTTTAAGGTCCCAAAGTATTTGCATGACCTGGTCTTCAGCTTTTGTAAGCTCTTTCAAATCTTTCATCGACTATTTGTTTAGGTATAAAACTAAAACTTTAGTTATAAAAAGCAAAGAAATTTTTGAATTATTTTTTTTTGATCCAGATCTGATGAATTTTAGAGGCCCTTGGCGTTATTTAATTTATTTCGGAGCAGTAGAATTGAGATTTGATCTGCTCTCCATTGCGTCATGAGGTCCTGCGGTACTAGATTGGGGAAGGTCAGCGACCCTAATAAAATATCCTTGTCGCCATCGTGATCATAGTCAAAAGCTTCCATGGTCATCCATCTGCCTTTGTTCGCCATTCGGGTTATTTGTGGCTTAAATCCTTGAGGCGTATTTTCGAAATAAATAAAACCTTGTTCAGGATGATTTTTAAAGTCCGGAAAAAAAGAAATAGCGCCAATATCCAAGTCGCCATCCTGGTCGAAATCTGCAACGCGCGCTTGTGAAGCGCCGTGCATAGGATAAAACCAGGACTCTTTGAATTCATTTGTTCCGCTGTTTAGAAAAATATGGACACCATGGTACGGCTTCAGGATGGCAGAGTAGTCGGCGTTGTCACCATTCGTGTAGAGAATGTCAGATTTTCCATCATTGTTAAAATCTGCGATGTCAATATAACTCGAACCTTGCACGGCACTGAAACGAAGTAAAGTTGTAAGTCTGAATTGGAAGTTTCCCTGATTATAGAATAGAAGAATTCGTTCGTCGCCCTGCGTCATTAAGGTCAAAATATCCGGCAGGCCATTTCCATCAAAATCCTTTATTATTATTCTTCTCGCACCAGAAAGATTAGAAAGAATATGCTTTTGAAATTCTCCATTTGCGAGCGCCTTGGTATACAGCTAATGATCCCGTATGATTTCCAAAATTGCAAATGATATAATCATCAGCCTTGTCGTTGTTAAAATCGACGCGTTCAAAATCAACAGGACGTTGCAATGAATCAATTTCATTGGCCATTGTCCGGTCTTGTTTAAGCATTGCGACACTTCCCGCGGCTTGCTCATTTGGATCCATGATGCCCATCAAAAGAATCGTTGGATCGGCATTGTCGCGCAGTGATCAGTTTTGATGGCGCGCTGGAAGTTTAATGGAATCTTTGACTTCAAAATTGTGATTGAATTCATACAATTTTCCTTGTCGGGTTCCGATGTAGATTGTATCCTTTGTTGAATCTTGTGCGATAAGCGTAACAACTTGGTGTTGTACCACGGGAAGCCGAATCGGTTTTGCTTCAAACTGTGTTAACGTATCACTGATTTTTGCTCGGTGATGATCAACGAATCCGGCGCAGTGTCATTATAATATTTCTTAATTCGTTCCCAATCTTCCTGGCTAATCATTGGCGCATCAGGCAGAGACCATTAGAATTGCGGCTTGATCTTCGAAAGAAATGGTATTCAAAGGAGAATTATCCAAACCCATTCGAAACGCCATTTCTGGCAAAACTTTTTTCTCCCAGGTCTTTTTATCCAACAAGGATGGTTCAGGAAAAATGTGACAACTTCCGCAGTACTGTTTTGCTAATCGTTCATCTTTTTGATGTTGATTTTCACAAGAGAGTATAGAAATAAAAACAATGATGAGCGCGAAAAAAAAAATCTTCATGAAGGTTGAATGATCAAAATGAATTGGTAAAACAATAGGTGAGAATATTGGCGCCCATGCGAAGTGCTTGCTGACGTTTTTCTTCAGGATCATTATGAATGCGCTGGTCTTCCCAACCATTTCCTAAATCGCATTCATAGGAATAAAATACTACCAACCGGCCCTCGTAAACAAGTCCAAATCCCTGGGGCGGTTTTGCATCGTGCTCATGTATTTTCGGCAACCCATTTGGGAAGTCAAATTTCTGATGATAGATCGGATGATCAAAAGGCAGTTCAATAAGTTCGAGTTCAGGAAATACTTTTTTTAATTCGAGTCGAATAAACTTATCCAATCCGTAATTGTCGTCAACGTGGAGAAACCCGCCACCGATCAGGTACTTCCGTAAATTCGCAGCGTCAGTGTCGGAAAAGACCACGTTGCCATGCCCCGTCATATACACGTAGGGATATAAAAACAAATCCCGGCTTCCAACCTCAACAATATCTTCCTCCGGAGCGATGGAAGTTCCCACTTCCTGATTCGCAAACTTTATAAGATTCGGCAGGCAGGTTTTATTAGCATACCAGTCACCCCCGCCGTTATATTTCAGCTTCGCAATTTTGATGGGCAATTGTGCGTGTGCTGCAGTACATGCCGTAAAAATGGCGATACAAAGAGCAATTCTTACTTGTTTGGTTACCATAGCCTGCTAATAAAGGACTAAAAAACGAAAATAAACTCTTTGCTCCTTTTAAACCTCTATTAAAAAGGATTGTCAAAGGGTCAATTTAAAAACAGAAACAAATATTAGCATGAAATTATCTAATCCTATTGCAAAAATTGTCGCGCTTTCGCTATTCGCTT
The DNA here is from genome assembly GCA_963739105.1 of uncultured Bacteroidota bacterium. GTDB lineage: Bacteria > Bacteroidota > Bacteroidia > Cytophagales > Cyclobacteriaceae > Chryseolinea. The sequence goes on along the minus strand of CAVTZI010000024.1, from coordinate 82,022 downwards.
CCATTGGCCTGGTTTCTTCCTGTAATGAGGAAGAAAGGCTTACAGCCAGTGACACGCAGGATATCTCCGAAGAAGCCATCACCGACTCCTATTTTCAGGATGCGGATGATCTGGGAGGGGTAGCGATTGCATCTCCCACCGATGGTCAATATAGCGGTGGAAGAACATCAGGTACCATTACGATTTCTGATGACCGGTGCCATTGCGCTACCGTTACGCTTGAATCGACTGGAACCATTGACAGCCCTAAAGGTGTAATTATAGTGGATTTTGGCACTGGTTGTATCGATGCACGACTCAATACCAGAAAAGGTAAGTTGAAGTTTGCGTACAATGGAAAACGGTTTCAACCAGGCTCAACAGTGGTGATGACAACAGAAAACTACAGTATTAATGACATTAAGTTGGAAGGAACCCGTACTTCTACCAATGTACAAGGAAGCACCAACGATGCACCAAAATTTAACGTCGTTCTTACTAACGGAAAAGCCACATTCCCTGACGGTTCAATTGCTGAACGTCAATCAAATATCACTTGGGAATGGATCAGGGCCGACAATCCTACTAACGATTACTTGCTTATTGATCAGCTCAGCACTGCTAGCGGAACAACAAGAGGCGGCAGATCATACTCTGTTTCCCTGTTAGAGGGTCTTAAATACAAACGCTTCTGCGGTATTGCTGTGGATGGTATCAAGAAATATGTCCTCGACGAAGAAAAAGAAATAGTTATTGATTATGGTAATGGAGAATGTGATAAAGCTGTAACGATCACCGTGAATGGCGTCACACACAATATCAATGTCAACTAAGACTATTAGTTGGTTTTTAAAATATAAGGCCTGGAGAAATCCGGGCCTTATTATTTTACGAGGTTCTTGAGATTGTTGCCCACTATGCATTACTTGCAGCATCAATTTTAACCTCGATTTATGAAGCAATACCTCGATCTGATGAATGAGATCCTGGAAAAGGGAGCCAAAAAAACCGACCGCACCGGAACAGGTACCCTCTCTGTTTTTGGAAGGCAATTAAGGTTTGATTTGTCGGAAGGGTTTCCGTTGGTAACGACCAAAAAACTTCACTTGCGCTCTATTATATATGAGTTGCTTTGGTTTTTAAGAGGGGACACCAATATTAAGTATCTGAAGGATAACGGTGTGACCATTTGGGACGAATGGGCCGACGAAAATGGCGAACTTGGGCCCGTTTACGGACATCAATGGAGAAGCTGGCCGGCACCGGGCGGAAAATCAATCGACCAGATCTCCCAGGTAATCGCTCAACTCAAACAAAAACCTGATTCGCGGACGACACATTGTAACCGCCTGGAACCCAGCCGAAGTAGATAAAATGGCGCTGCCACCATGCCACGCATTGTTTCAATTTTACGTGGCGGAGGGAAGGCTTTCATGTCAGCTTTACCAGCGCAGCGCTGACTATTTTCTAGGCGTTCCATTTAACATTGCCTCTTATGCGCTGTTGACATTTATGTTCGCTCAGCAATGCGATTTATTGCCGGGTGAATTTGTGTGGACGGGGGGAGATGTCCATCTGTATTCAAATCATATTGAGCAAGCCAGACAACAATTGGAACGGAAGCCGTTCGCATTACCTCAATTGAATATTCAAACGCAAACCAGAATCAATTTTTGATTATGAGTACAACGATTTTGAAATTTTAAATTACCAGGCGCATCCTTCTATCAAGGCTCCCATAGCTGTTTAAATTTTGAAATGTTAATGAGCGAAAGTTGGTAAGACTTTTTGAGCAACTATTCCATCTTTCGTGTAACAATTAAATCTTTTTGTCGACAGATTGCGTATCAAAGTCGTAAGATGGAAAAACTGTGATGGGATTCTGAAAGGTAAATGACATCGTCCGTTCTTTATGATTCTTGATTTTGGATTCTGAAAATCCTGTAACATTTACAGTTTTGCAGAGTCTTGGCTAGAATAAACAAATATTAATTTTCCAGTACACCTCGTTGATATTCGAATATGAAATCCATTTTTACTGCAACGTTACTTCTTAGCTGCCCAACTCATGTGTTTTGCGCAGATCGATACGCTAAAACAGCAGCAACTGACGCCTCCTTCCGCCGATAAATGGTCGCTAAAACAATGCGTTGATTATGCACTGGCCAACAACCTCACGATACAACGGAGTAACTACAATGTTGAGACCAGCGAAGTCGATCTCAGGCAGGCAAAATTTTCGCGACTACCGTCTATTAATGCAAGCGTAGGATATGGGTACAGTTGGGGTCGAGGTCTTGACCCAACAACCAATAACTTCGTTTCGCAGGAAATAAAATCATCCAGTATTTCGGGTAATGCATCGCTTCCGATCTATAATGGAATGCGCATTCATAATACCATCAAGCAAAATCAGCGAACCGTTGCTGCTTCGGAATTTGATCTTGCAAAAGCAAAAAACGACCTGATTTTAAATGTTGCCAATTTGTTTATCACGGTTGTATTCAATAAGGAAAATGTTGACAATGCAAAATTTCAGTTGGCGTCAAGTCAGCAGCAATTGGAACGAACAAAAAAACAAGTTGCTGCCGGAGCACTAGCGAAATCTGAAGAACTTAATCTGGATGCACAAGTTGCTACTAATGAGGTGACACTCGTTCAGCAGGAGAACGCCTTGGCACTGTCCTCCTTCAGCTAAAACAAGCGCTCCAGATTCCCGCATCGCAAGGATTCGACATTGAAGTTCCTCAACTTGACCCGGAAGATTTGGTTATCGATCAGACCCGCGATGAAATTTTTGAAATTGCCAAAGAGACCCTTCCTGAAATGAAGAGCGCGGAAATGAAAATTCAAGGCTCAAGTTATGCTGTTAAAGCTGCCCGCGGAAATCTGTATCCCAGGTTAAACGTTACCGCTGGGGTCAATACAAATTATTCGAGCATACAGGAGGCACAATTTTATCCCGACGGTGATTTTAGATTTCCGGACAATGGCGAAAGACCGCCACTTGCTTATGTGAATAAGAACTTAAGCGAAGGCCGTCTATGCGAATTGAACCGACAGGCAGCTTTAGAAATACTAATTTATGGGATGATCAATTCAAAAATAATATCTATCGTACATTAGGCCTCCAGTTAACCATACCGATTCTTAACAACTTCAATGCGCGCGCTAACTATCAGCGTTCCGTTATTCAAAATCAACAAGCTAAAATTGACGCCGAACAAACTGCTCAGACCCTGCGCCAAAATGTCGAGACGGCATATAATGAAGCGTTAGCGTCATCAAAAACTTATAACTCTTCTTTGCGCCAGGTTCAAGCCCGCGAAGAAGCCTTTCGTATGATGGAGCAACGTTATAACGCAGGCGCGGCTACTTCCTTTGAATATCAGGTTTCCCAGAATGACTTATATAGAGCAAAGTCCGATCTTACCCGAGCGAAATATGATTTCATCTTTAAGAAAAAAGTGCTCGATTTTTATCAAGGCAAACCCCTCGAATATTAATAAACCACGCAAATGGCAAAACAAAAACAAAAGTCAAACAAGTTGATTTATTGGCTCATCGGAGCTGTAGTTGTCCTGTTAATTTTTATAATGGTTGGAAGATCAGCAGGATGGATTGGAAAACCTAAAGAACTGGAAGTTGAACTTGCCAAAGCAAAACGTGTAACCATCATCGAAAAAGTGAGCGCTTCCGGAACCGTTCAGCCAGTAACGGAAGTTAAAATTGCGCCGGAAGTATCAGGGGAAATCATTGACTTGTTGATTGAAGAAGGGGATTCCGTGAAACTAGGGAGAAACGCTGGTTAAGATACGGCCTGATACCTGGCAAAGTCAGTTGGAGAGAGCAGAGGCCGGACTCAGTCAGCAACGTGCAAATCTTGAACAGTCAAAGTCAAACCTGCTTCGCACCCAAGCTACATTCGCGCGGGCAGAAGCCGAATATAAAAGACAGGAAAAACTCTGGGCGGAAAAAGTAATTTCTGAAGCCGATTGGCAATTGGCAAAACAGAATTATGAGATCGCTAAAAATGATGTGCATCCGCTGAGCAATCCGTAGAAGCATCCCGATATGTAATAAGAAGTACAGAGGCATCGTTGCGCGAGGCCCGGGAAAATTATCGTAAGACATCCGTGGTAGCTCCGATGAATGGAATAGTATCCAAACTTCTTGTTAAAAATGGTGAACGCGTTGTGGGTACCGCGACGATGACAGGAACGGAAATGCTGCGCATCGCCGATTTAAATAAAATGGAAGTTCGCGTTAATGTAAATGAGAATGATATCGTAAGGGTACACTTAGGCGACACTGCCGTTATTGACGTGGATGCGTATTCAGCAGACAAAAAAGAATTCAAGGGCGTCGTAACGTTGATCGCCAATACGGCGAAAGATAAAGTGTCCGCCGATGCCATTACAGAATTCGAAGTTCGAATTCTGATGCTGCCTACTTCTTATCAGGATTTGGTCAAAGTAGGCAACAAGTTTCCATTCAGACCTGGAATGACTGCAAGCGTTGATATCCTGACGACGACAAAAAGCAATGCACTCTCTGTTCCATTGGCATCGGTAACAACGCGTAATCCTGAAGAGGAAAAAAAGGAAGGTGAGAATGATGGCGGCGGCCCCAATTCAAATGCAAGGCAAACCAGCGATCAAAACAAGCCTCAAAAGAAAGTCGAGGATAAGACCGTAATTTTTGTAAACGATAAAGGAGTTGCCAAGATGGTGGAGGTAAAAACAGGTATTAGCGATTATGACAATATCGAAATTTTATCAGGTATCACCGATGGCACGGAAATAATTACAGGGCCATTCACGGCAGTATCCAAACGATTGAAGGACGGTGATAAGGTGCGGCAGGCGGAAAAGAAGGAGCCGGAGAAAAAGGTTGAGAATTAATACCAAAGCCCTTCGATACAATCGGAGGGCTTTTTTGTTTAATATTGCGAAAAAAATGAAATGGTAAAACATCCTTGGCACGAAGTATCAATAGGCATTAACCCGCCTACACATGTAAATGGCATCATCGAAATTCCAAAAGGATCGCGGGCAAAATATGAGATTGATAAAGATAGCGGTCTGATAAAGCTGGACCGTGTACTGTATGCTTCCATGTACTATCCACTAAATTATGGTTTCATTCCACAAACGCTGGGAGAGGATCACGACCCTCTTGATATTGTCGTATTAACCCAGGTGACTGTAATACCCGGTTGTTTGATTCCTTCCAAAGTTATCGGCGTAATGCGCATGATCGACAGGGGAGAAGCAGATGATAAAATTATTGCTGTTGCTGAACAAGATGCAAGTGTAAGTCACATTGAAGATGTAGATCATTTACCGGAATATTTTCGTGTAGAGCTAAAACACTTTTTTGAAAATTATAAAGTACTGGAAAATAAAAAAGTTGTTGTAGATGAATTTCAGTCCAAAGAAAAAGCGATGGAAATCATCACTCAAAGCATCGAGTTCTACAAAAAGACTTTTCCCAAGTGAAAATCGGTTTTGATGCCAAACGTTTCTTTAACAATTTTACTGGGCTCGGTAACTACAGCAGGTTTGTAATTAGCGCCCTTAAGCGAAAATATCCCGGAAAACGAATATTTTCTTTACTCTCCAAAGGTTAAAAATCATTCTGAATTCAACTCGATTCTGGAGCGACCTAATATTCGGGTAATAAAAGCTCCTGCCATCTATAACAATCTAAAGGCCAGTAGTTTGTGGCGTACGTGGGGCATCAGCAAGGAGGCAAGCGTTAAAAAATTGGATGTATTCCACGGCCTGAGCCAGGAGTTGCCCATTAATATGCCTGCAAGCGTTAAAAAAATAGTGACTGTTCACGATTTGATTTTCATCCGTTATCCCGAATTGTATAATCCTCTCGATGTTTTTATTTACAAAGCCAAGGTAAAGGCTGCATGCCAGACAAGCCGACAAGATTTTGGCCACGAGTATTCAAACGAAAAGTGACATCGTTGATTTTCTAAATATCGATCCTGAGAAGATCGATGTGGTGTACCAGGGTTGTCATCCGAGCTTTAAAAAAAAATTTTCTGTCGCTGAAATCGAAAAAGTAAAAACAAAATACAAATTGCCTGAAAGCTACATTTTGAATGTTGGCACTATTGAGGAAAGAAAAAATGTGTTGCTCTTGATCAAAGCACTTTCACTATTACCCAAGGATCTGAAAAGTCATGTGGTCATCATTGGGCGTGCAACAAAATACAAGACGAGGATTGTGGAGGAAGCAGGAGCGATTAGGCGTAGGGGAGAGGATTATCTTTCTTACATAATGTTTCATTTGCTGATTTACCTGCGATCTATCAAGGCGCGCAGATTTTTGTATATCCTTCCGTCTTCGAAGGATTCGGAATTCCCATAGTCGAAGCGTTGGAGTCGTCAGTGCCTGTCATTGCCGCCACTGGTTCATGTCTGAGCGAAGCCGGAGGACCGGGCTCAATTTATGTCAATCCTTCCGACGAAGGAGAATTGGCGGAACAACTTAAAAAAGTTTTAACGGATAACGAGCTCCGGACACGGATGATTGCAAGCGGAAAAAAATACATTGAACAATTTGAAGAAGATGATTGCCGCAGCAAGTTAAAGAAGTCTCACCGTTGAGCATCTTATGCAACAAATGAATTTATCAGGATAAATATACCTTGCACAATTTGAGCCAGAAGTGATTACCGTCAGTTGAACGATATTATTCAAAGCTATAGCATTAGCTGGCGTCAGCTAAAAATCCGTTCAATACCATTTTACAATTCTCAAATGAAATCTTTTAAACGTTCTGAGTTCGTGAAAATCATTCGCTTGGTATCTATCACTTTGCCGTTAAATATTAACGCGTAGATATACATGCCCGCACTTAGTTCATTACGCAGAATTATAACATTGGTATGTCTCCGTCCTTTGACGAGTAATTCCTTCAGTTGTCTTCCCGGAAATGGTTTTCAGGAGGTAATTTATCAGAGATACTTGGCTATTGAATTGTCTCGTGTCGGATTGAACTTTAGTCGGGAAGTGGAGCAAAAATTATTTTATGACGGAATTTACGTTGGTACCGAGCAGCAGCTTGTAGTAGAAAATAAGGTCATTGTTGAATTAAAGGCACAAATTAGATTGGAACCGGTTCATTTAGCGCAAGCAAAGAATTATGTTGTCGCTTACAATTTCGAGAAAGGCATCAACTTAGTCAGCCTGAACCAAAATTGGTTGATTAACATAAAATAATTAAATCAATTTGAATTCTGCCATGATGGACATCATCTTTCCTGAAGACCATTCTCCTTTTATAAATCATGGATTAAATTTGTTCGCTTTCATGTGAAAGCAGATCTCAGTAGACTATAAATTTTCTGATGCTAATTTTTGCCAAAACCCAATCACTTCCATCATCCAGGCAATTCCAACATGAACAATAATGCCACCCCAAATGCTTTTGGTTTCATAGGCGATCACGCCAAGCAGATATCCACCAAAGATGGAGCTGATCGCTTCTCCCAACGGTTTTCCTGTATGTAGAAAGCAATACGTTACGGCCATGGCAAGTACGGCATGCCTTCCCAAAATTTGCATCATACCAATCACCATAAATCCTCTGAAAAGAAATTCGACGGTAATGAAGTCAAAGCCATAGGCGAATTCATAAATCAAAACGGTTAACCATTCGGGAATATTCAATAGCTCATGCGCAGTTGACACTCTGTACATTGGATATTGCTTCAAAAAGCTGGGCAGAAAAGAGGCCGCAATCATGAACGGTAACATGATCAAAAGCATCTGGAAATACGGCCGTGCATCAAATCGTTTTGGAAGGAATCCATAGTAGTGATTTTCCTGTCTTGTCATAGGTAAAATAGACTATACTCAGGGGAAGTAATATCGTGAAGACGCCAACCCAGTTGATGATCACTTTGTACGCCCAAAGCTGTAAATCCGGTTGAAACATAAACCCTACCCAGTCACGTAAATATGGGACGCTGCTGTCGAGACTTAAGGCCAGAAGTCCAATGGTGCTTTTTATCCAAAAGGTTTTGTCTCTGAAAAAACGATTTTTTGAATAAAGAGAAAGGGGAATCAAAGTCCCGTAATATGCGGTTGCGAAAAAGAGAAAGTAATAAAGCCATTTTGTAATGCCCCGCTGACTTTTTAAAACGAGGTCATCAAAGTTGAATTTGTAATTGATGAAGAGTACGACCACTAAAAAAAGTAGTACTGGAACGTATTGCCTTGCATCAAAATCCTCTTTTACGTGACGAACGAGATACTGCCAGATCTTCTTCATTACCAACGGATGAGATACTGATAAACTTTGTGGATGGGCAAACCCATCACGTTAAAATAAGACCCAACAATTTTTTCAATGGCCACCATTCCAATCCAGTCTTGTGCGCCATAGGCCCCAGCCTTATCATATGGTTTGTATTGATCAACATAAAACTCTATTTCTTCCTGTGTTAGCGATACGAATGTCACTTGAGTGGTATCGTCAAAACTTATTTCTTTTTCTTTGGATAGGATACAAACACCTGTCATCACGTTATGGGTATTTCCGGAAAGACTGGTCAGCATATTGATGGCTTCAATTCGGTCACCGGGTTTGTTCAGGATTTTATTTTGGAGGATAACAACTGTGTCGGCGGTAACGACAACTTCGTCTTTCATCGTCAAACGAAAGTATTCAGCTTTTTTTTCCGCCAGATATTTCGCTACCTGGTCTACGGGCAGCTCGGAAGGAAATGATTCATCGACATCAGGTTTTTCAATAGTAAAGTTAAAACCTGCTTCCTTCATCAGGTATTGACGTCGAGGGGAGCTTGAAGCAACGATTAAGGGTCTGTCTAAGGGCATATCTCACAAGGTGCGTAAAGGAAATCCAATTTCAGAATTAAAAATAACTTGAATTCTTTGGTGCAGTATACGCTCTATGAGAAATTCTTTTGAGATCGCTGAGTGTTTATGTGCAATCGTGCTGGTGATTGATTGGTCGAATTAGCCACAAAGATCACAAAGTCACTAAGGTTTCACAAAGGTCGACGGTAGGAAGAATTAGGAAGGTCAAGACTTTATCGAATCACAATCTTGGAAGAAAACAGCTGCTCACCTTTTTGTAAACGAAGAATATATAGTCCAGCGGAAGCGTTTGATAAATTTACCTTTTGGTTTTCACCATATTCCTGTACAGAGTAGGGAACCGCCTGGCCAGCAAGGTTACTGATCGCAATGATTTTAAAGTCACGAGGAACAAAAAAGTCGCCGTCATTTGGATTTGGAAAAATTTGTGACTGCAGTTCTTCTTCAGGAATTCCAGTAACAATTTCTACCTCTTCCAAATACCGGGCGGATCATAACGCTTCCGATAACATCGGTGCTTTGAAACCAGAATCCATTTGTATTTACAAAAAGCTTGGAGCCGGAATCATTGTTGGTATCGAGGCCTATTTTGAACGTTCCCCCGACGGGTGCCTTCCAACCGATGTAGAATTTATCCTTTACGAGAAACTGTTCTCCAAATCGAATCTTCTTGAATTTATGTACCATTTCTGCTTATGGTATAACTGGGCAACGTATAAATCGGGATCCCTGGAAGTCCATCTATGTCGTTATAGACCGTGAAGTCAACAATAAGATTACTGGGTACACCATAATCTGGATAATAGATATCAAAGCCAACGAGTGTATCAGGTTCTTGCGTGAGCATTTCAAATAAATAAGCGGCCCTGTTTCCAAAGGCGGTTAATGCAACAGAGTAATCGGCCAGGCCATCATCATAAGCATAATAGTCTTTAAGCCAATAGTCGGCCCGTAGTGTATCGTTGCTCCTGAAATCCAAGGGTTGATATTTCGCAGGATCGTAGTCGTTAGCGAAATCTCCTGTTTTAGGATTAAATGTATCACCCGTGAACAACTGCACTTTCAAGCTAACTGATACCGAGTCAGCATCAGGATCGAATTGTGAAATATCGTTTCCGTCCGGGACGTGTTCCAGGGTCACGGTCTTCCGTTCACGTGAGTAAATAATTCCGGTCACTCCATCAATAGGACTGGTACCTGAATTACCAAGGGTATCAATGACGGTGGTGTGTCGGCCATGCCATCCTTATAGTTGATGAACGTTCCCTGCGTTGAATACGACAACGTTGACGTATCATTCTGAACATTGAAGACGTCATAAGTAGGATGGGAAATCGATTTTCCAAGGAGAAAGTGATCATAGGGAACTGCCCTGTAGTCATTGAATAAATTCGTTAGCGATGAGATAATTGTTCTGTCTGGCAGGTAACGATCGTCGGGTGTACGATTTTTATTCAGGTAAACATAATCAATATTCCAGGTATCATACGGTCCGGATAGGCGCCCATAATTCATGAATCGAAACTGAAAATTTTCGTGGAAAAACCGATCGCCATCCACTTTTAGAAGTGTGTCATAGAATTCATTCTTTTGGAAAGAAGATATTGTTCGGATCGTCATTACGCTTTCCCAAGCCCCTGATCATTTTTAAAGTCTATTCGTAGGTAGTCATTTGGGTCAGGTGGTTCGCCATTCCCAGACCACTGATAGAAAAAACTCAGGTACACGGAATTACGCTCGGCTGAAATTACTTCGTTTAACTTTATCGGTTGAGATACCAATGTATCTCTGAATCCAGTGGCTATTGCTTGATTTGAATAGGGCGAATTATCCGCTGAATCTAATCCATTAAGCGTAGCAACGTTCAGTGACGGAGGATTTAGTCCCAGGCCATTGTTAATCCACACTTTAAAGTTATTGACCCACAACGAATCGACTGGATAGTTTGATTTGATATCTGCCTGTGTCTAATGAAGTCCATGAAAAGTCATCCCAAAAAGGCAATGACCGGGGTGTAAGCTCCTGCGTCCTGGCTACATTTTTTTTTGACTTTGATTTAGCGGAATGGGGTTCAGCATTTCGTGGAAGCGGATATACTTTGAGTTGAGCGAACCCAGTTGAAGCCAACAGAACAAATACTATTAACAACAACGCATAAGATGACGTAGACCTCCGCTCGTTTAATTTGGCCGCAGGGTGACTTATAATGACGTTAATTTTCGCTTGGTTCGTCATCTGGAACTGTACTATCGGATTTACCTATCCACAAGTCAACGACATCACCTACCTTAATATTTTCATTGGCCTCAGGCTTTTGCCGTATCACCACGCCACCACCTGTCGTGTCACCAACAATAACAACATTTCCGAGATTAAGATTTGAACCGAAAATGATAACCTTTGCATCCTCTAGACTACGGCCGGTGTAATCTGGCGCCTGAAAATCCTGACTTCCGCCATCCATCACCACCAGATCGATCGTCGAACCTTTTGGGACACGTTCGGAAGCAGCAATAACATGACCCTTGTACTTCATTTCCTTTACTACATTGAATGGACCGGAGACCAGTTCTATTTTGCCACGCTTTAATTCGTTGCTTTTTAAAACCGCCTCAGCATTGACCACAGAACCATCTACGAGGTTCGGTACCGGCACAGTCGGTGGTTCCAGCCGGTTAATTGATATAAAAATATTTCTTCCCTCTTTCACTTTCGCTCCGGCCTGCGGGTATTGCTTCAATACCGTAAGCGGGGGATATTCTTCCGAATAAGATGAATCATTTATTTCATAGCGAAGATTTCTTTTTATAAGAAAATCTTCCAACTGACCCAACTGCATACCTTCAATATTCGGGACCGTTATGCTCTGTCCGTGGTTGGTAGTGTTAGGCAGGTAAGCAAAGAAGTATATGATAGAAAGAACGGCTAGGGTGGTTGCCGCCAGCAGCAAATGAATAATCACGCCCCCTAACGTATTCCTCTTAAATTTTAGAATGCTAAACTTCATGGATTCAGTCGATTGTAGCAAATATACAAGATCAGAATTTTAACGCAGACTGAAAGTCGCGTTCAATCCGTTTACCCCGGTTGTAACGTTCCTGGGCGAGGTTAAGCAGTCGCGTGATCAGGTCGGAAAAACTTATACCTCGCTCTTTCCACATCATGGGGTACATGCTGGAGTTGGTGAACCCTGGAATGGTATTGATTTCATTGATATAAATCTTCCCTTTTTTATCCAGGAAAAGATCGATCCTTGAAAAATCCTGACAATGCAATGCCTCATATGCCTTTATGGAAACAGCGCGAATTTTTTCTGCTATTGCTTTTGAAAGCTTTGCAGGCACGTGAATCTGAACGGCTTCCGGATCCACATATTTTGCATCGAAGGTATAGAACTCATAGTTCTTGCTGATCACAATTTCGCCAGGGTAGGAAGCTTCAGCAGGGCTATTACCTAAAATAGCACATTCAATTTCACGTCCCGTCACAAATTCTTCCGCCAGCATTTCATCGTCGTATTTGAATGCTTCTTCCACTGCTTTTTTAAAATCTGCTTTGTTCTTCACTTTTGTTACGCCAACGGACGAGCCGAGGCTTGCTGACTTGACCATGAATGGAGTGCCTAATTTTTTTGATATCGAAGTAAATGTGATCTTATCTTTTTCGGCATATCGAAAAGTAAGAAAATCAGTCACAGGCAATCCCGCTTGTCGCATCAGCCGCTTGGCAACAATTTTATTCATCGATAGCGCTGAGCCCAGAACACCAGTACCAACCATCGGCATATCCATGGCTTTAATTAATCCTTGAATACTTCCATCTTCACCGTCTGTACCGTGCAGCACAGGAAATACAATATCTACTTTGAAGCGATCTCCACTGGAAAGCAAAACAAATCCAGGACTCACTGGGTCAAGCATAAGGCCAAGGGCTTTGCCTTGTTCCATGTCTTTGCTGACACCGTTCGTCAAAAACCATTGACCACTTTTGCTGATCCCCATCGGAATCGGTTCAAATTGATTTTTGTCAATGTACTCATAAATGTTGCGGGCAGAATTTACGGATACCGCGTGCTCTACGGACCGTCCACCGTACAAAATCGCTACTTTCTTTTTCTTGGACATTAAAAAATATTTAATCCGAAAGATAAACTCATTCTTTCCTTTGTGCCAAAACAACGTAATTATTTTACAATAATTACTCTTTTACTGAAAGTTCCTGTGCTTGATTTTGCCCGTACGATATACATCCCGGCATTTAGGTCCGGAGCAGAGATCGTGTAAGTTTGATTCAAGACATTTTCTGGTGTTTCACTAATAAGTACGCGTCCCACCATGTCAATCACTTCGATCAACACCGGCCCTTTCTCCGGTAAACTGAAAGTGACGCTTAATGGATTCTCATCTGCGCTCGCTTAAAAGGAATGGATTAGGATAGACAGACATTGAATTGCTGACAATGATGGGAGTTTCCGATACAAAGAATTCAATGTTGTCCAGGTAAATATTATTTCCGTTGGCATTGACGAAAACAAACGCTATCCGGACTGAACTCTCGCCTGCATATGCAGTTAAATTGATGGTCAGCCCTCTTTGCCAATCAGAGTCTTCTGGTAGCCAGCTGGAAGAAGACGATTCACCATTTGCAAGCTCCGCTCTCGATTCATTGAATACCGTGTCCGTATAGGAAATACCACAGTCTGTTGATGCGAGGATTAGAAGCTGATCAATATTGCTTCCTCGAAATGCGTACGACAGATCAAAAGTAAGGCTTGCTTCGGTAGCAGCAGAAAAATCTAAAGTCGGACTGACAAACCAGCTTTTATCGCCAATGTTAGTGTTGTTGAAAGCATTTAAAAATAACACATGATTAGCGCCCATCGACTTTAGTTCCCAATCCATTCCTCCTAATGGATTGATAATCGTCCATTCATCCTCAAACTCGCTTTCAAAATTTTGCCGGATTGGAATTTCTTCTGCTAGCTGTATTAACGACGCTGTAGGTCGTGATCGTATTGTCGGAAGGATTAACATCTGGCAGTCCGTTGGGTTCAAGTAATTCGACGTAAACAGTGTTCTCGCCGTTCAATAAAGTGATTGGTGAAAGTTCAACCTCCAATTCAGAACCTCCGAATAGATTCAAACCAGTAAAAGTCTGTGTCGTTGAATGTTGCCCGTTTACAGTTACCCTCACCTTGACAGCGGTAACCAATGTGCCGGCATTTCGAATTCGTACTTTTGGAGTGATTTGATTTGAACAAACAACGGGCTGGGCGAAATGACTTCCGACTAATGTTACATCGTCCAGCGGAGTCGTTACAATTTTAATGTTGTCCAGATACAAATTGTTACCCCAATCATTGATGCCTACAAAGGCAAGTTGAAGATTGCTTTGGCCGGCGAAGGCGCTCAAGTCAATGAATTCAGTTCTCCATTGTGATTCATTCGATGGTATGAATTCTTCCGTTGTCGGTGAACGGGTTTGGAGTGCAGCACCCGATTTATCATAGACCACGGTACCTTGATTGACATCCGCATTACAATCCGATAAGACAATCACTTTAAGTCCATCGTGATCATCTTGAAAACGTGCATAGGCGACATCAAACAACAATAGGGCTACTGGCTCTGTTGAAAGATCAAATACCGGCGTGACCAAAAGATCGATTTCACCAAAGTTATCTTCATAGTTGAAGAAATCCATTTTCACGGCAGTATTGGATGGATCTGCGTTGGGTGCGGATGCTATTTCCCAGGTAGTTTTTAAATCGGGATTAATAATTTCCCATAGATCAGGTATCGAATTAAAGGTTTCTATTATCGGAAGGGAAGTTGTTTCCGGAATAATAACCGATTGACTTAATTTGTTATTCGAAGAACCGCCATCGGCAACGCCGTTCGTAAGTGTTATTTCAAATGCCACAGTATGTGTACCACTTGCAAATGGTGTAGGTGAAAAACTTAATGTTGTCGACTGAAGCGCGGAAAGGGGAGTAATTGTGAAATCTTTTGTCTCAACTAAAACGCCATCGATCGTCAAAGTTATGCGAGTAGATGACACTAAGTTGCTTCCGTAGTTTCTTACTTCTATGATGGGAGTTACCAACGAACTGCATTCACCGTCAAGGGGAGAAATCACTTCTCGTATACCAAGGTCGTTAGCTAACGGCACGGGATCTGACAATCCATGTGAAGACAACAGGCTGGCTCTTCTCGGGCTATTCTCCAATACCGTTGTCATTCTTCCAACCTGTTCAACAGTAAAAAGATTCATGCATGCGTCGTCGGTATAATCCAAAAAATTCTGGAACATGGAGGTAACACCACAAGAGACTTGAGGATGCGAAGGACATCCTGTGGATTCTCCTCCTTGATTGGGTGTGTCGCTGACATAGTCACCAGGCCCGTCACATTGACCGTCATCATCTCCCCAGATGTGACGCAAACCAAAAAAATGTCCCATTTCATGCGTGGTCGTTCTGCCTTTTTTGTATTTGTTCGACAAATTAAAAGGCCCGTCATCCACTGAACCAAATACGTTATAGGCAATCGCAATGCCGTCGGTCAGTCGATTGTCGGAAGAGTTTTCAAGACCGGGAAGGCCTGATACCGGAAACTGCGAATAGCCCAATACCCCCGTAAGATTACAAACCCAAATATTCAGGTAATCTTCTGCGGGCCAGTAACTAAGTGCTTTCAGTTCATAATTGTCATTGATGGACCACGAAGTTTGTGTGCCCTGAACGCGTACAATTCCTGTGGTCGCGAGCCCCTCCGGATCCTGCCTGGCCAACACAAACTCTATATCCAGGTTACCGGCAACCGACTGAAATTCTGGTGGAGTGCTTGATGCGTCGCTGTTCATCCGTCTGTAATCTTCGTTAAGGACTGAAATCTGGGAAAGGATTTGTGCATCACTGATATTTGTTCCGGAACCAATCGCTTCTCCGTTGTGGATCACATGAACAACAACCGGAATTTCAAAAATTGCTTGCTGACGCTCGAGACCAGCGTTCTTTTTGGAGCGCATTTTACCCTGCATCCATTTTTCGAACTGTGCCTTGTTTTGTTGAAAATTCTCAGACTGCAAGTTCTTCATGTACTGCACGGTGCCGCATCGATCTTGAGCAATGGTTAATGCGGGGATGGTGGCTAGAACCAGTAGCAATATCGATCTAAGAATAAAAATTATCAGCCGCACAAAAAGTCGTAGGGTCAACGATGAATATGCCCAAATATAAGAAGAGTAAACGCATTCTTGCTGGGTTGAGGCAAGGTACGAGGGTCGGGCAAATTCCAATTTTAATGACGTTTGCGTATGATTGGTCTCAATCTTGGAAACCCATCAGCGCAACTCGCCTTCAGAAACAGGCAACAAGGGCGTTTAAAGCCCATTTAAAGGCTTTTGTGGGCTTGGCAATCAGGGAGCCAGACAGGTATGTTTTTGGTAATCAATAATCAAAAAACCTCTTCGATTATGCGTACCCTCAAGAATCGCCACACTCGAAACAGTCCGATAGCCTTCATCATAACATGGCTATTGCTGACTTTTATTTCAATGCTTTTAACGCTATCCCTGAAAGCCCAGGACTATCAAAAGTTGAATAAAAGAGCCAACAAGAGCTACTATCGTAAACAAACGTCCCTATACCTGCACGCCTGTAATTTGCTTGATAGAAAAAGGCATAAAAAACCACGCAAGGTCAATATTGCCAAGAGTTACCGCGCGAATAATAAATCTGTTCTGTCAATCGATCCCAGCACGGTCACAGCAAAAGCCGGAGACGTTCAACCTCAAGCTAAGCCCGTGGCTAAGCCTTTACCGATCAAACCTCGGATAGAACAAATCAGTGCGGAAAAACTTACAGAATTGCACGTGAAAGAAGATGCTGTTTTGGAAAAGAACAATTTTCCCAAACCAACGTCGGCCCAACATGAGGAGGTAAGAAAATTGGTCGCAGATAAACTGGCCAGCAAAAAAGATATCTTCCCGCTTAATCTTCCACCGTTGTATTTCACTTTTGATCAGGACGAATTTTCAATTGTAGATATGGAGCCATTTTTAATTGCTGCTGAATATGCTTTGCAGGGAAGAACGGTTTTGATCGAGGGTCATACCGATAGTCATGGGCAGGATACCTACAATGTTAAACTGTCGATCAAACGTGTTCAAAAGATAAGACAACTGATGCTTGATATGGGAGTGCCCGACGACCGGATTTCCGTGGTGGGATATGGCGAAGAACTTAACAAAAGCAACAACAGTACAGAAGAGGCACGTCAACTAAATAGGAGAGTGGACTTCACCGTGTTTTAAATTTCTCGAATAGAAATGTTTGAGAAAAAAATAAGGCCGACGATCAGCCGAACGGAATCAAATTAATTACTTCAATCGATTTTATTTCAGGAACATCCGTTTTATAGCCGCTTCAACTCCAGCCTTAAAAGTCATCGTCGACATGCTGCAGTTTCCGCAGGCACCGACAAATTCTAATTTTACGACATGATCTTCACTTATGTGACTGACTTTTACATCGCCTCCGTCAGCCTTGAGGTAAGGACGAATTGAATTCAAGGAAGATTCAATTTTTTTGGTTAGTTCTTCTACGGTACTCATTATACTTTTAATTCAACCCTTTTGTGTTTGTGTAAAGTTAGCATTTCTTATGGCAATTTGTCGCGCTAAGCTTTCTGCTAAATCTATAAATGCATCTGCAGTTATCCCCTCCTTCATAACTGCCGGAAGTCCGCTGTCGCCGCTTTCGCGAATACTTTGAACCAGCGGTATCTGGCCAAGCAAAGGAACATCATGTTTTTCCGATAAGTTCTTGCCGCCATCCTTTCCGAAAATATAATACTTGTTATCCGGCAATTCTTCCGGAGTAAAATAAGCCATGTTTTCAACGACACCCAACACCGGGACATTGATCTGAGGCTGCTTGAACATGGTCAAGCCTTTGTTCGCATCTGCAAGCGCTACTTTTTGTGGTGTTGTTACGATCACTGCGCCAGTCACCGGCACGGTTTGAACCAGGGTTAAATGAATATCGCTGGTGCCAGGAGGCAAGTCGATTAACAGGTAATCCAGTTCTCCCCAATCTGCATCACGCGAAAAACTGCTTTAATGCAGAGCTGGCCATTGGTCCTCGCCACACCACGGCGCTGTCGGGGGGAGTGAGGAATCCAATTGAGATCAGCTTCACACCATATTGCTCGATGGGAATAATAATATTTTTTCCATTGACCTGTTTGACAGTCGGCTGCTCAAACTCACAATTAAACATGGTAGGGATCGAAGGACCAAAATATCCGCATCAATCAATCCCACCTTAGCTCCAGCCTTCGCCAGCGCAACTGCCAAATTGGTGGTCACAGTCGATTTTCCTACACCGCCTTTACCAGAAGCAATTGCCACGATGTTTTTTACCCCCGGAAGTAGTGGCGCATTGTCCCGGAGGGTTGTGACAGAGGAAGTTATGATAATATCGATCGCCATTTTGTCCCTACAACCTTGCGCGACCGCATCTTCGCAATCCTGCCGGATCTTTTCCTTTAGCGGACACGCCGGCGTAGTGAGTACAACGGTAAAACTGACTTTATCGGGCTCAATTTTAATGTCCTTAATCATGTTCAGGCTTACCAGGTCCCGCTTGAGATCCGGGTCCTCAACTGTGGAAAGGGCTTTTAATATATCGGATTGAGTCATTTCAGCGTTTACGAATAACAAATTGGGGGCAATTTAGTGCAGAAAGTCCATAGTCCATGGTTTAGCCGCAAAATTGGTTAAACGGCAAAACGGATCACTCTGGCTTGTCTACCATGACTTTTTACAATGAACCCATATCTTTGAGGGAAAGTTGACATTCAGAAACGAATCGTTACCCTCGCTAACGCTAACGGATAACGCATAACGATTAACGGATAAGTGATTTCCCGCGAAACCATAGATGAAATAAAAAGCCGCATCGACATTATTGATGTCATCGGTGATTTTGTGACGCTGAAGCGCTCCGGACAAAATTACAAAGCATTAAGTCCTTTTACGAATGAAAAGACGGCCTCATTTTATGTCGTTCCCTCAAAGGGAATTTTTAAAGATTTCAGCAGCGGAAAAGGCGGGGATGGGATAACCTTTGTGATGGAGCATGAAGGGATGAGCTATGTCGAGGCCCTTCGGTATCTGGCGAAAAAATATGGTGTTGACGATAAAGGAAGAAGTCGTTCAGCCAGGACCAACTCGCTGAAAAAAGCGATCGCGATAGTTTGTACATCGTGATGAACTATGCGAAAGACTATTACAAAGAATTGTTGTCAGGAAACAGACGAAGGCCGGAGCATCGGAATGAGTTATTTTCGTGAGCGGGGGTTCAACGACACGAACCATTGAAAAATTTGAGTTAGGCTATAGCATCAATGAGTGGGATCACTTTCATAAAAAAGCAACGAGCGCTGGCTATAGCGAAGAGATGCTGGAAAAGGCCGGACTTGTTATCAAAAAAGAAAATACGCAAGGCAACGGTTTTAGATTTTATGATCGCTTTCGCGGAAGGGTAATTTTTCCTGTCCACAATCTTGCCGGAAAAGTCATTGCCTTTGGTGCCCGTATTTTAACAAAAGAAAAAGATCAGCCTAAATACATCAATTCTCCTGAAACGGAAATCTACCATAAGAGCAATGTGCTTTATGGAATGTTTCAGGCGAAGAATGCAATCCGGCGAGAGGACTTTTGTTACCTGGTGGAAGGTTATACCGATGTCATTTCCATGCATCAGGCGGATATCGATAACGTTGTAGCGTCCTCTGGTACTGCGCTTACAGAAGATCAGATCAAACTCATCCGGAGATTTACGGAAAATGTAACGGTACTTTTCGATGGCGATGCTGCCGGGATCAAAGCAGCACTGCGAGGAATCGATCTGGTGCTTAAAGGGTGGATTGAATGTCCGGGTCGTCCTGCTTCCCGACGGCGAAGATCCCGATAGCATGTCCAAGAAAATGGGCAGCACCGAGTATAAGCAATACCTGAAAGATCATACGAAAGATTTTATTTCATTTAAGATTGATCTTCTGGCCGAGGATGCCGCCCATGATCCGATCAAGAAAGCAGAAGCTATCCGGGAAATCATTACCAGCATTTCGCTGATTCCTGATCCGATAAAACGTTCTGTTTATATTCAGGAGACAGGCCATCTGCTGAAGATATCAGAATCAGTTCTTGTTAGCGAGCTGAATAAAATTGTTATTCAGGAACGAAGGAAAAAAGACAGGAACGAGAAAAGAATTGCAGAGAGAAGATCAGTTAGTGAAGAGCTTACTGCTGAAGTTTCTGCGCATCTACAAGCTTGATACCCAACGGATGGAGCAGATTCAGGAACGGGAAATGGTTAGGTTATTGTTAAATTATGCAGACAGTGAATTGGAAGAGGATATCGACCTGGTGAGTTATTTTATTTCCGAATTTGAAGACCTGGAATTTACCAATACCATGTATGCGAAAATCTACCAGGAATTTTATGATGCAAAAGGCAGGGGTGAGCTCATTGACTCTGCTTATTTTATGAATAACAGTTCGGAGGATATAAAGAAACTAATTGCCGAACTTACCACGCGCAAGCATTACGTGAGTCCGCATTGGGCAGAGAAGTACCATATTTTTTTCATGATGAAAAAGAAAAAATTCACGAACATGCGCATCAAAATGTATTGCGAAGGAAATATCGTTACGTGCAAAGGCTGATTGAAGAAAATAAGGAAAAGCTCAAAGACGCTGAAAAAAGTAAAAGTATAAAAGAGATTGATGAATTGGTCGAAACACAAACGCGTTTAAAGAATGCCGATGTCGAAATTGCCAAACAACTCGGAATCGTTTCAGGAAAGTATTAAAGTGGAACGCATAGAATTGATTTAACGTTAAAGAGTCGTCCGACCGTTATCATGGTCACCGACTTACCAGTTATGACAAAGATAAAATTGAATACCATCGACGAAGCCATTGAAGATATCAAGAATGGCAAAGTAATTATCGTTGTGGATGATGAGGACCGTGAAAATGAGGGCGATTTTATTTGCGCCGCAGAAACCATTACGCCGGCAATTGTAAACTTTATGGCGACGCATGGCCGCGGATTGATATGTGTGCCGCTTATTGAAGACCGTTGTGAAGAGCTTGGTCTTGAGTTGATGGTTGGCAAAAATACCGCCGTCTACGAAACGCCGTTTACCGTCTCCGTTGATTTATTGGGTCACGGATGTACAACCGGCATTTCGGCGCACGATCGTTTTAAAACCATTCGCGCCTTAGTCGATCCGGAAACAAAACCGGAAGAACTTGGGAAGGCCCGGTCATATTTTTCCATTGAAAGCAAAACGCGGGGGAGTATTAAGGCGGACCGGTCACACGGAGGCTGCTATGGATTTTGCGCGGCTTGCCGGCTTTAAACCTGCTGGTGTATTGGTCGAAATCATGAATGAAGATGGTTCCATGGCGACGGCTGCCAGACCTGGTTCTCGTGGCGGAGCGTTTTAGCTTAAAGCTTGTTTCAATTAAAGACCTGATTGAATACCGGATCAAAAAAGAGACCTTGATTCACAGGGAAATCGAAGTGGACATGCCCACGGAACACGGGCATTTCAAACTGATTGCCTTTGATCAGACTAACTCGCATGAAGTGCACATGGCGTTGGTGAAAGGCACCTGGGAAAAAGATGAACCGGTGCTGGTCAGGGTGCACTCGTCGTGTGTTACGGGAGATATTTTCGGCTCTTGCCGTTGTGACTGTGGCGCACAACTGCACGCCGCGATGGAAATGGTTGACCGGGCAGGGAAAGGTGTTGTCTTATACATGAAGCAAGAGGGGCGAGGAATCGGCCTGCTCAATAAACTCAAGGCGTATAAACTTCAGGAGCAGGGACTGGATACCGTTGAAGCGAACCTGCAATTGGGTTTCGATATGGATGAACGCGATTATGGTGTCGGAGCGCAGATTATTAGGAATTTGGGTATAACCAAAATCCGACTGATTACGAATAACCCTAAGAAGAGGGTTGGATTAATGGGATATGGCCTGGAGATTGTGGATAATGTACCGATTGAAATTCATCCCAATCAGCACAATGAAAAATACTTGTTGACGAAGCGTGATAAGCTTGGTCATACAATTTTAAAACATAAATGAACCAAAACATTTTGTTTCTGAGAATTAAAAACATGGTATGCGCTGGCAATTTTTTCGGCGCAGCTGATCTTGTTTTTTTTCTTGTCGTTCCCAGTGGTAGGCGCAACAGTTTCCATCTGACTTGTGGCACGAAGGAAAAATTATACTCTTGGAAGGGGATACGTTGAAAGGCAATATTAAATACGATCTTCAGCAGGATCTTGTGCAATATGGCGTGGCAGATCAACGGACTACAGCATTTAGTGCCCGGAAGGTTTTGTTTTTTGAAATTTTTGATACGTCGTGAGGAAGTATCGGCAGTTCTTTGCACTTCCATTTACAACGACGTCAGGATACAAAGCACCTGTATTTTTTGAGTTACTGGAAGAAGGTAAGATGACGCTGTTATCGCGTGAGTCTGTAGAATACAGAACTTACAGTTCTCCTTATTATATGGGATCGTATTCTCGCCTGGTGCTGGTGTACAAGTACTATTTTCTGGATGAAAAAGGTAACATCTCTGAATTCACCGGCAATAAAAATGATCTTCTAAATCTGATGAATAAAAAATCAGAGGAAGTAGAAAAATACATCAAAGCCAACAAATTGAAGTTATGATGATAAATATGATTTCGCAAGAATTGTTGCCTACTATAATTCATTGTTCGGCACTTAGGTATTGCGTGTTGAGATTTAGGGCGAAGTTAGCTGAATCCAATCTGAAAATCTACAATAAAAATACATTTGCCACAAAGTCGCCAAGACACAAAGGTTCACAAAGCAGATCAAATTCGAATAAGCAATTTTGCGGCCTTTTTGAATTAGTCTTTGCGGCCTTTGCGTGAAATGCATTTTAAGCGCACAAACATGTCCAGTGTTACCCAATCTAAAATCGTCAATCTAAAATCTAAAATCTTAAATGAAGCCTCTTATCCTCGTTTCCAACGATGACGGAATTACATCAAAAGGAATTTTAACACTCGTAAACGCCATGAAGCAATTGGGTGAAGTAATTGTGGTGGCGCCGGATGGTCCACAATCGGGAATGGGTCATGCTATTACAGTAGGCGAAACGTTGCGACTGGAGGAAAATTTTATTTTTGAAGGTGTCAAGGCGTTTGAATGCTCCGGAACGCCGGCAGATTGTGTCAAAATTGCACGCCATTTTGTTTTTAAAAATGGTCGCCAACCTGACGTTATTGTTAGTGGAGTGAATCACGGGAGTAATACTTCAATCAGCGTGTTGTATTCAGGTACCATGTCAGCTGCGATTGAAGGAGCCATTGAAGGAACGCCAGCCATAGGATTTTCGCTCTGTGATTTTTCTCACGATGCAGATTTTTCGCACATTGAAGAATATCTGGTAAAAATTACGAAGCAGGTTCTGGATAAAGGCCTGCCAAAAGGAATTGCACTAAACGTAAACTTTCCACCCAAACGGAATGAGAGCATCAAAGGCATTCGCGTTTGTCGGCAGGCAAATGCCAAATGGGTAGAAGATTTTGACATGAGGTATGATCCCAATGGCCGCCGTTATTTCTGGATGATCGGCAATTTCGTAAACTTCGACAAAGGCGAGGATAACGATGAATGGGCCATCGCCAATAATTACATATCTGTCGTCCCCTGCCAGTTCGACCTCACCGGACATCAAGCCATCCCAGTATTGAATGAAGACTGGGAGATCTTGAACTAATTTTTATTTGGTTTGATCAACAACGCCGACGTTGATGCTCATGGAACTCATCGCGACTGGAAACCGGAGACTTTTACCTGGAGAATTAGTTTCTGCAGCGGTGTTTTGACTATCTGTGGTTACTTTGTTGTGATAAGTCGTTTTTCGAACATTTTGCGTTAACGCGTTCAAGTTATCTTCGCCGTTAACGGTGTATCGCGTGATCTCGCTTTCTTTTGGATAATAATTCATACCCGTAAAAATAATCTCGGAGAAGAAATTGAATTTTTTATTCAGCTGAACATTTATACCTCCGCCGCCACGAATGCCAACAGATATGCCTCCTTTGAATTTTGTGGTTCTGGACTCGGTTGATATGCTGCCATTTTCCTCTACATACCGTTTTAGATCGCGACTAAAATTAACTTTACTCAGTACCGGCCCGGCAAAAAAGTATGGCGTTACGCGGCGACGACGGTCGAATATCATAAACTTCAACGTTGGCGTGAACAAAAAAGCTCTGCTTTTAGAAGATTCTGATTCGACGGACAAGCTATTCACTACGTCTGAATTCATTTCAGTATAGGAAGATTGTGTTGTGTAAGTTCTTCCTAGTAAATAACTGAGCCCAAGCTCAAGGTTAAGGTTCTTGGAAAAGTCATAAATGTATGCGCCGCCGATGTTCCAGCCCGCAGCCAAAAGAACCGTTTATATTTTTGCTGGTATAAATTGTTCGTTGAAGTTTCGTTGCTTGTACCCGGGTCTATTGTTGTTGTCGCCGTCGTTGATGTGTTCGTTCCAATCGGTTGCGTTATCCACGGAAATCCATACCCCGCACTGACTTTAAAAGTCTGAGCATTGTGCAAATCCCAAAAAGGTCATTGCAATCAATGTCAATTTTAATTTTGTCATGAAAAAAATTTAGCATAAAAAAATAAACCGAAGCCCTTTTGACAATTAAGGTGCAAACGTGGCAAGATTATTTCGGTAAAAAAAAATTTTTACTGTGGAATTTTTCTACAATTTTTTTCAAACGGGATCAACATCGAGCACGATACGCGTGTTTCGATGCTCTTTAATTTTCAATAATTGTTGAATCATGTTGTGTATACTGTGTTTGAGATTCGCCAGATCTGATTTTCCTCTTGGTATTTTGATTAGAATGCTTAATAAAAATTGATTTCTGATCTTGGAGATCATTGGCTCACCTGGACCAAAAATTTTAACACCAACCAAGATCTCACGCAATTGGTTTGCCAATACATCAGCGGTGAGTCTGCAGATTTTTTTGTCCGTATGTTTTATTGTGACCTCAATCAATCGTGCGAATGGCGGATAATCGTGTTGATATCGGTCAGTAAGCTGAGTGTCGTAAAACTTTTGATAATCATGTTTGAGAATAGTGAGGAGGAGCGGGTGATCGGTATTTGAAGTTTGGATGATGACCGTGCCGGGCTTGTCTCGTCTTCCTGCTCGTCCGCTCACTTGTGTGATGAGTTGATATGCTCGTTCATAAGAACGAAAATCGGGAAAGTGTATCATGCGGTCTGCATTGAAAATACCCACGAGACTTACATGATCAAAATCAAGTCCCTTTGTCACCATCTGCGTTCCCACCAGTATGTTCGTTTCCTGACGTCTCGAATTGATCGATGATGGTTTCATATCCGGTTTTCGACCGCGTGGTATCGAGATCCATCCGCTGCACTTTGGCCGTCCGGAAAATGGAGGTTGAGTTCTTCTTCTAATTTTTCCGTTCCGTAACCCATCGTTTTTATCCGCGTCGAAGTACAGGTAGGGCAGTGGTTGGGAAGCGGTTCCTTGTATCCGCAATAATGACAAACCAAAGCGTGCTTGTATTGATGATAGGTAAGGCTTACGGCACAGTTAACGCATTTTGGAATCCAGCCACAGTCTTCGCAGCTTACCATGGGCGAGTAGCCTCTTCTGTTTTGGAAAATAATTACCTGCTCTTTTTTGCTCAGGGCTTCGTCAATTTTTTTAAGAAGCAGACTTGAAAATTCTCCTTTGTTTGTTTTTTGTTTCCGTTCCTGACCAATATCAGCTAACAATACCGTTGGCAATTGGGCTTCGCCAAAACGTTTGTCAAGTGATACGAAACCATATTTACCTTGCTGGGCATGATAAAATGTTTCGATGGAAGGTGTGGCAGAACCCAGCAACACTTTGGCGTGATGAATTTGTCCCATGACCATTGCTACATCCCGCGCGTTGTATCGTGGCGCAGGTTCTTGTTGCTTATAGGATGCGTCATGTTCTTCATCGACGATGATCAAGCCCAGATTATCAAAGGGCAGGAGAATGGAAGAACGCACGCCGATTATAAACTTTAAATTTCCCCTGGAGTATTCCATTCCAAACCTCGACGCGTTCATTGTCTGAAAACCTGGAGTGATAGACTCCCACAGTATGGCCAAAGATTTTTTTCAATCGTTAAAACAATTTGTGTAGTAATGGCAATCTCCGGAAGCAGGTAAAGCACTTGTGACCCTGCGTCAAGAGCTTGCTTGATCAGGTTGATATAGATTTCGGTTTTCCCACTTCCGGTGATTCCGCGCAGCAGCATGATGCTGTGGGTCTGAAAACCTTTCAATATTTCACGCTGAACGCGAAGCTGGTCTTCACTAAGGTTGATGTTAGGCTGCCTCCTGAATTTTATCGTCGCCGAATCTCGATACGATGACTTCAAATTCTTCAAAGATCTTATTTTTGATCAGCGTAGCCAGCGACGATTCCGAAAGTCCGTCAGTCAATAGATTTTTTTTACTGATTCCTGATTTGTTCGCCTCTTGATGACTCAAAACAGGAACCTCCTGAAGATATTTCAGTAGCAAGGCTTCTTGTTTCGGTTTTGACGCCAACGTTTCAAATAACGTTTCCAGCGATTCTGGTTTACTGTATTCCTCGGTAAGGCGGATTTTTTTTTCTGTTTTCGGTTTATATTTTTCCTTTATTTCTTCAAAAAGAATGATAGCTTCCTTTCTGACCAACGATTTCAGTATGCTGTAAAGATTTTTTACACCCAATAGTTTAGCGATGGCTGAGTAATCCAGCGATTCATGCATAAGGTGTTTCAGTAATATTAATTCCTTGTCCGAAAATTCTACTGTGCTTTCATCCAAATTGAATGAAGGATGAAGCTGCACCATCGATTCACTGGAAAGTTTTAGTCCGCTGGGCAAAGCCGCATTCATTACTTCGCCCAGGGAGCATACGTAGTAATCGGCGATCCAATGAAAAAGTTTGAATTGCAATTCGCTGACGACCGGGTAGTCATCCAGTATTTCAAGAATATACTTTGCTTCATAGTCGGCCGGTGGCTGATTGTGAATGTTGGAAATCAGTCCGGTGAGAATTTTACGATCTCCAAATTGAACTATAGCACGTTGTCCCTTTAAAATTTTTTCCTTTAAAATTCTGGGAACGCGGTAGGTAAAAAGCTTTGGAACAGGAACGGGAAGCAAGAGTTCTGCGAAAAGGGTCTCTTCTGTGTTTTCAAAAATTTCCACGCTCCGGTTTTTTTTTGGAAAGATAAGGCAATGAGGGATATGTTTGAAATAAATAAATAGGATAAGGAAGTATGGATGAATTCAGAACTGAACTTTTTTCAAAGCATCCCGAACCATCATAAGACTTTTATTATCAAGGTCGTAGCCGATTTTTATATAACGGTCATGTAATTTCTCCTGTATCTTAAAAATACAGATCACATCATCGTCCAGCACGACAGCAAATTCTACCGCAGGTAAAGTACTTACTGTTTGATTAAGCGTGACCACGCTTGCTGGTGAAAATCCTAACTTAATGTAGTTGCATTGAACAACAGGGTCATATAGAATGTCCGTGACGTATTCGAGTTCGTCAACACTTACGATGGGATTTTTTAATACACATACTCTCTTAACACCGATCAGCATTTTGAGGTCCTGTTCGCATGGATTTTTTTTACTGGGCTTTTTAACGATAAAAATGCCGGAGGTTGGTGGTTCCGAAAACGAAACCAAAGCGAAGAAAAGTATCGGCAAAATGTATTTCAAATCCAAAGTTTTGACTCCTACTAATTTACAACATTCCGGCGATGTAGAATCATTAAAATATTTGGATTCTATTTATATGCTAACAGACGAAAGGCAATTTCCTACAAGGAATATTGGAATGCTTGTTAAGAATGCAGGATCAAAATAACTCAATATTGGAAATGAGCGGGCATGCTTTTGAATCCAGGATCGTGATCTTGAGTTTGCTCGTCTCCGTCGGTTCCAATTTTAGAATACGTTTGTAACCAATTGTAGTAGCATTCGCCAGAACTTTCCAGTTAGCTCCATCCCAGGCTTCAACTTTGAAAGATTTAACCCGCTGACCGAGCTTGATATATTCCTGAAGCTGAATGTATTTAACCGTCTGGGGTTTGCCCAAGTCAATTTCGATATGCGCAGTTCTCACGGCATCGTCAGTTGTCCAATAGGTCTCTGGATTTTGGTCAATGGCCATTTGGGGTGAGAATGCGTCGGCGTCACCGCGATGTGAGCTTGCCTTAGCCGTTGCATTCAGGGTTAGATTATTTTTTAATTCTGTGTCCAATATTTTTCTTAATCCTTGCAATGACTGTAAATCATTTTCGTGAATAAGGCCTCGTTGATCCGGCGGAATATTCAACAGAAGGGTTGATCCACGACCGACAGAAGTCAGATAAATTTCAAAAAGTTTTTCTCCTGATTTTACCAAGGAATCCTCTTTGCTATGATAAAACCATCCTGGCCTGATGGATACATCCACTTCCGCAGGGATCCACGCGGACCCATTTTCATGGCCTTCGTTTAACAGTTGTTCAATACCTGGTTTACCAGCAAATAACGTATCCGGAGTTATGGTACTCCAGTTTGTTTCGCCTGCAATTCCCCGCTCGTTGCCAACCCATCGGACTCCAGGTCCGGCATCACTGAAAAAGAGAATTCCAGGTTCCATCTCGCGGACAAGATTTAATGTTGTTGGCCAGTCATAGTAGGTTGCTCCATTGATTCTTCTTTTTTCATTTGCGCCTCCATAGTATCCATCCCCACCGTTGGCGCCATCAAACCACATTTCGAAAACAGGACCGTAATTGAGTAAACAATTCTTTCAGTTGATTTCGATAATATTCGATATAGGCAGGCGATCCATACTCGGCATGGTTTCGATCCCAGGGCGACAAATAAACACCAAACTTTAACCCTTTTCGTTTGCAGGCTTCCGAAAGCTCTTTTACCACATCTCCTGCTCCATTTTTGAATGGACTGTTCTTCACGGAATGTTCAGAATACGCCGTGGGCCAAAGACAAAATCCATCGTGATGTTTACAGGTTAGAATCACACCTTTGAAGCCGGCATTTTTAAAGGCGTCAACCCACTGGTCGGGATTAAAAGAAGTGGGATTAAAAATCGAAGGCTTTTCATCGCCGTATCCCCATTCTTTTCCTGTGAAAGTATTTAAAGAGAAGTGTACGAACGCATTCATTTCCATGGCATGCCATTCTAACTGACTTTGACTTGGTGTCGGGCCAACGGCTACCGGTGGCGCTACTTCTCTTTTTGAGCAAGATAGAATTAAAACAAAAGTCGCCAGGAGGCTCAATATTTTCACGGGAATTTCTGTTTGTGTGCGACGAATATACTAAGTAGGATCTTATCCTAACCAAAATTATATAAGTTGTAGTTTGGCCTCATCTAAAGTGTGAACGGGTAACTTACAGGTCTTATGATAACAAACATAAATGGTAGGCTTTCCATTAATGGATACTTTATCTTTTAGTAACGGAAGGTCACTTTTATCTTCTGTTCCTTGTATGATGGAAAATGGAAAATACTGTTGAAGAAACTCCGACGTAAACCTGTTATATTTTTCCCGGTCAAAGCAATTTCTGCTAACCCTTTTTTTATTTCCGTAAAAACAATTGCCCAATGCGACATGTAAGCAGGTTCGCTCTTAATGATATGACTCAGCGATTCAGCCATCGATTTTCCAATTTTTCCCCACTCGTCGCGATCAAAAAATATACTTAGGTGATGCAGGTTTTGCGCCATAATCGCATTGGAGGAAGGGATTACATTGTCAAAGATTTCTTTTTTGCGACTGATGAGTCGTTCCCCGTGAGATGAAGTATAAAAAAAGAAACCATCGTGCGGGTCAAAAAATTGTTCAAGGCTGTACTGCATCATTTCAGCTGCGCGGTGAATCCATTGTTCGTCAAATGTAACCTGATACAGTTTAATTAAAGCCTGAATGTAAAATGCGTAGTCATCGAGAAAGCCCGCGGTTGTGGAACGTTTGTTCTTGTACGATCGATAAAGCTTATTTCCTTCCATCAATTCTTTTTCAATGAACTGAACATTTTTCAACGCTGACTTTAGAAAAATTTCATCATTAAAAACCCGGTAAGCATCAATCAATCCACCCACCATCATGGCGTTCCATGCTGTGATCATTTTATCATCCAACCCCGGACGTACACGTCCTTCGCGCGCCTTCAATAGCACTGATTTAGATTTTTCCAGGATGGCTTTCCATTCGCTCGGCCGTCAAAGAATGCTCTCTTAAAAATTCCTGATCCACTTTCGTGCGCATCAGTATGTTGCTGTCATGTTCCCAATTGCCTTGATCTTTGATCCCATAATAAGCAGACACCAAGGGACGTCGTCACCTAATTTTTCCTGAAGCTCAGCTTTACCCCAGGTGTAAAACTTTCCTTCAACGCCTTCACTATCGGCATCCAATGCTGAATAAAATCCGCCGTTCGGATGGGTCATTTCGCGCTCAAGCCATTGGAAAGTTTCATACACTACATCCTTGAAGGATCATCTTTTGTGATGGAATAGGCTTCGCTGTATAAGCTTAACAATTGTGCATTGTCATATAGCATTTTTTCAAAGTGAGGTGCAAACCAATAGCGATCCACGGAGTACCGGGAGAATCCACCACCGACTTGATCATAAATTCCGCCCATCGAGATCTTTTGCAATGTAAAGACAACGTGACTGAGCGCTTCTGAATTTTTTGTGAGGTGTGCTAGCCTTAGCAGGTAAAGCCAGATAGAGGGCATAATAAATTTCGGCTCCTTATCTAAGCCACCCCATTTTTTGTCAAACTTCGGTTCGATTCGATTGTAAATTTCATTGCAGATCGTGAATCAGTTCGGAATCGGCCGGCTTCTGTTTATAACGTTCCACCTCGGAAGTCAGCAAATGCAAACGGAGTTCCTCTGCCGTGTCTTCAATCTGTTTTCGATTTCGCCTGGTAGGCCCTGTTAATATTGTTTAAAACTTCAACCCAGACCTGCGGTGTAAAATAAGTTCCTCCAAAAAATGGTTTTTGATCAGGCGTGAGAAATACATTTAATGGCCATCCTCCATTAACCCCTAATATTTGAACAGCCTCCATGTAGATCTGGTCAATGTCGGGACGCTCTTCGCGATCAACTTTAATACAGACAAAAAATTTGTTCATCACCTCGGCGATATTTTCCTTTTCAAATGATTCGCGTTCCATCACATGACACCAATGACAAGAAGAGTAACCAATGCTCACCAAAATTGGTTTGTCTTCTCTTGGCGGCTTTGTCCAATGCTTCCTTTCCCCATTCGTACCAATCCACTGGGTTATGGGCATGCTGAAGTAAGATAAGGAGACGTTGAATGTATTAATCTGTTCGCCATTGGTCAAAATTTAATGTGTTAACTGTCAGCTTTAAGCTTTCTGCTTTAAGCTTTAAGCTGTTTGCTTAAGCGACGCTACTTCCTCATCAACATTCACAACGCCCTTTAGTTCCTCCAATTTTTTTAGCATTTCCTTTACAAAATGTTGATGCGCCGACGAAGCGGGATGAAATGGTTTATGTGCCAATGCAGATTGGATTTCTTTCCATTTCCTCAGGAATGTTGTTCAGCTCTTCATCGAAATATTGTTCAGCAAATTTTTGCCAAATGTATTGCTTCCGCGACTTGCAGTGGGATGGATCATATCGGCTTTGTAAAAACGGTAATCGCGAAGATCATCCATCATAATTTCATACGCCGGAAAATAATAAACGTCACGTATACTGTTCCGTGATGGTATGACACGCAACACGGAGAACAGATTTGCTGACGCTGTTCAGTTCAAGTGTATCTTTTATGTGTCGCACGGGGCTAACCGTAAGCAATGATGTTAATGTCTGGATTAACTGACTTTAGCGTCTGGTACATGGAATCAAACGAGTCCAACATTTTTTTTTGCGTCATTAAAGATTTTGTAAACATCGTCTGTGGGCATTTTATGACAATTTGCTACAACGCTCGTTTGTTTCATTTCGCTCGTATACCCATGCCGTGCCATAGGTTATGATCAGCCAGTGCGTGCCGCTGCAGGAAAGAATGGGTTTTAGCTATAATCGTTTTTAATTGCTCTTGCAAATGACTTAAATTCATGGAAGAGAATTCGGAATGAAAGTCATAATTGAAAAATACATCATCACGCTGCAAGAAATGTATCTTCCGGAACAGATTCGATTAAAGATCGAGTATTGGATAACCTTATGAATTGAAGCGGGGTTGTAAAGTACTCCAAAAGGATTGGCCATGGCAGTTAATTTTATTGCTGACAAACTGTGACCCGATGGCATCGGAAAAGCATGACCCGATGGTCAAAATCCTGTCTGATAGGCTTATACGTTGTTGGAGAAGGCTTGAGCTGAAAAGATGTTCTGAAAGTAGTTCATAAAAATTATGTTTCCGCAAACATTTGAAAATTTGGAGCTTTTTAAGCTACTTTAGACTTTGATTCAATAAAATCAAAACAACCATCAAAATTATGAATAACGACCTTACCGCCTTTGAAAAGATTCCGGTAAAAATCTTTAACACCTCCGAAGAAGGTTCCGTGTTTGTCGCCAAAGAAATTGCAGCGCTGATCAAATTGCGTCAGAAAGAAGGAAAGCCTTGCGTCCTGGGCTTGGCGACGGGTTCGACGCCGACACGGTTGTATTCGGAGTTGGTAAAGATGCATCAAAAGGAGGGTTTGAGTTTCAAGAATGTTCACACCTTCAATCTGGACGAATATTATCCGATGCAGCCGGAGGCCCTTCAAAGTTATGTGCGGTTTATGCGGGAGCATCTTTTTGATCATCTCGATATTCCTAAGAAGAATATTCAATATTCCCGATGGCACGCTCAAAAAAGATGAGATATCGGCGAGTTTTGCAAAACCTACGAAGAAAAAATTGATAAGCTTGGCGGACTTGATATTCAGGTGTTGGGTATTGGTCGGACGGGTCACATTGGATTTAATGAGCCGGGTTCTTCCGAAAGATCCCTTACAAGGCTTGTGTCGTTGGATCAGGTCACGCGTATCGATGCTGCCAGTGATTTTTTTGGGGAAGAAAATGTTCCGCGAAAAGCGATCACGATGGGTGTGGGATCCATCATGAAAGCCGCCAAGGTTTACATGATGGCGTGGGGTGAGGGAAAGTCTGCCGTTATACACAAGGCTGTGGAAGGTGCAGTCACGGACCAGATCCCTTCCTCCTTTCTTGCAAAGTCATTCGTGATTGCACCGTCGTTCTGGATGATGCCGCATCATCGGCACTCACAAGAATCAAAACACCGTGGATACTCGACAGTGTGGAGTGGAATGAAAAGCTTATTCGCAAAGCCGTCGTCTGGTTGTCGCAGAAGATTAAGAAGCCTGTGCTGAAACTTACCAACCATGATTACATGGAACATGGTATGGGCGATATCATCACAGAATTTGGATCGGCATATCAGGTCAATATCAAAGTATTTAATTTTTTCAACATACTATTACCGGTTGGCCTGGGGGTAAACCGAATGCCGATGATTCTCATCGTCCGGAACGTGCAAAGCCATTTCCGAAACGTGTCGTTATTTTCTCGCCACATCCTGATGATGATGTGATCTCTATGGGAGGAACGTTTATTCGGTCTGGTCGATCAGGGACATGAAGTACATGTTGCCTATCAAACTTCCGGAAATATTGCTGTGTTTGATGACGATGCGATTCGTTTTGCTGATTTTGTCCGGGATTTTAATGATCAGTTTGGATTGAGCAAATCCGATGGCGCAAAATTTTATAAAAAAGTTGTTCAGTCCTTCAGAAAAAAGGTCCGGGACAAATTGATAGTCGAGGAAGTATTGAAGATCAAAGGACTGATCAGAAGGGGAGAAGCAAAAGCAGGTGGCCGGTACGTTGGAATTCCGGATGAGCAAATGCATTTTCTTGATATGCCATTCTATGAAACCGGTGCTGTGAAGAAGAAACCATTAAGTGAAGAAGATATTCAGCTTATCATGGATATCCTTGAGCAAGTTAAACCTCACCAGGTGTATGCAGCGGGCGATCTTTCAGATCCACATGGAACGCATCGTGTTTGTCTGGCCGCCATTTTCGAAGCCCTTAGGAGATTAAAGAAAAAGCCATGGGCTAAGGATTGCTGGGTTTGGCTATATCGCGGTGCGTGGCAGGAGTGGGATATCGATCAGATCGAAATGGCAGTGCCACTCAGTCCGGAAGAGCTAATGAGAAAGCGAAGAGCCGTGTTCAAACACCAATCTCAAAAAGACAGCGCTATGTTTCCAGGAAGCGATAAACGCGAATTCTGGATGCGCGCGGAAGATCGAAATCACGCTACGGCTAAAGCATACAACGCACTTGGTCTTGCCGAGTATGAAGCCATGGAAGCTTTTGTGAGATATAAATTTTAAGTACGAGTTACGAGGTACGAGGTATGATGAGTCTGTGAGTACATCGTACTTCGCATATTTGTAGATCATACGCTTAACACTAAGCGATTAAGTACATACGTTGCAACTACATTCACTACTCATACCTTGTAACTCGTACCTCGTACCTACTACTGTTGCATCTGCATCTCCTGGTGCCTGCGGAAAGAATTTTTTGAGAATGATGTTGATTTCTCCGGCTTGACGATTTCTGTTTTCAGGCATCCGTATTTCTGCCATCTTCGTATGAAACTTTTACAGTTACTTCTAGTGTATGATCTGAAGTGCCTCTGTAAGTTCCTTTCACGGGAGAACAATCCGAAAAATTTTTACCAACTGCAAGCCTCACGTGAGCTTCATTGGCAATGCAATTGTTCGTCGGATCAAGTCCCAGCCAACCATAAAACGGAATGTAAGCTTCTACCCAGGCATGCGTTGCACCTTCACCACGCATGCCATTCTTCTTCTGGGCAAACGTAACCGCTCACATAACGGGCAGGCATATTCATCAGGCGAAGCATCACTAAAAGTATATGGGCAAAGTCCTGGCATACTCCTGAACGATTTTCCATATCTCATCGATCGTGGTTTCAACGGTGGTTATTCCCTTTTTGATAGTCGAAATTCTGTGTAAATGTATTCGCATAAATCTTTCGCTGATTGAAGAGGTGTACAATGCTTACACTGTTCTGCTTCAAGTATGGTTTGTACTTCGGGTAGCGCTTCAAAGTTTTCCTGGTTTAAAAAATCAATAAACTCGAGCTGATGTTTCAGGTTCTCAAATTCTTTCCATTGGATTTCCTGATCCACGTGTATCTTCGGGAGTCGGCGCGATGAGATGTCTCTACCACCAACTTCGAATCAATGAACAAGTTCTTGATGAGGCTGGGCATGCGTAAATGTTCCAACCTGATTGCCATAATAATCAAGATGAACGTCTGACGATTGGATTTCCGGAAATGATAATTTGATGTTGCAGGATTTCTGGTACTGGTCCTTCATAGGATAAAGCATGATCTGGTTGGCGCTGTCCCGTAACGGTTTCGTCATAGGTATATTTTGTGATATGTCTGATCTTAAATTTTGACATGATGGTGGGTTAACTGTATGCGAAATAGTATTGATTTAATGTGCTTCCAATATCTTGAAATTTCAGTTGTGATCGCATTCAAATAGTGGTGAAGCCCCGTTTGCGATACACTTTGTACATCCGAATACTGCACTTTACTTCGAAGTTTTCCGATCATGAAATCAACCTTAGAAAATCCTTCAGTATTCTGATCGCTTTGAAGTCGTTCAAAATAACGTTGAAGCTGATTCAATGAATATAGCACCGACCTTGGAAAATCGACGTTGAACAATACCTGGTCAATGATATTTCGGGCTTCAAAACCCGAACGATATCGCTTCAAGATATAAGGAATATCCTGAGATCGACATGAGCAGATATTTCCAATAGGTAGTATCGGTGGGCTTGTCCAGATCATATGAAAGATCACTGAGCTTTGACATCGAGAATTTCAGCGGTTTGAATCGCCCGCTCCATATACTTTCCGACTTTCATGAAGCAAAGTCCTTCGCCCCGAAACATCGTATTATCGGTAACACCAAAATAAAGCATGCATTCTTTGATGAGCGTGTCCAAAACTGTGATCGGATCTTCATGTTGGAATAAATATGTAAGACGGTCTTCATGAACGATATGGTAAAACTCATTCAAACACTGCCAAACTTCCGTGGTTATATTATCCTGTACGCCCCGCGCATTTTCCCTGGCCTTTCGTCACCATGTAAAAACAGAATTGGGATTTTCCCGATCAAGTACCATGTATTGAATGACCTTCCGGCTGTTTGGTTCCATTTCTGCGGCCTCCTCTTGTTCCAAGATGACCGAATATTCTCAGCACAGGTCGCCACGAAAATTCTTCACTGTTGTCCTGTGAAGATGCGTAATTAATTTTTAGCATCCGCAGGATGCTATCGGTGCGTTCCATATAACGCGACATCCAGTACAACGAATCGGCAACCCGGCTAAGCATTCAAAATCAAATTTTTCATATTGAAAATTCATTTTGCCAATACCCACGTATCTTTACTTCCTCCGCCTTGAGAAGAATTTACAACCAGCGATCCTTCTTTCAATGCAACACGCGTCAATCCTCCTGGCACAATTTCTATTCCTCTCGGACCACAAAGTGCAAAGGGTCGCAAATCGACCCGGCGAGGTTGTACTTTGCCGTTGATGTAACAAGGTGCATTTGACAAGCTGATCACAGGCTGCGCAATAAACTGCCGGGGATTCTTTGATAATTTGTTTTTGATAGTCGTTGATCTCTTCGTCTGATGCAGCATGCCCCATCAGCATGCCATAACCACCGGATTCATTGGTTTTCTTCACCACCATCTGGGTAATATTTTTCAATACATGCTCCCGTTCTTCAGCGTTGCTCAATTGATAGGTCGGTACGTTCTTCAGAATCGGTTCTTCATTCAAGTAATACCGGATCATTTCAGGAACATAAACATAGATAGCCTTATCATCAGCAACACCGTTGCCAATGGAATTGACGATGGCAACGTTTCCTTTTCGGTATGCTGACAATAGTCCCAGAAACCCCGAGAACACTGGAAGGTTCGAAAACCAGCGGATCGAGATATTCATCGTCTACACGCCGGTAGATGACATCAACTTGCTGTAGCCCGGCCGTTGTTTTCATGTAGACGTTGTGATTTTCAACGACCAGGTCGCGTCCTTCCACCAGCTCAATTCCCATTAGCCGGGCAAGGGTTGTATGTTCAAAATAGGCGGAGTTGTAAATGCCCGGAGTAAGTACCACGACAGTTGGGTGACGAAATCTGTCCGGGAGAAAGCGCCAAAAGATTTTTATAAAGGATATTAGGATATTGTGTTACCGGCCTTACGAGATTTTGCGGAATGAGATCCGGAAATATTCGTTTTGTGATCTCCCGGTTTTCAATCATGTACGAAACACCAGAAGGCGTTCGGAGATTATCTTCCAGAACATAAAATGTTCCGTCATGATCACGGATTAAGATCGATACCAGCAATATGAACATAAATGTCATGGGGGATATTTATGCCCTGCATTTCGCGCAAGTAGTGCGGGCAGGAGTAAACCAGCTCGACCGGTACGATGCCATCCTTCAGAATGAATTGCTGGTGATAAACATCTTTCAGAAAAAGGTTAAGGGCCCGCAATCGTTGTTTTATTCCCTTTTCGATGAAATCCCATTCCGTGGCAGTGATGATCCGGGGAATAATATCAAAGGGAAATATTTTTTCTATTCCCTCACCGCTGGAATACACGGTGAAGGTGATTCCCTGGCTCATGAACAGTCTTTTGGCTAACTCTTCTTTTTTACTAAGTTCGTCGGCCGGTATCCGCTGTAAAAAATCATAAACGTTTTGATATTGAAATCTCACTTTTTCTTCATCGTACATTTCATCCCAGGTTCGAGGAGCGAGGGCATAATGATGAAAGAGAGGCGTGTCAGCATTGGCAGACCTGGGTTAGATGAAACCTAAAATACCATGTTACCAACAGATTTGGTAACGAGCGATTATATAATTATTTATGCAATCGAATGATTAGTCCGTATAAAAACAAAAGCCGGCCCGATTTCACGGAACGGCTTTCAGCATATCTGAATGTAGTTGGTAACTATTCTGCTACTACCTTCACCTGGATCTCGTGCTTCACTTCTTTGTGAAGGTCCAGTGTTACAGTGTAGGTTCCCATTTGCTTGGGGTTTCCTTCAGGTGTACTTTCTTGCGGTCGATATCAAAACCTTTTGCCTTTAAAGCATCAGCGATCTGCAGGGCTGTTACCGCACCGAAGATCTTGCCGCTTTCGCCGGCTTTTGTTCCGATTTCGATGGTAAGTTCACCAATCTTGGCAGCAAGTGCTTCAGCATCTTGTTTAACCTTGGCAGCCTTGTGGGCAGCCTGGCGAACATTTTCTTCTACCAGTCTTTTATTGGAATCGTTGGCGATCAACGCAAAGCCATTCGGGATGAGGTAATTGTTACCATATCCAGCCTTTACTTTTACGATGTCGTTTTTATAGCCAACTCCTGTTACGTCTTGTTTCAATATCACTTCCATGTTCGTCTTTCTTTAATGAGTTCAACTATTATTTTAATGAATCACCAACGTACGGAAGCAATGCCAGGTGACGGGCGCGCTTTACAGCTTGAGCCACTTTTTTCTGGAATTTCAAGCTCGTACCAGTAAGTCTGCGAGGAAGGATCTTGCCTTGCTCGTTGATAAACTTCAAAAGGAAGTCAGGATCTTTGTAATCGATGTACTTGATTCCATTCTTCTTAAAGCGGCAGTACTTTGGTTTGATCTCTGCACGCTTGATGGGTTCGTTCATTAATGTCATCGGTTGGCGCCCTCCTCAGCTTTTTTTACAGGTTTCCTGTTTTCTTTGTTTTTGAATTCACCTTTGCGTCTGCGTTCATTGTACACCATTGCATGTTTGTCAAGCACGGTAGTTAAAAAACGCATTACTGATTCGTCGCGTCTGTACTCGGTTTCGAGTGTGTTGATAACGCCGGAGATTCTGCCGCAAATTCGATGAGATTGTAAAAGCCAGTCGACTTCTTGTTGATAGGATAAGCCATCTTCTTTAAGCCCCATTGCTCATTATTGAGAATTTCGGCATTGGCTTTCTTCAACACTTTCACGAATTTTTCGACAGTATCCTTTGCCTGATCTTCAGACAAAACGGGATTTAAAATGAATACTGTCTCGTAATTGTTCATGTTTACTTTTTAATTTTTGAGCCTGCAAAAGTATAAAAATGAGGCTGATTTACCAACTGCGTGATGGAAATAGAAAAATAAGATCCAAATGCTGCCTTTTAAGGTTCAAAAATCCCGCTTCTGGACTGTTCCTGGATGAGTTTAAGTCTTGAATTCGTGTAACTTTAAGTTGGATGAGGAAAATGTGTAAAATATTTTTGGTTGGGCTTGTTCTATGTATCTGGTTTACAGGCTGTAACGAAAAAAAAATTGATTTTAGCGCCCAGGTAAAGCCCATCACTCAATAAACGGTGCATCAGCTGCCATGGCGGCGTTAAAAGAAATGCCAAGTTCAGTCTGCTGTTCCGGCAAGAAGCATTGGATACCGCTGAATCAGGTAAATTGGCTATTATACCCGGTGATCCGGAACACAGCGAAATGATCCGAAGAATTAACGTCAAAGGACCCTGAGGAGCGGATGCCATACAAGGAAGAGCCGTTGACCAAGGCAGAAATAGATATTCTTACCCAATGGATCAAAGAAGGAGCCGAATGGGGCGATCATTGGGCTTACGTTCCCCCAAAACCCGCTGAGATACCACAAGACGAATTACAGTCCGGCTTTTTCAGCGATGTCGAGATGGGCTCAAAAAATGAAATCGACTATTTTATTCTAAAGAAACTGGAAGAAGAAGATCTAGCCACCGTCTGAACCTGCCGATAAAGCTACGCTTGATCCGTAGGGTTTATCTGGATATTATCGGCTTGCCGCCAACACCGGAACAGGCAGAGTCATTCTTAAATGATGACGAGCCCTGATGCATATGAACGGAGTGGTGGATGAACTTCTGGCCTCCAAACATTTTGGTGAAAAGTGGGCCTCCTGGTGGCTTGATATGGCGCGCTATTCCGATACAAAAGGATATGAAAAGGATGAAGGCCGGAACATCTGGCGATATCGGGATTGGGTTATACAGGCATTCAATAAAGATATGCCTTTTGATCAATTTACCACGGAACAACTAGCCGGCGACTTGCTTCCGAACCCGACCGATGATCAACTTATCGCAACAGCCTTTCATCGCAATACGATGAACAATGATGAAGGTGGCACCGACGATGAAGAGTTTCGGGTCGCCGCTCTCATCGACAGGGTCAATACGACCTGGGAAGTATGGCAAAGTACAACGCATGGGTTGTGTTCAATGTCATACCCATCCTTATGATCCTTTTGTGCATGAAGAATATTATAAATCGATGGCATTCTTCAATAATACCCGCGACGAAGATACGCCTGGCGAACATCCGACCCTTAGAATGTACAAGGCCGAGGATCAAAAGAAATTAGAAGAAATAAAATCCTGGGTCCAGGAAAAGGCAGGGCAGGAGAGAGCAAAAGAAGTAAATGACTTTTTACGAACCCTTGAACCGAAATACCATCCACACGATTTTGATCAATTCATCAATGGAGCGCTTCATGATAACAAGTGGCTTGGTATTCAGTCGGGCGGAAGTGCGCGTATCAGAAATATTAATCTTGAGGGGAAAACAAATCTTCTTCTGAACTACTACCACCAGATCATACTGGTGGATCATTTGAGATTAGACTTGATCGACTGGATGGCCAGGTGATTGGAAAAGGCAAAGTGGAGAAAACAAATAAAACGTTGCTTTACCCTATAAAGTCAGTCGCAGGCAAGCACGACTTGTTTTTTATTTTTTGGAATAAATCCATTTCATCGGACAAGGCGGTTTGCAGTGTTGAGTGGCTTGCATTCCTGGAAGATCTTCCTGAAAGAAATGGTCACGGAGTACGCGCGATTAAAGACGTCTTTTATGGAATTGGTCAATGCTGAGGTAGAGACTACACCGATCTTGGTGGAAAGTACTTCGGATCAGTTTCGAACTACCCATGTTTTTGAGCGTGGGAACTGGATGGTAAAAGG
The DNA here is from genome assembly GCA_963739105.1 of uncultured Bacteroidota bacterium. Taxonomy (GTDB): domain Bacteria; phylum Bacteroidota; class Bacteroidia; order Cytophagales; family Cyclobacteriaceae; genus Chryseolinea. Next base: position 40,868 of record CAVTZI010000024.1, on the reverse strand, counting down.
CGACATCCGTAAACCCGGGTGTTCCGAACACTTTAAATGATTTTCCAAAGGATCAGCCACTTAATCGACTTGGTTTTGCCAAATGGTTGGTGAGTCCGGACAATCCATTGACGGCTCGTGCCGCGGTAAATCGATTTTGGGAACAGCTTTTTGGATTGGGCATAGTGGAAACGTTGGAAGACTTTGGAACGCAAGGCGCAGCGCCTACCCATCAGGATCTTCTTGATTGGCTGGCACTGCGATTCATGAACGAATACAAGTGGAGCATGAAGAAATTGATCAAAGATATGGTGATGTCGGCGACGTATCGACAGGATTCGCATATCTCGGACGAACTGAAAGAAAGAGATCCCGGCAACAGGCTCCTGGCGCGTGGCCCAAGGGTTAGATTGTCAGCGGAACAGGTACGCGATCAGGCACTCGCCGTCAGTGGGCTATTAAGCGATAAGATGTATGGCAAAAGTGTGATGCCTTATCAACCGGCAGGGGTTTGGAATTCAGTTTACAGCAGTGAGCGTTGGAAGGAAAGTCCAGGCGAAGATCGTTATCGAAGATCCGTCTACACCTACAGAAACGTACCAGCGGATACCCTTCGATGATGATGTTTGATGCGTCTGCACGTGAGGTATGTGTCAGCCGGCGTATTCGAACCAATACACCGCTGCAAGCGCTTGTCACATTGAATGATTCTTCATTTGTCGTCGCCGCGAGAAATTTTGCTGGATTCATGATGAAGAATGAAAAAGACCCACCCGAACAAATAAAAGCAGGATATAAAAGGTTGCTGGTACACGAGATACCTCAAAAGAAATTGGATATCCTTTACGAATTGTATAAGAGCGCTTTAAAGGATTATGAGCTAAATAAGGATGCTGCTATAAAATTTACGGCAGATAAATCCAACGCTCCACAGCTCGCGGCAATGACTGTGGTGGCTAATGCGATGTTAAACCTGGATGAAGTGTTAACAAAAGAATGAGACCTTAATTGTGCACCTATGGAGGACCTAAATAATTTTCGACTGGAAGCATTAAAAAATATTTCCCGACGGCATTTCTTGCGCGAAAGTGCGGCTGGATTAGGTGCCGTTGCCCTTGGTTCACTCATGTCGGGTTGCACGTCAAAAACTCGGGCAGCCGGACAATTATTTAGTATCGAATGTAGACCCGATGTTTCCCAGACCTCCGCATTTTCCGGGAAAGGCCAAGCAGGTGATTTACCTTCACATGGCAGGTGCTCCATCTCAGCTGGAACTTTTTGATTTTAAACCAGAACTAAAGAAACTCGACAATCAACTTTGTCCTCCTTCTTTACTCGAGGGAAAAAGATTTGCATTTATCCGTGGCGTGCCGCGAATGTTAGGTCCACAGGCCCACTTTAAGCAGCATGGACAATCAGGGGCACTTGTATCGGAAAACCTTCCACACTTTGCCGGTGTAGCCGACGAAGTATCTTTTCTAAAGGGAGTCTACACGGATCAGTTTAATCATGCTCCCGCTCAGCTGTTTGTACACTGCGGAGGTCGCCGCGTCTTGGACGACCCAGCATGGGTTCCTGGATCACGTATGGGCTAGGCACAGAAAATAGTAATTTGCCGGGCTTTGTGGTACTTACCTCCGGCGGCAAAACATCCAGATGCAGGTAAAAGTGTTTGGGGCAGTGGATTTCTTCCTTCGGTTTATCAAGGTGTCCAATGTCGTTCGGAAGGCGAACCTGTTTTGTTTTTGAATGATCCGGAAGGCATGGATCGTAGCATGAAAAAGAAAACGATTGACGCCATCAACGCAGTGAATCAGCAGCATTATGACGAATTTAATGATCCGGAAACACTTACCAGGATCGCTCAGTATGAAATGGCTTTTCGAATGCAGGTTTCCGTGCCGGAAGTAATGAATATCAATAATGAGCCAGCTTATATTCATGAATTGTACGGGACTACCCCAGGTAAAGCTTCATTTGCAAACAACTGTCTGCTGGCAAGAAAACTTGTCGAGCAAGGTGTTCGTTTCGTTCAGCTGTTTGATTGGGGATGGGATGCTCATGGTACTTCAGCAAATGAATCCGTTGACTATGGCATCAAAGATAAATGCAGGCTCATCGACAGGCCCATGACCGCCTTATTGCTGGATTTAAAGCAACGCGGACTGCTGGATGAAACATTAGTCGTGTGGGGCGGCGAATTTGGCCGGACACCCATGCAGGAAAACCGCGAAGGAAAAACCATGATGTTCAAAGGACGTGATCATCATGTGGAAGCCTTTACGATGTGGATGGCCGGTGGTGGCATTAAAAAAGGTACGACCTGGGGTGAAACCGATGAAATCGGATACTACCCTATCAATGGCAAAGTTTCCCTGCATGACGTACAGGCTACGATCTTAAACCAGGTAGGGTTCGATCACGAAAAACTTACCTATTATTTTCAAGGAAGGCCATTTAGGTTAACCGATGTTTCAGGAAAGGTAATTCAGGAGATCGTCGCCTAATCATCGATATAAAATTCATCATCATTTCAACGTCCACCGCTATCTGCCTTAATACCTTGAATAAATGTCGCTAAACCGAAGAAAATTTCTAACCTTAACCGCCATGTCCGGAACCGCTGCTATGATCAATCCCCTCGATGCTTTCAACACACCTTTGCAAACCAGTTTCGCCAGCTCCTGGATTTGAACTGTTAATTTTTGCCACGAATTGGGGTTTCAATGGAAGCTGGGATGAGTTCTGTTCACGTATTAAGAAAGATGGATATGATGGAGCATGAAGCGTGGTACCCGGCCGAGGAAAAAGCCCGCAAGGAATTTCTGGAAGCTTTCCAGAAATATCAATTAAAGTTTGGGCTTCTGTTTGGCGCGGCAGACACCGACTATCAAAAACATCTTCAGCAATTTAAGTCAACGCTGGAAGCGGCCGCTTCATTGAAACCAGTTTACATCAATTGCCACTCGGGAAGGGATCACTTTTCCTTTGATCAAAACAAAGCATTTATTGATTTTACGACCGAGTTAAACGCTAAAACGAAGGTTCCGATTTATCATGAAACGCATCGTGGCCGCATTTTGTATTCCGCGCCCATTAGTCGTCAGTTTATGGAAAAACATTCGTCCCTTCGCCTGACGCTGGATATTTCACACTGGTGTAACGTTCATGAATCCCTTTTGAACGATCAATTGGAAACCGTGAAACTTGCAATAAGCAGAACCGATCATATACACACCCGCGTAGGACACGCCGAAGGTCCGCAGGTTAATGACCCACGCGCTCCCGAGTGGAAGGATGCTGTCAATGCACATTTCGGCTGGTGGGATCAGGTGGTCGAACAAAAAAGAAAAGAAGGAAAGTTGTTGACCATGCTAACCGAGTTCGGGCCTGTCGATTATTTGCCAGCGCTTCCGTACACCAGGCAACCCGTTGCAGATCAATGGGAAATAAATAAATACATGTTAGACACGCTGCGTACGCGATATGCAAAATAATATTTTCAACAGCATCAATTCAATAAGTTTTACGATATAGCACATTGAGCATGGAATGGATTACTCAGTTTTTTGGCAGATTCCATCCGGTGCTTGTGCATTTTCCCATCGGGATTTTGATCCTGGCTTTTTTGTTTGAATGCCTTTCCCGATTGAGCGGCTATCGTAAAATACGCTTTGCTGTAGCACCATCATTACTACTAGGTGCGGCATTCGCAATAGCATCATCCGTAAGTGGATATTTCTTATCGCAGGAAGGAGGCTATGATGATGATTTGCTTGAGCGTCACAAAACATTGGGTATTGCAACTGCTTTTTTTTCGACCATTGTCTTTTTATTGTACGTCAACGCGCGAAGCTTCTTTCAAAATAAGGTTAGACGAAAAACATTCTATCTTGTCTTGTTCATTCCGTTGATTATTCTTGTCTCGCTCACCGGCCATTTTGGAGGCTCAATTACGCATGGCGAGGACTATCTTTTTGAAATGGTCAACAAATCAAATGCAGCGGTTGATCCCTCCATAAAGCTCGGAGCGATTACCGAGATTGATAAAGCCGTCCTTTATGCTGATATCATCCAGCCTATTCTTGAAGCGCGATGTTATTCATGTCATAGCGCAAGCAAGCAAAAAGGCAAACTGCGTTTAGATGGTGTTGCTTTTATTGAGCGTGGGGGAGAAGACGGACCAATAATTGAAGCTGGCCGGGCCGATTCCAGTGAGATCTTTATTCGCCTGATGTTATCGTTGGAAGATGAAGATCACATGCCGCCGAATGAAAAGCCGCAGCCTTCTTCTTCTGAAATCGCACTCATTCAGGCATGGATAAATGAAGGCGCTAAATTTGAATTGAAGGTATCGGAATGCAGCAACGCTGAAAAAATTAAAGGATATTTTACTTCCGTTGTCGAACAATCGCGTAAAGAAAAGTTAATTCCCGAGGAGGAAGTTGAGACACCTGATGAAATGGCAATTGCAGGTTTGAGTAAGAACGGTATTCTTGTCATACCCGTTAGTCGCGAATCGAATTATCTTTCTGTCAGTTTTGTGAACAAAAGAACCGCTTCGGCAGATGATATCCAGTCCTTACTTCCATTGAAAAAACAAATTGTTTGGCTTGACCTGGCGCGTACCACGGTATCAGATTCAATCGTCGGAAGTATTGCGCAGCTGACAGCTTTGCGCCGACTGAGTTTGGAGTTTACTTCGGTATCAGACAAAGGACTTCAATCAATATCATCGCTTTCCAACTTGCGCTATCTCAATCTGGTGGGGACAAAAATTACGGATGAAGGATTAAAACAAATCGCGAAGTTGAAAAATTTAGAGAACCTGTTCGTCTATCAAACGGCAGTTACTGACGAAGGCATTAAAAGTTATTTGACGGCGGCGCCAAACGTAAGCATAGACACAGGTCGATATCAATTACCTAAAATGCTAACCGATTCCGTCATCACAAAATTTCAACCCCTAGAGCTAGCTTTTCGCTTTCAGCTTTCAGCTTTAAGCTTAGCGCTATTTCACAACGAACTGTCCACTTCCCATCATATAGTCGTCGGTATATACTTCAAGGTTGTAAGTACCTTCAGCGTATTCAGAGCCTTTGTCGTAGAGAAAAGAAAGTTTCTGTTTTGTATTGTCGAAGAGAATTTCCTGAGCGGCAGTGTAAAATTCTTCCTTGCCATTTATCAAAAAAGTACCTGAGCCACGCGCCACATCAAAAAGCACTTGCCCGTTTTCATCGATCACACGAATCATGATTTTTTTTCCTTCGATCGGGGCGACATTGTTTTCTGCAATGTTGAATTCTACTTTCAACTGTTCAACCTGCCGGCTCTTAAAAGGAGATGTGCGTTCCTTACCGCGATCGTTAAGTGCAACAATTCGGAAATTTTCCAGCTTAAGTTGTGACGCAATTTCGACTTTGGTTGCTAATTCGTCTTTACTTTGACTAAGTCTGTTGATCGAGTCCCCCAATACATTCTTCTGTGTCTTCAGGGTTGTGTTCTCGGTTAACAGTTCCTTATTTACGGACTTGAGTTTTTCTATTTCTTCGTCTTTGTTCTTTAAGAGCATTTCGTATCCCTCAACCTTGTCTTTAAGGGCTTTGATTTCCTGGCCTGTAGCCCGTCTGGACCGGTTTAGTTCAGCCTCAATGTCCGCTTTTGCTTTCTCCAGATCGGCCACATTCCCGCCAAGTTTGGTGATCTCGGCAATTCTTTGATCGAGTTCGGTGCTGATTTCTCTCAATCGTTGCTCGGTCGTCGCTAACTCTTGTTTGGTAGAGGTCAGGTCCGTGTTTATCGTTTGCTTTTCTTTGGAATCCAGGTAGATTTTTATCGCCTGCACTACGATTACGACAGATAAGAAAGCAATGATAATTGCATTTCTGTTACTTTTCCGCGGTGTCTGATAGGAGGCTGGAGTCGGTTCGCTCATGGTTTATTCAGTATGAAATGCCAAAAATAAGTTTTCTTTCACCGCAATTCAAACCCTAAAATTGTAAAACAGCATTTTGTTTCGTTAATGAGGGATTGAAGAAGATGAGACCACACCGATATAGATCAATGGTCGTATACACCCGTTCATGTCCTTGCAAGGCAAGCCATGCTCGTTCCATCTCGGATGAATAATGAATGTCATCCAGGACGAGGATGCTGTTCACATGAATTTTTTTCAAGATCAAATCAACGTAGCGGATCGTGGGTTCAAAGCGATGATTGGCATCAATGAAAGCAAAGTCAATTTTTTCCACTGAATCGAGAAATGCAGGAAGTACATGATCAATATTTCCTTCTATTAGTTGAATGTTCTTGACCTCGTTTTCCTCAAACAGATGTTTTGCGATCAAAGCTAGTTCATGTGATCCCTCGATTGTCGTAACCTTGGCCACATCGTGTGCCTTTGCCAGGTATATGGTGTTGATACCAAGTGACGTGCCCAGCTCAAGAATATTAGTGCAATTGTAATGGCGTAGAATTCGTGAATAAAGCTTGGAGTATTTTTCTGGCGTAGTGCTGATACGGGCAATGTCTGAGATTTTTCGTGACGATGTTTTCATCTTCAACGACCCCGAACCAAAGTCGGTGACATTGATGGTTCGATGATCACCTTCCAATTTTCTTCTAATTCTTTTTAGTGCATCAAGATCAGGATGTGAAAATTCTTTTTTTAAAACGTGCGTGTAAAAGTCAAAAAGAAAAGGTGAATGAAGTGAATGTTCATCAACTGCATCAAGCCAATACGTGAAGAAAGATTTGAGTTGGAAAAATTTAGCAGACACTCAATTGAGTCTGATCGGTGCAATCATTGTAAACTCTGGAATGTTTACCTGCATGGTAACGCCATCAACAACGCGTTCCATTAGATAGGTGCCGATCATTTTACCCAAGCCTGATTTCAAATTACATCCCGAAACATATTGATGTGTTTGACCTGGTTCAAGGACTGGTTGTTGACCAACAACTCCTTCTCCCTCTACTTCACGTTGACTGAAGCCTGCATCGTAAATGTGCCAGTGCCTCCGAAGAAGTTGAATGGTGTATTCGCTATGATTTTCAATTGAAATGCGATAGGTAAAAACGTAATGGTATTGACTCGGACTGGAATACGCCGGCTGATACTCCGTCTCCACACTTACCTTGATCCCTTGAGTTATTTCCGTTACCATACGCTTCAAAAATATTAATTTTTTGCTATTCACAAGATTAAGCTAATGAATTCTTGTCAAAATATTGTAAGTCACCTGATTTAAGTTGCGCTATATGCGGTTTTGCGCCAGCAAAAAAGCATTTTTGTCTTTTTCACGATTGCTTTTAGTTTTGACACTATGGATGTAAAAATGGTTCCAAGCTGGAAGGCCAGACTTTCAGATGAATTCGAAAAACCTTATTTCAATGCGTTGATCGATTTTGTTAAACAAGAATACCGAACACAAACGATTTATCCGCCTGGAAAGGAAATTTTTAAGGCATTTGATTGTTGTGATTTTGCCGATGTAAAAGTGGTCGTCATCGGACAGGATCCTTATCACGGGCCAGGACAGGCAAATGGCTTGTGCTTCTCCGTTCGGGATGGAATTCGAATGCCACCGTCGCTGGTCAATATTTTTAAGGAAATCCGCGACGATTTAAAAAAGCCTATTCCAACGTCAGGTGACTTGGAGCGCTGGGCCCATCAAGGTGTATTACTACTTAATGCTACCTTAACGGTTCGTTCTTCGTACTCCGGGATCTCATCAAAATAAAGGATGGGAAGTCTTTACAGATGCGGCTATAAAAAAAATCTCTGATGAAAAAGAGCACGTGGTCTTCTTGCTTTGGGGTGCCTATGCGCAGAAAAAAGGCGAAGTCATAGATCGCTCGAAACATCTTGTATTAATGTCAGCACACCCTTCGCCATTCTCTGCAGACCGTGGCTTTTTCGGATGCAAACATTTTAGCAAAGCGAATGAGTATCTGAAGAGTAAGGGGCTGGGGGAAATAGATTGGTAAGCTGTCAGCTGTCAGCTAACAGCATACAGCTAAGCTGTGCGTCCGCCACTGATAGTGCATTGCGGTTCAGTCGGTTGCCTGCGATAGCTGTGCACTGAAGCTGTTAGCATTAGCTCAACAACTTAAAGATAGATAAGCTAGAAGGCAAGTGACCGTCTAAAGCAGTACACCGACAAACGCATGAACTGTCAAGTTCGCACGCCCAAGCTGTAAGCTGTAAGCTGTCTGCTGTCAGCTTAACGAATCAACTTAAAAAACCTGCTCCACCTGATCTTATGAATGAAATCTGCATTCCGGTCTATGGATAACCAGATGAAAAAGGCTTTTCCCACGACATGGTCTTCCGGCACGAATCCCCAGAACCGGGAGTCTAACGAGTTATGCCGATTGTCTCCCATCATGAAATAGTAATTTTGCTTGAATGTGTATTCCGTTACCGCTTTACCGTCGATGGTTAAGCGTGTTGTTTTCGATTTTTACATCATCATGATGTTCATATAGTTTGATGGTTGGACCATAGATGGTAAGCGTTGAATCATTGATGGGAATGGTGGCGCCTTCTTTTGGAATCCATAGCGGACCAAAGTTATCCGTTGACCAGCTCACAACCTTTGTGGTATCATTTGCGCCGCCAAACCACTCATAGTAAGACGAATACGGGATTACTCCATCTTCCTCATTTCGATTTTGCAAGTCGACAGATTTAATGTACGGCAGTGCCTTTAAAGCGTCGACCTTTTCTTGGGTCAACCACATTAGATAGACAAATTTCCCATCCTGCTGTCGTCCATAAACCTGGTAATCTTCAACACCAAGGCCGAGCTTGGTGAGGTTTCGCTCATTTATAGGGCCATCAGAGGAAACGACGTAGCTATATTGAACCTCAGGATGATTTTCCAATAATTCTCCGTTGGTATAAACTTTTCTGTCTTTGATTTCCAGAATATCACCTGCAACAGCGACGCACCGTTTGATGTAGTTTGTCTTTAGATCAATTGGATAATCAATGTTTTCATTCAGACCTTTTGGCGGGACATTAAATACAACGACATCATTTCTTTTCACATGGGATATACCTGGTAAACGATACTGGGGAAGCTTGATCCATTCGAGGTAAGAAGGAATATTGGTAAACCAGATTTTTTGATGCGTTAAGGGAACTTGCAACGGCGTGGTCGTCGTACGGGTTCCATAATGAAACTTGCTGACAAACAGGAAATCGCCTACGAGAAGCGAGTTTTCCATGGAAGGCGTCGGAATCGTATACGCTTCCATGATTAACCACCTGATCAAAGTGGCAGCAACAACAGCAAACAGGATTGCGTCCCACCATTCACGGACCTTGGATTTCGGTTTAGCTTCGTCGTGAGTTTCGCTTTTCTTCCAAAACTGCCAATTCATAAGGATATATTCTTAAATAAAACGTGCAAAGAAAGTGAAAATAATTGATCCCACGACTAGTCGTAATTTTTGAGCTGTAATTTCATCATTACCCATATATTTTGCTTAAATGCGGAAATCTGGATTATTCTGAGGGCTGACCCAGCCCTTCGTTAGAACTTTAAGAAATCGTCCATGGTGAAAACACCCTTTTTATCCTTGATCCATTCGGCGACCATGACGGCTCCTTTGGCAAATCCTTCACGAGAATGTGCAATATGTTTGATCTCTATATCATCGACTGGCGATTCATATTTAACGACATGAGTTCCAGGAACCTGGTCAATCCGGAAGGACTCGATAAAAAGGTCCTCGGACTTTCCCGTTTTTTGATTTACCCATTTCTTTTTACGGTCAACATTTGTCATGATGCCCTCCGCTAACGTGATGGCTGTCCCGCTGGGTGCGTCTTTCTTCTCGGTGTGATGAATTTCATCCATGGAAATTTCATATTCCGAAAACTTATTCATCATCCGGGCAATGTATTCATTGAGTTTAAAAAAGACGTTAACACCCAAGCTGTAGTTGGAAGCATAAAAGAACGTGCCGTTCTTTTTTTTGCAAAGCGTTTCAATTTCTGGTTTTCGTTTTAGCCAGCCTGTTGTTCCGCAGACAACGGGAAGATTTCTCTCAATACATTTTTTTACATTTTCAAACGCTGCCTCCGGGTGAGAGAATTCTATTGCAACATCTCCCTGTGCGGATTCAAAATCAGCGGCATTGTCGATGTCAATTCGCGCCGCTATTTGATGACCACGGTTTACGGCAATGCCTTCAATGATTTTGCCCATTTTTCCGTAACCAAGTAAAATTATTTTCATGATGATATTCGTTCGGGGCAAAAATGCATTTTTTACCTGGATAATGCATAACGGAAATCTCGTAAGACTTTAATCTTGTTACTCCTAACAATCCTATTAAAATCTTGTAATCTTCGAATCTTATAATCCTTTAATCCTGTAATCCTGATCAAAACTTTATGATAACGGAAAGGGAATTTTGCCGTCCCAGTAGTTCATTTTGCTCGACGGCAGGTTGAATTGAAACTCTGAGGTTGGGATTCAGATCAAATTCTTTCAGGTGGGCATCCACGTGTGCATCGACCATTTGAAGGATGTACATCGCACCCATCATGATCACCCAAAAATCTCGTTCGCGTCTGGATTTATCAACGATGGTTCGAAGTTGGCCCGTCGTATACCCGGAAGGATTCGGTCTGTATCCGGGTTTATTTCAGTATCTCCCTCATATCCATTATCAAGACTGTAGAATAACTGGACTTTGTACGTTTTATAATTGTCCTGGTAAAAATTAATAGCATAACCTATTGCAAAGAACCCTCCATACACCAGGGGGAGTTTCCAATATTTCTTGTTATAGATTTGCCCGAGGCCTGGAACCACAGCCGCATAGAGTAACGCCTTCCTGGGATCGTACCGGGCGGCGTAGGATTTTAACAGAACGGTATCCGGACCACCACCCATTTGAATGCTGTCATTGGCGACCCTTAGGGAATCCTGAGCCATTAACCTTTCTGAGCTTAAGAAGAGGAGTAGGATAATGGCGAACCGTCTTATCATTGTTTTTTGGTCAGGAATACATCTTCAAGATGTCAAGAATTCTGTTAAGATCCTCCACGGACAGGAACGGAATTCGGATGTCACCTTTTTTTCCATCGCTCTTTACTACAACACGAGTGCCAAAGTGTGAGGAAAGCTTTGACTGTAATTGTGAGATTTCCTTGGTGGCTTGGTTCTGTAATGACTCCTGCCCGGGCTTTGATGCCGATTTTTCCATTGCGAGAGACCGTACCAGGTCTTCTACCTTTCGAACGGAAAGTTCTTCGGCAAGCGTTCTTTTAAATATGTAAAGCTGCTGATCAGCGTTTTCGACGTTAATGATGGCCCGTGCATGGCCCATTGACAATAGATTATCACGCACAGCAATCTGAATATCAGGAGGAAGTTTGAGAAGTCTTAAATAGTTTGTCACGGTGGTTCGGTTTTTTCCGACCCGTTCGCCAAGTTCATCCTGCTTGAGATTACATTCGGACATAAGACGCTGATAGCTGAGGGCAATTTCTATGGCGTTCAGATTTTCACGCTGAATGTTTTCTATCAGCGCCATTTCCAGCATCTGCTGATCGTTGGCCGCCCGGATGTATGCAGGAATGGTTTTGAGCTCGGCTAGTTTAGAAGCCTGAAACCTTCTTTCACCAGTGATTAACTGATATTGATGCTGAGAAAGTTTTCGAACCGTGATGGGTTGAATAATACCATGAACATGAATTGATTCTGCCAATTCGAGGAGTGACTCCTGATCAAAGTGCGATCGCGGCTGGAATGGATTTACCTCAATCTCTTCCAATGGAATTTCAGTCATTCCACTGGCTGAGACGTGTGAAGCAGGCATAGAAGATCCGCCCTGTGGAAGGGCGTCAACCTCAAGGCGATCATCCGTGGAACTGTCGCTTAACAAAGCGCTTAATCCTCTTCCTAGTGCTTTTTTCTTGCTCATTTTGTTTTTCCATTTTTAGCTAAAACTTCATGGGCCAGGTTCAGGTAACTAATCGCCCCTTTGCTTTCTGCATCATGAACGATCACCGGTAATCCAAAGCTTGGCGCCTCACTTAATTTCACATTTCTCGGGATAATAGTTTTGAACGTCATTTTTGAAAAATGTGTTCGAACCTCTTCCACCACCTGGTTGCCAAGGCTCGTCCTTGAATCATACAACGTAAGGAGTATGCCTTCTATTTCAAGCTTCGGATTTAATCGCGTTTGGATAATTTTTATAGTATTCAATAATTTACCAAGTCCCTCCAACGCAAAGTATTCGCACTGCACGGGAATGATGATAGCATCAGCCGCGGTGAGTGCATTAATAGTAATCAACCCAAGGGAAGGGGAGCAGTCAATGATGATAAAATCATAGTCATCCTTAATTCTTTTAAGCGCTTCTCGCATTTTTTCTTCCCTACGTTCGATGTTAACCATCTCGATTTCCGCACCTACCAAGTCAATATGCGAAGGAAGAACGTCAAGGTATTTAAGATCATTTTTTACAATTGCATCTTTCGGAGCCACGCCGTCGACCATGCATTCATAAATTCCGTGATTTATTTCTTTGGGATTAAGACCTAATCCTGAAGTTGAGTTCGCCTGAGGATCTGCATCAACAATTAACGTCCTGCATTCAAGCACTGCTAAACTTGCGGCCAGGTTAATAGCTGTTGTCGTCTTTCCAACACCGCCCTTTTGATTTGCAATCGCAATAATCTTTCCCATTCCTTCGCTGTGAGTTAAAAAATAAGCCCGGCCAATTTAAGCCGGGCAGCAAATATATGGGAAAACTTAGGCCATCGTGGAACACCGTGAAACAGATTATCCACAATCGGTTCACAACTTTTAAGTTTCTAGTTTCGGGTTTGAAGTTTGAAGTTTGATGATCGACTTCAAGCACTTCAGCTTTAAGCTTTGAGCTTTAAGCTTTTAGCTATTTCTTTCTTTTCTTTCTTTCGTCTTCTGATTTTTTGCGAGTCTCCTGGCTTGCCTTCATGGCGTCCTCCAACTTGCTCATAAACCGTGATTTTTTTCCGCCAGTCGCTGCGTTTTTCTTCCTGTTTTCTTCCATAATCGCCTTGATCTTGCCTTCATCAACAAACCTCTTAATGATGGCCTGCTGTGCGAAAGTTAAGAGCGTGGAAACGAAATAATAAAAAGTCAGCCCTGAAGAAAATGAGTTCAACACGAATAGAAAAATAACAGGCATGACATACGACATCGTTTTCATCGGTCCTTGCACCGAAGAAAGCTGATTATTTTGCCAGGTGTAAAGCAGCGTTGCAGCAGTCATCAGGATGGTGAAAATACTGATGTGACTTCCTAAAAACGGTACCGCGAATGGGAGTCTTATCAATGAATCGTAGGTTGACAAATCTTCTGCCCACAGAAAAGGCTGCTGTCTGAGTTCAATGCTGGCCGGGAACAAATAGAACATTGCAAAAAGTATCGGCATCTGAAGCAACACGGGAATACAACCGCTGATCGGGTTTACGCCTACTTGTTGATATAACTTCATTTGTTCTTGCTGAACCTTCGTCATGTCTTCTCCGACGCGCTCTTTGATTTCATCGAGTTCAGGCTTCAGCACTTTCATCTTTGCCATACTCAGGTACGACTTGTAAGACAACGGGAACAAGACAAGTCTCAGCAAAATCACGAGGATGATAATGATCAAGCCCATAGTTGGTGATGTACTTCGTTAGGAAATGGAATACCGGAAATATCACGAACTTGTTGATCCAAAAAACTGGCGGCCATCCCAGGTACACATTTTTGGTAAACTTCTCTGCTACATGCCCGATTGTTTGGTAGTCGTTGGGACCGAAATAGAATTTGAAATCTGCCTTATTCTCTTTAAGATCTTTTATGGGAATAAACAGTTTTGCGTTAGCCCGTTTTACCACTGAAGTATCACTTTCATTTATGGCAGTTTCAACTTCACCGCCTGAGAAATTATGCTTGGCGATGAAAGATGAGAGAAAGAATTTTTCCTTGATCGTTATCCATTTGACTGGGGCTTCCGAAAATTTCCGTTTCGGTATCTGTTGAGCGCTCACTTAAGCTCGTCAAATCCCTCTGCCTCTGAATAATAGGTAATCGTGGAATAAATTCTCGTGTCGGCGAGATCTTTCTCCATCGGCTTTCAAAATATTTTGCCATTGGAAGGAGAGGTGGTCACCGGAAAGCTGGTCGCCAAATCCGCTGCTGACCATGCGATAACGAATTTCATATCCCTTCGATGGTATTTTATATTCGTGCGAAATTTTTGAACCGTTTGTTAGCGTCGCCGTGAATTTAATTTCTGTTGTATCACCTATTTTTTGCTGATCTACCTGGTAAAATAATTTATAGAGGTCGATATCTTTTCCCTGGTATTTTGCTATCAAACTAAATTCATTGTTCGTCGGAGTTATAAGTTTGAGTGGCTGCTGGTGATAAGTCTTGTACTTCTTCAACTCAACTTCGCGCATGATACCACCCTTGTTGGTGAATACCAGTCTCAAATCTTCATTTTCAACTACAGTTGGTGATTCCTGCCCCTTCATGGAAGCGGAAAGATCACCATAAGTAGCGCTGAGCACGCTGTCGCTTACGAGAGGAGTTTGTTGTGTGCTATCCTGCGCACCCATTTCGGAAGGAGCCGATGGTGCTTTTGAAGTTTGAGGCTGTGGCACTGGCGAAAACCAATAAAAATATGCCATCAATAATGCTGCAATGAGTGTGAGTCCGATCGCTGAGTTCCTGTCCATGGATGTAAGTTTCGAGTTTGTAGTTTCTAGTTTATAGTTGTCTTCGAATTCGAAGTGAAGTTTGATAGTGGAATTCGTTCCTTTAAGATTTTAATTCCTTCGACAGTTAGATCTATGAAGCTAGTTTATCATGCTGCTGCATCTTCCGATTTCGTGATTTGTCTTGAAATTTTTGAAATGTTTCGTTGATTAATGGTTCCTGATCCAATGCGCGATATAGTTGAGACTTGCACTTCTCCAGCCGATCCCTTTGCATATGATAAGAATTGAATAAACTCTTTTGTCCCCCTCGCTCAAAACCTTCTGCTATATTATCCATTATTGATCCGCTGCCCTGTTTATTTGATCCTCTAAGACCAAAATCTCTAGAAAATGATTCCAACATGTTGTCAATTCAAAAATTTCTTTTGAAATCTTCTTGCCTTTTGCCATGCTTCGATTCCTCAAATGACTTAATAGTCGCCATACAACGGTAATAAATTATTAAAACCAGCTAACATTTTTATTCGACCAACTTCAAACCTCGAAACTTCAAACCTCGAACTAGCCCCGAACCCTCTTCCTCTCCAACGCCGCCTCCACAAACTTTACAAAAAGCGGGTGGGGGTTGAGCACTGTACTTTTTAGTTCCGGATGATATTGTACGCCAACAAACCAGGGGTGATCCTTAAGTTCTACTACTTCCACCAGGTTTGTTCCGGGGTTGACACCCACGGCCTTCAGACCTGCATGTTCGATTTGTTCAAGGTATTTGTTGTTGAACTCATAACGATGACGATGACGTTCATGAATGAGCGTTTCGCCATACGCCGCGAACGCTTTGCTGCCTTTTTTAAGCTTGCAATCATAAGCTCCCAATCGCATCGTCCCGCCTTTATTGACAATCTTCTTTTGCTCCTCCATCATATCGATCACGGGATTCTGTGTTTTGGGATTCAACTCGGTGGAACTCGCTTCTAATCCTAAGACATTTCGGGCAAATTCGACTACCGCGCATTGCATACCCAGACAGACGCCAAAGAATGGAATTTTATTTTCCCGTACATAGCGGATGGTCTCAATCTTCCCTTCCAGTCCACGTTCACCAAAGCCCGGTGCTACCAAAACGCCATCCAAATTTCTTAACATGTCGTCAACACATTCGCGATTAACGTCCTCGGACGAAATCCAGCGCAGGTTTACCTTGCAATCATTTTCCGCACCAGCATGAACAAAGGCTTCAGCAATAGACTTGTAAGAATCTGGTAATGAAACATATTTACCCACCAAACCTACTGTTATTTCATTGACTGGATTCTTCAGTTTTCCCAGAAAGTTTTTCCAATGATCGAGCATGGGCTCTTCTTTGGTAGGAACTTTCAGTTTCGATAAAACACGCTCGTCAAGCTTTTCTTTCCGCATCAGGATCGGTACATCATAAATCGTCTCGGCATCCATTGCCTCGATCACTGAGTTGATATGAACATTGCAGAATAAGGCAAGTTTTTTTCGGATGTCCAGAGGCAACGGCATCTCTGTACGACAAACCAATATATCGGGCTGAATACCAGCCTCAAGTAGATCTTTAACTGAGTGTTGTGTTGGCTTGGTTTTTAGCTCTTTAGCCGCCTTAAGATAAGGAATTAATGTAAGGTGAATTACAAGAGCGCTGTTAGGAGGGAGGTCCCATTTAACCTGTCTAACCGCTTCAATGAAAGGAAGGGATTCAATATCACCGACGCATCCCCCGATTTCAGTAATAATGAAGTCATATTCACCCGTCTCGCCGAGTAAGAACAGATTTCGTTTGATCTCATCGGTGATGTGAGGAATCACTTGAACTGTTTTACCGAGATATTCTCCTTTTCTTTCTTTGGTAATGACATTGTTATAAATCCTTCCGGTTGTGACATTATTGGCCTGCGAGGTCCGAATGTTCAGAAACCTTTCATAGTGCCCAAGGTCCAGATCGGTTTCAGCTCCATCATCCGTTACATAACATTCGCCATGTTCATACGGATTGAGTGTTCCTGGATCTATATTAAGATAAGGATCGAATTTCTGAATAGTCACCTTGAATCCACGGGCTTGCAGCAATTGGGCCAGTGAAGCAGCGATGATTCCTTTTCCAAGCGACGAAGTTACGCCACCGGTTACAAAAACATATTTGGCAGTTAGAGACATAGAATATGACTAGCCTAAAATAAATCGGGGGCAAAGGTAAAGTTTAAAGTGAAAGATTCGAAGTCGGCCTTCAAAGTTTAAATCCTAAAAATTTTATTCAATTGTGTTGCTTTTTTTCCACAAAAATGCTTAAGAAAAAGGCTTTTCCGCCTGGATTTTTTTTTCTGACAGCAATTCAACGGCTGTCACGACCTCACGTCTGAAAATCCTGTTTCTGCCCTGATTCCAGGGGTTACATAAAAATTTGCCTGGGAATCTAATTCCGGATGACAAGCTCTGTGCGCTACTCCAACCGTCTGTATTTGGCTTTATAGAAGTTGGTTTTTTGGTGATTTAAAGGGCGACGAATGTTTGTACAACTACGAAATAAGCTTTTCTGGATTTTTCCGATAATTATAGTCCTCAGCTCCTTCATTACGGAATCTGCTTGCTCAGGGATGTAATGGGGCGGATGGGACCGGTATTTTTACGGGTTCCATTGCTAACCGCGATAATGGTACCATCTGTGCGAATAATCCGGTTCAGCCCGGTATCATGGAAATTGACATTAGCAATGTTGATGATACCGGCTCGATAGAATTTGAGATCAACTGGGATGACGGATCGGCTCCTGAACGTACCATCGGTATTATGATCGGGGCTAACCGATACTTCGCTTCCGTAACGCACTTGTTTCCCCCGAATGGTGGTCAGGTTAAATGTGAATATCGTCCGGACGTCAGACTCGTCTTCAATGGTACCGTTTGTGCCGCTACGTTAGGGGTACCTCCTCGTTTCGTTCGTTGGAACACAGACGATCAGCAGACTGGCGATCTTTCTTTACTTGAAACGATCACGAATGTAAATGAATACCTCGTTTGTGCTGGCGTAGAAACCAACGTCACTTTTACTGACCGTTCTGATCTCAACTGCGTTCCCCCTGATCTTATTCTTGGACCAAACGACCGGAGACGTTGGAGACAATTTGTTTACGGAACAGCCAATACCATAACAGGTACAGTTCGGATAGGTGGGTTTCCTACTGCCTTCCCGTCGAATGGCGCTGTATCAATCTCAACAGAACCAGTAACAAATTCCGGATTTCCTACCGCCACTACCGAGATCATTACGGTACCGGCAACGGCACAGGTGGGGGAAATTTTCGAAATTACCATGAACTACTGGAACACGTGTAACGCTTACCCTGCACGTCCGCCAGTAACTGAACGGGCGCGTATCCGGATTGTTGCTCAACCACCTGCGCCAACAGGAGTTAATGAGACAGTATGTAATGGTACAACTCCTTCCAGTTTTTCAATCAACTGGCGTGCCTGCCGGTAACGTCGTGAACTGGTATAGGAATGTACCAGGCAGCCCTGACACGCCGGGAACACTGATCCGGTCAGGAACTTCAACTACATTGACGATAACGCCGGCAAATGTTCCAGGATACACGAATAATACAACGGCAGGGGTATACTCGGTATGGGCGAGTTATGTACCGAATGTGGCCAATGCCCTAAACTGCGAAAGCCCGAAAATTCAGCTTACCAGAACAATTCGGAATGCGCTGGCAGTTGCGAATCCAACAACAGCACCTCCGGCAGATATTTGTAATGGCAATTCCTTCAATATTGTTCTTCCGAATCCGGCAACTGAAACCTATGGCGGAAATACACAATACGTATTTAATGGAGATGTCGGTGTTACCGTTGGATCTTCCACGGCTAATTCGGCAACTTATAATACCGCAGTGACATTTGCCCCGGGAGAACTGTTCGTCGATCGAACGATTTCAGTAACCAGACAATATACCTCGACGCCAAACTGCGGACCGACAAGGACCTTCACAATTCGGATTTACAATCCAACCGTTGGGGGTACCCCAAGCAACTTTCCTGATGTTTGCGAAGGAACAAGCGTTGGGCCGATTACACTTATCAGGTCACGTAGGAACCATCGTGGGATGGGAAGTGGAAGTGAATGGTGGGGGCTTTGGACCTTATACTGGTCCCGCATCTGGCAATTCTATTACGCCCGGAGTTTTAAGTGATGGCGTTTACAGGTTCAGAGCCGTTGTTGACAATGGCCCTTGTAACACCGCACAGAGTGCAATTGAGACGGTAACGGTTACAGATAATCCTGCGCCTCCTACCGCTGGAACGGACCAGGCGCTTTGCGGCGTACTGATTTCGGCAGCACAGAACGCGACTTTACCAGCAGGTACTGGAACATGGTCTTACGTCGGAAGCGTACCTGCAGGAAGGCCTTCTCCCACATTTACAGCGAATAGCCCGACTACGACTTTTTCGATAGCAAATCTCTCACTGGCCGGTGCATACACCATGCGATGGTCAGTAGTAGTTGGATCGTGTACCTTTGAAGATGATGTAGTTATCGACTTTGGGGCCAATCCTGCTCCAGTTCCGCCGATGACAGTAAATCAATGCGGGGAAACGGCAACATTAACAGCGCCTGTTCCGTACGATCGGCTCTGGTGTCTGGACCATTGTCAGCGGTCCTGGTGGCTGTGTGACAGGTAGTTGCCCTCAATTGACGATTGCTGACGTAACTTCCCCCACCTCTGGTGTGTCCTTAAACGCTCCTTTCACTTATGGATCATATATATTAGAGTGGCGTGTTACGAGCGGGATTTGCCCTCAGGCTTTCAATAATGCAACGGTAACATTTTATCGGGTCGCCACTGCTACCGCACCCGATATCAATGGAATATGTTTAAATCCAACAGCTACAGCCATACCGTTAACGGGAACTATTGGCGGCGGCGCTTCCAGTGGAACCTGGGTCAATGTTGACGGGAATGGTACGATTGGATCGGTAACGGTCTCTGGTACCACCGTGACTGCAGTCTACAATGCGAATGCAGCAGATTATACTGCTGGGCTTCCGATAAGAGTTAAGCTTCAGGCCACTCCTCCGGGAGCAAGCACTTGTCCTATTGCCGAGGATGAAATAACAATTAATGTGGATCGTACGCCTGTGGCAGATGCGGGTACGCCTTTGGTAAATGTTTGCGAAAGTTTTTATCAGCTGAATGCCCAAGACCCGCCACCTTTTTCAGCAACTGGCCTATGGACGTCTGCAAGTAGCGTAACCTTTGATGATCCAACAGATCCACGAACAATAGTACGCAACCTGCCAGCACCAGGTAGCCCTGCCGTTACCCTACGCTGGACATTGACCAGCGCGGGTGGAAATTCCTGTACCGCATATGATGAAGTCGTGATCAACCGGATCGTTGCGCCGGCAGCCACAGATCTTAATCCGATAATTTGTGAAGTTCCTCCGGCTGGAGGGCCTTTGACTACGCAGGTTTTGCTTACAACCTATGAAACCACTGTAACGACACTTCCGGCTGCCATCCAGGACCATCACCTGGTACCAGGATGGTCCGCCACCGATAGGAACACTTATCGTGGATCCCACAATAACACAGGTCAATGTACCCGATGGTAAGGTGTATGTCGCCCGAATATCTGAAACCGCGACTGGTTGTACCAGTGATGCACTTGTTTCAATTAACGTAAGAGCATTACCCTCTGCGCAGGATGCTACGGTCGCCCTTTGCGAAGATCTTGCTGGGACAAATACAACGAGTAATGTTGATCTTTTGGGAGATACCCGATTCCGCGATGCAGTAACAACGCCAGGGAATACAGTATCGTGGCACACGACCGTAGCCGATGCGCAGAATAATGTATCGCCGATCGTAACACCTATTGCCAGTGTAGTAGGCTTTATGGACGTTTTTGCGAGAGTTAGGTACACCACCGGGCCTTCATGTCCCGACAGTAGTTAGATTAAGATTACAGGTAAATCAATTGCCCGGCAATGTTCCTATTAACGGTGACCCTACAGTTTGTATGGGCGCACCAGGACAACCCGTCAACACACTGCCGGTTCAAACTTATCAGGTCACCAGCGTTCCAGGAGCCCAATATTTTTGGAACATTCCTTCGGGACCCGGCCAGTTCGTCGTGTTTGCCGGTGGAGGAACGGACGACTTTTATGTCATGCTTCAGTTCCCTTACAACGCAGCGCCTGCTGTCGAGACATTACGTGTAAGAATTGAACTCAATGGATGTAGTTCGTCCGATTTGTTGCTTCCGATTACACGATCTCCACAGCCGGTTGCTCCGACGATCACTGGAGAACCCGTCGTTTGTGAAAACGAAGATGGTATTCAATATAGCATCACGACCCCTAATCCAAGTTCTGATTATTCCTGGGAAATCAGGAGACAATCTGACAACTCGATAGGGGGGGCATTCATTACCTCAGGTCAGGCGTTACCTGATATTTTTGTAGAGTTTGCAGATGAAGATGTAAAGATTACCGTAACGGAAATTAACAACGTATGCGCTAGCCCTGAAGCAGAATTCCCGGTTACAATTAATTTACGACCAATACTGGCTGATAACGATCAGCAGATATGCAGTGATTCTCCTACTAACATTGTTTTCCTGGAGGATGCCGGCAGTCCGGTTCCGATTGATAAATTCACGATCTCAAACGCGATCTATACACCTGGTATTGGATTCAAAACCCCAACTGGTCCCGAGACATTCCCGCAAAATGACTTGCCAAATGATTTTATTGAAAACCACGTTTTCGAAAATCTCACGGCAACGCCACTTGCCATTAATTATACGGTAACACCTGTAAGCGTGGGCGCCGCTTCCAGAGAATGTACAGGTACGGCTCAGATCATCACCGTAACGGTGAAGCCAGAACCGCAGCTAAGTCCAAATCTGAATAAAGGAATTTGTAGCGGAATTGAAACAGGAATTAGATTAATATCTGCTAATAACACATTCCCTTCTGACCGTTTTATTATCAATGCCATTACCGTTCCTGCAGGCGTTACGGCGCTTGTCGCCGATTCCCGCAGCCGATGGAACAACGCTCTACCTGGATGATGTCATTTACAACAACATTTGGGAAAATACGACCGGAGTCAATCAGGTTGTCCGGTATGAAATACTCCCATATAGCACTACGCTGGGATGCGCTGGTAATCCAGCCACAACTGTGGATGTCACAGTTTACCCGCGTACCGACGTGGATCCGGTTGTAGTTCCACCCTTATGTAATGGCGACCTTTTGAATGTAACATTCAGTTCTGCAAACAACCCGGATGCGGACTTCTTGTGGATCGTGACATCTAATGATCCTCATATATCAATTGGTAGTACAGCCGCAGGGTTAGGAAATATTTCTAATATGATCCTGACCAACACGTCTTCGACGCTTGATGGTGTTGTTCAGTTCGAAGTTCGCGGTAAAAATCCGGCTTCAGAAGAAGGTATGGACGAATGTGTAAATCCGATTCAAACCTTTACCGTGACTGTCAGGAAATCACCTGTAGCAAACTCTCAAATATTATCAGCATGTTCTGATGCGCCAGGCGGTAACACTTATACTGCCGACCTTAAAATTTTAGAGCCGAGTATAACGCCGGATGCTGGCGACCCCAATACTTCGATTACATGGTTTTCGGATGCCGCTTTAACAACACAGATTCCGGACAATGGTGCATTGAATGCCTATGTCATGACGGACAATATTCCGGTCTACGTGGTGGTGGAGTACTTGCCTACAGCCTGTCGTAAGATTGTTACGATCAGGTATACTGTAAACCCGAAGATTTCCATTACTAACACATTAAGCAATTTTAATGGCTTCAATCTGAATTGTAATGCCGACAACAGCGGTAGAATTACCGTAAATGTAAATACCGGAACACCTGTCTATTCTTATCGTCTTGATGGTGGTCCATTTATCAATGCGGGCACAAGCACCTATACGTTCAATGCTTTGGCTGCTGGCCCTCACGTTGTGGAAGTACAAGATGCCCGTGGCTGTTCTATAACTGAAAACGTCACATTAGTGGAGCCTCCAACGTTGGCTGCCGACTTTAACCATTGACAACCCTATTGCCTGTTTCCTTGGAAATGATGGCGTGATAAGCACCGTTGCATCAGGCGGTTCAGGAACTTATTCAAGCTACCTTTTATTGCAAACCAATACCACTGATCCAAACAACGATGGTGTGTTTGAAAACCTGAATGCAGGTTCTTATAATGTTAAGGTGACAGACTCCAATGGGTGTAGCATTGATTCGCCTCCGGTAACCTTAGTTAATCCACTACAGGTTGAATTGACAGCATCGGTAGTAACCAATGCCAATGGTTTTGCGCTTAGCTGCAAAGATGCAACTGATGGTCAAATCAATGTAACCGCCGCGGGTGGAAATATTCCTACGCCTTACACCTATACGCTTATCAGATCAGGTGATCCAGTAAATCCTTACCGTGTAATAACTGCCGGTACCGATACTGAATCGTTCCAGAATTTACCTTTTGGAAGCTACACCATTACCGCAAGAGATAAAAACAATTGTCCTTCATTGCCGGTCTCCGTCATCATTGTAAATCCTCCTCCTTTCATTGCGGGGTTGGTAGGTATCAATCAATCCATTTGCGTGGGCGCAGATCCGATGTTGATCAATGAACTTGTTCCTCCTTTTGGGGGCGTTGGGGACTATCAGTTCCAGTGGCAGCAGTCCTTAACAGGATCCACTAACGATGCCGACTGGATTAATATTCCAGGAGCCAACGTCTAATGAATTTGATCCACCGGTTGTGACGCAAACCACTTTCTACAGAAGGTTAGTTTCTTCCGGCTCTTGTGGCGTGTTGGGCAAAGACAATGTAGTTGAAGTGACGGTTAATCCATTACCAGTCGTCGCGTTCAGTGCTCCATCTGATGTTTGTCAAGGTGAATCATTTACACTTTCGTTGAGTATGTCACAAGGCACTGCGCCGATTGAATATGACTATTCAGCCGGTTCAACAACCTTTGCAAATCTTATTGGTACGGAAAATACGATGATTCCGATCAGTAATTTTCAACAGAATACAACCTATACGCTGTTGCGTGTCAGGGACTTAAATGGTTGCGTTTCCCCGAATGTTCCGCAAGCATTGCCGGTTAACATTATCAAGATCAATCCTGACTTCCAGGTTTTGGCGCCAACGGCGCAATGCCCTGGTGGCACATTTACTTTCCAATGGGAAGTGGAGCAGGGCGTAAAATATACCTGGATATGGACGGATGGTAGTCAAACCGTTGTAAACGATCCCACTTCGCCTGGGCCAAATGATAGACCGTTAGGAGTTCAAACCATTACCCACATTTTCGCGGCAGGTTCGACAGAAAATTCCACGGTCTATCCCGTGAGGTTACAGGCCGAAAACGCACTGTGCGAACCTAAATTCGCCACGAGGACCGTAACAGTATTTCCTAACGTCGTCCTGAACATTCTGCCTGGCGAACTCATATTGTGCAGCGGTGAAAGTACCCGTTTCAGAGATCAGTCCGCCGGCGTTGATATTGGTAAATGGTATTATCGTGAGAAAGGAACTACGCAAGAACTAGACGTAAGAACAGGTCCGGTGCCAAGCGTCCAATACACCTTTACAAATACAACGACAACAAATCCTATTTACTATGAGGTAATTTATGAGGCTGCTAACAATGAAGGTTGTACAGCCCAATACATGGAAGAAGTAAAAGTCTATCGCGGAATTACGGCAGACTTGATAAGTAATCCTGATCCGCCAATGCCTTTTACCGGTGGATCCTCAACCATAACATTTACGAATAACTCCGCGCCGCTGGATGCTGCAGATTTCGAATATGCATGGGACTTTGGCGACATCAAGGCAACGCCGGCAACCGGGACGGGTACTGGTAACTTTACCGTGGATTACTTCTCCGCAGGAATTAAGGATGTAACCTTGCGTGCCATCAATATTGCCGCGCGTGACGTCGACAATAAAACCTGTCAAAGCATTGACACCAAACGAATTAACATCCAGTTACCGATGCTTGGAGCGGCCTTCACGGCAACTCCTCTGGCATCGTGTTTCCCGGTCGACATTACGGTGGAAAACCGCTCTCCGGGAGCTGACACATTCTTATGGGAATTATATGATCAGTCCGGCTTGGTAACAACGTCGACGTTGAGAAATCCTGTCTTCAGGATCTTGAAACCGGGTACTTACGATCTTCATTTGACAGCAAGTTTCCTGGCAACAGGCCAAACAGCCCAAGCCACTCAAAAAGGAATTGAAGTTTTTGATAAGCCGTCTGCCCTTTTTGAAATGAGACCGAATCCTCTTTATGTACCGGATACCGAGTTGCAGACATTCAATAAGTCTGCCCGTGCCAGTCAGTATGAATGGATTTTTGATGATGGGGCGACCTCCAATGAGTTTGAACCTCGCCATACCTATACGCTTGAAGGTAAGTACTTGGTCACCCTCGTGGCAGGATTTGATAATGGTAATCGTGATGTAAACGGTGATGACGTTCCCGATGGAAATATCATTTGCTATGATACTACAAAACAGGAGTTAGTGGCGCTTGACGGAGGATATATAAAACTGCCCAATGCCTTTACACCGACCCAAACGGGAACGTCAGGTGGTGTACCAGGCAGCGGAACCTTTAATGATGTGTTCCTTCCCATCATGCGTGGTGTCCAGGAATTCCAAATGCAGATTTTCGACCGATGGGGTACCCTGCTTTTTGAAAGCAAGGATAAGAATGTCGGATGGGACGGATACGATAAGAACGGAAGGGCGTTACCGGCAGGGGTATACGTTTACAAGCTAGTCTTGCGATTGTCGGATGGACAACGTACGACTAAGATAGGAGATGTGACATTGATTAAGTAGGCGTAAGGTTGAAGTTTCAGGTTTATTGATAAGCCTGAAACTTCGAACCTCAAACCTCGAACTTCAAACTTTTTAATTGAATTGATGAAAAATTTTTTCCAAATATTCCTCCTCTTGATTGGCTTCACTGCGGCAGCACAAGATCCGCAGTTCTCGCAATATTATCAGGCGCCGTTATACCTTAACCCCGGATTTACGGGTATTACGCCGCAGCATCGATTTGTTGCTAATCATCGCATTCAGTGGCCGAGTCTTCCACAAGCATTCTCTACCTATGCTGTGTCTTATGACATTTTTGTGAATGAGCTGAGAAGCGGTTTTGGATTTCTTTTCACGACTGACAAAATGGGATCGGCTGGTTGGAGAACAACCACCGGCTCACTCATGTATTCGTATAAAGTGAAACTCACAGAAAACCTTATTTTTTCGCCCGGCCTTTCGTTTGGGTACGGCTCTAACGGGTTAGATCGTTCCAAGCTCAGACTTGGTGATGGATTGGAGTATGATGGAATTTCATTAGATCCTGAGCTAAATAAATTAGGTCGCCAAAGTCATTTTGATTTTGGTTCCGGATTCTTACTGTATACAAAAACCTGGTGGATGGGTACGTCATTTCAGCATATGAACAGACCCAACCTCTCTGTTCTTAACGAGGTAAGCCGATTAGACGTGAAAACTTCTATCCATGGGGGTATACGCCTTAGTCTAAATGGGGGATTGATTAAAAGGTCACGTACATCATACCTGACGCCCTCATTCATTTATCGCATGCAGGGTAAATCGTTCACGCAACTTGACCTGGGATTAAACTACCACATCGATCCAATCTCTGTGGGCGTATGGTACCGCGGGAAACCTTTTGAACGTACCGTAATCAACAGCGTGGCGCAAGATGCGCTTATCCTTTATCTAGGACTGTATTTTAAAAATCTTACCATTGGGTACAGCTACGACTTTACGATATCAGAAATGCAGACATCGTCGGGCGGGGCGCATGAAGTTTCCATTGTTTATGAATTCAATTCCAAGACAAAGAAAAGCGCCAAGAAAAAATATCGCCTGATACCTTGCCCGACATTCAACAGCAAGGAAGGCTTTTGGAATTAGTTAAGCGACTGATTCGCCGGTCGGTGAGAGGTTACGATCACTTTTTTTTCGCAACCTCAAACTCAACTTCAAACCTCAAACTAAAAGGTCTACCTTTGCCGGGATATTGTTTCCGGTGGTATGAATGTATCTTCTTCCCTTCAACATAAGATTTTTAAGCAAATAGGGTCTGTGGCTGATGTGCTACAGCTTGAGACGTATGTGGTGGGCGGGTACGTACGGGACCTTATCTTGAATCGCCCCTCCAAGGATATTGATTTCGTTTGTGTTGGCAGCGGAATTGAGTTGGCACAAAAGGTAGCGGCAGCGCTGGGACCTTCGGTTCAGGTCACGGTTTTCAAAAGTTTTGGGACGGCGCAGATTGTTTACGGTGATCTTGAATTGGAATTCGTGGGGGCAAGGAAAGAATCTTACCGGCAGGACTCTCGAAAGCCTATCGTTGAAAACGGAACGCTGGACGACGACCAGAAAAGAAGAGACTTTACTATTAATGCATTGGCCATCAGCTTGAATAAAGAAACCTATGGGGAACTGATTGATCCCTTTGGTGGACAACAGGACATGAAGGCAAAAATCATTCGTACGCCACTTGATCCCACAGTAACTTTTTCAGATGACCCTCTGCGAATGATGAGGGCTATACGTTTTGCATCTCAACTGAATTTTGATATTGAAGCAGATGCATTTCAGGCTATTATCAGTCTGGCAGAACGGATAAAAATTGTTTCGCAGGAGCGTATAACCGATGAGTTGAATAAGATTATTTTAAGTCCAGTCCCGTCTTATGGCTTCAAACTTCTTTTTCATAGCGGATTATTGAAACATTTCTTCCCGGAATTGGTGGCGTTACACGGCGTCGAATATGTTGGAAACAAGGCCCATAAGGACAATTTTTTTCACACCCTTCAGGTGCTTGACAATGTTTCTAAAGTATCGGATGATTTGTGGCTGCGATGGTCTGCTATTCTCCATGATATCGCCAAGCCGGCGACCAAGCGGTACGACCAAACGCATGGGTGGACTTTTCACGGTCATGAAGACAAAGGCGCGAGAATGACGCCGTCGATTTTTAAACGTTTGAAACTTCCGCTAAATGATCGGATGGAGTTCGTTCAAAAATTAGTACGCCTCCATTTGCGACCTATACCGCTGTCAAAGGAAGTTACCGACTCGGCTATTCGCAGACTATTATTTGACGCTGGAGATGATATCGATGCTTTAATGAAGCTTTGTCGCGCAGACATAACTTCGAAAAATTATGATAAGGTAAGCCGCTTCCTTAAAAACTTTGATCTCGTCGAACAGAGAATAGCAGAAGTTGAGGCAAAAGACCATATCCGTAATTTTCAGCCTCCCGTGACCGGTGACGAAATCATGAAACTTTACAACATTCCTCCAGGAAGAATTATCGGTGAAATAAAGGAGCAAATCAAAGAAGCCATCCTTGAAGGAGAAATTAAAAATGACAGAGCGGAAGCTATGCAACTTCTTCAAAAAATAGCCGCCGAAAAGGGCCTTGCCTAATTGCGCCCTACAAAAACGCGCAACCTTTGCGGCGGCAACTTCAAACTTCAAACTAGAAACTCGAAACTAACCCCAAGCAACCCTTTTCTTTTTATATTGTCTTTACACATTAACAGCTGGAGAAGGTTGAATTCATCGAGTTTGGACATTCATGCAGATTTGATTGCTCGTTGCCGGACAGGCGACCGTGATGCCCATTACCGGATATATAAACTGTATTCAAAAGCTATGTTTAATGTTGGCTACCGGATTACGCGAAGTGAAGAAGATGCCGAAGATGTATTGCAGGAGGCCTTTATCAGTGCGTTCCGCAATCTTGATAGCTATCGAGGCGATGCGACTTTTGGGGCCTGGCTTAAACGGATTGTCGTCAACAAAGCGATAAATACTTTGAACAAGAAAAAGCATGAATCCATGCTTGATGATGAGCACTGGGATATCGCCGAGGAGGAATCGCACACTGAATACAGGGAGGATCTGACAATAGAACGGGTGAAACAGGGAATTGAAAAGTTGCCTGACGGATACAGGACTGTACTTTCTTTATATTTGTTGGAAGGATACGATCACCAGGAGATAGGAGAGATCCTGGGAATCAGTGAGTCTACATCGAAATCTCAATTGAATCGAGCGAAGGGCAAACTGAAGGAATTATTAAGTGCATAAAGTTTTGTCGACTTACAAATACAATAGTTATGAAAGATCAATTAGACGACTTCATCCAGAAAAACAGGCCAGGTTTTGATGATAAGGAACCTTCCGAAAAAGTGTGGAAGAATATTGAATCGTCCCTAACGTTTACCTCTAAGGGTGGCTGGAATGCCGTCGTGTGGTGGCGTGCAGCTGCCATTATTTTTATGGCATTGTCTGCCTATT
This sequence comes from uncultured Bacteroidota bacterium, assembly GCA_963739105.1. GTDB lineage: Bacteria > Bacteroidota > Bacteroidia > Cytophagales > Cyclobacteriaceae > Chryseolinea. The sequence goes on along the minus strand of CAVTZI010000024.1, from coordinate 11,732 downwards.
TATTGGTGCCAAAACAAGCGACCAAATCGCAAACGTCTGAACTTGCAGCAACTGAATTTAGCGATGTAGAAGCATTTTATGTTCAGCAGATATCCGAGAAAGTCGAATTGATCGATGGCTTTCAAAAGAATGAAGGGTTAAATGGTTTTACGCAGGATTTTAAACAGCTTGAAGCCATGTACATGATCCTCAAGGAAGAAATGAAATCGAGACCCAGTCAGAAAGTGAAGGACGCTTTGGTGCTTAATTTATTAGTGAGAATTAATTTGTTGAACCAGCAGCTGTATAAGTTAGACCAGGAATATGGCAAGAAGGAGAAAAAGGACGAGGAGGTATGATGTAGTAAACGTCGAAAGTCTTGATGTTTCGGAAAATAATTTCGACTGCGACGTTCTGAAAGTTTTAAATTTTGTGTAACCAACTTTCTAAATGAAAGTTTCGGAAAGTCTATAAAGCAAAAAAAGCTCTGCGTCTCAGAGCTTTTTTTGTTACCTAAACCTAAACCTATGAGAAGATTTACTCTACTCAAAGAATACTAACGCAGTACCAGGCCTGAGGTTACGTCTAGCGAAATTTTTTTATTGATTTTTTAATTTTTCTTTAAACACTTTTTTGAACTTTTCCACCTTGGGTTGGATAACCATTGAGCAATAGGGAGCATCTCCATTCAAATTATAGTAATTCTGGTGATAATCTTCTGCTTTATAAAATACGGAAGCAGGGGTAATTTCCGTTACAATAGGTTGATCAAAAACTTCAGCTTCCGTAAGCTTCTTTTTATACTTTTCCGCCAGTTGTTTTTGGTCATCATTATGATAAAATATCGCTGACCGATATTGTGTTCCAACATCTGCCCCTTGTCTATTTAAGGTAGTGGGATCATGCGTTTTCCAAAAGATTTCCAAAAGCTCGTCATAGCTCACTTTTTTTGGATCGTAAGTCAGCTGAATTACTTCCGCATGCCCCGTTTGGCCGGTGCATACCTCTTTATAGGTAGGGTTTTTTACCTTTCCTCCCATATATCCTGATACCACCTTTTCAACGCCGTCGACGTTTTGGAATATCGCTTCTGTACACCAGAAGCAACCGGATGCAAACGTTGCTAACTGAAGTCCGGGATTACTTTCTAAGTTTGTCATGTCTTGTGTGTGATTGTTGATTACCTTTTTTTGCGTGTTTCCCGCCATAGCAAGAAGCAAAAAAGATAGGATAGTTAGTTTCATTTTTAACGAATTTGCTTAATAAACTAATTTACGGGAAAAATGGTTTCTTCGGATCTCAAACTCTGCCCGAAAGTAAATCGCGTGGCTTAATTAAAATGTCACCAATGCGACAATAGTCCGACTTTGGAGGCCGACGTCAAATTGGCTAGCCTGACTTTTTAGGAAAGAGTCTGTGACGCAACTGTTGATCAGAACTGATTAGTAATTCTGATAGAAACCTCTTACAGCTGGCACGAGCTTGTTATAGATAGGTTTTGTGAATTCCAAAAATAAGTCCTGGGGATGAGGAGGTTGTTGTTCCCTCAACTGACAGATTTTCAACTGTTGATCCGTCAAGGCTCTCTCGTCACCGTTGAACCTTGCCCATTGACTTACCCACACAAATTCGCCGTTGAATTTCTGCGTGGTAAGAATGCCATTCGTTTTTGCATCCACGACAACCATACTGAGTAAACCATTTGAGATAAGTTCTTTTCTGTAAGTCGTTAATTTAGCTTTTACGGTATTATATACAGGAACGGTCTTTCCATCTACTTTCGCTTCACCGACTTTGACGCTATCCTTGGTCAATGTCTCTTCTTTTTCCTTTAACACTGAATTGCCAACGGAAAAGTCATCAAATTGGATTCGCATAATTTGATCTGCGTAAGGAAGGTTTACCAACTTTGCTTCTTCAGGCGTGTAAAATTTAATGAAGGTCTGGTCGGTATAGTTGTTGTGTAAAAATTCTTCCACCTTATCCTGAAAAAATCCGCCGCTTAAGTTATAGCGGGCTGGTACTGGAATTTGTTCAATAATAACTTTGAGCGTTGCCTCGAATTTCGCCTTGTCAAGATATTCGACAACATCTTTATAGCCCGGAACAAAATGCTGCGCATCGGCAAAATTGAAGTAGGCTTGTTTGGCATCATTTCTATTTCCTTTCATTAACGCCGCCGATACCGGCATTGTAACTTTCCTCCGCTGCCTTTTCTTTTAACGGACCGATTTCAGCATAATAATTTTTTGGGTTCGGTACGGCCTTCTTACATCCTGGGCATTGGCGAATGGCTTCGTACAATGCGTTTATATTGTTATACGACTGGATGGCATTTTTCCATTTGTATGGTGAGTTCGAAGCAATTTCATTTTTCGCTTCATTTTCGTAGTACTCGATCGCCAGGGGATAGGCGTTTTGTAACGCCTCGATAGATTTAGAATGATCTGGATTTTGCCGCAACCGATTTACGGATTTCATAACGGCTTCATAATAGTTGCCCCGTTCATAGGCTTGTTTTCCGGAGCTACATGCAATCAAAAAAAGAGCGATAATAGCGCTCGCAAAAAATGTTGATTTCATAGGATTTCTTCGCTTATAAATATTCAATAAACGAGCCTGTAATTTACCGACATCAAAGGAAAAAATGAATTTATCAGGCGTCGCAGGACGGCCTGTTTTAAGGACATAATGACTATGAAAGGTACATACGTTTTTACCGACAAATTGTTCTAATTTTTTACGGCTAGTTCACTACCGGTTTGGGCGTAACAGGGAGCGGCACCACGACATCGTCTTTGTCGTCAACAAACCGGACACAGAATGCCGCGATGAATAAAAAGACACCAGCCATGACCAAACTGTAAATGGCTTGTGATTGATAGAGGTGTTTGACAATCAATCCCCCGACTATGCCATTAATAATTTGTGGAAAGGTGATAAAGAAATTAAAAATGCCCATGTAGATCCCCATTTTATAGGTCGGAATTGAACCAGCCAGTATAGCATAAGGCATCGCAAGAATACTCGCCCAGGCAAAACCAACGCCGACCATTGAAAGTATTAGCAACTGAGGATCGTTGATAAAATAAATAGAGATCAATCCTATTCCTCCAGCTGTGAGCGAAAGCGCATGCGTCCGTTTTCTTCCCAGCTTTTTTGCAATAGCCGGCAGGAACAATGCATATACAGCAGACACTCCGTTGTAAATACCGAATAATCCGCTAACCCAATTGCCGGCATCTTGAAAGGTTTCAGATGATCTGTCGCTTAACGGTAAACCATATACGTGTGTGGCTATTGCAGTGCTGCTGAACACCCACATGGAAAAAAGTGCAAACCAGGAGAAAAATTGCACCACGCCCAGTTGTTTCATGGTATTAGGCATGGCAGCGAAATCATGAATAATCTGGCCTAGTCCTTTTTTCTTTACATCAGGACCTTCCTTCTCGATATTCCTCTGGAGGATATTCCTTCGTCGTAACGACCGTCCATAATATTGCAGCAAGAAAAACAAATGCTCCGATGTAGAATGAAAGAGAAACATTAAATGGTACTTCTCCCGGTGCTGCAGTTTTTGCTATTCCAAAAAACTTCGCAAAAACGTAAGGAAGCCATGAGCCAATAACGGCGCCCAATCCGATTAAAAAAGTCTGCACCGAAAAACCGAGTGTACGTTGATCAGAAGGAAGCAAATCGGCAACCAGCGCTCGAAAAGGTTCCATGGCTACGTTAAAGGAAGCATCCATTACCATAAGTATGCCTGCCCCGACATACAAGGGCGGGAGCAAGCTCACCAACACGTCAGCGTTTGGCATAAAAATCAACGCGCAAGAAGCAAGTATGGCGCCACACAAGAAGTAGGGCCGTCGACGTCCTAAGGCGGTCCAGGTGTGATCGCTGTAATAGCCGATAATCGGTTGTATAATCATACCCGTCAGTGGCGCGGCAAGCCAAAACCACGAAAGGTGTTCAACCTCTGCTCCAAAGATTCCTAGTATGCGGGAAGCATTTCCATTCTGAAGTGCAAAGCCGAATTGAATTCCCAGGAATCCAATGCTCATATTCCAAATTTGTACGGTGCTTAATCTGCGGCTTTTGTAAAAGGAGAGGTGAGGTCATAGAGAACAAAATGAGATTGTTTACTAATGTGCGGAAAAGTGGTGAAATTCCCTAAGGGTTGGAAGCAATTGATTCGGGTGAGCGGTTAGGTCGGATCTATCGCGGTTCGAAACGGTGTTATTATCAAGTTCGAAAATTTGCTCCTGGTTTCGAGGAGCGCTAATTGATACATTTGAACTGATAATTTTTTTCGATATGATAACAATTGGAATGATAATGTTTGATGGAATGACACAACTTGATCTAACCGGACCGTTGGAGGTGTTTTCCCGATTTCCTGAAATCAAAATACATTTGATCTCAAAAACGATCGGTCCTGTGAAATGTGATCGAGGCCTTACCATTATTGCAGATACATCCTTTGAAACTTGTCCAGCCAAATTGCAAGTCCTTTTTGTTCCTGGCGGACCGGGAGTTTCAGGCGTGCTTAAGGATGATGAATACCTAAACTTTATTCGATCTAAGGGAGATTCAAACTATATCACTTCAGTGTGTACAGGTTCGATTGTTTTGGCAGCTTGTGAACTGCTTCAGGGTTTCAGGGCGACGACGCATTGGCTTTCAATGGATTTGTTAAAACGATTCGAAGTAGACACAGTAGACGAACGAGTGGTCGTTGATCGAAACAGAATTACCGGCGGTGGTGTGACATCAGGAATTGATTTTTCATTGATGTTGACTTCTATTTTATTTGGTGAGCAGCGCGCCAAAGAAGTACAATTATTAATAGAGTATAATCCGCAGCCACCGTTTCAATCAGGACATCCCAATTTCGCAGAACATTCTATTGTCGAAGCAGTGAAAAAGCAACGCGAAGAAATCCAAAAAAAGAGACTTGAAGAAATTGATAATTTTATTGTTAATCACAATATTGGGCGATAATGTAAAACTTGTCGCCTTCGACAAGAAACGCTTATCTGGTTTACACAACTTCCAAACCTTTTATGATTGACACTAACATTAAATTGCCGCATTGTTACAATTCGATTTTACATGAATCCAAAGAAATAAATTTTTCGATGCCGTCTGATTTGCAGACGGGTAGTCTACTTCGAACCTTGGTAAGTGCTAAACCTGGTGGTAAATTTTTAGAGTTAGGAACAGGAACAGGATTGTCATTGTCCTGGATCGCTGAAGGTATGGATAAAGATTCACAGGTTGTTTCCATTGATACAGAAGAAAAGTTTTTAGCAATTGCCAGAAGATTTTTTCAGTCTGATCCAAGAGTATCGATCATCTGCATGGATGGAGCGGCGTGGATAAAGCAAAATAGAGATTCCCAATTGGATCTGATCTTTGCCGATGCATGGCCAGGGAAATACAACACCTTGGATGAAACGCTTGCCATGTTAAAAGTTGGGGGCTTTTATATAGTAGACGACATGCTTCAGCAAGCTAATTGGCCCGACGGCCACGCCGAAAAGGCGCAGAAGTTAGTTGAATACCTGGAGAGCCTGGATTACATTCAGTTGACAAAACTAAATTGGTCCACCGGAGTGATGATAATTACCAGGATTAGATGACCTGTAATAATTATTCAAAGAATTGAACAATTACCGATGAATCAACCTATCAGATGACTTTAATTAAGGCATCAAGACTCGCGTGAGGCAGGTATATCGGCCGTTGCTTATCGAGTAAGTTTTGTTGTTGATATCCATTCAATTTCCGTTGGACGCTGCGGTTCAAATGCAAACTTTTGCAAGTCTCGGCCCCGCTAGCTCCTTTCCATAAGAAATTCGTTCATGGGAAACGTCATTTTATTGCTGGTAAATGTTGTCGCAACACAGATGAAACATGAAATTCAACGCATCCAGGCGCTGCTTATTTCAATAAGGGAGGTTTTCAACGATTATTTATAGGAAATTTCATTCGTAATCTTACATGAATACTTATAGGGGGTTGTACGCTAAGTCTGTATATGATTCTTTTTGATATTATTGTCTAAGTTTGTACGCTTTAACGATTTACGCTTGACAATTTTTTTCCTATGACGCCTAGAGTAGCAAATCTCTGGATAATTGATAATGACCCTATGGTGTCGTTTTATATTAAGCGACTCACCGAACTAGGTGCGTTGGCAGACATCATAACGATTTATGATAGTCCCAGAGGTGCAGTTGATTATTTGCTCCTTCATAAGTCATCGTTGGAACATTTGCCCGATATTATATTGCTCGATATTTATATGCCAGAGATGGATGGTTGGGAATTCATTCAGGAATTTCAAAAGATCAGAGATAAGCTAATGAAGAATGTGGAAATTCACATCATTACGTCCTCGAACCATCCGAAAGACATCACACGGGCACAAAGTTTTGCCGAGGTAAAAAGTTATCTCCAAAAACCGGTCACATTGGAAGCGTTGCAGGAAGTGGTTGCAAATTACAATCTCGCCAAGCGTTCGTCAGCCATTTGATTTGTTGTTTTTTTCTATGCCTTTAGAAGATTCCAATTTACCATCTGCCGTGTATCGCACGTCGATCTTTTCCGATTTGTTTCGGTAAATGTAAAATAATGGTTTTGCAACGGTGCGGATACCATCTTGTTCAACAACAAAATTCGCGAGCCAATGACCTCCTTCCGGTACTTTACCAAAATCATTTTCGAAAGCTTTAAGGATCGCAACGGGTACTTGCTCCGCATTTATTTTTTCCGTTTTCGTTAACGACTGGGCAGATGCAAAAATTGCACCACCAGCTAAAAAAAGTAATAGTAAGATTGATTTTTTCATATTATTCGTTAGATAGGTATATCGTTGTAAGGGTTGTGTACGGAAAAAAAGATTTTAAGTTGAGTTAAATTATACCCCAAATCCCCGTATTTTTTCTTTTTGTTACAACGCGTCCTTCTGATTGCTCTTTTAATGAAAGATTTTTTACCCCAGTTTTTACGCCAAATGTTAATGAAATGTTAAAAAAAAATTTTCCTCTATGCAGGACAAACTGAACGGCAAATCGATTCGTGCGCTATGTACTGATATCGACGGTACTTTGCTCGACAGCCGAAGGGAATTATCCCATAAAACCATTGAGGTCATTCGAAAACTAAGTCCTTTGATGCCTGTAGTACTTGCATCTTCGCGTATGCCAAGTGCTATGCGACACCTGCAATATGAGCTGGGCATTTTGGAACATCCATTGATATGTTATAATGGCGGATATGTACTTCGTTACGACAGTACCGGAGAGACAGATGTTCTTTATTCTGCATACATTCCCCTCGGCATTTGTGAGGAGATTTTTACATTGGCGAAGACAACATCGGTTCATATTAGCTTGTATCAACAAGACCAGTGGTTCGCTCCCAAAGTAGATGAATGGACAATGCGTGAAGCGACGATAACGAAAGTCTCACCGATCGTGAAACCAGGCGAGGAAGTCTTGGATCTGTGGCAGAAATCTAGTCTAGGCGCCCATAAGATAATGATCATGGGCGCAGCGGCAGAGATCAAACTTTTGGAGCGCGCGTTTAACGAAACGTTTAGCAGTGAAATCCATGTGTATCATTCGAAGTCGACATATCTGGAACTTGCACCCAAAGTAATTTCAAAAGCTTCGGCCCTTCAATTATTGTTGAAGCGACTATATGATATCGAACTATCCGAAGTTATAGCATTTGGTGATAATTATAATGATGTCGAATTAATCCAAGCCGTCGGATTGGGAATAGCAGTGGGCAATGCACGAGACGAGGTAAAAGCCGTTGCAAAAGAAATTGTACTTGCTAGTAAACATGATGGCGTTGCCAACGCTCTTTATCAGCATTTGCTAAACGGCTAGCGAACGTTTAACGAGTCAGCCTTGCCCCACCAATTTGTTTTCATTGTTTATAATCCTTGTACCTCTTTTTTTGAAAACAAGGGAGCTACCAATTGCTTATAGCCACCCAGATCTTCTACAAATTTCCCGGAGGCATTAACAAGAGTATTTCCCAAAGAGCGCAAAAGATGTTTTGCTCTTTCATTTCCCAGCAGGGCTGCTAACCCTATACCTACTGTAATTCCCCCGAGGGCGGCAATTAACATCTTGTGTTCTTCGACGAAGGATTTGATATTCCTTGCATTCGAAGTAGTCAAATTTAGAACGTCCTTTTTCATGGTTCAGTCTTTTTGGTCAAACATATTTAGATAGTTCTATCAAAAAAGTTGACAAAGCCGTCTTAAGCCGAATTTCGCAATAAACGACGTCTAAGTTGTAGCAACATATCCACAATGCTGAAACTATACACATTCTTTTTGTAAATGTGGCGAGAGCACCAGTACATTTGTATAAGTTAAAGGCCAGTTTTTTGACAAACGAGTTTGGAATTTTTGTGGGATCTAAAAACAATAAAATTATGGCAGCTAGCAACACAAATCGAGAGCCAATCAAAGTGGAGAAGACATTTGATGCGCGCTCAAATGAAGTATGGGAAGCCATTACCGATAAGAATAAAATGAAGGAATGGTATTTTGACATCAAGGATTTTAAGCCTGAAGTTGGATTAGAATTCCAATTCCACGCAGGAGATGACAAAAAAAAGTATCTACATCTTTGCAAAGTTACCGAGGTCGTTCCAGGTAAAAAATTGTCATATAATTGGAAGTATGATTTCGATCCAGGAGTCAGTGTTGTTACCTTCGAACTTTTTCCGGAAGGTGATAAAACGCGATTGCGATTAACGCATGATGGTATTCATAATTTTTCCAAGGAACATCCTGAACTTGCTAAGAAAAACTTTGTGCAAGGGTGGAATGAGATTATTAATTCTGAGTTAAAGAAATATTTGGAAAGTCAGGCCACATTACATCATCATGACAATGGTTGAGGGCATATTGTCCCAGTACGAAATGACAATTAGTAATTCTAGCCAAGAGCCAATCAAAGAGTGGAGGGGACACTTGATGTGCGTTCAAATGAAGTATGGGAAGCGCTTACCGACAAGAGAAAATGAAGGAATGGTATTTTGATATCAAGAACTTTAAGCTGGAAGTTGGATTCGATTTTCGATTCTATGCAGGGGATGACAAAAAGCAGTATTAACATATTTGCAAAATCAAGGAGGTCGTTCCAGGCAAAAGAGTGTCATACAGTTGGAAGTATGATTACGATCCAGCAATCACTGTTCTTACCTTCGAACTATTTCCTGAGGGAGACAAAACACCATTGAGGTTGACGCATGAGGGTACTCATAATTTTTCCAGGGATCATCCCGAACTTGTTAAGGAAAACTATGTGCACTGGTGGAACGAGATTGTCAATTCTGAGTTGAAGAAATATTTGGAAAGTAAAGCGTATTAAATCATGACCACGGCTGAGATTATATTGTCCAAGTATGACGAGAAGGTATCAGCCATTGGCTTTCAACTTCGGGAGTTTCTGTTGAAGGAACTGAAGCAAATAACAGAGTACCCCGATGGTCCTGCTAATATTATTGGGTATGGCTTTGGTCCCGGATACAAGCAACTACTATGTACCATCATTCCATCCAAGAATGGGATTAAATTAGGGTTCTATAAGGGAAGTGAATTACCTGACCCAAAAAAACTTTTGACGGGCTCAGGTAAAGTACATCGGTCATGTCGAGATTAAGTCTGAAAATGACATGAAGGATCCAGCGATAAAAAAATTGGTAGTGAAGCGTTAAAGGCATATCACAAAAGGCTAAAGACAAGTTAACGGATGTTGGTTAACCTGGCTATGTATGTGATAGACCAATGATATTCCTGATAATGTCTGGGAAAGAATTTACCCACAGAAATCACCCGTTGTAAAGCTAATCGAAGCCAACAAGTTGGAAAAAATTGCAATAAACCTTGCTTAGTCTACCGTAAGGTCTTACTGCTCTTTCAAAAACAATTCCAATTCAACTCTTCTGTTTTCTGCTCTGCCAGTGGCCGTAGCGTTGCTGGCAATAGGCTTGGCCTCGCCATATCCTGTCGCCTCTATCCGTGATTCCTTTACGCTATTCCGGGTGAGATAGCTTTTTACTGCATCGACTCTGGCTTGCGATAATTTTAGGTTTGTTGCGTTGCTACCCTGAGAATCGGTATACCCTCCGATGCGTAAGCTGTAATCCGTATATTCCTCTAAGATGCTGATGATCTCATTTAGCATAGCGTATGAATTGGATTTCAACGTAGCCTTGCCCGTTTCAAAATAGATTCCACGCGTGGCAAAGTTTAAGCGTTTTTTCACTTCTTCCCGTACCTCCGGACATCCATTGGCTGTTCCATTGCCAGGTGTAGTTGGGCAGCGATCTATCTCGTCAATCACCCCGTCGCTATCGGAGTCCGCCGGGCATCCGGTGTCGTCTACTTTTACTCCTGCCAGCGTATTCGGGCATTTATCTTTTGAATCCTCTACGCCATCGCCATCGAGATCAGGACACCCTTGAAATATATCGAGGCCAGCCTGATTTGGACATTTATCGATGGCATCCTCAACGCCATCGCTATCGGTGTCAGGACATCCGCTAAAACGCGCGACCCCTGGTACGTCGGGACACTTGTCGTTGATATCCGAAACCTGGTCTTTGTCTTTGTCAGGACATCCTTCAAGACTTGTCAAGCCTGAAACTGTTGGACACCTGTCTAAATAATCGGGAACATCGTCGCCATCAGCATCCAGCGGGCACCCTTTTGAATCGACGCTGGCATGAGTCGGTGTATCGGGACATTTATCCTGCCGGTCGGCGACCCCGTCCATGTCAGTATCTGTAGGCTTTCTTAATTTAAATACCAGACCTGCGCTATGCTGCAAATAAACGTCGTTATCACCTTCCGAAATGCCGTCCCATGCGTCATACAACGGCATGTTCAATGTGTTGGCAATTTCAAACCCTAACCGGTCATTAAACTGAAATAAAATGCCGACCCTGCAGCGGCGTTGGCCGCGAATTCACCACTGGTAATAGGACTGTTGTCCATCTCTGTATAATGGTTGGATTCTATGTACGAGCCGCCTATACCTACCGTTATAAATGGGGCGACGACCGAGGTTTCCTTAAAAATCAAATCATTGTTAAACTTATACTTTAAGTGAAGATTCAGATTATAAAAGTCTGCATCGACCCCGTATTGCTTATCGTTACTTTGATATTGTACCTGATCGAACGAAAATTTTTCGACGAGGTTAAAGGAAGGAGTCAAAAATTGCTGTAAGGAAATTGCCCCGCCAAGTTTGGGAAAAGAAAAACGGTAAAAGTGATAGCTATCACCATTTACATCTCCTGAATATTCGTTAATCGTTCCATGCAGGCCAATCGAGGCTTGGCTATACACGGCGAAGATGTTGGAGAGTAGTAGAAGTAAGCAAATTAGCTAATCGGGAGTCTGCACCCCTTCTTTAAGTTTATCATAGATATAGCTTAAAATTCCACTGCGATTTATTCAAATTGAAGGCCAAATCAGACAACTACTTTAAGCTGCTATTAACATCTTTAAACAGCATTCATGAAGACTAAGCTGAGGTATTATTCCACAATTCGTTTGTTCCAAATCGCGCTCAGTTGGAACAATAACACTACCTGTCAATTGTCCTGCGGAGGTTTAACATTTCAGAATTTTTTTTGTTTTCCACTATATTCGACTTACCAGTGATGAAAATTTTGTTCATTATAAACCCTACTTCGGGCGCACCAGTAATGAC
>CAVTZI010000023.1:0-82911 GCA_963739105.1 uncultured Bacteroidota bacterium | reverse complement strand
TTTCAAACTTTCGGGAAGTTGTAGGACCTTATTTACAAATTTCCTTTTTAACCTTCTCCATGACCTCCATTCCCAGCGATTCTGCTTTTTGCAAATCCTGACATGCTTCTGCCGCTTGCTTTGAGTTTTTGCCTTGCAATGGCGCGGTTATAATAGGCATTAGCATAGTCTGGACTGAACGTAATGGCTACTGTATAATCTTGAATGGCATCTTCGGTTCGACCTTGCTTGCTCAATACATTTCCTCGGTTGAGCCACGCTTTTTCAAATTTTTCATTTAACTCGATGGCTTTGGTGTAATCTGCATAAGCGCCTTTTAGATCGTTGAGTTTTTCTTTAACATGCCCACGGTTTAACCAGATCTCAGGATCTTTGTCCTGTATTTGCAACGCGCGATCATAGTCTTCCAATGCCCCTTTATAGTATCCGCCCTCCATTCGCTGATAGGCGCGTTCCAGGTACGGATACAACATACTGGAATCGCTTTCGATTGCTTTTTCAAGGTCATTGTCGACAGCTGCGCCCGTTTTTCGCTTCAACACAGCAATATTGTGAAGCGCCACCGCATGGTCCGGCCGTAGTAAAATAGCGGTCTCGTAATCTTGCATGCGCCGTTGGATCATTCATTCCTTCTTTTGCAATACCACGATTTACATAATAGTCAGCTTCCTTTCGTCTAAGCGCGATCGCCGAATCCAACCACGTTATGGCTTCTTTGTAATGGCCCAATTTTGTTTCGACAAGACCCAGATAATTAAAAATCTGCGGCTTAATCGCACCCTGTGCAGTCATAATTTGATTTGCACCACTGGCCGAAGCAGACTGATTATAAAAAATTGTTTGTGTTTCTCCCACTGGCAACGTGAGAAGTTTAAGAAAATCCTCTTTTGATTGTTCGTATAATCCCAGCTGGTATCGGACGGTAGCACGGCACAAAAGCGCTTCCGGCTGGTCTGGTTTCAATTCCAGATAAATATTATAATCTGTATTTGCCCCGGCTAAATCCTGCAACTGTTCGCGTGTGGACCCCCGTGTGAAATATGCATCTGCAAATCCAGGATTTTCCTTCAAACATTTATTGAAGTAATCCAGGGCTAGTTTATAATTACCAGCATTGTGGGCCGCCTCACCTTGCTCATATAGTTTTTTCGGATCGACGCTTTTGTCCTGGGCTAACGCCACGCCAGTAAAAAATATGAATGCAAAGCAGTAATACAATTGTACCATCCTAATCGGGATGAAATATGGCGGACTATGAAATTGACGGAGCACCTTCATGATCGTGAAATTAACGAAATTATCCTCCGCAAAGTGCAAACCATTTCAACTGATTTTCAGTTTATACAGGGATGGAGACCGCAAAAAAAACTTCCCGCAAATCCGAGAGCAAGGCTTCTGAGGATAAGATTAAGAGCGCATACATTGAATCAGTGCTCACGCAAGGCCAAAGGCCGGTTTCGGTTTACAAGTTTTGCATGGACCTGGGGATTAAAGAGGATGAATTTTATAACGTTTTTGGATCCTTTGATGGATTGGAAAATCAAATCTGGAAGGGATTTATTGATAAAACGATCAGCAGATTAAAGGCCGATAAAGCATTCCAAACCTTCATTACGCGGGAAAAAATTCTTGCTTTTTATTATACATTGATGGAAGAGTTGAAATCACATCGCAGTTATGTGTTATTCCAACTCGAACATTTCAGAAGATTTGAAATAGTGCCCGAATATATAAAAGGCTTCAAGGCAGAATTTGAATCATTTTTTGAATCTCTTTTAAATGTCGGTAAAGGAAATGGTGAAGTAGCCCGCAGGCCAATCCTCGATAAGCGTTATCCGCAACTTTTCTGGTTGCACCTCGGATTCATCCTGTTGTTCTGGAAGGAAGATAGCAGCCCTGGATTTGAAAAGACAGACGCCGCTATTGAAAAATCTGTTAACCTGGCATTTGATCTTATAGGTAAGGGTGCCGTTGACTCGGCGATCGATTTTGCCAAGTTTTTATATCAAAACAAAATCAAATAAAAAGGCTCTGCGTGAAAGAATTTGACCGAATACCCGTTTCAAAAGTTCAACGGGCTTCTAAGTTTATAACAACTGGTGCTAAGATCGGCTCAAATTACCTTAAGCATTATGGAAAAAAACTAATCAACGGCGAAGCGAGTCGCGAGGAGTTACACCTGGATAATGCCACGGACATTTACAACTCGCTCAGCGAACTTAAGGGAGGTGCATTGAAGGTCGCTCAGATGCTGAGCATGGATAAAAATCTGTTGCCAACCGCATATCAGCAAAAATTTGCAATGGCGCAGTATAGTGCTCCGCCACTTTCCTATCCGCTCGTCGTTAAGACGTTTCAAAAATATTTTGGAAAAGGGCCCACTGAAGTCTTTGATTCCTTTACCACCAAAGCTACCAACGCAGCATCTATGGGGCAGGTGCACCAGGCTACTTTAAAGGACAAAAAGCTGGCGGTAAAAATTCAATATCCCGGTGTAGGCGACAGCGTAAAATCGGATTTGGCGATGATTAAACCTATCGCGTTGTCGATGTTTAAATTAAATCCGGTGGAGTACGATGAATTTATTCAGGAGGTGGAAACCAGAATGTTGGAAGAAACGGACTATGCCCTCGAACTGAATCGCTCCATGGAGCTCTCGGAAAAGAGCGCTCATCTAAAGAACATTATCTTCCCTAAGTATTACCCTCGGTATTCATCGGAAAAAATTTTAACGATGGATTGGATTGAAGGACGACCGTTAGGGGAGGTCCTAAATACGCCAATACCCCAAGAGGAGCGCAACAAGTTGGGACAAGCGCTTTGGGATTTCTATCACTTCCAGATGCATACGTTAAAGGCCGTACATGCCGATCCACATCCTGGAAATTTCATTATCACCAATGATTATAAGCTAGGGATTATTGATTTTGGATGTGTAAAAGTTATACCTGAAGATTTTTATAAAATATATTTTAAGCTTCACGACAAGGATGTATTGACCGATATTAAAAAACGCGATAAAACTTTCAGGGAACTTAGATTCATTCATCGTGAGGATACAAAAAAGGAAGAAGAATTTTTTACAGCGATTTTTGTAAAGCTCGTCGACCTGTTGGCAAGGCCTTTTCATTCAGAGACGTTTGATTTTTCCGATGATAATTACTTTGATGAGCTATATTCCTTTGGGGAAAAATTGTCAACGATGAAGGAACTTCGTGAGTCCAAAAGAGCGCGAGGTGTAGGGGAAGCGGTATATCTCAATCGAACTTACTTTGGACTCTTTACTATTTTGCACGATCTGAAGTCTAACATCAAAACAAGCTGGTAATGCAAGCTATGGAAATAGCCGAAACACCAACACTTAGAACGTCAACACTGCTCAGCACTTTTTTACATCAAACATTTTCAATATCTTAGCTCGACCTGGTTCACTTTTTAATCTAACATTGATGTTATGAGAGCAATCTGGAAAGGACACATTCAATTTTCGTTGGTAACGATCCCCATACGGATTTACAACGCTATCGACTCCGGGCAGACCATCAGCTTCAACCTGCTTTCCAAGGAAGGCCACAATCCCGTGAGCTATGAAAAGAAAGACAAAGTTACCGGAGAAACCCTGCGCACCGAAGATATTGTAAAGGGTTATCAATATGAGCCCGGTCAATATGTAATCATTGATCAGGAGGATTTTGATAAGGTAAAGCTGAAGAGCGAAAGAATTATTGAAATTCAGGGTTTTGTCGACACTAAGGAGGTGCATCCGACTTTGTACGAGTCGCCCTATTACATTGGGCCAGACGGCGATATGGCGGCAAAGACTTATGGACTGCTGAGTCAGACGTTAAAAGAAACGGGTCGTATCGCTGTGGGCAAAGTGGTACTAAGGGATCGCGAAACGCCGGTGTTAATTACGCCACATGAAACCGGAATGGTCATGTATCGGCTTCGATACCCGCAGGAAGTAAGAAGCATTCGTGAGGTGCCGCAATTACTGGAGGTTAAAACAGACAAAGAACAATTGAAACTTGCAAAAACTCTGGTTGATTCTATGACAACCAAGTTCGCCAATATCGAAATGAAGGATCACTATTATGATGCCCTAAAGGCCATCATTGATGCAAAGATCCAAGGCAAAGAGGTAGTATCCATTGAAGAGGAAGCACCTAAAGTGGTGGATATCATGACAGCACTCAAAGCAAGTATTGACGCCGCAAAAAAACCGATGGAGAAAGCAAAAGGTGGCGCCGCAAAAAAAGAAAAAGCCGAGAAGCCTGCAAAGACCGTCAGACGCAAAGCGAGTTGAAATTCATTCGATTTCAGAACCTGTAATTTATCTGAGGCTTGTTAACAGATAACAATTAACTTTGCACGAACATGGCAAAGATCATCAAGTTTCCTATTCCCACGCCGGAGAAATTTGGGCCGCAGAGGGTTCGAAAAAGCAAGGATCTGCGCCGTGAGCCAAATGGGCAACTGAATCTATTCACAGGTGGCAAAGTAGTAAAGCTTAATCAGCTGTCGATATTTGAAGAAGCGCTGCAACTTGACGAACAAGGCGACAAGCCGCGCGCAAGAATAGGATATCTTCAGGCGATTGAACAGGAGGATTCAATGGCAGACGCATATTGCAATCTTGCTATTATTGAATCATTGGAGGGCGCGCATGCCAAGGCAATTGACAGTTTTACAAACTGCCTCAAAATAGATCCACGCCATTTTGAAGCCCATTATAATTTGGCCAATCTCTATGGAGAAATTGGGAATTTTCCGCTGGCCAAAGCGCATTATGAAATCTCCATTCAACTCGAGCCTGGTTTTCCCAACAGCTACTTCAACCTTGGCTTGACCTTCGCGATGAACAAGGAGTTTGACAAGGCCATCAAGACCATCAAACAATTCAGAAAAATTGCGCAGCCTGAAGACCAACTGGTGGCTGACGACTTGATTCAGAAATTGATGTCCGCTCGCTGATCAAGGCTGAGCGTACCCCTATTTTACTTTCATTATTTTTTTCAACACTTTAATGCCACGGTTTTTGAATGCCGCAGTTCCATAGGGAAGTTGATCTTCCAGGATCAATTTCAATTCCTTTTTCATATCAGGCTGGTCTTCAATTACATTAGCGAGCACCGTCATTGAAAAGACTCGAATTGCTACCGCTATTTTTGGATTTTGTAAATACTCAAAACAAAGATCCGCTACTCGTCCATGATAACGTTTTGGGATATCAATAAATTGAAGCAACCTCATGGTGTTGCGTTTTACCGCATCATGAACGCCGGGTTTTTCGAGGTAATCGAGTAGTTTTTTTAAGTGAGGATCAATCAAATACGGCCACTTCTCTACACAAATACTTAAGGGCCACGCGGCGCGCTGAGTCGTCCGGTAGGGCCCTTTTAAATAGACTTCAACTAATTCTTTAAACCGATTTGGGATACCATTCACATAATCAACGATTTCATTCGTTTGCGTTTTTGATTGTCCCAAATCAAGCCTCTTTTTCAAATCCATTCGAAGGAATATTTGGTCAGGTCATCGTGAGTATAGGCAAATTAAACAATGAGCGTAAGTGCTTTTGAGGACATCAGGTACCTTCATGTATTAAACAACCACCCTTTCTATGGAACTGATTTTAATGATAGTATCTACAGTTGCCGTACAGCTCGGCATCTGCATTTTCTGTTTTCTTAAAAAACGTTCAGAGGCCGGTGCGGGCTGATAAATGCAATGCGATAATGAAGGACAGAATTGCAACAACAAATCCAAACATAAAAATGCTGTAGGCAATTCTTAAATAACGGTACTTTGCTACCTAACACCTTTCCTAAATAGTAAATGTCTTTGATCATACTACCGTATAAATAATCCGCGTCTTTCATCATCTGTTGCATACCCCATTGATAATCTTCCACTTTCATCGCGTGGAAATTTCCAAAGAACAAAAGATTTGTCTGCTTATTTTGGATGTCTTCACGGGTAAATTTTCCGGAAGATACATTTGGTCTGCTGGCCAATATGGAAAAAACCATGGTGGCTAAACAAACTGATATTAACAAGATCGTTGGTATCAGCAGGTAGGAATTTTCTTCAAGTTTCCGAATGAGCACCGAAACGATCACCGACAATATAATGGAATTGATGGTGATCAAAATACTTGCTTTACTATCCACCATCTGGCTGAGCATAATGTGATTATGTGAAGTTGTACGAAACATAGTTTCGATACCTCGATCCGGTTTCTGGATCTTTTCTTTCTCTAACTTGCCTCGCAGTTTTTCAACCTCTTCTTCAAGCTTCCGGTACTTCTTGGCACTGACTTTTGGTTTAAGCGCCTTCTTCAATTTTTTAATATTCTTTTGCTTGCCTTGCTCCAATACGGTTTGTCCGTAGGGGTGTGGTATGAGTGGCTTTCCATAAATTCCAATGTGGAATTTATCCACTCTTCGTTCGACATTTCCTTTGTTCCCAGCGCTTTCCATTCTTCTCTCAGCATGTTCGATTTTTCCAGGCACTGTTCGGTTGCAAGGTGAAAGAGGTCAGCGTCACACAATACCTTGCTGACCAGGGTCTTTGGTTGTTGGGGCATGCGGGTGGCCAGGATGGCCTCTGTTACCTCAGTGATTTTTTTTGGGGGGCACCTATACTTTCCAACAGCTCCCTTGCCTTTTGTGCCGACAACTCCTCGTGATTTTTTGAACCATTCTCATAGCCTAGATCGTGAAGCCAGGCCGCGATCAAAGCAGACTCCATTTCATCTGCGCTCAGATTTGAATGTTGACCTATCGTGACAACAGCCATTTACAACATCCTGGGTATGGTCATAGTTATGAAAAACATGTTTTTCAAAAGCCCTGGTTTTGAAGACCTTCTCTGCCAAAGTTTTCGCCTGTCGAATGAATTCTGAATCCATGCTGTTGTTAATTGTTAAAGGTAAAAATATTTTTGTCTTTCATCCGGACAGCATCCGTAAAGGATTCGCAAACTTTTTAATTTACAGGGCGTATTACAAGAACCGTCAATTCGGATTCAAATTACCGCATGACCAGATCTGTACTATATCTTTTGTGTTCCATTTTAACCTTTGCCGCGAACGCACAATCCGTCGACGGCAACGTAATCCATTCTTTGTATTTTATTGGCGACGCTGGTGAACCATTCATCGTCAACAGTACCATAGGTGAGGTCCTTCAGGCAAGAGATTAAAAATACAGGCTCGGCCTCAACGGTGTTGTTCCTGGGTGACAATATCTATCCCAAGGGAATGCCAGATCCTGACACACAAAAAGAGGAGTGTTTCCGAGAAAATATTAGAGACGCAGGTTAACTGGATTCGCGGGACCGGAGCAGAGGGAATTTTTGTACCTGGCAACCACGATTGGTTTCGTGGAAAGCGCAACGGCTGGCAGCAAATAACGAATCAGCAGCAATGGATTGACTCATTGAACGATAAGCACATAACGCTTTTGCCTAAAGACGGATGTCCCGGCCCAGTCGAAGTTCCCATTAGGGAAAAATGCAATGCTGGTCATCCTTGATACGCAATGGTTTTTACATCCAGGAAATAAGCCGGGCGAGGAAAGTTCTTGTGACGCAAAAACACCAGCCGAAGCGTTGCTTTTGCTGAACGATATTTTTATCCGTAACCCCTCCAAAAGGATTATTCTCGCCGCGCATCATCCACTGATTACCTATGGGGAACACGGTGGAGTTTTTACATTAAAAGACCATCTGTTTCCTTTTACAGCGTTAATTTCCGAAGCTGTATGTCCCACTTCCCGTAATTGGTTCATTGTATCCGTTATACCGCAAATGGATGGGTGATATTCAAGATACTTCGCACCCGCTATACAAGGAGATGGCGCAGGGAATATCAAGTCTCATGGCACGATATCCCGGGACAATTTATGCCGCTGGGCATGAGCACGCACTGCAAGCCATCGTAAAGGACAGCAGTTATTTTGTTGTTAGCGGCGCCGGGGTCAAAACAACTGTAGTTAAGAAAAAAAAGTACGCCAGGTTTGCGGCAAGCACCACTGGATTTGTAAAAGCTGACATTTTTAAAAATGGGAGCGTACGATTAACCTATTTTCAGGTGGATGCAGAATTTCCAAAAGGGCAAGGTCGTCTTTACGGATTCACTACCTGCGCTCAGACGCACGCCACTTGCCTCGTACCCCCAGGGACAACTCGATTTTAAGAACAAGGTCGTGAAGGTCAAGGGCAGCAGTCAATATGCTGCCGGCAAGGGTAAGAAAAGATTTCTTGGTAAAAACTACAGGGCGGCATGGGAACAGGAGATCTTAGTACCCGTCTTTGACCTGGGCACGCAAAATGGAGGGCTAAAAGTTCTCCAAAAAGGTGGGGGTATGCAAACCCTGTCATTGAGGTTAGAGGATTCCACCGGCCGCGAATTTGTATTGCGGTCCGTCGAAAAATTTCCTGAGAAGGCAGTGCCGGAAATGTTTCGTAAAACCATTATTCAATCTTTGGTGCAAGATGGGATTTCGGCATCCCATCCATACGCAGCTTTGGTAGTCCCATCGCTGGCACAAGCCGCCGGAATTTACCATACGAACCCGAAATTAGTCTACATTCCAGAGGATCCGAGGCTGGGAATTTATCGTGATGAATTTGCTAACAC
Source organism: uncultured Bacteroidota bacterium (assembly GCA_963739105.1). Lineage (GTDB taxonomy): Bacteria > Bacteroidota > Bacteroidia > Cytophagales > Cyclobacteriaceae > Chryseolinea. The sequence continues at coordinate 74,267 of CAVTZI010000023.1, read as the reverse complement.
CCTTGCACTCTTCGAAGAACGGCCCGCGGGCGATTGGTCTGACAAATCCAATTTTGGCAATTCCAAAGACATTATTAACACAAGTAAAGTTTTGGAGAAGCTTGCTAAGGACAATGACAACCACGTCGACCAGCTTTTTGTACTTAGGTCGAGGCTGTTTGATATGTGGATCGGCGATTGGGACCGGCACGATGATCAATGGCGATGGGCAACCTTTAAAAGCAAAAAGGGAGATGAGTTCCGACCCATTCCCCGCGACCGTGATCAGGCCTTTTTTTTGAATGAAGGCATCATTCCAAAAATCTAGGAGCCGACGGTGGGCTTTGCCAAAGTTCGAAGGATTCGATGACGCAATAAACTGGCCCTCCGGTCTGTCTTACAATGCCCGGTATTTCGACCGATCCTTTCTAACGGAACCTAGCGAAGAAGACTGGATCAACGCTGCCAAAGACCTTCAAATGCGGCTGACAGACGACGTCATTGAACGATCGATTCAGGAGTGGCCTGAGGAAATTTACAAGCTCGATGGAGCGGAAATCATTCGAAAACTGAAGGCGCGAAGGGACAAGTTGGTGGAAGACGCTGTCGAGCACTACAAATTTCTGGCGCGGGAAGTGACTGTGTTGGGATCCAACAAGGGCGAATATTTCGAGGTCATAAGGTTGCCAACCGGGGACGTTACGTGTAAAAATGTTCAAAGCCAGCAAGGATGATGACCATGGAAAAAAACTTTATGACCGTGTTTTCAAGAAAGGAGAAACAAAGGCGATAGATATTTATGGTTTCGGCGGCAACGATAAAATTAAGATTGAAGGCGACGCTTCGAAAAGTATTTTAGTGCGGGTTATTGGTGGCGAGGGTAAAGACCTTGTGGAAGACAATTCGCATGTAAATGGCCTGGGGCACTGCACGGTTTTTTATGACTTGAAGGATTCCACCAGCCAGATCGTGTCTAAGGGAGAAGTTGCTAACAGGATGTCAAAAAATCCTACGGTCAATAGTTACGACAGAAGGGCTTTCAAGTATGACCGGCTGGCCCCGATAGTTCTTGGGAACTACAATGTGGATGATGGCTTTTTTATCGGAGGCGGGTTTCTATTATCAAAAGGAAGGGTTTCGAAAAGCGCCATTTAAGAGTCGCCATTTCGCCCTGGCCAGTTTCGCGCCCAGAACAAGTTCCTACAATTTTCTCTATCGTGGCGACTTCACGGATGTCATTCGGAAATGGGGAGTGGAAATCAATGCAGACTTGAAGGTTCCAAACTATGTCAATAACTTTTTTGGAATGGGCAATGAATCTGTCTACGACCAAAATATCGATGAAGATCCCCAATATGATCTCGAAAAGCCCATCGATTATTACCGCTTTCGATTTGAAGAGATCAGGCTTGAAGTATACCTCACCAGGAAAATTGGAGGATTTGGTTTGGTTAAAATCGGGCCAGCTTTCCAACGGATTGGTATCGAAAAGCCTGAAGACGACCAGGACCGTTTTATAAATGATTATGCTGCCACAGTCCCTTACGATCTCTTTTCAGAACACAACGGCTATGCAGGCACAAGTTGGAATATCACCATTGATAAAAAGAACAGTATTCAATCACCATCTCGAGGAATTGTATTTAGTCTCTCCGGAAGAAACATGCTGGGTACCGACAGGAAAGCCAGTGATTTTTCTCACTTCGACGGCTTTCTTTCACTTTATCAATCTTTCCATGCGCGCGCCAGAGTTGTTTTTGCCGCCCGTGTAGGCGGTGGGTGGAACACCGGCAATTATGAATTTTATCAGGCACAGGTCCTTGACGGAAAAACAGAGATTAGGGGCTTCCGAAAGACACGGTTTTACGGTGACCGCAAATTTTACACGAACCTGGAAATGCGCGTCAAACTGTTTAGCATTCGGACCTATTTATTTCCCGCGAGCTTGGGAATTCTGGGATTTCATGATCTCGGGAGGGTGTGGTATAAGGATGAAAATGGGGTTGATCCAACGGCCCCGTCAGGGAAATCAAATGCATGGCATAAAGGATGGGGCGGAGGAGTTTGGTTTACGCCGTTTAATTTGGCTATCCTGTCAGTTGAGGCCGCCCATACTGTTGAAGGTACGTTGGGGTATATAAGGTTGGGGTATCTTTTTTAGCGTACAGCTGACAGCTTACAGCGCACAGCTTGTGCGTGCCATGTTGCCCGGCTTTATGGCTTTCGGTCCGTTCGCTAGCTCTCGCAAGTTCAGTAATCGCTACAATTTTCGAATCGCAGTCGCTAGCTGTACGCTGTAAGCTGTAACGACTCGATTGCTGTCTGCTGTAACTGTAGCTACGGCTTTACGTTCCGTCGCTCGCAGGTTCAGTAATCGCTAGAATCTTCCGATCGCAGTCGCCAGCTGTAAGCTGTGAGCTGAAAGCTGACAGCTTTTCCCTATCTTTACCGGTTCGGAGCCGTTACTTAATTTTTTTATATGCTGTGGATGTGCAGGAATTATGGATCGATCATTCCTGGTGATTGGGCTTATTTTTTCGCAAATTTTAGCGGTGGCCAATACGACGCCGGGCATAAAATTCATTGAAAATAAAAATCAATGGCCTTCTGAAGTAAACTTTTCTGCGCGGGTTCCAGGGGGAAACATGATTTTTCAATCCGGTAAATTCCAGTACTATTTTTTAGATGAGCAGCGGTTAGAAGAATTGCACCATCATTCCCATAACCAGCAAAAATGAATCGGATGGACGCGGCGAGGCATGAGATGATCAACGGTCATGCCGTGGAGGTAAATTTCATGGGAGCGAATCGGAAATCATTACCGATGCCTTTTGGGCAATCCTCTGAACACTACAATTATTTTATTGGAAATAATCCAGATCGTTGGGCTTCGAAAGCATATGCCTATCAAGGCTTCATTTATCCATCCCTATATCAGGACATAAATCTAAAAGTGTATTCGATCGATGAGCACGTAAAGTATGATTTTATATTGGCGCCATATGCCGATCACACGCAAATAGTTCTGGAGTACTTAGGAGCTGAGAAACTCACGCTGGAGAATGGTCACTTGATCGTGAGAACCTCGCTAGGAGAGGTCATTGAACAAAAGCCCATTGCTTTTCAATGGATTGATGGAAAAAAAATTGCCGTGGCATGCGAATACCTTCTGGAGGGCAACCAACTTTCATTTTGCTTTCCCTTGGGATATGATCCTTGCTACGAATTGACCATTGACCCCTTGCTGATCTTTTCAACTTACTCGGGCTCCGTCGCTGACAATTGGGGAAGCACTGCGACCCCGGCCGAGAATGGTAATCTTTATTCGGCAGGAGTTACCTCGCACATAAACGCGGGTGGAAGTTTTCCTGCAACGCCAGGTGCGTTTCAAACAACGTTATGGCGGTCTATATGACATTGGGATCCTAAAATATGATTCCGCGGGTAAAAGACTTTTGTATGCAACTTACCTGGGTGGCGATAACTCAGAATCACCTCACAGTCTCGTCGTGAATGCAAAGAACGAGCTGATCGTATTGGGAACCACCAGTTCTTTCAATTTTCCCACCAGCGTAAATGCTATTGATAGAACCTACAATGGAGGCGTCAACGTTACCCACGTAGTGCAGTTTGCCAATGGCTCGGATATTTTTGTTGCTCGTTTAAGCCAGGACGGAGCAAGGTTGCTGAGTTCCACATTTTTGGGCGGAAGTCAAAACGACGGATTAAATCCAACCTTTGGAGCATTGACAAAGAACTATGGAGATGAACTACGAGGTGATATTATTACGGATAAGAGCAACAACATTTATATTAGTTCAGTTACTGCATCGAATAACTTTCCGGTAACGAAGGGAAGGGATAGCACTTATAACGGTGGGGATACTGACGCAATTCTTATGAAACTGAATGCCGATCTCTCAAGAATCATATGGTCGACATTTTTAGGTGGAAGCGGAGCAGATGCGTCTCATACACTCAAGCTCGATAAAGATAACGGTATTTTTCTGGCAGGAGGGACCACCAGTGCCAACTTCCCCGTTAAATCCGGGTCGTATCAGACCGAGTCAGAATGGAGATGCCGATGGCTGGATTGCCCACGTGGGGAATAAAGGAGACACGATTTACAACGCTACGTATACTGGTACAGATTCATTTGATCAAATATATTTTTTAGATATAAACGAAGCTGGAGGAAGTTTACGTGTACGGCCAGACAAGCGGCAGTTTTCCCGTTACTCCTGGTGTATATAATAATCCAAACAGCGGTCAATTCGTTCAAAAATTCAATAGCTCGTTATCCACACTGATTTTCTCTACTGTTTTCGGCTCCGGTCGGGGCATACCTGATATTTCGCCCACTGCTTTTCTTGTTAATGAGTGTAACAATCTCTATATGTCAGGGTGGGGAGGAGTTGTGAACATACAGAGTTATCATTGGCAAAGCAACACGCGGGATATGCCTATCACCGGGGATGCTTTTCAAAGCACCACCTCGGGATCAGATTTTTATTTTATGGTTCTTACCGATGACGCAACAGAATTCTTATATGGAACCTATTTAGGAGGCACACAATCCACGACGCATGTTGATGGGGGCACCAGTCGATTTGATAAAGGGGGTGTGGTCTATCATGCGGTATGTGCGGGTTGCGCTGCCTACAATTCCACCGGGCACTCCACTTCTGATTTTCCGACATCCGGGGGCGCGTGGTCAAGGACGAACCGAAGCGGCAACTGTAACAACGCGGCCTTTAAATTTGACTTGTCCTCCCTTAAAGCAAGACTGCAATCCAACTCGGTCCGGCTTAATATGCCTGGCTTAAGCAAGGTGTGTATTCCAGATACGATCGCATTTCAAAACCTTAGTACGGGCGGTGAAATTTTTGAATGGGATCTGGGCGACGGGACACGGATTGTAAAACCTGACACTTCGATGGTTCTGCATCGATACAAAGCCCCTGGGCGTTATGCAGTGTCGCTGAAGGCAATTGATCCAGGAACGTGTAAAGTAAAAGATTCAGCGTCCATTAAAGTTGACATCTTTATTGCGCAAGGCGAAGTACAGGACGATGATGCATTGTGCCTCGGATCCTCCTATCAGTTAAAGGCAAAGGGTGCACAACAATATTCCTGGAGGAGTGAAGATGGAACATTTCAGTCGAATCTCGCGCAGCCTGTGGTAAGTCCGGCTGATACCACAAGATATTTTGTAACCTTAAATGAATCATCAGGATGTGTCCGGTATGATACCGTGGACCTTGCCGTTATTGTACCAATAGCGCCTGAGTTAGAAATCGACAGGAGTGCTGAGTGTTTTAACAGGCCTAAAGTAACGGTAAAAAATCTAACGGATAGCCTTCAGGAAGGTGACTATATGTATTTTGATTTTGGTGATGGCGTAACTTCAGAATTGCAGGAAGTGGAACATGAATTCAAACAGGATGGACTTTACGCCGTAAAACTTGTTGGCGTTCGGGAATTTTGTGTAACTGAGAATAACGTATCAATGCCGGTGTTCAAATTGTTCATTCCAAATGTCATTACCCCTAGTATTAAGGATGCTGCGAATGATGTATTTACGGTGCAATTTGGTGATCAAAAAGGTACAACGCCTGGAGATTACGGTTTTAAGACCGCGTTGGCAATTTTTAATCGCTGGGGTGAAAAAGTGTTTGAATCCACAGGATTATCAATATGACTGGGATGGTGATGGCCTTGCGTCTGGCATCTATTTTTATGAGATTTCGGTAGACAACCATGCTACTTGCAAGAGTTGGTTGCACCTGGTGAAATAGTGTTGTCCGAAGGACTCCTTCGGCATGAGCCTGGCTCGCCTTCGCGTAGCTGCTTGCGCTACCCGCCTTCAGCTGCACGCGGTCGGACGCTTGCGCCATAGCCTTCAGCGTCGGCGCGCAGAGCAAGGCCGCAGGCAGGTTCGAAGTGTTGAAGTTTAGAGAGTGAATACGGTGAATTCTAGAATGAAAGCTGAGAAGATTTTTCTATTTATATCGCTGTCATTATTCTTTTTTTCCTGCAGTGATGATGATGTTGTGAACCTCGATTTATCGAGCGTTAAAATCGGAACCTATAACCTTGATTTAAATAATTTCGAAAACAACTTAGCTGCTCCAACGACTGAGCCAATCATCGCGTCGTTTTCGGCTCCGTTGGATGTCTCTTCGGCAGCGCAGCACATTCAACTCGTTACTGAATTGTCGGGGGAAGTTGTACCGCTTACTGTCACTTTTTTGGACAACAATAAAACTTTTTCTGCATCGCCAACAAGCGAACTGATGGGCGGTGAAAAGTATAAGCTGACGCTTTCGGCTGAAATGCGCGGCGCGAATGGAGAGGTCTTTCCCGGGATCAGTATATCGTTTACGACATCTGCCCCGACACTCGATATCATTTCCCTTAGCTTGGGCGGACAGGATGGTTTGCAACCTGGTCAAATAACAGATGTTGCCTGTGAAGGAATCTTTGAAATCACTTTCTCAAAACCTTTAAATCCATCTACAGCGACCACTGAGAACATTATTCTGTCCGGTAGTGGAGGGACAGTTCCTGCAACGATTGGCTTATCGGAAGAAAATAAAAAGATCACGCTTTCAAGTAACCAAAAATTACGCGACCTAACCCGTTATCAGTTATTGATTACGAATAAAGTAAAGGGCAGTAATAACGAGAACGTCCAACAGACCACGAAGTCTTTTTATACTGCTGTAGATCCGACGCCCGATTTTCCCCCGATTAGTGACGACGCGTTGCTGACCCTGGTTCAACAACAAACTTTCAAATATTTCTGGGATTTCGGACATCCGGCAAGTGGTATGGCCAGGGAAAGAAATACGTCCGGCGACATCGTTACGAGTGGTGGATCAGGTTTTGGTATTATGGCTATTATCGTGGGAATAGAAAGAAACTTTATTTCCAGAACAGCAGGGGTGGAGCGATTGCGAAAAATAGTTTCCTTTCTAGAGAAGGCGGACCGGTTTCATGGCGCGTGGCCTCACTGGCTGGATGGAAATTACTGGCGGATGTAGTGCCGTTCAGCTCAAGGGATAACGGGGGAGATCTTGTTGAAACTTCTTTCTTGATTCAGGGTTTACTTACCTTCCGTCAATACCTGCAGCCTTCTGATACAATTGGAAACAACCTTATCAACCGGATAAACAATCTCTGGAAAACTGTAGAGTGGGATTTTTATCGCAAAAACAATGAACAGGTTTTATACTGGCATTGGTCACCGGATTTTTATTGGGAAATGAATTTTCCGCTATACGGATATTTCGAAGAACAAATTACGTACGTTCTGGCAGCAGCCTCCCAGTTGCATGGCATACCAAAGGAAGTTTATCAAAATGGTTATGGAAAAAACGGGGCGATTAAAAAGAACAATACCTATTATGGCTATAAGCTTCCACTGGAAAGCCCAAGTCCGTTGTTTTGGGTGCATTATTCCTACCTGGGTTTGGACCCTCACTTTAGCGACGAGTACGCAAATTATTGGGAGCAAAATGTAAATGCAACACTGATCAACCAGGCGTACTGCATTGATAATCCGAAGAACTTTGTTGGATACAGTGATTCATTTTGGGGACTTACCTCGAGTGATAGCCCGAATGGATACGCGGCTCATTCACCTGCAAACGACCTGGGCGTAGTTACGCCAACCGCAGCCCTTTCATCGTTCCCTTACACACCAACGGAGTCGATGAAGGCCCTTAAATTTTTTTACTACACCTTGGGCGACCGGCTATGGGGTGACTATGGATTTTACGATGCCATTAATGTGACACGAAGGATGGACCGCGAATTCTTACTTAGCCATTGACCAAGGACCAATCATCGTGATGATAGAAAATCATCGGACCGGTTTGTTATGGGACTTGTTCATGTCAGCGCCGGAAATTCAGGGTGCGCAAACAATTCTGGGCTTCCATTAAGTGTTTAGGTGTCTATGTGTTTAAGTGTTTACGTTGGGCCTATCATTTTTCTTCTCCGAGATTGCCGTAGATGGATGCCAAAAGCGCCGCGCGGCATAATCCTAATAAATCCGGACGTGATCTTTGCAAGCGTGCCGGGAACGATGATCATTTTGCCATCCAACGTTTCGCGTACCGCGACTTCACCTACTTTAGCTGGCGGAACAGCCATTTCCATTCCTAAAAATCCCAATCTTTTTTTTGGTATCTGCTTTGATGCTGGGTTTTGTAAATACCGGGCCAGGGTGCGAGACAGCTTACACTGATATTTTTTTTCTTTAATTGATATCGAAGGTTGTAACTAAAAAAAATAACAGAAGATTTTGTAGCGGAATACATATTCTTGGAAGGGATCGGACCAAAGCCTGCCATGCTACCAACATTCAGAATGAAAGATGGAGTATTTTTCTCCAGCAACGGAAGCAGCAACAAACTCATCGACATACAGGATTTTACATTCAGATCCACCATGTAATGAAGTGTATCCAGGGGAACTTTGAGATAATCATTTGCGCCGCCGAGCCCAGCGACGTTGCAAAGCATTTTTAAGGGAATTTTATTTTCAATACACCATCCGGCAATGGCTGGTGCCGACGCTCGTTGGCTAAGATCATAACTCATAATCTCTACCTGCACATTATATTTCGTTTCAAGCGTTTTTTTTGCCTCCATCAATGGGCCATGGTGACGGGCAATCAAAATTAAGTTGTACCGCCGCAATGCCAACGCTTCGGCAATGGCAAAGCCGATTCCCTTGCTTCCACCTGCAACCAATGCGAATGGGTTTGAGTTTTGTGCCTTGAAAATTGTCGTCTCAGCTTTTAGTCTCGTATCTACTGGCTTTAATTTAGGGACAGCCATTTCAGCAATTCGGATCGTGGGTTGACCATTGACAATTATCAGGGTGGAAGCAATGAGGAATAATAGAAAAGAAATTTTCATGCTGTGATATTGGAAAATACAGCCTGGGATAGGGGATCGTTACTTGTAATTAATAAAGTAACAATCATAGTTGGCATAGGGTTATTCATTCAAAGCATGGTGATCTAAACTAACTTTAAAACAACGGGAACCCGATGATGTTAAAATTCTTACCCATTTAATTTATGTGCGACATCGATGGAGACGGTAGTTGCTGTTTGTCCTGTCATATGCGAAGTCGATATAGAAGGTACGGTTTTGGATCCGTTAACAGTAGAAAACAAATGGTCTATTTACTATCTTTAAGTTAATGAGGCAAAAAAAGACTATAGCGCTGGTAATTGGGTTCTTGATGTTTGGCACTATTTCTCAGGCCTCCGATTTTCCGCTTTCAAAATTGAATTTGGGTAATTCACAAACTGAACAAAAAAGTATTGCGCCCGCGCACTCCGGAAATTTGCCGTTACAGGAGGAGCATGGATCCACTAGTTCAACACCACGAGCCTCTTTGGAAGAGGATGAAGACGATACCTCAAAGGAAAAAATTCTAACCACAACAATCTTTATTCGTTCTGATTTTCATCAGCCATTATATTTCACGCAAAATGTTTTCGAGACACTGGATCTCGAAATCTTAACACCTCCTCCCAAAAAATAATAATAGGGTTTTTGCCACAGCTACAAGGCAGAGTATCTAACACTTTGCTTAGTCATTCCTATTTTATCTGCTGCCTTCAGATTGTCTGAAGGTACCCGCTTGTCATCGTTGTCGCGGTGATCAGCTTATTATGTTTCAATATTTCTCTCAATCATGACTTCGAATTATTTTATGAAATACAATGATGATTCTTTTGCGGAGAGGTTAAGATTTTATCTTAACCCATTTGATGGACGTTACGAGGACCTGTAAAAAAAGGCAATTGGAAACTAAATGTTGTACGCGATTTAACGGCTGGGTTAGTGGTTGCCATGGTCGCCATTCCGTTGGCGATGGGCTTTGCAATGGCCTCGGGCCTTCGGCCGGAACAAGGTATAGTGGGAGGGGCCGTGGCCGGGTTAGTTGGAGCTTTGTTCGGGGGGTCTAAGTACCAGGTCTATGGGCCTACCGCTGCTTTCATCCCCATAATAGGGAGCATTATGGCCAACTACAATCATAGTTTCCTGGTAATGATATCCATTATTGCAGGTATACTTTTAGTTATTTCCGGGCTTTTTAAGCTGGGCAGGATTGTGACGTTGGTTCCGCATTCCATCGTCGTTGGTTTTACGATCGGAATCGCGATTGTAATTGCGTTCTCTCAGGTAGGAGATGTATTAGGCATCACGCATCCGCTTGGATATAATATAACGGAACAATTGCCCAAGATCATTATTCATTTTAGCGACATGAATATCTATGCTTTGATTCTGGCGGCAGTGACTTTCGTTCTTTGCAAAACATTGCTTAAAGTTTCATCTTTCATTCCTGCGCCCCTGATCGCGCTCGGGTTTGGTTTGTTAATAGCCGATACGTTGTGGGCCGACAAAGGGTTAGTGACCATCAAAGACGAGTATGGTGCAATACCTACGGACTTTCTTGTGTTTACTTTACCAGCGCTGCCTGAAATGTCCCTGGCGCTGCTTGGCGATATAGTATACTACACCATTGCAATCTATCTTGTCGCTTCGATAGAAAGTCTCTTATGTTCGCGTATGGCGGATCGCCTGGCGAATAATAAGGGCATTCCTTTTAACCCAAACAAAGAACTCTGGGGGCAGGGGTTGGTAAATATTATTACGCCGCTTTTTAATGGTTTTCCGCATACGGGAGCGCTTGCCCGCACCGCTGTGAACATCAGAGTAGGCGCAATTTCACCACTCTCCGGTATTGCAAAATTTACCTTCAAACTTTTGCTGGCGGCATATTTAGCGAAGTATCTCGAGCATGTACCCATGGCCTGCATTGGAGGAATTCTTATCTATGTCGCCCATGGAATGGTCAAAATGAAAGAAATTAAGGAGGTCCTGGCTTCCAGCAGGTTTCATATTGCCTTGATGATCTACACAGCCGTTATGGTTCCGGTTGTTGGTTTTATGTGGGCCGTAGTATCAGCGATTTTGATTTTTGTGGTCCTGAGTGCATGGCTGGGAAAAAATTTGCGCATTGCAACAAAAGCCGAATCCGACAGTATGGCTATTGGCGTTAAAGTGGAGACCGAATCACGGATTTAGAAAAGGAAAAATTCCGCGTGATTAACGCATAGTTCGCGTAAATCTGCGATTGTCAGTTTTCGCGGGAAGGATGAAATGAATCAGAATGGTTCATCAAGGAAAGCATGTGCCTACAAGTCGGTAAACCTTTTAGAAACACTTTGCCAAAAGGAGATGCCTTTAAATTGCGGCTAAGTTTTCTTGAAAATGGATTAAGAAAATGGAAAATTGAATTGTTACTTAAGTCACGGGAATTGGCCAGGATTATGAAGGCCAAATCCTTTTCAGGGATTTTTACAAACAATGCCGAGCAACCGTCCCAGAGGCCGGTGTGCCAAACTACTTTAATGCCCTTGTAGTATCTGATAAACCAACCGATTCCATAGGGAAAAGTTTTTCCTTTTTCGGAAAGGGCAGGGGTAAATACTTTGTCCCATGATTCAGGACTTAGAAATTTCTTTTCATCAATGGCAATGGAATAAACGGCAAGGTCGGCAACAGCTGGACATCAATCCCGCAGCCGGCCCAAAATAATCCTGGTAGGCCACAGCATGTAATTTTCCCTTTCTCCATTCGTAGGGCTTTGCAATCTTCTTTTCGAAATCAGTACGATCATATTCTGTCAGGCCAAAAGCAACGGTGTCGCCAATGTTAGGCACTGTATTTTTTAATCCGATCGGTTGAATAATTTTTCCTATGACAAGCTCTCCAAACGTTTTGCCCGAAGTCTTTTCTATTGGCAGTTTGATCTGGTCATAAATATTACCATTGTATCGAAAGCTATAACCTGGCTTGAAAATGTTCAATGAATTTCCCTGCGCCGTGTGGGTCACCAGATGTTTTATCTTAATTCTTTCATCGCTTCCCCATCTTGCACCGAGGTTGATACCATATTTCGAGATCGGATCATCAAGGCTTACGTGTCCTGCTTCCACTTGCTGCATGAGTATTATTGCACCGAAAGTTTTGGTGATCGACGCCAAGTGGTAAACCGTATTTTCAGTGGGTTTAATTTTGTTTTCAACATCGGCATATCCAAAGCTTTCTTTCCAAACTAGCTTTTTTTCATTCACGATCCCGGCCGAGAATGAAGGTAGGTGCCGTCGTTTTCGCAAAGATTCCAATTTCTTTTCAAATGCTTCACAATTTAGAAGTCTCCCAAACTTTGTCGGATGCACGTAACGACCGTGGATGCATGATTACCGAGTGATGGGTGGATCTGGCACGCAGTGAAATTCACGGATACGCTAACAGACAAATATTGAATTTCAGATATCGATCAAAAGTAGTTTTTGCACATGATGATTCATTCTACATGACGGAATAGTATTCTGTAACCGGCCAATGGTACCCTCCCGCACGAGTTCATCGAGACAATCGGATATCTTCATTCAGGTTCATAAACTTTTGTATGTTCTAAACAATACAATATAGCTCATTGCGTACTCTGCTATGACCCACACTCCTGCTTCGGCACCCGTTGGAACCTGTGACCGCACCAGCATTAGTGACCACCTACCAAAGGAACCTCCCGAATTACATTCCGGACATTGCAATGAATCATAATAAACAGGGCATTTTATCTGTTTCAGAATCCGATATACTCTCGATGAGAATGTAAGAAGGTGAATTGATTGAGTTTGTTTTCATAGTAACATTGTTTTGCTAAAATGAATTCTACCAAAGGCAAAATCCTTTGCTTCTGAAATGCAACCTCAATATAGTCCTTTTTTCACGCCCTTTGCGTCGTCAATTAATATGAATGACCCAGTGCAATTATTGTCGGCTGGTTTTGTATATATTAATTGTCTAATAAAAAAAACCATGAGAACTCTACTGACATTCCTGCTTTGCGCAATTGCCATTTCACCGGCCATGAGTCAAACGCGTGAGCGCGGGCCATGGTGGCCTAGTCCGCTCTGGGGCCCAAAAGATGAAGCGGGAGCTTCGAACTGGATCACTCCCGAAAAGATCATGAACGCAATGACCTATGTTAAAGAAGGAAAAGTCTATGAGCTCGGCCATCCTTACGAACGCAATATGCCTTATGTTGGAACGCGCTCTTATAAGATCTCGGTGGTAGACACAGGTCCGCCCGCGGGAAAAAATATGCAGCTTGGCAACGAAGAGGTTATTAGTGGAGAACTCGGCCAGGTGGGAACACAGTTTGACGGTCCCGGCCACATTGGCGCGTTGATAAAATATGGCGATGGCACCATGAAAGGAGTGTATTATAATGGGTTCACGCAGGAGGAGGTCGTGCATCCCGACGGATTAAAACGCCTGGGAGTTCACAATGTAAAGCCGATTCTGTCGAGAGGAATTCTTGTCGACGTTGCTGCTTATAAAGGAGTACAGCGACTATCCAACAGCTATGAAGTAACGGTTGCCGATGTAAAGGGCGCATTGGCAAAACAAGGTATTGCCGAAAGTAGCATCGCTCCGGGTGATGTTATCATCTTCCGTTACGGATGGGCGTTGCTGTGGACCACTCCGCAGGATTATGGTCGCAACCCTCCGGGTATTGGTCTAGAAGTAGCGCAATGGCTTGTGGCAAAACAGGTAAGTATGACCGGTGCCGATACCGGCCCCACCGAGGTTGGGCCCAATCCTAATCCCGATCTTGTAGTACCGGTACATCAGGAGCTTATAATGAAGAATGGAATTTTTAACCTCGAGAATATGGATCTTGAATCACTGTCGGCTGATAGAGTGTATGAATTCTTTTTCATTTTTACTCCCATACGTTTTGTTGGAGCCAGCGGCTCGCCCGGAAGACCGATCGCGGTGCGGTAAAGTCCAAAACCCTAATTCCAAACCACCATCGATGAACGTCCGTTTGTACCTTTATACCTTTATACCCTTATACCTTATGAGCTCACTTCAGCAATTTCAGTTTCTGACATTTTGTTTTTTACTTTTCATGGTGCGACTTCACTTCAGGCACAACAAAAAAAGGCAGCTATTTTGTGTAACTGCCTAATTATCAAAGTGGGCCCAGCTGGGCCTACCAAGTTATGCGAAAATTGTTGATAAGAAGGTGCGTGAGGATGAATTTTTGAAGAGTAAGTACGCCAGGTCATTTGATAGAGTTGCTTGGTCAGGTCCCTTGATTGTCTAATTCCCGATTCCACTGGGACAATTATAGTTGATTGACAAATTAATTTTAGATGGGTAGACCACCCGTTATTTCGCACTCGCTCTAATTGCTCACATTTAAAACCAATAGCACCTCTATTCTTGTAAAGTTCTTTTTAAGAGTCAGGAGAATTTTGTGCTGCAAAATGCTGCACAAAAAAACAAGAATGATAGGTATCGAGGGGTTAAGTTTGATGCGGGTCGCTAGTCCCCAGCGAATTGTTTCCTTTCCGCAGTTTGACTCATGACTACCTTTGCTTCCGTAAATATTTTTCGAAGAAACTCGCATGTCATGTTCTGGAGGCTTATGCGCCGATAAGCCATATCGCGCACAATGATGAAATAGCGAATCGCCAAGTCAGCATTGTTGTCAAATCCGAGGTATTCTTTCCACACATGCTGCAGTATCGGGCCTTCCTTTTCATCAATCATTTCCGCTAAATTATAATAGGCCGGTTTGCTTTTACAATGGTAAAGCTGCACCTGAAACATAATCGTAACTCTATGCTCCACGACCTTTTGAAAATACTCGGGATCGATTGTTTTGATATGCCTTATTTCGTCGATAGAAGATCATCGGCCTTCTGTTCATGCAGTCGAAGAAGTTCGGTGGTGAATACCTCCAGATCGCCGAAGTAATGATAGAAGCCCGGACTTATTAAGCTGTAGTATCCGCGCGAGCCGTTCGACTTGCATACCGTCGAGTCCATCTTCCGCAAAGAGAGAATAACCTTGCTCGGTCCATACCGAGGCGTGTTTCGACTTGTACATTTGAGAGGGTTTGGTTATTGAAGGTAACGTTTTTCCGCATAGTTAAACGAAAGCGTCTTACAAAGTTGTCATGCCTTAATAAAAGAATGACTGCATTTTTTATTTGCGCGCCAACGTCTTGACATTGATCAAAATTGAAACGTCCCCGAATTCAGGGAGGTAGTCGCTGGTTAGCAGCGCTGTTTTGTACCACAACATAATAGTAGAAGATACGTGTCCCGGGGACCGATAAAGCCGATCGGGGTAAAGGATTCGTGCGCGAGTTCTTCGAAGAAGTGGGCGACTGGAGACTCTCCCATGACGTAATTCACCACGGAGCCTCAAAGCGCACCAGGGATCACAGCGGACTTCCATGAATTCTCCGTTGCTACGCGCCTTCGTGGTAAATACATTCATGGCTTTAAATGAAGTCCCCACTACCGCTTCATGTTTCCAAGTTGGCAGCGTCTACACACCTAGAAAGAAGGTCAGTCCGGGCAACCGAGAGCTCTGGGACGCAACTATATACATTTATTTAACGAGAGATTGCAACGGATCCCATAAGGGCTCCTAGATAGCGCCGCAATACTTCCATTGTTCTCACGCGTCAGATTTAATTGAAGAAATTATTCCTTATCTGGTAGCTATTTACATCGATTCGTGATTTCCCTTCAGAAGGCTTATAAAACGAATCATTCGTAACAACCACCTCTGCAAGCTTATCAGGGAAAATGCAACATAATTTGTTATTGATGGCGTCGGTATAGTAGTGACTTTCAATTAAACCATAGACTTTCGCCTTGCCTGACTGCCTATCGATAAAAACCGAATATGGATGAAACAGGATGAAATTAACCAACTGGCGTTGATCTTAGTCTAAATTTCATCTTTAGATTATCCTCACTTGCCTGAATAATTCTGGTTGTTAACGCAATGGAATCTTCAATGAGTGTCATATGATCCGAATTTTTTTACTATTAATTAAGCAATCAAAAATGTTGATCTTACTGCTTTAAAAATCTATAAGATCTTAATCATCTACGTCATGTGGATGTGCAACCGGTCCATGTTTCTATGTGTGGTATTTGCCCATTTTATGTTTAGTCGGGAAATATTATTTGTCCATACAGGGTTAACGTCTTTACTTTCTTTCAACATTTGAATTGATAGATCATTTCCACTTTCCAATGCGTATTGATCATATACCCTAATCCTAATCGCTCTCGGAACCGGTCAAAATAACCTTTTTCGATCGTGTAGAAGAATTCGAAATCGGTTAAGGGCATAAAGTGTTTTAGGTTGCCACGCATTTTTGCTCAGCGGAAATTCAATACCAATCCTGTTTCTGAGACGATTCTTCATGTTGTTTAAACTTTTATCATCATAATCGAAAGAGCGAAGCTCATAACGTGTCCAATTATAGATATTCATTTGATGACTATTGGGCAGGCTTAATTTTACACCCGCAAGGGGTCGGAATTCAGTATTAGTCACTACTCTCACATCTACGTTGCTAAATACAAGGAAAGCGCCTGCCATCAATTCTACCACCGGGTTTGGCCTATAAGTAACTAACATCGGAGCTCCGAGATAATAATTTATTGTATTGGTGTATGCGAATGTTTACATACCCCAAATAAGAGGTGAGAAATACTTTTTTACTTACAGGATAAGTCGGTACGAAGGTGACGCGATACTCGCTATAAATTGTCTTCGGCTTCCTGTGCCGTGGCAACATCTGGCAACAAGATAAAAATAGTTAATAACAGTATAAAGGATCGTAAAAAATAATTTGAATGATCTTCTTATACCGGTATATGCCGGATTAATATATTAGTCTCATAAAAGCTGAGATTTGATTTAGACATTGTGCTTGAGGTCCGGTGGTCATCACTGATTGCTGCTTAATAGTTCAGAAAAATCATTTCACCAACTCGATCTCACCTACCCGCCAACTTTTATCGAAGAAAGACTTCAGCGGGCTGTACAACCTCAGTAATGCACACCATCCTTTGCCGGGTATGGTTTGGATCCAGTTGCCACGATCTACACCATCGGGCTGTGTGGGCCCAAAGTATACCGTGGTTGATCCATCGGCACCAGGTTTTGCTGCGGGCGAAGGATAAGTCTGGCTTCCCGCACGTGGATAGAGCTGCGGTGTTTCCAGCATGGAGCGCGATTGATTGTCATACAGGTAAACGACCAGAACCTGGCAGCGGGAATGTTTGGAGGCAGCGTTACCTTATAGGTCTTGCCGCCATCAAAGGGTATGTCCTTGTTATCGAGATAGGCAGCAAGATATTGCGAACCTACATTTTCCAGGCGCATACACATGGCTGGCGTTACACCGGTGGCCAGGTGAAAAACCAGGTGTGGGCATTGAGCTTACGTGCGCCATCGCTCGGATACGGCTTTACGCCTTCCTTTGTTATTTCGGGTGGTGGCGTCATAAATTCATATCCACCGGTAAACAGGGAGTTCACCCAGTTAGATGTCGGCGCCATAATAATTAAATCCTTCCGCGTCGCGTGCGTTAAAGGTTATGGCACGGGCGGTGGCGTTGGCAACGGCAGCAGCTTCGGTGAGTATTTTCTTCATCCGGGCATCCGGGTTGAAAGGTTTTCCTTTTACAATACCGATGGCCGCACATTGTCCGGCTATTTCAGGATCCACCGCTCCGGCAGGTTGCGTTTGAATCACTTCGTTGAGCATTTCAAAATAGGTATAGTCGGCAGGCGGAATGGTGTTCATCACTTTCCCTGTACCGTCTATAAACTTAGGCGCCACCGGTGTGCTTAGTTTCCCCAGCGTGCCTTTTCCGTTCATATAATTGCCGATGCTCGATCCATAACCTCCGGGCACATAAGGATATATCTTAAGCGATTTTTTTACCAGGTCATCTACAGGCTTGGGATCGTTGTTTTGAAGAAAGCAACGGCCTAAAAAGGAGGCCTGCCATGTGTTACAGCGCCCAATGAAATAACCTCCTTCGGGCAACTGTGCCCTCGTAGCCGGGCGGAAGTAACAGGTATTTTCCGCCTTCGCCTCGGTCCGGTCCGGGCAATCCAAAATCAGTAATCCATTTCCAGGTCATATCATCGAAAATACCCAGTGCACCGGGAGGCGTCTCCACCACCAGGGTCCTTTGGTAAGATCGAGATAACCCCAGAAATAGTACGTGTCGGCATTGGCGGTAAGAAACAACGACTTTGAACTCCATCAGGTTTGGCGTAACAATAACTTCGTTATCGTTAATGCCTGCCTCGATAAATCCTTTTCGGAGGGCCAGTTGGTTCACTACAGGATATCCATTCATAAAGCATCTACTGCATGGATGTAATCCAACTCGTCATATAATTTTTGTGTCGTAGCGGCATCGGGCACGCCGTCTTTAAACTGGAGGGTGCCGAACCTTGTTGTTTGAACCTTATCAGGCGTACTAAATACCTTCCGCTCTGCGTCCGAAACTTGTCCATATGCATAAGGATGCCAGTTGTTACTGCCATGGACAACAATAAAATCCGTGTTGGCTGCAGCCAACGTTGGGTTACTAATCTTTTTCATATATTAATTTGATTTCAGCGTGAGAATATTAATTTTTTATTTTCTTACTCTTTATGTCAAAGTTTGAATGCGAAATTCAATCCGATAGAAGATCCGCGAAATCGATCCTTTGCGGAAAACTCGTAGAAATAATGGAAGTTGAGTGCTGCATTCCACTTCACCTGGGTCAATCCTAACTGACCCCCTATAGCATGCACGCCATCCTTCGTGGGTGGATTCCCAGCATCGGCACCCGAGTCGTTTGTAACTTGCCAGGAATCATATCCTGCGGGGCCAATTTCGAGCAATAACATTTGATCGCTCTGCAGGGGAAGGTATTGACTGATACCCGAGCTAAAGGAAGATTCTGGCCCGAGTTTCAAATCATAGTCTTCCTTGTCGCCATGAGCTTCGTAGGTCAAAGCAGTCTCTACCGCCATGCGTCTGTCGGACCATGGATACCACGCTGCGGCTACTTGTAATTGGTGGGTCCAAAAGCCATAGCCGATGTTGTCTGTGTCTTCGGCTGTAATCGATCCGCCGATGGTGGGTAGCGTAATGGTCTCCGTGTTGTACTTACCCGTAGGTACATAAAAACCGTACCCAAACGACACGTCAAAATGTTCTTTAGTCCAGCCCAGCCACAGCGGCTGGAAATATAGATCGCCAATACCGAATTGCGAATCATTTGTATCCGGCCCGAGCCGGTATAGATCGAGAGCGACACCAACACTTGTATTACTGAATGATGGTGATATATAGGCACCGTAGCTCGCGCCAAGAATTTTCCACTTCGAAATCCATATGATCGTTGGCGCTATTACACCCACGTTCACATCCACGTTCAAATCGATGGTGGCGCCAGGCCCGGTTCCCGGATTATCGTGACCGATTTTATTTCATCTCCTTCCGCGTCATTCAACTGTGTCGTGCTGTATTTATAAGAATACAACGCACCATACCATCCAGGGGCCGGCATCGTATAATCGCGTATGCCCAACACACCTGGGGCGAAGTGCCCGATCTCTTGTGCCTTGACTACGGTTGGGTAACTAAAGGAACTGGCGAGCAACCCAATAATGACGAAATGCGATTTCATATATACTTACTTAATTGAAGAGAATATTGATCACCAAAATGTTCGCGCACAATAGATCATTGCGGTCAACACATTGATTGTCGACTGCGATTGACACATCGAATGTAGAGACCGGCGCAAGAACAGTTTAAACGCTATCGTCTAAATTCTGTGAATATATTTTTTGAGGTTGTGGACATTGTATGTATATGTTCAATAATCTTATTGATTTATTCTTTCAAAAGAACATCATGAAAGCTGCGAGTGTAACGGAAAGAATCGAATACCACTCCATGGCACCTACGTTTGACTATAAGATCATCACGGACTTCTATATAGTCTCGAGTTCTTTTCCAGCTACGACAGGCCGTTCTCGTGGCACCCCTGAACTAAATATTGACTATGGATTTGTTGTCGGATTGAGTTTTAAATTCTGCTTCACAGCATCAACCGTTAAAATATTAAGCGTTTGAGACGCCTTATCGACTTCTAGATTTTTCCTAAATATTAACTTGATTTCTTCGAGCGAGCACGTGAAGAAACTGATAATTGACGTTTTGAGCATCGATTCTTGCATAAAAGAAATGTCTGATAATATGCACAGTTGCAAGCGCACTCTCCAAGTTGGTAAAGGATTTCCGTTTGCTTTCGCCACAATGCAACTACTTCATCAGTGATAATCCTGCCAGCCTCTGTAGTATCAATCTTAGCCTTCAAAGGTTTTCCCTTTACCAACAATTAGACTCTACCAGGAAGAAAATCTTTTCCTTAACGATCACCCGTAAAAGTTCCGGGTCGATTGTTCACATTGTTGTATCTCGGCCGCAATAATTTGAGCTCTTTGGATATGATATCTAACTAAATTCTTAAAATATTCTTCTCTAGTCCGAAATAATGATAGAATCCCGATTTATTTACATTGAGCGCTCTAGCCAATCTCTCGATGTTGATTCCATCAATTTCATCTGTAGCCAGCAGCGCATAGCCAGCTTTAATCCACTTTTCAACTTTTGAGGTCATGATCTCAAAATAACGCAATAACCTTTTTGATTTTTGGACGAGATCGTTTAACAAGGTGGCCAGATGCTTGATATATTCATAAAAAGAGCGATTCATCACTCGACTGCATTCCGCTCTTGCCAGCTAAAAAGTTCCTTTCTTTATTATAATCAAAAGCAAAATGTTTATAACCTTCCGCAGTTTTCTGGCTTTGAGGGAGATGCTACCTTTTACAATATGAATCGCTACGCCCACCGAAATGAACGATCGCGTCTAAAAATAAATTTATGTCCAACATAGCTTCGTTCACAGTTCAAAAAAAACCAAAAACCTTATACAATGAAACACAAGGTTAATACTGTGACGTGCATTGTACGTAGTTTTCTGCACGTCCATCAGAATTCAAACCTGTCGTTTGTCCTATACCGCGAGCCACCACAAGCTATCAAATCGAACTTCATGTTATCCCGAGGCAATTTGTTTGTAAATCGATGGCGTTTTATAACCTTCCATTCTTCTTGTTGTTTTACTGGGCCTAATCGAGGCTAGGGCTGCAAGCGGACTTGTTTTTAATTAATCACGGTCGAGATCATACTTTAACTCGTCCTTTCGAATGAATCTATAAAGTCCGAACAAATGCAACCTGATAATGGCCTCCGATGGTTCACCGTGACAGCCTGCCTGTTAGTATTGACTGTCTTCCAACCTTTTTTTGTGAATGCACAGGATATCACTTTTGTGACACGACGTCGACCAAAAATTTGCACACGGAAGAAGACCTGGGAGATTTCTTCAGGCGCATCCGTCATAAAACAGTGGATACCGCAAAAACTGAAAAGAAGCCAAAGGTGGCAATTTTGCCATCCTTTGGTTATAATCCGAGTTTAGGGGCTATTATTGGAGCAAAGTTCTGGCGTTAAACAATTGGGGGATCCGAAAGACACCACCTTTCAGCTTTTGGTCTGGAATTCCTTTTAACCTCAAAGGGTGTTATCACTGTACAAGCCCGTCATAATATTTTTAGAGCAGCTAATAAATGGAATTTCCAGGGCAACTGGCAATTTTCAAAATTTTTAGTGGCCGATTATGGAATAGGTACTGGTAATGATTACATCACCAAGGGTGACAGTGTTTTTCCTACTCAGGTTTAACTATATCCGGTTGACGGAAGGGGCGTATAGAAGAATCGCCAAAGACCTTTATGCAGGATTAGGTATCACGCTTAATATCCGTACAAAGATCGATGACGAGAGACTTGAAACTTTATCCAGTACGCCACATCAACGTTATAGCGAACGACATGGGTTTGATCCAACTAAGTATACTTCAAATGGACTCGTGGCTGGATTTCAATATGATACCCGTGATCACCCTTTACGTTCTTATAGTGGTGCGCACGTTGAAGTAGTTTTTCGATATAACCCGGAGTGGCTTGGGCAGCTCGAAAAATTCAATACAATTTTATTACGATGTCAGAAAATATATAGGCCTTAGCAAAAAAAATCCGGCACATGTATTGGCATTCTGGTCCACTGCATCCTTCAGGCTGAATGGCGACAATACCTTATCTTGAATTACCTGCAACCGGTTCTGATATGTATAACCGATCAGGCCGTGCCTATACGATTAGCAGGTTTAAAGGCCCTCTTTTGCATACGGTGAATCAGAGTACCGTTTCCCGATTACCCGTAACAAATTATTGAGCGGAGTAGCGTTTTTTAATATACAGACCGCTTCTGATGATCTTGGGAAAAAAATATTTGAGTATTGGGAGCCAGGTGGTGGAGCCGGACTAAGAATCCTTTTGCAAAAGAAAAGCCGAACCGTCATCTGTCTTGATTATGCAATGGGTAAATATGAATCAAGCGGAGTTTTCTTTGGATTGAATGAAGTGTTTTAGCAAGGGTTCATTGTGAACCGTAATATGCGCAGACGTATGTCAACTTAGACTTTAAGCCGTTCATAATTTTTGAATTTACTTTTTCAAAGAAAAAAGAGGCATCCAGTTGCCCTCTTTTAAAGCCAATATTTTTTTATAATCAGTTCTTCGTTTGAATGGTTACCTTTCCAAGTTTACCATTGAATTTTGCTGATGCTGCCATAGTTGGCCACCCAGGTTCCATCATCGGTGCCCACATCAGCAAGATCATCTACAGAAAATATTCCGGGCTGTGTTTTTTCAATACGGCCTTCGCCTGCTTTGGCACCATCAATGGTAATGGTTCCAGTGCCGCCTTTGCCCACGCCATCACCATCATATTTGAAATCATATACGATCGTATGCTTGCCGGGTTTTAATGCCTGTGCTGAAGCAACATTATAACTTTGTAATCCCAGATAGTTGTAAGTGAAACTGGGTTTCCACCTTTTACATAAAAAGAAAATCCACCAAATCTTCCGCCCTGGCAAACAATTACTCCATTGCCATTTGCAGCTACATCCACATCGGCTGTTATGGTGTACGATGTATTCCTTGTACTGATAAAAATATCTACAGCCATTCCTTTCATTCCTTCACCATATGTTACCGAATTCCTTTCCTCCATCACAGTCGGACGGTCCAACTGCTTTTGCATCTGTTCTTATCAATAAGCGATCATCAATCGGCAGCACATGATATTTTTCTGCTTCGCTCATAAATAAAGCCTGGAGTTCTTTTAGCTTGTCAGCATTTTGCGAAGCCACATCATTGCAAGACTGAAATCTTCATTTGAATTATATAATTCCCATTTATCTTCTGTCAAGCGACTGCTAAGGTTTTTGGTTCCATGCTGCCCTGTGAATGGTTCTTGCATACCATCCATCTCTATAGATCGCCCTGTTGCCAAACATTTCAAAATATTGAGTCGTGTGTTTCTCTTTTGCATCCGCATCATCGAAACTGTAAAGGAAACTGGTTCCTTCGATAGGATCCTGCTGCAATTCCATTCACGGTTTTTGGTGCAGGAACTTTGCAGGCTTCAAAAACCGTTGGGGCAATATCAATCACATGAGTGAACTGTGAACGAACCTCTCCTTTGGCTTTAATACCTGCCGGCCAATGCACCACCATGCCGTTGCGTGTACCGCCAAAATCAGAAGCCACCTGTTTTGTCCAGGCAAATGGTGCATTCATCGCTACTGCCCATCCTGCCGCCATAGTGCGGATAGGTGCTTGGACCTCCCCATTCATCAATATGTTTCAGCATATCCGGAACAGTTTCCGGAATACCATTGAAATAAGTCATTTCATTGATACATTCCATTCATCTGGCCTTCTGCGCTGGCGCCATTGTCACCAACAACATAGAGAAATAAATGTATTGTCCATTTCGCCAAGGTCTTCGATGGCTGAAACAAGACGGCCTATTTCATGATCGGTATGTTCGGCAAAACCAGCATAGACTTCCATCTGGCGGGCAAACAATTTCTTTTCATCAGCAGAAAGTTTATCCCAATCTTTAATATCAGTTGGCTTGGGAGCCAGTTTTACATTTTGCGGAACAAGGCCCAGTTGTTTTTGGCGTGCCAATGTTTCTTCTCTCAGTTTATCCCAACCCTGCATCAAATTTTCCTTTGTATTTATCGATCCATTCTTTTGGTGCATGATGCGGTGCATGCGGCGCCTGTTGCGAAATACATCAAGAAGGTTTATCAGGAGTTAATGCCTGCTGGAAACGCACCCAGCTGATGGCATTGTTTGTCATATCGGTAGTGAAATGATAATTGGGATCTTTCGGAACTTCCACTTGTGCAACCCATCATAAACCAACGGCGCCCATTGATTGGTTTCTCCACCAATAAAGCCATAGAACTTATCAAAACCCGAATGTGTGGGCCAGCGGTCCAGTGAACCTGAAACAGAAATTTCCCATGGTGGTGTTTCATGATATTTACCAAAAGCAGCCGTGCTGAATCCATTCTGGCGAAGCACTTCAGCCATGGGTGTAATTGATTGCGGTCTCACACCAGTATTTCCCGGAAAAGTAGTGCTGTGTTTCCATAATAGAACCTGCATTGTTGCTGTGATGATTATATCCTGTAAGCAATGCCACTCGTGTAGGAGAACACAATGCCGTTGTGTGAAAACGATTGTACTTTAAACCGGTGGTGCCTAGTTATCAAGGGGCATCTTGATCGGACCACCAAAATGCTCGGCAGCGCCAAAGCCGATATCATCGATCAATACCACTACCACATTGGGTGCACCTTTTGGCGCTTTTACGTCAAAACGTTCGGGTGCCTTGGCATTGCGGCATCCAGTTCCTTGTAGGTTTGACGGACAGGTTCTTTAATGGGAAGGACGGTGCGATCCATTGGACCCTCAGGCTGTAGGGATGGTGCCTCCTGCTTTTTGAGTGCAGCCACAGAGCATGCCTGCCAACATTAAAATGGTTAGAAGTTTTGCGTTCATTGGCGGTTAGTTTAATTGATTTATTTTGAAACAATATTTATTATGATCTTAGAAAATCCGATGTGCACGGATGTGAAACATAATTCATTTTACTAAAGAAAAAAAAACCTATTCGGACGACGGAAACTCATGTCCATACCCATGGCGCTATACGCATTAGTCAGGCCAATTCCCAAGGTAATTGTTTCGCAGAACAGCAGCGCTATTGATCAACAAGCTCGATTTTACATTGCTAAGTCCACGAAGTAATCAGTACCAGTTGCCCAGCTGTTTTCAGTGTTAGCTGTTTCGAGACAACAATTTGTCGACTAGGTATTGGCATTGAATAGTGAAACCCAAAGTATTGCTATTAAAGATTTGAATTTAGACGTTATCGTTTAAGATGGATAAACTATTTCGAGGTCATTGCCTTGGTTTTTCTGAAATAGAGTCCCTTTTCAACTATCTGCGCCAGTACTCCCTCGTCTCGAAGACCAGCAATGAGAGATTCATCGATCAGTGGATTATTTCTTGAGCCATATACTTTAGGTTACAGCTCAAAATTGATTGAATTAAAAATAGGTTCTTTCCCAAAGGCGATAAATCTTCGGGCTTTTACCTGGCGGCATCTGAGACATTCTGACATTGCAACGCATACGCTAGACTTCGCTGGCATTTAATTTTTAACAATGCACAACCAAAAAAACCATTCTAGAAAACGTGCCATAGTATTTGTTACGACACAATATCGTTCTGCCAATGAAACTTTAAATAACCTCCTCAGGGGAAAGTATCACCAAAACGTATCACCATAAAAAAATAAAGCGCTGAATAACAACGCTTTAATGCAAAAATAGTGGGCCCAGCTGGGCACGATCCAGCGACCCCTTGATTATGAGTCAAGTGCTCTAACCAGCTGAGCTATGGGCCCGTAATACATTATCATGCAATTTTATAACTATTGTATGATAACTAATAACGATTTTGTAAAAGAGTTGCAATGTTACATATTTGATGTTGAATACACAAAACAGAATTCGTGCTGACCGATCGCTCTATTAAAAATTTAATTTTCGATTTGGGTGGAGTGATCCTCGACCTATCCGTAGATACAACCCTCAGTTCTTTTGCAAACCTTTCCGGTATTGAAAAAAGTACCGTCAAGAGATTGTTTGTTTCATCTCCGGAATTTGAATTCTATGAAAAAGGCGGAATTTCCGATGAGGATTTCCGGGAATTTGTAAAAACACTTTACAGAATTGATGCTCCCGACGAAAGCCTGGATGCCTGTTGGAATGCCATGCTCCTGGGATTTCCCAGGAAGAAATTGGAACTTTTAGAAACCTTGAAAGCGGAAGTATAATGTTTACTTGTTAAGTAATACAAACAACATTCATTTGCAATACATTAACAACATCTTGCTTCCACGCGTAAACCATCATACTTCGTTGGATTACTTTTTCCATCGCGCGTATTATTCCCATCGCATGAAGAAACGAAAACCCGATGCGGAAATTTTTGAACAAGTATTAGATGAGGGTAATTTCCTTCCATCGAGAAACGTTGTTTCTGGATGATAATCAAAGTAACGTAGAAGGCGCCGGGAAACTCGGCATTAAAACAGTGCATGTTGTTAACCCGGATATGATCTTCGATTATTTTTCATGAACAGTGATCAAAAAAGAGTTCTTTTACAACTCGCATTATTCATCATAACATTCATCACTACTACGCTTGCGGGGGCTGAATGGACTTATGGCCGCTCCATCTTTGCGCCCAATTATTCGTGGTCAGATTTTTTCAGTGGGCTTGAATTTTCCATTCCTTTTCTCTTGATTTTAACCGTGCATGAGTTCGGACATTATTTTGTCGCACGGTATCATAAAATAAAAGTTACTTTGCCATATTATCTTCCCATGCCTCCTATTGCCGTTCTCCATCGGAACAATGGGTGCGCTCATCCGGCTCCGGGAAAAAGTATATTCTAAAAAACAAAATTTTGATATTGGCCTTGCTGGTCCTTTGGCGGGATTTGTCACAGCCCTGGTGATTCTTTTTTACGGATTTACGCACTTGCCCGAACCGGAATATATTTTTCAAATTCATCCGGAATACGAACAGTATGGATTGAGTTATGCCGATTATGTGTACGAAAATCAAAAGGAAAGTATCATTGATATTACCATTGGCAAAAATCTGTTGTTTTTGTTTTTTGAAAAATTTGTAGCAGATCCTGCGCGCGTTCCGAACCCGCACGAGATCATGCATTATCCTTTTATTTTTGCCGGCTTTTTATCGCTGGTATTTACATTTCTTAACCTATTGCCTATTGGTCAATTGGATGGCGGGCATGTGGCTTATGGATTATTCGGATTCAAAATCCATCGGATAATAGCCAGTGTGATTTTTGTTGCATTTCTTTTTTATGCCGGCATTGGTGTAGTGACTCCCAGAGATGGGCCGGAATCTTTGCTTTATTGGATTCCGGGATCAATTGCTTTTCTATATCTGGCTTTGTCCGGCCTGGGCTTGCCCAAGCGAGATACGATCATGTATGCGTTGATCATGTTTGCCGCTTTGTTTGTTTTGTCGTGGCTGTATCCAAACCTTCAAGGTTATTCAGGCTGGCTTCTTTTTGGCTTTCTCATTGGACGGTTTATCGGCATTCAACATCCGCCTTCTGAAATAGAAGAACCGCTGGATACAAAGCGTATCATATTAGGATGGTTGTGCCTTTTAATTTTTATTATCTGCTTTACACCAGCACCATTGAATATTACACAGGTTATTGTTGACCAGCCTTAAGATTCAAGCTTTCTTTTTTTCCATTTGCTGCAGGACTGAATGGTGTTCAGTTCTTTTATTGCCTCGCTTTTACCATTTCCTAACGTAACGGCTAGTGCTGCAGCAATCCATTCATCGCCTTCAGCCGAATTATTTAATACTTCGGGGCGAAAATAATTTTCTACAAACCGGGTATCAAAATTTCCCGATGTAAAGGCTTCGTGGTTCATCACGAAGCGGCAAAATCCAAGGGTGGTTTCCAGACCTGTGATTTCATATTCATCGATAACCCGGATCATTTTTTTGATGGCCGCTTCCCGCGATTCAGCGCGACATATTAATTTGGCGATCATAGGATCATAGTAAAATGGAATATCCATTCCCTGCTCAAATCCATCATCAACGCGAACGCCATGACCTTGAGGCCTTCTGTAGGTTTTCAATGTTCCAATGTCCGGAAGAAAATTATTGGCAGGATCTTCTGCATAAACCCGGACTTCGATAGCATGTCCGTGAATGGAAAGTTCTTCCTGTTGAAAAGGAATTTTTTGTCCTTCGGCAATTTTTATTTGAAGCTTGACCAGATCCAGGCCCGTGATTTCTTCAGTTACCGGGTGCTCTACCTGAAGCCGCGTATTCATTTCCAGGAAATAGAAGTTGCGCTTATCGTCTAAAATAAACTCAACCGTACCGGCATTATAATATCCGCACGATCTTGCCACATTGACAGCCGCTTTTCCCATTGCGTCTCGGATCTCCGGTGTCAAAACTGATGATGGTGCTTCCTCAATGACCTTCTGGTGTCTGCGTTGTATGGAGCATTCCCGTTCAAACAAATGAACGACGTTTCCATGCTGATCGCCAAAAATCTGAAATTCAATATGACGTGGCTTAGTGATATACTTTTCAATAAAAACCGAACCGTCGCCAAATGCGGAAGTAGCTTCGCTGACAGCGCGTTCCATTTGTTCCTCAAAACTCTTCTCATCCTCGACAATGCGCATACCTTTCCCGCCGCCTCCTGCACTTGCTTTTATGAGAATAGGATAACCAATCTGAGGCTGCTACTTTTTTTGCCGCGGCAACATCTGTGATGGGCTCGGAAGTACCCGGAACCAGGGGAACATTGAATTTTGCAACGGCTGCCTTGGCGGCCAGTTTACTTCCCATGATTTCAATGGCATGCGGCGATGGGCCGATAAAGATCATCCCCGCATCAATGACCTGTTGCGCAAAATCCTCATTCTCGGAAAGGAAACCATAGCCGGGATGGATTGCATCGGCTCCAGTCAGCTTTGCAGCAGCAATTATTTTATCCATGCGCAGATAAGATTCTGAGGATGGCGGTGGACCGATCAAGACGGCTTCGTCGGCATATCGAACGTGTAAAGCCTGCCGGTCTGCTTCACTATAAACAGCCACGGTTTTGATATCCATTTCCCGAGCGCTTCGCATAATGCGCAAGGCGATTTCTCCGCGGTTGGCAACCAGGATCTTTTTGATTTTTGACATGGCCTAAACTTACGTAAGAATTAGACGCTTTCCACACTTAAAATGACCTCATTAAGCAAAGGCAAAATCTTCAAATTAAGGTTTTTTCCTTATTTTTGCAGGAATTATTAAAATCAAAATTGCAGCATGGTAGATTTATTTGAAAAGCTTAGAATGGAAGCCGGGCCGCTAGCCAAGTATGCACACCTTCCTGATGATTATTTCTTTTTTCCTAAACTGGAGGGGGAGATCGGACCAAGAATGAAATTTAATGGTCGCGAAGTGTTGAATTGGAGTCTGAATAATTATCTGGGTCTTGCCAATCATCCTGAAGTACGTAAAGCAGACGCAGATGCTGCTGCTCAGTATGGACTAGGATTACCGATGGGCGCACGCATGATGTCAGGTAATTCAGTGAATCACCTTGAATTTGAGCGTCAACTCGCAGAGTTTGTAAAAAAGGAAGATGCAATGCTGCTCAATTTTGGTTACCCGGGCGTGGTATCCATCATCGACGCATTGGTGGATCGTAAAGACGTTATCGTGTACGATGCCGAATCGCATGCGTGTATTATTGACGGTGTCCGGTTGCATATGGGTAAGCGCTTTGTTTATACCCACAATGACATGGACAGCCTGGAAAAACAACTCCAGCGCGCTACGAAACTGGCCGACGAAACCGGCGGAGGTATTCTGGTTATAACGGAAGGCGTTTTTGGAATGTCCGGGAAACAAGGCGACTTGAAAGGTGTCGTAGCATTGAAGAAAAAATACAACTTCCGTTTGTTCGTGGATGACGCTCATGGTTTTGGAACTATGGGAGAAACAGGCGCAGGAGCAGGAGAGGAGCAAGGCGTTCAAGACCAAATCGACTTATACTTTTCAACATTTGCTAAATCGATGGCAAGTATTGGTGCGTTTGTCGCGGGCGATAAGAAGATCTTAAAGTACTTACGGTATTCAGCGTCCGTTCCCAAATCTATGCGAAGAGCTTACCGATGACCCTGGTGATCGGCGGGATGAAACGCCTTGAATTGCTAAAAACAAGGCCTGAATTAAAAGCGAATCTTTGGAAGGTTGTAAAAGCCATGCAGAACGGATTAAAGGAAAGAGGCTTTAATATTGGAAATACAAATTCCCCGGTGACACCTGTGCTGTTCAAAGGTGGGGTGGGAGAAGCTGCCAACATGTCGATGGACCTGCGCGAGAACTTCAATATCTTCTGCTCAGTTGTGATCTATCCTGTTGTTCCTAAGGATGTTATCATGTTCAGGATCATTCCTACAGCCTCTCATACGCTGGCGGATGTGGAGTTAACGTTAAGTGCATTTTCGAAGCTGAAAGAGAAGCTTGATAGTGGATTTTATAAGGAGGAAGTATTAGTATCTGTGACCAAGGGAGTTTAAAAAAAACCGCGTTTTGGGTTGTTTTTAAAGGTATTTATTTAAATTGGCGTAAGAAACTAAATTTTCAATCTTTAAAATCTAATAAAAATGCAAAAATTTGAAGAGCTCAAAAGTCTCATCGCTTCACTTGAAGGCGATGCTGACAAGTTTTATAATAAGGGCAATAGCGCTGCCGGTACCCGCGTAAGAAAGGGTATGCAAGACCTTAAGAATCTCGCTCAAGCTATTCGTGCAGAGGTTCAAGAGATAAAAAATAAGGCTTAAAACCCCGAAAAATTTGAGTTCAAAATAAGGGATAAATCAATTATCCCTTATTTTTTACGCCCATAGCTAAGCTGTTGATTTTAGTTTCTAATGATTTAGAGGCTTTGACCAATGGAAGACGCACGTTTGCACTGCAAATTCCCATGTCTCAAGCAAGCTCTTAACACCTACCGGATTTCCTTCCTCGTACATTGGCCCGTTGATCTCCAATAATTTGAAAATTTGCTGACTCGCTTTGGCATAATTCGCCTGCAAACGCATGCTCTTTCATCTTTTTGAAAATCGTTGGATAGGCATTTGCCAAAACAGAAATCACACCTTTTGCGCCAATAGAATACATTGCAACGGTTTGCATATCGTCACCTGAGAGAAGCAAGAAATCCTTGGGCATGTATTTCGAAATTTTCATGCACTGTTCCAGGTTCGCGGAAGCCTCTTTTGTACCGATGATATTTTCGTGCTCAGCTAAACGCAGCGTTGTTTCTGCAGTCAGGTTACTGGAAGTTCTTCCCGGAACATTATACAATATTACGGGCACCGGGCATTTATCGGCAATCGCTTTAAAATGCTGAATGATGCCTTCCTGTGGAGGCTTGCTGTAGTAAGGGCTCACGGACAACAATGCAGTCACACCGTCAAAATCAGTTGATTTGATGGAATCTAAAACGTGCTGCGTATTGTTTCCACCGATGCCGAAAACAATAGGAAGATTGTTGGGATTATTATCTTTTACGAATTCAAGAACTTTCTTTTTTTCTTCTTCTGAACACGTTGCTGCCTCTCCAGTAGTACCCATTACTACATAATAATCAACACCTTTTGCAGTGTGTTGAAGAAGTTTTTTTAACGCTTTGTAATCGATTTCCAGCGTTTCAGTAAACGGAGTAATCAGGGCTACGCCTGTTCCGTACAATTTTTTCATGTCTATAAAGTGTTGAAGTGTTGAAGTTCTGGGTGTTGAGGTTTCCGAATTTACAGTTTGCCCGCAAGCTACAAATTGGATGTAAGAGATTCACCTTTGGCAGAACTCATTTTTAAATTATTTCAACTGGGTAGTGTATTTGTAAATCCCCTCAATAAGCGATTGATTGCTGTTGATGGATTCGATCATAAACTCAAAATAGGGTCTGCCTTGTTCCCACGATCTACCTACCCGGCAACGCGCTTTTCCGCGCGCCAATAAATACAATATGAATGGATTGGGATTGATGTCGATATAAAAAAGAAAATCAAATGGCTTCTCAGAAAAACGAAGTGCATTCTCCGCTGTGATTTTTCCCCAGAAGGAGAGGTCCTTTTCAGAAAAGAAATCAAACTTGAATTCATAATTTTCTCGATCCTCAGGCAGAAATTCGATGACTTGCACCTTCTTCCCGTCATGCTCCAATTTTTTTATGAATTCCTTTACCGATTCATGTTTTTGTTTGTCTTCTACCGTAAAAACAACACCGACATTTAAAGCCTGCTGATAAGGCACGGTGCTGCGTGAAGCTTTATTTTTTTTGAGCTCCCAATCTGTTCTTACTTTCAAAAGTTTAAGCTTCATTATTTATTGTACCGATTAGCCTTTTAATAATTTTTCAAATTCTTTTTCCGAAATGATTTTAACACCAAGCTTTTCCGCTTTTGCTAATTTAGAAGGTCCCATATTATCTCCCGCCACCAGGTAGTCGAGTTTCCCGGAAACTCCCGATAGCAAACGCCCACCATTCTTCAAAATTATTTCCTGGAGCTGTTCACGGTCATAGTGTTCAAAAGTACCGGATATTACGAATGATTTTCCTTCCAGTACGTTACTTTCTTTTTCGGGCTCCTTGGCATCGCTTTGAAACCGAAGTCCGGCCTTCTCCAGACGTTTAATCTCGCGCAAGCTTTCTGGATTGCGGAAGAAGTCATAAATGCTTTGTGCTATTTTTTCTCCGATCTCGGGTGCTGCAAGCAGTTCTTCGACGGAAGCATTTGCGATCTTGTCGATGGATTTGAAATAACGAGCAAGTTTTTCCGCTACTGTTTTTCCTACATAACGAATACCAATGGCAAACAATACGCTTTCGAAGGGAACAGTTTTTGAATTTTCAATACCATCCAAAAGGTTCGTCACGGACTTATCTTTATAACCTTCCAGCCGAAGAATGTCTTCACGTTTTAAATCATACAAGTCAGCCGGGCTCTTCACCAAATCAAGCTCGTAAAGCTGATGAATTGTCCTTTCACCCAAAGAATCAATATCCATGGCCTTGCGTTGAATAAAATGCTCAATACGACCTTTTATCTGCGGCGGACATCCCAGAATGTTTGGGCAATAGAACGCTGCTTCTCCTTCGACTCGGACTAACTTAGTTCCACACTCCGGGCATTTGGTAATATAAATTACAGGTTTCGTATCCCCCGAGCGTTTCTCTGTATCAACCCCAGTTACCTTTGGAATAATCTCTCCGCCCTTTTCAACAAAAACATAATCTCCGATGTGGAGATCCAACCGTGCAATTTCATTTGCATTATGCAGCGAGGCCCGCTTGACTGTGGTACCAGCCAGGAAGATGGGTTCAAGTTCAGCAACTGGTGTCACAGCGCCCGTTCTTCCCACTTGATAACTAACGCCGTTTAGTCTTGTGCTCATGTTCTGAGCCTTATATTTGTAAGCTATCGCCCATCGGGGACTTTTTGCCGTATAACCCAAGAGTTGCTGTTGTTCCAGGTTATTCACTTTGATCACTACCCCGTCGGTTTCCAGCGGAAGTTCTTGCCGTTTTGTTTCCCAATGATTGATATATTTTAAAACATCCTGAATGTTTTTACATTTTTTATAGGTGGGAGAAACGTTAAACTTCCATGATTCAAGTTTCTGAATACTTTCTTCATGGGTGTCTAATCCGGTTTCATCTCCTAGCAGGTAATAGACGAAGCAATCGAGCTTGCGCCTGGCGACCTCCGTTGAGTCTTGCATCTTCATCGTGCCAGAGGCTGTATTGCGGGCGTTGGCATAACGCTCTTCACCTATGTCCTCCCGCTCTTTGTTCAGTTGAAGAAAGGCTTCTTTTGGCAGGAAAACTTCACCCCGAACTTCAAACACGGGAGGTACGGCATTTCCTTTGACCGTCAGCGGTATGCTTCGAATAGTTTTTACATTTGCCGTTACGTCATCACCCCGAACACCGTCACCACGTGTAACACCGCGTGTCAACCTGCCGTTTTCGTAAGTCAGGCTGATGGATACGCCATCAAATTTCAACTCGCAGAAATATTCGTAAGCTATCACCTTCCAGACCTTTTGCCACCCGTACGTCAAAGTCAAGCAATTCTTTTTCACTATAAGTATTGCTCAGCGAAAGCATCGGGTATTTGTGGTACACGGTAGCAAACTCCTTTGTGATGGTACCACCCACCCGTTGCGTGGGGGAATTTGGATCTTTCAATTGGGGAAATTCATTTTCGAGTTGAATGAGCTTTTCCAGCAATTTGTCAAACTCCAAATCACTTATTTGTGTCCGGCTTTTTTGATAATAAAGATCATTGTGGTAATTGATCTTTTCGGTTAGTTGCTCGATTTCTTTTTTTGCTTCCTGTGGAGTCATGCGAGTATAAATCTAACGATTTTAGATTTTAGATTGACGATTTTAGATTGTCCGGTAGCCAGCGTTTCGAGCGCTGACTTTAGTCAGGCAGCCCTCTGAAATTTGCACGTCACGCTGCGACTTAATCTAAAATCGACAATCTAAAATCTAAAATAGTACGTGGATGAATTCCTAAAAATTCTCCGGAAGTACATGCGACCTTCCGCTGTTTTGTTTTTTCAGCCAAACCATGAGCGGCGAGAAATAATCCAAAATTGCTTTTGCGCTTACTTCTGTTCCCAGATTTTTCCTTAAATGTTCTCGCCAGTCGACGCTGGCGCCGGGAGCCATAACAGTTTTAAGAAAATCGCCGGCACTCTTACTTCCCCAATAGTTAGTTGCGCGAACATCTTGCTTAAGAATATTTTTTGCGATGTGATCGTGAAACTGAAAAAGCAGAATTTCTGCCATTGCATAATCGTAGTATTGCGCGGGGTCGTCAATGATATGCGTCTTGGTACAGGCGTCACAGTATTGTTCATCTCGGTTGGAAGGAGGGACGACTCCCTGGTAACGTTTGACAAGTTCCCACCAGGTTTTATTGTATTGATCGGGCGGAAGATTTTTCCTGTAGAGCAACTCTTCAAAATGGGTCATGGTTCCCGATGCCCATGGAAGGACAATAATATGCTGTAGTGCATCCGTTAAAAGCTCCAGTGTATCATTGGTCGTGATATTTTCCGGTACTAATTTAAGCGACTGCAGTAGCGGTTTCTGAAGGGATGCCAAACCTATTTGAGATCCAATAGCTTCATGATATGCACGGTTAGCTCCATTTCGCAGCAGTATTGGAACCTCCGGTGTGGAGTATGATATGTAATAATAGATATGTCCCAATTCATGCAGGCTTGTTTCCCACCAGTCCGTGTTCGTTTCAACGCTCATTAAGGAACGCACATCTTTATCATAGTCCATATGCCAGGCAGACGCATGGTTGTTTTTTTTGTACTTGGCGTCAGGAGGAAGCGGGTAAAGACTTGATTTTTCGTAGAACGAATTCGGTAGCGGCGCAAAGCCTAAAGAGATGTAAAATTCTTCTCCCTTCTTAACAATCCACTCAGGCGTTTTTTTCTTTAGTGTATCAGTCAGGTCAATTCCAACGGAC
This sequence comes from uncultured Bacteroidota bacterium, assembly GCA_963739105.1. GTDB lineage: Bacteria > Bacteroidota > Bacteroidia > Cytophagales > Cyclobacteriaceae > Chryseolinea. Next base: position 38,645 of record CAVTZI010000023.1, on the reverse strand, counting down.
TTTGCATCAACAATGGCTTCCCAATTTTGCGCCCATTGATTGGGTAGCCAATGGGCCGGAATATAATCCGGAACTTTTTGATTGTATTTTTTTGCTAGTTCATATCTGGCCCAGGTATGCAGTTCACGATATAATGGCCAGATTTCTTTTATGAAATTATCATTCATGGCGAGCATCTCGTCGGTCGTCATTCCATATTCAGAAACCTGATAAGAGAAGTAATCTGGAAATCCCAGTCCTTGAACCGACTTGTTTCTTAGATCACGAAGCTGCTGGAGTCCAGCCTTTAGTGGCTTGCCGACTTCCTTGCTGGCATTCCAGGCTTTAAGGCGCTCCGTCAAGTTTTGTGATGACGTCAGAAGATTAGAGATGTCGTTTTTCGTCACGGACTTTCCGTTAATTTTGAAGTCGAAGCCATACAACACTTTCGTTTGTTCAGCATTGACCTTGATGAGTTCCTTAACAGTCTCTGCTGCCGTTGCCGGAGCTCCCCCCGCCAAGAAAAGGACGTATTCCATTTGTTTTTTTTGAATGGGCGACAGCTGGTCTGCAATGGCCAAATATTTTTTTGCAGAATCAATGTTAGCCAGGCTACCCGTGAAGTCCGTAAGTTTCTGTGCCGCCGCCTCATACAACTTTTGAGTGACGGTATCACCCTCTTCTATTTTAGTGTTCAGCAGCCACGCAGCTTCGCTGGCTTCGGTACTGAGCTTTTGATATTCAAGATTATAGTCTTCCAGGTAAGACGCAGCCTGGGGATGAAGAACCTCGGTTTTTTTTTCCTCGGGTTTGGTGCAAGACCAGAGGCACAAGGCCGTTAGTCCTGCAAAAGCTAAAGAATATGGTTTCATGGTTAATTTTTTTATGGACATGGAATTGCCAGACTTACTGTCATGCCGTTGCGCGATCGTAAAATCATGGCTCATTTCATGATTAATGAGTTTGCTAAAAGTAAATAGAAAATCACATTTGCAGAACGTGTCCTGAGAAAAAAAGCCAGCGAAACCGTGCGTACACTAAAGTCTTTTTTCACCGTCAAACTTTATTATATTACGCCCCTTAATATTATAAGACATTCGACCAATTTGATTGATAATGTATTACAGAACAAACGCACAAATTCAGCAATTCCAGCCAACATCAACACATAGAACCTCAACACTTCTCCGAGGAGTCCTTTCGGACAACACGTTTTATACGGCTTTATATTAATCGCTCTAACTTCCTTTACGTTTCCAATGCAAAAGAAGAAAATTGTTTTCTTTGGTGATTCCATAACCGAAGCAGGGGTGAACCCCGGTGGTTACATTACTCAAATCGGAGATTTGGCGAGCAAAGAGAATTTGTCCGCTAAATACGAATTTATCGGAGCAGGGATCGGAGGCAACAAAGTATACGATCTATACTTGCGTCTTGAGAATGATGTGTTAAGTAAAAATCCTGATGTGGTATTCATTTTCGTTGGCGTGAATGATGTATGGCATAAGCGTACTTACGGTACGGGTACCGACGCCGATAAGTTTGAAAAGTTTTACACTGCAATCATTAAGAAACTACAAGAAAAAAATATCAAAGCTGTTTTGTGCACACCCGCGGCGATCGGTGAAAAAACCGACTACAGTAATGAACTGGATGGAGATTTGAATAATTATAGCGCCATCATTCGGAGTTTGGCTAAAAATAACAATCTTCCAATTGTTGATTTAAGAAACACATTTTTAGAGTACAACAAGAAGTACAACACAGAAAATAAAGAAGCCGGTATTCTTACGTCTGACCGGGTTCACCTAAATGAAAAAGGAAATCAGGTTGTTGCCGAAGAAATGTGGAAAGTAATCAAGACATTATAGAATTACCATTTGATCTCACTCTTTTCCTACCAGCTTCCCTACATCGACTTCATGCTCGTCTTGTTGGTAGCAATTTTTACGGGAATGTCCAAGACTGGCGTTCACGGTGCGGGGATGTTGGCCGTACCGTTGCTGGCAAATGTTTTCGGCGGACAATCCTCTAGCGGTGTATTATTGCCAATGCTTGTGATGGCCGATGTGCTCGGCGTGTGGTATTATCACCGGCATGCGTCCTGGTCGCATTTGAAGATCCTTTTTCCATGGGCTGCCTTGGGTGTAATCTTAGGTACGATCATCGGCAAATACATTGATGATAAGATCTTCAAAATCATCATGGCAGCAATTATATTGATCAGCGTTGTTGTGATGTTGTGGTTGGAACGAGGCCACAAAGAAGACGTACCGCATAAGAAAAGTTTTGCGATAACAACGGGGATTCTGGGTGGGTTCACTTCGATGGTGGGAAATCTGGCAGGGACCGTAATGGCGGTTTACCTCCTGTCTATTCGGTTGCCGAAAAACATTTTTATAGGAACGACGGCATGGTTCTTTATGGCGACGAACTGGTTTAAAGTACCCTTCCACGTTTTCGCATGGCACACTATTACGGTCAATACAATTTTGTTCGATCTATTGACCTTACCATTTATTATTCTTGGTGCTTACCTTGGGATCATTATCGTAAAACGTTTTCTGAAAAAACTTATCGCTGGTTTATCATTACCATGACCATTATTGCCGCGATCTTTATGTTGGTTTGAGTCGGTCCACCCGCATGTGGTCGAAGTGGTGGTATGTTGAGTACGCACGCCTACCGCCCTTGTTGTGTGTTCTTCACCAACAAGCGCACGCACGTGGAGGCGTACTCACGTCACCAAATATTTTACAAAAACCAAGTCATTTGTAACCGGAACTAAGTTCCGTTGAAGTATATCCTTCGGCTTACGGAAGGGGACGGAAGTAACTTCCGCCCCAGCGTGAGCAGGGCCACTTTAAAAACAGCCTTTGAGGAGTTGGATGGAATCTCATCCGAAGCTACGTGCTACATTATAATTATGAAATGGTCATTCTATCACCTAAGCATTGCAATACTGATGTTAACATCCTGTAATGATCCCGGACGGCGAAAGCCAATAGCATTGCACCCTGAAAATCCCCATTATTTTCTCTATGAAGATAAAGCGACTGTCCTGATAACATCCGGCGAACATTATGGGGCCGTTCTAAACCAGGATTTTAACTATGTTACTTACCTGGAGGCGTTGAGCAAAGACGGCCTGAATCTGACGCGCACGTTTACAGGCGCCTATGTAGAACCTGAAGGCGCATTCAAGATTGAACGGAATACTTTGGCACCGGTCCCTGGGAAATTTATTTGTCCATGGCGCAGAAGTGAGATACCCGGGTACGCGAAGGGAGGTAACAAATTCGATCTCACGAAATGGAATGAAGAATATTTTACAAGACTTAAAGACTTCATGGGCGAGGCAGAAAAGAGAAAAATTATTGTTGAGCTTGCCTTGTTCTGTCCGTTTTACGAGAATATCCAATGGAGTCTGAGTCCCATGAATTCAATCAATAATGTGAACGGTGTTGGGCCAACGGATCGCCTGGATGTTTATACTTTGGATAAATCAAAAGGCTTATTACAAGTACAGGAAACATTGGTTCGTAAGCTCGTTCACGAATTGAAGGACTATAGTAACCTCATCTACGAAATTTGCAATGAGCCCTATTTCGGCGGCGTGACGATGGAATGGCAGCATCATATCGCATCGGTTATTCAGGAAGAAGAAAAGGAATTTTCGCAGAAGCACCTGATCTCCCAAAATATTGCAAACAAACAACTCAAAATTGAAAACCCACATCCCGGCGTTTCAGTTTTTAATTTTCACTATGCCTATCCGCCAATTCCTGTAGCGCAAAATTTCCATCTCAACAAAGTGATTGGAGACAATGAAACCGGTTTTGGGGGTACAGCAGACAGTACTTATCGGAAAGAGGGATGGGCCTTTATGTTGGCCGGAGGTGGCTTGTATAACAACCTGGATTATTCTTTTACTGCCGGGTATGAAAATGGAACCTTTAAATATCCTGATACTCAGCCCGGCGGTGGCAGTCCTGCGCTACGAAAACAGCTTGGATACTTAAAGAACTTTCTCAATGGTTTTGATTTCCTGAAAATGCAACCTGATAGCACGATTGTCGCTTCTAACTTTGCCCTCTATAAGAAATCACAGGTACTTGCTGAAGCAGGTCGTCAATATGCCGTTTACGTTTTTGGAAAAGGACCATTCGATTTAGAACTTTCTATTCCTGCGGGAACCTATCGGGTTGAATTTATGGATCCGTTGACGGGAAAAAATGAGCAAGGCCAAAATGCTACTTCTAATGGCAAAGTCACCATTGCTTGCCCTGCCTACCCGGAAGATGTTGCCGTAAAACTTGTTGCAGTCGAAAATTAGTAACATTCGAAGCTATTTGGAATACAATGAGATTTTCAAGCCGGGGATTATTTTAAGAAATAAGTTTTCGATGGAGCTCAATGATCTATACATGCTGCGGACCTATGTAATACTGGCATGGCGAAACATGACCAGGAACAAAGTTTTTTCCCTTATCAATGTTTTGGGATTGTCTGCTAGCATCACCGTTTCTATCCTGATTCTTCTATATGTCCGTTTCGAATTAAGTTATGATGACTTCCATCACCGAGGCGGAAAATATTTATCGCGTGTCAACAAAAGTGGCGCTGCAAAATGAAGTTATCAATCATGAAACCAATACCTATGAGGGCATCGCCAGAGCCTTGAAGGAAAATTTTCCTGGAGTTCAGGCAGCGACTTCCATCTATGCATTTAATTCAGATAAGACGTTCATACGATATGAAGACGCAGAAAAAGGATTAGTACCGCTCGAAACCTTTCAAGCGCTTGATGTCGACAGTTCCTTTTTTAGCGTGTTTTCATTTCCGCTGGTAGACGGAGATCCAAAACTTGTCTTGACAGAACCGTATTCCGCTTTGATATCAGAATCATTGTCCAGTCATTATTTTAGGGGTAATTCCATTGGTAAAGTTCTGGAAGTTTATGATGGCGAGGAGTATAGCCGTTTTAAAATCACGGGTATTTTGAAGGACGTTCCATCGAATTCCCATGTAAAATTTGATCTTGTCACGCGAGCAAAAGAAAAGAAGAAAAATTTTTGGAATGGCGACGTTGGTTTTTGGGATTGGGGCGGCCAGACTTACATCCGCTTAAACAATTTTGAAAATATTAACGCACTTGAGGCCAGGCTAAATGCCTTGGCAATATCGAACAATGGACTGAAGAAAGACAAAAATGACTATGGGCAAATCAGCACGTTCGATCTTCAACGCCTATCCGATATCCATTTATATTCGCATCTCTCTGAAGAATTTGAAATCAACGGTAACGCTGTACTTGTCTTTGCCTTGATCATCCTCGCAGTTATTATAATCCTCGTTGCCTGGATCAATTATATCAATCTTGCTACGGCAATGGCGGATGACAAAGCTAAGTCGATTGGTATCCGGAAGGTTGTCGGTGCCTCGAGAACTGAATTGATAAAACAGGTTTTAGCCGAATCAGGAGTTTTTAATATTCTCGCCGTGGCCATTGGGCTCTTGCTGGTTCATTTGTTTCTTCCATTTTATTCAAATTCTTTTGGAATTCCTCTGGATTATTCGGCGCTTTACGATCTCCAGACTTTTATAGGGCTTGCTGGATTTATTTTCTTTAGTACGATCATCGCTGGCTTTTATCCGGCGTTTATTATTTCCGCGCTTAATCCTCTCAAGTCTATTGTGAATAAAGCAAATTCTGGAAATGGATTTAATTTCAGGAAGGCCTTGGTTATTTCACAGTTTTTCGCAGCCACGGTCTTGATGATCATAACGGTTGTTGCATTTCGCCAATTGTCGTTCATGCGAACCAAAGCGTTAGGAATAAATATTGACCAGGTGGTAGTTATTAAAGCGCTTAATTTTGACAAGGAAACGTGGTCAAATAATGCGGGAGGTTTTGTCGTCGATTCAGTTTATCAGCACAAGTTAAGTTTGTTCAAGGAAGCGCTTAGAGGTAATGCGACATTTGCCAACGTAACGTCTGTATCTCACCTACCCGGGCAATTGCCAAACTGGGGCTCAGAGTTTAAGGCGAAGTCCATTGATCCCAACAAGGCTTATCGATTGCTGGCGATGGGAATTGACTATGATTTTCTCTCAACCTTTAAAGTAAAATTATTGGCAGGACGCAATTTCTCTGAAGACTTTCCAACGGACAGAGGGAACGAGGGAAGACGGGCTGTGCTGATTAATGAAACCGCCTCAAAATTATTAGGCTTTAAAAGTCCAATGGATGCCGTGAACAGTCATATCTCCACTTATTGGGGAGCGGAATACGAGATAATCGGCGTTGTTAATTCTTTTCATCAGCTTTCATTGAAGGAAAATCTGCAACCCATTTATTTTATTTTGCAACCACGAGCGTTGGCTTACTATGCGGTCAATTTCAAGAATGGAGAAACTCGGGATGTCATTGGTCAGCTCCAAAGTGTTTGGAAACAACATTTCCCTGATTATCCCTTCAATTATTTTTTTCTGGATCAGTTTTATGATCACCAATATCAATATGATCAGAAATTCAGCAACATCATGGGATTGTTTTCAGGCCTTGCTGTCTTCATGGCCTGCCTGGGACTATTTGGATTGACCTCATACGCCATTGTTCGTCGCACAAAAGAAATCGGTATCCGGAAAGTTTTAGGTGCGACGCTGTCGAATGTCATCGGATTATTTACACGCGATTTTGCGAGACTTATTATTGTTGCCAACGTGATGGCAATACCTTTGGTCTACTATGGTAGCAGTCGGTGGCTCGAAAACTATGCTTACAAAATACCGTTGGATTGGGGACTCTTTGTTGTCCCAGCAATCTTGATACTGGCCGTAGCCCTGATTACAGTCAGTTTGCAAACCATAAAAGTCGCATTGAGAAACCCCGTTGAAAGTTTAAGGCATGAGTAATCGTGCCGTCGGTTAGGGCAACGTTAGAAACAGTCTAATACAACTCTGATACTCGCTCCTCCGTTTGTCCAAGAACTATCAGAATAATTCAAATTTTATTATTTCCTTTACACGGAACCTAACGGCCAAATATTCTATTTTATAGTATGGATAAGAATTTTCTCACTAAGCTATATCAATCACATCAGGCCTGTCCGACGTGCCCTGCGCCGCTGGAGGTTTCGAATTTTTATGTCGAACTGCTGGGGGCGCTTTTTGCTGATTTTACCCAATTGGCCTCCCTCTCTGAGCTGGAGTTTATTCAACTGATGGAACGATTGCAAAAGGAACTGGAGCGAATTCTTCGCCATAATCCTACAAAGGGAACAGGAAATCCTGGGGTTGTAGCACAAAAGTTTTTTGACTCACTTTCAGCCATCTGCGACAAACTTGAAGACGATATTACGGCAATGTATGAAGGTGATCCGGCGGCAAAGAGCAGGGGAGAAGTGGTCCGGACGTACCCAGGGTTTTATGCCATCGCCGCCTATCGGATTGCGCATCAGCTTCATGACTTGGGGGTGCAAGGTATTCCGAGAATAATCACGGAGCACGCGCATAGTAAGACTGGTATTGATATTCATCCCGGAGCACAAATAGGAGAGCACTTTTGTATTGACCATGGAACCGGCGTGGTGATTGGCGAAACTGCCATTATTGGTAATCATGTCAAAATTTATCAAGGTGTAACGTTAGGAGCGCTCAGTGTAAATAAACAAGACGCTGAAAAAAAACGCCATCCAACCATTGAAGATAATGTCGTTATTTATGCAGGTGCTACCATCTTGGGAGGCGAGACAGTGATTGGTAAGAATAGCACAGTAGGTGGGAATGTTTGGCTCACCCGAAGCGTACCGGCCGATTCAAAAATTTATTACCAGGCCAAGATGTACAATGGAGACACCAATGAAACCGACCTTGTTATCTTTAGATCTGAATTGTAAACCTTGTCGCTTGCTCGTGAGCAATTAACTCCCTCGCAAAAGAATTCTTAAGACCCATCCATGACTTTATCAGAATTAATTGGTAATACACCCCTCGTAGAGCTTCAGCACATTCCTGTAAAAAAAAGCGTTACCATCTATGGAAAATTAGAGGGAAACAACCCGGGAGGAAGCGTAAAAGACCGTGCCGCCTACGGCATGATAACGGGCGCATTAGAACGGAACGCCGTAAAACCAGGCGATAAACTAGTCGAAGCAACCAGCGGTAATACAGGCATAGCGTTGGCGATGATCGCACGCTTGAAAGGCCTTGATATTACCCTTATCATGCCTGATAATTCAACCCGCGAGCGTGTGTTGGCGATGGAGGCGTATGGAGCAAAGGTTATATTAACGCCGGCGTCGCGCACCATTGAATACTCGCGGGAACTTGCGGAAGAAATGTCGCGTAAAGAGGGTTATTTTATGCTTGATCAGTTTGCCAACGCCGACAATTATGCGATGCATTATAGAACCACCGGCCCTGAAATTTGGCGTGACACAAAAGGAACGATAACGCACTTTGTTTCGGCGATGGGAACAACAGGCACCATTATGGGAGTATCGCGGTTTCTAAAAGAGCAAAATCCATCCATTCAGATTGTTGGAACACAACCCACCGATGGCTCCTGTATTCCTGGGATTCGACGTTGGTCAAAGGAATTTTTACCTAAGATTTTCGATCCAAAACGTGTTGATAGGATCATTGATGTAAGTGAAGCAGATGCCCGGAAGTTTACAAAACGTTTGGCCAGTGAAGAAGCGATACTAGCGGGAATGAGCAGCGGCGGCGCATTAAGTGCAGCGATGAAAATTGCAAGTGAAATTGACACCGGTGTGATTGTTTTCATTGTCTGTGATCGGGGCGATCGTTATCTTACGTCTGATTTGTTTGAATAATGGCTATCGTTTTAAGAAGGACCAACGGTGTTGATCCGCACTTCCAATTACTTGTTGCAGATTTGGATAAAGACTTGTGGGCGAGATATCCAGCTATCCAACAAAACTTTACTCCATTTAATAAGATTGACCAATCGGCGCGCGTGGTCGTTGCTTATGCAAATGACCTGCCGGTAGGCTGTGGGTGTTTTCGGGCGATGGATGATAAAGAGACGCTGGAAATCAAACGGATGTATGTGAAGCCGGAATCGCGAGGCATGGGAATTGCGAAATTGATTTTATCGGAGCTGGAAGAATGGGGGAAGGATGAAGGGTTCATCCACGCAAATTTAGAGACAGGAAACAATCAACCCGAAGCCTTGGCTGTTTATAGTGGGCGCAGTATAAACAAATTCCAAATTACCCTCCTTATACACACATTGCAGAAAGTATATGTATGGCAAAAAAGTTGCGCTAAATTCAACCGTTTGTATAAACTAGATTTTTTGAACATAACTGTTACGTAGTTTCGCCCTATGAGATTTTCACGGAGAGTTTCGATCCTTCTTACTTTTTGTACGCTGATTGCATCTGCTCCTTTACTGTTTGCCCAAAATCCTGCGCGATTTCAAAAAGAAGTCGATTCCATTGTAGCAGCTAATGGATCGGTTAATAAAGATAACCTTATCTTATTTACCGGGAGTTCAAGTATACGCTTGTGGAAGAATTTGAGCGCGTCCTTTCCTAATCACAACGTACTGAATATGGGCTTTGGTGGCTCTGAAATGGCGGACTTGCTCTACTACACTGACAAACTCATCATACCTTTTAAGCCTAAACAAATTTTTATTTACGAAGGTGATAATGACCTCAGCCTTGGACGAAGCCCTGAGCAGATCATCGCTTCAGCCGATAGCATTCTTTCCCTCATAAAACAACACCTTCCCCAAGCGGAGGTCATTTTTATCTCGCCTAAACCAAGTCTTAGCCGATGGGGGCTAAAAGAAAAATATGAGGACTATAACAAGCAGCTAAAACATTGGGCATCCAAGAAACGCAATGTTCGGTTCGCAGATGTTTGGACGCCGATGTTAGATAACAATGGCAAAGTAATGCAGGACATTTTCGTCGCTGACGGATTACACTTAAATGAAAAAGGATATTCCATTTGGGCGAGCGCGCTAAAAAAATACATCTCGCGACCAAAATAGGGCTAGCGGGAATGTCGTTCGCTGCTCTTCGTTTCCTTTTTATTATGCGTAATATCGGATCCCTTAAGATCCTGCTCTTCATGTTTCCTGCTATCCAGGTCATCTCTAATCTCGGGCTTTGGAACGCGCGAAGGCCCCTGCTTACTCTGTTTGCTAGTTTGATTTCGTGAATTTTTCATAGCGAAATAATTTAGTTTATTTTAAGCCTCTGATCCTTTCAAGGTGCGATTGAACGTAGGGAAGATATCTGGTAGCAAAAACCTGTACATCTGCATCGCGAGATCGGGTAGCGCGTTCAAATTTTTTCACGTCTCTTTTGTGATCAATTGTCATCATTTTGATAAACTTTTTATCAAATGACTCGCCATGTACTTCCTTTAGCTCCCTCAAACCTTCTGCTTTGTCTGGTCCCAGCTCGCAGGAAGCTTAATGTTTTTAAGGGCCGCCAGTTTTTTTATTTCGTGAAGCATTTCCGTTTGATCGTTCACCATGAGCGTACCATATGATTTCAGGTCTTTGGTCGTGCTTTTTTGTTGGGCAATTTTTCCCTCTTCTAAATCCATTAAACGAGCTTCAGCCATTTCGGTGATAAACTCTTTCACAAATTCATCCACATGGATTTTGTGTTCGAGTCTTTGGATAAAACAGCAAAGTCGGAGGGTACAGTATGTTTTTATTTTAGTTGGACGCTTCTGACAGCTTATTTTTGTTCTTATTGCTTACTTCAGGTTTCAAACTTTCATGGTCTGTGAAAATTGCAGCGATGCCGATAATGATAACGATGTTTATGAGAATAATTAAATTTTTCATGTTTGTTAGTTAGTCATTACTAGAATATATAAATACTGTGCCATTAGGAAGAGATGTTCGTCTTCTCCCTTGCATGATCCATGATGCTCTTTACTGCGTGAGGATTTTATTTCCGAAGAATCTGTGTATTAATTCCACGGTTGATGAATTATTTTCTACCGATCTGGTCCAATTGTGATAGTTTTTCCATCAACATGTATGGAATGCTTTTTGAAAATTTTATCATAAAACCTAAAAACTCAAATTATGGCAACAGTAAAGCACGTCGAAAACGTACCACAAACTCAACTGGACACGAACATGGCGAAGACTAAACCGGTAAAGCTGGGATGGAAACCGGAACAGATCGACAAGATTTCGCATGCCTTAAATTCAGTGTTGGCAAATTATAATGTCCATTTCCAAAAGCTCCGGAACTTTCATTGGAATGTTACCGGTTCCGATTTTTTTGATTTGCACATTGAGTTCGAAGCGCAGTACAAGGAAGCGTCGGAGCATATTGATGAAATAGCAGAACGCATTCGCGTTTTTGGAGAAACGCCATTTAGTACCATGAAAGAGTACTTACACGAATCAGAAATTAAAGAATCGTCATCTACACAAATGGATTCGGATTTAATGGTTCGCGAGATTTTGAGTGACTATCGCGTACTTCTTCAATACTTAAGTGCTGTTGTACAAATTGCTTCCGAACAGCATGATGCAGGAACTGAAAACATGATCAAGAGCTTCATCAAAAAGATTGAAAAACATCATTGGATGCTATCTTCTTTTCTGGCAAAGTAAAGACTCAAAGAGAATTTTTATGATCGAAAATGAACCTCGGGAACTGACATTGATTTATCATTCTGAAAAAACGGATGATAAAAAAGCTCGTGCGTATGTGGAGTCCCTTCCAAGCTTGGCAATTAAAACGTTGGACCTCGCCAGGGAGAAGGTCACAGAAACACAGCTGGCGCAAATTGCGGACAAAATGCAATTGCCCATTGAGGAGTTGGTCGACATAACCTATGACGATCGGTCCACTGCAGCACGGCAAACGGGAAAGCATCAAACAAATGGACAGTGCGGAATTATTAATCCTTATTCGAGCACAATCCAAAATTGCTTGCGACACCAATACTTATAATTGGCGATAAAGCCTATAAATACGCGACCTCCTATCATTTAATAAATGAATATTTGGAGGAAGGTGTCAAGAGCGTATCTGATGCTGTGAACCCCGAGGAGAAGAAAAGCTAAACCTGAGGATTTCGTGCCTTAGAAATTCATTTACGCTTCTTTCAAGGTAAAATCCAAAAGTGCACGATCATCACGCGCCAAATTAGTATTTTAGAGGTTTTCAAAATACTAGTTTGGCGCATGACTGTTTCCGCGGAGAATATATTGCTTATAGGATCGCTATTACTGTTCCTCAGTATAATAGCAAGCAAGACTTCTTTTAAGCTGGGCATTCCAACGTTGATACTTTTTTTGGTGGTAGGGATGCTGGCCGGCTCGGATGGACCTGGCGGGATTTATTTTAATGATCCACACATGGCGCAATTCCTTGGCGTCGTTGCGTTAACCTTTATTCTTTTTTCCGGCGGCCTTGAAACTAAATGGGAGAGTATCAAGCCAATTCTCTGGCAGGGTATATCGTTGTCCACGCTTGGGGTACTGATTACAGCGTTGTCAGTTGGAATTTTCTCGTCCTATTTATTGGGATATTCTCTGTACGAAGGCCTATTGCTCGGTGCTATCGTGTCGTCAACAGACGCTGCCGCTGTATTTTCGATCCTCAGATCCAAGAGTATCGGATTAAAAGGAAATTTGCGGCCTACACTGGAGTTTGAAAGTGGGAGCAACGATCCGATGGCGTATTTCCTTACCGTTAGCGTAATTTATTTGATTCAAGAACCAGACGCATCAGTGCTTTCCCTTGTTCCTCGCTTTTTTAAGGGAATGATATTGGGTGGGATTTGCGGATATGCCTTGGGTAAAGCAATGATCTGGATTGTTAATCGCATTAAGCTGGATATCGATGGACTGTATCCTGTATTAATCCTGGCGCTGGTCTTTTTTACGTTTTCTTTCACTGACTTCATTGGAGGTAACGGCTTCCTCGCTGTCTATATCGCCGCGATCATACTGGGGAATAGTAATTTCTTGCATAAAAAAAGCTATGATGCGGTTTTACGACGGCCAGGCGTGGTTAATGCAAATTGTAATGTTCCTGACGCTGGGCCTTCTGGTATATCCCAGTCAAATCGTTCCTGTCATTGGTCCGGGTGTTTTAATTTCCTTGTTCCTGATTTTCATTGCCAGGCCGATTGCTGTGATGATATCATTAGCTTTTTTTAGGGATTTGAACATTCGCAAAAAGCTCTTCGTATCCTGGGTTGGATTACGGGGTGCCGTGCCGATCATCTTTTCTACTTATCCACTGATTGCGGGTATCCCAACCGCTAATAATATTTTTAATCTGGTTTTTTTATCTCGGCCTCCTCAATTCTCCTCCAGGGCACTACGCTTTCAATGGTGGGCAAATGGCTTCACGTGAGCGTGCCGGAAAAACTTAAACGCAAGTTTCCATTGGATATTGAATTGAAAGAAAATTTCAACTCGGAACTTGTCGAGTTGGATATACCAGACAATTCTCCTTCTATCGGGAAGGCGGTGATGGAATTAGATTTGCCTAAATCTGCATTAATTGTTCTCATCCACCGAGATGGAAAATATATTACTGCTAATGGCGCTACTCAGATAGAACCGAAAGATCACCTGCTTATTATGGCAGATAGTAAAAAGACGGTGAGTAAAGTTTATCAACGATTTAACGCGGTAACGTAAATCGTGTTTTATTGCTTATTGGGAGATGTAGCCACGAAGACTCTATGGCACATAAGCTGCTTCACAAAGGTATGCCGACCAATTCATGCGGTCTTGGTCAAAAGTCGCTAGATTGAATTATTGCGCTTGCCGGATCAGGTACAAATTTTGACACTTGAATTTAAACCACCTAAGCAATAAAAAAAAGCTATCAATTTTTGACAGCTTTTTTTAGAAGTTTAATCGAATGACATTAGAATCTTTTCTCTGTAATGCAACGAATTGGTTTCATTTGTTTTCGTTGTTCCCTTTGGAAGTTTATACGTTCCAACCCGGCTGCCAGACGCCGGGGTCGAAATCGTCGAAATATTGTGTACTACACCTGCAGCATTGATCTCAAAGGTTTGCTCGATGTGAACAATTTCGGATCAAGCGGCTCCCACGCATTTAAATTAGCCAGGGTATAGGTTCCTTCGATAAATTTCGCGTGTTCCGATTGTTAACCATTGGCAAAATTGATGAAATGAGACTTAAAAATCCATCGGTGTTACAGTGCCTGCGTAATAGGTGTAGCTCACGCCAAATTTTACTTCTTTTATTACAGCGGGAATAAATACGACCTCCGGCCCTTCAGTGTCATCCGACGCGGATAATGAAATTAATTCAAGGTCTGCGACGGCGGCACCAAGATCACCGATCCACAAAAATAAGTCCATGTCAATAGTGGCGTCTACGTCAGCTTCATCCCAAAATAACGCGATCACTTTTCCATCCTGCTGATTAACCTTGATTTCCATTATGTTATTTGTCGCGGAAACCATAACTCCTGAACTGGCTTGCGTTAGCGTAATGAGTATGGTCTCCGGATCGCAGACTGATGGTAGCTGGATCATCATCTTCAATTTCGAAATCCGAATACAAGGCCAGTCTGATAACACCGGTGGTTTGACCGGCCGCTATTTGCAACGTTCCTGGAGTTGCCACCACGGATGGCATAGTCAGTAGGAAGATCGGGATCAGCGGCCCTTGCTGTAACACTATCCGCTGCGCAGTACCGGCCAAGCGTGTATTGAAGGGTTACAGCTGAAGGAGCGGCCTGGCTCAATGTTACATTTAATTGGAGAATTCCGTCCGCTTCATCTTACGGTTTGCGTTGCTGTCGCAAATGGACGCTGTGATTTGAGGATCATCGTCGGTAATCGTTACAACACTTTCATCATCATTCGTGATTAAGACATCGGTCACTGCTTACGTCCTCTATTGAAATTTCAATTGTTTCATTTCCTTCATAGATCGCATCCGAAACGATTTGAATTTCAACCGTACCGGATGTTTGGCCATTTGCAATTTCGACCTCACCTTCTTTACCCACAATAGTGTAATCGGCTGGAGAAATTGCAGTACCACCTAATGAATATTCGATGGTGATGTCTCCGGGTGCACCCCGATCCAGCACAAATTCCACCTGAACGGTACCCGCTCCTTCGGCTACGGTCAGGGTTTCATTGCTGACTTTTAAATTTGGTTTCACAAATGGTTCTTCATCTTTACAAGAGTTGAGTCCTATCCCCAGCACGACCAGGGCGCAAAGCGAGCAGATTAAAAGCGTATATTTTTGCATGACGTTATAGTTATTTTTCTTTTCCCAGTATAATTTAAACATTTTACTCCATTCTATTAATTAACCGCATGAAAAACAAAACTCCATCCTGTGCAGGGATTAAAAAATTCATAAATGCCATCCTGAACCTTGAACACGTACGTGTTGTCACCTTCTGTCATGGCATCCAAATAGATATTTACATTGTCAATGTTCGCATCGGTATTCTGTTCACCGAATATTGAAATGTCGGGCGCAAAATCGAATACGAGCCGATTGCCACCAGCGTAGGGGTAAACTGACGCAGTGCAAATGTGTTGGTTCCGTTTACATTCTGAATGAAAAATCCAATACCATAAAATGGTGTTCCGCTTCCTATATCATATTCATAGTAGAGCTGCATGGCGGCAGCGCCGGTGATATCCTGTTGAATTTGCAAGCTTGCGTCTTCGCCATTGTTGAAAATATAATTAAGGGGACTAACAAAAAAATCTGAAGCATGAGCAAAACTGCCCCCGCTGCGGATCTCGCAGTGTTGTTTCAAGTTTGACCGGATCGTTGGCAGAAGTTGCACCCACTAAACTATGAACGACAATCGGATTGGCGCAAGCTGTCAATGTTTCCTTCGGTGAGCGTTGATAATTTAATACTCTTGATGGAAATATTGTTGTTCAGGACAGTGGCAGAAAACCTATCGTCCAGGACGATTGAATCTCCCTTTAAAATATAGGGTGTACTAAAATTTAGTGGCCTGTGTTACCAGTGGATTTGTATTTCTGGCCCCTGAATTAATGGTAAGAATTCGCCTGAAAGTGTCAAGAACAAGAAAGAGTGAAAGGTCACGGTTTTGATAGGTTAATTTTAATGAGGAAGCGACCATTTTCAAATCCTCAGACATGATATTCAGATTTGTTGAAAGTTGAGTTCCTAACAACGCTACATCGTCAGGAGAAGCTTGCTCGAATAATAGTATGGTAGGCGTATCGGGATCTGTTTTACTATTAAAAACCAATGCTTCATCGGGAGTTTTATTTATAAAATTGAATTCATATTCAGCAAGAAATGTTGCATCATCCTGCTCAAACAAAAAGCTGAAAAAAGAATAAGTTTCTATGATGAGTTCAAGGCCCAACGAATTATCAATACGATAAGTTACCGTCTGCTCGAAGAATTGACCATCATTGCTACCCAAATCACTTTTAATGTGGACGGTGTTGTCTTCGTTAAAATCCAGCAACACATAAAATGAACCTGACTCAGATTCCGGACGATACCTTAACTTCCATCCGTTCGCGGGGGCAACCAAATCTTGTTTGAGGGTCGCTATTGCCTCTGAAACTCGTTCATCCGGTGTTTTGTCAAATATCGCGACTTCGTCATCTTTACAGGAAGTCAAAATGACGATCACGATCCCAAAAATGTAAATCCACTTTTTCATGTGTACAATTCTTAACTTCTCTAGCTTTAAGCTTTTTGCTTTCTGCTTTAAACTTCCAATCAATTTAACTTGTCCTGCACGATAGCCCTTACATCCAGGAGATCAACACCGGTAACTTGTTCATAATGTGCCAGGACAGAAACATATTTTCTCCGGATCAAAGCCCTTCCTTCATTTCGTGCTATACAATCGTCCGTCGTGCAATTCTCTTCGTCGATGATATAGCGTTCATAAAACTCAGGATAAAATAGTAATGTGTGCTACCGTTTCCGCATAGTCTTCATTATAATCGCTGGTAGCATAATTCGTAACAAAACCTCTTTGCAAAGCCTCTTCATCGGAAAGGGTATACCACGAGCCAACAGACGTATAGCCCTCTGGTGATATTTGCTGCCAATTTGTGGGAAGATTGTAACGCTGGTGAACAATGTGTGCAAATTCATGGTAAATCACATTGAGCTGCAGGAATAACCATTCCTCATCTTCAAGGTCAATGCTGTTAACATCTGTAAGTGTTATCCGCGCACCTGCGTCTGCAGTTCCCAGTGTGACTGTGCCATCATCATTGTACATAAGCGAGCCAATAAGTATTACTTCGGCCGGCACATGATTTTCAAAAAATCTTCTTCCATTTTGAACATTGATGTATGGCTCGACCCAAAACTCTGTTAAAAAATCAAGTGTAGGTTCCACAACCTCACGAAGGGGAGGAGCAACGCGCTTGTCTGGGTCTACGTATCGATCGACATACTTGTAACGAACAGCAACACCATATTTATCTACAAAATTTGTTTGAATATAAATATCGATTGGATCTTCCGATGGTGTTTGTTGTTTAACGGGACTCTCAACGACTTTCATCTTTATAACAAGATGAGGTCGCCATCGAGCCCAACGCGATCAAGATGAGGGCAAAAATTTTTGTTCCCAGCTTATTTATTTCAACTTTCATATCCTTCACATTTATCGTTAACGAGGATTAGGTTCAAGTCCTCCTACGTCCAAAGCCGATTGCGGTAATTGTAAAACTTTTCGGTCATCCTCCTCTTCAAGCGTGATCTCACTACCATTTTCGAGTATATGGTCTACGGGAATTCCATATCGTCTGATATCAAACCATCTTAATCCTTCGTGCATGAATTCTTTTTGTCTCTCGTCCAGAATAAATGATAATACAACAAACTGATCACTATTTGATCCGTAATATGACTTCAGGATTTGAAGCGTAAGGGGAGGATTGCCATCATATCGTTTGCTCACGTAGATTTGCAAATCAGCAAGCGCAGCAGTCAGATCATTCTTGTAAACATAACTTTCAGCGCGATTAAGTAAAACTTCTTCACCCCTGAATGCAGAAACGATTGTGTAATAAAGTCCAACATCCGCCGTCAAGCTGCTTCGCTCAAACAAAAACTCATATTTGGCTTGTGCTAATCCGTTATCTCCGCGTTGATACAAAGGATACTCAGCGCTTATCCTGATGTCATCAGCATCCCAGGGATTGTTATTAAAAATTCCAAAAAATAACGGCTGGTCTGGCCAATACGCAACATTAACCGGATAGTTCGTGATGTTGCGCATCACCAGTAAATTACTAGGGTCGATTGGTGACGTATATTGGCGAATGAAATCCTCAGCATTTGCCGTTTGCGCAAGCAATGCAGAAATATCTTTAACAAAGACAGAGGGATCAGCGCCAAGCATTTGAGAGCTGTATTTGATGCAGTTATCCCAATCCCCTTTGAATAAATAATAACGAGAAGCAAAAGCCAGGGCGGCATTTGGTGTAAAATGATATTTCCCTGAGTTATTATAAAAGCTTCCATCCACCAGGTCAAGTCCTTCTTCGAGGTCATCTTCGATGTTGTCGTATACATCCTCCACGGTACCGCGGCTATATTGCTTAATAAATTCTGTTTCTGGTTCTAACACATAAGGCACTCCGGGATCCTGGGCGGCGGTTTCAGGATCATAATGCTTTGCAAAGAGATTCACCAGCATAAAGTGTCCGTAAGCCCGCGTCAGGTATGCTTCGCCTTTCACTGCATCTTTTAGGGACTTTTCACCTTCGAGGCCATCGATGACGGCGAGCACTTCATTGGCATGCGCGATGGAGTTGTAGGTACTGGTCCAGAAATTCGCTGGCGTATCTTGGTCAATGGAGGTAAAATCCTCCCAGGCATAGGCCTGATTGTATTCGGGACGTTTGAATGTTCCTCTGGTATAAGTTACGTTATCACTCATCCATTCCGTAAATAAGTAACCCGCATTTGTATAAGCGTTGGTGAGAAGCTGTGCGGCTTTTTCAGGCGTGTCAAGCTCAACACGATTATCGGGTGTCTCTTCCAGGTATTTGTCACATCCTGCTAAGATCGTTATGGCTAGCAGGCAAACATATTTTTTTAAATGTCGTGTCATGTTCTTCATCTCAAAATCCTAAAATGATAGAAGTCGTAATTAATCTTGGCTGCGGAAGCGCTACGCCTCCTGCAGAAAAGAACTCCGGATCCTGTCCGTTAAGTTTGTCGTCCGAATACAAAAGCATCAGGTTTTGTCGCCTCAACCGAAAGCTGTGCATTGGTAGCTCCGATTTTCTGGTACCACCTTCCTGGAACATTGTAACTTAGGCGAACAGATTTAAGTCGGATGTAATCTCCATTCGCAACCCGCACTGTGCTTTTATTATATAAGTCGTAAGCCCGAACTAAATCGGAATCTCCAGCGCCAGAAGAATTCACGATTTGCCGGTCGAGAATAACGGGTATATTCGTTGTCGTTTCATCTCCCGGCACCAACCATCGATTGATAAAATTTTTTGACAATGAACTAAAGTCGGTATAGCGCGAACTGAAGGCATCGTCGAGCCTGATTTTGTAATCAAACTTGAAGGATAAAAACACATTGAGCGAAAAATTTTTATAGGTAAAAATATTACCAAACCCGCCGGCGCCTCTCGGCTCGGCAGAGCCTTCATAGTGTAAAATATTGGCGAGGTTCTCCCGATCTTGCAAGTCATAGTTATATACTACTTCACCAGTACCGTCATAAAATGTAGGAATTCCTCTATAATCCAGGCCCGCGAACTTCGTTGAAAATAAGCCTCTTCGAGGGCCACCAAGAACGGCCGCGCCACCTTGAACCAGCGCGTCGCCTAGCCGTGGGTTAAAGTCCAGCCTGGTAATTACATCCTTTGCGTATCCTACATTAAAATTTGTAGTCCAGGTAAAATCCTTTCCTTTGATATTGAGCGTGTTGATCGAGAACTCAAAACCATCGGACTCCATATCGGCATAATTGCCATACTTAAATCCAGCAGCATCGTTGTCTTGTCCAGCGCCGCCGCCTACGCCGCTTGTTGAGAACAGCCCTATTAAGTCGTAAGAATTACGGGTATAAAAATCGACTGTACCCGTGATGCGGTTGTTGTAAAGTCCATAATCAAAACCAACGTTCAATTCTTTGAGTTTTTCCCAGGTCAGGTCTGTATTTTCGAGGTCCGAGATAAATAAGTAAGATTCATTATCCGTTGGCCGGATGGTGACATCGGAACGTACGTTGAGCAGTGCGCTGGTATTCGGACCTAAATTAGCAGATAGGCCATACGTAGCCCTGAGTTTGAGTGATGTAAGCCAGGCAGCGTTCATGAACGGCTCCCTATCTAAGTTCCAGGCTCCGCTCACATTCCAGGTAGGAAGGTATCGGGCCGCTTTGCTTTTCCCCAGGCGGTTAGACCCATCGTAGCGAACGGTACCATTAAAAACATATTTGTCGTTAAAAGAATACGCGCCATTGAGGAAAAAGCCAGCAAAACGTTCTCGATCGACGCCGAGTTCATACGTACTGATTCCCTGGCTATTGAGGAAAGCGATCATCAAAGGATCAGTACGCACAATTCCACCATTTTCGTAAACCACGCCAATTCCATCGGCCCTACGGCTCGTTCTGTCGGTGTACTTGATTTCCTGACCAGCCAGTAGGGTTACGTTGTGAATTGAATTGAAGGTATGCGACCAGTCAACACTGTTGCGTATGTAAAAATATTTGAGCTCGTCTTCATCAACGTTATTAAAACCACCCTCAGGTAAGACGACTTTAGGCAGCGCAGTGGGATCGTTGGGATCATCATACAACAGGTTGTTGGCTTGCTGGATGTATTGCGTATCATCGGCGCGATAAGCCTCGGCTTGATTTGATTTTTCGTGTATTATATGCTCTCGTTTTGTCGTAGCGTATCGCCCTTGGACGGTGCTTCTGATCGAAAGATTTTCCCGTATGTTAAACGTCAGGTCTGCCTGGGTTGAAATATCTCCTACATCAATATTGATGTAGTTCAAGCCAAGCTCTTCAATAATATTGAAGGGAGCATAGTTCCGGCGAAAATATTCAAGGTTGCCGTTGTTATCATAGGGGCGTATGGCCCGACTTGTATTCAATGAATAGCTTAAGGGGTTTATGTCGAAATCCCTTTTGTAGCTTCCGGAGATCGGATCAAAATCTCTGTTTTGGGTACCCGGCACTTGTTGGTTTCTATAGTTAGCCGTAAGTTTTAGATCGAGCTGAAACTTCTCTGAGAACAGGAAACTATTCTTAGCCGTAGCTGCGTATCGTTTTACATTGTCGGCGATTGTTTGACCGTTGTCATTCAGAAAACTTAACGAATAATAGCTGTTGAACTTTTCATTTCCGGATGTCAAGCTGACGGAATGCTGCTGCTGTAATGAAAAGTCCTTGAACAGGACATCAAACCAATCTGTATTAGCGGTTTCATACTGATTGAGAAATTCTTCATTTAAGCCGCCATTGACACCCCAGTCCAGGTTGTGCTGTGAAATCTCCGTGAACATCTTTCCAAGAGAACCATAGTTTTGTGCACGTACCGACGTAGTAATATCGACCAAACCTTTCTCATATAATTCCCGGTAAACAGACATTTCATCTACCGAATTCATAATATCAAACTGGGAGTACGTGGGTCTTAGGTGGAAGGATAAATTACCAGAGTAGCTCACACGCGTCTGACCGCTTCGGCCTTTTTTGGTGGTGATGACAATCACACCATTTTTTGCCCGTGTACCATAGAGCGCAGTGGCAGAGGCATCCTTCAATACCTGATAGGATTGGATGTCATCGGGATTTAATCCGGCAATAGAGGAAGTGGTAAGCGTGTTCGCATTGCCCGTAATAATATCGTTGGCACTGACGGCATTCAGATCTTCAAGGATAACGCCATCGACCACCATCAGCGGTTGGGTGTCTCCATTAATAGTTGTGTTGCCCCGGATTCTGATTTTGGGATTTGCGCCGAAAGTACCTGAGACATTATCGACCGTTACCCCAGCAACGCGTCCTTCCAGCATCTGACTGGCATCGGTTATACCTCCAATTCGCAGATCGGCCATTTTAAGGTTAACCGACGAACCAGTAAATAACTTTTTCTCCACGTCTTGGAAACCGGTAATAACAACTTCCTCCAATTCCGTGGCTTCTGGCTGCAGCCTGATATCTATGGTGCTTCGCTGACCGACTATTTCGACGGCAGTTACGTGGCCGATAAAGGAAAACAAAAGCGTATCGCTCGGCGATCGGACCATTAAATCGTATTGGCCGACCCCATTGGTTATGGTACCACGAGTAGTACCCTTGATTTGAATATTAACGCCCGGTAAATCTGTGCCGTCCTTCGCGGACACAACCTTACCCGAAACTTTCAATTCCTGAGCTGAGACACAGAGCAAGCTTCCAAAAAACAGGACTATTCCTGACAGTAAAAATTTCTTCATTGTAGCTTAAATTGAGCTAATTACCAATCTTAAGGACTTTCGCCCTTACCACCACCGTACATCAACAGTCCACTAAGGCTCTAATAAACAGCTATTCCAGGTGTCTCATACCCAGACCAAACTGAATGAATAAAGGAATATGAATAGGTTTGTTTAGTAAATTCTATTCATAGGCTATGGGTGTACATTTTCTAAAATTAAAAATTTAACAAGAAAGAACAAGGTACAGTTTATTAATCAAAGACGTAACAGTCCATTTCTGATATCAAATGCCAAAATTCGGAGGTTTTCTCATTACCTAACAACGTTATCTTATCATTAATTTATATGTAAATGGCGGTGTATCATAACTTTTTTTGTTATCAATTGACAAACAATCAAGAACAAGCCTGCTACAATTTTTTTCGGATTTGACCCTCAGAATCTTGTATAAAATTGCCAACGTTAATTTATCACAGCTGAGCATCTGTTTTCGCTGGCTTTCGGAAGGCAATTTTCCAAGGGCTGCATGAAGGTTATCCAGCATGTGATGAGGCTTTGAGGTACCGGGAATAACGCAGGTCACTGCTGGCTGAGCCAGTATAAATTTTAAGAAGAATTGTCCCCAGCTACTACAATCAAACTCTTTGGCCCATACCGGTAACGTTTTACCCTTGACCCTGCTGAACAATGCTCCTTCTTCAAAGGGTTGATTGATGATCACCGCCACTTTTTTCTCTTGCGCAAGTGGAAATAATCTTTCCTCTGCGCTACGGCTTAACAATGAATAATTTATTTGCAGAAAATCCAGGGGTGTGGTTTTCAGTATTTGTTCGATTGATCCATATGCACCTTCAGTATAATGAGTAATGCCGATGTAACGGATTTTTCCTTCTTCTTTCCACTGTCTTAATGTTTTATAATGCACTTCCCAATCTACCAGGTTATGTATTTGCATCAGGTCGATTTTTTTTCGTTTCAACAGGGCAAATGAGTTATTCATTTGTCGGATTCCCGCTTCCTTGCCTGTGGTCCAAACTTTTGTGGCGACGAATAATTTATCGTTGATGTTAAGTTCACTGGAAAGATCGCCAACAACTCTCTCCGAGTTGCCGTACATTGGCGAGCTGTCAACCACGCGTGCCGCCGTTTTCCACCAATGTTTTCAGGACTGATCTTAATGGAGCGCGTTCTGATTCGTTTTCAGAGGCATCGAATGTCTGCCATGTTCCTAATCCTACAGCAGGAATTTTCTCATTGGAGGAAGGTATTGTTCTTTGCAAAATTTCCGCTTCCATAGGCGACCATCCCGAAATTAGGGGGAGCAAACCTAACGCAGAAAGGGAATGCAAACAAGTTCGCCGGTTCATGGAAGGAAGTTAGAAAAATATCATTTTGCCAGTTGCTAACACAGGCGCCAATTCCACGGGCGGTTCACCTCAAACCAGGGCCATCGCATTGTAAACGTTACCCATAATGTGCTCAAACGTTGAAGCCCATGCGCACGTCTCCCCTTGAGGGGAGTAGGGGGAGTGTTCAACACTAGTAGCCATCAACATGCACTTTGATTGCCAAGTGTTAACACACTCCCCTTACCCCTCTCAAGAGGGAGACGTGCGTGCAGGCGCATTCAACGTGATGGCACGATTTAATATAGGTGCGCTTAATGACGATGTGACAATGCAACGTCGGTGCCCTGACCTTAAACCTGGATCTTATTAAAATTTGATTTGAATTGCGACCTTTGAACCTTTTTGAAGATAACATGATCAATGCCACAGAGCGGGAAGAGCGCGAATACCTGGAAGAAATTAAGGAAAAACTGCTGATTGCCATCAAGCGTGTCGATGACACGGTAAGAGAATTCTCAACCGAACTCCGCAAGAATAAAGAATACATCTATGAACACCAGTCGGGAATGGATGAAGCTGACATGGTGGCGGCAGGGCAGTCCATCAATCGAATGGCATTTACGGGAGAATCAGCAGTTGCCCGAAAAAGAAAATTATTAAAACTAGGGGAGTCGCCATACTTTGGCCGGATTGACTTCGCAACAGATGATGATAAAGCAGCAATCTATATCGGCATCTATTCCTTTTCGGACGAAACAATACGCGCCAATCTTATCTATGATTGGCGTGCACCCATTTCGTCGATGTTTTATGATTTTGAATTAGGAGAAGCGTTTTATAAAACGCCATCCGGGGAAGTCAGAGGAGAAATTTTGCTGAAACGGCAATACCGGATCCGCCAGGGAAGGATGGAATTCATGATCGAGAACGCGGTTAGCATCCACGACGATATTCTCCAAAAGGAGCTAAGTAAGTCGTCTGATGATAAAATGAAAAATATCGTCGCTACGATTCAGCGCGATCAGAATGCAGTCATCAGAAATGAAACTTCCCGCGTCATGATTATACAAGGTGTCGCTGGTTCTGGCAAGACATCCATTGCGCTACACCGTATTGCTTTTTTGCTGTATCGGTTTCGAGACACCATTGCCGCCAAAGACATTCTTATTATTTCTCCAAACAAGGTTTTCGCTGACTATATCTCCAACGTTTTGCCAGAGCTGGGCGAAGAGAATATTCCCGAAATAAGCATGGAAGAACTGGCCGCAGAAATGCTGGAAAATAAATATAGGTTTCAAACCTTTTTTCAGCAGGTTTCTGATTTGCTGCAGAACCATGATGCAGCTTATATAGAACGGATCAGATTTAAGTCATCATTTGAATTCCTAAGCAAACTCAATCAATACTTAATTTACATTGAGAACAACTATTTCACCTTTACGGAACTACGGATAGCGGGTACGGTAGTCCCTTTTCCTTTTATTGAAGAAAAATTCAAAGCATACCATCGGATGCCTTTGTTGAAGCGATTTCCTGAAATCGTCAAAGACGTTCAGCAATATGTCCGAAACAATGTGCAGCGTAAATTAACAGGAAAAGAAAAAGCACAGTTGTGGGAGGCCATACCACGCATGTTTAGAATCAATAACGTGTTTGATCTCTACAAAGACTTTTATTCATGGCTTGGTAAAAAGGAGTTATTGAGCGTGGGCCATGGCGGCGAAATAGAATATAGTGATGTCTTTCCGTTGATTTATTTTAAGCTGCGCCTTGAAGGTGTTCCGCCGCATACGCACGTAAAACATTTGCTGGTAGACGAAATGCAAGATTACACACCTGTTCAATACGCTGTGCTGTCACGACTGTTTCATTGTAAGAAAACTATTCTCGGAGATGTTAGCCAGACCGTGAATCCATACAGTGCTTCGTCCGCTGAATCCATTGAGCAGGTTTTCCCGCAAGGAGATGTCGTCAAACTTTTTAGGAGCTACCGCTCAACCTGGGAGATCACTGCCTTCGCCCAAAGCATTTCCAACAATCCGAACATTCTTCCGATGGAAAGGCATGGTGAAGCCCCTGCAGTAAAACGCTTTAACAGCAACGCGGAAGAAATAGACGAGATTAAAAATCAGATTGACCTTTTCAAAAATTCAGGGCGCCAGTCTCTTGGGATCATATGCAAAACGCAAGAACAGGCCGAGAAAGTCTACGGCGAACTGAAGGCAGCCGGTGTCAATTTACTTACCCCCGACAGTACTTCGTTTACAAACGGCGTCATCATTACCACTGCGCACCTGGCGAAAGGATTGGAATTCGACGAGGTAGTCGTGCCTTTTGCATCTGCAAATAACTACCGCACGGATGTTGACAAGAGCATCTTATACATCGCATGCACCCGAGCCATGCACCAACTTATATTGTTGTACACGAAGGAAATATCTCCATTTATTAAAGTGTAAAGTGAACTAAAAACTTACTTGTAAGGCAGGCCGGTGATGCGGAAGCGGAAATAATTTGTAGTTTCATGGCCTTATAACCCTTTTATGCATATGCATAAGAAATTTTTTGGGGTTGTTGCCATTTTTTTAATTCAGTGGCAAACTGACGCTCAAACCCTATCCAAAACACAACTCACGATTTCTCCTGAGCCAAACGTCTATTCCCATATTGAATGGGTAGACATGGACGGCGACAATGACATGGATCTTGTAGAATTGTATTCCGATCCGACCGATGACGCCAAGAGTTTTGTCAAAGTTTATCAAAACACAAACGGCACGTACGACGAGAAACTCAATGCTTTCAGCGTTGCTTCCATCGACCCTAGAAGTTACGCCTTCAACGATCCTGACGGTGATGGCGATATCGACTTCCTGTTCCTGGATAATGAAGGTATTAAAATTGCCGTCAACAACGGCAACTTCACATTCGTCATTCAGTACACGACCATCTCTAATCCAAATAACTGGCACACTGAAATTCATTGGCAGGACCTCGATCGAGACCAGGATCTTGACATCGTATTTGACATTTTCACTTATATGAACGTTGCCGGTGTGTATCATCAGGCACTTCACAACATGCCTTTTTACACGAGAAACAGGTCATGGGCTGACGTTAACAATGACGGATATCTCGACATGGTGGCTACAAAAGGCCAGAATGGAATCGACCCCTTATTTCTTTTTATTAACCAGGGTGATGGCTTGTTCAAAGAAAGCAAGCAGCTTTCTCCCGGATTCCTGGATTCAGGTGAAACCCAATGGCTGGACGCCGACGCCGATGGAGACCTTGATTTGTTCATTACGGAGGATGGCGAAAAATGTACTTTGTTCGAGAATAAATTTTCGGAGTCCGGCGTCGCTGATCTTCAGCGGGCGGTGTCATTCAAAACATTAAGTAATCCCAAGGCGGATGTGGGCGATCTTAATCTTGATGGGTTGCCGGATATCATTATCAGTGGACAAGGATTTCCCAGTTTTGAGACCTACTTATATCGCAATTCGTCGACGTCGGAGGAAATAAAATTTGTTGAAACCGATCTGCAGATAAAACCATATTATGTTTCCAATTTTAAGCTGGTCGATATCGACGCGGATTTAGACCTGGACCTGTTCGTCCTCGGATGGAATGATGGGGGTTATTTGGAAAGAACACAAGAAATTTACAACATCAATCCCGGGAGCACCCGACCGCAGCCAGCGGTTCCGAGTAATCTCACCAGTATTGTTGGTGAGCAAGTCAGCTCTTTCCTGGGATCACAACGCCGATCAAGGCGCTGCTTTCTATGATTTAGCACTCGATCTTGATGGTGTACCTTTCACATCTGGGGTAGCCCTGCACAATGGATACCTTCTAATGCCCGATGTCATTAATTTTCACGCGGCTAAACATCTCACGTTGCAGAATTTACCTCCAGGAAACTACGAATGGCGAGTGCAGGCCTTTGATCACGCTCATCGTTCGTCCGGTTTTTCGGAACCTGGTTCATTTACTGTTGTGGAAGCGCCAACGGCATTGGCCCTTGACGTGCTTGCCTATAATAAAGTGGAGCTCACATGGCAGTATAGCGGCACGGCTACAGATTTTGCCATCCTTCGAAGGTCTACGAACGGTGCCCTCACCGAAATTGGTACCGTCCCTGGAAATACCCTGATTTTTGTGGATTCCGCGGTCCCTCCGAATGAACACGTGGAGTACGTAGTCAAAGCGGTATCCAATGGCAGTTATTCGGCGCCCAGTGTTACCGTTGCTTATTATTCAGCGCAATTTGACGAACTGCCCTTTAATCCAGCTGGCCCCAATATTATTACCGCAGCCGGTACTGCAGCGGACTTTGATCAGGATCAGGATTATGATATCGGATTTGTGGGACGCATTGACGATTTAGATGGGACATCCAAATTACTTATCAATAACGGATCTGGGACGTACTCGGGCGTGGCGTTTTTACCAGCCGGTGAAGTGTTGGCGGGACCCATTATTACAAGGGATATGGATAATGACGGCGATATTGATGTATGCGCCATTGTTGGCAGCGCAGTGACAGGAAAGAAGGTGGCCGTTTATAAGAACAATGGAAGCAGCTTCACGAAGTCATTCGAAACTTCAGCTTATCAAGAAGTAAGTCAGTTGGCTTCCGAAGATATGAATCACGATGGACTGCCGGATCTCATGATGAAACGTACGGTCGGGAATTCTGGGGGAAATCCTATTACGTACCAATTATTATATCAGACCACTGGCAGTAATTTTATTGATAGCAAAGTGACTTTTCTAAAAGAGCCTAACACGGCGGGTGGCCTCGGCAATTTTTATCTGGCCGACCTTAATAACGACGGTTTTACCGATGTGATTTTTGGTGGTGCGGGATATACCGTTAAAGCTAAACTTTTCGTCAACCTAAGCGGGAATGCCTTTAAGGAAACGTCGTTCGGCCTTTCTTCTTTGGATGACCCCGTATTCTTTGATTTTAACGGGGACGGTAAAATGGACATCATCCAACGGGGCTTTCAAGTCTTGTACTTATACAACGGATTGGGTGGTGCGCAGTTCAGCGAGCCTCAGGAAATTTCCATAGCGGGCATTGGCGCCAATGAAAGTATACAGACCATGATTGCGGATATGGACTTCAATGGCTGGCCTGATCTGATCGTGAACGATTCCCATAATACAACTTTGTTATACAATACAGGGGCAAGGAAATTTTGTTAGAGCAGATTATCAGTTCGCCGGCAACCCGGGCACTCATGTATTTCTAACGGACATGGAAGGCGATGGAGATCTGGACCTGGTGAAACAAGGCAACGACGACTATGACCAAGGAATAAACTATTATTATAAGAATCGAAGTATTTCAGCGCCGGGTCAGAACGCTGCCCCAACGGTGGTTGCCAGTATTCAGGTATCCCGCAGCGCCAATGCTACTACCTTATCGTGGCTGCCGGCTACAGACGATACGACGCCGTCGGCAATGATTAGTTATCATATTGATTTGATTGATGGAAATGGAAAACACTGGGTCCATCGTGAAACGAACGCATCAGGAACTTTTCGCCGCCGATTAGCTTATGGGAATGCCGGATTTCGAACGTCCTTTACTATAAATGATCTACCAGCAGGACATTACACTGCGAATATTCACGCCGTTGACGCCACCTTTAAACTTTCAGCATCCTCCGCGTTAAGCTTTGACGTAACGGCAGGACCCACGTTGCTAGCAGTCGAAAGAATCCTTCTGAACAAAGTGAAACTCACCTGGACGGATGGACCTTTGAATGGAACAGCAACAATTGTGGCGCGAAAATCATCAGATACTGACTTTCAAATAATCGCGGAATTACCGGCAAACGCAACAACCTATACCGACAGCGGCCTTCAGTATGACAACCTCTATACTTATCAAGTTTATGAAAAGTCAGGAAGTACAATAACAACGGGCTCAAACACGGTCACCTGGAACACTGCCCTGTTAGTACTGGAGCAATCCAACATCACAAATGCAACGGGATCACTGGATGTTGGTGACTATACTGCCGATGGGAAAATGGATATGTTAATTTTCGGAGGAAGGATGTATAATGGTAACATCATTGGCTTGACCAGTGCCCTGCTGGAAAAAACATCCGGCGGCTGGACACAACAGAACGCGGGTTCGGTAACTTTAGCGAATACTGGAACATCACATTTTTATGATATAAACGGGGATCATCGCCTGGATTTGTATCAGCATGGTTATTCGTTGTTGGATAGCAAATACGAAACCAATGTGTTGCTGAATAACGGTAACAAATCCTTCACTGAAACAACAAATAGTTTTACTTCAGATTACTTTGGCATTTTGGAAACATGGGATTATGACCGGGATAACGACCTCGACTACTATGTAATGAAGCCCGGTGCTGGAACAAGTCATCATAAAAAATAATGGCGCTGGTGTTTTCAATAAGGACACGGACATTGAGCTTAGTGCTGTGACTAACACCCTATTGCCAGGCGATTTTGATAAGGATGGGGATGAAGATTTGATTCATTTTAACCAGACTTCAAATTATTATCACCTTGTTCCTCAACAAGGAGGGTGCAATGCAACCCAATGTAAATCTTCAGGTCAGCGGCGGACGGATGCAAAAGCTGGATTACAACGGTGATGGGTGGCCTGACCTTCTCTTTGTTGCGGACAATGGCTTCAACGTCAAAAGCTAAGCTGTATAAGAACCTGGGCGCTAATGAATCAGGGGTAATACAATTCAAGGTGATAAAAGATGACTTCCCCGTAGGCGAAGTGTCCGTTAATACTGCAGACTATGACCATGATGGTGACCTTGACATTTTCTTTACGGGTAAGCCCTGTGTCATGTACAACAATGAAGGAGATGACACTTTTAAAGAAAACCTCATTCCAAATTTTTCGGCGGGTATGAATAATACGCAATGGGTTGACTTCGACAGCGACGGTGACCTTGACCTTTTCATGACCGGTTATTTCACTGTTGACTATGTGGAAGACGTAGACCAGCCCTATGGTTACGTACTCAAGAATCAGTTGATTGTTTCGGGAAAAGGTATCGGAAACCTGGCTCCAGGTGCTCCCATCAACCTGACGTCTTACCAGGATACGGAAGGGCTTCATTTGACGTGGAGCGATCAACCCGATGACCATACGGCGCTTATGGCCCTCAGCCACGATGTGATCATTTATAAAGATGGGAAAGAAATAATGAAAGGCCCCGCAAATCCCGTCACAGGAGCGCGACTCAAACTACAGGAAGGACGAGCGTACGGATCTTTAATAGTAGATAACCTGGCGTACGGTTCGTACACATGGAAGGTACAGGCCGTTGATCAAACATTCATGGGATCGCCACTTTCAGCACAGGCGGACTTTATTTTCTTGCCTCAAGCACCGGTTATTAAAGACACCGTGATTTATAAATGTGATCGGCAGATCACCCTTACCGCCGAAGGAACCGATATTGAATGGTACACGGATGAGGCGCTGACCAACAAAGTGGCATCGGGTGTTTACTCACCTCAGGCTAGCCAAAAGGTGTACGTAACACAGACTATTGCCGGTATGCGAGGTGTTGCGCGGCCAGTTCAAATTACGATTCTTGATCGGCCTCCGATGCCAGTGGCGACCACTAATCCTTATTTCTATTGCGAGAATAGCGCAGGAGGTTCGGCTTACCTGGCGGTATCCGGCAAAAATGTAATGTGGTATAAAGATGCCGACAAAAAAATAAATGCTGGATCGGGTAATCAATTGTCTATCATGTTATCTGAGCAAAATTTTTATGCTACCCAAAACATTGGCCAATGCGAAAGCTTGCCCGCTGTCGTCGCAGTCAAACCCTTGGTTATTGATTCAGAGATAAACTTCGAGGACGACAAAATTTATACAGCTGAGCAGGATGGAAGTTTTTATCAATGGTATAGAAATAATTCTCCCATGCCGAACAGCAATAACTATATTCTCGAAGGTGTAATTGAAGGTGACACCTATAAGGTATACATTGAAAAAGGAGGCTGTTCGGAAACGTCGGCCCCAACGATCATAACGGGAATAGAGGATAAGGAGATCAACGGTTTAAGAATTTTTCCAAATCCGGCACACGACAATTTTACTATTGACATGGCAAGAAAAATAAATGGATTTGTAAAGATCTACGATGCTGCCGGTCGTGTTGTCTTTGAAAAGACCGTTCACGACAATTCACACGACAGCTTACTGGTACCTTCATCGGCCTGGAGCAATGGCGTATACTTCATCACTATCAACACCGGACAAAATATCATTTCCCGAAAAGTTGTGATTAAATAAACTAAGCGGCTCCCTTTGCAAATTTAGTTCGACGGTCTTTTTTGACGAATGTCAAATGCTCTTTGCGCAACTTTGCGTCGTTGCGCTCTGTGTAAATGCATTATTTGCTCTCAAATCGATCCGATCAACTCACCCAATAATTTCAGGACCATTATACGGCCGGCGAACATTTTATTGGAAGTATTGTATATACTTATGCCTTTAAAATCTAGACCATGATTCAGACCTTTAAGCGACTGCTCGTTATTCTTCCTGTTTTCATATGGATTGTTGCCCCTGCACAGGAACTTGTCATCGGTAAACCAGAAGAGCTGGGCTTTTCAACTCAACGACTGGAACGTATCGATCAGGTATTCAATTCATATGTGACAGAAAATAAAATGGCCGGGAGTGTGATCCTTGTTGCCAGAAAAGGCAAAATAGCCTACTACAAGGCCTTTGGATTTCGTGATAAAGAATCAAGCTCGAAGATGGAGCTGGGATCCATTTTTCGCATCGCTTCACAGACGAAAGCAATTGTAAGCGTGGGCATCATGATGTTGCAGGAGGAAGGCAAACTATTAATTCAGGATCCTGTAAGTCGGTTTATACCCGAATACAAAGAGACCAAAGTTGCTGTTTCAAAGCCCACCGGCGGATACGAAATTGTAAAGGCGAACCGCGAAATCACCATAAGGGATTTACTGACCCACACCGCTGGCGTTGGATATGGACAAGGTATCGCTGCCGATGAGTGGAAAAAAGCAGGACTGCAGGACTTTTACTTTGCACATCTTGACGAGCCCGTTGCGGAAACAATCAAGCGTATGGCTGCTTTACCCATGGATGCGCATCCAGGCGAGCATTACGTTTATGGCTATGCAACGGATATCCTGGGCGTCGTCATTGAGCGCGCATCCGGCATGCCATTGGATCAATTTCTCAAAGCGCGGATTTTTGATCCACTGGGAATGACAGATACCTATTTCTTTCTTCCCAAAGAAAAGGCTTCCAGACTTGCTACCGTCTATATGCCGAAAGAAGGTCAGCCATTAAAGCCGGCACCTGTAGAAGGAACTGTCGATAGCCAGGGGCAATATGTCACAGGTCCGCGTAAAAATTTTTCAGGTGGTGCCGGCCTGGTCTCCACGGCCAAAGATTACTATCATTTTCTTCAAATGATGGCTAACGGCGGCGAGTTTAAAGGTAAACGAATACTCTCTTCTAGAACGGCTCAACTGATGACGGTGGATCACTTGGATAACGGGTATTGAACATCGTCCAGGGTTAGGTTTTGGACTCGGTTTTGAGGTTGTGCTGGATCAAGGCAAGCGAGGTACGTACGGTTCACTCGGCCAGTTCGGGTGGGGTGGTGCCTATGGGTCCACCTACTGGGTAGATCCCGCAGAAGAAATGATCGTTCTCTATTTTACGCAGGTGAGGCCCGGCTCAATAGTCAAAGACCAATTACAATTGCGTGCACTTGTCTATCAGGCGTTGGTGGATTGAGTTTGGTGAGAATTGTCGGCTATCCGGGAGCGATGGCGCCAAAGCCGCGACGGGATTGTATATTGTTTGCAAAGCGTTTCTTTCTTGAGAACATTTTTGTCATGGCTCACGTAAACAATTTCGTATTCGAACGACGATGCAGGTGAGACGTCAATTCGCCGAACACAACACGTCAACACTATCAAGTATGAAAAATGTCTCTATTCTAATTCCTGAAGGTGATATAAGTCTTGTCAATGTCGAAGGGCTGCACCATATTTTTAGTGAAACAAATAAAGCCTTGAAAAGGGAGGGAAAGGATCCTTTATTTTATTTTCAGCTGATCGGGAAAAAACGCAGCATTTTCCTAAAAGATTTCTTTCAGTATCCATCCTAATTTTCTGATTGAAGAAAATGTAAAGACAGATATCCTCATCATTCCCGCGCTCCATGGGGATATACAAAAGGCGGTCGAAATAAATCGTGATTTGATTCCATGGATTATCGAGCAACGCAACAAAGGAGCTGAGATTATCAGCCTTTGCACAGGCGCCTTTTTGTTGGCGGCTACGGGTCTGCTAAACGGAAAGAGTTGTGCTACTCACTGGATACACGCGACTGAATTTCGTGAAATGTTTCCAGATGTAAATCTTGTTGGCGATCAAATCATTACGGACGAGAACGGTATTTATAGCAGCGGCGCCGCCTATAGCTATCTCAATCTTATTCTCTACGTGCTTGAAAAATATGTTAGACATGAAATTGTAGTGTTCATCGCCAAAATATTCGCAATTGATATGGGGAGGAACAATCAATCTCAATTCATGATTTTCCAGGGTTATAAGAAACATGGTGATGAATACATCCTGAAAGCCCAGGAGTATATTGAAAGGAGTTATCAACAAAAGATCACGGTACAGCAGTTAGCGGAACATGTTTTCCTGGGCAGAAGAAACCTTGAAAGGAGGTTCAAAATTGCTACGGCACACTCTGTTACCGAATACATTCAACGCGTTAAAGTTGAAGTAGCAAAAAAACAACTGGAAGCAGGAAAGAAAATTGTTAACGAGGTTATCTATGACGTTGGTTACACGGATATCAAAAGCTTCCGCGATGTGTTCAAAAAAATTGTAGGAATGTCGCCCGTCGAGTACCGGAGCAAGTACAATATGGAGGTTAGCAAGCTTGAGGATTATTCGCTTTGGCCTGAGAAATAGGTTAATCTTTTAAGATAGCATCGTTGACCGTTTATTATACATAAATGCAACGCCTGTCTTGTAATTAAGACCTTTTTTTTATTAAGCTTTGTATGTTGATCTATCGTCTCCAGCCTGTCAAAGCCCGGAGCTGCCTGCCTTATTTTTTCCTGGATAATGAATAGATGTGGAGATGATCGATGGACCTTTCATATTTGTAGTGTGTCCCATTAGTTTTTTCGTGATTGTTCCAATAAACTTTATCCCTATGAAAAGACTATTAATTATCCTTGTCTTTGCTGTCGCAGGTTGTCAGCAAGGCGGCGCACCATTGACTTCCGCTGACATCGACGCTATTAAAAAAAATGCTGAAAACTTTGCTCAAGCCATAAGCACGCAGTCTGCCGATGCCGGAAATGGGCTTGCCGATGATGTCGTTTCCATGCCACCTCATAACACAAGTCAATGTTGGGAAACGAAAGACCGTCGAGTTTCACTCAACCGGACCGAAGGTAACTTCCTTTGTGATTACCAGTGAGGAAATTGAAGGTACGGCGTGACTTGGCATATTCGCGCGGAACTTGGGTTGTCAAGGGAGTCCTGAATGATTCCATCGAGATAAATGACAACGGCAAATATCTTGTTCTATTGAAAAAGCAAGCTGATGGTTCATGGAAAGTTACCCGCGAAATTTGGAATTCCGATCTTCCAATGCAGGTCAGTGAATGGCTCTAAATTTTTCGTTGAATAATCTCAACAAAAGTTTAGATTAATCAACGTTGTATTATTTAAAAAGGAGCATCACAATAGACGATTGCGATATCTCCTTTTTTATTTTTTTGTAATTACCGGAAAGTTACAAATAGAATAAGGACTATCGTCATTAAGACAAAGAATACTATAAACTGAAAAGGAGGAATTGGATCACTATTTGGGATCCCAAATACAAGCTTTATAAAATTTTTTATAATATTCATTAACGGTTACAATAGTCTAACGTGTGCGATATCTGAAAACGGCAGATAAGACGTTTCGCATTAATCATTTTTCCAGTAGTATAAACTTCCATTGGTGAAGCTACATCATTTTCTGAATTTCCAACTTTTAGAACGTAGTCAAAATCACAAAATTTCACTTCCTTGTAAAAAAAATAACTGAACTCAGGGAGATATTAAGAAAAATACCCCGGATTTCCGGGGTAACTTATGACTCAAAATTTTCAGGAATGTCAAAACTATGCTTGCTTTCTCTCTGCTGATATTCTTTGGGCGATACCCCAAATTCCGACTTGAAACATTTTGCAAAATACGACAGATTAGAAAATCCCACTTCGTACATGATTTCAGATATATTCCCTTCCTTATTTTTTAATAACAACGATGCTTTTTTAATGCGATACTTCTTGATGATTTCTTTCGCGGAAAAATGTGTTAACGACTTCAGCTTTCGGTACAAATGTGTTGGACTCATCCCGATTTCATCACTGATCATCTCAACACTCAACTCTGGATTTGAAATATTGGCTTCAATAATATTAACGACTTTCCGGATGAACTTGTCGTCGACATTTTCCTTTGTACCCGGTGAGGGATGGGTTATAATTTCAGATTTAAAATAATTGGACAGCTCCAGTTTGCGATTTAGTAAATGATCAATGCTAGCTTGTAAAAGCTCGACTTCAAATGGCTTAGTAAGGTATACGTCAGCGCCGGAGCGAACCCCCTCAATCTTTTGTGAAGTGAGGCCTTTTGCCGTTAGCAATATAATACCAATGTGCGAGTCCTGGGATTACCTTTTATCCGCTGCACATCGTAAGCCGTCCACCGGCATCATAATATCGCTGATAATATCAGGAAAGAAACTGTTTGCTTTTAGCAGACCTTTTCGCCATTTTCAGGGATCGACAAATTGTAAATGGACCTTTCGGTTATTCGACAAACCAGATTGGCCTAATGGATTTGGAAACTATCCTTACTTCGGAGAGGAAGGCGAGGTAAGCGCTTTGCTCGAGAACGCAAATGATGGTGATTTGAATTTCCGTTTTGTGGGAACTACCGGTACCTTTACTATGGCTGTTGACTTGTACAACTTGAAGGTTGACATGAGCCAGTAGGCGTTAACAGTTATCAGTTAATCGTTATCCGTGGATGCAGTGTAATTCTTACCGAATATCAAGTCGCCACCTCGACTAACGATTAACTGATAACTGATAACTGATAACGGATAACGATAACGGATAACGAAATATGAAGATGATGATCATGCTGCTGTTGTGCATGCTATGCTACGTGTCTTGTAAAGACGATGATGTCGAGGAACCGCCTATTGAAAACCCGGTTGAAGAAGACTTTTATTTTGGAGCGGATCTATCGTATGTAAACCAAATTTTAGATCATGGTGGGGTTTACAAAGATGGGGGAACGGTGCAGGACCCGTACAAAATTTTTAAAGACCACGGCGCAAATGTCATTCGCCTTCGTCTTTGGCATAATCCAGTCTGGACAAAACAGGTTTATGGTGCCGCGGGCACTCAGTTGTACAATGACCTTGCTGACGTTTCGAAGTCGATCGCAATAGCAAAGGTGCAGGGTCTTTCTGTTCTGCTCGATCTGCATTACTCGGATTCATGGGCGGATCCCGGCAAGCAGGAGATTCCTGCGGCCTGGAAAGATATCAAGGATATCAACGTGCTCAAGGATTCGGTTTACAACTACACGTATAAAGTTTTTCAATACCTCGTGGACGGAGCGCTAATTCCAGAACTCGTTCAGATTGGCAACGAAACTAATTGTGGCATGCTTTATACCAATGCGTCAGCTGGATTTCCAGCTTGTAATGTCTGCAATGGTGAATGGCAACGGCTGGGCATTGTCGTTAATAGCGCTATCAAAGCCGTGAAAGATGCTACTGCAACATCTGCCATAAAACCCAAGATCCTTTTACACGTTGCCGATCCAAAAAACGTTGAATGGTGGTTCACCAATATGACCGACGCTACAAAAGGGAACGTTAAAGATTTTGACATTATCGGGTTTTCATACTATCCGCTGTGGCACACAACGGTTCCCGTTGACCAGTTGTCCGGTAATGTCTCAAGCTTTAAGAATAAATATGGCAAAGAGGTGATGATTCTGGAAACAGCTTATCCATGGACAACTGCCGCAGACGATAATTATAACAATTTGTTTGGAAGTCAGCCGCCAATAAACGGATATCCTTATTCGAAGCAAGGACAGTATGACATTATGGTAAAAATTTCGCAGGAAGTTAAAGATGGGGGAGGTCAGGGTTTAATATATTGGGAGCCTGCCTGGATATCCTCAGACATGAAAGATCTTTGGGGCACGGGTTCTTCCTGGGAGAATAATACTTTTTTTGATTTTGATGGGAACACCATTCAGGGAATTGATTTTATGAAATACGAGTTCAAGTAAAAAGCCATGATGCCGCGATTCAACCTCTACCAAAACGTTTTACTTTTCACCATTTTTATTTTCTCCGTGCAGATTCACGCATACGCGCAACGGTCGGGTAGGGGCAGCAGTGTGTACGTAGATAAAAAAGGTGTTATGCGATGGAGTAAGTCAAATGCTGAAGTGCAGGGTTTTGGCGTGAATTATACCGTGCCGTTTGCACACGCCTATCGCGCTGCGAAAACACTAAACATCTCTCACAAAGATGCCATAGACAATGATGTTTATCATTTTGCAAGACTGGGATTCGATGCCTATCGCGTTCACGTATGGGATACTGAAATCAGCGATTCCCTGGGAAATCTGCTTGAGAATGATCATTTACAACTGTTTGATTACATGCTGAAAAAAATGAAGGATAGGGGGATGAAATTTATTCTCACACCGATTGCATTTTGGGGAAATGG
>CAVTZI010000022.1:77500-247969 GCA_963739105.1 uncultured Bacteroidota bacterium | reverse complement strand
TAGCCCTTTGTCTCATCTGTGTTAATTCTTGTCCCATTTGTTTTGCCCCGTTTTGCATCCTCGAGGAGGAGTTTGCGTGCTAAGTCACAGATTCAAAAATTAACCTCTAATACAAACAAAACAAATGAAAACGCAAATCGAATCCCCTGTAATGAAAATCAGATTTATTGAACTGATTAAGTATGTATTCATGGCCAGTGTTTTATTTACACTTGCCAGCTGTTCCGATGACGACGATGCAAAACCTGACACAAGCTCACAGTTTATTGGTACCTACGCCGTAGAAGATATCAGCGGCTCCAGTGGTTATACTTATGAGTATGACGTAACTATTTCAAATGGTGCTGATGGCTATCTGCACATCTCGAATTTTGCAGACATGTTTAATATTCCGGTTAAAGCCAGTGTAGACGGAAATAAAATAACCATCAAGTCTCAGTCATTTACGAACCCAAGCAGTGGAAACACTATTCAGGTTTCTGGTTCAGGTACTTTGTCGGGCAACGTTTTAAACTTCACGTACACGACGACTGGCTACCTTAATTATACCGGAACTTGCAAGGCCAACAAAAAACAATAATCTGGGAGAGGTTAGTTGTTATCCGTTAATCGTGAAGATCGAATGTGGCAAAGGTATTAGCGGGTAACAATTTCCTTCTACAAACTTCAAATCACTCTAAATAAAAAACACCTTCACAACATGAACACTATAACATTCCATTTAAAAAACGTCGTAAGCTCGATTTCAGCCCATACTCTTTTTAGAAACTATATTACTGTCCTGATGTTTGCTATCGTCAGCCTAACCAGCTGTAGCGACGATGACGACGGTCCGAACCCTGATTTGGCTAAGGCTGTTGGTAGCTACTCAGTGGTTGATACAGATGAAAACGGTGACGTAGAAAATTACTCTATTAATATTACCAATGCCAAAGATGGCGGTTTAGAGATAAGCAATTTCGGAGACATTATGTACGTGCCCGTCAAAGCTTCGATCAATGGAAATTCCTTCACTGTTCCGTCTCAAACATTCAAAGGTAAGTCCATGACCATTGTGGTTGCCGGCAGCGGGAACATTGAATGGCAATACCCTTAATTTTGATTACACTATTAAGACTGGTGATCATCTGCTTGAGCATTCCTGCGTAGCCAGCAAGAATCCTTGAGCGTGTCCGTTATCAGTTATCCGTTATTCGTTATCCGCGGCTTTGCGGTTAACGGATAACGGATAACGTTTTTGTGTCTAACGATACCGTTGTCTGAAAAAAGACTTAAGGGAACTTATGATCTCATTCTTGTCTGTTGAATAGAGCACACCTTGACTTTGCTTGTTGTATTCAGCCAATGTAGCATAATACTGCGTTTCGGAAAGGTCCAGCTCCTGCATAATATCCTCCCTCAAAAGCTCATCGTGAATTACCTCAACATAAGTCTTAATGCGATTATTTTCATTGATCAGTTTTGTCGCTTTGCGTTTGTCCTTCTGGCCTTTCGTAAAATAATCCCATGGCGATGAGAAGGCATCGGCTGTGGACATTTTCCTGGGCATTGTACGCGTCGTCCGAACTACTTCGCTGGGACTTAAACGCGTACTGGTAATGGTTATCTCTTTTAACATGCGAACCTTTTCCTTTAGCCTGATCAAGATATCCTCTTCTTCAAATAACAACGGCACCTCCAGGTCCATGTATCCAACGCTGGACAGAAGTAGCGTATCAGTCGGCTTGGTCGTTATAAAAAATTCTCCCTTGGGATTAGTGGATGTTCCACGATTTGAGTTTTTGATTTTTACGTGGACTCCCTGAAGGGTGATGAGCGACGCTGAATCAACTACAATTCCGTGCGTTATTTTTTGAGCAACACCTGAAAATGATAACGCCAGGATCAGTATCGTGAAATAGATTTTTTTTATACGATAGCTCAATACCATTCGCGAAACCGCTTTTGCTTTAGATGCATAAACCGGCGATTAAGTTTTATTCGCCAGCTGCCCACATGCAGCATCGATATCTTTTCCACGGCTTTTGCGGATACGGGTTGTAATTCCATGACGCTCCAGCAAATCCATATACATATTCAACGATGCATCCGATGCTTGCTGAAATTCACCATCATCGATGGGATTGTATTCAATCAAGTTCACCTTGGAAGGAATAATTTTGCAAAATTTAAGCAAGGCTTTCGCGTGTTCTTCTGTATCGTTGATGCCTTTCCAGACAACATATTCATAAGTAACCTTTCGCTTCGTTTTGTCATACCAGTATCGTAACGCTTCTCCTAACTCGTCCAGGGGATTGGTATCATTGATCGGCATGATAGAAGAACGTGTTTTATCCAGTGCAGCATGTAAAGACACTGCCAGGTTAAACTTTACACCGTCATCAGCCATCTTAATGATCATCTTGGCAATCCCGACAGTGGATAGTGTAATACGTTTGGATGCCATGTTCAGCCCCTTTTGCGACGTAATTTTATCAATTGCTGAAACGACATTTCCATAATTAAGCAACGGCTCGCCCATTCCCATAAAGACAATATTTGTAAGGGGCCTGCCAAAGAAAAGTTCAGATTGTTCCTTAATTGCTACTACCTGATCATAGATCTCATCGGCGCTCAGGTTTCGTTGTCGCTTGAGACGCGCGGTCGCACAAAACTTGCAAGCCAGGCTGCATCCAACCTGGGAAGAGACACAGGCCGTAATTCTTTTTTCAGTGGGAATCAGAACCGATTCCACAATCATACCATCAAATAATGTGACAGCATTTTTTATGGTGCCATCGGCACTCCGCTGCATATGATCAACCTTGATGTGGTTGATGACAAAATGTTCCTTTAGCATGTCGCGCAGGCCTACCGACAGGTTGGTCATCTGATCAAAATTCTTAGCAGATTTGTTCCATAGCCATTCATATACCTGCTTAGCGCGGAATGGCTTTTCTCCATGCTGCAGAAAAAATTCTGTCAGTTCATCCAGTTTGAGTTTTCGAATATCCCGCTTCGATCCAGTTTCTACCATCATGCAAAGGTAGGGACGAAGATGTGCGAGGTACGAAATACCAACGTACGAGAAATCGCCACTCGGACGTTGTAACTCGTACTTCGTACCTTGACATGTTATTTTATTCGAACAAATATTTTGGTTTCGCAAACACGTGTTGCATTGGAAATAATCAACGAATCTCCATCCAATTTTTCAACAGTATAACCGTCAATTATGGTCTTGGATTTCTTATCTAAAAAATAGAGGGTGCCCGCCTGGTAACGATACAAAAAAGATTTAGAGTTATAGGATTTTTTCTTGCTGATGATTTTCGTATTCTCTTCTCCGGTGTTGTTCTCTTTGAGCTCTAAAACCTGTGGTCCGGCACCCGACAATCCTTTCATATCTTCTACCATTTCTTGCGCACTTGCCTCTTCTTCACCAAGCTCGCTTTCGACACAATTGCTTTGCTTTATCAGTTGCCAGCGTCCAACGACGGATTGTGCCTGGCAAATAAGTGACGCGGAACCAAAGACCATCAGAAAAATGAAGGTTTTCATAGCTGATATGGATTTAACCAAATTTACCAAAATTCGAGCCATCAAACGTTACCGGCCTTTATTTTCCTTAATATCAGTGCTGACACCATTTCCTGTCATTTTCCTTTTTGAAAACTCATTTTATTACCCGTATTTTTCGGCCTTCAAAAATCTGCATGGAGAAAAGTACTGCCATTGTTATCACAGGAGGTTATCTGGATACATACAGCGCCAAAACAGCACATGGACTAATTCGCGGAACCGACCGATTTACGATCTTAGGTTTGATAGATGAGAAAATGCCGGGAAAGGATGCCGGGGAAGTTTTGGATGGAAAGAG
Source organism: uncultured Bacteroidota bacterium (assembly GCA_963739105.1). Taxonomy (GTDB): domain Bacteria; phylum Bacteroidota; class Bacteroidia; order Cytophagales; family Cyclobacteriaceae; genus Chryseolinea. The sequence continues at coordinate 244,110 of CAVTZI010000022.1, read as the reverse complement.
GCGCAACATTCCGATCTACGCAACCATCGCTGATTTTATTAAAACTTCAGAAAAAAAGGCAAAGTATTGTATCGTTGGCGTTGCTACAAAAGGCGGCGTAATCCCAGAATCCCTCAACAAGTTGTTAAAGGAAGCGTTGGAAAATGGATTGAGCATTGTAAACGGTTTGCATGAATATGTTTCTGACATTCCAGCGTTGGCATCGCTTGCCCATCAAAAGGGATTGGAGATCATTGACGTTCGGAAACCAAAAAAAGTAAAGGACTTACATTTCTGGTCGGGCAGGATTCAAGAAGTGAAATGTCCTAAGGTAGCTGTGCTGGGTACTGATTGTGCATTAGGTAAACGAACGACTACGAGATTTTTGGTTGAAGCCATGCGTAAAGGCGGGCTATAAAGCTGAGATGGTTTATACCGGACAAACCGGATGGATGCAGGGAGCGAAGTATGGATTTGTTTTTGATTCGACGCTGAATGATTTCATCTCCGGAGAAATGGAGCATGCCGTGGTGACCTGTTACCATGAAGCTAAACCCGACATAATTTTTATTGAAGGCCAATCATCCCTTCGAAATCCTAGTGGACCAGCGGGTTCGGAATGGATTGTATCGGCCGCCGCGGATGCTGTAGTGCTGCAACATAATCCTGCCCGCAAACAATATAAGGACATGGAATTTTATCCCGCCTATTTACCGGCATTGAAGGATGAAATCGCCCTGATCAAGATTTTTGGTGCGCCTACTGCAGCCGTTACTATAAATTCTGCAAAGATGACGCCACAGGAAGCACGTGCTGCCGTTCAACAATATGAAAAGGAGCTAGGGATTCCTGTTGTACTTCCGCTTGAAGATGGTGTTGATAGCCTCACTCCCGTCTTTGAAAAAATGATTAAGAACAGCCTGGCTAGAGTTTAAATTTCGCAACGACTTATTAAAAATGAAAATTAAAGATATAAAGGTTTGGAGTGTTGACTTGGGAAATACAAAGCCATATACTATCGCGTTCAAAACGATTGACGAGGTAAAAAATGCATTTGTAGAAATAATATTGGACAATGATCTAACCGGGATTGGCGCGGGAAACCCAAGCGAATATGTTGTGGGTGAGACACTGGAGCAATGCCTGGATGCTTTGAAACAAAAAAACATTCAATTCTTAATTGGACGCGACATTCGGGAATTCAACCAGCTCCTATTTGAGGTCTGGAAAAAGTTCCCGGATAATCCCTCCGCCCGCGCTGCTTTAGACATTGCGTTGCACGATGTGTTTACAAAATATCTGGATATCCCGCTGGTGAAATTTCTGGGACAAAAAATTAAGAAGCTACCGACTTCCTACACCATTGGTATTAAGAATGTGGAAGAGACTTTAAAGGAAGCTGAAGGCTATATCAAACGGGGTTTTAAGGTAATAAAAGTAAAACTCGGTAAGGACCTCGATGAGGATGTTGAACGCGTGTTGAAGCTCCGCGAGAAGTTTGGAAATAGCATCGTGATTCGATGTGATGCAAACCAGGGCTATACCACTGAACAAACCATTCAGTTTTATGGCCGAACTTACGACGTTGATGTAGAACTTATTGAACAACCGCTTCCTGCAAAGGAAATTTCGGAAATGAAAAGTTTACCGAAAGAAGTGCGACAGGTAATAGCGGCAGATGAATCCTTGATCACGCCAGCAGACGCGATCGAACTCATAAAACCCCCGAAAGCTGCGGCCATTTTCAATATTAAACTCATGAAATGCGGAGGCGTAAGTCAAGCGTTAAAAATTGCTGACATTGCCTTGCACGAAGGCATTGACCTGTTCTGGGGATGTAATGACGAGAGTATTGTAAGTATCACGGCTGCCCTACATGCAGCGTTTGCTTGCTCCAATACCAAGTATATCGATCTCGATGGAAGCCTCGACCTGGCCCGTGATGTGGTCAAAGGAGGGTTTATTTTAAAGGACGGATTCATGTCCTGTTCTGATAAACCAGGCCTTGGCGTGGAGAAAAGTTATAAAGTTCGAGTTCGAAGTTTCGAGGTTCGAGGTTAAGCCCAACTTCGAACTTCAAACTAGAAACCTCGAACTATTAATGAAATTATGCAATGAAACAGACGGATTCAGTAAAATAATTATCTTGGAAAAAACCTTCATTGATTTTATCTAAACCCAATACATTCACAATGAATAACCATTCGCATTTTAAACTATCAGGTAGCATGTTACTGGTCATTGGACTGCTGTTTAGTTCATGCCAGGGCAAAAAAAACGAGGCTACAGCAACGGAAGCAGATTCTGTGGCACAGGATTCTGTACCCAAAAAACAGCTTCCAAAGCCTATATCTGAACCGTTGGTCACGCATATTTATACAGCAGATCCTTCAGCACATGTATTCAACGGAAGGATTTACATTTATCCGTCACACGACATTGAGTCTAATACTCCCCAGGACGATGAGGGTGGACATTTTGATATGAAGGACTATCATATCTTATCAATGGATAGTGTCGGTGGAAAAGTTACTGACCATGGCGTGGCCCTGGATATTAAAGACGTGCCTTGGGCCGGTAGACAAATGTGGGCACCTGACGCCGCTTTCAAAAACGGCAAGTATTATTTGTATTTCCCGGTGAAGGATAAAAAAGATGTATTCCACATTGGCGTTGCAACCGGCACTGCTCCCGAGGGACCTTTCAAAGCTGAGCCAAATTACATCAAAGGAAGTTACAGTATCGATCCTGCCGTCTTTACTGACACGGACGGAAAATCCTATATGTATTTTGGTGGAATCTGGGGTGGACAACTCCAGCGCTGGAGCGAAGGAAAGTATGATTCCGCTGGATCTAAGACCGATTTGAAAAAAGATAGCCTGGCGGCCATCGGCCCGAGAGTTGCACTGATGAGCAAGGATATGCTCAGTTTTTCAGGACCGGTAAAGGAGATAAAAATTCTTGATCCCCAAGGCAAACCTTTATTAGGTGGAGATCACGATAGAAGGTTTTTCGAAGCTTCCTGGATGCACAAATACAAGGGTAAGTACTATTTCTCATACTCTACCGGTGACACTCACTTTATCGCTTACGCAACAGGCACCAGTCCAACCGGTCCCTTTACTTATCAAGGCGTAATTTTAAATCCGGTCGTAGGTTGGACAAATCACCATTCTATTGTTGAGATCAAGGGAAAATGGTATCTGTTCTATCATGACAGCGTATTTTCAGAAGACAGAACACATTTAAGAACTGTGAAAGTTACCGAACTGAAGTATCGTCCCGATGGCACGATTGAGACGATCGACGCGTATTACAAATAAAAAAATCATATTGCCCGATCGGACTAAAGTCCATTCTCCTGAATAATTACCCGGCCTTAAGGCCCTGGCAATTTGTTTTAGCGGAAGCGCTAGCCCATTGTCCTAAATTCTGCCACGGACTAACTTAAATGCCTTCTCAACTTGCTGTACAATCGAAGTCGGGCTTTACGCCCAAATATCGTCACAAAGGGACTACGACGTAGCCTATTCGTGCGAATTAGTTACCACGAACCCTTTAGGGTGAAATACTTCTTCTTAGCGAAAATCTGGCTTTAGCCAAAGTCTCAGATCGAGAAACACTCACTTTTTTGGAATGTCAAGCTTAGAATTACTTACAAAAGCAATTTTCTTGCTATCAGGAGACCAGCTCGGAACATTAATGGTCCCTTGCCCACCGTAGATGTATGCAATGGTTTTTGGAATTCCTCCTGCTGCCGGCATCAACCGCAGGTATATCTTCTTATAGAAAGGATGGCTGGTCGGATCGATGTCTTTAGGAAATGCAACATATAGTATCCACTTACCATCGGGAGAAAAATGGGGAAACCAGTTGTTGTATTCATCAAAAGTGACCTGCTCCTCCTCGCTGCCATCAGGTTTCATTCGCCATAACTGCATCGTACCGGTTCGCACAGAATTAAAATAAATGTACTTGCCATCGGGGCTGTACTCGGGTCCATCATCCAATGTTGCATCTTCTGTTAGATTGGTTTCCTTCTTTGTCGCAATATCGATGGATACAATATTCCACTCCTTGTTTCGCTGACCAGTGAAAACTAATTTCTTGTTATCTGGTGACCAGCTATGTAAATAAGAGTGCCCGTTCTCCTCCGACGTGATTTTAGTAGGATTATCGGATCCAGCCACCGGTAGCATGAAAATCGTAGAAGTCCTTTTTTCGCCAACGTGATTACTGATGGCCAACATTTTTCCATCATAGGATAATACGTGATCATTATTGTTTTGATTGGCAAAACCGGTATTCAATTTCGTGATCGCACCGCTTGCCAAATCATATTTATACAATAGATTCTCGCCTGGCGTCAGCGAATTAAAGATCAAATATTTGTTATCGGGAGTCCAATTGGGTGCCTGTAAGGAGTTCGGCGCACTATACAAAATTTTTCGGTGCCCCGTGGTCACATCCATGATTTCCAGGTGGCTTCCAAGATAGTCACGGTAAGGAACAAAATTTTTCGCCGCCGGAATGATGATTTGCACGTTGCTGAAAACAGCTTTTTCCATCACATCTTCAACATGAGAACAAATAAAAAGCCCTGCATAAACTTCCTCATTAAGGGTAAGTTCTTTGGTTACCGACTTATAAGGTTCACCAAAGACAGCCGCCGAAAAAGTGAACGTATTGCCTACACGCTCCAATTCGATTTCTGTCGGATGATAGGTGGACAAGACAACCTGATCCGTTGAGTCGCCATCTTCTGGCCTATATTGCAATGACGTTAAAACATCACCATGGACACAGGCATCGGCATATCGCGAACCCGTGGTTAACTTGTCACGCGCAATGATTCCAATTTTACGATGATCCGCAGTACCCTTTCCAATAAACTTCACTGACGCTCGGATGATAAAATCGCCTTTGATCTTCTTCCACAAAAAGTGAAATTGATCCTCGGTAGCCCACATGTTTTTCCCTGCACCAGAAACGGTATAGGTTTGATTTTCTTTGTCATAAACGCACCGATCCCTTCAATTTTGGATCTCCAACATCCTGATGGTGCTCGAATATGCCGACAGGTTCCAAAGACTGACTGAAAACGATAGTCGCTTGCAGAATAACGATGAACAAAACTAAACTTGCACGATTTAGGATTGCATTCAACAGGAGTTTTGTACTCATAATGAGATAGGGTTTATGGTTTGGGGGATTAATATTAGATTCAAAATGTGTCGTGTGCAATTTTAGCTTTCTAAAATTCATCAGGCTTTTATGGGAAGTACAGCAATGGACGTAATGCGCTATTAACGGTTGTTGGCTTGCAAATTTCAAATGGTTCCATGGTTGAATATTATTAAATTAGTCAACTGTGCTGAAGCGTTGTTGGATATATAGTGAGGCCTACCGTCTTCGAACCTAAAATTTAATCATATGATCAAACGCCATTTACTTGGGACCCTGCTTTTATGTTCCACCTTTTCCCTTCTCATTCAAGCCCAAACTCCAGAAAAAGGTCCGTGGTGGCCGCATCCGATCTGGGGAGCGGATGATCAGGCGGGAGGATCAAACTGGATTACGCCTGAAAAAATTGTCAAAGCGCTCGCCTTGGTCAAGTCGGGTAAAGTATGCGAGCTTGGTCACGTTTATGAGCGTGGCATGCCGTTGATCGGAAAGCGAAGCTATAACCTATTTATTCCCGCTTTTCCAACCTATGAACCCACCGGTAAAGATCAACTTGTTTTTAATGATGAATATGTGACCGCAGAGATTGGACAGGTGGGGACTCAATTCGATGGGCCTGGCCATGTTGGTAAACGAATGAAGATGGCCGATGGAACAACGACCGAGGTCTTTTACAACGGTCACACTACGCAAGAAATGCGAAATCCTTATGGTTTGCTTAAACTTGGTGTTGAAAATGTAAAACCCATTATTACGAAGGGAATCTTCATTGATCTCGCAGCCTACAAAGGGGTCAATACTTTGCCCGAGCGATATGAAATTACGCTGGAAGATGTGCGTAATGCGCTGGCAAAGCAAGGGTTAAAAGAAACTGACATAGAACCGGGCGATGCATTGCTTTTTAACCTTGGCTGGTGGCGGATCTGGCCTGATCCGAAAACTACTGTCAGGAAGCCCGGCATATATCGGCTCAGAAGTCATAGAATGGATTATCGCGCGAAAACCCTCCATGGTTGGATCCGATGCAAACCTGGATGGACCTGACTCAAAAGTTCACGGCGAATTAATCTTGAAGAATGGAATCTTCAACCTTGAGCTTATGGATTTTGCAACTTTCCACACTGAAAAAGTGTACAAGTTTTTGTTTGTATTCACACCCCTTAGACTGAAAGGGGCAACCGGTTCTCCCGGACGGCCGCTTGCTATTTATTAAGGACAGCTTGAGCTGTGCTAGCTGACGGTGACTGCTTTCTTTTTGTTACGCACCTTTTTGGCAACAAATTGCGTCAATATAGGCGTAAGGATAATCGTGGTAACAACGGCTGCGGCGATCTGAGACGTGGCAACGCTGACGATAGGCGCAAGCGATGGATCGATCAGTGCTATGGCTGCCGGTGTCGCCACCGCATTGCCAGCGGTACTAGAAGCTGCGGCGCCGCATATTCCGGTACCACCTACGGCCCGATCGGCCATGACATTGAATATTCCTCCAAAAAAAGTAGTTGTGACTCCCAAAAGAATTCCTGGAAGACCCGCTTCGATAATGGTCTGTAGATTCAAGCCGGCGCCCAGCGCGAATGCAAAAAAAGGGATCAGTATCATGCCACCCTTTAACAGAAACGCTCTCAAATCTTCATCGAGATTACCAAGCAGAACGCCAACGACTAAGGGAAGTATCACACCCACCAGCGGCAGGAGCGGAAGGTTGGCGAGGCCTGCGGTACCCAACGCCACCATCGTTAAAAAAGGACCGTCATTGATTGAAAGAATTGCAATTGCACCTACGTCCGTCTCATCGCCAAATTCGCCAGCCAACGCTGCAAATAAGCCGCCGTTAGAATTTGTTACCGCGGAAACAATGGCCAGCGCAGACAAGCCGAATATTCCTTCATCTCCAAAAAATTTTGCCACAGCAATTCCCAACAGTGCACCAACCAAAAATTTCGTCAATGTTACCGCCACACCTTTCTTCAACGCCATCGCTGTGGATTTAAAATTAATTCCAGCACCCATGCAAAGGAGAAAAGCTCCAATCAATGCCCCCGACCCTTTTGCCAACGATGTTGTAAGACCGCCAATATTTAAAACAGCCGGGAAGAACGTATTGAGAATAACACCAATAAAGAGTGGGACAATCATCATCCCTCCGGGAATTTTTTCAATGGTCGCCTTTATCTTCATGTGTTGGGGTGTTGACGTACTAGGTGTTGAAGTTGGTGGGCCAACCTCACTTATCCACATAATCTCGCTCCGTATTTGATTGCCTGTATCATACTTTCAGCGTTGGCTTCGCCCTTTCCTCCTTTGTCGAACGCTACGCCATGATCAACGGACACCCTGATGATCGGAAGCCCCAACGTTATGTTTACACCGGAAAGTCCCTCCCATTTATTTTTTTCATGATTGTAATTGAATCCCAAAAGCTTTGTTGGGATATGGCCCTGATCATGATACATGCAAACCACTACATCATATTGACCACCTTTCATTTTTGGAAAAATGGTGTCCGGCGGAAATGGCCCTTCGGCATGAATACCAAATTTTTTTGCCGCCTCTATCGCGGGAATAATCTCATCAATCTCTTCCGTTCCAAACAATCCATTTTCTCCAGCATGAGGATTTAAACCCGCAACAGCTATTTTTGGATTGTCGATGTCGATTCTCCTTAATGCCGCGTCTGCCAGCTGAATCACTTTCAATACCCGGTCTTTTTTAACCCGATTGATTGCCTCTGACAATGATACGTGTGTCGATACGTGAACAACTCGAAAATGTCCATCCGCCAACATCATCGTATAATCCTTTGTGTTCGTGAAGGCAGCATAAATTTCTGTATGACCCGCAAAATTAAATCCGGCTTTTTGAATGGCTTCTTTATGAATCGGCCCGGTAATCGTAGCATCAATCAATCTCGCTTTTGCTAACTCAATCACTTTGGCCACATACTCAAAGGAAGCCTTTCCAGTCATAGCTGAAACTGTATTGAACTGAAAACTTTCGTCAACATTTTTCATATCCAGCACATCGATGGTGCCGAATCGGTAAACTCCTTCCGCAGGATCTATGACCGCATTCACTTTTAAATTCAATCCACAAAGCGAAATGATTTGACCCATGATCTTAGCGTCGCAGACCACAAGGGGTTTACATATTTCGTAAATCTCTTTTAATGCAAGAGCCTTCGCCGTAATCTCGGGACCGATACCAGCAGGATCACCTGCGCTGATGCCTAAAATGGGCAGCTGTATTTCCATTCGTATTTTTTCTAGCCAGACAAGCTTTCTATTAATCTTGGTGGCCATGGATAACTTCCAGGTTTTACCGTAAACCATCCTTGTTGCACGCCATTCCGTCCATAACCAATGACACGACACCAGGTACAATTTCTCCTTTCACAAACAATTTGCCGTCTGTAAAATGCCTGATCAATGCAGATGCTGTCGCGCCGCCGGTAAGGCAAAAATGAATCTTATTCAAGGGGATGTCCTGGGTAATGTACGTCATCAACTCAACAAAATACTTCAAAAACTTTTCGGATAATATTTTATTTTGCTGAACGGGATGGTCAATGGTAACGACGGCAACTTTGCGGGTCTGCAACAGCGTCTAAAACTTTTTGAAACCATTCAATGGCGACGTCCTGCCGGCAAGTCAAATTCAACCCCGTTAAAATTACCAGGCAAAGGAAGTTGAGGTATATTTAGCCGATTATACCAATCCTTTTCATTTTGGTTTTTCACCGTACTGCCATTGATGATCAACGTGAATTCGGATTTACTCAATTCTATGCCAGATGCACTTTCTGGCCGCGGCGAAAATCGCAAATGCTCCAAAAATGCTTCGAATAATTCCGCAGCACCACAACACAAATCATCCTGTCCTGCCTCCGCTACATAATTTTTTAAATCAACTTTGGATTCGATGTCCCCTGTTACAATTGAGCCCGATGGAGGAATATCGGAGGGTGTTATATGGACATGTTTTAACGTAGAAGTATATGAACCAATTCGCTCACCAATCTTAGACGAAACCACTGGGAAATCAGGATCACTTGCAAAAATTGTCTCGTGCAATTTTACGCCGTTGATAAAATATTCTCCGCCAATAATTTTCCTGCCGCGACCAGGATTGGCGGGCATCAACAAAATCCTGTTAAAGTTGAAGCAGTCCTGCAGTGCATTTAATTCAGGGATCAAATGTCCTCGCATAACAGAATCTATTTTCTTAAATAAATAGAAAGGCTTGTTCCATTTCTTAAGGGCTGTTCCAGTGTCGAATATCTTTTTAGCTGCCTCGCCTTCACTTAAAGACCGAGTATTCGTATCCAAGACCACCAGATCTGCAGCTGTGTTGAGATCCAGGCTCAATTGAACTTCTGTCCGTAACCCATAGCGATGACCGATTCCACCAATCTCTGCGGCCCCGGAAAAATCATCTGCTAGAACGAATACCATATTTTGTTTTGATACCAAACCTACTAATCAATTTGCAATATCACTTCGTTACTTGTACAAACTAAGAGCAGTTTTAAGAATTGCATGAATGGTTTTAAGGGGAACATCCTTCATCGGATCAAACAACATTATTTTCATTCGAGCTCTTTTTTCCAATATAAGATCGGGGTGATTTATTTTCTTTCCATCTACAATTCCAAGATAAGGTTGTTGATATTTTTTATGAACCCAGAGATAACAAAACCTTTTTCCCTTGTAGCAATAGAATGGCATTTTGTATTGCCACGCTTCTGTAATATTCTTATCGTACTGAAGGATATAATCCCTTAGCGTGAGCAAATAACTTTTAACGGGTTCCTCTTTCTCAAGAAAGTAATTATCGATTTCGCGAATCATGATTCATCGCTAAATAAGATCTGACTAGGATAGCGATTCCTTTCCAATATAATAAGAAATGCTCATTGATTAATGAGCTTCATGTGATTACCTAATGATTGCTTGTTTACCACGGAGGCTCGGAGCCACGGAGATTCGAGGTTCTAATTAACCGCATACTCTTTCCTCCTTTGTGAAACTTAGTGCCTTGGTGACTTCGTGGCTATTATCCAATTGCAAAAAGCCAAGCATTATTCATTCTTAAGATTTTCTACAGGGTTTATAAAAATTGCCCGCCACGTTTGAGATCCAATAGTAATCCCACCAAAGAAAATAAGAAATAATATTCCCAACAGAATTGTCGCGATATCAACGTCTACGTGATAGGCAATTAATTCCAACCACATATTATTTAGAAAATATCCAGCCGGGACGGCAATTACTATCGCAATTAAAAGAATGGATAAAAATCCTTTGGAGAGTAAATAAACCAGTGCACGATCGCTGCTTCCCAAAATTTTCCGGATTGAAATTTCCTTTATCCGAGTCTCTGTTGTGTAAGTCGCCATACCCAATAATCCAAGACAAGAAATCATGATCGCCAAAAAAGCGATGAATCCTAATATGTCAGCCGCATCTCCAAAGATCGTATCATAAAATACGCGCATCTCGGATCCCAAATCTTTGTAGTCAATCTTTAAGCCCGGGTTCACGATGCTCCACGCCTTCTCCACTGTTTTTCCAGCCTCGTCGTAGGTACCTGAATATTTCACATGGAGCGAGGCTGAATTCATCTGGGTTGAACATAAGGGCCATCGGCTCTATTTGATTTAACAACATGCTGTGGTTGTAATCCTCTACCACACCGATTATTGTTTTTCCCGTAGAATCACTTTGATAAATAATTTCCTGCCCGATGGCATCCATTGCCGTCAGATAGTTAAGAGCCTTTAACGCCTGCCCGTTGATGACAATAAAGTTTTTATTGGATGCATTATTATCGGGAGTAAAAAATTTTCCCGCAATCAACCTGACTTCAATATTTTTTAGATAATCTTCATCGACGGAAAAAAGATTCAAATTGGTCCATTCCTTCTCAGCGAGATCCTTTTTAAATCCATTTCCGCGGGTGATGCCTGCTGCCGGAATATGGGAAGCCGCACTAATATTCTCTATGTTGTTATACTTCAAAAGTTCCGTTTTTAACTTTTGGGCAGAGGTATTATTAAGCCTGACAATCATATTTTTTTCAGTGGCAAAGCCATGATCTTTGCCGATAAACAATTCCAACTGATTGTTCATAACGATGACGCTGATGATAAAAATCAACGAAAGTGCAAACTGAGATACGAGCAGTGCTTTGCGCAACTTTACCCTCGAGAAAAGTTTTACATCGCTAAGATTTTTTAAAACCTTTATCGGCTGAAAACCCGACAGAACAGTCGCAGGAAAAAGACCGGCGAGAAGCCCAACCACGATTGCAAAAAATAGAAACGCCCCATAAACAAAATAATTCGCCTGCAAATCCCATTTGAAAGCACGCGCAAAGGACAATTCAAGAATTAACGGTTTGATGATTAACAAAAGCACATAGCTATCATCAATGCCACTAATGAAACAACGACCGCTTCCGATAAGAACTGCGTAAATATTTGCCATCTGGCAGCGCCTGTTACCTTGCGTACGCCGATTTCCCGCGCACGTGTTAAGGAACGCGCAATGGATAAATTGGTGAAATTAAAGCAGGATGTAACGAGTATAACAAGGGCAAATCCACTGAGGAAGTACACAAATATCCACGGCAATGAAGGGCCAATGGCATTATTAATGACTGGGCCAGGCGTTATTTTACGAAGCGGCTGAACCACAAATTTCGCTTTGTATGCATCTGGATTGACAATGACGGAAATATGTTTTTTATAAATCTGATCAAGGTATTTCTCGACCTCGGTCACCGGTTTACCAGGCTTTAAAACGATGTAATTCCAACCATTCCAAAAGTCCGTCCAATTTTCGAGATCGCCCGCTAAATTGGCCGCCTGCCTGCAAGACTTCTAACGGTAGACATACTGGCAAGGGCTTCAAAAACGATGTGCGATTTATGCGATGTTTCTTTTAGCACGCCGGTCACAGTATACACACGATCTGCGCCAACCGTAACCGTGAGACCTAGAGGGTTCTCCTCCTTAAAAAGCTTGCGTGCGGCCTGCTTCGTAAGTACTACTGAAAATGGTTCGACGAGCGCCGTGGCAGGATCCCATACTCGAGCTCATATTCAAATACATCCAAAGCTTCAGGATCGGCAAAAAAACCGCTAAGGGGAATGTTTACATCCTTTTCCTCAAATTCCAACCAGCTATTTCCAAAACCCCGTTTAAAACGAACTACCTTTTCAATGCCCGTGTAATTTTCCAACAGCTCATTTCGCAACGGCATCGGTGAGGTGGCATTGTCAATGCCACCCAGCGCTTGTCCGTTATCATTTACCTGACGTGAAAGCACCCGATAAATCCGATCGCGCTTTGTATTATGCTGGTCGTACATCATTTGATCTGCCACCAACATCATGATGGCCATACAAACGGACATGGCGACCGCTAAACCAAAAATATTGATGATCGAAAAAAATTTATGACGCTGCAGATTTCTAAGGGCGGTCTTGAAATAATTTTTTAACATAATTAGTCCAATATGCCTGTTAGACGCGCAGATGCAGCCAAACGTTACAGTATAATTTGAAAAAATTCAGAAAGGAAATTTATTTTTTTAAGAAGTAACCTGAATGAAAGAAATCCGTTTCAGTGCTCCGCAGAGGAGACAAGTAAATTAATCATCTTTTACTTTCGGAATTCGTTTTTCACTTCGCTCTATCGCCTTTGTGATAGAACTGACAATTCCATCCAATTCATCGGCGGTATTTTGGAGGCGCCGATTAATTTCCTTTCCCTCGGCGTCGAGTTTGGTTTTGGAAAACAGATTGATCAACCCTAAGAATGGTCGCAACCGGGCCGCGAAGCTTGTGCCCATTGATGAAGGCATATTCCTCCAGCGCTTTGTTTTTTCGTTCGAGATCACGTGTCCTTTCTTGTACAATCTCCTCGAGATTCTCATTTATCCGAAGTATTTCCTCCGACTGGGCTGAAATCTCCTCGTTCTGCGTTTGGATTTCATCACTTTGCTGCTGGATCTCTCTTGTCCGCAGTTGCACTTTTTCTTCCAACAACTCATTGTATCGCCTTAACTTCCGTTCGCTGCTTTTGATGATAAAATAAACGCCAGCTGCCAACGCGATTATGGAAAAAACATAAAATGGAATGGTTTGCCAGATTGGCGGATGAATGGAAAATGTAATTGATGCTTCCTGCGCATCACTAAAATCTGTCGACTCAGAAACTTTTAATTTGAACGTGTACTTCCCAGGCGGAAGTCTTGAATAGGTGACAGCCTGATTTTTTGTCGTAATCCAATCCCGGTCATAGTTTTCCATTTTGTAGGAATACAGTAACCCACCTGGATTCTTATACCACACGCCCAGATAGTTGATGGTGATATTATTTTCATTGTAACGCAGGGTCTTGACAGCAGCCAAATCCATTGGAGTATCAAACACCGAAATACTTTCCAGGCGTGGTTTGGGTCTATTGTCGAGGCCAGTTTTGTTCGGCGGTGTATTTAATGATTCCCCCGCTCGTCCCAAAATAAATATTCCCCTGAGAATCTATTCCCGTGGCATTGAGGTTTGTTATTTTATCACGAATGCCAACTTCCTCACCGAGGGAAACTACTTTGTTTTTACGAACGTCTATGATGTCCATGCCCGCGTCATGCATAACTACAATATTTCCAACCTTGTCAGAAACGAGGGCGTGGATATTGTTGTCACGAAGAACTAAAGTCGAGTCACAAGCATGAAATTTTCGTCCATCAAAAATGTACAATCCATTTCCTTGAACATTCACCCAAAGCCTGCCGTTAGCATCCTGGGCCATTCCGTAAACTACAGTACTCGGTAATTCTTTGTCATAATGGTAAAACCCACTGCGGTTCATCATGGCGACACCCTTACCGTCGGTAGCGAACCATGCCCGCTGGTCTTTTTCGGTAAATACCTGGTATATAAAGTCCGAGGCCAGACCGTCATTAGTACTGAAGTTCGTTATGTCAAGCGTTTCGTCATCATTAAGAATGATCCTTGTACTCCCCCCTAATGTGCCTAGCCAGACCGTATTTTTATGACCGGCAATACTTAGGATATTTCCATTTCTTAATTCGTGATTTAGGTGTCTGACCTTCCCGGTAGTGGGATCGATACGCAATACACCTTCTCCATACAGGCCTGCCCATACATAACCCTTAGAATCCGTATATAGGCTGATGATCGTATAATTTTTGAAAGGCGTGTTGGCTAACGGCTTGACGTTTTCACCTTTCTGATTCAATTTTCGTTTTAGCAACCCATCTTTGCTTGAGAACCATATATTGTCTTGGTGGTCGACTGTTACTGCCAGAATATTGGTACTGCCATTCGCCTCAGGTTTTTCGATAAATTGTAAACCATCGCCAGGTGTTCGCAGTATCCCCGACTTGGTTCCAATCCAAATATTTCCTTCCACGTCCTTCTCTAAAATTCGAATTGCCTTGAGACCATGAGTTTGTTCCTGAGGATATAAAATTTCCTGTTTTGTAATGCGATCATGTACTAACAAGCCTTTTTGGGGTACACCTATCCATATCTTGTCGCCTTTAATTTCAATATCACTTACAGGTCCATAAGCCCACGTATGATCAACTAAGTCTTCTTGTTTCTTCAAGGAAAAATCATATCGGATAATCCCAGCATCTTCCGTTGCCAACAAAACGGCATGATCATTCTCTGGAATAATTTTCCGGATGATGTTATCGGGCAGGCCGTCATTGTAGTCAATTACCTGTAATGGAAATTTTGCTTCCTTGCAACGTGCAGACTGCTGCGCCACCGTCGGTGCCAGCCCAAATGTTTCCACTTGCATCTTCAGCAAGGTCGTAGATATAAAGATCTGGCATGCCTTCCGCTTCATCAACGCGATACAAACGGTTTGATGTGAAGTAATAGAGTCCGTCGTTTAATGTTGCAAACCACAGATTGCCTTTTGAATCAAAAAGTATGTCAGAAATAGTCTTGGTTGCGCTTCCTTCGGGTGGATCAAATATTTGAAAACTATCGGATTGAAAAAATCCAAGCTTGCCATTGTCGTATCCAATCCAAATTCTGCCCAGTGAATCTTCCGCCAATGCGGTCACCACGTTATTTTCCAGTCCCTGCTTCGTTGTATAATGCCTTTGATTTTTCCCATCGAAGTTGTAAAGACCCTTTGAGGTACCAAACCACATGAAGCCTCCTTTCTCCTGGAGAATTGCATTGATTTGTATTGACTCATTTTTGCGCAGAAGATAATACTCTTGAAAAAACGGTACCTGTGCTGTAACATGGATGAAGGCCCCTAAAAGAATCAACACGATACCGAGTTCCTTTTTCATAAACGGCTATTGAAGGATCATCGATGCTTCAAATTGCACCTGGATTTCAGTTGCTATCTTTTGACTAACAATCGAAGGAATTGAAATATTATGATCGGATAGCGGAACAGTGAACTGTGCGTTTACCAGCAATGAGCCATTATGGATCGTAATTTTCCCTTTAATAATGCGCGTTTGTTTGACCCCATGAATGTCAAGGTCTCCCTTGGCACGAATATCATAGGTACCATCTTTTGAAAAATCTACATGCTCAATGATTTTCCCGCTGAAGGAAGCTTTTGGAAATTTATCACTTTCCATATACTTCTCATTGAAGTGTTCGCGTTGAAGCGCGCTGTTAAATCCCTTGAATGACTTCACCTCTACTGAAAATGCAAATTGGTGCGTAGTCGGATCAATAAGTCCGCGTGTGTCCCCTGAGGCCGCTTTGATTAATTCCAACTCAGCCTCGGATGTAAAATCCAGTGCTGCGCTTTGAGTGCCGTATTTTTTTTGAGCGCATAGTTCATGGCACGAGCACAATGCAATAATCTGAATGAAAAAAATGGAGAAAAGGCGCATACTTTTATGGTCCAATCTTAGGGCTGGGTTTGACCCCTTAGTCCCTAAATATCAATGCAATAACGGCAGTTTTAAAACTGTGAATTTTGGCAATATTAGCGTCTAATTTCCGGAGTATTTCCCCCAGAACATACGTGGGTGAGAACGGATATTATTAGTTATTTCAAAACAACACGTTTGCCCTCCTGGGCAGATTTCCGGGCAGCTTCCAATATTTTTACGACGACCAGGTTGTTATCAAGGGAAGAAAGGTCTATTCCAGGCTGGATTTTTCCATGAAGCACATCGGCCAAATACTTCAAATTGCTTGTATAGAGAGGGATTTTTGCTTCCAGGTTCTCATAGGTGTCCTTTTTCCTTTCCCGGATTATTTTGCTGTTTTGCGCGTGTAAGTATCCCGTTGTACCGAACACCTCAAGGTCTTTGATGCCAAAGGGCCAATTCCACGAGGCTTCAATGATCCCGGTCGCATCCTCGTATTCTAACAGAATGGTGGCGTCGTCATCGACTTTCGGGTAAATATCCGGTTTGATCTGCCGCGTTACGGCGGTCACCGCCAGAGGTGTTTTTCCTTTCATCAGCCAGGTCATCAGATTAGCGCCGTAACATCCAAAATCAACTAAAGCGCCACCGCCGTTTTTTACCGGATCGGTTAGCCAGCTCAAAAACTCGGCACTACATCCAATTTCTTTTGGCCCTTGATGTCCATCGTGCACCACCATCTTTCTGATTTCTCCCACGGCATGCTCCTGGTTCACCATCACGTTAACCTGCTGATTACTGGGATACCACGTTGTTTCATAATTCGTAAGCACATGAATATTATGCTGCTTCGCCAGCGCGGCGATACGGTCAGCCTGCTGGTTGTTGACGGCTAAAGGTTTTTCTACCATCACGGATATTCCTTTTGGTGCACATGCCTCAACGACCGCCAGGTGATCAGCAATAGCGTTATAAGCCAGTACCGCATCGGGTTTTATCTTCGCAAGCATATCGCTTGTGGTTTTAAAGAACAAAGCATCCGGGAGCTGGTAACGCGTCTTATACCGGTCTATTAAAGTTTTATCATTTTCAACGATACCCACGATGGTAACTTCTCCATTCTTGTACTGATTCATGAGACCATAAGCATGATCATGACTTAGTCCAACGACGCCCACTTTTAAAACCTGGCATTTCCCAACAACACTTAGCAACATAAAAATCGACATCAAAAGGAAAAAATTTCTTAGGAGATATCGATCCTTAACAAACTTGAGGTTTTAACAGGTTTTAAATTCATATGATTAATTTTCCTTTTGAGTTTACTTATCGGTATGTAACCAAACTACTTTTTGTTCCGAAATATGTTCTTGTCCCAGAATATTTCTATAAAGTTCAGGTCTTCTTGCATTGATATACCGGTAGCCGCCCGCCTGTGTAAGTTTTTCACGTGTCAGGGTAGCGCTCACAATATCGTCACCTAAGGTACGGCATTCGCCAAGAACATCGCCGAAAGGATCGATGATCATCGAACAACCGTTTTTTAATTGATCATCGTCCATTCCAATAGGGTTGGAAAAGACGGTATAGATTGCATTGTCGTAGGACCGTGCGGGAAGCCATTTCATCAACCAATCTCTTCCTTTCATTCCATCAAACTCGAGCCGCAACGATGTTGGATCTCGTTCACGGTTTTTCCAAAGCTCGGGATCAACAAAACCTGCACCTGGCCGTGTCGAAGGTGTGCACATCGTTACATGAGGCATAAAAATAATGTCGGCTCCTAATAAGCGGGTAGCCCTAACGTTTTCGATGATATTGTTATCGTAACAAATCAAGATACCACATTTCCAACCGAAAAGCTCAAAAACACAATATTGATCTCCAGGAGTAAGATGGGGATTAATGAAAGGATGTAGTTTCCTGAATTTTGCCCGTACTCCATTTTTATCAACACAGACGTAAGCCTTGAATAAGTTATCCAACGAATCTTTTTCGAAGAGCCCAGCCAGGATAACGATGTTATTCTTACGCGCTATTTCATTTAGCCGTTTTATGCTTGGCCCGGTCGGAATTACTTCTGCCACATCCAGCATCTCCGCCTTGGAAAGATGGCGGGCAAAGGTGTAACCAGTAATTGAACACTCGTGAAAAGCAATAACATCAGATCCTTGTTGTGCAGCTTTCGCCGACAATGAATCGATTATAGAAAGATTATAATCTTTGTCGCCACTTTTATGTTCAAATTGCGCCGCGGATACAATCAATGGATCTTTCATGATTCAAATTTACACATGATCAATACTCCATAATTTCAATTTTACGAAAATCTATTGGGTGGCTGTTAGACTGCAAAGAAACGTATCCATCTTTCACCGCGTCGTCACTGCCCTTGATAAAGGTTTTGCCGAGCTCATGTGCTGGATTATACTTCGGATTTTCGAATCGAAGGATCTCTTCCCCATTGACAAAGTGTTTGATGGTCTTGCCCTGAACATCAATCTCGAGGGTTACCCATTGATCGCCATGAAACGTTCTTTTTACAGCGGGTGGTGTGCAGAAGGATGAATTCTTCTGGCCATTAATTTCTACCATGGTTCCTGAAGCACATATCTCACCCACGGGACGTTCATCTTTTCCATTTCCGCCATGCAGGTTATATTCCAGGCACACGGGAAATGGCTGTTTTAATCCCAATGAATTCGGCGCCTGGCTATGATATTGAACACCGCTGTCCCGGTAACCCCATGTCGGAGCACCCACGGTAGTCTCGCCCACAAATCGATACTCTGCTTTCAATCTGTAATTAGAGAGTTTTTTGTTGTAGTATAATGCTCCGAATTTATTTCTAAAGCTATCATACTGATCATAGCGAATACTCAGAATACCATTTTCGACGCGAAAGGTGTTCCCGAAATTCTCGCCCAATGGGTAGCCTGAAATTTTCATGGTCCATCCTTCGAGATTTTTACCATTAAAAATGCTGACCCATTTTTTCTTGCTGACGATTTGATCGTTGTCTTTTTGATTAAAAGAGAATAACAGAAATGCCAATGTTATCAGAAAAAAACGGTTACGGGTCATCGGATTTGTAATTGGGTGAACCCGTAAAGTAAGGAAAGAAGCTTAAAGCTGAAAGCAGAAAGTAGAAAGCTGGCGAGAGCGGAAAGCTAAAAGCAGAAAGCAGAAAGTGGCTGACCGAACGCTTTTCGCTTTAAGCTTTATGCTTTAAGCTCTCTAATAAGTCAATCGTACATTCCCATCAGACGTGGATAAGACCACAGGTATTCCGCCGCCATTGGATTGACCGCGTACAAAAGTCTTGTCGAATTTTCCTGTAAAGTTTTTAAATGGAACATCAATGGATTCGCCTTTGATATCTAGATCCAGTCCTAATTGGCCAGGAATAGATACATCAATATTTCCTCCGCTCGTTCTTAAAGCAAGTTCATTTCTTAGCTCAACAACGCTACCCTTAATGTTGCCATCAGAAGTGGAAGCCTTGAACGAACCGGAAATTTCCTTAAAGTCTATATAGCCATCGGAAGTTTTCACAACGATATCACCTTTCACTTGGTCCAGTTCGATATTTCCATCGCTGGTCGAGGCTTGAACATTTCCAATGATGCTCGACAACCGGATGCTTCCATCACTGGTCCCAACATCCACACGGCCTTTGACCTGTTTTACACGAACATCTCCGTCCGAGGTTCTGCCTTGTACATTTCCGCCGATATCCCTAATCTCGATCGAACCGTCGCTGGTTTTGCATTGCTGATCAGAGATCAGCCCTTGAATTGATACGCTTCCATCAGATGTAACGAGATCACAAGCCGTTTCTTTGGGCACGTACACTTTAAAATGAACGCCTATGGAAGACTCCCAATTAAAAGAACGATGCTGGTCTCTATATCTTACGCTTACCTTGACACCGTTTTTATTATGCTCTGATTCCACAATTAGGTCTTTCTCCAACGCTGCGCGGTCAATTTTCAGGAGCTTCCCGCCCTTTTTGACGATGTAGTAAACCACGATCTTATTCCCATCCGAAGGGATAACATCGAGGTTTCCGTCAAAAGAAGATAAGTCTAGCTGGGCCGGCGTGCTGACCTCGTAGCTTTCCTTAAATGAATAATCGAATTCCTGCGCGTAGGAAATGGAGACTGCAAAAATGCTGCAGAGGAAGACAAGTATTGTTAGTTTCATAAGTTCAATATTTTGATGGAGGTGATAGGGTTTTTCCAATCTTAATGCCAAGCGCAAAACCTGCTTAAAAGATATTATTTCGAAGCTGCGTATATCGATTCTGTACATAAGCGAATCAGTTTGTGCGCCAGCGGTCACTGCCCGTATATTGATTCGCCATTGAAATGAGCCTGGTAACTCCTCCCAATCTAATTTAGCCTAAGAAAGAAATATCAGCAAAGGCTGCAGAAAAAAATTGTAATCTAGTATGGCAACAAGAATAAGAATCATGACAAGCTCACGCAGAAATTTCATAAAAAAAAGTGCTTCGCTAACGGCCCTCTCCACGATGGCACTGCCGCAGGTAAGCGCCGAAGCCGTCTCCTATGCGAAGGACGCAAACATTGAACTATGTCTGGCCTACTTCTATGGATTGCAAGAGCGAAAAATAGAACTTTCAAAACAAATGGGCGTCACCGGAGCTGTCTCACCTTCAAGCCCGTGGGCAGTTGGTTTGCCAAATGTTAACGGATGGGAACATGAAGCGCTTGTCGCCGTCAAACAAGCTTACGCAAAGCGCGGATTACAATGGAAAGTTTTGGAAGGACCTCCACCGCTTGACAAAGTAAAACTAGGCATTGAAGGTAAGGACGAAGAGATCGAAAACTTTATCACGCTCATGCGAAATATGAAGCAAATCGGATTGGATACCATTTGCTACAACTGGATGCCTGTGATAAGTTGGGCCCGGACTGATTTTGAAAAAGTTGGAAGGGGTGGCGCGCTTGTGACGGCTTTTAATTACGACAAGGTAAAAGATTTGCCCCCAACGGAATTCGGTGAATTTACCGAAGAAACCATGTGGAAGAATATGGAGTATTTTTTAAAGGCTGTCGTGCCCGAAGCAGAAAAGAATGGAATCAAGCTCGCGTTGCATCCTGACGATCCTCCCATTCCTAAAATCCGGGGTATCGCCAGGATCATGACATCGGCAGATGCTTTTAAAAAACTAATTGAACTCTATCCCAGTCCCAACAATGGCCTTACCCTTTGCCAGGGAACATTTGCAACCATGGGTGAAGACATTCCATCGGTGATCAAATACTTTGGAAAACGAAATAAAATTTTCTTTGTACACTTTCGCGATATCAGAGGTGACAAATGGAATTTTGAAGAAACCTTTCATGACGAGGGGAAAACCGATATGTATCAGGCCATGAAAACGTACTTTGAAGTAGGATTCAATGGACCAATGCGTGAGGACCATGTCCCTACCGTTGCGGGCGACAGCAATGAACATCCCGGCTACAGTGAGTTGGGGACGTTGTTTGCTATTGGTTATATAAAAGGGTTGATTGAGGCTGCAAAAAAAGAAATGTAAATTTTCAGTTAACACGTCGGCAGTCCACGGAATGATAGTTAAACCGTGGACTGCCGATCGTGCCTATTTTTGATTTGCCAAAAATTCTATCACATCTCTGATCTCTCTTTTCGACATGAGGGTCCGCATGGGCGGCATGCCGGAGGGTAGATTTTGACGTTTGCTGATTCTTGACAAAGGGATTTCCATAGGTTCTGCTTCAGCAGTTTTCAGAATGAGTTCTGAGGCGTTTTCTTCCATAAGAATTCCCGTTACTTCCTGATTATCTTTTAATGTTATCTTCACGGATCCATATCCGGGCGCAAGTCTTTCGCTCGGTTCTATGAGTGCCTGCAATAATTGTTCTCTGGTAAGTGCGCCTCCGATTTGCCGCAATGGCGGTCCAACCGTTCCAGTCTCATTGCCAAGGGTATGGCATCGCACACATTGCGCCGTCGAATTGTACAGAAAAATATTTCTTCCATTTCGAGCGTTGCCGCCGTATAGTGTTTCTGAAAAGGATTCTGCATCGTTGCCTGTGCTACGGAGTGGTGTTAGTTTACTGATGAGCTTTTCCGAATGTGTGGAATCAACCGCTTCTATCAGATCCAACTTTACGCCTGGAGAAAGTTTCTTACTTGCCATTTGATCTATCAGATTTTCCAAAACAGGCTCCGTTTTTTCCAATGGCATTTCACCTAGAACGCGAAGCATCTGCTGTTGTTCTTGAATTGTACCTTTAGCAAAAATAGGCCCGACAATGCCTGGCAAATTTTCTTTACTGATTTCCAACTCATTCAACAGACCGATCGAAGTTGTTCTCACGGCGCCATCCTTATCATTCATCCCGAATTTTATTACCGATTCAATCTTATTGTATTTCAGTTTATGCAACGCAACCACCATTGCCGACCTAACAGCCGGAGAAGTATTTTGGCGCATAATCTTTTCCAACTGTTCATTGTAATCAGCAATCCCAAGTTCGCTCAACATACTTGCCGTGGCTATCAGCATGTCTGCATTACCGGCGCTTAAGAAGGGATTAATATTGGCTTTCACCTTACTAATGACCTGGGAAGGATCACGTTCTATCTTTCCACGATAACGTCCGTCCACGCGATCCATTACAGAAGGATTTGCCCAAGTACCAATTGTTGCTAATGCTTCTGCACGCACACCCGACGCGACATCACTTCGTTTGGCGAAGTTCATCAGCAGATCCAGTTCCTTTTCGCTGCCAACACGCAAACATGCGTTTATCGCCCGACGTAATAGTGCCTCAGACTTAAAACGTTTTTCATTCAGCACTGCTGCCAGGGCTGGCAACGCACCCGGAATGGACAAATCGTCGTTGATTGCACGGGCGGCGTCGGTAGCAATAAGTTCATTCTTATCATTGAGAAACAACGCAACTTTTTCACTTTGCATTCTTCGCAACACTAACACCGCAGCCATGCGCAGGGCGTCATTTGGATTATTGACCAGAGCCGCAATTGGCTCTTCTTTCCCAATGCGTGAAAGTGCAAGAACGGCGGCATGCCTCAGATAAACGTCTTCATCATTATTTTTTTCAATCATGCTTAGAAGCGGCTCAACGGCAGGAGCATACTTGAACCGGCCCAATGCCTGCGCGGCAAAAAATTGCACGCGCGGATTTTCGTGACTCGAGCAGTGGAATGAGTTGACCCAGCGGCCTCATTATGGTGAATTTCACCGAGTACTTTTGCACGACTGTGCAATTATTTCTGCATCACCGTCTTTTAAAAGATCAACTAACGGTAGCCGCAAGCGTCTGATCATGTGAGGCAAGTTGGCCGATTCCCCAGATACCATGAATCCGGGCAAATTGATTGCTCTTATCTTCAGCAGCCTGTTTTAATATTTCCCAACCTTTTTTGCCTCTGCTCACCAATTCGAATTGGGATTTTTGCCGGACACGCATATCCTCATATGATAATAATTTTAACAACCCGGCCTCGGTCTGTTCTTCATAGTTCAGTCTGAATTAAGCCGTTTGTTTCAGTCTCGGCCTCTTTCAAATCGTTTTTGTCATCACTCACGTCAAGTTTCCAAACGCGGCCATAATTCTTGGTATCCCAACCATTGATCCAATCGGCGACGTACAACGCGCCATCGGGTCCAAATCGAATGCCTGTCGGCAAAATACCACTCACTACGTCTATGTCTTCTGCCAGTTCAAAGGAAGCCCCTTTCGGCTTCAGGCTAAAAGCCCAGACGTGAGAGCGACTCGGATTGCCGACGAATTCAACGAGAAAAAATTTGTTCTTCCATGCGGATCCCAATGCGGTCCCTGGGTTATATACCATGCCGGTGGGACCGTTATGGAAATTAATGATTGGCGGAATGATGTAGGAAGCTTGTCCAGCCCAACGCGGCTTATAAAGGCCTTCATCCATCCAGACCTTGTAAGTATTATTTTTAGGATCTGTATATTTTCCATATTGCCAATTGCTTCTCCATCCGGCATCGGAACCTTCAACGATGTACACCAGACGCTCGCTTTCGCCCGGATGGTCACCATCATTGTCGGAGCTGATGATGTTTCCATACTCATCAAAAACAAACTCGTGGGTATTTCTTAAACCGGAGGCAAATACTTCAAAGTCGCTGCCATCGGGATTGGATCGCACAACAATCCCTTCGTTAGGATGTTTATGGACTGTACCATCTGGAGCTTTTACATTCGCACCAATATCACCAATCTTCCAATAAATTTTTCCGTCTGGTCCCTCCGTTACACCAGCCAACCCGTGTCCGGAGAATCCGATATGGACACCATACCCATGACTGATCGATGTCTTTTCATCAATGATTCCATCGCCATCATTATCTTTCAAACGCCAGAGGTCAGGCGCAATCGTCACGAACATGTCGTTTTTGCGAACTAAGATTCCTTCTGCAACATCGGTTACTTCCTCATTAAAATCATTGAATATTCGGGTGGAAATATCCGCAATTCCATCGCCAGATCGATCTTCCAGTTTCCAGATCTCATCTTTCTCAACAGCCAAATCATGCCAGTCGTGAACACCATCTTTATTTAAATCCTGAAGCCACTGATTTTCAGCACTTTTCTCAGGGGCAAAATTGCTGCGCAAAAAAGCCCTTCTATCCTCGACCGACTGCCAACTTATCGATGGGGTCATCCAATGACGATAACCGCGAATATCAAATTCCGAATTTTTTTGTCTGTTTGTACGGGTAAGGTATACGTTGCCCGCATCATCAATAGACATCGCGACTGGGTCTGGCGCGAATGAGTCCGACGCCCACAGCGTGAGGGTTAAGCCTTCAGCCAGTTGGGCGGCAGTGTTCTTGCGGATTTCATTCGCTTTGGTTACCGCAATTGCAGGATCTTCCCTGACAATCAGAGGAGGCTCTTTAATAGCCGCTTTTTTACAGGATACCAACGCAACTACCAATATAAGCATGGTGACTTGAGCACGCAAAGATTTTGAGTATGTCATTATTAGTTCTTTGAATTTTCGATTTACGTTCAAATTAGCTTATCAAAAATTTTTGATTATTTAGCAGTATCAAAGTCGCATTTTTCGCAATTTCAATGTCCTTTGCGACCTCCGGTCTAAGGAGCTCCCAATGAAAGCGAAGATGATCATTTTCTTTCCAGTGTTTTCCGTCTTGCTCGCTGAAATGAACCAGGGGCATATCATTGTATAGCGGTCGGGTTATGCTTACCACTTCATCCCAGTAGCGCAACGCATTTTCCAGATATTTTACAGCTTCTTGTTTATCCTCTTCCTCACCCTTTTTCGCGATAGGTTTGTAAAGCAACAGCTCCTTTTAATTTTTCTGAAAAATACAACCCAAATTTGCCCACGCTTTTATATCAGCAACCTCTTGTTGCAGAGAAGCATTGCTCAGGGTTTTGAAATTCTTCACCAGTGCCAATGCTTTGTTGCAATCAGCCTCCAGCATACTCGCTAAGACGGGCGGTGTAATTCTAGTTTTGTCAAATGTATCTCCCATGGAAATGGATTTCACATATTCAAGTACAGACACATAATCCGGATCAATTGGAGGTTGCCTGATCTGCCAGTCAACGGAAATATATTCGACTCGCTTGCGTTCCCTGTTCAACGCCATGAATCCCTCGCTATAAAGGGAAAAATCCCACGTGAAGTCAAATGAAGAGGCCAGGCGCAAAGGCGTTTTTCCCGCCAGACTTGATGCTTCAAGCAATGCTCCTGCATCTTTTCCATATCGACGAATAAATTCTGCTCTGAAATATTTCATCGGTGTTGAAGGGTTATACAACAATCTCCCCCATATTTTATAAAATAACCATTGTCTTTCAAAAGCATACTTCCAGTTCACTTTTGTTCCCGGTTTCGTAAAATAGTCTTTTGCGGGAATGTAGGTTTCAGATCCAATCAAATAGCCGCCTACATAATCAAGGCCATTGTTGTTAACATGCTGCCGTACAAAATCAGGGACACCCCATCGCAAACAAAAGAAATCTTCATTTCTGGCTGTCCAGATTACTTTATAGTCAGTTGGCACAGGATTAAAATAAGCACCAAATAATTTACCGCCATGCACCTTCATTAATTTCGGTGTAGAATGTGCATGCGACCAATTGAACTTTAAATCCGCCCAAACCGGCGGCTCAATAAATTCCATCGCTGCTTCCTGTTCTATTCCCTTACGGGTCAACTTTTCAGTTTCAATGCTGGTAGGCCCGAGCGAT
Organism: uncultured Bacteroidota bacterium; assembly: GCA_963739105.1. Lineage (GTDB taxonomy): Bacteria > Bacteroidota > Bacteroidia > Cytophagales > Cyclobacteriaceae > Chryseolinea. The sequence goes on along the minus strand of CAVTZI010000022.1, from coordinate 217,784 downwards.
CCAGTTGTACTCGAAAAGGGAATACGATGGATAAGTTTTGATTTACGATTTGCAAGACGCATCCCTTCAATAATCGTTTCCTTCATCCAGTCTTCCCGTTGCTGTGGGGTCATTCCGCCCATACCCTCACCCAGTGTAAGTCCCATACCCGTCAGGTCAGGATATTCCTGAAGCAATTGCGTAACACATTCACGTGTGTATCGCTTTACTATTTCAGATGTGTCACCCTTGACAAAAAAATGATGGTCCAAATTATCCATCGCAACATTGTGAGCTTTTGAAAATTCGGGGGTCACAAAAATGTTAAAAGGAATTACGTAAGTATCAATACCACGCTCTTTGGCCATTCTGAAAATACTTCCGAATAATTTTTTCCAGTTTTGCATTTCCTGGTCGCTCCATGGGCTAGCTTCCGGAAAGTTTTTGGGTTTAATCATGAAAGTATAAGGATGAAGATTCCAAAGGGTCAGGGTATTGAACCGGTTCTCTACCATCATGTCGAGAAAGGCTTTCCAATAATTTATATCGCTGCATGTTTGCTGATGTTGATCCAAAGAATAACTGTGGCGGTAGGTATCCCATGGCAAATCATATTTAATCCCCCGAAATGCCAACCTCGGGGCTTCGCTTCTTTTCCTAATATTTTGAATTGAAACACCATTTCTAAAATCCTCCGCCAACGAAAGTGTTCCATAAATAAGACCTGTGGCATCGCCACCCACGATGGTGATTTTTTTCCCTTCTGGCGAAAGTGAATAAGCCTCTTTACCCAAACCTGAAGAAGGATTTACCTGCAGAATTATTTGATAATCTGACTCGCCATCATTCAAAATATACCCCCGCTTTAGCACAGAAAATTTTAATATCTCAGCAGCATAGTTTGCCTGTGGTAAAGTGTAATCATACTGAACGCTGACGCGCTGCGCAAAGGCCGAACAAATAATTACCCAAGGCAAAAAAATCAGTACTAGCTTCTTCATTGCTATCGCGACGATGTTGAGGGTGCGTTTTACTGCGAGTGAAAAAATTAAAATTAGAAGTTTAGTTTCAAACGGCAAAGGATATCGTGTTGAACGGCCGTTGATTCATACGGGGTTCTCAAAGGATCTTCGGCTACGTGATAACCTGGTCTTCCTTTTAAGACATTTTGGCCAGGGGTTTTGTAAATAGATAAGCCCTGCTTTTATAGCCAATACTTTCGTAGAAATGATGTGCTTCCTTACGGTGAAAAGAAGAATCCAGTTCTATCTGCTTGCATTGGTTGCTAATGGCAATTTCCTCTATTCTATTGATCAGCTTTTTACCGATTCCCTGGCCTCTGTAATTTTCATCGACGACGAGTTCATCGACATTGCCAATGCACCCGGCCTTCCAAAAATTATTTTTCAGGGAGAGGGAACAAAATCCGACAATACGATCCTCCTGTACGCCCACAATTAGATGTTGCGTCACCGAGGAAAGCGCACTTCTCGTAAACTGCATAAAGCGCAGCGTAATCCAGTTCCATGCTGGGCCATAATTGTTTAAAGAGATTAAAAATCGATGTGAAATCATCAAGCTTGCAGGATCTGATTTGCAGGGTCATTGGTAAAAAAATCTTAGGATTCAGGCAAGAGCTCGTACCAGATCTCCACCTCATACCCGTCAGGATCTTTGAAAAAAACATAAGGAGAGCCTTTAACAAATTCACCTTTATCAACGATCTGGCCTCCCGCAGAAATTATTCTTTTTATCATTTCATCTATGTCCTTTGCTTCTTTTAACCTGAAGCCAAAGTGCGCTATCCCACCCGTGTTTCCTATTGGGGAATTTTTTTTCTCTTCAAAGACAAGGATGTCGTGACAGCCAGGTGTAGTCATCTGGACAAAACCTTCTTGATCATACATGGTTTCCATTCCGAAAATATCATGATAGAATTTTTTTGTACGGCTGACATCATGAACAGAAATCGCCAGGTGTGTCAGGCCATATGTCAATGAATTATTCATAATAAATAAATTTGATCATCCCATTGTAAGATGGACAGCGAAGAAATCTTCGAGCTTACTAAGTTTGAGATCTATTTTTCCCTTTACAGTGGTGACCTTCACGTCGCCTTGTGATCGAAGTACTTTATAGCGGTTCAATTTACCTTCCAGATTTAATTGAACACTAAGATCATAAACCGGAAGCAAATTTCGAAGTGGTCTGACTGGACCGGACGTTGTATTTACAAACGAAAAAATGTACTCCTTAGGATTTTCCAGGGACCTCGTCAATCCTGTGTGCACACTTTCAGGCGCATTGGTTTCCAGGCCGATAAAATCACCCGCAAGGTACCTTACACTCCGTGCCAACAGATTTCGAACATCAGGATGCGCGAATTCAAATGTTATAAGGTCGGGCTGGTTGGCAAAATAAATCGACTTCCCTTGTTTGTAAGCGTTCTCCAATACCGTTGGATATTCGCGAGCCCACGCATTAGTCCAGGCCTTTTCAGGTGGCTGGTTGTGAACCACAGGATTGTAAGTACAGATCTTTTTTGCCGTTGGCGCCGCTTTACAAATCAAGGTGTAACCTGCATTGATCAACAACTGCGTTTGCTGGCTATCCGGGTTAACTATATAATGCGTGGGATCTGCAATGACTTGATAAAAATCCTTGCGTGTATTTATTTTTTCGCCTGTGAAACTACAACCAAAAACTTCAGCCAGTCCAAAATCTTGACGCTTGACGCCATCACTATTGAACAAACTCGTCTCATAGGTTGCCACAATGTTTCCACCATTGCCCACGAATTCTTTAATTAACGCAAGCTCAGCGTCAGACAAACTGCGTACGTTGGCCAATACGATCACTTTATACCTGGCAAGTCGTTCCTTACTAACCTGATCATCCGCAATAAAATCATGAGGAATATGATTTTCAATCAGGGCCGTTTCAACTCCCCGGATAAACGCTTCAAAGCGATCGCCTTCCTCAGATTTATTCCGGAACGTCAAACGTGTAGCCCTGGAGTAATACACCCCTATGTTGGCGACCGATGTATGCTGGGATAACAATTTCTCATTTACTTTGACGAATTGATATGCCTCGGTTTGATGGAAGGCTGTTCTCCGGTCATAGGTTGCCGCCGGATAGGAGCCGGTAAAGCTGCAATTCCAAAATCTGCCGCCCGCTGCGAGAGCCTGCCACAGCCACACCTTGAGATCAACGGGCGGATCCATGATGTAACGATGTGAAGTCCCATTCCCGCCATACAAAATTATCGCCTCCTTTTGTGGCGCCATCGACTTCAAAAATTTTACGATGGTATTGGCATAATTCAGGTCAGCATAATGAATGTTTTCCGCGTTTTCGGTGAGGAATGCTACGCTCACCAAAAAATCAAAATGATCACGCGCCATATACAAATCAATCCCATCGCTTACGCGATTGCCAGCGTCAAACATGCTGAACACTTCTGCCGTATATACTTTATCCGCCCCAAACGATTTTACCGTTTGCTTCATTTTTTCCATGTGCTGATCAGCCATTGCTGACTTCCACACCATGAACTGATCAAGTTTATCGGCGCCTGCGTCACTCGATGGAATGCTTTCTCCCGAAAATTTTTGAAATGATTGCTGACACCGCTTGCAATAGCACAGACCTTGTACTCCGATGCTATTGTGCCAAATTCCATCGATGTTATAGTTCGAGATTATGTATTTTATGAATTCCTGCGCGTGTTCATTTCGATAATAGCCGGTGTAACAAGAAGAATATAGCTGGGGCCGGGTGTAGGTTAATTGCCTGGGGTTTTGCTGCTGATCGACGCTAAACCATTCTGGATATTGCCGGAATATCTTCTCCTCCACGCCACGAAAATCGACACGGGCAATAACGCGTATTCCAGCTGCATGACAGGCTTCGGTAATTTCTCTCAAAACATCCCGATTTCCCATCATTGAATTAACATTGGATGCTGGCAGGGGATTTTGAAAAAAGTCTACAATACCTCCTCCGTTGACGACTAAAGTATTGCTTCCTGTTTTCTCCATATAGGCAACTACTGCTTTGGCGTCATAGTTTGCGGCGTCAGGCTCACGCAATACCGTTTGCAGAATTCTCAATGGCCGCTGATACCAGTACAGGTCCCGTTGTAAATCGCTTTTTGCAAAAGCGGCATGAGATAGAATGGGTGACAATACGACGCTGCTACTCAGGGCGGCGGAGTATTGGATAAACTTTCGTCGGTTTACTTTGGATGATTTCATGGGACTTAATCTTATGATGAGAAAATCGCTTGAGGATCAAATCTAATATTTTCTCGTCCATGCCAAAGCAAATTGTTACAAGCCTTTGGAGTGTATTATAATGTGAGGAATCCGAAACCTATGGAAGGGTTGGAGCGCATACGGGCAGGTCTAATTATTATCCGACCGCTACTTGAACGAAGCTGTCTTCGGCGAAATATTGATTGGCAATACGCATCAGATCGTCCGAGGTAATGGCGTCGATCCGCGTAATCATATTTTGATAGTAGCTATGCGGAAGGTTATAGAGAACTATACTTTTTATTTTGTCAGCATGGGCAAATGAGGTCGTGATCTCCAGTTGGAGGCCGCCAATAAAATGATTCCGGGCAATGTCTAACTCTTCCCCATCAATTTTTTCGGTTCTTAGCCGTTTGATCTCTTTGGCAATTTCATCGAATGTGAGATCTAAATTTTCGCGATTTACATCAGCGCCGATCACCAGATAACTGTCGTTCTTGAGGGCGTGCAACGAAGAAGAAATACCATAGGACAGGCCCTTATCCTCCCGAATGTTTTTCATCAGGCGTGATCCAAAATAGCCACCTAAAATATGATTCAGAAATAATGCGTCAATATAATCCGGATGCGTTTTGGAAACTGATTTCTTAGCCAGGCGAACCGACGCCTGCACACTGCCATCCTTTTGCAACACTTCGCGGGAATATTGGAGATCCTGATTAGAGAAATCATTTCGCGCAATTGTATTGTGCCCGAATGAAGAAAATAGGTCAGCAATTAAGTTCTGATTTTTTTCGGATACTCTTCCGGAGACCAATACTGTTCCTTTTGTAAAGAACGTTGAATAATGTTGTACGAGTCCATCACGATTTAGCTGGTGAACATCCGCTTCATCAAGTTCTTTTCCATAGGGATGAGCCTCTCCAAAGAGATTTTTCCGCACAAGCCTGGAAGCCTGAAAACTTGTCTTCTCATAATTTACTTTCAGGTTTTGAAGGTATATTGATTTCAACAAATCAATCTCTTCTTGCGGAAAGACCGATTCCGTTAGTAGCTCCAGAAAAAGCAGAATAGCAGGTTCAAAATTTTTATTCAGAATATAGAGCGACACGGAAACAAAATCCAACCCTGGATTGATTTCCAGATGAGCACCATACAGATCCAGCAAATGAGCAATCTCGAAACTCGCTTTCTTTTTTGTCCCTTTCGAGAGGAGATTAGCGGAGAAGTATGAAGCACCCCAGTCTTTTTCTACCCATCGTCCCGCAGCAAAAACAATTTCTACCTTACTGACTTCTTGTGTGCCCCCTAGAATAAAATAAGATTCTGCGCCGCCTTTTAAAATTTTCTTTTGCGGTTGGATTAATTCAAACGACGTGCTCCGATTAAACGGAGGTGCAAGTGTTCTGTCGAGCATCAGGGATTGTCGTCGGTAACAGACTCTTCGGCAACAGGATTTTCATTGATATTAAAATGCAGCGTAAAACGCAACGTTTCGGCTAATGGATGTTCACGTTTAGCCGTAGGCACGAGATAAGCTACGTCAATTCCAAATCTGTTTTTAGTAAAGCCTAAACCCAGGGTCAGGTATTTGCGATTGCCTTTATTACTTGCCTCGTTAAAGTAACCGACGCGGGCAGCAAATGATTTGTTATACCAATATTCAACACCGATGGATGTCATTATTTCCTGAAATTCCTCCTTCGCGCCATTTGGTGCATCCGAAAATGACGTGAACATCGCATTTAGTAACGATCGGTTGGGATCTTCGCCCGCAACAATCTGCCCCTGTTTCGTCGCGAATGGGAGGACTTGGAACCATCAATTTATTAAAGTCAAGAACAAATGTTATAGTGTTATAGGGATCCAACGCTGTCGTAAGAGCGCTACCGAGTCTTAGGTTCGTGGGCAAAAAGTCTTCATTGTTATTATCCGTATAAGAAAGTTTTGCTCCGATATTGCTGATGGAACCGCCAAAAGAAAGGGTCGATTCATTCTTCCATTTGAGCTCTTTTGTATAATAAAGTCCAATATCCACGGCAACACTTTTTCCCGGCTTGTCCGTCGACATTTGAATTAGTACCTGTAAGGTTTGAATAAATGTATTTCGCAGTTAGTCCAATACCCAAATTTTCAGAAAGCATTCGAGAATAGCTTCCGTCAAATGAATAGTCCCGAGGGCTGAATTGTCCAGTTACGGCAGCGACATTATTGGTGAAAGTTATTTCACCCATGTCAAAATATTTTAGTGCGAGGTTAAACGCGCTTTCGCGGTTAATTTTGTAGAAACCGGTAAGATAGGAAATGGACATGTCGTTAACGATCTTTCCCAACCACGGTGTGTACGACGCTGATGCCCCATACTTGCTTTGGATAAAGGCAAGTTTTCCTGGGTTCCAATAGGTCGAATTAGCGTCAGGTGTAGTCGCAACCCCCGCATCCCCGAGTGCAGCATGCCGGGCATCGGGAGAAATAACAAGAAATGGGACTGCTGTTGTAATGGCCGACTCCTGACCAAGTGTATTTATATTCTGCGAGAACGAATGTTGACTGATTATCACCCCAGATATCAATAACAGAATTACACGGTAATACATCAAGATTTTTTTCAAAGGCTCAAAGATAGTTAATTCACAACAATAAGTTTTGTAACACGCTCATTTTTAGAGCCATTCGTTAATGAACGAACGGCCAAACGCGCCAAGTATAATCCGCCTGGAAGTTTTTTTCCAAAATCATACAAATCGTTTATGACGCCTAAATCTACACGATAAGAACTTTGCGGAATATCATATTCATAAGTTTTCAATTGCATCCCATTAGCGCTGTAAATTACCAATTGTGCCTGCAGATCGTCGCCCGAACGATTGTGGGTAAAAAATATTGAGGTTTCGGATTGAAAAGGATTTGGAAAATTTGCGAAGGTTTCTATCACGATATTTTCACCATCGGTAACCACAAATTCAAGGGTAGCCTGGCCTGGGTTATTGTGTGTATCCCAAGCTTTTACGGTTATCGAATGCCTGCCCGGCGAAAGGCCCTTCATTGGAAAATGTACAGATCCTCTTGTAAAATCATTCATGTAAGCTTCGTAATAATCATTTAAAATATAGGCCTGCTCGCTCATTGTCTAAATACGCCACTAATGCATTTCCGACGCCATATCCCGAAATATTTATCCCACTATCGTCCTGCAAGTTTACGATAAGTGTTGAGTTTGTATTTACAACTCCACCGGAAATAAAGGTAGTGTCTCCCATAAAAAGCTGCATCACCGGTGATGTATTATCCGGTGTGAAGGATGGCTCCGTTCCCACCAATTTTAAAAGATTGGTTCGCGCCACTTGCGTCTCGCTGATGAGTAGGGTCAGAAGCGTATAAGCTTAGCTTGCCTTGACCAATTTCATAGGCGACATTTTTGGTGAGCACAAACTCAAATTGAAAAGTCCCGTTATTAACCGAAGCCTTACCCCTATACAAAGCGTTGTACCATTCATTGTATTGAAAAGGCGGGATCGTTTTTCCCGATCGTGACAAAATTTACTTCTTTGTCGAACAGCGTAAATTCAAGCGTGCCGTTAAAGTCATCCATTACCGTTCCCGATTCATCTTGAATTTCTCCTTTCATTGTAACCGTCGATAACGCCTTTAAAGTATCAGATCCCGTTGATCGTTTTGATACTCGTCACCACTACTGATTCAGAAGGCATTGCCAGAAGCATAGACGGATCTGCCAACAATGAAAAATTACGATTTGACACACCGCTGGTACTGTTATTTTTTGTGTTCCGGAATATTTCTCCCAATGTCCCGTATCGTGAAGATTGTTTTTGAAATAGTGCCTTATAAAATTCCTGATTCAACACAAAATTAGTACCGGCATTGACCGGACGGGCAGTCGTCACCAATCCAATCGCGCCTCCTTTTGGACGGAGAACGCTAAGTTCAGCGCTGGACACAACGGTAGGGTCATCCTGTCGGCCAAATTCGCATGTGGCGGTAACTAAAAAAGGATAGAGCTCATTTTCAAGTTCATCAATCTCTACGTCAGAAAAAATCTTCTCATCGGCCCATTGCTTTTCATTGCCATGGCCTGTAAAGTTGATGATGAGGGATCCGCGGTCAAATCGACTGATAACATCTTTGCTTGCTTCCGGAATAGTTTCTCCGTTAGGCTTTACTGTTTTTACATATTTCCCCAGGAAAATCTTTTTGGCGTTAAATTCAGGATGAGAAGACTCAATACTTTCAGCCATTGAATTTGCCTGCGATTGATGGCTGCTGGTAAAGTTGTCGGCGTTGTTTCCATCATCCCCAACAAAAGCGATATCCTTTCGCCAGCGTCCGTAACGATTTTTTGTGCGTATCGTAATAAATGATCTTATCTACAACGTTCTTTGCCTCCTCAACTGTCTTAACCGGCAAGCGGCCGACACCCACATCGAGCGTATGATTTTGCACCGGCGACTCTCCCCAGTTGCCTTCATCGTTTTCAAGAAACGCAAAGTAGTCATCGGAAGAATAGGTGGCCAACGGGGATAAGGAATTCCTCGATTCGTACGTCGGAACAAAATTTGTGTTTTGCTGAATACGGTCTTTATAATCGTACGACCCTTTACCCATCAACAATACAGCTTTAAGTGTATTCGGATTTTTATCATAGAGGTGTTTAATAAAATCGCGAATCGCGGTAACATCTTGCCGGCCCGACGAAAACTCAAGAAAAATTTGTTCAGGTGTAACAACTGCTGACGTCCATGAATTATGTTGCTCACGATGCGCGGCTAAACGTGCTGCTTCTTCAAAAAAGTCGGGATGCGATATGATGACAAAATTGGGTGTAGCTAATCCGTGTAAATTTTGATTTTCGATCTTACCAACGAGCTCAGGCGCGGGAATTTCGTTATCAAAAATAATATACTCATGCAGCTGGTCACTGGGACTTGAAAATCGCGCACCAGCATCATCCAGCGTATAGTCTTGCTGTTGTGGTTCAGCGGGTTGGGTGATATCCCAAACTAAACAATTAGCTGATGCCTTTGATATTGAAAAAGTGGAAACTGGATACAAAAGGCTTTCCCGCGAGCGAAAGAGAATCTGATGTTGCGAAAACTCAAGCGCCCGTTTCACATTCAAAAGAAAGAAATCGAGATTTCCGACCGAAGCACCTGATGGAGCTTTATTGAATTGATATTTTATTTGTTGTGATGCTGTACCTGAAGCACTGACCGTGCTGGAGTTTATGCTGATCGTGTCTCGTTTGTGAGCTCCCTTTATGCCGTACTGTGTATTGGGAATTATGGGAATCACCTGATTTTTCACCAACGTATTGTTCCAAAACAAATTAAAGGAAGAGGTACCATATGACTGACCCATAACATCTGATACAACTTTTATGGGGGAATTTTCGAGGACCCCACTTAGGTCGATGGAAAAGGTGCGTTCGAAAGAAATATCAAACCGCTCACCAAACCATTCCCGTCCGGAACTCAAAACATTGTATTCATCTACTTCATGGTAAACAAAATCATCATAATGTTGAACGACAGGAAAATTTCCCTCAAGATTTGGTTTGCTGATAACGCGTTTCCCATCATTATCGCCAACCGTCACAAAGTAGAAATTCTTTTCACTGTATAAATTGCTTTCGTAGGCAAAGATTTCGCGTTGAACCTGATATTGAATTCGATCGGGTCCTTCGGCAAAAAATAAAATATAATCTCCTTTATCGAACGACCCATCACTTTCTCCAGAAACAAAAATTGCATTCTGCGTGAGATCAACGGGGCGACTTACGCTGTTGGCTTGGGGAAGCATGCCTCCGACATTGCCGAAAACTTGAATTCTGCGGGGGTCAATCCCGGTGTCAAAGCCCATCTTTTTAAAGTCATCGTAGGTTATTTTATATACCCCCCTTTTTTCAACGGCGACCTTATACCAGCTCCCAGACTGCAGCACGGAAGATTGTCCAAATGCCTGCGCCATAAGCGTAGCACTTATGCACAACAAAAACAATCGTATGGTAACAAAGGAATGCACGTAATTTTAGCTCCGAAAAATAGCTCCTTATTTTGAGAACATCCGGACACCTAACGAAAGTGCGATGTAAGAAAGTATGATAAGAGGCAGCGCAGCCAATCTTAATACTGCCAATAGTAATACTGCCATGAGAAGGAATGTAAACCTGACTTTATTATCAGACCAACTAAAATTTTTGAATTTTAAGGCAAAGAGGTCAATTCTGGAGACGAGTAACAGGGAAAATGCAACGCAAATGGTGGCTAGCACCAAGGGACTATGAACGAAATCGAAAAAAGGGGCATCGAGAAAAGGTATTGCTGTTATGAAAAGCGCATTGGCCGGTGTGGGCAACCCTTTAAAGGAATCCGATTGTGTTTCATCTAAATTAAAGATCGCTAACCGTAATGCAGAAGCGACCGCAATCAACAAGCCTGCGTAAGGCAAAATTGAAACAGGTGATTTAATTGAGATTGCAGTGTACATGAAAAGGGCAGGCAACACGCCAAAGCTTACCATATCCGCAAGTGAGTCAAGTTCCTTACCGATGGGGGATGATATCTTTAGCAACCGTGCAGCAAAACCATCCAGGAAATCAAAAATGCAAGCCGCCCAGACAAAATATGCCAAGGGAATATCTTTTCCCTCCAGCAAAGCGATGATTCCTAAACAACCACATACCAAGTTGCAACAGGTCAAAAAATTCGGAATGTGTCTATGCATGAATCAACGTAATGTAAGTGCGCAAAATGGATTGGTTCTTTTCTCCACGCCGATGGTCGTTTCGCCTCCATGGCCGGGATAGACCGTTACTTCGTCCGGAAGTGTAAAAAGTTTTTTATGAATACTATTCACCAACGTATTGTGATTCCCTCCCGGAAGATCCGTTCGTCCGACGCTGTTTTGAAATAAGACATCGCCTGCCAATACAACTTTTTCTTTTTCATTATAAAATGCGATATGACCGGGCGAATGTCCTGGCACAAAAAGGACAGAAAATTTTTGTAAACCAAACTCTATCACATCGCCTTCCTCTAAATAGCCATCTGGTGTTGCTTCCTGATAACGATTAAATCCATAGTGAGGCGCCAATATCTTTTGTGCATTGAGTACAAATTCTTCAGTCTGATGAATGTAGAGTTTGGTGCTGTACTTTTGTTTTACAAAATCATTGCCCAAAATGTGATCGATGTGGCAATGCGTATTCAACAGCATCCGGACATTGAGTTGGTGGTCTTGGATGTAATCTGCCAATTCCTTTTTTTCGTGGTCGTCATAACATCCAGGATCTATGATGACACACTCATTGGTTTTATCAGAAATGATATAAGTATTCTCCTGAAAAGCATTAAAAACAAATGATTGAATCGCAATCACAATGCAGGGTGTTGTTTAACCGGCCGGCAAATTAATACTCAAAACCCGAAACCCGAAACAGGGTCAGCAAACCAGAAACTAATTCACTAGGTTGCATGCAGAAAATGAAAACGTCCAAGCAAATTGATTTCATCATCGTCGGTCAGGGACTTGCTGGCTCTGCGTTGGCATTGCAACTGTTGAAGCGCAACAAAAAAATCCTGGTGATTGATCGAATCGTTGCTAATTCTCCTTCGCGAATTGCTGTGGGATTGTTCAATCCGATTACAGGACGACATATGATCAAGACGTGGATGGCTGATCAGCTTTTCCCATACCTGCATCAGTTTTACCAAGAGGCCGAAAAATTAACGCAAAGCCGGTTTTTTTATCCCTTGTCGCTTTACAGGCCCTTTGCCACCATTGAGGAACAAAATGAATGGATGGCAAAAAGTGCCGATCCCGCTGTATCACGGTTATATCGAGAATATTTTCACTAAACCGGCCCGCGCTTGCACCAACGATCCTTTTGGGGGACTATTATTGAAGGGTTGCGGCTACCTGGACACAATCCGTTACATTGAATCCGTTCGTATGTTAATCGAGCAGAGAGGCGTATTGTTGGAGGAATTTTTCCAGGATGATCAGCTTTTGATAGGAAGTCAATCGGTCCGATACCAGGATTATGAAGCCGGGGCCGTCATTTTCTGTCAGGGAATGGAATCGAATAAGTGGTTTAAATGGGTACCGGTTTTACCCCTCAAGGGCGAAACAATTCGAATTCAAAGCGACCACGTGGAAAATATTATCGTCAATAGGGGCGTTTATGCAGTGCCTGTAAACCAAAATGGACTATGGCGTGTTGGGGCTACGTACTCCTGGACAGACCAAGCGCCTGGAATTACGGATGTTGCCAGGGAGGAGTTGACATCAAAATTGAACGACTTGGTGAGGTTTAATTATAAGGTTTTGGATCAGGAATGGGGCATCCGGCCAACAACCCATGACCGCAGACCTATTTTGGGAAGGCATCCGGAGCATAAAGTATTGTATATTTTTAATGGAATGGGGCCCAAGGGCGTTAGTTTAGCACCTTATTTTTCGGAAATTTTACTCCAATCCATTGAAAATCACCAATCCTTAAACAAAGACGTGAATATTGAACGTTATAAATTATTATATTGGTCTCCCTCAACAAGAATATGAATTTGCGAAGCGGAATTTTACTACCCATTATACTTTTACTCGCCAGTTCCTCCATCGCTTTATGCGCAACAGTCGCGTGAAGTATTTGGTAAAAACCGGATTCAATACAGGCAATTTGACTGGGTTTACTTAAGCGGCGAAAACTTTGATGTCTACTATTATGATGCCCGCAAGGCCATGGCGCAGGAGGCGCTTGAGTATTTAGAGGGTGAATTTGACCGTATTACCGATTTGATTGGATATCCCCCATATTTTAAAACCAAAGTTTTTATTTACAATTCACTGAGTGATCTACGCCAAAGCAATGTTGGCTTGAATCACAATGTGTTCAATGTTGGGGGAGAAACTGAATTCATAAAACCTTATGTCGAAGTCGCCCATTTAGGAACGGCACAAGAATTCAAGGATGAGTTGCTTTATCAGATTTCCGATCTGATGATCAACGAAATGATGTTCGGGGGAAACCTTAAAGATATGTTTCAAAGCTCCATCCTCATGAACTTACCGGATTGGTTTGTGGATGGCGCTTCGCGCTATGTAGCAAAAGGATGGAGCATCGATATGGACGACTACATCCGTCAATTGATGAGTACGCGCAAGGCCAGGAGAGCAACTAAACTGGGGAGCAAGGATGCGGCATTGGTGGGCCAATCCATGTGGAATTTTATCGCTGAAAAATATGGCAAAAGCAGCGTCGCCAATATTCTGAACTACACCCGTGTTACACGCAACGAAGAGAAAAGCATTTTAATAACATTGGGAATAAACTTTCGCCAGTTGCTTGCCGAATGGCAAAAGTTCTATACTGATATGAGTGTTCAGGTTGGGCAAGGCGTACATTACTGCTGCCGACACTACTTCGTTTACCCGCCAACACAACAGGACGACAGAATTTACAACGGTTAAGCTAAGCCCGGATGGCCGAAACATCGCATATGCCGAAAATGACCGTGGACGTTATATTATTAAAGTTCGGTCACTTGAAACAGGCAAAGAAAAAAGGGTTATATCCGGTGGAAGTAAAGTTATCAAACAGCGTGTGGACTATCGCCTGCCACTCATTGCCTGGTCGGATGCCAACACGTTGGGTGTAATTGGCGTGAAAAACGGCGAATATATTTTCTGGCTTTATGACTTTAATACGAAAACTAAAATACCCCGCGCCCTCGAAAGGTTTAGCAACATCCGAAGCTTTGATTTTTCCGGAAATGGCCGGTTGGTTATCCTAAGCGCAGATTTTGAGGGAAAAAGTGATTTATTTTTACTCAGTTCAAAGCGCGATCGCGTGCGGAGGCTCACGAACGACATGTACGACGATCTTGATCCCAGCTTTATCCCCAACACGAACCAGATTGTTTTTAGCTCTAACCGGACAACCGATACACTACGCGCGAATTCCAAGCCTGCAGTTTGAACAGCTTACCAACAATTACAATCTTTTTATTTACGATTTGGATAGCACCAAATTTCTGTTGACCCGCGTCACCAATACCCTTAGCAAAGATCAATCACCGGAAGCGTTGGATGAAAACAACTTCTACTACCTGAGCGATCAGCGAGGTATTGTGAATCTCTTCAAATTCAATCGAACCACTGGTATCTATACGCAAGTGACCAACTATTCCTCCAGCATCAAAAACTACGACCTTAATTTCAATACGAATACCATGTCCATGGTAATGACTAAAAATCTGAAAGAAAATATTTTTGTGGAGCGTGGATTTAATATTGGTCGTCAGGTCTTTACGCCTGCAACCCGCAGAAAGGATTTACAACAAGCGCGTGTCATACGTGAACGGAGGAAGACGGAAGAAAACAAAAATATGAGCATTAGAGACTTGCTCAACGCCAGATTAAAAGAAGCACAACCTCAACGCGATACGGCGACAACGGACTCCGTCAATCGTAACAAAACCTGACTCTCTTACACGGAATAAATCGGCAGTAGATTCCACTACCGTTAATAACACAGATTCAACTGCCCGCGCCGTACCAGATTCTAACGTCGTCAGCAAAAGTGCTGCAAAGGATTCTACTGTGACTCAACCTAAACAAAATGTAGTCAATACCGACAATTATGTTTTTGAAGATGAAGTGGTAAAGCAAAACGCGCCCAGTGAATCGTTCCTGACGCGTTATATGAAAGCGCGTGAGAAAAGCAGGATCACCGGACCGTTCCCCTATGAATCGAAGTTCAGCTCGAATAATCTGGTTACGTCTCTGGTAGTGGATCCGATCCGCGGACTCGGTATCTCCATTGAAACACAAATGAACGACATGCTGGAGAACTATCGGTTCTTTGGCGGTCTCATGACGAGTATCGATTTGCGCAATGGTGATTTCTATGGAGAATTTCAATATCTAAAATCACTTATAGACTTTAGCGCCAGGTTTGATCGAAAGGGAATTCGCTGGCCCGCTCCTGAAGAGCCTAATGCAACACAACGGAATCTCTACCATTATTCACTCAATCGTCTTGAAATTGGTGCGTCGCTCCCAATTTCCGACAGAATCAGATTTACCTTAAAACCATTTGCAGCATTGGCTCGGTCAGTTGATTTGACCGAAGAGGATTATCCTACTGCACCTCCGACTGTTCCTCCGGTAAATAATTATTATGCAGGTGTAAAATCTGAAATTGTTTATGATAACTCTGTTTCGACCGGACTTAATCTTATTGAGGGAACGCGTGGCAAAATTTCGTTCCAACACTACCAGGGGTTGGAGAACCAAGAATTAAGTTTCAGTCAAGCCTCGGTTGACATACGGCACTATCAAAAAATTTATAAGGAAATCGTCTTTGCTGTTCGCGGATTTGCAGGAACGTTCTTCGGAAGTTCGCCTAAAAAATATCTGCTCGGAGGTATGGACAACTGGTTCTTCAACGAAACGAAAACACTGGAAGAACCAGCGAAGGTGAATACAATCCCCTTGGATATCCTTATGAAAATCAGGATATTTTATTTGTTGAATTTGCCACCAGTCTTCGCGGATTCGACTATGCCAATATATTTGGTAACAGTGTGATCCTTGCCAACGCCGAATTAAGAATTCCATTGATCAGAGCACTATCAAGCGGTCCTATTTCATCCAATTTCCTTCGCAATATGCAATTCCTGGCATTCTATGATATTGGTACCAGCTGGTCAGGCAAACCACCTTTTAGCTCAGAGAACAGTGTCAGTTATGAAGAAATTAACAGTGGCGGATTTAACATAAAACTTAAGAATTATCTTAACCCATGGCTCTACAGTTATGGTGTGGGTATGCGTACCGTTATGCTTGGATACTACATAAAGTTTGATGTAGCCTGGCCGGTTGAAAATTACGAGGTTGCCAAGCCAAGACTTTACGTGACGCTTGGCTTTGATTTCTAGTACCTTCAGAGGAACAGGTATTCAGAAATGTTTACTGCAAAATATGTTTGTATTTTGCCACTAATTCATTCAACTCAATTTATCATTCATGCTTAAATCCATGACAGGCTTTGGCCAATGCTCTCTTGATGACGGGCAGGTGCAAATTACTGCAGAAGTAAAAAGCCTTAATTCTAAATTCCTCGACCTGAATCTTCGGCTACCCAAAGTTTTTTCTGACAAAGAAATAGAAATCAGGAATCTGATCAGTGAAAAACTTGATCGCGGCAAAGTATCGTTAGCAGTAGACTATCAACGGTATGGTGAAGAAGAAATTAAACAATCGTACAATGAAAAATTATTCATTGCCTATTACAGTGAGTTAAAAAAACTGGCCGACAGGGTAATAGCGCCTTACGACCAGCTCTTTGAGTTGGCCTTAAATTCACCGGAAGTAATTCAGACGAAAATCAAGGAGAGTAATAGCGAAGAAGAATGGAGCAATGTAAAGTCTTGCATCGTTCAAGCCTTGGATAAGTGTGATCATTTCAGAAAGACAGAGGGAAAAGTGTTGGAGAAAATGTTAAAAGAATGTTGCAGTGTAATCTATCAGGAACTTAAAAATGTGGAATTGTTAGACCCCAAGCGGATCGAAAAAATGCGGGAAAAGCTGAAAGGAAATGTAATTAGTTTTTTTGGCGAAGAGGGATATGATACGAACCGGCTGGAGCAGGAAATTATTTTTTACATCGAAAAACTTGACATCAACGAAGAAAAAGTCCGCCTCAAATCTCACCTGGATTATTTCATGGGCGTTTTGAATGAATCGCAGGGAAATGGAAAAAAATTGGGCTTTATTTCACAGGAAATCGGAAGGGAGATCAATACGATTGGATCCAAAGCAAGTGATGCCGGAATTCAAAAACATGTTGTTGTCATGAAAGAAGAACTCGAAAAAATTAAAGAACAATTAAATAATGTGGTCTGATTAATTCGCCAGGCAATCGATCAGATTAATTTTGCAAGCGTGCTGATATAGCGATCAGGCACTTCACCCTTCACAGCAGTCTGATAGTCACTGTAGCTGCAAGGCACAATGCTGTTCCTGGAGTACTTTTCCTTTCCGCCAGGATAGGGTATTTCCATCCACCACTTCTCACTGAATTTACTTTTGTAAAATGAAATTACTTCGGGCTCGACTGGCATGGAAACGGAGTATTTCATAAAATCATTGCTCCTGAAATTCTGTTCATTCTTACGATAATAATAACCCTCGATGAAATACCATATCATCGTCGCCACTACGGAGGCGGTTTTTTTGTGATCATCATCGTAAGCAGGATTATATTCATAAAAGCCTATAGAGCTTAACTTTTCATTTAGCCCTGCATACCAGCAAATTTGACACGCCTCTTCTCCTGTAATACCAAAAGGCTGCGCATTAGCGTTTCCAGGTGCATCCGATGAGCGAATGGCCGTGATGTCAAAGGCTACCATGTCGGCATTTCGCACCGTTGGCTCGATTTCCTGAATATTCGTTCGTACTTGTCCTACGCGAAATGCTTCGAAGTATAATCTTTCCAGAATAGAAACAGCGTGCGGATCGATAAGATACGATTGATAGGCTAAGTGCGTGTAGCTAAACAGGTAGTTTGGCTCGTGCAATAATATTTTGTGAATGTGGTGTCTGCTTTCCGGCGATTCTCTTTTTTCCTCCAAATCCAAAAATGCGTCAATATTTAGCAAGCTGACAAGCTTATCCATGGTTTCATAAGCACAGTATTGGCCATAGTCGATATCGTGAGACCCTCCAAGTATGACAGGAAGCACGTTGTGTTCCAATAACATCCGGCATACTTCACTAACGCGGACATAAGATTCACTCAGATCATGTCCAATATTTAGATTGCCGAGATCAACAATTCGATAGGCACCGGTTCCTTTTTTCAGGTGATATAATTTCTTGCGTATCTCATCAGGTGCGGAAGCTGTGCCCTTGTTGGTATACGTACCGCGATCCTCTTTAATGCCAAACAGTGCAATGTGCGCTCCCCGATAATCGGGCATTTTTTCCGTGAAGGCGTGTATGCTTTTAAAAAAACTGGAGGGTGAAGTAATCTCTGAATAAAGCGCTTCATCAACAGGAGAAAAGAGAATAGTAAGATCCATAGGCGATAAAAATCTCGGTGAAGATAATATAAAGTAGAAAGCGAAAAAGCCCGATGCCGATTTGAAGTTGTATCCATTCGACCCCATAAAAAAGCGAACCATCGTCGCTTTTGGAAGGCAGGAGGGTTTAACGATGGAAACGCGTATGGTTGTATTGTATATTTATTTGATAATGAGTTGATTAATTTTGAATCTAAAACTCCCACTTAAATACAGCCTGGATTTTAAGATCATTTTAGTAGCAATACTCTATTATTTAGCAGCGAGATTAGGCTACTTCCTTGCATTTGAAAATACCACGGCGCTTCCTACATGGCCTCCCTCCGGGATAGGTTTTGCTTTGATTATTTTATTAGGCAGACAAACATGGCCGGGGATAACCATTGGTTCTCTGGTGGCCAACATCATGGCTTATTGGAACAATCCTGCCCTGCCTCCGCAAACTATTATTATCGTCAGCAGCTTGATAGCTTGCTGCAACACGCTTGAAGCAGTTGTGGGTAACTATCTGGTTAAAAAATGGATCAAGTCAGATTATCCATTTAAGAGCACAAAAAATGCATATCGATTTCTTTTTGTCTCCCTGTTTATGTGCTTCCTCGGATCTAGCCTCGGGACCTGGGGACTGTATCTCAATAGTGTAATAGATAATGCTGACCTGCTTCGTACAGGCTTCTCGTGGTGGGTTGGAAATGTCGTGGGAATATTGCTCTTCACACCGCTGATATTGGCTTGCGCGGAAAAAATTGTTTTGAAAATTTCATCCAAAAAATCCATGGAGGTGGGGATTTTTCTTCTTACGCTAGTCAGTATTTATCTATTACTCCAGGTTGACTATTTAATTCCCACGCTTGAGCGTGCCCTTCCTTTCCTTGTACTACCCCTTTTGTTGTGGCTTGCATTTCGCTTTGATCTGATCATTGCAATTGCCGGTATCCTCATCACTTCATTAATTTCCATTTATCTGACGATTCATGGCCAAGGTCCCTTTAATCTTCAGGACGCTTATAATTCAATGTTGCTCCTGCAAATTTTTATTGGCGTAATGAGTATTTCGACCATCATCCTTTCTGCAACGGTAAAAGAGAGATTGGAAGTTCAGTACAAACTTCAGGTATTCAATGAAAATCTCGAAACTATGGTATTGGAACGAACCGGTGCACTGAAAGAAGAGATCGCCACACGAAAAAAAGCAGAAGAAAATCTTCAGGGCACCAATCAGGAACTTAGCAAAAGGAACACGGAACTTGATAATTTCGTCTACAGCGTATCGCACGATTTACGCGCGCCTATCGCCTCCGTATTAGGACTCATCAACCTGGCCAAAAAAGATGTCGACGTGCATATGAAAGATATGTACCTGGACATGATTCTCAAAAGCGCCATTCAGCAGGACCATTTTATTAAGGAAATTTTAGATCAATCAAGAAATTCGAGATTAGAAGTAAAACGTGAGGAGATATTGTTCCGTCCGCTGATTGATGAAACTTTTAACCAGTTGAAATTCGCTACCAACGCTGGGCAACCCGTTGAAAAAGTTATCAAAATAAATCAAGATCAGCCGTTCTTCTCCGATCGTTGGAGACTGAAAGTAATTCTCAACAACATTATCTCAAATGCCATTCGCTATCGAAATGGTCGTGATCCTGTCATTAAGGTTAATGTAGACATCACCGAACATGCTGCCTCCGTGGCAATAGAGGACAACGGTAAGGGTATTGAGAAAGATCACTTGCCGAATATCTATAAGATGTTTTACCGCGCAACGGATGATGGGGCCGGCTCAGGGCTTGGACTTTACATCGTGAAAGAAGCAATAGAAAAATTAAATGGGCAGATCAATATTGAATCTGAACTGGGCAAAGGAACTACCGTTACGCTACAAATTCCCGCCCTCGGATAAGATGTAAAAAAAGAGCCGGCTAACGAGCCGGCTCGCCTACTACCTAAACCTATTAACTGTAACTCAAACTATCTTGTTAGCCTATATGCATACGTGACCGAAAGCAACCAGTCAGCGAAAGCGGCATCGCCTATTGTATAGGTCCCTGTCATCTCAGTTCTCGCTTTATCAATGGTATTTTGAGTTCTGTTGCGATACATTGCAATCGGCACGCTCAGCGCTTAAAGTATGTTTTCCCGTAGTGTATAAAACAGAAGGTTCCAGAGAAACAATATATCCGGGTCTTCTGAATCCCTGACTGTCGCCAATTAGATCTTCAGAAGGAATTCCTTCATATCGGCCGCCAATTGCCAACTGAAAACGTTAAACGTTAAAGCGAGCTCCAAGTCTGAAAACGAATTGATCGACAACGGAAAACTCATTTGATTTCGCAATACCGCTGTGAGGGTTTCGCTCCTCAAGATGCCATTCGTGTTTCTTGGATTCGACATGTAAAGACCTGTTGAATAAACCGAAAACCAATGATTAAAATTATAGGCCAGTTCATATTCCAAAATGAATCCAAAGCCACCATCGCCCAATTGTATAGACTGATCAACCACCTTATAGACCAATGAATCCTGACCTTCGGAATCCAATTTGTGGAAGTGATCTTTAGTTTCATAGTTTCCTGTCGGAAGTTTTAGACCCAAGCCCTAATGTCAAATCAAACTTTCTTCTTTTGTAATGCCGAATAGTATGCACTGATTCGAACATCACCCAAGACCCACTCGCTTGCGTATGGAAGCGTGGATTCCCTGGCGTGTTACCATAGTGTTCATACAATGAAGAACGATCCACATTCAATATATGGAATTATCGCCGCTAACGACCAACGTCTGTTTAGTGAATAGGTAATGCCAAACAAAACCGAGTTATCATTATTAATAACTTCCGTGCCTTGTTCTACACGCTCTTCCTCTTCTTCACTACCCCTGAAATGTTTATAAGAACGGAAGTACCTATAGTTTAATGAGAATTGCCATGCATTCATTTGGACACTGTCCGCAGCCCCCAGCGACCAAGAGGACATGTTACGTACTGCTACACATCCCTGCGCGTTTGAGTCAAGGGCGTAACAGGTTAGCAGGATGAATAATAATGCAAGTGAATATTGTAATCGTATTTTCATAAAATGCTTTAGTTAATATTTGTGAACGAAAGAAATTTGTCCGCATTAGCCGTCAACAGGCATTCGACCTTGATGAACATCGAACATCGTTCTGGCTATTGGAAAGATTGGAAATCAAACTAACGTTGACTCCATGCAAATATTAAGCTTGCTCAGGCGGTGGAGAGTCTATGGGAAAGACTTGCTGAATAATTAGAAAATCGTCTACCGAAAAAAGGATATCGTACTTCAGCGCGAGATCCATTGAAGGCGTTGTGAAACTTGTTCCCGTAAAATCTTTAAAGAGTTTGCCCATCAGGTCCATCGTGTGCTTTGCACTGGAGGGCAAATTATTCGCGAGGTTAGTGTACTCATTCATCGTTCGATCCAGTCTTTTTTGTTGGTGATCTTTCACACACACCATAAAGAGCGTATCATTTTCAATTTTTTGTTTCACCAACTGGTAGTATTCTCCATTGTATTCCAGTTCGCCATTTGCTCGCTGGTAGCCCTCGTCATAAACGGGGTATGGCAAAGAAACAGGAATGGTCAAGCACCACCACTTCTTCGGAAGAATAAGCATCTGCATCCAGGCGGTGTAATAAATCGCTCTTAGCTTGGGATCGGAGAGCCCAAAAAACCACATGATATCCTGCTACATTAAACAGGAAAATTACCAGGAAAAATATGGCAATTGCTTTTTTCAGGTTTTAGGTCGTTTTGGACCCACTAGATAGCAAAAATTCTGGACCTTAACAATACCTGCGCCTGGCGCTAACCGCCAAAGTCGTCGAATCTGACATTTTCTTTGGGTATGCCCATTTCATCCAGCATTTTTAAAACTGCCGCATTCATTAAGGGGGGCCCGCACAGGTAGTATTCTACATCTTCCGGAGACGGGTGGTTTTTGAGGTAGTTATCAAATAAACATTGGTGAATGAACCCAGTGTAGCCATCAGCCTCCTTGTCCTCGAGGCTCTTTTTCACTTTCCATTTATCGTCAGGCAAAGGCTCAGAAAGGCCAATAATAAACTGGAAGTTGGGGAACTCCTTTTCAATTTTTCTAAAATGGTCAACGTAAAAGAGCTCTTTCTTCGAACGTCCGCCATACCAATACGACACTTTACGTTTTGATTTTTCGGTATGGAATAGGTGAAAGATCTGAGCCCGAAGTGGCGCCATTCCGGCCCCTCCGCCAATGTAAATCATTTCACGTTGTGTAGGATTGATATGGAACTCACCGTAAGGTCCGGATATCGTTACTTTATCTCCAGGTTTGCGAGCGAAGATGTACGAAGAACAAATGCCGGGATTTACATCCATCCAGTGATTGTTCGCGCGATCCCAGGGAGGCGTCGCAACACGGATATTTAGCATCACTATGTTGCCTTCAGCAGGATGGTTGGCCATCGAATAAGCTCTGAAAATAGGCTCCTCATTCTTCATTTTCAGATCCCAAAGTTTAAACTTATCCCAATCCGACTTAAATACATCGGGTTTATGACCTAGCTCCGGGTGAGGCGCAATGTCAATTGTCTTATAATCAACAGTTGTCGTCGGCACGTCGATCTGAATATATCCACCGGCTTCAAACTTCAACGTTTCACCAGGAGGCAGCTTAACCACAAACTCCTTGATAAAGGTCGACACGTTGTAATTGGAGACTACCTCACACTCCCACTTCTTGATACCAAAAATCTCATCCGGAATTCGAATATTCAGATCCTGTTTTACTTTCACCTGGCAGCCAAGGCGCACATGCTCCTTCTTTTCCTGGCGTGTTAAATGACCGAGCTCAGTCGGAAGCACATCTCCACCTCCGGATTCAACGACACATTTGCACATGGCACAAGTACCACCTCCACCGCAAGCAGACGGAAGGAATATTTTTTCATTAGCCAATGTGGACAATAAAGAACTTCCCGCAGAAACAGTCAGCGTCTTCTCGCCATTAATCATGATCTTCACTGGCCCTGATTGCACTAATTTCTTCTGTGCAAAAAGCAACATGAACACCAACAACAAAATAATTAAGGTGAAAGCTACAATGGAGGATATAATGATCATTTCGCAACCGGTTTAACGGCTACAAATATATTGAGCACGCGCTATAATCAGCATAAAAATCCAGTTTTTTACAGCCTGAAAAGAACTAAAAAATGCATGCTTTTTTTGCAGCTTTCGTAGGCTACGATTCTATCAAACGCAGGTATCTTGCCAACGTTGATTTCCTGTTTGCGGGGCAAAGGTTGCCCCAGGGGCCAGGATAATGCCGACGCCATCCAGCTATGACCATTCATGTAACTTCAATAGGCTTACTTTTCCCACCATGTATTGCTTCCCATGCGAAGCATAGCCCGATTCAAATTGTTCAAAATCGCTAATTGAAATATTGACACCCTTTTCAAAGCTCACAAATGCTTCAACCACAAGGTGATTCGAAAATTGGAGATTGCCCGACTGATGCAATTTTTTATACTCGTACCGATAATCGTAGGTGAGCGCCGAAATATCTGAGAGCACTGCCGATCCCGTCGGATAACTTCCAGCGCCCTTTGCCAACAAAAAGCTGTTTTTCAGCAAATGCACTTTCTAATTGCACAGCATTGTATTCATTGCGAACGGCGTAAAGGGGATGAGTCGATTCAATAAACTGCGGCGCGACGAAACCGAACACGCGGTTTTGAATTTTGAACGCCCGGGCTACCAGTTTGATCGCATAATGATTATCGTATGCAAATTTCAGATCGAGATCCGATATGCGATCAATGCCGATGTTGATTATGTCTTCAGGTTTTACAAATACACCAAACGTATGAGCGATGGCTATCACTAATTTAAATTTTGGATCATATCCTTTTACATCCAGACTCGGATCCGATTCAGCAAAGCCCAGCGCCTGCGCTTGTTGCAACGCTATCTTCGTAACTCTTTTTCTCTTCAAATACTTTTGTGAGAATATAATTTGTAGATCCATTAAATATCCCTTCTATGCCTGTGAGCAAATCGTTGTCGTAATATTCCTCCAGATTTCGGATGATGGGAATACTTCCGCACACTGATCCTTCGTATAAGACCGGCTTACCATACTTGTTGCTGCAGCTGATAAATTTCCTCCAGGTGTTCGGCCAACATCTTTTTATTTGCAGTCACGACCGCCTTCCCATTTTGCAACGCGGTTTTCACGATATCAAAGGCTGCGTTGGCATCGTCAATCAATTCAACAACAACGTCTATCGCAGGATCATTCAAAACGTCCTCCTTATTGAAAGTAAATATGTCTTCCGGCAAAGTGCGCGTCTTATTTCGGTTCTTGACACAGATCTTTTTTATCTCGGCTTTAATGCCTTGTGTTTCATCCAAAACATGATAGAGTCCCTGGCCCACACAGCCAAATCCAAATAAGCCAAGCGTAGGTGACGATGTTTGATGTGCCCGTTATATTGTAAGTGTATTTTCTGATGTCATTTGGTGGTATTAATTTATTTTGTTAGACTCTTACACGTACCGAAACGTGATCCTCTGCAAAGAATTTTCTAATATGATTACTTAATTGTTCAAACTCTACCAAAAATCCATCGTGGCCATATAAGGACGACATTACCTCCAGCCGGGCGTGAGGAATATTATCCACTAAGAATTTTTGTTCATGAAGCGGAAATAAAATATCGCTGTCGATACCGACGACCAACGTTCGCGCTTTGATCTTGCGCAAAGCCTCGGCGATACCTGGTCTGTTCCTGCCAACGTTGTGGCTATCCATCAT
This sequence comes from uncultured Bacteroidota bacterium, assembly GCA_963739105.1. GTDB lineage: Bacteria > Bacteroidota > Bacteroidia > Cytophagales > Cyclobacteriaceae > Chryseolinea. The sequence goes on along the minus strand of CAVTZI010000022.1, from coordinate 192,622 downwards.
TGTTGAAAGCCCCCAATAGGTGAACGCATTAAAACGGTTTGCCAGTTTCTGCCCCTGGTAACGCTGATAGGTGGCAGCCCTGAATTCCTCCAGCGTTTCATTATTTTTTTCGGCCTGCGTTTCGTTGTAGGTATCATAATACCGATAAGAAATCATTCCAATAGCACGCGCGGCTTTTAATCCTTCGATGCCGGCGCGTTGATGATTCTCTTTCCAGGTAGGATCCGCCTCAATCGCCATACGCTGCGCTTCATTAAAGGCTATTCCCCACGGAGAATGACTTGCATTTGTAGCAATCGGAATGATATGTTGAAAAACATCAGGTTGATAAATCGCCCATTCAAGTACTTGCTGGCCTCCCAATGATCCACCAATCAGCGTATGTACTGTCTCCAGACGAAGCTCCTGCCGCAACAGATCGAAAGCTTGTACCACATCGCGATTGGTAACCGACGGAAATGTATGATAAAATGGTTTGCCTGTTTTAGGATTGAGCGAAAGCGGTCCGGTCGATCCATAACATCCACCCAGCACGTTGGCACAAATAATAAAATACTGGCTTGGGATCAAAAAATCTTCCTTCATCGAATAGCCCACTCCACCAATCTGTAAAGTCCGAACTCCCTGTCAGCGCATGACAAATCCAAACTACATTACTACGATCAGCATTGAGTTTGCCTAGCGTGGTGTATTTAAGCTGAAATCCCGGCAAGGACTCGCCTGATTCCAACGCAAAATCCTGTTGATAATGAAATGTGTGATCGTTTTTCTCCATATTCTTTCCCCTGCACTAACTCCATTCTGGAGAAGCACAAGACCAATTTTTAATTTTCAAATACTTTTATTCTCCCAAACCCTCTCCTTTTCAGAAGAGGGTTTGGTAAGATTTTAAGACACTAATTCACCTTCAAATACCTTTTCAAAAGCCTGTTGAAAATCCGCTTTGATATCATCAATATGCTCAATACCAGCTGATATTCTCAACTGCGTTAGGCAATACACCCGCTGTAATTTGTTCGCTCTTCGCTAAGCTGTTGATGTGTTGTGGCTGAAGGTTGAATGATCAATGTTTTGGATCGCCCAGGTTCGCAAGGTGACTTAACAATTTTAAGTTATCGACAAATTTGGTTGTATGTTGTTTCGTGCCTTTCACGGTGAACGATAAAACTGCACCAAATCCATTCCGTCAGATATTTTTTTGCCAGCTTATGATAGGGACTGCTTTCCAAGCCTGGATAATATACACTTTCAACCAGCTCATGTTTTTCAAGCCATTGAGCCAGCGCAAGAGCATTGTCCACGGCGCGTTGCACACGAAGGGATAAGGTCTCCAGGCCTTGCAGGAACAAGAATGAATTAAATGGACTTAGAGAAGGTCCAAAGTCTCTTAGACCTTCAACTCGTGCGCGAATGATGAATGCTATATTGGGTAAGCCAAGGGGATTTCCTTCACCGAAAACGTCCCAGAATTTCAAACCGTGATATCCTTCTGAGGGCTCTGTGAATTGTGGGAATTTACCGTTGCCCCAGTTGTAATTTCCACCATCGACAATAACACCGCCGATTGAATTTCCGTGGCCGCCTATCCACTTCGTTGCAGACTCCACAACGACGTGAGCACCATGTTCAAATGGACGGAATAAATAACCAGCAGCGCCGAAAGTATTGTCAACAATAAGCGGAAGATCATATTTTTTCGCCAGTGCTGCGATTGCTTCAAAATCAGGAATGTTAAAACCAGGATTGCCAATCGTTTCAAGGTAAATCGCTTTTGTTTTCTTGTCGATGAGTTTTTCAAATGCTTCCGCTTTATCTCCTTCTGCAAATCGTGCATCAATACCAAGACGTTTGAATGCAACTTTAAACTGATTGTAAGTACCTCCGTACAGCAAGGAAGTAGAAACGAAATTCTCACCTGTCTGCAAAATATTATTTAAGCGCGAGAAACTGTGAAGCCTGGCCTGAACCAACGGCGAATGCAGCAACACCACCTTCCAGGGCAGCAATGCGTTTTTCAAAAACGTCTGTTGTCGGATTCATTATCCGCGTGTAAATATTACCGAATTCTTTTAGCGCAAATAAATTGGCACCATGTTCAGAATCTCTAAATGTATATGAAGTTGTCTGATAAATAGGAACTGCGCGTGAACGTGTTGTTGGATCAATTTCCTGGCCGGCATGTAGCTGGAGGGTTTCAAAATGTAAATTTGACATGTGATTTAATATTTTAATGGTGAATGTTGTATTGTTGAATGAAGGTTGAAATAGCCGTAACCAGACCTGCCTGTCACTTGGCAGGGTCATAGGCTATGTGTTGCTGAAAGGAGCTACTCACTTAACAGCAACACACGGCAACAACAACACATGCAAGCATCATCGTTGCATTAATGCATGTCATCAATAAAATAGAGGAAGGTTTTGAAGTAAGCACGGAAACGTACGTTGATCGTTCCTGAAATAAGGCTTTTAATGAGTTTCTTCATTTTTTAACCGGTTTATAGTTCTCCCATCATTGATGAGAAGTCAGGATTTAGCACCTTTCATATTTAGGAGGTTGCTAGCGTTTCTTAGAGCCTGTCTCTCCGCGCTTCTTTATAAATCGATTAAGCGGATGTGCTTATTCGACTTTGAGACTACAAACGTAGGGCCTGAAAGGATTGTTTGCAAGCGATGCTAAATCTTTTTTTGATTTCAACCCGCTCACAATTGTTCGGAAGCTGGCTGAAAACTTCTTTTCTTCAATGATGGAAACGTTTTAGAAATTTTTTTAAAAAATCTGCCAATACGTTATACACCACGGAATGATAGCCTATTGGACAAAGGTCTACAACGTGTGCCGTGTATTTTCCGGCGTGTTCAACAATCATTTAACACAACTTTAACAGGTGACCTTGCACGGGTCCGACAAAAAAGCTGCAAAACAAATATTTTATAGTGAGCACTAGGATTGAAGTTGCTCTGCAAAAGAATTTCGCGAAGGTATTGCTTCTTTCAGGTAAGCATGCCACCATCTACCTGAATCACCTGCCCGGAAATGTAAGATGACATGTCAGATCCTAAGAAAACACAAGCATCCGCTACATCTTGTGGGCTGCCTCCCCGTTTTAATGGAATTGCATCGCGCCAGGTTTGAATGGTTTTCTCATCGAGTTTGTCAGTCATTTCCGTTTCAATAAATCCAGGCGCCACAGCGTTGGAACGAATACCTCTGCGATCCCAACTCAAGCGCTACTGACTTTGTAAATCCGATTATACCCGCCTTGGAAGCAGCATAGTTTGACTGACCTGCATTGCCTTTCAAACCAACAACAGAAGTCATGTTGATGATCGAGCCGCTTTTCTGTTTCATCATCTGCTTTGTCACCGCTTTCACCGTGTTGAAACATGATTTTAAATTCACGGCGATTACTTTGTCCCACATCGCCTCCGTCATGCGAAGAAGCAAGTTGTCTTGTGTTATACCCGCATTGTTAATAAGAATATCCAACGAACCAAAATCTGCAATCACCGCGTTAATTAAATTTTCCGCCTGGGAAAAATCAGATGCATCGGATCGATACCCTTTAGCTTTCACTCCCTTTGCCACAAGCTCACCCTCTAATGCCAGTCCTTGTTCCACACTTGATAAATAAGTAAACGCAACGTTTGCTCCTTCCTCCGCATAACGATAAGCGATGGCTTTTCCAATTCCTTTTGATGCGCCTGTAATTAGGGCTGTTTTTCCTTGTAATAAATTCATATAAAATTTTACAGCCCACGGCCGGCTGACAACGCTTTAGGTTCTTCCGTTAATGTTCAAAAGTAGCCGAATTCTGGCAAAATTCATCGAAAGGACAACATTTCCTCGTTCTTCGATAAGCACCAAATTCCTTGGAATAGCATTTAAATACGAAACTTTTTGAAAGAGCGCTCAGGAGTTTATCTTTGGCAGCGAATTTTAAATCTAATACAATGTCAAAATATGATCTTATCGTGATCGGAAGTGGCCCTGGCGGTTACGTGGCTGCAATCAGAGCCTCCCAGCTTGGAATGAAAGTAGGCGTGGTTGAGAAAGCTGAGTTAGGTGGTATCTGTCTGAATTGGGGATGTATCCCCACGAAAGCGCTATTAAAAAGTGCCAATGTTTTCGAATATATCAAGCATGCTAAAGATTATGGCATTGAAGTAAAGGATGCTAAAGCAGATGTTACCGGAATGGTTAAACGCAGTCGCGACGTAGCAAACGGCAATGAGCAAGGGTGTACAATTCCTATTCAAAAAAAATAAGATTGATCAGATCGTTGGTTTTGGGAAACTAAAGAAGGGCAACAAGGTAGAGGTAACGGATGAGGCGGGAAAGAAAACGGACTATGAAGCTAAGCACATTATAGTCGCCACCGGCGGCCGCTCGCGTGAACTTCCTAGCCTGAAGATCGATGGCAAAAAGATCATTGGTTATCGCGAAGCCATGATACTGGAGGAACAACCTAAACGCTTATTGGTCGTAGGTTCGGGTGCGATCGGTGTAGAGTTCGCTTACTTCTATAACACGATCGGCACAGAAGTTACGATTGTCGAGTTCTTGCCACGCATTGTTCCGGTGGAGGACGAAGAAGTTTCAAAAGCACTGGATCGCTCCTTCAAAAAAGCAGGAATGAAAATTTATGTGAATTCAGAAGTTACAAAGGTGGATACCTCCGGAAAGAGTTGTATTGCTACTGTAAAAACTCCTGATGGTGAAATTAAAATTGAAACCGATGTCGTTCTTTCCGCCGTCGGCATTGACACCAACCTGGAAGGTATTGGCCTTGAAGATGTCGGTGTAAAAACTGATAAGGGAAAAGTAATTGTCGATGATTTTTATAAAACCAATGTTCCTGGCGTATATGCTATTGGTGATATCGTTAAAGGTCCTGCATTAGCGCACGTTGCTTCAGCAGAAGGCATTATTTGTGTCGAAAAGATTACAGGTCATAATCCCGAGCCGTTGAATTACAATAATCTCCCTGGATGTACGTATTGCTCACCTGAGATTGCCTCCGTGGGTTATACCGAGGAAGCTGCAAAAAAAGCCGGTTATGAAATCAAGGTTGGCAAATTTCCATTTATCGCATCAGGCAAAGCAAAAGCAGGAGGTAACGCCGACGGTTTTGTGAAATTGATTTTTGATGCAAAGTACGGCGAATGGTTAGGGGCGCACTTTATTGGAGCAAATGTAACGGAAATGATTGCCGAAGTGGTTGTGGCCAGGAAGCTGGAAACGACAGGCCACGAAATCATAAAATCAGTTCACCCTCATCCTACGATGAGCGAAGCCATCATGGAAGCTGCTGCTGCGGCATATGGCGAAGTGATTCATCTTTGATTTTGTTTGAACATGTAGGGACGGATAATTATCCGTCCTTACATGTTTACAAATGAATGGGCCTGTTGGCTGTCGCCGCAAGACATGCCTCCTTAACGGCCTCCATATACGTTGGATGGGCATGCGACATGCGCGCAACATCTTCTGCCGATGCACGAAACTCCATTGCAGTAACCCCGGCAGCAATCATATCGGCAGCGCGCGCGCCGATGATGTGAACCCCAAGGATCTCGTCCGTTTGTTTGTCCGCAAGTATTTTTACCAGTCCATCGGTATCCATACTGGCACGGGCACGGCCCAGGGCTTTGTAGGGAAAACTTCCTGTCTTATACGCCCGTCCCTCGCTCTTCAGTTGTTCTTCTGTGTATCCGACACTTGCAACTTCAGGCCATGTATACACAACCCCCGGTATAAGCAAATAATTCATATGCGGTTTTTGTCCTGCCATTTGCTCAGCAACAAAAACACCTTCCTCTTCCGCCTTATGTGCTAACATCGCGCCGCGAACGACATCTCCGATGGCATAGATGTTATCAACTTTGGTTTTCAAATGATCATCTACAGGGATCTGGCCTTTTACCGTTTCGATCCCAACTTTTTCAAGTCCCAGTCCATCGGTGTAAGGTCGTCGTCCGATGCTGACCAGGCAATAATCTCCTTTCAACTCCAATACTTTGCCATCTTTTGCCTCAGCTTTCAATAGTACTTCCTTTCCTTTGTTCTCTACAGCAGTCACCTTATGGCCAAGGTAAATATCCATGCCCATTTTCTTTGCGATCTTCTGAAGCTCCTTGCCCATGGTGCCATCCATTGTCGGTATGAGGCTATCCAAAAATTCGACGACGGTTACTTTCGATCCCAACCTGGCGTACACGGACCCTAATTCCATGCCGATTACACCGCCACCAATCACGATCAGATGTGCGGGAACCTCCGTAAGTGTAAGCGCCTCAGTGCTTGAAATAATTCTTTTTTTATCAAATGGCGCAAAGGGCAGTGGTGTAGGTTTTGATCCTGTCGCGATGATTACTTTCTCCGTGGTGATCTTCGTCTCCTTACCATCCGACGACTTAACCTGAATAGTATTTTTATCAACAAAGGAACCTGTACCTATTAAAACATCGATCTTATTTTTCTTCATCAGGAACGCAATACCGTCAACGTTCGACTTTAACAACATCCTCTTTGCGTTTGATCATCTGCTTAATATTCACTTTAGGAGCAGGTATGTCGATTCCATGTTCCTTAAAATGTTCCTTAGCATTTATGAAATGTTCTGATGAGTCCAGCAAAGCCTTGGAAGGTATACAACCCACATTTAGGCAGGTTCCTCCCAACGTATCATATTTTTCAATGATGGCTGTTTTAAATCCAAGCTGAGCGCAACGGATTGCCGCTACATATCCTCCAGGACCTGAGCCAATAACCGTGACGTTGTATTGCATGATGATGTGATGAGATGGAAATTAAAAAGTATCAAAGGTGAAAGTTTTTTAGACGCCAAGAATTAACCTTCCCGGGTCCTCCAGCATTTCTTTCACTCTGACAAGGAAACTTACAGACTCACGTCCATCAACAATACGATGATCATAAGAAAGGGCCAAGTACATAATGGGGCGAACAACAATTTCTCCGTTCTTTACAACAGGCCGTTCAACAATGTTGTGCATGCCCAAAATAGCGGACTGCGGTGGATTTAAAATAGGAGTCGAAAGCATGGATCCAAATACTCCTCCGTTGGTGATGGAGAATGTTCCTCCAGTCATTTCTTCAATTGAAAGCTTCCCGTCTCTTCCTCTTGTCGCCAGTCGCACCACTTCACTTTCAATCTGATTAAAAGATAGTGCTTCGGCATTTCGAATTACCGGAACCACCAACCCACGTGGTGTCGATACTGCAATTGAAATATCGCAATAATCGTGATAGACAATTTCATCGCCATCGACGGACGCATTAACAGCAGGAAAATCCTTCAACGCCGTGCACACAGCCTTCGTGAAAAAGGACATAAATCCTAATCCTACACCATACTTTTCCTTAAACTGATCTTTATATTTTGACCGCAGGTCCATGATGGGTTTCATGTCAACCTCATTGAAGGTTGTCAACATCGCCGTTTCATTTTTCACAGACACCAGCCGCTTGGCAATGGTCTTCCGGAGCGATGTCATTTTGTCCTTGCGAATATTTCTTGATCCACCGGATGCAATCACCGGAGGAGCTTGAGCTGCCTGCGGTTTTGACTCAGCCGGTTTTGCAGTTCGAGGCTGAGCTTGTGCCTTTACTGCATCTTCTTTTGTGATTCGTCCACCGACACCGTTACCCTGGACCTGGTTAGCCGGAATTCCCTTTTCACTTAGAATTTTAGCGGCCGCTGGCGACGGATGACCAGCCGCATAAGATTTATCACTGCCGCTCCCGCCAGTGGTAGCAGCAGCCTCCTGTTTCGTCGCTGGCTCGGCCACAGGCGCAGCTTCAGTCATTTCAATTCTGCAGATCAAACCGCCAATGGGCAGTGTTTCTTTCTCCTTAGCAACTACGTGTAAAATACCAGTAGCCTCAGCAGGTAGCTCAAACGTTGCCTTGTCGGATTCCACTTCAGCTATTACTTCATCAAGTTTAACAAAGTCTCCTTCTTTCTTCAGCCAGGTAGAAATTGTTACTTCTGTGATGGATTCACCTACGGCTGGAACTTTCATTTCCTTCACGCCGCCACTACCAGAAGGTTTTGATGATTCTCCCTTTGGAGATGTTGTTGCAGCAGCAGCTGGTGCCTTTGCCGGTGGAGCAGTCGAAGCAGCTTGTGCCGAGGGTTCGATTTCACAAATGGCCTCACCTATTGGTACGGTTTCCCCTTGTTGTTTCAAGATTTTTAATACTCCACCACTAGGCGCTGGCAGCTCGAAGGTAGCTTTATCAGATTCCAATTCAGCAATAACCTCATCAACTTTAACTACATCACCATCTTTTTTGAGCCAATTGGCGATGGTCACTTCCGTAATAGATTCTCCAACTGCAGGTACTTTTATTTGAATAGCCATTCAGAGTTTTTTTTATATATAAAATGGTTTGAAACGGATTTATATTTCAAATGCCTTATTAACAATTTTTTCTTGCTCTACTTTGTGAACTTTCGAGTAACCCGTGGCAGGCGAAGCACTTGCCTTACGGGAAACAAATTCCAAATCATACTTCGGCATCATCCTTAAGATATAACTCAGGCAGCCCATGTTCGCAGGCTCTTCCTGTGCCCATACAAGCTTAGCATCCTTGTATTTTTTCAATACAGCTTTCAGTTGTTTCTCAGGGAATGGATGAAGTTGTTCCAGGCGGACTACTGCTGCGTCTTTTATTTTTTTCTTCTGCTGCCCTTCAAGCAGGTCGTAATAAATCTTTCCTGAACAAAGTACAACACGCTTAACATCTTTCGCGGATGCATTTGGATCGTCAAGTACCTCTGCAAATGATCCCGACGTAAAATCTTTCATCGGGGAGACGACAGCAGGATGTCTCAGCAAGCGACTTCGGCGAAAAAACAACACAAGGTTTACGGAACGGCCACGCCACCTGTCTCCTTAGCAAATGGAAGAAATTAGCAGGTGTTGTCGGATTGGCCACAATCATATTGTATTCCGCCGATTGTTGTAAAAATCTTTCCGGACGGCAGCTTGAGTGTTCCGGACCCTGACCCTCGTAACCATGAGGCAACAACATCACGAGTCCATTCATCCGTTGCCATTTTGATTCGGCACTGGAAATAAATTGATCAATGATAACTTGAGCTCCATTGACGAAGTCTCCGAATTGAGCCTCCCATAACACCAACGCACTCGGAGACGACATCGCATATCCGTATTCAAAACCTAGAACACCAAATTCAGATAGCAACGAATTGTAGATGCTGAACTTGATTTGATTCTTGTCAATATTATTGAGTGCACAATAGGGCTCGTTGGTGTTCGCGTCAAAAAAATAAGCATGCCGGTGCGAGAATGTGCCGCGTTGCACGTCCTGGCCTGACATCCGCACGGGTGTCTTTTCAAGCAGCAAGGAACCATATGCAAGCAATTCAGCATCGGCCCACCCTAAAATTTTTGTTTCAAAGAAAGCGCTGCTTCTGTCCTTAAGAAGCTTTTCAATTTGCTTAAGCGGCTTGAATCCTTCAGGAATGGATGTCAAAGCCTTTCCAACTTTCTCCACGACACTTTCCTTAATTCCGGTGTCAGGCGATTTATCAAAATCCTCTGGTTTAGCCCAACGCATTTCCTCCCACTCCGCCTCCATTTTTTGTGGCTTGTAGGGAAGTGGTTTTTGCTTGACTTCATTTAGCCGGTCTTGTAACTGGTTTCGGAAGTTTTTATCCATCTCGTCCGCCAACGCTGCGTCTACATCTCCGCGCTCAATCAGTTTCTTCACATAGATCTCGCGTGGATTTTCGTGCTTGGCAATAAGATTATACAATTTTGGTTGCGTGAATTTCGGCTCATCCGCTTCATTGTGACCATGCCGGCGATAACAAAGCAGATCGATAAAAATATCCTTTCCGAACTTCTGGCGATATTCAACGGCCAGGTTAGACACAAAGCTTACCGCTTCAGCATCATCTCCATTGACGTGCAAAACCGGAGCATCAACAATCTTGGCAAGATCCGTACAGTAAATACTCGTTCGCGCATCATCATAGTCTGTTGTAAATCCTACCTGGTTGTTGATAACAAAGTGAATTGTTCCACCCGTAGTGTAGCCTGGCAACCCTGACATTTGAACCACTTCATAAACGATTCCCTGTCCGGCAAGCGCAGCATCACCGTGAATCAGTATGGCCATGGCCTTGGAAAGGTCTCCTTTGTATTCATCATCGATCTGTCCACGGGTATAGCCAATTACCAACGGATCCACTGCTTCCAAATGCGATGGATTCGGCGTAAGCTTTAAATATATTTTTTTACCGGAAGGAGTATTGATATGGCTTGAATAACCCAGGTGATACTTTACGTCTCCATCACCCATGGTCTGTTCCGGATTCACATTACCTTCGAACTCGGTAAAAATCTGTTCATATGTTTTTCCAAGAATATTTGAAAGAACATTCAACCGGCCGCGGTGCGCCATTCCGATAACAACTTCCTTTACATCCAGGGCAGCAGCCTTGTTAATGATTGTCTGAAGAGCCGGAATTGTATTTTCGCCGCCTTCAAGCGAGAATCTTTTTTGTCCTAGAAATTTTGTGTGAAGAAAATTTTCAAAGACAACAGCTTCGTTAAGTTTTGTCAGGATTCGTTTTTTCTCTTCAATGGTTGGGTTATACGCAAAATATTCCTGCTCACATTTTTGAAAAAACCATTGACGGATTTCATCGTTTCGAATGAAGTTATATTCAAATCCGACGGGCCCGAGATACACCGCCTTTAATTTTTCAATGATCTTTCTCAGCGTTGCGCGGCCCATTCCGATCTCCGAACCCACATCAAATTCAGTATCCAGATCTGCATCGGTCAATCCAACGCTCTTGTGATCAAAATTCACGTGGTGGTTTCTCCGTGGTCTCACGGGGTTGGTCTTGGAGGTAAGGTGTCCAAAGGATCGATACGTGAATATCAGGTTCCGTACTTGTGTTTCCTTAATTGAAAGTGACTCGTCCACAGCGACGGAATGGCCATTGCCATTATCGCCTTTTGTGGAAAAATCATATCCTTCAAAAAATTTTTGCCAGGTCAGATCCACTGAATTGGGATCCTTCTTATAGTTTTGATAGAGTTGGTCAATGTAGCCAACATCTGCATTTGATATGTAAGAATAATCGCTCATGAATTCGTTTGAAAAGCCCCCAAATGTAGGGAAGGCAATTAATATTAAAAAATTGCATACTCGCGTGAACGAATATTTACCTTTTTCCACTCATGGCATGCTACCGCCTCACTGAAATTATTTCCTCCTCATTTCTATAGACAGATTTGGTCAGCCAAAAATTCCATTATCTTTGCGCTCTTATTAAAGGACGAGTTCCACAATTAAACCTTAAGAAGTAATGGTTAAAATCAGATTGGCCCGCAGAGGCCGCAAAAAACTGGCAATGTACGATGTAGTCGTAGCCGACGCCAGATCCCCACGCGATGGGCGATTTATTGAAAAAATCGGAACGTATAATCCCCTTACCGTTCCAGCCACAATCGAGCTTAATGATGATAAAGCTTTTAAATGGCTAATGAATGGGGCACAACCTAGCGACACAGTAAAGGCTGTCCTCTCCTACAGAGGAATCATGTTGAAGAAACATTTGCAGATTGGCGTAATTAAAGGTGCCTTGACGCAAGAACAGGCGGATACCAAATTACAGGATTGGATTAAGTCCAAGACGGCTACAATTGAAGCCAAACGAGATAAGCTTTCTCAATCTAAGGAAGCCAATGCAAAAGCTCGCAAAGCAAGCTGAAACAAAGATCCGCGAGGCACGTGCCGAAGCGATCCGCAAGAAAGCGCAAGTAGCTGAAGCAGCTGCTGCTGCGCCACAACCGGCGGAAGGAGAAGCTCCTGCAGCGGAAACGCAAGAAGCCCAGGCTTAATTTCAAAGAATTCTTTAGATGCCAATGCGCAAACCGCATTGGCATTTTTATTTATGGAAATAGATTCCTGTTTTAAAATCGGATGGATCCTGAAACCCCACGGCTTAAAGGGAGAAGTAACCGTGATGCTGGATGAGGATGCACCCGAAGATTTTTCGTCGATTGAATCTGTCTTCATAGAACAGAACAAACGGCTCGTCCCATATTTTATCAAGGCGATTTCAACACACGGCAAAAAAGCATTTGTGAAATTTGAGGACATAGATTCGGTAGACACTGCGATGAAGATTTCAAAACAGTCCCTTTACATTCAAAAGTCTATCCGTCCAAAATCAGGCCGCGGAGAGTTTTACAATGATGAAATCATTGATTTCGAAGTTCACGATGAAGAGAAAGGATTGTTGGGAAAAGTTCGAGAGATAATGCAAGCAGGCCCTAATCGTCTTTTGGTTGTTGATTACGATAACAAAGAAGTTTTGATCCCCGTGAATGGACCGTTTATTGCAAGCGTGAACAAGACAAAAAAGAAGGTCGTTGTTAATCTGCCAGAAGGGTTTCTGGAATTATAATTCTAAGGCCGTTCTTCAACGGTGATAAGTTTTTCGCCGTGCACAATTCTCCCATCGTTGGTAATTCCTTCCACAACAATTCGATATTGCGTAGGAAGGTCTGCCGCGTAAAATGAAATTTGAGCCTCGTTATTTTCGCCTGTCCTGAACAAACGGGTTCCAATAAATTGTTGATCGATAGTCAGCCCGCGTATTATCCGTTGGGTTGGCGTAATCCGGCGAATAAAATTTCCTGGATGCTGAAAAGCCTCGTATTTTGATTTCGTCAAATTTTGCCACTTTCATCTGGACGACGGATAATCACTTGAAATGCGGGTTGTGATTGAAATAACCCCTGTTGCACCCCGCGAACCATAGACCGCCCCGCTTGAATATTTATAGACTTCGATCCGTTCAATTTCCTGTGCGCTCATAGCCGAAATCCGCTCAACCATGCTTTCAAACGATTCAGAAGAATTTATCGGAATGCCATCAATGAGAACAAGTGGTTCAACATCTTCTTTCTTCCGCCGCCATAACCTGTTGGCGGTCCCAGTAAAAGTATCCCATTTACAACTCGTAATCCCGCCACCCTGCTTTGAAGAGAGATCAAGATATTGTTTGAGTTAGTCGAGATCGAAGATAATCTCCGGTGACCACGGCATCAGCAGCCTACAACTGACGTAGCTCTTTGGCAGTTTCCCTTGTCACCTTGTATAACCACTTCATCTAACATCTTTGCATCTGAAAATTCTGTTGAATTATACTTGGAAGGATTCTCTTCTTTGTATACTTCAATTTTAAGTGGTTCAACATACGGCGTTGCTGGTGAAATATTGTCTTGCTGAATCTAACAGAACCTTTCCTCGTTTGCCTTTGATCGTCTTAGCAAGCACAGCAAGTTTGCGAAGAATCATAAAGCTTTAAATTATTGAAAGCAAAATTCCCATTTTCTTCAGTGGTAATCATAAAAACCTGACTCGTATTCTCCTGCAACACCGTGATAATCGCCCTGGCTGGGTTTTCCTTTTTTATTACAAATCGACCTTTGAAATCAATTCCTTGCTGAATGGGAAACTCAACTTTTTTTGGAAGAGAATCCGGTAACTGGATAGAAGGTATATCATATTGCGTCAAGATTGTCGTTTCGTTTGATGCCGGAACTACTTGTTTGAAATCCGTTACCGAAATTGAAAAATTACCGGGCGTAAAATTCTCAAGAAAATCTTTTACTCCCAACTTAACGGTTGATACGCTCTCTGGTTTTAACAGTATCTTTTTCGACATCAATACTTCAGTTCATTAGTGGAATCAATTGAACTGTAATCCCCGATCGCCCTTCCCACTTCTGTAGTACTCCAATACCTTGAGTGGTTTTACAAAAACTAAAGTAGAATCGAAGTTCAATATCCATCTTGTGTACGCCCTCAGCACATAGTCACCACCCTCAATTGTAGAGGGGATAGTCAAAGAACCTTCGCTGTTGCCTTTGGTTATTGGGAAAATTTTCGAGACAACGACCTTTTTCGACTTATCCAATAAGTCAACATAGAGAACGCTGACTTAACGAATCCTTAAAAACTGGAGCAGTGTAATTCATATAACCTCTGAACCAAACCGTTTCATTTGGATAATAGTAAGACTTGTCCGTATGCAGGTAGGGTTTTTCCAATAGGTAAGATAATACATTTACCGGCTTCTTCTTTTCCAAAATCGAAATAGGCCTGCGGATTTCTTTTCGTATTTAAGGGTTTAAAATCATAAGGGAGAAACTCGGCCATTCGTGCCTCGCTCATGATTCCCAGATAAATGCATATTGTAGGGATTTAAAACAATCCCCTGTGAATTAATTAATCAGGAAGTCATTTTCAACTTCAATCCAACTTATCGGATGCGTAATATTTCGATAAATTCTTGGCTCATCTGATTTGTGTAAATAATGCACTTCCAGCCGCCGGGGAAATTGAATCTTATATTCAGCCGGGGATAGATTCTCATCATAGGGCAGGTCTGCGCTATCGAGTAATGGAGTTATTTCTCTTCCAAGATTTCCTTGAAAACCTGCCAATCTGATGATATCCCCTGAGGCCTGTGTTATCTCTATATAATTCAAATCCCTCATCAATTACACGCTTCTTCCACGATAGACCTTTAAATAAATGCCGGCTCGATCCTTCATAAACTTCCTGACGATTTTTTATCCATTGATGTAAGCGTCGCCGTATCGGAGGTTTCCATAGGTTTAAACCGAACGTTGCCATTGATTGTAAATTCACTTGGAGCCCATTGAAAATTTTTTGAGTTGATAAAATAAGCGATAACCCAGGCTATAATTTTCAATTTGTAAGACATCCGAAGCTTCTAGCCTTGAAAAAACCCTTCGTTATTCGGTTTCGAAATCCAACACCCATGGATTTAGTATTTCACAACGGATAGCATGTATGGTGTTGCCGAGAAATAGTTTTTTAAATTTTTCATATTGCCTTTGCCAGTTTTTGTCTCTCTTCGAATGAACTTTCACTTCTCTCAATTCATTCGATTTTAGCCTGACTGTGATGGTCATCACTGTCGTATCTTTGACGATGATTTTTGATTGATAATAATGATGACCAACAAATGTGACAACCAGTTCATGCTGGCCAATGGGAACATTTTTTAGGATAAATTCTCCTTTTTCGTCTGCACTTGCTCCTATCGTCGTATTGTTGATAAAAGCCGAAGCAAAGGGTAGTCGTTCATACGTCCGGCTATTGATCACGACGCCCTTTATTGTTCCTGTTTGCGCGAAACCCTGACTTACCAGGAAAAGGCAAAACCAAGCAATAAGAGATTTATTTACCATGGGCTGTAGGGCAGAGTTCTTAAATTTACCTACTTTTTGACAAACCAAATATGCACTTCGACATTATAACCTGTCTGCCCAAGCTTATTGAAAGCCCGTTTTCAGATTCGATTTTAAAGAGAGCGCAAAAGAAAGGATTGGTCACTGTCAACATTATTGACTTGAGAACCTATTCGATGGACAAACACAAATCCATTGATGACTATGCTTTTGGTGGCGGCGCCGGCATGGTCATGATGATTGAACCCATTGACCGATGCCTTGAGGATTTAAAATCCAAAAGACAATATGATGACATTATATATATGAGTCCGGACGGAGCAACGACTTACCCAATCCCTAGCCAATGAGTTAAGTCTGAAAAAGAATCTTATTTTGTTGTGTGGCCATTATAAAGGCGTGGATGAGCGGGTTCGCGAACATTTAATTACGCGTGAAATCAGCATCGGGGATTATGTCTTATCAGGAGGCGAATTAGCCGCGGCAGTTATTGCCGATGCCGTTATTCGACTTAGTCCCCGGCGTTCTTTCTGACGAAACTTCTGCCTTAAGCGACTCTTTTCAGGATAATCTAATAGCTCCTCCTGTTTATACCCGCCCGGCTACCTATAAAGGCTGGGAGGTTCCGCCCGTATTATTTCCGGGCATCAGGCTAAAATTGAAGAGTGGAGGCATGAACAGGCGGTAGAAAGAACCCAAAAAAGGCGGCCTGACCTGCTTTCAAACGTCTAAGAGCCGCATTTTTATAAACATTCTGGGGTCAGCTTCGAAAAATTCATTTCTTTCCCTACCTTTGCAGTCCAATTTTCAAAACCATCGAGTTATGGCCGATCTGATCAAATTAGTTGAACAAGAATACGCAAAGGTTCGTGACGTATTTCCCGCTTTTAAGCCTGGGGATACCATCAATGTTCACGTTAAAATTAAAGAAGGAAATAAAGAGCGCATTCAGCAATTCCAAGGCACTGTAATTCAGCGCAAAAGCCGTGGTACAAATGGCGAAAGCTTTACTGTACGGAAGATTTCAAACGGCGTTGGCGTGGAGCGTATATTTCCCCTGGTTTCTCCTACCATCGACAAGATCGAGTTGGTGAAAGAAGGTAAAGTTCGCAGAGCAAAACTTTACTATCTGAAAGGAAGACAAGGAAAAGCAGCCCGCATTAAAGAGAAAATTTAAGTTCTATTATAGCTTCTGAAAAAGCCATTCTTCACAGAATGGCTTTTTTGATTTTATGGCCATTTCAAATTCTTGGAATACGATTGAAAAGCCGACAAAACCTCGAAATTAATGCTGGTTAGCATCCTATCAAATAATTAATAACTTTGTCGTCTCCTTAAAAAATCTAACCGACCAATGGCAAGAAACATTGCTGATCTCTTGGGCAAAGACGCTGACTATCTGCTAAAGCATCAAAGCAAAACGATTCTCAAAGAACAACTTCATACTCCAAGCCCAGATTTTGTTGACAAAGTTTTCGCCCAAACCAACCGGAATACGCAAGTATTACGCAAGTCTTCAAGCTTTGTATGGAACAGGTCGTTTAGCCAATACCGGATTCGTTTCCATTCTTCCCATTGACCAGGGTATCGAACACAGTGCCGGCGCTTCGTTTGCCAAGAATCCAGCTTATTTCGATCCTGAAAATATCGTCAAGCTGGCCATTGAAGGCGGCTGCAATGGCGTGGCTACTACTTTTGGTGCGCTGGCCATGATGTCGAGAAAATACGCTCATAAAATACCTTTCATCGTAAAGATCAATCACAACGAGCTGCTGACTTATCCTAATAAAGCTGATCAGATCATGTTCGGCTCCGTCAAGGATGCCTGGAATCTTGGCGCTGCCGCAGTTGGTGCAACCATCTATTTTGGTTCGGATAATTCCACGCGGCAAATCGTGGAAGTTGCAGAAGCTTTCGAACGTGCTCACGATTTGGGAATGGCCACTATCTTATGGTGTTATACCCGGAACAATGCATTTAAAAAAGAGGGCGTGGATTATCACGTTTCAGCCGATCTTAACCGGACAGGCAAATCATTTGGGCGTAACTATCCAGGCTGATATCATCAAACAAAAACTTGCCGAAAATAACGGAGGTTATAAAGCCCTCAATACCGGTGGAAGCAGCTACGGAAAGCTGGACGAACGCATTTATACGGAGCTTACGTCTGACCATCCCATCGATCTTTGCCGCTACCAGGTTGCAAACTGTTATATGGGCCGTGCGGGACTTATTAGCTCTGGCGGAGAGTCTAAAGGCGCCAGCGATTTGGCCGATGCTGTTCGTACCGCGGTCATCAACAAACGCGCAGGCGGCATGGGCCTGATCTCAGGCCGGAAGTCGTTCCAACGCCCGTTGAAGGAAGGTGTTGAAATACTGAACGCTATTCAGGATGTCTATCTTGACAAGTCGATCGACTTAGCCTGATAAAATTAATATTGTGGCCGATGCAGAAGTTGTTCTTCATCGGCTTTATTTTTAATAAAAGTTTTAAACTATGTCTATTCTTGGTTCAAACGCAGCGATAAAGGAATTCTAACACCTACAGAATCAAAACGTGAAGTACCGGATGGACTCTGGTTTAAATCACCTGCAGGAAAAATTGTTCATACGCGAGAATTAAAAAACAATGCGTATGTTGTCCCTGACGAAGACTATCATGTACGGATTGGTTCCGAAGAATATTTTGAAGTCCTGTTCGATGAAAATAAGTTCACCGAAATGGACGCCAACATGGAGTCTGCAGATCCACTAAAATTCAAAGACACTAAACCTTATCCCAAACGTATAAAAGAAACGCAGGAAAAGTCACAGCTGAAAGACGCCGTACGGACTGCCTATGGCAAAATGAATGGCATGGATATTACCATTGCCTGCATGGATTTTAGTTTTATCGGCGGCTCTATGGGTTCCGTTGTGGGCGAAAAAATTGCGCGCGCGATGGATCACAGCATCAAGCACAAAATTCCTTTTTTAATGATCTCCAGGTCCGGCGGAGCACGCATGATGGAAGCAGGACTTTCACTGATGCAAATGGCAAAAACATCGGCGAAGATCGCACAGATGGATCAAGCAAAAGTTCCTTATATATCCTTGTTAACCGATCCTACAACGGGAGGTGTAACAGCTTCCTACGCCATGCTGGGAGATTTTAATATTGCTGAACCAAACTCACTCATTGGTTTTGCAGGACCGCGTGTTATTCGTGAAACTATTGGAAAAGATTTACCAAAGGGTTTTCAAAGCGCTGAATTTGTTCTTGAACACGGATTTCTTGATTTTATTATCGACCGCAGAAATCTAAAAAGCCGGCTGTCTACGCTATTGCGCATGCTTCAGAATCTGAATTAACGATCTGACAAGATCCAAAACTATTAATGTTGAAATATGGATAACCTCAAAAGTTAATTTGAGCGCTCTCATCCAGACTTTGCGTTTTGAGGTTACCCACATTACAACATTGAATAATTGCAGTTACATTTTTTTAAATTTGAGCCAAGGCGGCTTTATGCCAGCCTGGAAGGAGAAGCAGTCATTTTTAAATGCTGCTTTTCTGTTTTATGTTGTTACTGTTTGTTCACACTTCGTTTTCAGATAATCTTCATTGTAAAGGGTTTTGGTTTTGTAAATGTATAAATCATTTCTAATAATTTTCTTTGAACAGCTACGGCTGCTTTCATTTTTATTCCATGTTTTGAAACTAATCTTACAAAAATTGCTTTAAATCGATCGCTGTGTTTGATGGCTGCAAGCGCTGGCAAATGCATGGCCTTTCGCAAATACCTATTCCCTCTTTTTGAAATTCTGGCTTTACCTCTAACCGATGTCCCGGATTGTTTTTCCTTCACATCGAAACCTGCATAACTAGTCAATTGTCTTTTATTTCGAATTAATTCAAAGCCATTGGTCTCTGCCAAAACCGTTGCTGCTGTTAATAGCCCTACACCTGTTATAGAACGGATATCTTCAATAGAACCGCTAACTTCCAGGTCTTCTTTGGCCATTTTGGCAATCTCTTGTTGAATTTCCTTTTCCTGCTTATTAAGCAATGTTATACGTTTCTGTATTCGATTTACACTTGACGGATGGGGCTCTGCCTCAGCTTGTTCTGCATGTAATTGATTCTTAGCCATCGTCCTATCTTGTACAATTTGATCTCGCTCCCGTGTTAATTGTCTTAGCTTTTTAAAAACTGGGTTTAGGTCGTTTCCATAGATCAAGTTTTCTTTCCAATCCGAACCTTGCAATAGTCTCCGAGGCTGTTTTATCTGTAACAGTTTTAACCTCCAGCGTTCTAAAGTAATTGCTGATTTTATTAGGCAATACAATACTAACCTCGCAATCCTCCTGAGCTAAGTAGTAGGCCAACGGTTCATGATATACTCCGGTAGCTTCCATGACATACCTGACTTTAACATTGGGATCTACTCGCTTTTGTACCCATGATACCAAAGTCGAAAATCCATTCTTAGTATTTGGGAAAACTTTGTGTGCATATATTTCTATTGATAGATCTTCATACATACGTCCCAATGAAACCACTAATTCTTTTTGGGCCACATCGATACCCAAGGCTTGTTTTAAAATTTTCTTCATTCCAATAAAAATTTATTTTTAAATAATGAAAAGTGAAAATCTCCCTTCGTTTTGTCTCCTGGTTGGATATTCTGGATATGCCATAAATAACATTCCTTACATTCTGTTCAAACTCGAAGAGATAAAAAAGAATGAGGCAATTTCTCCGTGAGAACATACCTTATAGGTTGTTTAGGCACGAATTCGCTCTCACTCCTTTTCACTTCTAAAATCAAATATCTATTGGATTAACTTATATTTAAAACATCATTTTAATCACATTTCAAAGATACGAAGCGCAGTCTGTGCTTTTTTGTCTATTGCATCTCTGCGCCTGCGTTTAACATCATATGAACCTAATCAAGTTATTCACTTCGTAGCGAATGACCTGGAAGGGCTGTATTCTTTTACGGTATCAATGAAGCATTTTACTTTATCGACTTCGGTATCGGGATAGAGACCATGACCGAGATTAGCGATGTGCTTATGAGGTCCAAAGGCATCCAGCATCTTTTTCGTTTCGCGTTTGACATCTTCGCGTGATCCATAAAGGGCACAGGGATCCAAATTACCCTGCAAAACTTTGTCGGGCATCAACGCCCTCGATTCCTCTATTCCCATATTCCAATCCAACCCTACCACGTCGCAGTTAATGGAATTCATTTCTTCACGGGCGAAAAAAGCGCCTTTGGCAAATACAATCTTTGGGGTATTTGATATCGCATCGCATATTTTTGAGATATAGCGCAAGGAAAATTCGCGGTATTGCTCCGGGCCTAAAATGCCTGCCCATGAATCGAAAATCTGAATCAAGTCAGCGCCAGCTTTGATCTGACCCTTCAAATAATTAATGGTACTCTGCGTGATCATCTCCAATAGCTGATGGGAAAATTCAGGTTGCGTGTAGAGCATTTTTTTCGCCGCACTAAACGTCTTGCTTCCTTTCCCCTCGATCATATAGGAGAAAATTGTCCAGGGTGCGCCAGCAAAACCAATCAAAGGCACTTTGCCATTGAGCTCCTTTTTTGTCAGCGCGATGGCGTCCAGAACGTATTGCAGTTCTTCAGCGACAGCCACATGGAGGCCGCCTAAGTCTTTAGCGGAAGAAATTTTTTTGGGAAACATCGGGCCCTTGTTCTCCTCCATTTCATAATCAAGGCCCATGGCCTCCGGAATAACCAAGATGTCAGAAAAAATGATGGCCGCATCAACCCCCAGGATGTTGACAGGTTGAATTGTTACTTCTGTGGCAAGCTCCGGCGTTTTTACCAGCGTTTTGAAATTTTTTGCCACTTCCCGGACCTTTCGGTATTCCGGCAAAATTCTTCCCGCCTGGCGCATAAGCCAAACTGGGGTACGAGTGGTGTGTTCTGCCTTAGCAGCCTGAATGATGAGCTTATTTTGCATGGCCAAAATTAGGAAAGGAACAATTGTAATTACAGCTACGGAATCCTTTTCTCTCATAAAAAAAGCCGGCTCTTTGGGGAGACGGCTTTTTCGAAAGCTTTTATATTTTTATGCTTCTGCAATCGGCTCAACCGATACATAAGATTTTTCTTCTCTTTTCTTCTTAAAAACAACTACACCATTGGTCAGGGCAAATAACGTATGATCTCTTCCGATCCCTACATTCTTGCCAGGATGATGTTTTGTTCCCCGTTGACGAACAATAATATTTCCTGCAATTACCTTTTGACCACCGTAAACCTTAATCCCTAATCGTTTGCTTTCCGATTCGCGGCCGTTCTTTACTTTACCTTCACCTTTTTTATGTGCCATGGTTTGAAATCGTTATTCGTTGATGTTATGATATTATCCTATGCTTTCAATTTGAACCTTCGTGAATTGCTGGCGATGGCCATTCTTTACCACATATCCTTTTCTTCTCTTTTTCTTGAAGACAATAACCTTATTGCCTTTTACATGCTCCAGTATCTTACCTGATACCGTAACACCTTTAACAGTAGGGAGCGCCAATATTTACTGCGCCTCCGTCGTCAACCAGGAGAACCTTGTCAAAATTTACTGCAGTTCCGGCATCTCCCTCTAATTTTGGGGCGTAGATGTATTGATCCTTAGCCACTTTGAACTGTTTTCCTGCGATCTCTACTATTGCGTACATAGCTTTTGAAAAATTGGACTGCAAAGGTAGAAAAAGAATCAAGAAATATTAAGCCGGTATTCAAATATCTTCGAAGAAATTGCATTTTAGAGGCCGAAAAAAAATTTGAAAAATCTTTTAACACCGATTTAATCTCAAAGAAAGCGCTAAGCACAGCCGATTAAACGACTATTTTACAGGAACTTATCTTTCCACAAAGTATTCACAAGTTATCCACAATCGTTGAATATGGGCTCAAAAACGCAGTTTTGATTTTTAGAATCATTCTATTTCATTTGTACACTTGAGTACGGGGCGGTTATTCATTCGGTATCACCAAACAAAATTTTATTAATTAGGAATTATCGGATGCTAGCCGAGGCTGGTGTCCCTTTAATATTTTTGGTTCAACCCTCAAAACCCACTTACCAATGAGCCAAGTAATACACGAAGAACCCATTCTTAAAGGAAAACAAAGACCGTTTTGTGCTCTTTCCTATCCGCCAACATGAAATCTGGAAATTTTATAAACAGGCAGAAGCCAGTTTTTGGACTGCCGAAGAAATCGATCTAAGCCAGGACCTACGGGACTGGGTAAGCTTGAATGATGGCGAACGCCATTTTATCACGCACGTACTGGCATTCTTTGCTGCCAGCGACGGTATTGTAAACGAAAACCTGGCAGAACATTTTATTTCTGAAGTTCAGTATACCGAAGCAAAATTCTTCTACGGGTTTCAGATCACCATTGAAAATATTCACTCCGAAACCTATTCTCTTTTGATCGATACCTATGTAAAAGATCCAAAAGAAAAAGATAAACTCTTTCACGCCATCGAAACCATGGAATGTGTAAAGAAAAAAGCTGACTGGGCACTGCGTTGGATCAACCAGGGAAATTTTCAGGAACGGCTTATTGCTTTTGCCGCGGTTGAGGGAATTTTCTTTTCCGGTTCTTTCTGTTCCATTTTCTGGCTGAAGAAACGTGGCTTGATGCCAGGCTTGAGTTTCTCCAATGAATTGATTTCCCGCGACGAAGGATTGCACTGTGATTTTGCCTGCCATCTTTATACCAAGCATGTCGTAAATAAATTACCTGAGCAAACTGTTATTGATATTATCACAGATGCAGTTGAAATTGAAAAGGAATTTGTAACCGATGCGCTTCCAGTAAACCTTATCGGGATGAATGCTGTTCAAATGAGACAGTACATTGAGTTTGTTGCTGATCGTTTGTTGAATGAACTGATCGGGAAAAAAATCTACAACGCTACCAATCCATTTGATTTTATGGATATGATTTCGTTGCGTGGAAAAACGAATTTCTTTGAAAAACGTGTAGCGGAATATCAAAAAGCCGGCGTTATGAAAAGCACGGAAAAAGAAACTACTCCGCTAAGTTTTCACTGAACGAAGATTTTTAATTACATTCAATCACTTTTTAAACTTTTTTCTTACAACAACCCCCATTTCCTAAGATGTTAGTATTAAAACGTGACGGACGCAGAGAATCTGTTAAGTTTGATAAGATCACCGCTCGAATTGAAAAACTCTGCTACGGATTAGATCCTAAATTCGTCAACCCTGTAGAAGTGGCCATGAAGGTGATCAATGGTCTCTATGATGGTGTTTCAACGCAAGAGCTAGATAACCTCGCTGCTGAAATTGCTGCTACGCTGACCACAAAGCATCCTGATTTTGCGAAGCTTGCAGCACGCATTGCCGTTTCCAATTTGCATAAAGTGACGAGCAAGTCGTTTTCAAATACGATGAAACGGTTCTACACCTATGTAGATCCGAAAAACGGACAAAATGCTCCCCTGATTTCAAAAGAAACCTAGAAAGTAATTAAAGAACACGCAGCGGAACTGGATGAAGCTATTATTTATGATCGTGATTTTGCTTACGATTATTTTGGTTTCAAAACCCTGGAACGTTCGTACCTGATGAAAATCGATGGCAAAGTCATCGAACGGCCGCAGCATTTACTCATGCGCGTAGCCGTAGGGATACATGGTGAAGATATTCCGGCAGCAATCGAAACGTACAACCTGTTATCAGAAAAATGGTTCACGCACGCTACGCCAACGCTGTTCAACGCTGGAACTCCTAAACCCCAATTATCCTCTTGCTTCCTTCTCACCATGAAGGATGATAGCATCGATGGTATTTATGATACCTTAAAGCAGTGCGCAAAGATTTCGCAATCTGCAGGCGGTATCGGACTTAGCATTCATAATATTCGTGCGAAAGGTTCCTATATCAAAGGCACAGGTGGAACTTCCAATGGTATTGTTCCGATGCTGCGAAACTTCGATATGACGGCACGTTATGTCGATCAGGGCGGTGGCAAACGAAAAGGAAGTTTTGCCATTTATCTTGAACCATGGCACGCTGATATTTTCGATTTCCTTGATCTCAAGAAGAATCATGGAAAAGAAGAAATGAGAGCACGCGATCTTTTCTTTGCCGTGTGGATCCCTGATCTTTTCATGAAGCGGGTAGAGAACAATGAGATGTGGTCGCTCTTTTGCCCAAATGAAGCGCCTGGCCTGGCCGATGTGTGGGGCGAAGAATTTGAACGCCTGTACGAAAAATATGAACGGGAAGAATAAATTCCGCAAACAAATAAAGGCACAGGATCTCTGGTTTGAAATTCTGGAATCTCAGATCGAAACAGGAACACCTTACATTCTTTATAAGGACGCTGCAAACAGAAAATCAAATCAGAAAAATCTGGGCACGATCAAGTCGAGCAATCTGTGCACTGAAATCATTGAATACACTTCTCCAGATGAAGTAGCGGTCTGCAACCTGGCGTCTATCGCTTTGCCGAAGTTCATTAGTGTGATGGAAAATTTGATCATCAAAAATTATATGAGATCACTAAAGTTGCTACGCGCAACCTGAATAAAGTGATTGATGTCAATTACTATCCGGTGGCGGAAGCACGTAACTCCAATATGCGACATCGGCCGATTGGAATTGGTGTACAGGGCTTAGCCGATGCCTTTATCTTGTTGCGCATGCCTTTCGATTCCGACGAAGCACGCCGGTTGAATGAAGACATTTTTGAGACCATCTACTTCGGTGCAATGGAAGCATCGATGGAGTTATCCAAAGTGCACGGCCCTTATCGAAACATTCAAAGGCTCTCCTGTATCAAAAGGAATTTTCCAATTTGATATGTGGAATGTAACCCCTAAGAGCGGTCGTTGGAACTGGGATCAATTGAAGCGCGATGTGAAACAATTTGGTGTACGCAATTCTTTGTTGCTCGCGCCGATGCCAACGGCTTCTACTTCTCAAATTCTAGGTAATAACGAATGTTTCGAACCATATACTTCGAACGTATATACACGCAGAACACTTTCAGGCGAATTCATCATTGCCAACAAACACCTGATGAAGGACCTGATGAATCTTGGCCTGTGGAGTGAAAACATGCGTCAGAAATTGATTGCCACAAATGGTTCGGTTCAGCCTATCGCTGAAATTCCTCAAAATATTAAAGACATCTATAAAACGGTTTGGGAAATTTCGCAAAAGTCGATCATTGACATGTCAGCCGATCGCGGCGCTTACATTTGCCAATCACAAAGTCTGAATATTCACCTGACTAATCCGAACTTTGGAAAGCTGACGTCCATGCATTTCTATGCCTGGAAAAAAGGACTGAAGACAGGTATGTATTATTTACGTTCTACTGCTGCTGCTGATGCTATCAAGTTCACACTCGATAAATCTGCAATGGCCCAACCTACGGCAGCAACTGTGGTAAATTCCACCGAGGCTCCTGGAGTACAGGTTGCAGAATCTGTCGTAGCCTATGGTATTTCTGAAAATCAGCAAACTATACCATACGAAAATGCTCCTGATGATTATGATCAAAAACGCGCCGACATGACGTGTTCACTGGATAATCCTGAGGGATGTGAAGCGTGCGGTAGTTAGAAAAAGGACAACACTTAACTTAAAAAGCCTGTTTTCGACAGGCTTTTTTTATTGGTTCAAATCAGTTACATTTTCTATCTGTTCTTAACTTCCTTATTCTTCCAACTCTTTCTTCGCTTGTTCGCCTGTTTGATGCGGTAATTAAAAGTTAGATTAATTTGTCTTCTGCGCGGCTGGAAATTGGATTCTGTATAAAAATTTGCCCCTTCAGAAATAGACCGCATTTTGCGCGTGTTAAATACATCGAGCACATTAAGCGTAATTGTTCCTCTCCCCTTCATCACATCTTTGCTCATAGAAAGGTCGGCGTAATAAAGTGATTTGCGCTTGCCTTGCGCAGTATTTTGGGGTGCTTCATAGTTCCCGCGAATCTGGATATCAAAATTCTTCGGCAATGTAAAACGCGAAGTTTGTCTGGCAAACCAGCTATAAGTTGAAGCTTTATACGTTTCAACAATGTTGCTTCCATCTATATCGGCATGGAAAAAATTAAAGTTCACATCCCATTTCCACCACGGAAATAGCGCATAGGTACTGCTAAACTCCACGCCTACTGCTTTTTCAGATAATAGGTTTTGTGGAAGCGTGACGGAAAGGCCTGATTCATCAACCGTCCTGATGCGATCGATCTTGTCTTCTGTATCGCGATAATAAACTGACGAAGAGAGCGAACCTTTTTCAAAATATTTAATGTGCCCGACCTCATACACGTTGCTGAACTCGGGATTGAGATCAGGATTTCCGCTGAAATAATTCCGGCTATCCGAAAAAGTCATAAACGGACTTAGGTCATTGTAGAACGGACGCCTAACCCTCCGGCTATAGCTTACTTGAATGGCGTTCTCTTTGGGTAGATCATACGTCAAGTGTGCACTTGGAAACAAATTGGAATATTTCCTCGGATTCTCCTCGCCCGTTTCCTCAAGCGTAGTTTTTACATCCGTCCATTCAGCGCGTAATCCAGCTTGATAAGATAATTTTTTGCTTTTGTTTCCAATGATGCCATACAAGGCATGAATATTTTCATCGTATACAAATACATTATCCAAATCTATGTTATTCAGATCCGTTATAGGCACAAACTCACCATCTTCGTTTTGCCTTGTGACGACTATAATCGTTTACCATGTCACGAAAACTTGACCTTGCGCCCATTTCCACTTTGCCTTCTTTGCCAATGGGCTTTATGTAATCTACCTGGAACAACCACTGTTTCTCAAATTCGTCATTGAGTGATCGCTCCAATCTTGATTCTATCGGAGTACCATCAGGTGCATATTTATTTGTGGTAAACCATTGATCAGAACTTTCCCAATTATCCAGGAGTTTTATCTCTGCTATTAGTTCATGTCCCTTTTGTTCATACGATCTTTTATAGATCAATGAATACTCAGAGTTCGGTTCGATTTCATCTTCGTCTTGCCTACGCTTCGTAAAGCTTGTCATGTTGGAATCGTCAAACAGGTAATCTTCATATAAAATGTCCGTCACACGGGAAGCATTGCTTCTTCGGTAGAGATAGGACATTGTCAAAATATTTTTTTCATTGAAGAAAAAATCAAGGCCGCCCCGAATATTGGTGTTGAAGCCGGTGATCAATGCGTCTGTCTGCTGTTTCAGAATAAATGTTGTATCGCCACTGTAAACTGAATTGCCCGTCGGTATCCATATCGTAAACTTCCTGATACAATCTTCCTCCGCCAGGTTGTTCACGAAAAGCAATGCTGTAGTTGATAAAGAAATTGATTTTTTTGTGACGATAGTTCAGGTTTGCCGCAGCGCCTAAGTTGGTAGGATGACCGGTGATTACTTCAAATGAACCGTTGAAGCCCTGGTTCCTTTCCTTCTTCAAAATAATATTAATAATACCCGCCATACCTTCGGCTTCGTAACGTGCCGATGGATTTGTAATGACCTCCACGCGCTCGATCATACTGGCCTGAAGCTGTTGAAGCCCACTTCCGCCTTTAAAACTGACCAGGCCAGAAGGCTTTCCGTCAATTAATATTCTCACATTATCGCTCCCACGAAGCTTCACAGTCCCTTCCGGATCTACGGAAACAGACGGTATATTCATCAAGATGTCATTGGCAGTACCGCCGGCATTGGCCAGATCCTTCCCCACGTTGAAGACTTTTTTATCCAGTGATAGTTCCATCGTACTTTTTTCTGCTTGCACCACAACTTCGTCCAGGGTGCTTACAGACGTGGCAAGTTTAATGGCCCCGAAATCGTAAATCGGATTTGCCTGGGATAGAACAATATCTTTGGTTTTTCGCGATTCATAGCCCATGAAGTCTATCTCCGCATAATATTTTCCATAGGGTAGCTCAATGGAGAAATCGCCGGCATCATGCGAAATATCTCCATTGATCAATTTCTTTTCGTCACTGGAGAAGACCCTGATCGTGGCAAAACCTACCGGCGCTGACGACAGTGAGTCCAAAATTTTTCCTTTGATATGCCCCTTCGATTGAGCGAAGGCGTCACTAAAATTCCATAACAAAATTGGCAATGCAAGGAATAGCCTCATTGCGTGTTTTCCGTGCCTTGTGCACATTCTACGATTCATAATACTCCACATGGCCACTCAAAAAACTGAAGGCCGATTAGTTTAAAGGGCGAAGTTAGATGGAAAATATTAGCATGAGTCTTAGAATTCCTTATACCAAACGATTTCTCTTTAAGCGGTGAAATCCGATTATAGCTTCCATTAATCCATAGAATTTCCTAAGTTGAGGCTACACGGCTTCCATCCGATACATGTTCCGGAAAATTCTACGGTTTTGCTTCATCGTTGTTTTGATAGCTGCTTGTTCAGAGGATGAACCAGAAAAAAAAGGCTTGACCGCATATGATGAAAGTGTAATTGAATACTTCAATGAAATAGCCTTGGGGTTCGAATTTGGTAGCGCATCGGAAGTTACCCGGAAATGGAAAACGGACATGAAAATTTTCGTGGGCGGAAATAAACAGCAGGAGTTGATGGCCGAGCTGCAAACCATTATCGGAGAGATAAATACATTGGCCACAGATGGTTTTAGCGCATCCGTTGTTACGGACACACTGCAATCAAACTTCTATATCTTTCTGGGTTCCGGCGGGGACTACGCAAAAAAATTTCCCTCCTTATCAAATCTTGTCCTAAGCAACTGGGGGTTATTCAATGTTTCTTTTGACGGCTCCAATGAAATTTACAGCGGATATATGTACGTCGATACTGACCGTTCCAATAGCATTGAAGAAAAACATTTGCTGCGAGAAGAATTAACACAATCATTGGGGCTTGCAAAAGATTCTAATCGATATCCCGACAGTATTTTTCAAGCCAGTTGGACCGCAACAACCGAGTATTCCGATATTGACAAAGATTTAGTCCGACTGTTGTATCACCCTTCCATGCAAACTGGTTTAGACCGATCAAAATGTGTGGAAGTTCTTAGGGAAATTATTCTAAGCGAAAAATAAAACAACTCAACATTGCGTTGACGCCGATAAATGTATCATTTCCTTATAGTCGCTCATTCATTATTTCGTTGGCTTGTTTTAATAAGCTTACTGTTTGCTATCTATCGTGCCTACGTCGGTTGGTTTACAAAAAAAGTCTTTACTCCCCTGGAGAATTCCATCCGGAATTTTGCGTCGACCATCACAAACATTCAGTTTTTAATTGGCCTTTGGTTGTACTTTAAAAGTCCCATTGTCGATTACTTTTGGGATAACTTTAACGTTGCCATTCACGAACGAGATATTCGTTTTTTTGGGATGGAGCATATAACAATGATGTTTATCGCGGTCTCAATCATCAATACAGGATCCGGCTTGGTAAAACGAAGACCAACCGATAAAGCAAAATTCAAAACAATAGCCATCTGGTTCAGTGTTGGACTCATCATAATTTTTCTTTCGATACCCTGGCAGTTTTCTCCTTTTACAAGCAGACCATACTTCCGAACACATCAGACAAACTGAACGATCGCTTTCTAATTTTTTTCAAACACCAAACCAAAGAGTAAACCAACCATTCCCAGGGTAATCGCTATTCCGCGATATTTCATGTAGTCCAGCCATTGGATTCTTACGTTCTCCCAGTTTACATTTTCAGTGCTTGCGCCGTACGAATGTGATAATGCATTTAATGGCAAACTACCTTTTACAGTAATAGCAAGGTCAACTGACAGGAGAATTAAAGCGGACACAGAGGAGATGAAAAAAAGAGAAGCCGGCTGTCCTGCCGATACAATAACGGCCGCGATACTTAGCGCAAGACATGAATAGTACATAAACCTGAATCGTTTAACCATCAATGAGTCGATTACTTTTCTTTGCTCAAAATAATTTTCCAGGGAAACTGCCTTCAAGGCTTCGCATAAAATAAACAAATAGAAAAGCACCTGCGAGGTCACCAGCACGTAGCTTATGAGATGCAGGAGGCGGATGGATTTAATTGCAATCATAATTTTCTTAACTTTATAGACCTTCGCAAAGCAAGGCGCCACAGTCGAAGCGGAATATCAACTTGAAAATCCTTACTGCAAACGCGTAAGGATAATCAAGCGATAACCGGCTTTTGGGCTCCAGCGGTAATATTTTTTTTGGCGATCCATTTTCGGAAATAAAGTCATACGCCAGCGACTCGTTTTTTGTACTCCGCTAACGCATCGTCCAACCGTTGTTTGGCTGTCGTGTCGCCAGGAACATTGTGCGAAGGATGTATGAATAATTTCACCCCACGATCGGCTAAAATCTCGGCGACAGTTGTTACCGTCATCCATACGCAGGTCACAAACGCCATGGTGGAAACCGGTCCGACCTTGTCCTGATGATTCTTTAAATCAACAGAAGCATCGATGATAGGCGCACATGAGTCCACTACGATGTCGGCAATATCAAAAATTGTTTTTCCTGTAGAATGCCTGGAGGTTTTTCCCTGCTGCTGCCGCTGCAGAGCCGTACGCGATAACCTTCATACCACGTTTTTTCGCTTCCAACGCCACGTCTATGTTCACATTATTGATACCTGTATGCGAAAACAACCACATGGTATCGCGAGCATCAAAATTGTAGCCTTTCATGATTTCTACGCCATAACCCTCTACTCGTTCCAGGAAGACAAACTGATGTACACCCATTTCGCCAGTAATGCGGGTAAAAAATGTAAGTGGCAATTCGACGATCGGATGAAATCCAACGAAACCTCCTATGCGAGGATACATCTCTTCTACGGGAATGGTGGCATGTCCGCACCCGAAAGTGTGAACCCATCTGCCAGCTTCTATGGTATCTGCCATTACCTTAGCAGCCTCCTGTATTTTTTCCAATTGTGTTTCTTCGATGCGAGACATCACGTCACGCGCATTGTTTAGCCATTGTTTAGCGAGCATAGAGATAAGAAGAGTTTATAGTTTTATTTTCTTGAATATCATAAGTAAAAAAAAGAGCATACCTGTCGTCAATACAAATCCCATTGTAGTGAGATGTTGAATACCAAACCGCTCAACAATCAACCCCATCAGGTAGTTGATTATCATACTCCCCACTAAAGCCATGGAGATCACAATACTGAAGGCAGTACCCGAAAGTGTTTTGTAGCGATCGCCTACGAAACCAAGCGTGACAGGGTAACCGGCGGCCAAACCCGCGCCCAGGATTACTAATCCTATGGCGGATAAGCTAAAGGAAGTTCCAAAATGTATCAGGACACAGGCGATTGCCAGCAGGGCGATAGACATTAATAAGATGGATTTGGAAGAAACTCGTTTCAAAATCTTTCCCAGGATTATCCGCGTAATAGCCATTCCCACAACATATAGGGACAGCGCATACAACGCATTACTCATGGAAATAGAAATTTTGTTGAGCAGGTAAGTAGTCGTCCAGTTGTTGATGATTGCCTCGAAACTGGATTGACATAAGAGGAAAAAGCCAACGAGAAGCAAAAAATTATCATTTAACAAATTCCGTACTTCCTTAATTGAAATGCCATGTGCCTGTTTTGCAACGGGGAACCTGGTGGCCGAAAATAATGCGACGCCAAGAAGAGCAACATACCCCACACTCGCGACTATGGTGTCGAATGGAAATTTCTTCTCCAGTATTCCGAGAATAAAAGGCATGCCCAATGCACCCAACGCAAAAAATACGCCGAGGAAACTTAAGTTTGCCTCCTTTGTCTGATTCGCTGATATCCGACACGACTGCATTGCTGGCACCGTTGAGGACTCCGCCTCCAAAACCAAAAAGAAATACACTTGCTTTTAATATTGTCAGGGAATATGCATAAGCAATACCCTCAAATCCTATGAACGTGCTCAAGCCTGCCAGCAGGAAAATTATTTTAAACCCATATCGATCAGCAATGGGACCGAAGAACAACGATCCCGACAAAATCCCAAAGGGAAGAATTGAAAACAGTGTGCCGAATGAAATAGCGTCCAGTGAGAATTTTCCTTTCAGACCCGGGGCCACCGAACCCAGCGTTATCAGCGAAATGCCGAAAAGCAACATTCCAATGTAGGCCGATAGAAACACGGATCGATGGTGAGGCATTGGATCTGATTAGTGTAGTTATTGTTTTTTAACGCTAGAAATCCTGCACCGTACACGGCCGCGTCGCTTTCCAACATGGAATGTTCAAAACTAACTTGCTTCATGCTGATGGGCTGCGCCCATTTTGCGGCTTCGGTCTTGATGTCTTTAATAAGTTTTGCAGCGGGCCCAAAAACACCACCACCAAAAATTATTTTCTCAGGATTGAAAATGCTGACAAGATTGGCAGCAGCCATTCCCCAATAGGAAATGCATTCCCTGACAACAATGCAGGCCACGGGATCCTCTTCCTCAAATGCATCAAATACGTGACGGGCCGTGATTTTTTCTTTCGGATAAATTCTCAGAATAGATCCAGTCGGATCAGAAGCCAAAACTTCTTGTGTGAATTTTGGAATGCCAGGTCCGGAGGCATAAAATTCGAAACAACCGCATGCGATATATTTGCTTTGAAAGGGTTTCGTCAAAGCCATCCACCCTATTGCTCCAGCGATATCGTTGGATCCGCGCAACACGTTTCCGTCGACCAAAATACCCGCTCCTATTCCGGTTCCCACCGCAATAAAAATTGCATCCTTGGCAATCTTTAGCATTTCCTTGCCATTGTTCACCTAGAATACTACATACGCGGTCACTATCTATATTGACAGGAATTGAGCCAGCTATCTGTTTAATTTCATTTAATAACGGATAGTCCTCCCATCCTTCTATGTTCGGTGCCCAAACCGTTCCTGTTTTATGGCGGCTGATTCCCGGCACCGAAACGCCAATTGATTTGATCGGCGATGAACTCTGGTACTTTTTTACCTGGTCCCCAATTAACGCTCCCACTTCCGGGCCCTTCCGTCTGCCCAACGACACCGACTCCTTTGTCAATAGTGTACCGGACTCGGAAAATAATGCCGTAGCTATTTTGCTTCCTCCCAAGTCAATTCCAAGTATGGCCATTCGCATCTCTATGTTTAAGTATCAATATTAAATCACTCCAACAACTCGTCTGATTCTAATCAGCGCGTATCCGTTGTGCTTTTAATTCTTTAATTAGCGCATCCAGCCTTAAATAGAATTTATCTGACCTTCTACTATCAGTTCCGATATGGGTCAATAAAATAAATCCATTAAGTCCGTGCGCATCTTGTTTTTCGTAACTCATAATGGAGTTATAAATTTCTTCAGACGTTTTGTACCCGCTCATTCCCGGATAAGTATAATCGGCAGCCGATCGTGTCCCTGGCGAAAAATTGACAAGCGTCAGCCCCATTTCACTGGTCCATCTGGCGATGGATTTATTATACCACTCATAGGGAGGAAGGAAATAATGCGCGTCCGCTTTTTTTATACCAAATGATTTCATGCGCTTATAATTTCTACGGAGGTCTTTCCTAAATTGGTCTCTGGTAACGAGCAAGCTATCACGATTAGTCCAGTCTGCGTACAGAAGATGTTTGTCCGAATGAGCTCCCAAATAGTGACCATCATTTTTCAATCGTTTTATCATCGAGTTGAATGCAGGAGTTTTATAAAAATTCCCAGTCAGGAAAAATGACGCCTTCACATTATTTGCATTTAAAACATCCGTTATAATTTCTCCGCCATCCGCAAATTCGTCCCCTGTAAATACCAATGCAATTTGTTTTTTTGATAGTATCGCCCCGGATGATCGCACCGTGCTCATCCACTACTTTTTTTTTGCGCTTCCAACCTCCCGGGAATCATTTTCTTTGGCTGCTAATAAATAAATTAATGATGCAGTACCATCCATAGTAGGCTCATTGGTACTATAATCACCATGATCGTCATGATAGACGGCCAAGTTTGACTGAAATGCTTCGTATTCGTCCGCATTCACCAGCGTAAGCCCCAACAGGCTCTTGAAAATATAACCCGAGACGGGCCCATCAACCAACGCTCCGTCTAATGGAAACTTATGAAGCACAGTAAAAGAAGAATGAGGATCAAGTGGCGTATCGCCGTTGTTCGGGAGTCCATACACCATACTCGTACCCCACGGGTTACAACCAAAGAGCCAATCGACGCAAGCTTGTTCCAATGGCAGGAAGCTTTCATCACCACTCAGTTTCCGGTAGAGGTAACATTGAATGGCAAACGAAGTGGTCAGGTTATTGGAGCACCATATAAATGGAACACCGCGATAGAAGGCATTCTGGTTTGCTTTTTTCCATACCCGCTCGATTCCATCCCTGTAATAGTTAATGAGGGTCGTCCGATTACTTTCATCGCTTACCTTAGCCAATTCGTAGTGCCCGAAATTATGAAACGGGTACCATTGATAATGAACGGCGGTATCTGCTCCCATCCAGGGTGTAATTTTTTCTTGTTTGCTAAACTGCAATCCTTGTTCGAGGTATGTTCTTTCATGTATCGACTGATAAATTGCAGCAGCGCCCAGTTCCATATCATCGACCCAATTGTCCTCCTCATAAAAATATCGCGCCTTCATAGGTGCTGTCTGAGCAACACCGGGTTTTGCCAATCCGAACTTATAAGCGGAGATGGATTTTTGTTGCAGCGATTTAGCGAAAGCTGGATTTCTTTTTTCAAAGATCTGAGCACCAAGCGCAAAAGCGCTGGCGAATTTTCCCGCCGTGGAAGATGCTCCTGTCGCTCTATTCTGATATTTCCCTAATCCCTGAACTTGTCCAGAGACGAAATAGACTGGCCTTCCATTGCCTTTACCATATCCATAGTCGGCCGGATCATTCGTTGGTAAGCGGAAACCAATATGGTCACGATCATCTGCCAGTTGGTTGAACATCCAGTCCTCTTTCGGATGCATTTTCGATAACCATTGTAATCCCCAGGAGGCTTCATCCAAAACGTCGGCTATCCCATTGTTTCCCTCCAGTCCATTGTCTTGATATTTGTCTGTGAACGTATCGGGGAAATCCCGGTACGCGGCCAGTAGGTGATACGTGGCATTCGCGGAGGTGGCGACATACTGCAAATAGTCCGTCGCATCATGCCATCCGCCCGATACATCGACATAAGTTCCATCAGGCATAGGACCGTAAACTGTGTAACCATCCTTGGTGTGGCACGAATCTTTCAAAAATGGATTATATCCACTTCGTTGCTGGCGCATATATCGCAAGGCGAAATCGGCCGTGCCTGTGTAAGCGTTATCAGAGAGTGTAAATTCAGGCGACTTTATGTCGCCCACTTTTAAATAGTAAGTCCCACTCGTTTTACACGCTGAAAAATCCAATCTGTATGAACTAACGAATGGGCCATAGGCACCAAAATCCTGTCCGACTTCCCCTGTCAACACTGGCTTAGAAGTTTTTGCATTGATCAATTCGAACTTTGGAATGAGATTTTTTTCTTTCGAAACGAAGACCGCCACTTTAATACCTTCTTGAGAATATCCCAGTTGATTTATCCTTATCCAGGCCTTGGACATTGATTGGCCAACCCCCAGGAATGGAATCAAAAGAATAAAAATTAACAGGAACAAAATTCTCATCAGGCTTGCTGCTCAGTTTTGCAACTTTGTCATCTAAATTTAATAAGTTAGCATAAAACAGCAAAAATACTTTGCTTCTGCGTCAATTATCGAAATGGGAATGTCATTCGCGTGATTAAAAAACGCAAAATCCTACACTCTCACGCAGGTTTTTGCATGCATCCGTAAAAGAAAATTATGAGCATGTTACAGGAAGAGCGGCATAATTTAATAGTCCAACAGATCAACGCCCATCATAAAGTGGTGGCTTCTGATCTTTGCCAACAACTCAACGTGTCGCTGGATACCGTAAGGAGAGATATAAAGCAGCTGGAGAAAAAAGGGAAAGTTATCAAAGTGCACGGCGGAGCAATATCCCCTAACTTCCATCAACCCTTTCAGCAGCAAGAAGTATATGCCGGGAGTGAGAAAAAAGAAATTGCAAAGAAAGCACTTACGCTTATTAAAGATGGGATGACATTACTAACCGGCGGCGGTACGGTAATGCTGGAACTGGCGAGAATTCTCCCTGAGCATCTGAACGGAACCATATTTACCGTTAGCCCATTCGTTGCATTGGAGGCCGCACAACGTTCGTCAGTTGAGGTGATTCTTGTGGGCGGCCGTGTTTCCAGAAATTCCTACATCTGCACAGGTGCTTCCGTAGCCAGGGAAATCGATACCCTTCGTGTCGACTTGTGTTTGCTGGGTACGAACGGGTTGTCGGTGGAGGACAGGGGTTACGGATTACGATTGGGAAGTAGCACAGGTAAAAAAAGCAATTCTCAATGCGGCAGAAAAAAGTGCGCTATTAAGCATCTCTGAAAAACTAGGCACTGTTCAGAAAGTTCAAGTGTGTAAACTAAGTACCATTGATTATTTGATCACGGAATGTGATCCGAAGGATGAGAAGTTAGCGCCTTACAGTTCCGTGTGTAAAGTTCTATAGAATATTAAAGCGACATCGGCTTGCATTAAAGCAAGAAAATCGGCCGACTATTAATCTGAATTTCTTTAATTCAGGGAATGAATGCCACCGACATCATCAGATTTCGTCTTTCAAATCAACAGATTGCTGATACCAAATTTAAAAGGCCCGAAGAGATTCTGGGATGGTTTGGCGCTATGCAAGCCCAGGTATTTGCAATGGCGAAATGGGCATTGGGATTAAGACTGAAAGGTGAAAATGAGGGATCGATTGACGACGTCGTTTAACGAAGGAAAAATTCTTCGTACGCACTTACTTCGTCCAACCTGGCATTTTGTAGCACCACAGGATATCCGATGGATGCTAGCGTTAACGGCACCGCGGGTTCATGCTGTCAATAAATACTATTACAAAAAATTCGAATTGGATAGTTCCGTTTTTAAACGAGCCAATGCCGAGATTGTGAAAATGCTTCGGGATGGCAAAACGCTTACACGTACTGCTCTCAATAAGGCGCTAAGTCGCGCAAAAATAAAAGCGGATGGACTCAGGTTAGGCTATATCTTTATGCAGGCGGAGTTGGAAGGAATCATTTGCAGTGGTCCACGGACGGGCAAGCAGTTTACCTATGCTTTGCTGGATGAGCGCGTGCCCCCAACAAAACCAATGCATCCCAAAGATTCATTGGCAGAACTTTCGAAACGATATTTTACCAGTCGCGGCCCGGCAACACTGCAGGATTTTGTCTGGTGGTCGGGACTCACGTCTAAGCAAGCCAATGAGGGCATTGCCATGTTGGATAAAAATTTCATACACGAAAGAAGTGGCAACCAGGATTATATTTTGAATCCAGCTTCTTTCAGGAACGAAACAAAGGGTCAAACTTCTTTTTTAATGCCCGACTATGACGAGTATGGTATCAGTTATAAAGACCGAAGCGCGCTGCTCAAAAAAATCCAGCAAACCGCGACAGACGTAACAACGTTTCGCCCTACAGCCACATGCTTATCGTCGACGGCGTGATTTCGGGAACATGGAAAATGATGAATCGCAAATCGATGGAAATTGAGGTAACGCCATTTTTCCCGATGCCAAAAATGAAACAGCAAGCCATTGCCCAGGCGGTGAAAAGGTATAAATCATTTCTGACGCCTGAGTAATTTATTGGCGCAACGGTCACGATAGCTGTCTTTCAGTAATTTTTAAAAGAATATTTGTCAGCATCAAAAAATTAATTCAAATACCATGTGGAATACCGATTCACTTTGGCTGGAAGTTGCCATCGTAACCAGCCTAACGGCTGTGGGCACTATATTCTTCGGGCACTTCGAAGAACAAACACCGAAATGGCGAAAAGTCCTCAAGCTGATCTTTTTTGTTTTTGTCACCACTTTGATTTCCGCAACGGCAGGAAGGATCTGGGCGATGAGTTTCCTGGGGGCGATACTGCTTTTTGTTGTCTATATCCATGCCATTTGGCTTCCCCGAAAGGGTATTAATGGCTGGACCGGTGAGCCGCGCGATAAGTACTACGAATTACGAGGCTGGAAAAAGAAAGAGAAATAGGTAGCAATTATTTTTTATCACTGCTTATATTTGCCCGTTTTTTAAAAATTCTATCTATGGTAGTATTAAAATTTGGAGGCACGTCGGTTGGGAAACCTGAACGCATGAAGAAAATTGCCGAACTTGTGTTAGGCACTCCAGGAAAAAAAATTGTTGTCCTTTCTGCGCTATCCGGCACGACCAACACGCTGGTTGCGATTGGCGATAATCTTTTAGCGGGTCAAAAGGCTAAGGCAGAAGAAGAAACTACCACGCTTGAGAAGCACTACCAATCTTTTATTAAGGAGCTTTACAGCACCGAATCATTTCAGGCCATTGGCCAGGAGATTGTCAGCCGCTTTTTTATTTTCATCAGAATGTTGGCAGCTGGACAATTCGATAATAAAAGTTATCGCGAATTGCTGGCCCAGGGTGAATTGATATCAACAGAATTATTTTACCAGCACCTGCAGGAGCGTAGAATCAATGCGCGATTGTTGCCAGCACTTTATTTCATGTCCATCGATGAAAATGATGAACCTGAGTTAGAAAAAATTTCGGAACGATTAAAACCATTGGTGAGTTCGTTGACCAACATCGACATTGTTATTACACAAGGTTATATCTGCCGAAACAACAGGAACGAAATCGACAATTTGAAACGTGGCGGAAGTGACTACACGGCGTCCTTGATAGGCGCTGCTATTCGTGCCGAAGAGATCCAGATCTGGACTGACATCGATGGCATGCACAACAACGATCCCCGCATTGTTAAAAAGACCATTCCGATCTCGGAACTTACTTTTGATGAAGCCTCCGAGCTTGCTTATTTCGGCGCGAAAATTTTACATCCTTCCACCATTGTACCCGCACAGAAATATAATGTTCCTGTTCGTTTGAAAAACACGATGGACGAAAAAGCCCCCGGCACAATCATCGCCAGCAAGGGTGCGGCCCAGGGTCGTTCAAAGCCATCGCAGCAAAGGATGGTATAACCGCGATTAATATCAGATCATCGCGCATGCTGATGGCCTACGGTTTTTTACGCAGAGTATTTGAGGTTTTTGAAAATCATAAAACTTCTATTGACATGATCACCACGTCGGAGGTGGCTGTTTCATTAACGATTGATAATGCTTCACAGCTCCCTTCCATTGAAAACGAATTGAAAAAATTCGGAACGATTGAAGTTGATAAAGATCAAACGATTATTTGTATCGTAGGCCAAAAGATCACTGAGCAAAAAGCTGTATTGAAAAAAATATTCGATGCATTAAGCGATGTACCTGTTCGTATGGTTTCCTGTGGAGGAAGTACAAACAATGTCTCCGTGCTGGTAGAAAAACAATACAAGGAAAAAGCCTTAAATGCATTAAATGAAGGATTGTTTGGTTTAAAATAACTTAAAACCACTTCGCACATTTTCCTCGTGACCGCTCATGTAGTAATCATTATGTTTTTGTGATGATTATTACAAATACCTTTTTAGACAATTAAAAATTTTCCATCTTCACGCCCCCTGTGAATATGGAAGCAACGGTCATCATAATTTTCGTCATCGGCTATTTGCTGATTGCTTTTGAACATCCTATAAAAATAAATAAGTCTGCAACGGCAATCGTAACGGGTGTGCTTTGTTGGACTATTTATGCGCTGTTTTCCGAAACACCCATCGAACACATTTCAGAACAATTAACAGAACATTTTGGCGAAATCTCCGAAATTTTATTTTTCCTGTTGGGTGCGATGACCATCGTTGAATTGGTGGATGGCTATGAGGGATTTAGAATTATTACGGATCGCATTAAAACGAAAAATCCAAAAACATTATTATGGATAATTTGCAGGGTCACGTTCTTCCTTTCCGCTATTCTGGATAATCTAACGACTGCCATTGTTATGGTTTCTCTTGTTCGCAAGCTGGTGCCAAATAAAGATATGCGATTGTTTTTTGTGGGCATGATTGTAATCGCTGCCAATGCCGGCGGAGCCTGGTCGCCCATTGGCGATGTAACAACCACCATGTTATGGATCGGCGGACAGATTTCTGCAGTCAATATTATTAAGACCCTGATACTTCCCAGTATTGTGTGTATGGTCGTACCGTTGTTGTATTTGCAGTTTACCTTGAAAGGCGAACTGGGACATGCAAGCGAAGCGACCGAGCCTGGAGAAAATAATTCGCATGCTGATCACGCAACGGTAAAAGGCGCTAAAACAATGCTCATTTTAGGTGTCGGCGGTCTGATTTCCGTGCCTTTTTTTAAAACGGTAACACACCTGCCTCCATACGTTGGAATGTTATTGGCGCTGGGAATAATTTGGATTGTTTCTGAGCTGATGAATCCCCACCTGAATGAAGCGGAGAAGAAGCCTTATACCGCAGCCGGCGCTTTGGCACGTGTAGATGTTGCCAGCGTGTTATTCTTTTTAGGTATTCTTCTGGCGGTGGCAGCGCTGCAGTCAATGGGACTTCTTCATCAGTTTGCATCATACCTTGCGGAAACAATCGGCGATAACCGCATCATTATCACACTTATTGGGATTCTTTCTTCTGTCGTTGATAATGTGCCGTTGGTCGCTGCAAGCATGGGGATGTATAGTCTGGCGGATTATCCTACCGATCACATGATCTGGGAATACCTGGCCTATTGTGCTGGCACCGGTGGCAGTATTCTCATCATTGGCTCTGCGGCTGGCGTAGCAGTTATGGGCATGGAAAAGATTGACTTTATATGGTATTTGAAGAAAATTTCTCTTCTGGCGCTACTGGGATATTTTGCGGGTGCAATTGTCTACCTGATTATTTATCCTTACTTAGCCGTGCATCCTTAAAGTTTTAAATTTTTAGTGCATACACTTTTCTTCTAATCGATAAAAATTGTCCATCTTAACATAACCGACCTGAATACATAACCGATCCCCTGAATGGAAACACTAATAATTATTGTGTTTGTTATTGGCTACCTGGCCATAGCACTGGAACATTCTATAAAAATTAATAAGACGGCTTCCGCTATTTTAACAGGGGTCATCTGCTGGACCCTATTCGCACTTTCAACCCCTACGGAATCAATTTTAAATAGTTCGCAGTTTGCCAATTTCCTCGAAGGACTAAAACTTGATCTTGCCGACAAATTCTCAACGCTCGGGCAACACGAACTTTTTATCCGATTTGTTGGATCAGAGCTTTCTCATCATCTAGCTTCAATTTCTGAAATACTATTTTTCCTCATGGGCGCAATGACCATTGTGGAACTGGTGGATGCTCACCATGGTTTTCGTTTTATTACCGATCGGATCAAAACCGAAAATGCGAAAATCACTTTTGTGGATAATATGCTGGGTAACTTTCTTCCTTTCATCGGTACTGGATAATCTTACGACCTCCATTGTAATGGTATCCTTAATTCGCAAATTAATTCCGAACAAAGACATGCGATTATTCTTTGCGGGTATGATTGTGATTGCTGCCAATGCAGGTGGCGCATGGACGCCCATTGGAGATGTTACAACGACCATGCTATGGATCGGTGGACAGATTTCTACGCTCAGCATTATGAAAGTAATGTTCATTCCAAGCGTGATCTGCATGCTAACACCGCTTGTTTATTTGAGTTTCACGCTTGAAAGGCGAAATAGGAAAGGCAAGCGATTCAGTTACAAAACATAAAGCCGAAGTTGGCGGGGGATTGTTGATGCTGATCCTTGGTGTTGGCGCATTGATATCTGTACCGATTTTTAAAACCCTTACGCACCTGCCCCCTTACATTGGCATGCTTTTCGGTTTGGGAATTCTTTGGGTGGTCTCTGAACTTATCCATCCCGAACTTGATGAGGCTGTAAAAAGAATTATACAGCAGCCGGTGCACTTTCAAGAATTGATGTACCCAGTGTATTATTCTTCCTGGGAATTTTGCTCGCGGTCGGATCACTTGAATCCATGCTTACGCTTCATCATTTTGCTGAGTATCTAGCCCATACGATAGGCGATAACAGAATCATCATTACTTTAATTGGTCTGCTCTCAGCTGTAGTCGATAATGTTCCG
Source organism: uncultured Bacteroidota bacterium (assembly GCA_963739105.1). Lineage (GTDB taxonomy): Bacteria > Bacteroidota > Bacteroidia > Cytophagales > Cyclobacteriaceae > Chryseolinea. The sequence continues at coordinate 150,159 of CAVTZI010000022.1, read as the reverse complement.
TTAGTTGCCGCCAGCATGGGAATGTACAGTCTTGATGTTTATCCTCAGGATCACCTCATCTGGGAGTATCTCGCATATTGCGCCGGAACAGGCGGAAGTATTTTAATTATTGGTTCTGCAGCAGGTGTTGCCGTGATGGGAATGGAAAAAATTGACTTTATCTGGTACACCAAAAAAATAAGTATTGTCGCCATGATGGGATATTTTGGAGGTGCTGCAGCCTATCTGTTCATCGAACATTTACTGGGAAAAAACTAGCGTAGTTTCCGATTCTTCAATTATTCTTTTTGCGTTATACGAGCTGCTGCAGCGCTAATTCAAATGACGCTTGCGCAATTCCGGTTCGATAAGGATTAAGCGCATGGGTTTTGCGCAACGCTTGCTGAATCGTTTCAGCAATATCATTAAATACAGGCTCGTCAGTAGCAGGCACTGGATTCTCCATAAAATAGGCACTCGCCCTGGCCCTTCCACAATTGGAAATAAAGTCTGGAATAACTGAAAATTTTTCATCCGCGTATAGGCCTATGGGGCCCAGGAAAATTTCCGGATCAAAAAAAGGAACGTGCGCGGCGCAGGGGAATACTTCAATTTTCGAAGCAATCATGCGATCGATCTGATCTTTGATAATTAATCTCGATGTAGCCGCCGGCACAAAAATTTCAAATTCAAGATCCCATATTTTCTGATTGACCATAAAAAACGGAAGCATATTTTTTGACACCAGTTTATTTCCGTTTCTGCTGGTGACTAAAGTTTTTATTTCGTCCAGAGAAAATCCTTGCTGGTTAATTAATCCCCCCTCGTGACTAACAATGCCGACAATTTTTACACCCATTTGTGCCAGATAGAATCCTACGGCAGCGCCTACGTTACCCCATCCCTGAATTACAGCGCGTTTCTTTTTTATGTCTCCTCCCCACAACTCGTAATAGGATCTTACGGACTGAGCCACACCGAAACCGGTACACATGTTTTCGATAGTATATCTTTTTTCCAGGGAGGGCGTGTAACGTTCATCCTCTATCACCTTGCTCATGCCTTGGCGCAGTTGGTTGATGCGATTGATTTTTTGTTCTTCGGTAGATTTATAATGGCCTGCAAAGACACCTTCCTGAGAGTGTAAAACGCCAAGCTTTTCTATCGTGGGAATTATTTCCTCGAGCTCGTCGACGTTGACATCGCCTCCTGTACCATAGTAGTACTTTAAGAAGGGTGTGACCGCACTGTACCATCGTTCCAATACACCAGCCTTTCGTGGGTCGCTCGGATTAAAGTTAATGCCAGAGTAAGCCCCACCAATCGAAGGCCCCGAGACCGTAAACCTTACTTCCATGGTCTTAGCCATGGATTCGACTTCATGTTTGTCTAAACCTTTACGCATACGCGTAGCCCCACCCGCCGCGCCTCCGCGCAAGGAGTTAATCACGATCCAGCCTTCTGCTTCGGTTTCAGGATCTTTCCATTCAAATACAATTTCAGGGCGAGTATTTTCGAATTTTGAGAGGATGAGTTTCATTTCGATTTCAAATTAGCACGTAGCCACGAGGAGTTTATTGGTAAAAGGAATAAAATTTATTTTCGACTGCAATCCAACAAGCTCCAACGCCGCTATCCCCTCAGGAATAGTTAACACCACGTTATCACAAATGCGTCTCGTATACATGAAACAAAAAATGAGTTAAAGTTTCCTCCTCATGTGCACAGAACTTTGGCAATTTTTCCCCGGCAACGATTCCAGCAGCGGATTGGAACAACCAATTCAATTAAACCTTCACAATCCTTGTGACTTTAAAGTTATTCGTTGAATACATACTTTTGGCTTCCTGAAGAATTGTGTCGAAGCTATTACAAAAGAAACAAAAAATACTATTGAGGAATAAGCAGAATGAATTTAGTTCTGGATTACGGAAACTCGTTTGCTAAAGTAGGGGTCTTCGAGAAGGATGAGTTAAAACAAAACCTCTCCTTTTCGGACGTCGGGGAATTGAAATTTTTTTTACAAAACTTTTCGGCAGAAAATTTCATCCTAAGTTCTGTAGCACAGGAAGCCGCATCCGTACTTGGATGGGTCAGCCATATAAAAAGAAAATTTGTTTTGACTCCAACTTTACCCTTGCCTATAAAAAACTTGTATGCCACTCCCCAGACCCTGGGAGTAGACAGGATTGCCGGAGCATGTGGCGCCCACCAAATATTCCCGGGCTTACACTGCCTCGTCATCGATTCGGGTACCTGCATCACCTATGATTTTTTGGACAAAGAGGGAAATTATCACGGAGGAGGCATATCGCCGGGATTAAAAATGCGGTTTCAGGCGATGAATGCCTTTACCGCTAAATTACCCCTTGCAGATATTATTGAAGACCCCCCACTTATTGGAACCACCACGGAAACTTGCCTTCAAAGTGGTGCAATCAACGGAATGATAGAAGAAATTAATGGAATAATTACCCGCTATCGACGCGAATTCGAGGATTTACAGGTGATTTTATGTGGCGGAGATGCGCGATTTTTTGAAAACAAACTGAAAGCGCCCATATTTGCGCTCCCTGAACTAGTGCTCAGCGGATTAAACAGCATTTTGATTTATAATGTCGGTGGTTAAAACGTGTTTTTTAGGAATCGCTGTTATGCTTTTTGCAGCAAAGGTATGGGGACAAGCAGCACCATCTCCTTTTACAGATTTCGGTATTGGAGAAGCCTATGGTAATAGTTTAATCCATAATCAGGGAGCCGGCGGCATTGGCGTGAGCCACCCACAAACTTGGTTTTTAAATAACCAGAACCCTGCCTTGCTGGTTTTTAATCCATTAACCGTATTTGAAGTTGGTATGCTTTATGAATCCCGCACCGCCAAGGCTGATACCATAAATGAAAAAAACTCAGGTGGCAATCTGAACTATTTGGCTGTGGCCTTTCCCATAAAAATGAATAAATGGTCCACGGCGGTAGGATTGATGCCTTATACGAATGTAAATTTTAGTTTCAAATTTCCCCAAGATGTCATGGATGAGAATGGCGAAGTGGTTGACACAGTAACAGCATCTCAAACGGGGAAAGGCGGACTCACGCAATTGTACTGGTCCAATGGAGTGCGCGTGGCGAAATTTATGAGTGTGGGTCTTAAAGCAACTTATTTATTCGGGCCCATTGATAATGTGTCTTCCAATTTCCTGGACAATACTGAAAACGGCGCATCACCTTATATTATTAATATTGCAGAAAAGACTAATGTCAATGGGTTTAATTTTGGTCTTGGATTTTCTTACAGCCAGGATTCTGTTAGGACGTCGGAATGACCGGCGTTTTAGCGTGGGTGCTGTCTACAATTTTAGCAGTAAACTAAAAGGCAAAATCAACAGGCAAATTATTCGGACTACCCTGGCAGAAGATACCGTGGAGCGTTATACGCTCTCAGTGATCAATGGAAAAGTAGAGGTGCCTGCGTCTTTCAATGTAGGTGTGTCCTATTCGAAGGGAATTAATTGGATGGTGGGTACTGAATTTTTTTACCAGGACTGGTCCTCCTTCAAAAGTGTTAACAAGGACGATGAAGGCCTGGGGCAATCGTGGAGGTATTCTTTAGGGGGCGAATATACCGTTGATCCAAATGCCTTAGAAAATTATTTAAAGCGTATTACCTTTAGAGCTGGCGTAAATATGTCTCGTTACCCATATTTAGCGAATAATAAGCCAGTTAATGATTTTGGCATTAATTTTGGCCTGTCGCTACCTGCCGGGCGTTCGAGCGTTGACTTGGCCTTTAAGTGGGGAAAGCGCGGCAATAAAGACGAAAATATTTTGGAAGAAAGCTACTTTAAAATTTATTTAGGGTTGACCTTTAACGATCAATGGTTCATTAAAAGAAAGTTCGATTAAGAAATGAAAAGAATTATGAAAAATTCGATTACGGCCAGTGTAATGCTGCTGGCAATACTCTTTACCTCAACCGCTTCCTGGGCACAATGCAAAGAGGTGGTATGGCCTACGGATCCCGCTCAGAAAGCAAAGGCTGAGGAAAGTAAAGTATTATATGAGGATGCCAAAAACTCCAAACAATATAAACAGGCTGTGGCTCCTTTGAACTGGCTGTTGGCGAATGTGCCAAATTTCCATTCAAGCTTATACATAAATGGAGCAGATATTTATGACGAGCTTGCTACCGCGGAAAAGAATCCAGCACGAAAAAAAGTATATGTTGACTCCCTGATGATCATCTATGATTTGAGATTGAAAAACTGTGGCGATGATCCAGTAGTTTTTAACAGAAAAGCGTTGTCATTTTTAAAGTTTAATACAAATGAACAGCCTGCTGAAGCACTGAAAATGCTGGACGAAGCTTTTAAAAGGAGCGGCAATAACATCATGGATGCAACGCTTGGTTCCTTACTTTCAAACTGTCAGGCTGAACGTTGCCAAATTTAAAAATATGACTGATCTCCAGATTCTTGAGCGTTATGACAAACTCATGGCCATCATCGATGCGAAAATTCAAAAGGCGCAAAGCGAAGGGAAACCGGTTGATAAATACAAAAAGTATAAAGATGATATCGATGCCATGCTTATCACCATGGTAAAAGTGGATTGCGATTTTGTCAGAACTAACCTTGGCGCCTAAATTCAAACAGAATCCAAACGATATCGCTTTAGCCAAAAAAATATTCTCGTTCATGCTTCAGGGAAAATGTACCGATGATCCACTTTGGTTACAAGCTGCTGAAACAGTCCACAAAGATCCTAACGGAACAAAAGATTGCGGTTTGGCTAAAAACCTTGGGATCATCTATATGTCAAAAGATGAGTTGGATAAAGCAGAATCATTTTTGAAAGAAGCGCAAGGCATTTGCACCGATAGTCAAGATAAAGGCTGAGGTGTTGTTATACCTTGGCACCCTTTCTTCTAAGAAAGGGTAACAAGTCTGGTGCACGTGAGCTTTATCGCCAGGCGGCATCCGCTAATGCTACCGTAGCAAAAGAAGCTTATGAAAAAATTGGTGACCTTTACTACAATAGCGCAACGTGAATGCAGCAAAAAAGTAAATCAGGCCGATGACCGTTTGGTGTTTTTACTGGCAGCTGACTACTATCAACGGGCTGGAAATGGCAAAAAAGTCGCCCAGGCAAAGGATGCATTCCCTTCAAAAGAAGATATCTTCCTGGTAAACTATCAGCCAGGCGATAAAAAAAATGTCGAGTGCTGGATTAACGAATCCACGACCATCAGAACCAGAGATTAAAACAAACTATAAAATTTTTCTAAAGGCCATAGCTCCTCTATGGCCTTTTTCATTTAGTATGATCCGATTCACATTTATTATTCTGAGCTTTTTGGCCATCGGCTGTACGCAAACCGATTTAAAAGAACCGGTGGAGTATACAGGACCGTTGCGCGAAGTAGAGAATGTAGAGCTTTACAATAGCGAAGACGAACAGATCAAATCAAAATTAACGGCCGACCTTGTTTTATGAATTTGCGAATGGAGACCGCGAATTTCCTAAAGGCGTTTATATTGAAATGTACAATGAATTTGGAAGGCTTCAATCAACGCTCCGGGCCAATTATGCAAAGTATATTAAGGAAGAGGATCACTGGCGCGGACAGGGAAAAGTGGAAGTCAAGAATATTGAAAAGAATGAACAGCTAAATACGGAAGAGCTTTTCTGGAACCCAAAAACAAAAAAAATTTTCACCAGCAAATTCGTTACCATTCGAGCACAGGGAGATGTTATTTATGGGACCGGACTTGATGCGATGCAAGATCTCAGTGATTATTAGATCACCAATCCCAGAAGGAACCATAGAAGTAGAGGAATAAGGCCATGCTTCGCGATCCACCCAAGAAAATAATCATTATTTTTACGGGAACATGAAATTGGTTGATGTTCTTGTACTTTCTGTTGCAATAGCATTTTTGATTATTGGCATCCATCAAACGATGGTACTGGGCTTTGAAAAGGCATACTGGGCACTGATGCTAGCGCTCATCTTATATTTTGTATATAACTTGAGAAAGAAGAAATAACATGGACTCTCCTTTTCTTTTTGGTATTGGTATTACGCTGTTTTTTTCGTTTTTCTTTACCTGCTTTGAAGTGGCGTATCTCATGGCTGACAAGGCGCAAATTGAAAGCGACGCCCGTGATGGGAGGTCTTAGCGCAAGAATTTTAGCTTTCTTCTTTCAGCGACCATCCTGGCTTGGTTGGCACCACACGGGTTGGCTATTGTACGGCACTCGTTTTTTTTAATTATCTCATGGCGCAGCTGTTGTTGCCCATCGTGGCGCGGTATGCTCCCGGCAGCATTGAATCAGTCACTTGTGACGATTTTTATTCAAATTATTTTTTCAACGCTTTTGATTTTACTGACCGCGCAATTTCTTCCCAAAGTTTTGGGCAATATCTATCCGAACAGGATGCTGCTAACGACAGCAATAGTGTTTGGAATTTCATTTCTTATTTTATTTCCACTTACCTACTTAATTCTGGCTATTTCTCGATTTATTATGGTTCATGTTTTTCACCAGCAATACGATGAATCTCATCCGCTCTTTGGAATCACCAACCTGAATCAATACTTCAAAAATATTTATAATGTCAACCAGGAAAATGTCAATCTCGAATTAGATAAAAAAATACTCTACAATGCCCTGGAGTTTAAAACGGTAAAAATCCGCGAGTGCATGATCCCTCGAAATGAAATTACTGCGATTGACATAAAAGAAGGTATTGAAAAACTGCAGCAGGTTTTCGTGGAAAGCGGTCACTCCAAAATCATCATCTATCGAAACAGCCTGGATGATATTATTGGCTATTGCCATTCGTCTTTACTTTTTACGATGCCTAAAAAAATCGAGGACATCTTGACCTCAATTATCACAGTGCCGGAATCTTCAATGGCGAGTGATCTAATGCGGCGCTTCATCAATGAAAAGAAGAGCCTCGCTGTTGTGATGGATGAGTTCGGAGGAACTTCCGGAATTGTTAGCCGGGAAGATGTGATAGAAGAAATTTTCGGTGATATCGAAGATGAATATGATGAGGATAATTTAGTGGAACAAAAACTCGATGAATTCAACTACCTGCTTAGTGCCCGACTGGAAATTGACTATTTGAATGAAAAATATAAATGGCAGCTCCCCATTGGCGAATACGAAACTTTGGGTGGGTTAATCCTGGCTTATGCGGAAGATCTTTCCAAATCCTGGGGAAACAGTCACGATCGCACCCTATACTTTTTCCATCCAGGCAACCCATAATAACCGGATTGATACCATCAAAATTACCTTAGAACCTGCCACCCAGGAGCTGTAAGGGACATTTTAGCCCATTTGAGCGCACTAAAAGCTTCAATTTTGGGTATTTAATCACGCCATAACAGTCTTTTTCAGGACGGTATTTTTCTAATTAAGAATCCGGGTTAAATTTGCGGCTCTTTAAAAATTACTTTATGGCATTGATTGGAACATTGCGCAATAAAATGGGTACCTGGGTTGTGGTATTCGTGTTTGTGGCGATATCAGCATTTATTTTGGGTGATATTTTTAGCGGAAACTCCTCTATTCTTAACTGGGGCACGAAATACCGTAGGTGAAATTGGTGGCAGGGATATTTCTTATGACGAATTCCAGTCCGTTATCCGTGAACGGGAGGCGAACTATTTGCTTCAATTGGGCCGTGAACCGGGTGAGCGCGAAATGCCTGCCGTCCGTCAACAAGCATGGGATCTTATTGATCGCACGCTACGCTATTCAGTCCGAGTTTGCCAAAGTCGGCGTGGAAGTTACGGATGATGAGATCTGGGACATGATCTCAGGGAAAAAATCTTGATGAAAGCATCAAGCAAGCGTTTACAAATCCAGAAACGGGCCAATTTGACCGCGACCAGATTAGGTACCTACCTCAATCAATTGAAGACAATGCCCCCAGAACTCAGATGCCAGGGTTCGTTGGGAAATCTTTCAACGCGATCTGAAGCCAGGCCGTGAGCGTATCAAATATGAAAATCTGTTATCAAGAGCAACTATATTACCACTGCTGAAGCCGAACGTGAATATCATATGCAAACCGATGTGGCTGAAATCAAATATCTATATGTTCCCTATTATGCTGTGAGCGATTCCGCTGTTCAGCGTCACAGATGACGATCTCAAGGCGTATTACAATAAAAATATTGAGCGATATAAAACAGAAGAAAGCCGCGATATAAAATACGTCAGTATCCCTGTTGAGCCCTCATCCGACGATTCAGCTTGCAGTGCATGAAGAACTCACCGGATATGCGTGCCAGAACTTCGAACTGCGCAGGACGATTCTACTTATGCTGCCGCAAATTCGGAAGGACAAAATCCATATTCAAAATATACTCCTGTCTACATTGCCGTCCTTTATTAGTCCTGATAGCGTGATTCAAGGAAAAGTATTTGGTCCCTTTCTGGATGGAGACACTTACAAAGTGGTCAAGATTTCAAAAATTTTTAATGATACGGTCTACAGCGCCCGCGCAAAACACATTCTTATTAAATGGAACGACACCAGTGAAGCCGCTAAAAAAGAAGCCAGGGAAAAAGCACAAAATATTTTAAAAGACATCAGAGGAGGTGCTGATTTTGGAGCAAAAGCCCGCGAATTTGGAACTGATGGAACGGCTTCGCGAGGTGGAGATCTTGGCTGGTTTAGCAGCGGCCAAATGGTAAAGCCTTTTGAAACTGCTGTTTTCGGTGCAACCAAACCTGGGTTACTTAATAATCTTGTAGAAACTGAGTATGGATATCACATCATTGAAGTAACGAATGTAAAGAACAATACGGCCTATAACATTGCTGTAATCGAACGTGCAATTACGCCAAGTGATGCTACACTTAATGAGGCTTTCCGCAAGGCTGAAGCGTTTGCCAGCGATATTTCCGATCTTAACAGATTTTGAGACAAGGGCAAAAGAACATGGTCTTGTCGTATTAGAAGCGAAAAATATTCTTGCAGGCGAACGACGAATTGGCACCATCGGTGAAGCTCGTCCAGTAGTGCAATGGTTGTTCCGAGATGCCTCGGAAGGAAAAATATCGCAAGTCTTCGATTTGCAAGATCAGAATGTGTTGCTATCATGACGAACGCAGTTGAGAAAGGATATAGACCTCTTGATTCGGTAAAAGACGAGATCACTCCTGCCGTTCGAAATGAGTTGAAAGGAAAAGTAATCATCGAAAAACTCAGTGGATTGAAGGGCTCGCTCGATGAAATGAAAACCGCTTATGGTTCCGACGCCAATGTTTATTCCTCCAGTGATTTGAAGTTGAATAGCAATTCATTACCTACCGTTGGATTTGATCCGATAGCTGTGGGCACGGCATTTTCCCTTGAAAACGGGAAGCAGTCTAAACCTCTTGCAGGCGAAAATGGCGTAGTGGTCATGGAATTGACTAATAAAACAATTGCTCCATCACATGACTGATTACAGTGTCTATAAAACTCAATTAGAACAAGGCAATATCAACCGCAGCAGCATGGGTATTGCTGAAGCCATCAAGGAAAATGCAGATATTGTAGACGAGCGCTACAAATTTTATTAAGGCTCATTTAGCTTTTGGCCACACCTCTCACAAATTGCTGGGAGGTGTGGCCTTTTAACTTATGGACGAGAACTGGATCAATTCTTTTCGCGAAAAGCTAGACCAGCATTATACCTGGCCCTCACTATATGTTTTTAAGTTTATTGTTCCCGCCGGAAAAGAAGATGAGGTAAAACAACTATTTCCATTTCATACTACCCTCGAAAAATCCTCGAGGCAAGGAAATTATAAAAGCGTAACGGCGAAATGATGATGCCCTCGGGAGAAGCCGTGCTTAACATTTATATTCAAGCTTCCAAAATTGAAGGGATCGTAGCGCTTTAACTACCTTCCTTCTGTTGTAAGAGATAGATTTGTCCAAAAATGTGGTGGCATTAGTAAACATGGCACGCGTAAAAAAGTTGTAACTAGTATGAACTTTAAACTATGCATATGAAATGGACAACGGAACAGAATAAGCTGAAGAAAACTTTTACGTTTAAGGATTTTCCTGAGGCTTTCGGTTTTATGACTAAGGTTGCCATGATAGCTGAAAAAATGAATCATCATCCCACCTGGACGAATACCTGGAATAAAGTCACCTTTGAACTCTCCACACATGATGCCGGCGATATTGTCACAGAAAAAGACCGGAAACTGGCTGAGGAGATCGACAAACTAGTTTAACAGTGTTGCGCCTTTCGAATGGAAAAAATTGATATGATCTACGGCACGCGTGCCGTCATTGAAGCAATTGCCGCAGGAAAAGATATAGACAAAGTAATGATCCAATCAGGGCTTAGCAATGACCTGGTGAAGGAACTGATAGCTGTAGCCCGCAACAATAATATTCCGATAACATTTGTCCCGGCCGAAAAACTAAAAAGGATATCGTCTAAAAATCATCAGGGCGTTATTTGCCTGCTTTCGGTTGTCGCCTTTGCCATCCGTTGACGACCTCATCTATAAAGCATATAACGAAGGACGCGAACCATTTTTTCTCATCCTCGACCGCGTCACCGATGTTCGGAATTTTGGAGCGATTGTTCGAACGGCCGAATGTGCAGGTGTTGATGGAATCATCATTCCCGACAAAGGAAGCGTGCCCATCACGAGTGACGCCATGAAGACATCAGCCGGCGCTTTAAACCATTTGCCCATTTGCCGTGAGAAAGATCTAAAGAAGACGATTCAGCTCCTTCACGACAATGGCATTCGTGTCGTGGCCTGCACGGAAAAGACGGAGCGAAGTATCTACCAGCTCAATCTTACAGGTCCCATTACGATTATTTTAGGTTCCGAAGAGGATGGCATCTCCGATGTCCTCCTGCGTCAGGCTGATGACCTTGCCCAAATTCCGTTAAAAGGAAAAATTGGTTCGCTTAACGTGTCCGTTGCGGCAGGCATTGCGCTTTACGAAGTTGTTCGACAAAAGGGACTATAGAATCTATCGCTTTGCTGGGCTTGGCAGATTTGAAATTGATCGCTAGAACTTTTCCGAACTTGCCGATTCGAACGACATCCTGTAACGTTCTGGCACCGGTTGGCTCAACATAGCACTAACGGGGATAGAAGGATAAATTTCTTCCAGCGTTTTAACCTCATTCATAAAAATCCTTCGACTAATTTGATGTCGATTCAATTTTGCAGGGCTGTCAATTCCGGACGCCGCCATCAGTTCGACAAAACTTTCGACTGTATTTTTATGATAGTTGGCCACGCGCACTTTTTTATCTTCTATAACGAGTCCGGAAACTAATGAAGGATCTTGTGTAGCGACGCCCGTAGGGCAAGTATTTCTGTTACACTCCAAGGCTTGAATACATCCTAACGCCATCATCATAGCACGGGCACTGTTGCACATATCCGCGCCCAGCGCAATAGCTCTGACAATTTGAAAACCAGTCAAAATTTTCCCGGAAGCGCATACCTTAATATGATGTCGTATTCCAAATCCCTTCAGCATATTGTCAACGAAAGCAAGTCCGTCCAACAATGGCATCCCCACAAAGTTGGAGAATTCAGGGGGCGCCGCACCAGTTCCTCCCTCTCCACCGTCAACAGTGATGAAGTCAGGGTAAATGTCCAATTCCACCATCGCTTTGCAGATCGAAATGAATTCACTTTTTCGACCGATGCATAGTTTAAATCCCACGGGCTTACCACCTGACAATTCACGCAGCTTCTGAACAAAATGCACCAACTCTTTGGGGGTGGAGAAAGCGCTATGAAAGGGCGGTGAGAATACCGTTGTGCCGGCCTTGACCAGGCGTATAGCCGCTACCTCAGGCGTGTTTTTCTTTGCAGGAAGAATTCCTCCGTGTCCAGGTTTGGCACCTTGTGATAATTTTATCTCAATCATTTTAACTTCCTCGCGCGTTGCATTTTTTTTGAATGCCTCTGGTGAAAACTTTCCGTCTTCGTCGCGCGCGCCAAAATATCCGGTTCCAATTTGCCAGATGATGTCTCCACCATGCTTCAGGTGATAAGGACTTAAACCTCCTTCGCCAGTGTTATGGGCAAATCCCCCGATCTTTGCCCCCGCATTTAAAGCCTCAACGGCATGACTACTCAAAGACCCAAAACTCATGGCCGAAATATTTAAGACGCTGGCTTTATAAGGTTGCTTGCAGTCTTTGTTTCCCACCAATATGCGCGGATGATGATCGACAGCATGAAAGTCGAGGGGCACAATAGAATGATTCATCCATTCATATCCCTCCGCATAAACATTTAATTGCGTTCCAAAGGGAGTCGTGTCAATCTGTTTTTTTGCGCGTTGATAAATAACGGAGCGATCATTGCGATTGATGGGAGTTCCATCCGTGTCGCCTTCGATAAAATATTGCTGAATTTTGGGACGCAAATCCTCTAACACGTATCGCAGCCGCCCAAGCAAAGGAAAATTTCTTCTTATCGATTGTTTGGTTTGAATCATATCGGCTACACCCAAGATGATTAGCGGCGCAACCAACAGGAATAGATAGTAGCGCCCAATTCCAAAAGTATGACCAAACTAAAATAACAAGCACCGTAATGGTGCTAACTAAAACAAAATTCTTTCGCATACTGGTTTAAGGATGATAGTCAAATATAATAAAATGAATAACCGAGAAGAACTTATTGCCGCGATGCGCTGGCGCCAACCATGCGAGCTTAATTGTAGACAATAAGCGAAGGAGCTTTAACAAAACTTGCGCTGTACTTGACTCGCAAATTGGTTGTGATGCTTACCCTAAAGCTGTTGCATATCCTCCACCGTCCTCGGATAGTAAATAAATTTCAATTCGATGGTTCCAAAAATGAGGTTTTCATTGCGGGTTCTGATGCCTGTACCCAGTCCAAAAAAGGGGGCATCATAAAACACTGTTCTGTCTCTGTGGCGCGATCATCCCTACGTCAGCAAACATGATCGGCGCCAGCCGGAACCCTAGTATACTCCACGGTGAATAGAGAACAATTTCATAGCGGGCATGAAGTCGTTTTGTACCCAATAGGCTATCAGCCCGAAATCCCTCCAGTCCAAAAGTGTTATTAATATCCAAAAGGGTATTGGTGCGTTGATTGAAAACGTAAGTAAAATCCAAGTCAACAGATTGCCTGATCAAAAACCTCTTCGTCTGCTTCAGCCTGCTAAAAAGGTTACCGGAAAGCAGTAATGCCGCATCCTCCCACTGGCCTTGATATGGAAACCCTCCAATCCGGAAAGAAAGCGTATAAAAATTGCCGCCGGAATGGACGAAGGATTTCTCCGCATCAAACCCCACGTACGCTCGCTGAAGGGACAACAGGTTCTGCCATCCTGCAAGTATAGACATGTTATGCCCATAGGGAACGTCTTCTGTTCGGCCAAACCCATACACATACTGGGTCTTATAAAACTCCTGTCTGAAAAATGTGAACTGTCCTAACACAAATGTGCGACTATTAAACGCGGGATTTATGGCATCCTGCGACTGAAGCGGTTTCTTTGAAAATCGTTGTTCAAAAACGCGCGCGCTTATAAAATGGCGACTTCGGTTTTTATGATTGCGCCTGGCGCCAATATTATACCCTAGCCATACGTCACGGACATTATAACGATACGTTCTGAATACGGAGTCGGCGGCTGAGTAAAAATTCTTTGACCAATTTCTGCTCAATTCCAAGCCTCCGGCGATTCGGGAATAAGGCGATACCAGCGGTCGGTCCAGGCGTAAGTAATAAGCTTCTTCCCATTCATTGCCATAACTGCTTCCGGTATTTAGTTGCGTGTATCCAGCCAAAACGTTGACAAGGCTTCCACCCAGGCTGCTTTTGCTGATAGTAAAATTCATGACCAAAGTTCGGATCACGATCCGGATCATAATGTCCGTTGTATTGTATCCTTTGACCCCATCCCAGGAAATTAGCATCGTAAATTTTAAACTTTGTTTCGTTGACACCTCTCGGACTAAAACTTCCTCCAATACTGAAAACGTCACGCGTCACAACAAGTACATCGACCGAATCGTCTGTGCTGGTCAGCGGCATAACGTAGATCCTGGCATCGACGATAAAATTCAGATCGCGCAAATAACGTTCGTTATCTGCCAGCAGGTAGGGATTCAGCGGTTTCTTTTCCCTGAAAAAAACATGATCCCGTATCATCCACTCCTTTGAATTACTGTGCAAAGCATTACCGATTCTGACAAGGGTATTTTTAACGTTCCTGCTGGAATCGGTGAGACTTCTCTCAAAACCAACGTGATTAATCAGGATCTGCCGGATGATATTTACCCTCAAAGGGCAGGAAGGCTGCTTCACTTTTAATGTTTATGAAATTTTCAGCTTCTGGCTTTCGTCTGACACTTTTCAGAACCTCCTTCGATAATTTGGTGTCCTTTACTTTGTCGATGATGTTGTCGGTGGTATCTATCTCATTGATCTCAACGCTATCGCCCTGCTGCGAGAATGAAATTTGTACAACAAGGCAGCAGATCGCCAAACATATCCAAAATACCCTGCGTTCGATCATTTTTGAATCGCGAAGATTACTATGCGATGCTAAAAAGAAAAACCCGGCAGAACCGGGTTTAGTTTATATTTATTTTGATCTTTTAATTCAACGCCTCTACCGACGTTACCTCTCCGGGCATCATACGGGTAAAAAGATTTTCGATACCCGCCTTCAATGTAATCATTGAGGAAGGACAACCACTGCAAGATCCCTGTAATTTTACCTTTACCACACCATCTTGAAATGAATGATAGGTAATCGCACCGCCATCTTGTTCAACAGCGGGCCGGATGTATTCTTCTAAAATTGTTTTGATCTTTTTGATCGTGTCGGTTTCTTCTTCAACGGGCAACGACTCTCCTTCTTCTTGTAAGTCAATGATAAGTTTACCTTCCAGCAGGTATTTCTTAATATACTCCTTCAGGACGTTTTGAATTTCAATCCAGTCTATGCTCTCTTTTTTTGTGACCGTTACAAAATTGCCCGCAAAAAAAACGCGATCAACAAAAGGAAATGAAAACAATTCTTTTGCTAAGGGTGATATCGACGTGCTTTCCACATCTGGAAAATCAAAACTTAATCCCTCCGGTACCAACATCTCATTGACGACAAATTTGAGCGAATTAGGATTCGGGTTTGACTCCAGGTAAATATGAATATTCTTGGGAACGGCCTGTAACATATACGATTGCTTTTAACTTACAATATCGAACAAAATTAAAGAATTTAAGTTCGTGTACCGGTTTATGCAACATAAATTCCAGTAGCGGAATCAGGACTTTTTTTATATTGCCTCGAAAGTAAGGCAATATATTCGCATTCTAAATTCAGAAAATTTGAGTCAAAAAAGGATTATTCAAATCATTTTCGTCCTTCTATCGATTGCGACCGTCCTTCATTTTATTCACTATTATACCGGCGTTGAGTTTCCTCACCTTGCATTGGTGGCCAGTCGTTGGATCACCTGGGTTTTTGTTATCCTGTATGCTTTCAATAAAAAATCGCTGACTACATGGATTCTTGTCAGCATGATCATTGGTACCGAGATAGGTCTGAACTTCCCTCTGTTTGCCCAAAATCTTGCCGTCTTAAGCAAAATTTTCCTTAGACTTATCAAAACAATCATCGCCCCAATTCTTTTTGCAACGCTGGTAGTAGGTATCGCCGGCCATTCAAATCTGAAGCAAGTGGGTCGGATGGGATGGAAATCCATACTTTATTTTGAAGTTGTTACGACATTGGCGCTTTTGATCGGAATCGTGGCCATAAACATCACCAAGGCAGGCGCAGGGATTGTTTTACCGGAAGGTTTCAATCAGGAACTACCTGAAGCAAAGGCTCAGGGCTGGCAAGATGTAGTGCTCCATGTTTTTCCCGAAAATTTTATAAAATCCATTTATCATGGCGATGTGTTACCCATTGTAATATTCAGCGTGATCTTTGGAATTTCCCTTGCCTTGTTATCCGAACAAAAGAAAAAACCCATTTTGGATTTTACGGAAAGTCTCGCGGAGACCATGTTTAAGTTTACCAACATCATCATGCACTTTGCGCCATTTGGCGTCGGTGCAGCAATCGCCGTAACGGTAGGCCACCTGGGAATTGATATTCTAACCTCGCTGCTGAAACTGTTATTTACTCTGTATGGCGCATTGCTTGTGTTTCTATTCGGTGTGTTGTTACCGGTAGCCCTATTGGTCGGAGTGCCGATCCGAAAATTCTTTCGCGCTATTTCCGAACCTGTATCCATTGCTTTTGCAACGACCAGTTCTGAGTCAGCCCTGCCTAAGGCAATGGAGAACATGGAAAAGCTAGGTGTTCCTCGAAAAATTGTTTCCTTCGTGCTTCCGACGGGATACACATTTAACTTAGATGGAAGCACTTTGTACCTGTCGTTGGCCTCAGTTTTTGTGGCGCAAGCGGCAAACATTGATTTATCGATAGGCGATCAGATATTGATGGTCTTTACTTTAATGCTCACCAGCAAAGGCGTTGCTGGTGTACCCCGGGCTACGCTGGTGATTTTATTAGGCACGGCAGCATCTTTTGGACTGCCGCTGTGGCCTATCATGGCCATTCTTGGCATTGATGAATTAATGGATATGGCGCGAACTTCTGTTAACGTTATTGGCAATTGTCTTGCCACTATTATCATTGCCAAATGGGAAGGGGAATATAAAGAGCCTGAAGGCGAATTGAATTTTGACTAACCGGTTATCGGTGCCCATTCATTTGTGCACTGGATAAATCGTCTAGACTATAACTATAACTTTTTCAGAAGAGGCTTTCCCCATGGTGCGTTTAACGAAATACTTTTTCTATGTTTTCGTTATGCTGCACTGCACGGCAAGCGCGCAGCAAGATTCCACCACGTACGCCAAGCGACTTCGAATAACGCCGCTTCCCGTTGTTTACTATTCCCCAGAAACCCGTTTGGGTTTTGGCGCGTTGGTGGCCGCGAGCTTCGAGACAATCAAAGCTCCCGACTCTATCACCAAAAGTTCGTATGCGCAGACTTATTTTCTGTATACCATCAACAAGCAATATGACTGGGGTACTTCTACCCGTGTGTATGCGCCAAAGAATAAATTCATCTTTCATGGCAAATTCAACTACACCTTTTTTCCCGAGTATTATTACGGTATAGAAACGGAAGATCCCGAATCAAAAAAAGATACAATCGAATATAACCGCATAGCTTTTGATCTTCGATTTTACTGGAAAATAAAGCGACATCTCTTCGCAGGCTTTGCCACCCGCTACAATAACATTAGCGACGTTGATGCCGGACCAAATGGGAATTTTTATGAAGATAAGCCGCTCGGCTATGAAGGGTATTGGTTGCTGGGAATCGCTCCTGCCCTGACTTTTGAAACCCGCGACAATTTTGTTTATCCAAGAAAAGGATTTTATATAGAAGCATTATACTTCATACAGCCTTCCTGGAACGGGAAAAGTTATCGATTCAATTCATTAAAGCTGGATATCCGAAAATATTTTCCAATAACATGGCTTAGTGATATCGATGCACTTGCCTTTCAATTCGTGGCCAACATCAATACCGGTGATGTACCTTTCAAAGACCTCGCTGACATTGGCGGATCGAATACTATGCGGGGATATTATACAGGCTTCTACCGCTATAAGAATCTTTACGCGCTGCAGGTAGAGTATCGCGCACACATTTGGTGGAGATTAGGTTTTACGGTGTGGGCAGGCGGAGCCTTGACGCCAGAAAAATGGTATACATTTTTTGATCACGCATTCAAACCCAACCTGGGGCTGGGATTGCGTATCATGATGAATAGAAAGGATAGATTAAATGTTCGCGTGGACCAAGGCTTCGGAAAAAAAGGTCAGCGCGGATTCTACCTCGACATCGCAGAGGCTTTTTGAAAATTACAATTTCGACACTTTGTTTCTCAGCAAAAAGTCTGCTAACACCAATGCAGCCATTGATTCAACGATTGGTACCGCGCGGGGCAATACACAAGGATCATGTCTTCCTTTGCCACTTACGGTAGTTTCGTTGCCCTGTTTATCAACACTGATTTGATCTTGCATGATCGTAGCAACGGGTTTGAACGCTACGTTAAAATAAATGTCTTCTCCATTGGAAATCCCTCCTTGTATGCCGCCTGAAAAATTGGTTCGCGTTCGAATTCTTCCGCCGTCGTTGTAAAATTCATCATTGTGTTTTGAGCCACGAAGTTTTACACCATCAAATCCACTTCCATATTCAAATCCCTTAACGGCATTAATGCTCAACATTGCTTTTCCCAACTCTGCATGTAGTTTATCGAAGACCGGTTCTCCCAAACCTACTGGCGTGTTTTTGATCACGCAGGTTACAATGCCGCCAATCGTGTCGCGATCAAGTCTCACCTGATCGATAAGTTCAATCATTTTTGTCGCTGTTGCTGGATCGGGACAGCGCACAATAGTATCCTCGGTTTTTGAGAGATCTAATGCGGTATAATGCGGCGCTTCAATTTCTCCGACTTTGGAAACGAAAGCATAAATTTCAACATTACTTTTTCTTAACAGAAGTTTGGCAATTGCACCAGCCGCAACCCGGGCAGCGGTTTCCCTGGCCGAACTTCGACCGCCACCCCGATAGTCACGATTACCATATTTAGCTTCATAAGTATAGTCGGCATGAGATGGACGAAAGGTCTCAGCAATATGCCCGTAATCTTTGCTTCGTTGATCCTGGTTTTCAATCACAAGAGCAATAGGCGTACCGGTAGACTTGCCTTCAAAAACACCCGAAAGAATTTTGAAAGTATCATCTTCCTTACGTTGCGTTGTTATTTTGCTTTGGCCTGGTTTGCGGCGATTTAGTTCGGATTGGATAAATGCCTCATCAATCTCTAGTCCAGCAGGACAACCATCGATGGTGACACCAATAGCTGGGCCGTGCGATTCACCAAAAGTTGTTATTTTAAAGAGCGTGCCGTAGGAATTTGACATTGAGATTTTAGATTTTAGATTGACGATTTTAGATTGGGTAACACAAGGAAGCTTCTGCAATATTTCGTTTCACGCAAAGGCGCAAAGATTGAATTCACAAAGGCCGCAAATTACGGGATTCTTGTCTTGGGGGAATCGACCTTTGTGAAACTTTGTGTCTTGGCGTCTTTGTGGCATTCTTATGATTCTAGATTTTGGAATTTATCGCGCGTGACCTCGTTTGCAGAAAATGCATTTGAAGGATACACGAGCTTGCGTTGCCAAATCTAAAATCGTCAATCTAAAATCTACAATACTCCGTTTCATTTTCGGAGCACAAGATAGGTGGAAGCAGCCAACATCACCAAAATAAAACTATTGAAAGCCCAGCCTTGCCAGGCGGTATGTTTAACTGTTCTCAAAGTATTGTCTGCAAGTTCTATCTTGTCATAGAAATTTCCCATATCGCTTGCCTGGATCGCTTCGTTCTTCTTACTCTCGCCCAAAACATTTAACGTGAGCTGAGATTGTAACGTATCATATTTTTTCGCCCGCGGGTTGAAGAATACCCATTGAAAATAATTACTCATTTTGTACTTGCCAGGCTCTTTCGGAATCATAAAGTAATCAAAAGACTTAGTTCCGGTGACCCGATTGTTCTGTCTGTTGATGTCTTGCCTTACATTAGGTTCGTAAAACTCAAAACGATCATCGCTCCTGACATTGGGTTTGGCAATTGACGAGATATTTCCCTCTCCGTAAATATTAAAATTATAGGCCGCGCTCTTGCCGGTTTCCAATTCTTTGCTTCTGATGCGCTCATCCAGTTTGTAGTCCCCAACGGCAACCGAATTTTTAAGCGGGTGTGGTGGAAGTTCCTTCACGGTAACACGTTTGGATTTCGTATAAAATTTTTTAAAATCTTCTTTTCTGTTTTGTCCAAAAAAAGAAGGGTTCTTTGCCACTTTGTACTTGATCATTTCAAGGCCCACGCTAGGGAAATTTATGGGTTCGGTATTGAGCGGAAAAAATGTAGCCTGATATACTTTATATTGGGTGTAATCGCGTCCGTTGATTCTTACACTTTCTCCATCAATATTTTCAATGTTAAAATTTTCCTCCCAGCAATTCGTAGGCTTGATCTTCTTGAGAATTTCTGCCAGCTGTCTTCCGAGTTCGTAAAATTGCAGGGGTGCACGATTATCCTGTGATACAAAAAAGGAAAGGGTCGCATTAAAACCTTCGCCGACATACACATCATCTTTACTGGTGGTTAAGGCCAGGAATGCATCTTCCTTAATATCCACGAATTCAGTTTCTCCTTCGCCAAAGAAATCCTCGGCAGGGCTCCTATCGAAGAAATTTTTGAATGGATCCCTTTGCTGTTGTTGTGCCGGCCCAACCTTAACGTTTTTTCCAGCCACAGATACTGGTTTTTCGTTTACTTTCATCGTGAATGAAGGCACGGAAAACGTACCCTGCTGCATCGGCACGTAGGTCATGATAACACTTTGCGACGACGAAATCTGGCCATTTACGATATTAGTTGTTGACTGGGTCGATTGACCTCGCTTACGAAAACCCTTAATTTCAGGGAAATTATCATAGCTCTTAAGCCGGTCATTCTGGACAGTGACCGTGATGGTCCAGGCCTGGTTCTCTCCAATTTCATCGGGACCAAGGGTAATTTGCACTTGTTGGCCAAAAACCGTTAAAAAGGGGCTAAGAATGAATAAAAGACTTAAAAAAAGCTTCATCGAAAAAATTCTATGCATAATTAAATCTTTTCTTAATCTTGCGACAAAAATAGGGTTAAGGGATAATAACCCTCGTTCGCAATCGTTTTAAATTTTGTTAAAACCCAATAAAAATCGGTCAATTGACGATTTTTATCATTAGGTGAACGAAAATTATCAATGTTCTTTCAGATGAAAGAACAATTTTATAAATTAAACAGTTGTTAGGGTACTCAATTTTTTAATCTTACTAAAAGTCAGTCCATGTTAAATTATGTGAAGACAGTGCTCACCAAAGTGAGTTTTAGTGCTCTTCTCTTTGAAAAAGAGCTGCGTAAAGCCATCAAAATGTTAGTGGCGGAAGAAGTAAACGAACTCAAGCGCTGGTGTTACACCAGTTTTGGGAATGAACATGAAGCAATTTTGAATCGGTGCTTTTTGGCGGTTTAAAAATTAAAAAAGAAAAATCATGAGAGAAAGGCCCACCGCAAAATCGGTGGGCTTATTTTTTTGTGGCTGGATCCGTAACGGTCTCATCAGGGTCAACAAACGCAATATTTCGCCTAAGCCCTTCCAGCTTGGTTCGCTTGATGGCAGATTTTCCGAAAACTTTTGTAAAAACCTCGTCGGTAATTTCCCTCCAATCTTGCTTTGAAAATCCTGTCAGCGCGTCCCCAGGATTAAATCGCTCTTCGGCGTGAGGTTGCGAAAAACTGTTCCATGGGCATACATCCTGGCAAATGTCACATCCAAAAATCCAATTTTCGAATTTTCCCTTGACCTCTGTCGGAATCGACTCTTTTAATTCTATCGTATAGTAGGAAATACACTTGCTGCCGTCGACTACATATGGTTCGACTATGGCATCCGTTGGGCACGCATCTATACACGCGGTACATGTTCCGCAAAAATCCTTTACGGCCTGATCGTATTCCAGTGGCAAATCAATGATGATCTCAGCAATAAAAAAGAAACTGCCCATTTCGCGATTTAGCAATAGACTGTTTTTGCCGATCCAACCAAGTCCGCTTCGTTGCGCCCAGGCCCTTTCCATAACAGGTGCTGAATCAACGAAGGCCCTGCCATTCATAGTCCCGATTTTATCCTGGAGAATATCCAACAGGGTTTTAAGTTTGTCTTTAACCACAAAATGATAATCCTCCCCATAAGCATATTTTGAAACCTTATACTCACCTTCCCGCGCCAGATCTTTTTTGGGACTGTAATTGTAAAGCAGGCTGACGACCGACTTCGCGCCGGGAACAAGCAGCGTAGGATCCATCCGCTTGTCAAAATAATTTTCCAGGTAACTCATCTTCCCCTGGTATCCGCGTTTTAGCCATTCTTCTAATTTCGGTGCTTCATCTTTCAGAAATTCCGCTTTCGAAATGCCGCAGAAACTAAAACCCAGACGCGAAGCTTCCTGTTTTATTAAATACGAATGACGTTGATGCAGCGAGTCCAATTTCTTAAATTATAATTTCAAAGTAATTTTTGCTCAAACGCAAAGTTATTTAAGAAAACTCATTAACCTTTGGATTTATTAGATTGATTGACGCGAAGAATAGGCCTGACTTGTACAAAGAGATGGCTGCATTAAACACTTTGAATATGAAATATTTTTCAACTCAAGCCACCCGGTTCTTTTTTATCGTTCTACTCTTTGCTTGTGGCTTGCAGCAGCGATGACACTCCCAATCCGGCTGATGAGCAATTTCTCGTTAGCTCTGAGTTTGTCTATTCCACTACGGCACAACAATTAAAATTTCTCATTCAGCTTTCGGGAATGGACGTTGACCCGAATGAATTTTTGTATGACATAGAAATCTACAAGGTAGTCTACAATACCAGCTATGATGGATCGACCATAACTGCCTCCGGACTGATAGCCATACCGAAAACAACCGAACAGGTTGGTATGTTGAGTTTCCATCATGGCACGATTACAAATCGCGAAGATGCACCTTCCAATTTTTCCTCCAGTGACTATAATTCCATTTCTTATGCCGCGATGGCATCTGTTGGTTTTATTGGCGTTATTCCAGATTACCTTGGATTTGGAAGCTCATCCTCCATTTTACATCCCTATTATGTCGAAGATTTGACGGCATCTTCTATCCTCGACATGTTAAAAGCAGCGGCTGAATTTGCCCAGCAAAAAAATCTTCAATTTAATGGCAAACTTTTCCTTGCAGGATATTCAGAGGGCGGCTACGCCACGATGGCGGCACATAAAGCCATTGAATCGGACGGACTGGATGGATTTAATCTCATTGCCTCATTTCCGGGAGCGGGGGCCTATGATTTAACAGGAATGCAAGAACATATTTTTAGTCTTCAGGACTACGATGATCCTCACTATCTGGCATACATGGCCAGAGCATATCAAATCGAGTATCGACGAGGACGATTTATTAACTGATTTTTTTAAAGAACCTTATGCATCGCAGGATTCCCGGACTGTTCGATGGTCAAAAAGGAGCAGACGAAATCAATGCGCAGCTGACTTCTAAAGTATCCGATCTTATTCAGGAAGACATGTTGAATAATATTAATACCAATCCTGACTATGATTACCTCGAAAATGCTTTCGTTGAAAACAGTTTGACGGACTGGAGTCCCAAAATTCAAATGTTCATGTATCATGGTTTATCGGATGCCACGGTACCTTATCAAAACTCCGTCGATACATACAATAAATTATTGGCTAACGGTACATCTACAGGTATTTTGACGTTTAACGCCTTTGGAAGGCACTCATAGTACGGCCATTGACCCCTATATCGCAGCGATTATTGAAAAACTATTGTCGTTAAAATAGTCGTCAGACCACTATAGTGGTCTGACGACTTTAACTCCAAAGCTTTTCCGGATACGCCCCGTACGCAATAAGCACTTTAATTTTTTGCGATACTTCTTCCTTGTCTTCCTTGTAGGTAACACCAAACCAATTATTGCTTCCGGAAATAATTTGAACCTTGCCCGCATTTTGTTTCACCAACTCATTTACAATAAGTGGTATGTAAAATTCGGACTTTATATTGGTGTGATTATCTCTTAAAAATTTCTCAAACTCCTTCTTCGAAAATTCAAAAATACTGGGATGGAATCCCCAAAAATTCATCGACGTCGGAACATCAGGACTTAGTTCGCGATCACCCTCTTTTTCCTTCGAAACTATTTTTCCATTTTCTTTTACAATGGTCGTCCGTTCAACCACCGATTTCAAAAATCCCGTAGCATCCCGTTCGCCACATCCACGCGAAACACTGCCATGCTCCGAAAGCACATCCTTTAAAGTGTAACCGACCATGGCGTGTTCACCCAAAGTATCTTTCTCAAAAAAATCGGCAATCGCAGTAAACGATTCCTTCCCATAAAAGTCATCGGCGTTGATCACTACAAAAGGTTCATGAATAACATCGCGTGCGCATAACATGGCATGTCCTGTTCCCCAAGGTTTGACGCGTTCAGGATTTTTGTATTGACTTGGAATAAGCTTGTCGAGGGCTTGAATGACAAAATCAACTTCCACCTTGCCTTTCAATTTTGGGAGAAATTTTTCTTTTACTGTTTCCAGGATCTCTTCCCGTACGATGAATACAACTTTGGTAAATCCTGCCCGTACCGCGTCAAATAGCGAGTAGTCCATGATCGTTTCTCCATTAGGGCCAAAACCGTCAATCTGTTTTATTCCACCGTAGCGGCTGCCAATTCCAGCGGCTAACACAAGAAGCGTAAGTTTTTTTTGCGTGTTGTTTGGAGTGTCCATTCGGGTTTAGTTTATTTCAGCGTGGTTTTTTGCTCGTTGTTTGCGCAAACATTTTAAATTATATTGCTCACAAAGTTAAAAACCTGGCTGAAAAATGATGACATTGAAATTAGTTTTTCTTAAAAAGCCCAAAAATAAAGTTTTAACCGAATTAATTGACGGAAAGTATCCTATCAGGTTCAAGTAAAATCTAGCCCTCACGACTAAAAAAATATTTATGAGCACTCAGCAAAAATCCTACGTCCTGCCCATGATCATTATCGCGGCGTTATTTTTTATTTTCGGGTTTGTAACCTGGCTCAACAGTGTATTAATACCATTTTTACGGCAGGCGTGCGAGCTCACAGATTTTCAGGCGTATTTAGTTACGTTCGCTTTTTACATATCCTATTTCGTGATGGCAATACCTTCTTCATTGATCCTGAAGAAGACTGGCTATGCCAAGGGGATGTCCATCGGCCTGGGTGTGATGGCTGTTGGATCTCTTATCTTCATCCCTGGCGCAATGCTGCGCTCATATCCTGTGTTTCTTTTGGGTTTATTCGTGCAGGCAACGGGAATGACCTTGCTGCAAACAGCTTCCAATCCATATATCACCATCCTCGGTCCGATTGAAAGTGCAGCGAAAAGAATAAGCATTGTGGGGATCTGCAACAAAATCGCCGGTATGATCGGGATACTAATACTGGTCGAGTTGCTCTTTAGCGATACAAAAGCAGTTTCTGAAAGGATCAGTACGCTAAGCGGTGAGGCCCTTACTACTGAACTTGATGCATTGGCCGCTCGCGTTATTGTTCCCTATGTGATCATGGCTGCTGTCCTTGCGGGCCTCGCGCTGATGATCCTGAAGGCACACCTTCCTGAAGTCAATCAAGAAGACGACGGAGGAGGGAGCAATCGATGACACCAAAGGAAAGTCATCGGTGTTTGATTTTCCTCACCTTATACTGGGGGTCATCTGCATTTTTGCCTATGTCGGCGTAGAGGTGATTGCCATTGATACCATTGGCCTGTTTGGACAATACATGGGTTTTGATCTGAACGTTGCTAGCAAATTCGGTATTTATTCCCTGATCGCGTTAACCATCGGCTACCTGCTGGGCATTGTTGTTATTCCAAAATACCTGAAGCAGCGGAATGCCCTTATTATCTGCGCCATTCTCGGATTCCTGTTCGCCATCGCGGCGCTGCTCACGCAGGGAACGGCCTCCATTATCTTTATCATTCTTTTAAGCTTTGCCCATGCCCTCATGTGGCCTTCCATTTGGCCACTGGCGATCGACAGGCTTGGTCGTTTTACGAAGACCGGTTCTGCATTGCTAATCATGGGTATTTGTGGCGGAGCACTACTTCCGCTCGTGTATGGTGCCTTGGCCGATAGCAGCAATCGCCATAGCGCCTACTGGATTCTGCTGCCGTGCTATTTGTACATACTTTACTTTGCCATAAAGGGATATAAAGTCGGAAGAGCATAAGAACCTTCTTGTAAAGATTTCGGTCTCGCCGAGTAAGAAATAATTTTAAAACTTTTGTCCATCTGCCGGAAATTGGTTCGTCATAGGGTAAATTATGTTCAACCAAAATCTAATGACAAATGGAAAAGTACATGTTCATTTTTCTTGGCGGAGATCCAAGCCATCTTTCACCCGAAGCACAACAAGCACACATGCAAAAATGGTTTGATTGGGTGGAAAAACTAACAAATGAAAAAAGGTATGTTGGCGGTGAAGCATTGCTGCCTGGAGGAAAAACCGTTACCGGTCCCAAAAAAGTAGTAACGGACGGGCCGTTTGCTGAAAGCAAAGAAGTAGTTGCCGGCTATTTTGTAGTGCTTGCAAAAAATCTTAACGAAGCTGTTGAAATGGCAAAAGAATGTCCCGACTATGTCCTGAATGGAATTGTTGAGGTACGGGAAGTAATGAAGTTTGACAACATGTAGCACCTTCTTATCATTGTATTTGAGGCAGTAATATTCCAAGCCGGAAACTCCTTAAATTTATGGATGCTCGACCAACAAGTTAATAATCTGATCGGCCATCTTTTTCGTCACGAGGCGGGAAAGATGGCCGCGGTATTAACGCGGCTGCTGGGATTTAATTCATTGGATTTGGCTGAGGATATTGTTCAGGATACGTTGCTGCAAGCAATGTCAACCTGGAAATTCAAAGGCATCCCGGAAAACCCAGCTGCCTGGCTTTACACTGTCGCGAAACGAAAAGCCATTGACGCTATCCGCCAGCAAAAAATTCATGAACAACATCATTCTGAAATCGGGTTGGCGCTGAAGTCAGAATGGACGCTGTCACCTACCGTTAACCAGTTATTTCTAAGCAATGAAATTGAGGACAGTCAGCTTCGGATGATCTTTGCCTGCTGCCATCCATCCATTCCTTATGAATCACAACTGGCGCTGACTTTAAAAACCCTTTGCGGATTAAGCATTGCCGAGATTGCCAATAGTTTCTTAACCAATACCGAGACCATCACCAAACGACTGTATCGTGCCCGCGAAAAAATCAGGGAAGAAAAAATTACCTTGGAAGCACCCGTCCCCGCTAACCTACCGGGACGGCTGGACGCCGTTTTACATTCTCTTTACCTTTTGTTCAATGAAGGATATAATTCTTCCCATCCAGACCAGCTGATCCGCCATGACCTGTGCGCGGAAGCGATGCAGACTTTGTTTATTGTTGGTCAATAACCCGATAACGACCGTACCGAAAGCCAAAGCATTGCTGGCGTTAATGTGTTTTCAGGCTTCGCGTGCAGATGCCCGTATCGATGCCGATGGCTCGATCATTCTTTTAAAAGATCAGGACCGGTCGCGTTGGAGTCAGGCTTTGATTGAAAAAGGAAAATATTATTTAGAAAATGCCGCGGAGGGCGATGCATTTACAGAATATCATATTGAAGCAGCAATTGCTGGCTGTCATGCGCGGGCGAAATCATTTGACGAAACGGATTGGGGACAAATTCATCAGCTTTATTCCGTACTCGCTGACAATAAGACCAAGTCCGATTGTGGAGCTTAACAAAGCAATTGCAATCGGCTATGCAAATTCTCCTGTTGCTGGATTAGCTGCGTTGCAAAATATACACGACCTTCAGCATCATTACCTATATCATTCTGCTATCGGTGATTTTCATGCGGCAGCTCGGAGATGTAGAACAAGCTCGTAAAAGCTATGAAACAGCGTTAACGCTGACGGCCTCCAATGCTGAAAAAAAATTGTTAAGATCAAAACTCGAAAGTGTTGATACAAAGGTGTGAATTACGATTGCTTCAAAGGCGGGCATTGGACTATATCGAAGAATTATTTTTGGCAACGATCCCACCAAAAGCACATCCTATCGTATTTGCTACAATGTCAAAAACGTCAAATGACCGGTGGGGTACGAAATTTAGTTGAATGAACTCGATGCAAATACCATAGAAAACAAACGCTAACGCAATCCATAGATACATTCTCTTTACCTTTTGTTTATCATTTATCCGGGATTGGGGTGGTAAAATCCATAGAAAAACCAATACCGAAAATAATCCTATGTGAGCGAATTTGTCGAAGTGAATTTTATCTAACCAGTTGATATGAGGAAACTCCTGTCCCGGAAGGCAGAAAAGAAAAGTTGCTACGATAAGCGCGACAACAGCGGGCCAAAAGGAAGTGATTCGTATTTTCAAACGTTTCTGGATTATATTCTGTATTCTGTTCACAAATCAAAGGAAACCAATCCACAAACATTATGCCCTTTACTAAGGCCTGCCACATTGAATTCGTGTCGGGATTTATTTGAGTTCGCGAACGTTTGAGTAGGCAATCAAATCAACGTAGCCACAGTGACAACATTTTTATCTACATTCTAATACAGATGTTTTTAACATCTGTAAAAAACTTCAACGCCTCCCATCCGCCTTCGCGCCCTACCCCAGATTGTTTCATCCCTCCAAAAGGAGTTCTCAAATCTCTAAACAACCAACAGTTAACCCAAATGATTCCGCTTTTGATTTCAGCGGAAACGCGGTGAGCACGTTTTAAATTTTCAGTCCAAAGGGAAGCCGACAAACCATAGGGAGTGCTGTTGGCTGCATCGATGGCGTCTGCTTCTGTGTGAAAGGGTTCAATTGTAACAACAGGTCCAAATATTTCTTCCTGATTTGTTCTGCATTGCTGGCTGAGTCCGGTTATGACAGTGGGCTCAACAAAATAACCATCTCCACATCGGCCATTAAGTTTTATCCTGTTTCCACCCGTAAGTATTGAACCGCCTTCCTGTTTTGCCAAATTGATGTACCCTAATACTTTATTCATATGCGTTTCCGATATCAAGGCACCAATATTGGTTTTAGCATCTAACGGATCGCCTATCAGCAATTTTTTGGTCCTCGCCACAAACTCATCAACAAACCTGTCGTATAGGTTCTGTTCGACCAAAATACGCGATCCACATAGACAAATTTCTCCTTGATTTGAAAAGGAAGACTGAATGGATGTCGATATGGCTTGTTCAAAATCGCAATCCGCAAAAACTATCGTGGGATTTTTTCCGCCGAGTTCCAGTGACAACCTTTTAAAAAGAGGTGCCGCGGTCGTGGCTATCTTCTTCCCTGTGACTGTTCCTCCGGTAAACGAAATGGCCTTAACGTCAGGATGCTCGACAATAGCCTGGCCAGCCTTTGTACCCAGACCATGAACGATGTTTAATACGCCATTTGGAAGCCCCGCTTCGATACACAATTTTGAAAACAAAAAAGCGGTCATGGGTGAAAGTTCCGAAGGCTTTGCTACAACGGTACACCCAGCCGCCAGTGCGGGCGCAATTTTCCAGGTAAATAGATATAAGGGAAGGTTCCATGGTGAAATACAACCTGCAACTCCGACGGGCGTCCGTAAGGTATAGTTCACTGCCTCTACGCCTGTGACGTGAGCTTCCGAAGCAAAATGAATCGCCCCTGTTGCAAAAAAACGCATATTCGCTGAGGCGCGGGGAATGTCAAGGCTCTTCGCGAGGGCGACGGTTTTTCCGCTATCGATGCTTTCCGCGAGCGCTAAGGCATCCAGGTCTCGATCAATTAATTCAGCAATGCGCTGAAGGACAGAAGATCTTTTCTCGACGGCGAGGGAAGACCACCCTGCAAAAGCTTCACGCGCTGCGTCAACAGCTTTGTTTACATCGTGCTCGTCCGAATCAGGAATCAAACTGTAGATAGCACCTGTCGACGGGTCATAGTTATCAAGGTATTGATTCGATGTTGGAGTTTTTAATTCGCCATCGATATAATTAAAAATTTTTTCCATGGCTCACAAACTTTTTGTTCTCCCACCGTCTACCGGAATGTTTATACCATTTATATAGCTGGCGGCTGGCGATGCAAGGAAGGCGACGGCAGCAGCCACCTCGTGAGGTTCTGAAATCCTGCGCGCTGGAATTTCTGCAATCATTTCTCTTTTTAGATCTTCCAAACTTTTTCCAGTCTTTTTTGCTTTCTCCTGCAGAACCGATTCGATTCGTTGCGTCATGGTAGCTCCCGGAAGCACATTGTTAACAGTTATCCCAAACGGACCTAACTCCACTGATAGTGTTTTCGACCAATTGGCTACGGCCCCCCGAATGGTGTTGGATACACCTAACCCTTGGATAGGTGTTTTGACGGATGTAGATATAATATTAATAATACGCCCATACTTCTGTTCCTTCATTCCAGGCACCAACGCCTGAACCAAAATCTGATTGCATACCAAATGACTCTGGAATGCTTTTAAATATTCCTCCACAGAGGCGTCGATGGCTAACCCCGCCGGTGGCCCACCCGTGTTGTTTACGAGAATATGCGCAACGTGTGTACTAGCATAATGACTCACAACTTTTTTTAGTTCATTAGGAAAGTCGAAGTCAGCTACGAGATAATTATGATGTTGCCGAGCAGATGTTTTCAATTCCCCCATTACTGCCACCAGTTTTGTCTCGTTTCTTGCAATTAACGTGACGCTAGCGCCCAGCAGTGCAAGTTCAATCGCTGATGCTTTTCCGATTCCTTGCGTGCTCCCGCAGACAACTGCTCTTTTGCCTTCTAAATTCAAGTCCATTATCCAGTGTGCTTAAAAAAAATCTTTAGTAATTTTAACAAAATAAATTCAACCAATTCGTCACTTTCATCTTTATAAGATTTGTAGTGATAATCAAAGAAGTTTTAAAATCAGAAATAACTTACCATGGCGATACGAAGACCCTTCAATTTGAAACAGTGGATCAATGATAATCGTGATCTACTCAAACCACCTGTGGGAAACAAAAATCTTTATGCTGACGCAGGCGATTACATTGTAATGATTGTCGGAGGTCCGAACGCCCGTAAAGATTATCATTATAATGAAACAGAGGAACTCTTTTACCAGCTGGAAGGAAATATAAACGTACGAATTCAGGAAAATGGAAAACCCGTTGATATTCCAATTAAAGAAGGAGAAATGTTTCTCCTCCCTTCCAATACACCACACCGCCCTGAGCGCCCTGCGGGGACAGTCGGCCTGGTAATTGAGTGTAAGCGTGAAGATGTAAATATGTTGGACGGGCTGATTTGGTTTTGCGACAATTGCAATAACAAACTCCATGAATACAGATTTCACCTGGATAACATTGAGAAAGATTTTCTTCCACGTTTCCGTGAATTTTACGGATCAAAAGAGTTACGAACGTGTAAGAAATGCGGAACAGTGATGGAAGCGGATCCCCGATTCGTTTAATCGCTTGCGTGACGCTTCAATAATCTTCCAATCTTTCAATTTTTCAATTTTCAAATTTTTGCATGAAGGGTTTGGCTTACTATAGTTCACCAGTTGGAGAATTGTTGATTGAATCGGAAGAGGACAAAATCGTTACCGTGAATTTCCTTAAGGATTCAAAACAACAGGAATTTCCTACGGTAATAATCGAACAATGCATTGCCGAGCTTGACGAATATTTTTATAAAGGACGCAAGTTCTTTACTGTGGAATTAAATCCAAAGGGAACTGAATTTCAACGGAATGTCTGGAGTGAATTGCTAAATATTCCTTATGGAAAAACGATTTCCTATGAAGCACTAGCCATAAGGATAGGGAATATAAAATCCATTCGGGCTGTAGGGCTTGCCAATGGACAAAATCCGATTGCCATCATCATTCCTTGTCACCGTGTAATTGGCAAAAGTGGCGAGTTGGTCGGATATGGGGGCGGTATTGAAAACAAAGAGTGGTTGCTTTACCACGAAGGAGCAATATTGAAGCAACTCACGTTGTTTTGATTGCTAAATTAGAACCTTAAACAATTTCTGTTTGAAGAATAAATTCGAAAATACCCTACGTTTTGCCAAAAAATTAGATCACAGCGATAGTCTCAAATCTTACAGGTCAAAGTTTTTTATCCCCAAGATCAAGGGTAAGACGGTCATTTATTTTTCCGGAAATTCTCTCGGTCTGCAGCCCAAACAGACCAATAGTTTTATCCAACAGGAATTAAAGGATTGGGCGAACCTCGGCGTTGAGGGACATGAACATGCACGTCGCCCCTGGCTCTATTATCATAAGTTTTCCAAAAAAATTCTCGCGGAAATCGTGGGAGCGAAGCCGAGTGAAGTTGTGGCAATGAACCAACTTACCGTAAACCTTCACCTAATGATGGTTTCGTTTTATCGGCCGAGCGCCGGACGTTATAAAATTCTTACAGAGGCAGGAGCATTTTCATCGGATCAATATGCTTTTGAATCACAGATAAAATTTCACGGTTTAGATCCAGAGAAAACCCTCATTGAATTGAGTCCACGCGATGGAGAGTTTACCCTCCGCACGGAAGACATTATAAAGGCAATTGAAGAACACGGTCACGAATTGGCGCTCGTAATTTTCGGGGGCGTTCAATATTATACAGGACAATTTTTCGATATCAAACAAATTACCGAAGCTGGTCAAAAAGCGGGCGCAGTGGTTGGATTTGATCTTGCGCATGCGATCGGAAATGTTGATCTACATCTTCACCGTCACAAAGTGGATTTTGCTGTGTGGTGTAGTTATAAATATCTCAATGCAGGACCTGGGGGAATTGCCGGCGCCTTTATTCATGAAAAACATTTTGATCGTGATGACTTACCGCGATTTGCAGGATGGTGGGGACACCAGGAAAAAGAGCGATTCGAAATGAAAAAGGGGTTCAGGCCAATAACGGGCATTGACGGGTGGCAAGTGTCGAATGTTCCTGTTTTCCAGGCCGCTGCTCACCTGGCATCGCTGGAAATTTTTCAGCAGGCCGGCATGAAGACGCTTAGAGAGAAAAGTATCTTGCTTACAGATTATCTTGAATACTTGCTAAAAGAGATTGATCCCCTTGAAAATTCATTCAGGATAATCACACCCTCTACGTCTGAGGAACGTGGTTGTCAACTTTCTATTTTTCTCAAAAAAAACGGGAAGAAGATTTTTAATTCCCTTACAAGAAACGGCGTCTCCCTTGACTGGCGAGAACCGAATGTAATCCGGCTTGCACCTGTACCGTTGTATAATACTTTTGAAGAGGTATTCAGATTTGCAGAAATTTTTAAAGCTATATTAGCTAAGTCCTAGTCGTCAGACCACTCAGAGTGGTCAGACGACTTTTAAACCCGTTGTCTTAATTATATGAAATTCTCATCCAACACCTTCTATCATATCTTTAATAGAGGGAACAACAAACAGAAAATATTCTTTCATGAGAAAAACTATCAATTCTTTCTTAAGAAAAATAGAAGAATGTCTCTGTCCAAATTGTCAGATCATTGCATATTGCCTTATGCCAAATCATTTTCATTTGCTCATTTATGTCGAAAATGTTAAGAATCTTCCGTCTGGTAAAATGCAAATTCTTGAAAGGAAAATAGGAACTCTTCAAAGTTCATACACAAGAGCTATAAATATTCAAGAAAAGCGAACAGGCTCACTGTTTCAACCAAAGTGCAAAGTATTACAAATTTCTACAGAACATGCTTTGACTTGTTTTCATTACATTCACCAAAATCCATTGAAAGCAGGCTTGTGCCGATCATTGGACGCTTGGAATTATTCTTCCTTCAACGAATATTTGGATTCTGAAAGTTTTACAAAATCCATTTGCGCCCGAGAAGTCGCTTATAATTTGCTGGGCATATCTAAACTAAAGGAGTTCTTTTTAATGCAATCCTCTAAAGACATCATTGAGAAGAATATTATTGATATTTTCATTAAATAGCTGTTAAGTCGTCGGACCACTGAGAGTGGTCTGACGACTATGTATGCAAGAAAAAAAACATCGCCATCATCGGAGCGGGACTTGTCGGTTCACTGCTGGCCATTTATTTAAGAAGACGGGGATATGAAGTCTCAGTTTTTGAAAGAAGAAATGATCTGCGTGACAGAACTCAACGACGAAGGAAGATCCATTAACCTGGCATTAAGCAATAGAGGTATTAGAGCCCTGGAGGAAGTGGGACTTGCATCCGAAGTAAAAAAAATTACCATTGCCAATGCATGGCAGAATGATGCATGGACTTGGACGGAGCATTGACTTTTCAACCTTATGGTAAACAAGGGCAGTTCATCAATTCGATCTCGCGCAGCAGCCTTAACAGGCTACTGATTGAGACTGCTGAAGCCGAGGGAGCAAAATTCTACTTCAAGCACCGTGTCACCAATATTGATCTACTTGAGACATCAGTGACCGTGGAGACGAATGGCCCCGGCCAGTGTACTTAAATACGATGCAATTGTGGGTGCCGATGGAGCCTTTTCGGCAGTGAGACACGCGATGCAATTTACTGACCGCTTTGATTTCTCCCAGGATTTTATCGATCATGGCTATAAAGAACTTGCAGATACCTGCAGGAAATGCGGGAACTTTCAAACTGGAGAAAAACGCTTTACACATATGGCCCCGCGAAAGTTTTATGCTCATCGCCCTTCCAAACCCAGATGGCAGTTTTACTTGTACGTTATTTTTTCCCTTTGACGGAGAGCTTTCTTTTAATTCCCTTCAATCCGATGAGGCCATTCATAGTTTTTTTGAAAAAAATTTTCCCGATGCAAAGTCTTTAATGCCTGAATTGATAAGCGATTTCAAAACGAACGCAACGTCATCGCTGGTGACGATGAAGTGTTACCCTTGGGTTAGAGCGAAAACCTTATTAATCGGAGATGCCGCACATGCAGTCGTCCCTTTCTACGGACAAGGAATGAATTCAGGATTTGAAGATTGCAGGATATTAAATCAATTGCTCAATGAACATCATGACGATTGGGAAACGGCAATCCTGCATTTTCAACAACAACGCAAGGCAGACACTGATGCAATTGCACAATTGGCGCTGGACAATTTTATTGAAATGCGCGACCTTGTGGCAGATGCTGAATTTTTACTACGCAAAAAAATTGAAGCAAAACTTCATGAATTGTATCCCGATCAATGGATCCCGCTTTATTCAATGGTCACCTTTCACGATAATATCCGCTATTCGGAAGCCTTAAGCATTGGCGCGAAGCAAAAGAAAATTATGGACGAGGTAATGCAGAAACCAAATATCGAATCTACTTGGGAGCATTTAGATTTTGAACAACTTGTTCGTCAGCTTCAGGCAACTTAAAATGAAGTTTATACTCTTCATATCGGATCAAAACATCCTTCACGTAGTTCACTGGCTCTTCACATTTACAATATCCCGCTTTAGAAAGCGGATCTTTATAAAATTTAGGATCTGATTTTTTTAACAGAAAAAATTCAACGTCATCCCAACGTTGAGAATCTTTTCCATATTTCTCAGCCAGCTTACGGGAATCAAGAATGTGCGCTAAACCGGCATTGTAAGAAGCCAAAATAAATTTCATTCGTTCTCCTTCATTGGCGATTCGTTTCGTCCAATAGCGATCCAGGTAGCGCAAATAATTAACTCCAGCCTTCATGTTTTCTTTCGGATCGTGAATATCATTAGCGCCAAAACGTTTGGCGGTTTCCGGCATTAGCTGCATTAGCCCTTGTGCGCCTGCCCAGGACTCATCGCCCATTTGAAATTTGGATTCCTGATATACGATAGAAGCAAGAAGCCGCCAATCCCATCCGAGTTTTTCTGCACCCTGTTTGATCAAAATATCATATTCCGAAAGCTTGTTACCACCCAGCGATGAATAATCGCTATTCATGCGCATCAACGACGTTCGAGGGCTTTTAAAGTAACGATTATAAATCACCATAAACGTGGGGCCTTTCTTTATTTTGGCGAGCCATTGATTTATGGTCCCTAATAAGTTGGGTGCATTTTTCCTGAGCGCCCAGGCAATTTGTTGCGGCATGCTCAATACAGTCTGAACATCAAGGCTCGGATAATATGAAGCGTTTACGTGAGCCAACATGTGATCCGCTACTGTATAGTCGATTTCTCCCAGCGCCACTTTTCGCACGAGCGATTCGCTTTCAGAGTTAATGGTATCTTCTTTTATAATAATATCACCACCTAGCTCTTCCGATAAATTTTTCAAACGCATCGCATGACTGGTTCCGGAAATCACGTAAACTTCTTTCCCGATAAGGTCCACAGGGTTACGAATTAAATTTTCGTTTACCTGGTCGAGCGTCAGCCGTCTCCAATTCTCTGGTTTGCGCTGCACTAACACCTGATAAGCATTAAAATGAGGGTATGTAAATGAAACGGAGTTCTTGAGCGATTTTGTAATGGCCAGCGGAAAAGCAATGATGTCACCTTCGCCGGAGTTAAGTTGTTCAATAGCCCTTTCAATTCCGGAGGTCACTTTGATTTTAAGGTCGACTTTTAAATGCTCGGCCAAAAGCTTGAGCAATTCGTATTCATACCCCATCGGGTGCCCCTTATAGATGAAATAGCTGATAGAATTATTATCGACGAGCGCATTGATGTACCCCCTTTTTACGATGGCATCAAGGTCAAGCTGAACTTGCGGTTCCGAATCTGAATTATCCTTTTGGGCCTGTTTGCAGGAAAAACAAGCAAAAAGCAGGAAAATTGTAAAAAAGCAGCGGCAACAAACCAACATAGGGAAATGAAAATACTCATTCCCGGGCAAAATAAAAAGGAGACTTCGTTGAGTCTCCTTTCTATATGGTACTGATGTATTTAATTGAAGATATAACGAAGGCCAATTTGGGCCTGCCAAACGTTATCCAGCGTAATACTTTTGATGTATGAATCCTTTAAGTAACACGGTCTGACCATCAATATTTTGCGTTGCAATTCTATATGAAGGAACACCGTTTGCATCGACAGCAGCGACGGTCAGTGGATTTGCTGTTATTGGCGGCAAACTTGAAGTTGAAGCCGTACTCTGATATCCTACACCCCAATCGTTATTCAACAAATTTCCGAAGTTCAGAATGTCAAGTCTGAATTGAAGCGTGTTTTTCTTTTCTGATGCGCCTACTTTGATGAAGACCTCCTGAATAAAAGTTAAATCAACGCGGGTAAGCCAGGGATAAGATCCGCCATTGCGTTCCGCGTATTGACCTCTTCTCTCTTTCAAATATTCGTTCCCATTAATGTATTCTTCAAATGCAGCTTGCTGCTCCTCGGGGGTATAAGTTACAGCCGAAGCACCTGATCCTACCGTGAGCGGCGCAAAAGTCAATTCATTTGCGTTGTTTGGCACATAGATAAGGTCGTTGGTCTGTCCATCTCCATTTAAATCATTTCCATATGCATAGGAAACTCTTGAGCCCGGGGCTGCGACAACTCCTAATGAAACCATAGAAGAGCCACCGAATTTTCCGCCATATTCGATCTTGTAATTAGCACCTCCCATAAGACGATGCCGCAGATCATTATCGCCGTATGACGATGACAGATAATTTTGGCCTGCAACGGTAGCTATATTTGCCTGCGACGGTACTTCCTACCGACTGCATATCACGGGCCTGCCCATAAGTATAGGCGAACATGGCTCCAAATCCTTTTGCTACCGGTTTTTCAATCTTTGCTGTCAAGGTATAGGCGAAGCCCTTCGTATTATTTTTCAAAACAAACACATTGGTTACGGCCGTATTATAGAAGCGCGCAATATTAACGCTGTTGTTCGCGCCGGAACCTGAACTTGCTACGCCAGAAGCAGGGAAACGGTCCCGGTTGTCAGGTCCGCTAAACGTGCGGTCAGGCTGCTTTCAAGTTTGCATCAATGTACCGGATCGCCTGTACGTTTTCATTATAAATAAATTCCAATGTACCAATCAGTCCCCACGGCAGGCGTTGATCCACCGCGATATTTGATTTCCATACCAGGGGGTATTTTAAATTTCCATCAGTTGCATTCACAACGTATGGAGGTAACGTTGTGATGTCGGTACTTTCCGGAATAAACTCGGCAGGGTTTGTACGGAAAGGATATGCTGTGCTGTTGGCTGCGCTTATCAACGCCGTATTCACACCATTGTTACCCAATTGGTTCGAAACCAACACTTGCGGAATCCGCGAAACGAAAAGACCTGTACCACCTCTTATCTGAGTGGTCCTTTCACCCGTCACATCATAATTGAATCCCACCCGCGGTGAAACCAGAAGTCTGGCTTTCGGAAATGCCCCTGTATTCACCGAATAATCATTTCCGTCTTCATCTCTGAAAATCAATCCGGCAACCACCGGGTTGTAGAAATCTGAAGCCGTTGATTTATCATAAGCAAATACATCGGCACGAATACCTCCGACTACTTTTAGCTTTTCTGAGACCTGAAATTCATCTTGCACATAAGCGCTATACGTGGAGACCTTAAGCACCTGCAACGGTTCACCACCGCCGGGCAATAATGAATACCGCAAATTATAACGGACAACAGAAACGGGAGAAGTCGTTAAACTTGGATCTGCCAGCGCCGCGGTCTTAAAATCATCAATGGAATTATACACATAAACGCCATTCGAAGATGGGAAAAATACATTGTTTGATTTATAGAATTCATAGGAATGCCAAATGTCACGGTATGTTTCCCTGCGAAGTAAGTGAGGTTGTCGGTGATGTTAAAAGTCGAATAATTTAGTTTGTTGCTGGGTGTAAATGGGTCAAAACCCACGGAAGTATATGTCGTTCCACCACTCAAAATATCAATCGTAGGGAATAAACTATTTTTATACTCGCGGTCTTCAATTTGTTTGTTGAAAGTTACGATCAGATTATTGGCATATTTTCCTCCAAATGTAGAATTCAACTCAGCCGCAAATGATCGGGTATTATCTTGAATAAGATACCCTGTATTTTCTGCTGAGATGGCCAATGCCGAGTTAGTGCGATTACCATTACCTGCAGTGTTGCTGCTATTGCTATTGCTGATCACAACGTCCGATTGGGATTCATGATGAGAATAACGCACCGATAACTTGTGGTTGCTATTGATATTGTAGTCGAGGCGTAGCAGTCCTTTGGTGCTTGTTATTTCATTGTTAAAGTTATCGATGGCTCCCAGATCGTAATTAAAATTGGTCAACATGAATTGACTTAGGTCAGTCAGATCGGCAGCTGTAACCCGCGACA
Organism: uncultured Bacteroidota bacterium; assembly: GCA_963739105.1. Classification (GTDB taxonomy): domain Bacteria; phylum Bacteroidota; class Bacteroidia; order Cytophagales; family Cyclobacteriaceae; genus Chryseolinea. The sequence goes on along the minus strand of CAVTZI010000022.1, from coordinate 111,153 downwards.
CATTACCCGTTGCTCCGGGTTTGTCAGTCACCCATTCAAGCGCAGGCGTCGTACTCGTAAAACGTTCGAAGTTGGCGAAAAAGAAAAGTTTATTTTTTATAATGGGGCCACCGACGCGAAAACCCACCGTCTTTTCATTAATACTTACCGGAGGCAAAGATTTACCGTCAGCTTTATCGCCGACCATATCTTTTTCACTATTTCTAAAAAGATAATATACGGAACCTGAAACATCATTTGTCCCAGACCGCGTAACAGCATTGATCCCTGCTCCTGCAAAACCAGATTGCCGTACATCAAAAGGTGTTACATTCAACTGAATCTCATCCAATGCATCAAGGGAAACTGCAGTAGTTCCAGTTCGACCACCCGCCTGGGCCGAAGTACCCAATCCAAAGCCATTGTTAAAAACGGATCCATCAATCGTGAAATTATTGAAGCGGCTGTCTTGTCCGCCGAATGAACGTCCATTGCCATAGGGATTATATTTTACAATGTCATTTACAGTGCGCCCGATAGTAGGCAAGCTGTTGATTCTTTCGCGGCTAAACGAAGACGCCGCCCCGGTCCGGTCTGAGCTGAAAATTTCATTTGCATTGCCGGTAATAACTACCTCGTCCAACTGTGTGCTCTCATCAATTAATTTTGCGGCCAGGTCAGTAGCGACTCCAAGATTCAAATAGATATTATCAAAGTTCTGCTCCTTGTAACCGACGTACGTTATTTTCACGGAATAGGGTCCACCAACACGCATACCCGGGAGGTTGTATCTTCCATCCGTGAGCGTCGTTGTTCCATATTGAGTTCCCGAAGGAGTATGTATTGCTATTACCGTAGCGCCCGGGTAAAGGTCCGCCACTATTATCGGTGACAATTCCCTTCATTGAAGAAGTAGTTACCTGGGCCAACAATGCTGTCGTGCAGGTGAAGAGTATTGCAAGTGTTAACGGTAAAATTTTGGACATAAAATTTAGGTTAGGTGAATGAGTATTCAAAAGTATAAGAAGTGAAACATTTAAACTTTAAACCACCTTTAAATATTTCCACAAATTGTTTACAATCGCTTAACAACCATTCATTCTCTTGTGTAAAAAATCTGTTACGAATTGTTTGAGAAGAAGTAAATTGTTGGCATCCAGTTTCAGGAATTCTAAATTTTTAAAAGACTATGCGGACATCCCTTCCTCTTATTCTTTTCGCTTCTATCGATTGCATTCCAAATAAAAAGCCAACCGGATTTGTCGTACTACCTGCCTGAAAATGTAACCTATGATTCCAACATTCCGACGCCTCAATCGATCATCGGCCATGAGGTTGGCGAATGGCATGTAACCCACGACCGGTTGGTTAATTATATGTATGCCCTGGATAAAGCGTCCGACCGGATAAGTCTTGAGATTACAGGATATACCCACGAAGCAAGGCCACTTTTGCTGCTGACGATAACGTCGCCCAAGAACCATCAAAACCTTGAAAACATTCGAACTCAGCATAACCAACTTACCGATCCGCAGAAATCATCCTCGCTGGACACGAAAAACATGCCTGCTGTATTTTACATCGGCTTCAGCATTCATGGCAATGAAGCCAGTGGTGTCAATGCTGCCCTTTTGGTAGCCTATCATTTAGCCGCTGCCAAAGGTCCAGAAATAGAAAATGATTTGAATAACACCATCATCCTGTTTGATCCTTGTTATAATCCCGACGGCATGCAGCGATTTAGCAGTTGGGTAAATTCGCGAAAAAGTAAAATCACCTCGGTAGATCCACTGGACACGGAACATAATGAAGCCTGGCCGGGTGGACGGTTTAATCACTATTGGTTTGATTTAAATCGCGATTGGCTGGTCGCCCAACATCCTGAATCTCAGGCACGCGTTAAGAGCTTTCAAAAATGGAAGCCTAATGTTTTGACCGATCATCACGAAATGGGAACAAATTCCTCGTTCTTCTTTCAACCCGGCGTTCCATCACGCATGCATCCCCTTACCCCGGAAAAAAATCTTGAGCTCACCAAACAAATGGGAGAATTTCATGCAAAAGCGTTGGATGAATTAGGCTCCCTCTATTTTACGCAGGAAAGTTTCGATGATTTTTACTACGGCAAAGGATCCAGCTTCCCCGATGCCCAGGGAGCAATCGGAATCTTATTTGAGCAGGCCAGTTCTCGTGGCCACGCACAGGAGAGCAGCAACGGTATCCTCAGATTTCCATTTACAATCCGAAATCAGTTCGTAACCGCATTGAGTTCTTTGAAATCCATCGGCGCGCTGCGCGTTGATCTTTTGGATTATCAACGGCAGTTTTATAAAGATGCAGCCGCGGATGCCGCTAAAGGTGCAATCAAAGCATACATTTTTGGATCTAAAGATCTCGCGCGCGCATTTCAGCTATCGGAAGTTCTGATGCGACAGGATATCGATGTGTACAGAATCAAATCGAGTCAGACCATCAATGGAAAAGTCTATGAACCCACTTCAAGTTATTTAGTGCCGATGAATCAGCGTCAGTATAGATTGATCAACGGGATGTTTGAAAAACGATTGCAATTTAAAGACAGTCTTTTTTACGACATCTCGAGCTGGACATTACCACTCGCGTTTGGCGTTGAATATGATGAACTAAAAACAATACCTGCGTTAGGGGAAAAGATGAACGCCGGAAAACTTTCCAGGGGAAATCTTGTCGGCGGGAAAAGTCAATATGCTTATGTTTTTGAATCCGATTGGTTATTACGCGCCACGGGCGATCTACAGGCTATTAAGTCATGATCTTCGAATAAAAGTTGCCACGAAATCATTTTACAATGCTGATGGAAAAAAGTTTGAACAGGGTGCCATTCTTTTGCCTTTGAGTGATCAGGATAAAAGCGTGGATCAAATTGAATTTCTAATCGATGAAATTATGTCGAAAGATGGAATTGATGTGTATGCATTCCATTCCGGTCTCGACTATAAAGGCACCAGCCTGGGTAGCAATTCCTTTCTCACGTTGAAGAAACCTGAAATAGCCATGTTGGTAGGGGATGGATTTTCGCCAACGGATGCAGGCGAGGTATGGCATCTGTTTGATACGCGTTTTAATATTCCTCTGACGCTGATTCCTGTCGATGTTTTTAACCGGTCGTCCATTACGCGTTATAACACGATCATTATTCCGCCCACTGCTGGGTCAATCCAAATTTCCGAAAGTGGCAAAGAAAAATTGAAGCAATGGGTACAAAACGGTGGGGTTGTCATCGGATTAGAAAATGCTTTAAATTGGCTTAATACGGTTGGCCTAGGCAAATTTGATATGAAAAAAGAAGAAGAGAAAAAAGATCCTCCACCACCAAGGCCTTATGGTTCGATCGAAGCGTTTACAGGGGCCCAGGAAACCAGCGGTGCTATTTTCAACGTATCCGTGGATCTGACCCACCCACTTCTTTATGGTTATTATAATACCAGCTATGCCCGTCTTCAAATCCAATAACCTGTTCATGGAAAAAGCCAAAAGTGCGTATGGCAATCCAGTGGTCTTCACTTCATCATCGTTGATTAGTGGATATATTTCTAAACAAAATTACAGCAAGCTGCAAAATAGCGCGTTCGCCGGTGTATCGGTTTTCGGTCAAGGAAGAGTAATTGGCTTTACTGATAATCTATGCTTTAGAGCCTTCTGGCTTGGAACGAATAAGATGTTGATGAACGCCGTGTTTTATGGGCCGGTTATTAATGCTGCATCGGGACGATAAGTCAGAACAGGATTCTTAGGATTTAAGGATAGACAGGATTGAAATACTAGTATTGATTTCAGCTGATCTTATTTGGATTTAGTCATTGGCATAGTTAGAGTCTTATTGTATACTCTTTTAAATTCTAGCGACGATCCTCCGAAATTTATGAGCAATCCATCTGGAATATTGTAAGCTTCACAATAGTTGATTGCCTGAGCTTTATGAACGTTTTCTAACTTTTCGACAGCCTTTAATTCAACCATAACAGACTTCTCCACAAAAAAATCTACACGTCTTGTTCCTATTTGCTGATCACTGGTAATGGATAGGCATTTCTTTTTCTCTTTCAAAAGAAAGTCCTATATGCCTCAATTCAATCGCTAGTGCCCTTTGATAAATAACCTCTTGAAAACCCTGCATTGTCGCGCAGGCGTTCCCGAGTGTATTATGCACTTGCATCGCACAACCGATTATCTTATGGGTGAGCTCATCAACCCCAGAGGAAATCCTGTCCATCTAATAATCTTTAAAATCCTGTTCTGACAACGAATATGCTATCAATTTAATAATTTTAGACATTCTAATAATAACGCATCTAATCTATGCGGTCACTTTTTGCATTTTTATTTTTTATGACAATGCTTTCGTCACAGGCGCAACCCATCAAAGTAATGACTTACAATATAAGGTATGATACGCCGCAGGATAGTGTGAATCAATGGCCAAAGAGAGCCCATAAAGTATATGCTTTGATCAAAAAATACGATCCTGATCTTATCGGACTTCAAGAAGTGCTGCATCATCAGCTGATGGACCTGCTCCAAAATCTTCCTGCGTATACCTATATCGGTGTAGGCCGCGATGATGGGAAAACAAAAGGAGAATATTCAGCCATCTTATATAAAAAAGATAGATTCAATGCGCTCAACCAAAATACATTTTGGTTGTCCGAAACTCCTCAGGTACCAGGGAGCAAAAGTTGGGATGCAGCCATCACGCGAGTAGCATCATGGGGCACATTCAAAGACTTAAAATCGAAAAAAGAATTCTTGATGATCAACACGCACTTCGATCACATTGGAAAAGAGGCACGCAAAAACAGCGCAGCGCTATTGAAACAAAAAGCATCGGAGATTGCGAAGGATTTTCCATTGATTATAACGGGCGACTTTAACTGCACGCGAGAAGAACCTCCTTATACTACCATTATGGATCCTAAAGGTATAGCGCTAACGGACCCGGCACCCGCAAATCCGCCGGGAACATTTTGCAGCTTCAAACTCAACTCCATTACGTGCAAGGGAATTGACTACATCTTTCATTCTCAGGCTTTGAGTTCAAAGGATTACCGGGTAATTGACGATAACGACGGAAAATATTATCCATCAGACCACTTGCCGGTAATGGTTAGTATGAATATTCGCTGACGGTCAGGCAACTAGTAATGAACGCGAATATGTATCGGTCACTTCATCCAGTATGGCCATTACATCACCAAAGGTTTCCACTTCCACAAGACGGGTTCGAAAAGGTTTAAAATCAGGGATGCCTTTAAAATAATTTGAATAGTGTCTCCGCATTTCAAAAATGCCCAGCCGGTCACCCTTCCAGCGAATGGAAAATTCAAGGTGTTTTTTAGCGGCGCGGACCCGCTCTGCCATCGTAGGCTGTGAAAGTTTTTCACCAAACCTGAGGTAATGCTTTATCTCATTAAAGATCCACGGATACCCAATTGCTGCACGGCCAATCATAATGCCATCGACGCCATAACGATTCTTGTATTCCAGCGCTTTTTCAGGTGAATCAATATCTCCGTTACCAAAAACAGGAATATGCATGCGAGGATTTTCTTTGATCCCGGCAATCAAACTCCAATCTGCCGAGCCTTTATACATTTGAACGCGGGTACGTCCATGAATGGTTAAGGCTTTAATGCCGATGTCTTGCAAACGTTCGGCAACCTCCACAACATTTTTTGTTTTATCATCCCAGCCCAACCGTGTCTTTACGGTGACAGGTAAATGGGTGCATTTGACAATCTCTTCTGTCATTTTCACCATTTTCGGAATATCCTGAAGTAAGGCTGCGCCTGCGCCTTTACAGGCGACCGCTTTAACCGGACATCCATAATTGATATCAATTAAATCGGGATTAACCTCAGTGGCGATCTCGGCCGATTGCACCATATTTCCGATGTCACCCCCGAAAAGTTGGATGCCGATCGGACGTTCGTATTCAAAAATGTCGAGTTTCTGCCTGCTTTTAGCGGCATCCCGAATAAGCCCTTCAGAAGAAATGAACTCGGTGTACATCAAATCTGCGCCACCTTCTTTGCAAACGGCGCGAAAGGGCGGATCGCTCACATCTTCCATCGGAGCAAGTAATAAGGGAAAATCGCCCAATTCTATATGACCTATTTTTACCATATTTGGCGCAAAGATAATCAGGATTTATTCAATGTCTGTTCCAAATTTAGTTTCTGACCGATCGCCGCTCGTATCCCTGTTGATCATATTGCTAAATGTGTTTTTAGGTTTTGTTGTGGTTGGCCCCGTTTTAGGATTAGGAATAGCTTCTTTGTTTTATGACGGAAACCTTTTGAACGACATCCAAACTCCTGATAACCGTCCCGATATTGTCGTTCCGCTTTTAATTACGCAAAGTGTAGCGACTTTTATTGGTTTGATTATTTTTCCAATGATACACATTGTTGCTATTGAACATAAACGTATTCCTCCCTTTTTTCCTCCTCAACACAAAACCTTTTTTGCTCTCTTTCTCGTCATGGCCCTGGGATTGACTTTTATGATTGCCATTTCGCCGTTGGTTGAATGGAACATGAATCTAAATTTCCCGGAGTTTTTAAAGGGTTTTGAAAGCTGGGCGAGGGAAGCGGAAGATAAAACGGCACAACTCACCAAGGTCATGACAAGTTTTGAGTCGGTTGGCGATTTGGTGCTGGGATTAATCGTTATTGCCTTGCTCCCCGCTATCGGAGAAGAGTTGGTTTTTCGGGGAATGTTTCAAAATGAATTCTTTAGAGGAACCGGAAACATTCACCTTTCCATTTGGGTGTCAGCGATTATTTTCAGCGCCATTCATTTCCAGTTTTATGGATTCGTTCCACGCTTGTTGTTGGGCGCGTTGTTTGGGTATCTATATTATTGGTCAGGGACCTTACTGATTCCCATGTTTGCTCACTTCTTCAATAATGCGTTTGGTGTGATTATGATCTATCTGCACCGTCAGAGATCACGGACCTCAATGTGGAAGACAATACCGCTGCTCCGCTTCAATACGTAATCTTGAATGCCGTTCTAACAGCTAGGGCTACTGTATTATATTTGGAGGCACTATCGACAACTTCCGACACAAACTTCTGATCCATCATATTAACTTTTTGTTTGACAACATTCACGTATACGTTTTGTGAAATCACCGATCTCTAAATATAATAACCTCACCCAGCGAATCATTACGGGATTGCTGGGATCGGCAGGTATAATCGCTGCTATTTGTATCAGTGAGTGGTTGTATGGCGCCATCTTTTTTATCATCTGCTTATTTGCCTTGTTGGAGTTTTACAAGCTTGTGGGCCTCGACGGCCATGTGCCACAAAAAAGTTTTGGGACGTTATGTGGTGTGTTGATTTTTATTCTCTCTTTTTTTATCGAGAGAGGAAATTTATCAGATCGATATTACTTTCTGATCTTTCCCATTGTATCATGTATCTACATGATCAAACTTTATAAAAAATTTGAGCGCAAGCCTTTTACCAACATTGCCTTTAATTTTCTGGGAATATTTTATGTAGCCGTACCGTTCGCCCTTTTAAATGTCGCTGTCTTTGAGAAAGGCTCCTATAATTTTGAAATCATTTTTGGATTGCTTTTTATTTTGTGGGCCAGTGATACGGGTGCCTATTTTGCCGGAACATTTTTGGGGAAACGTAAACTTTTTGAACGTATTTCTCCAAAAAAGTCATGGGAAGGTTTTTTTGGAGGAGCGTTCCTGGCCATGATTTTTGCCTATGGCCTCTCCAGGTATTTTCATTCGTTGACCCAGACCCAGTGGCTGATTATCGGTGTCATTGTAATTGTAGGAGGCACGTTTGGCGACCTGGTGGAATCACTTCTCAAAAGGAGTATTGAAATCAAAGATTCTGGAACAAGCATACCCGGTCACGGTGGTTTCCTTGATCGTTTTGACGGACTTTTTATTTCTTCTCCCTTTATCGTTGCCTACTTGGAGATTTTCTGAGATAGTTACATGGGCTATACCTTGATGTCCTTTGCTATTTGCCGCGAATAGTCGATCATGATCTCGCCCTTGCAGGGCTTTCTTAATTAATAACTATTAGAGCGCAGGACTTGCGTCCAGCGCTGAGAGATTCCGTCCTTTCAGGACTGCATAGTCGTTGGTTTCGTTTTGGTTGCGCGCCTGAAACGCCTTACTAAATTTTCCTAGAAAGGGATATCCCCAAATTCTATAACACAATGTTGTAGCCGGAAACGCTTTTGTATTGAAAAACGAAAGCAATCCTGTATTTTTCTATCTTTGCAACCGTTTTCGGATGCATTTCCGGTCCCATGCTAATGGCGGTCCCGGATACATCCAAAATTATTTTTTAACTTCTGACGAATCACAATCATAAAGTATGGCATACATCGAACCTGCTCCATTAAAAGATAAAGAAAATCCATTTGAGGCCATGATGTCGCGCTTCCACAAGGCGTCACAAATCCTGGGACTGGAGGAAGAAATTTATAATGTTTTAAAAAATCCGGCCCGACAGGTGATTGTTTCCCTGCCTGTGACCATGGATGACGGAAGCATAAAAGTGTTCGAAGGTTATCGTGTAATTCATTCTACCATTTTAGGGCCCTCCAAAGGAGGTATTCGGTTTGATCCCCATGTCAACCTCGATGAAGTTAAGGCATTGGCCGCCTGGATGACCTGGAAATGCGCCGTTGTTGACATTCCCTACGGAGGCGCAAAAGGAGGTGTGACGTGCAACCCACGAGAAATGTCCACTGGGGAAATTGAACGGTTGATGCGCGCTTACACCCAAGCTATGGCTGATGTCTTCGGACCGGACCGCGATATTCCTGCCCCGGACATGGGAACCGGACCCCGTGAAATGGCTTGGTTGATGGACCAGTTTTCAAGAAATCAGGGCATGACAACGCACGCGGTGGTCACCGGAAAACCTTTGGTGATGGGGGGTTCGTTGGGAAGGACAGAAGCAACAGGCCGGGGGGTTATGGTTACGGCCATGGCAGCGATGGAGAAATTGAAGATCAATCCCTATAAAGCGACTTGCGCGGTACAAGGATTTGGCAATGTGGGCTCATGGGCTGCAGTGCTGTTGCACGAACGAGGGTTAATTGTCCAGGCGGTCAGCGACCTTTCGGGAGCTTACTTCAATGAAAAGGGAATGGACATCGCCGCGGCCATAAAATATCGCGAAGTAAACAAAGGCTCACTTGATGGATTTGAGGGTGCGCAAAAAATAACGAATGAAGAATTACTTACGCTGCCAGTCGATTTGCTGGTACCTGCAGCCACGGAAGATGTAATAACGCATACCAACGCTGCAAATATTCAAGCAAAATTAATTGTTGAGGGCGCAAATGGACCGACCTCCTCCAAAGCTGATAATATCATCAATGAAAAAGGGATTGTCGTCGTTCCAGACATTCTCGCCAACGCAGGTGGCGTGACGGTTTCATATTTTGAATGGGTGCAGAACCGATTGGGTTATAAATGGACGGCCGACCGTGTAAATAGAAGATCTGACCGGATCATGAAGGATGCATTTATCAATGTTTACAAGACCGCACAGGAATACAAAGTACCGATGCGTATCGCCGCCTATATGGTTGCCATCGATAAAGTATCGAAGACCTATAAATATCGCGGCGGGTATTAAACCAAATCGAATTACAACCAAGCAAATCGAAGTTGATATTCGCTATTTCACTTAACTTTTGTAGTGTTGCAGTGTTGATTAAGTAATCACATTTTTTTATCAGTTAGTCACTAGTTTTTTATCATGACCATACACAAGGAAGGACGCTTATTATTATTTGTATTGCTTGTTATCCTTTTTGCATTGAATTGGGCGATACTCTACTACTTTCCAGAAAGTGGATTGATCCAAAACAGTGTCATCTTAGCCAGTGTAATCTTCTATTTGCTAATCCTTCAATTTTTTAGAAATCCGATTTTCTCCATTACCGCAAATGATAAACATGTCCTGGCCCCGGCCGATGGCAAAGTAGTCGTCATTGAAGAAACCGCTGGAGGATGAATATTTAAGAAGCAAACGCAAACAAATTTCAATTTTCATGTCACCGGTTAACGTGCACGTCAATCGAATGCCAGTGGGTGGCGTGGTGAGTTTTTTCAAGTATCATCCTGGTAAATACCTAGTTGCATGGCATCCAAAATCCAGCACTGAAAATGAACGAACCACCGTCGTGGTGAAGATGAACAACGGCGTGGAAATTTTATTCCGGCAAATCGCAGGCGCACTGGCAAGAAGAATAAAGTGCTACGTAAAGACTGGCCAGCCTTTTCACCAAGGACAGGAGTTCGGATTCATAAAATTTGGCTCGCGTGTCGACATATTTCTTCCTCTAAACGCCAAAGTAGCTGTTTCCATTGGCGATATCACAAAAGGCGGCCGCACCATCATAGCCGAGTTGCCTTAAAAAATTTATTCGAAAGTAGATCCTTGTAAGATTAATTGGTAATTACTGCAATCTCATCGGACATTCGTCGTTACTTTTGTATCGAATTGGCACTGCCAACAATTCCTTGGTATTATTTTTTGTTAGGGCCTAACACTCGTTAATTGTGTTATTCTCTCTACCTTTAAAATTCTATTAATCAGTTTATTACCACCTGCCAAAGTTTTTTGAGCTTTTTACTTTTACTCCCATAACATGAAGAATTCAAGCGCGATCAAATTTTCGTCAAACCGAGCGGATTTCTTTTCAACACTCAACCAACGCGTTAACGAATATTTCAAATCGAATAACATAAGCCGTTATGGGAACAATCAGATGCGAATCAAGACCGTGTTCATGTTCGCGCTATTTTTCGCTCCCTACGTTTTAATGGTAACTGAAACAGTGACCAATGGCTGGGTGATGGTCGGGTTGTGTCTCTTGATGGGGACAGGCGTAGCCGGCATTGGACTGGCTGTGATGCATGACGCTAACCACGGCTCTTATTCAAACAAGACCTGGATAAACAACCTCGTGGGCTACTCACTTAACGTAATGGGCGCAGGCGCATTTAATTGGAAGGTCCAACACAACGTTCTTCATCATACTTATACTAACATTCATGATGTGGATGAAGACATCAGCCCACGTGGTATACTTCGCATGACCCCACATAGCGAATGGAAATCGATTCATAAATTTCAGCATATCTATGCTTGGTTTATTTACGGGCTGATGACTTTGGTATGGGTCATTGTTAAAGATTTTGTCCGGTTAACACGATACCATAAAGATGGTATGGTAAAAAAACAAAAAGCAGATATCCGGAAGGAGTGGGCCATCTTGATTGCCACAAAGCTTATTTACGTTGGATATATCCTGGTGATTCCTATGATGGTATTGTCCATCGCATGGTGGCAGTGGCTTATCGGATTTGTAGCTATGCACTACGTTGCAGGTTTTATTCTGGCAATAATTTTCCAACCGGCGCACGTAATTGATGGTACCGAATTCCCGATGCCGGATGAAAACGGTAAAATGGATAACAGTTGGGCTATCCACCAGCTTCACACCACCACTAATTTTGCCAATAACAGCACATTTTTTTCCTGGTATGTCGGCGGATTAAATTTTCAGGTCGAGCACCATTTGTTTCCAAATGTTTGCCATGTCCACTACAAGAAAATTTCCACGATCGTAAAGGCAACAACCACAAGAGTTTGGCCTGCCTTATAAATCAGAGCGCAGATTTATCGATGCGCTTATTGGCCATGGCAAACTTCTCAAGCAGTTAGGCAAGAGGCCAACCCTGATTGCAAATCATTAGCATTCCTTTTTTCGCTTGACTAAAGAAAGCGCAGCCCTATCTTTCCGCCCCACCACATTTTCATATTGATATCGTTGCTGTACGTTTTGTCGGAAATGATGTGCGGTTTATAATCGGTAAAAAGGGTTGATACTTATCGTAGGTCGTATCGGTGACATATCCATTCAGCGTGACACCAAAGGTTACCCCAAGATTTTTTACAAATTGAAAATCGAGGCCCAGATACAGTTTATTGATCATGTTGATAGCCTCAATTGATTGGCTACCGTAAACAACCTGGTTAGCGGTCAAGTCAACGTTAAGGCTAAGCGTTCTGGAAAGCCTTGGCGCAGTACCGATCCCGTACCCAAACGTCCAATATGTTTCCTCGTCATCAAACGTATCGGGTTTCGCTCCCGCCGTCAAGATGTTGTAGAATTGTCGTACGCCGGTTCTGAAAGCCACATTCGTGTAGAAAATTTCATCGGCCGAGACTTCAATCTTATGATAGCCTTTTAAAACAAAACTGAAAAGCCCAATGGGAACACCGTGTATACTATCCGTGGCATTTATAATTCCTACCTGGGCGCCCCGAATTCTCGTGGCATAGTTCAGCAGTCCGGAAACTTGCGCCCCTTCCAGATCTCTAAGCGTGAAGTTTAACAGGCCTGAAACCTGAGCTCCTTTGAAGTCTCCGATGGTCACGTTGGTCAATCCCGCGACCTGTGCAATACGAGAGTCCTTGTTAGAAAAATTAAAAAGCCCCGCAACATGCGGACCTTCTTGTTTTCCGATGGTGACATTCCCGAGGCCTGCTACTTGTGTGGCGCGTGAGTCTCGAAGGGTAAAATTGAGCAGGCCTGCTCCCGAAAATTTACTGGTGGAATTTCCGTTTAGATTGACCATCCCGGCAAATTGATAGCCATTCACTGAATCGCGATTCATGTTGAAAATACCCGCCAACTGTATAAATTTCATTTTTCCTCCAACAGCATTAAAGATACCGGCGAACTGCGCACCCGTTACGTCGCTTCGCACGAGGTTAAACAACCCACCAAACTCTAATTCCCTGAGGCCTAGTGAATACCCACCATATAGGTTTAATGAGTAATCATTGATGACGTTACCACTTAATTTATGATTGGTGCCTACAAAAGGAAATACCGAAAATTGAAATTTTCGGTATAAAGTATCTTGAATGTTCTCCATGTTTGCCGCCTGAGGAGATCGCACCTTAGTTTGCCAAAAGCGTTTTATCTTTTGCCTAACGCTATCGGCCAACGCATTCATTTTGTCGGCGTGTTCGCGCATTTGAATATTGATAAGCTGGCGCCGATCCAAATTGACTGCTATGAGGGTATCTGTGTAGTTAAGTTTTCGAACTGCCAGCTTAATTTCCTCTCCGGATGGTTGATCCACCTTGAGCTGAAAATACCCATATGAATCGGTCACCGTGGATGAAAGGGAAACGGGGTCATACACACTTACATTCTGAAGCCGTTTACCTGTAGATTCATCTACGACATAACCAGTTAATACCCGATCTTTAGCTTCGTCGACTGGCGCTTTCGTAAGTATGACGTACTTACCGCGAGCTTTATATTGAATAGCACCACCGAAGATCTGATCGAGAACTTCCCGAACGGTCTTTCCAGCAAAACGCTCGCTGATGATTTTATTGCGGTCAATGATCCTTGAATTGTAGGAGAAGGTAAATCCTGCCTGAGTTGATATTTTTTTTAGTGCCACCTCCAGCCTTTCCTGTTCAAAAGAAATAGTTATAGTTCGTTCTAATAAAGGAATAGGATCATCGAATGATTCAGCCCGGGCGAGAACGGTGGCCAACACTATGGCAAGCGTTGTGTTCAAAAAAAAATTAAGCAAGCGATGCTTATTACTGCTCACAACCCTGGCCCTCTAGCCTGATTTCATTTGCTGAATTCTGAAGCGTGAGTCCTAATGTCTCGGCCATGACCGCTGCGATTTCATCAATGTCTTCCTGATTAAAGGAAACTGTAAGGCGGCAGTTATACAGATTTTCACCCAACACAATTTTTTTATCATAAACATTGTTAAGGGCATCTACCGCAGTACGCAAATCAGTATTGCTGAAGCTGAAAAATTTAGTTTTATAGGCCAGCACATTTTCTTCTGGCTGTTCTATCGTAAACTTCTTAGTCGCTTTGTTATAAATTCCTTTTCCCTTGGCAGACAAATAAATTCCTGAATCCGTGTCGGTATAAAACATAACTTTCCCCTCCTCCACCACAACTTCAACCGTATTGTCCTCAGGGTATGCCTTTACATTAAATGAAGTACCAATGTCGCGGATGAAGACGCCGGCTGCATCGATAATAAAATTCTTATCATTTTCATGCTGGATGTTAAAGTAGGCTTCCCCTTTCAATTTTACGACATGACTTTTTTCTTTCTTGTCGATAGGTATACGCGAGCTCCGTTTTTTTATTAAGGAAAACGCCACTACCATCTGGCAATGTATCAGATTTCGTTTCTTTTTGAGAGACCACTTCCATGGATTTATTTCGACTACCGGTGATCATCTGATACGCGAAAAATCCAATTCCTAAAATCACGATAATGCTGGCAGCTACTCTCCACATTAAAGATGTTGACGATTTCTGGGGTTGAAAGGAAATTGTGCGTTCGCCATTCTGAAGTCTGGATTTCATTTTGATCCAGGCAGCATCCGTATCGAATTCCTGCAAGGCTTTTGCTTCAAAAGACTTATCGAAAATCAGTTTACATTGTTGTAAATGTTTTCGATTTCCTTCGTTTTCATTTGCCCAGGCTTCTACAAACAGAATTTCTTCCTTTGCAGCTTCTCCTGCCAGGTACTTTCCAATGAGGTCGTCAATATGATCTACACTGTAATTCAAAATCCTAGTTTAGAAATCCGTTCATAAATACTATTAACAATGGAAGGTAATCTTTGAGCTGTTCCCGCATAATTTTTAGCGCCTTGCCCATTTGATTTTCCACTGTCTTTATTGAAATATTAAGTTGTTCTGCGATCTCCGCATACTTCAATTCTTCGAACCGGCTAAGCTTGAAGACCAAACGGCATTGTTCTGGCAGTTTGTTTAATGCCTTGTAAATGCGATCTTCTAATTCTGACGCCATTACTGTACGCGTCACCGACTCAGTACTTCGTTCCGCAACAGCGAGTTCCACGGTCGCATGCTGTTGTTTTATTTTTTCGTGCTTCAAAACATTAAGAGCGGCATTACGCACCATGGCGTAGAGGTAGGGCTTCACGCCGGTGTGGATGGCAAGGTTGTCTTTTTTTTCCCAGACAGAAAGAAAAGTGGCCTGAACGATCTCTTCGGCCTCATCCCGGTCGTGTACAAAGCTGTAGGCGTAGTTGCACAACGGCTGGTAATAGGTTTTAAAAATCATCTCAAAAGCAGTTATATCCCCCGCTTGCAGCGTTACTAAAAGCTGATCACCCGGTAAATCCACTGTTTTTGGTTCCATGAACAGCGAAATTTACGGCTTTGCGGCTTTGTGGTTATGACAATTGGAAAAAGAATTACCCCTATGCCTCGAAAAAATTTTTAGGACCATGCTATTTAGGGGTGTCTCACCGATCCAGAAAGCAGATTCTGATTGAATTGTTACGATTCCGGCGCCAAGGTTTCCCAAAACTTCCCCTTTTGAATGATCCCTTTTGTTTGAACGCTTGAGGCGCTTCGGATCAAAAGAGTTGCTTCCGCCGGCATCCATTTTTCAAATTTACCCGTCGATATAAGCGACCATTTTTCTTGTTCATTGTAAATTCCAACCTGTAGTTTATGCGCTGATTTCTCCACTTCTTGAAAAATTTCTTCGTGGGGAATGCTCAATAAGTTCACAGCGTCATATCCATTCTGAACAAGATACTGCAATCCCGTTTTCACGATGTGATCCTTATCGCTGAGAAGGGTTTGCACGGGACCCTGATCCTTGACAAGATCCTCTAAAACTTCAAAGGGATATTCGTCTTGTAAAACAATATCAATTTTTATTCCCCAGTGTAACACATTTTCCAGCGCACGATCCGCTACCATAACCAACGGAACCCATTCTAAGAGGGATTCCGCGTAATGAAACGGAATGTTATCCAAAATAAACAGCGCAGGTTCCTGTCCCTCTTTTACAAAGTGATGCGATGACATTTTCTAATTATGTTGATTTTGAAACGCCGTTCAGGCCCACCAAATTTAACTTTCCCTGCCTATACAGTCATTAACGTTAACTTTAATTTTCAAAAAGCTAAATTGAATCGTAATTTACCAACATGCTTAAGGCTAACGATTGCTATACCATTTTTCATCAAAGTATTGTTGATTATCATTTGAACGATCACGTAGATACCCAGATTAAAAATCCTTTCCCGGCAGGAAGTTTTAATTCCTTGCTGTATGGAAAAAATTGGATTGATACAGTACAATGGCATCTTGAAGACCTCATTCGTGTCCCGACGATCGATCCAGTGGAAGGCATTGAAAATCAAACGAAGGATTGATAAGTCCAACCAGGACCGGACAGACATGGTAGAAAAACTCGATGACCATTTTTTGGAGGAATTCAAGCATGTTAAAGCGCCGGCGGGAACACGCATCAATTCCGAAACTCCAGCGTGGCTGCTAGACCGTATGAGTATTCTAATGCTGAAGATCTATCACATGAAAGAACAGACTGAACGTAAAGACGTCAGCGCAGAGCATTTAAAAACGACGAATGCTAAACTTGCTGTTTTAATGGAGCAGAAGTCGGACATGCAGCTCGCCTATGACGAGCTCATCGATGACATCGCCCACGGCAAGCGCAGGTTTAAAGTCTATCGACAAATGAAGATGTACAATGATGCCACGCTCAATCCAATGCTATACGGCACTAAATCATAAGCATAGAAACTTATTGAGTTGAAGGGATCAGACCGTTGTATGCAGCTTTCAATACAGAACTTTATATTCAAAACGTGGCACTTACAAAAATATTAGTACTTCGTTTCTCAGCCATGGGCGATGTGGTGCTTCTCGTTCCCGTGATTCGTTCGTTTGTCACGGCTTATCCCGATGTAGAAGTGACTGTCGTAACCCGACCAAAATTTGCCTCATTCTTTACCAATATGGAAAGGGTTGTGCCGTTTCCTGCTGATGTGGATCATACCTACAATGGTATTTTGGGTATGCGAGACCTGTTCAAGAAACTCCTGAAAAAAGCGAGTTACGATGTTGTACTTGATATGCATGATCATATCCGTACGGTGGTGCTTCGAAGTATGTTTAAAATATTTTTCACCCGTGTCGTCGTATTCGAAAAAGGTAGAAAGGAAAAAAAAGCGATAACCCGAAAAGTTAATAAAGCCACCGCGCCGTTGATACATACCGTGGAACGGTACAGGCTGGCTTTCGAGAAAGCAGGGTTTCCGTTTGCCATTCAAGCACCTCCTTATTTCCTGCTAAAGGAAAGTGCGCTGGAGGAAACCAATGAATGGCTGAACAAAAACAACCTTGCCAAAAAAGAAAAATGGATTGGCATTGCTCCTTTTGCTATGCATGTCTCTAAAATTTGGCCATTGGATAATTATGTCAAGGTGATGTCAGCATTAATTGAAAAATCCCCAGTCAAGTTTTTTCTTTTTGGTGGCGGAGAAAAGGAAATAAAGTATTTCGAAAGCCTTCAGCAAAAATTTCCTGCTCATTGTGTCATTGTGGCCGGGCAACTTAAATTAAAACAAGAGCTGGCGCTCATGGAGAAACTGGATCTGATGCTGTGTGTTGATTCTTCCAATATGCACCTGGCATGCCTGGTGGGAATTCCCGTGATTTCTATCTGGGGAGGAACACACACAGACGTTGGCTTTGGGCCGTATGGGAAAGGAGAGGAAAGCATTATTCAAATAAGCCGCGAGGAGTTAACTTGCCGGCCGTGCTCCGTTTATGGGAAGGAAAAATGTTATCGTGGCGACTTTGCGTGCCTCACATGGATTACTCCGGAAAACGTCGTCGAAAAAATCAGCAAGGCAATCTCATGAAATTATAAAAAACAGTATTTTCGCGTTCTACTTGCCTGGCCCTCATCGTAAATTTTTTAATCACCAAGCTGCCGCTTATAAATTTGCGCTACATTTTTTAATTATGAACAAAACTTTTGATACCATCATTTTCGATTTGGGCGCTGTCTTAATTGACTGGAATCCACGCCACCTCTACCGTAAAATTTTCAAGACAGAAGAAGAAATTTCCTGGTTCCTGGAAAACATTTGTACCAGCGAATGGAACGATGAGCAAGATGCAGGTCGTTCGTTTGAAGAGGCCACGGAAGTTTTAGTCGCTAAACACCCTGAGTGGGAAGTACCGATTCGTGCCTGGTATGATCGATGGACTGAAACCATTCCTGGGCCAATCCATGAAACAGTCGAGATTTTGAAAACGATTAAAGAATCTAACAAGTATCGTCTTTATGCATTGACAAACTGGTCAGCCCAAACTTTTCCCTGGGCGCTCAACAACTTTGAATTTCTTCACTGGTTCGAAGGTATTGTTGTCTCTGGAATCGAGAAGGTAAGAAAACCAAGACCGGAATTTTACCAAATTCTTTTTGATCGTTACACCGTCCTACCCGAAAATTCCTTGTTTATCGACGACAACATTAAAAATATCGAAGCTGGTAAAATCACAGGATTGACTACCATTCACTTTAAATCGCCTGTTCAGCTGCGTTATGAACTTACGCAACTAGGTATTCTCAACCACCAAAAAAATTAATTGGAAAAATCCAAAATGCAGCGCTCAATAATATCGCAGCACTCGTGAATTTGTTCTTCCGTTATAACCAACGGCGGCGCAAGACGTATGATGTTTCCATGTGTTGGCTTCGCCAGCAAACCATTGTTTGCAAACTTCACGCAAATATTCCAAGCGGTTTTACTTTCGGGTAAGTCGTTAATAACAATTGCGTTCAAAAGTCCTTTGCCCCTTACAATGGTGACGAGCTTCGTCTTTTTTGTCAGCGCGTCCATTCTTTTCCGAAAAATAACTCCCATCCGCTGGGCATTGTCCGCTAGCCTCTCATCTTGCACCACTTGCAGGGCTTCCATGCATACAGCAGCTGCCAAAGGATTACCTCCAAAAGTAGAGCCATGTTCACCGGGTTTAATCACCAGCATGATCTCATCGTCGGCCAATACAACGGAAACAGGAAGAATACCTCCCGATAACGCTTTCCCTAAAATGAGAATATCAGGCCTTACATTTTCATACTCCGACGCCAGCATTTTTCCAGTTCGTGCGATGCCCGTTTGAATCTCATCCATCATCAGGAGAACTTTATTCTTCCGGCAAATGTCTTCTGCCGCTTTCAAATAACCGTCAGCGGGAACATAGACACCCGCTTCTCCCTGAATAGGCTCGATCCACAAAGCACATACGTTTGGATTTGCAAGCGCATGTTCCAATACTTGAACATTGTCGTATTCTACGATTTCGAAGCCTGGCATAAATGGACCAAAACCATTTCTGGAAGAAGGTTCGGACGACGCGGAGATTATCGCAGTAGTGCGGCCGTGGAAATTCTGCTTAACGGCAACGATAATTGCTTTATTATCTGGAATACCTTTATGAAGGTATCCCCATTTTCGCGCGAGCTTGATTCCTGTCTCATTTGCCTCCGCACCACTATTCATGAATAATGCCTTCTCATATCCAAAAAGCTCGCAGACGTATTTTTCGGCAATTCCAAGTTTATCATTATAAAAAGCGCGCGATGTAAGCGTAAGCTCCTTGGCCTGCTCAATAAGGGCTGCAACGATACGTGGATGACAATGGCCTTGGTTGACCGCGCTGTAGGCAGACAAAAAATCGTAATAACGTTTCCCTTCGACATCCCACAAAAACACCCCCTCGCCCTTCGCCAATACAACGGGGAGCGGATGATAATTATGAGCACCAAACTTTTCTTCCAGTAAGATCGCTTCCTGGCTTGATGTTATTGTTCCGAGCATAGCTTGAATTTCAAAGGATTACAAATCTAATCAGGATTTTAGAAATAGCATGTTCCTATAAGTTGTCAATTGTGTAGCGGCAGAAATGCAATAACTTTACGCCCATGGAAATCCTACTTGTGCTATTTGGAATCGGTATTGGGGCAGGAATTGCGTTGCTCGTGACCCGATCCAGGTTCACGACAGATACACAGAAAATGACATCGTCGATCCTTATCGAGCAGGAGCGAAATAAAACCATGGATGACCAAGTTCGTGAATTGAAACGGGACCTTGAAAATGAAAGGCAGAAAGTGCTCGAAGCAAATAATAATCTGGCCGCTGCGGAAGCGGATTATCGGAACATTCAGGAAAAATTACAGGATCAAAAAAAAGAATTAGAAAATCTAAACGAAAAATTTACGGCTCAATTCAAGAACCTGGCGAACGACATCTTCGAAGAAAAAAGCAAAAAGTTCACCGACCAGAATAAATCAAACATGTTGGATTTATTGAAACCGTTGGGAGAAAAAATTGTTGATTTTGAAAGAAAAGTTGAAGACACACACAAGGATAGCATTACGCGAAATTCTGCCTTACGCGAGCAGCTGGAAAATTTGCAACGCCTTAATTTACAAATGACGAAGGAGGCTGAGAATTTAACGAGAGCATTGAAAGGAGATTCGAAAACGCAAGGCGCATGGGGCGAATTTATCCTGGAAAGCATCTTGGAGAAATCGGGACTGGAACGAGACCGCGAGTACACTATTCAAGAATCATTCACCACAGAAGAGGGCCGATTCAGACCGGATATTATAATTCGTTTGCCGGAAAAACGACATGTGATAATTGATTCAAAGGTAAGTCTTACGGCCTACAATAATTTTGTAAATGCCACCAGCGATGATGAAAAAATAGTGGCCTTGAAAGCACACCTGCTCTCCATACGACAACATCTAAAAGGGCTTTCTGAAAAAAATTATCAGAAGATTTCTGATCGAAATCTCGACTTTATCATCATGTTCATACCCATCGAGCCAGCCTATATTCTAGCGATACAGAGTGAAAAAAAATTGTACGAAGAGGCACTTGAAAAAAGAATCGTATTTGTAAGTCCAACGCTGCTTATTCCATCGCTTCAATTAATAAAGAATGTCTGGAAGCAGGAATACCAAAATAGAAACTCGCAGGAAATCGCGAGACATGCCACGTCCCTTTATGAAAAATTTGCTGGATTTACCAACGATCTTATCGAAATTGGGAATCAACTTAGAAAAACTCAAACATCGTATGAAAACGCGATGAGTAAATTGGCGACCGGAAATGGAAACCTTGTTAAGAGCGTTGAACGTTTTAAGGTATTAGGATTAAAACCTTCCAAAAGTGTGGATCAACGTTTGTTGGATCGGGCAGGTGAGCAAACGGACCTTTTTGAATAGATAGAACATGAAAATAACGGCAGAAAATAAACTAAAAAAACTTATCGTCGTAGGCGATCGCGTTTTGATCAAGCCCACAAAACAATCAGATAAAACATCTTCAGGTTTGTACCTTCCTCCTGGAGTCCAGGAAAAAGAAAAAATTCAAAGTGGTTACGTAATTAAAGTGGGACCAGGATATCCCCTACCTTTGCCGATAGACGAAGATGATGTTTGGAAGGGAAAAGATGACCAGGTGAAATATTTACCGCTACAGGCGCAGGAAGGAGATTTGGCAATTTTTTTGCAAAAGGGAGCTATTGAAGTTATCTATGAGGAAGAAAAGTATTTTATTGTGCCACAGGCTTCCATATTAATGCTGGAGCGCGAAGAAGAATTATGAGTAACGTTTTCTAAACATTCAAGCTAAGGCAGAACAAAAAATGGCGGGGCTTTCATTTGACGTGCTACGAACGGGCAAAAAATATTCACTCCTCAATCACGGCGAGAGACATGAGTTTGTCATTGAAAATATTTTAGTTAACGGCGATTTTAAAGTTAAGGATCTTCTGACGCTGGAACGCTATCATTTGAAGGATCTTATTAAATACGGTAAGGGGAAAGATTTTTTATTGGAGGAATTGGTATGAGAAAATTAATTGTCGTTCTGTCATTTTTGGTGACCGTTGTGGGCGTTTATGCGCAACCTTCGGACGATCTGCCCAAAGATTTTTTAAGTCAGGATTTCCATCGTGGAAGAAGGGAAGCATTGCGTGAGAAACTACCACCGAATTCCGTGGCTGTATTTTTTGCAAATGCAGTACGCAATCGCTCCAATGATGTGGACTACGCGTACCATCAGGATCCAAACTTTTACTATCTCACAGGTTACAAAGAACCCGATGCAGTGCTCCTCATTTTTAAAGACAAGCAAACCGCTAACAACGGAACACAGTACGACGAAATTATTTTTGTTCAGCCCCGAAATGCTAACGCAGAAATGTGGAACGGACGCAGGCTTGGTGACGAAGGGGTAAAATCAAAATTAGGATTGAATCAAGCATTTAACAACACGGAGTTTAAAAAGTACAATCTTGATTTTACAAAATTCAGCACCATCTTATTTACCGATTTTCAAAATGATGTTCGCGATGATCCCACGGATTCGGCGGATCTATATGACATGATCAAACAATTTAAAGTAAAAGTCAATTATCCTTCCGAACAAAGTACCCTTAACGTTGCGCGCGAGTCCACAAAGAATAATCTCAATACAAAAGAACTTGCTATTCTGATGGGTGCGCTAAGAGGCGTAAAAACGAAGGAAGAATTGGAGTTGGTCCGCAAAGCAGTAAGCATCTCGGGTATGGCCCAGCGTGAGGTAATGAAGGCTATAAAACCTGGAATGTCAGAGCGCGAAATTCAGGGAATACATGAGTACGTATTTAAAAAATATGAAGCGGAAGACATTGGATATCCCTCGATTGTTGGTGCCGGTCACAACGGATGCATATTGCATTATGTTGAAAATTATAAGCCAGAGATTTCGAACACGGAATTAATACTCATGGACCTCGGTGCTGAATTTCACGGATATACCGCCGATGTGACGAGGACCATACCGATTTCAGGAAAGTTTTCTCCAGAGCAAAAACAGATCTATGAACTGGTTTTGAAAGCCCAGGAGGAAGCCATGAAGGCTTGTAAACCTGGCGTCACCACGCAAGAATTGAGTCTAATCACGCAGCGCGTCATCAATCGGGGATTGACTGAACTTGGAATCCTGAAAAACGAAAACGAAAAGCATCTGTATTATCCGCATGGTTGCTGCCATCATATTGGATTAGATGTTCACGATCCGATTCCCTCGGGCCGGCTTCAGGAAAATATGATCATTACCATCGAACCGGGAATTTATATCCCGGAAAATGCTAAGTGTGATAAGCGATGGTGGGGAATCGCCGTAAGAATTGAGGATGACTATCTGGTGACAAAAGACGGCTACGAACTTCTTTCAGCTTCAGCGCCGCGCAAGATTGAAGAGATCGAGTCGCTTATGCAAGAGCCTAGTGCGCTGGATGACTTCGAGCTCCCTGAAATAAAATAATAAAGTCAGGTAAGGACCTGACTTATGAAATAGTTTACGTTCCAGCCTTACGGTCTGGGCTCTCAACTAAAACCTTTCCAGGTTTGAGAAGAAGAAGTTTCCTTCAATGGCGGCATTCTCGTCGCTGTCGGAGCCATGAATAGCATTTGCCTCGATAGATTTTGCAAATAAATTACGAATGGTACCAGGAGCAGCTTTGGATGGATCCGTTGCGCCGATTAGTTTTCTAAAGTCCTCTACCGCATTGTCTTTTTCCAAAATCATCGGTACAATCGAACCCGAAGACATGTATTTGCACAAATCTTTATAAAAGGGACGTTCTTTGTGGACCGCATAAAATTCTCCCGCGCGCTCAGGCGTCAACATTGTCTTCTTTATCGCAACGATTCGAAAGCCTGCTTCCTCAATAATTTTGGTAATTGCTCCCGTATTGGATGCGCTTACGGCATCCGGTTTTAACATGGTAAACGTTCTTTTTCCGGCCATATAAATAATTTACTTGTTTGCGAAACTTAGAATGGCCGCAAAAATAGCATAATAGTCCATAGTCTTATAGTGTTCATCTGTTTTTAGCCCCGTTTCGTCGTAATGACTTGAACTATTGTGCATTAAGCATTGACTACCCATTAAAATTCATCATTTTTGCCACTTGCTTTTGAGCGAGGCATGGAAAAGATCCAAGACTTCAAGGAATATTTAAAAATCCCCCGAAAAACGGTCATTTTGACCCATTTTAAGCCCGACGCAGACGCGTTAGGATCGTCTTTGGGTTTGGCGCACTACCTGAAAAAGAAAGGTCATGCCGCCATCGTAATCACGCCCAGCGATTATCCGGATTTTATTTCCTGGATGCCCGGAAATAAGGATGTTCTGATCCATCAAAAAGAGAAATCAGAGAAATCGGCTAAACTGATCGGTCAATCCGATTTAATTTTTTGCCTGGATTTTTCATGCCTGAACAGAATTAATGATCTGGGTGAAATGGTAAGGAAATCGCGCGCCAAAAAAGTATTGATTGACCATCACCTGGAACCCGAAAGGTTTGCTGATTTTGAACAATGGGATGATACGGCTGCCTCTACGGCGGAATTGGTGTTCAAACTTATCGTAGAACTTGGCGACAAACATCTGGTGGATGCGGATATCGCAGACTGCCTGTATGCTGGAATCATGACAGATACGGGAAGCTTCAGGCATTCCAATACCAGCCATCAGGTTTTCAAAATTGCCTCAGAATTGGTGGAACGTGGTGCCAATCCGTACAAGGTATCCAAACTTATCTATGACACCAATACCATCGAACGACTACGTTTAATGGGCTACGTACTTAGTGAAAAACTTCAGGTCCTGCCTGAATACCGGACCGCTTACATTGTGCTCTCGGCGGACGAATTAAAAAGATTTGGATCGCAAACGGGGGATACGGAAGGATTGGTAAACTATGGCCTGTCGGTCAAAGGTGTCAAATTATCCGTGCTGATTTCTGACCGGAGAGAAAATATTAAACTTTCATTGAGGTCGCTGGGTAATTTTTCCGTGAATGATATGGCAAGAACCCATTTTGAAGGCGGAGGCCATCGCAATGCTGCTGGCGGTCAAACTTCATTGACCCTCGAGCAAACAGTGAAAAAATTCCTGGATATTCTGCCCCTTTATAAAGACCAGCTTATAAATGATGAATGCATTTAAACTTTTTAAAAACATAAACTGTCTAACAAAAAATAAATATGAATAGAATTTCAAATCTGCTGATCGGAATAACGGTGTTGCTTTGTATTAGCTGCGATAAAAAAATTGAAAAAGAAACTCCGAACGGATTTAAATTCACGGTCGTCAAAGCGGGCGATGGAGTTTTACCCAAAAAGGAAGAAATCCTTGTGTTTGAACCACATCCTAAAAGATTCAAAGGATTCTGTTTGGAATGATACTCATGAAGCAGGAATACCCTCTGCAGTGATGATTCAAGACAGTTCGGCGATCGCAGGCGAGAACGGAATGGTTCAAATGTTTAGAATGCTTTCGAAAGGTGATAGCGTGACCGTTACACTACCCATCACCAAGTTCTTCAACGATGTTGTTGGTGCTCCGGTTCCTCCAGGAATCGACACAACGCTGCAAATATCATATTGTATCCAGGTAAATGATATCATGAAGATGGATTCATTCAAGGCGTTTCAGGAAGGAATGATGGAAAAGAAAATGGCAAGTCAGGTGAGCAAAGACGCGTCAACGATCACAAAGTATTTGTCCGACAATAAAATCACCGCCCAACAGGACACGAGCGGCCTCCGGTATGTTTTACATACGAACAAAGGTGGATCAAAACCAAGCGTTGAAAACTGTGTCGAGGTAAAATACCGTGGAAAATTTTTAAAAGACGGAAAAGTATTTGATGAGGCTCCACAAGTAGCCTTTCCGTTGAATGGCGTTATTCGCGGCTGGCAATTGGGAATTCCCATGCTTGGCATCGGCGATTCTGCCACTTTTTATATTCCTTCCGGATTGGCTTACGGTCCTCAGGGTTACCCTGGCGCTATTCCACCGGATGCGATCTTAATTTTTGATGTTGAATTATTAGGCTTTGGCGGGGAATTTGATCAAACGACACGAACTTGTAAATAAAGAATAAATTATGAAAATGAAGGTGAGAAATTTAATGGTTGGGTTTTTTGTAGGATTGTGTTTTATCATCAGTGCATGTGACAACGGAGGCGAAACACCAGATGAACTACAGCGGTGGTATGAAGAGGTAGCCATTATAGATAACGATTTAGCGCGCAGGAATCACTCCAGTGAAGGATCCAGAAAGTGGGATCAGCATGATCATATCTAAACTTGGAACCGGTCTCCCTGGGCAGAAATATAATACCCTTGATGTGGATTATGTCGGAAGACGATACGAAGATAAAGTTGTATTTGACCAGGGTCGTATTACAACTTTAAAATTGTCAGATTACATCCCTGGATGGCAGATTGCGTTTTCAAAATTACCAGCAGGATCTGAGGCAAAATTGATCATTCCATCACTCTACGCCTATGGCGTTCAGGGCCAGGGCGCTTCAATTCCTGCCAAACACTATTTTAGAGTTTGATGTAAAATTTAACGAAGCCAAACTCTCATCTGCAGAAGCTTCGAGGCTCGGAGCAGACACGTACCGCGATCGATAACTATCTGACAGTCAAAAAGCATCGACGCAATCAAAGATTCTACCGGTCTTCGCTATGTGATTACGACACCAGGGACGGGACCAGTGGCGAGTTGGTATGATAAATTAACACTGAAGTATTCCATCAAACTTTTGACAGATGATACAAAGACAATTGTTTCGTTGGACAGATCACCAAGCGATACGTTTTATAGCCGGCCGGTTGACTATATCATGGGGATGATTATCGGCTTGCAGAAATTGTCCGCAGGATCTAAGGCAGTTTTATATATTCCTTCTGGCTTTGCATTTGGGGCTGACGGCGCGAGTGATGGTGCTGGCACGTCAATTCCTGCCAACGCAAACATTATCGTAGAAGTGGAGATTGCGAAGTATCGATTAAGGTTCATGAAGCTTTGTTTCGCGACCAACAACGAGCACAAGCTTAGTGAAGCCAAAGGATATTGCAGGTGAAGACTTCGAAATCGTAAGCTTAAAAGACATTAATTGCTTTGAAGAATTGCCCGAAACGAGGCCCACGCTTGAGGGCAATTCTTTGCAAAAAGCTGAATTTGTTTTTCAAAAATATAAGGTCCCCTGTTTTGCGGACGATACCGGATTAGAGGTCGAGGCCTTAAATGGAGAACCTGGCGTTTTTTCTGCGCGTTATGCCGGCGAACATAAAAACAGCGCTGACAATATTGATCTTTTGCTAAATAAACTCGGCACCAAACTCAATCGAAAGGCGAGGTTTCGAACCGTGATTACGTTACTCGGCTTAGCCGAAGAGCCACTGTATTTTGAAGGGGTTGTCGAGGGCACTATTACAAATAAACGCAAAGGAACATTTGGGTTTGGATACGATCCGGTTTTTATCCCTGACGGTTACAAAAAAACCTATGCTGAAATGAATCTTCAGGAAAAAAGCTCATTAAGTCATCGGGCTATTGCGGTAAAAAAATTAGGAGAATACTTAAAGAATCGCATTATCTCGCGTTAGAAGTTATTCGTATTTTGGTGCATCTAAAAATCGTATGCCCGCACCTTATACCATTGGCATTACCGGCGGAAGTGGTTCCGGAAAAACATATTTTATCAAGGCATTGTCGGCAACATTTCAAGCCGGATGATGTCTGCTTGATTTCTCAAGATCACTATTACAAACCTCGGGATACACAGCAAACCGATGAGCGGGGTGTAAAAAATTTTGATCTGCCCGAGTCGATTGAACGAGGCCAGTTGCTCGAGGACATTCTTAAACTTAAAAAAGGAGAGTCCCTTTTTAAAAAGGAGTATGCTTTTAATACGCCAAATGTTAAGCTGAACACATTGGAGTTTAAATCGGCGCCAATCTTAATTGTTGAAGGTCTGTTCGTTCAATATTTTCAGGAGATTGAACAGGAACTTGATCTAAAGATTTTTATCGAAGCGAAAGATTACCTTAAACTGAGTCGCAGAATAAGGCGCGATAACGAAGAAAGAGGATATGATTTGGATGATGTATTATATCGGTATCATCACCACGTGATGCCAGTATATGAATCGTTAATTGAGCCGCTGAAACACAAAGCCGATTTCATTATTCCAAATAATCAACATTTCGAACAGGCGCTGGATGTTTTGGTCAGGGCTTTAAAAACCCGTCTGTGATTTTTTATGATAAAAAAAAAAGGCTGCTCGACGCAGCCTTTTTTGTATTTCAAGATTCCGAAATTTTAAGCGACAGCCCTTTTGGCTTCCTGCTTGTTTTCCGATGGTTGTGCTTTCTCTTTATCGAAATCCAATACAATCGGAGCGGCCATAAAGATTGATGAATAAGTTCCAATCACAACGCCGACAAATAATGCAAATGAAAAACCTCGCAATACTTCGCCGCCGAAAAACAACAGGGCAATAACCACGAGAAGCACGGTTCCTGATGTAATGATCGTTCTATTTAATGTGCTGTTAATAGCATCGTTAAAAATCCTTGCCCTGTCGTGAGAAGTTCCCATAGCTCATATACTCACGAATACGGTCAAAAATAATTACCGTGTCGTTGATCGAATAACCGATAACCGTCAGGATGGCTGCGATAAATACCTGGTCTATTTCAAAAGCAATTCCAAAAACCCTTGCTATCGCAAAGGCTGCAATCACGAATAAAGCATCATGGGCCAAAGCCACAACGGCGCCGGCGCTGAATTGTCCACTTTCTGAATCGAACCAATATATAAATGAAGATCGCGATCAAAGATAAAATGGTAGCCTGCAATGATGCAGCCTTTGTATCGTCCGCCACGTTAGCACCAACCTTGGAAGAACTTGAAATCGTAAAATGTTTCGCATCAACTTTAGAATCGTCCTGCACGAATTTAAGTCCGGTTGATTTTTCCAATCCGGCTACGAGGGTATTTTTTACTTTTTCGTCAGCAGTTTCAGCTTCATCATCGATAATGTATGAGGTCGACAACTTTTACCACATTATTTCCGCCAAAGTTCTTCACTTCCGTTCCAGCACCTTCAAAGCTTGCAGTCAAATCTGTTTTAAGTTCCGTAGCATCGACAGGATCGTGGAATGTTACTGTATAAGCTCTTCCACCTTTAAAATCCACACCGTAATTGAACCCTTGAATTGCAATCAACAAAATGCCAATTCCAATAATTGTTCCCGAGAAAATATACGCGAGCTTTCTTTTTCCAACGAAGTCAAAATTCGCTTTCGAAGCCTCGAAATTAGAAATGACAGTCTTGAAAGTCAATCGTTGCTGTCATCACCCTTCTTGGCGATCATCCATTCGATGACAACGTGAGAGATATAAACAGCGGTAAAGAATGTAGTCGTAATACCTACCATTAGCGTAATGGCGAAGCCCTTAACGGCACCCTGTCCAAATAAATAGAGCATCAAGGCTGTTAAAAATGTTGTGATGTTAGAGTCAAAGATTGTCCAGAAAGAACGTTTGAATCCTAAATCAATGGCTTCCCGCAACCGTCCGTCCATGACGCAACTCCTCCCGTACACGCTCGTAGATGATAACATTTGCATCCACAGCCATACCCATGGTCAGAACGATACCGGCAATACCGGGTAGGGTAAGGGCAGCATCAAGCTGAGCCAGAATACCCAATACAAAAAAGAGGTTAAAAACAAGAGAGAGATTGGCTACCGCGCCACCTTTTCCATAATATCCAACCATGAAGACCACTACCAGCGCCAACCCACAGACTACTGAAAAGAGGCCTTGATTTCTCGCTACTTCACCTAACGTAGGGCCGATGATTTCTTCTTCTACAATTTTAGTAGGCGCCGGCAATGAACCTGCTTTGAGCACGTTTGCTAAATCCTTAGCTTCTTCAGGAGTAAAATTTCCTGAAATCTGTGAATTACCATTTGGAATCTCGCCATTAACCGAAGGTGCTGAATATACCGTGTTGTCAAGAACAATTGCAATTCTTCCCTTTGGGCTTTTGCTTGATGCTTCAGCCGTCCATTTTGCCCAGATACGCGTGCCCGTTGCATTCATGTTCATGCTCACGGCAGGCTGTGCAAATTCATCCAGGTCACTACGAGCTTCGGTTATGACAGTTCCATCAAGTTTTGCTTTTCCATCTCTCCTGATGTCAAGGAAGAACAATTCAAGTGCCTCTTTACCGCTTTGATCCTGGTCCGGTTTATTAGCCCAGAAAACTCCAACAGTTCGAGGAAGCAGGTTTTTGATGTCGCTTCTTTTAAATATGGAATTAATCTTTGCTGTGTCCTTAACATCATAGCGGAAGGTACCAGGAGGTGTGCTCAAAGAGAATATCGGTGAAACGTTTAAGTTTTGAAGTGAATCCAATCCTTTTGAAGCATCAGCCTTAGTAGTGTCCGATGCTGTTTTAGTGCTGTCACCAAGCAACGCGGATAAGTCTTCGGATTTTGCCGGAGTCGTTTCCGACGTCGTCGTGGTAGAAGTGCTTTTTGCTTCTTTCACGAGTACATCGTTGATGGCAAGCAAAGAATTGTTGAGCGTTGAAACGTCGATGACATCCCAAAATTCAAGTTTTGCTACGCCTTGTAAAAGTTTGCGAACGCGTTGAGGATTATCAGCACCAGGAATTTCAATTTGAATTCTACCTGTACCGGGCAGACGTTGAATATTCGGCTGTGAGGTTCCAAATTGGTCCAACCTGTTACGCAAAATCGTGAAGGATCTGTCGATCGCATTTTCAATCTCGCCGTCTATAACTTCGATTACTTTGCTATCGTCATCATTGGAAGCGATGCGACCCTTGGTAGAAGCGTTAGCAAAAATTGAGGTGAGTTTTTTGTTTGGATTTGCACTTCGATAAGCTTTAAAAAATAATGCACTAAAACTTTCCTGACTTTTTGATTGCTGGCTTCGTGCGGTTGTCAAGCGCTTTCACGAAAGATGAATCCTGGCTGTTGCCACTCAATCCTTTTATGATATCGATCGGAGAAACTTCAAGGGTAACGTGCATACCGCCTTGCAAATCCAACCCTAAGCTCAGTTCGTTATCTTTAACTTCTTTGTAAGTATATTCTGCGCCGAAAAGATTGTAGACCGGAATGTTCCACACTGAATCGAGATAGGTTTGTTTCTTGGAGAGGTCCACAACGCCATCCTTATTTGTCGCGATCTCCACCGCATCGTCCTGCACTCCGCGAGAGACATAAGTAAATGAAAGGTAGTATAAGCACAGTGCTGTGATAACTACCGTTAGAACAACTATTAAACCCTTATTTTGCATATAGAATAAAATTAAAAATCGTAGTAAAAAATAATGAAATAGACAGGAGATACCTGTCGTTTAGATGTTTCTAAAACAGATGTTCAGGGTGCGTTAGGAGAAATAATTAATCCGAAAATAGTTCGGAAAAATTCACCCAGTGGAATCGCAAGAATTAATTCTGGTACGTCGGAGGCACTCTCTTCAAAGAGAATATCAAATAAGAAAAAGACGTTTGGATTCAACTCCGTATAAACGGACGAAGGCAAACTTGTAGAGGGAACGGTGATGTAAACCTGATCATCAGAACTTTCTTGCTGATGCTGTTCAGTCTTAGTTTCCTTTTTTTGAAGAGATATTGATTGAGAATAGAAGAGCTGAGAACATATTATAGCCAGGGCCACGGCAATGCCTGTGGTCATGGTTACAATTCGTCTTTTTTTTGCTGTCATAGCTTTTCTAAAGGGAAACAAAAGTATGAATTTGATACTTGAATGCAATACCGTTGTAAGGTAAATGTAATGAGCTTACAGCATTCAGCTTACAGCTACAGCTGTAGCTGACAGCTGTAGGCTGAGAGCTTAAAAAAAAAGCCTCACGATTTCTCGTGAGGCTTTTAAATTAAAGATAGGCAACGACTTACTCTCCCGGGTGTTATCCTAGTACCATCAGCGCTGGCGGGCTTAACTGCTCTGTTCGGAATGGGAAGAGGTGATCCCCGCCGCTATAGTCACCTTAAGATCTTGGCTTAAGCTATACAAAGTCTTGCTGTCTGCTTTCACTTTTTTGACATGTATTGATGAAAGAGTAGGTAGTGACGCAGATTTTCGCGTCACTACTCTAATTCTTGTGCGAGCACATAGAGTTATCGTTTTCGATATTGAAATTGTTTTTCTTTTATCTGAAGCGTTCGGGTAATTAGTACTGCTCAGCTTTGACATTTCTGCCTTTACACCTGCAGCCTATCAACGTCATAGTCTCTGACGTCCCTTAATGGAAGTCTCATCTTGAGGTAAGTTTCGCGCTTAGATGCTTTCAGCGCTTATCTCATCCCAACATAGCTACCCGGCGATGCAGCTGACGCCACAACCGGTACACCAGCGGTTGGTCCAACCCGGTCCTCTCGTACTAAGGTCAGGACCTCTCAAACTTCCTACGCCCATCACAGATAGGGACCGAACTGTCTCACGACGTTCTGAACCCAGCTCGCGTGCCACTTTAATAGGCGAACAGCCTAACCCTTGGGACCTTCTCCAGCCCCAGGATGTGACGAGCCGACATCGAGGTGCCAAACCTCCCCGTCGATGTGAGCTCTTGGGGGAGATCAGCCTGTTATCCCCAGCGTACCTTTTATCCTTTGAGCGATGGCCCTTCCATGCAGAACCACCGGATCACTATATCCGTCTTTCGACCCTGATCGACTTGTCTGTCTCACAGTCAAGCATGTTTATGCTATTGCACTCCACGTACGGTTACCAAGCGTACTGAACATACCTTTGAAAGCCTCCGATACACTTTCGGAGGCGACCACCCCAGTCAAACTACCCACCACGCACTGTTTCCCGCTTTTCTAGGGGATTAGACATCAGATAAATAAAGGGCGGTATTTCACCGTTGACTCCCCCGAACCTAGCGGCCCGGGATCAATGCCTCCCGCCTATCCTACACATCATCTACCCAATGTCAATGCGAAGCTATAGTAAAGGTGCATGGGGTCTTTCCGTCCCGTGACGGGTACACGGCATCTTCACCGTGACTACAATTTCACCGAGCTCATGGCTGAGACAGTGCCCAGATCGTTACACCATTCGTGCAGGTCGGAACTTACCCGACAAGGAATTTCGCTACCTTAGGACCGTTATAGTTACGGCCGCCGTTTACTGGGGCTTCAGTTCAATGCTTCGAGGGTTACCCCCCTTACATCCCCCCTTAACCTTCCAGCACCGGGCAGGTGTCAGGCCTTATACTTCATCTTACGATTTCGCAAAGCCATGTGTTTTTGTTAAACAGTCGCCTGGGCCATTTCTCTGCGACCTCTCTCGTATTGCTACAGAGGAGGCACCCCTTTTCCCGAAGTTACAGGGTTAATTTGCCTAGTTCCTTAGCCATGACTCACTCGAGCACCTCAGGATTCTCTCCTTGACTACCTGTGTCGGTTTGCGGTACGGGTACCGTATCAATTGAATGCTTAGAAGATTTTCTCGGAAGTCTGCTTACGCTCTCTATCAGTTCGGCCGAAGCCTCCCCGTACTGTTGGGTTTCAGCAAAACCTGCGGATTTACCTGCAAGTCCTATACCTACACCTTTTAACCCCCACATCCGTCAGGGGGCGGAGCTGTCACTCCTCCTTCTCTCCATCGCTTGATACGCTAGTATGGGAATATTAACCCATTGTCCATCAACTACCCCTTTCGGGTTCGCCTTAGGTCCCGACTTACCCGCGGTTGATTAGCATTGCCGCGGAACCCTTAGTCTATCGGTGGGCAGGTTTCTCACCTGCCTTATCGTTACTTATGCCTACATTTGC
>CAVTZI010000022.1:0-72500 GCA_963739105.1 uncultured Bacteroidota bacterium | reverse complement strand
GTTTATATCGGACAGAAATTTCGCATTTTCATGCACGATTACCGCGCGACATTTCAATGCTCCATTCCCAAAAAAAATAACGGGCTTGATATTGAGAAACTTTTCAAAACTTCTTTCATCAACAACCACGGATTTTACGGGCTCATATTCCTCCAGATTACCGTCAAATAGCTGACAATAAACTTCCATTCGGCGGGCGTCGATCATGGGGCAAAGGAAACTATCGACGCGATGTAAGGGGCTGACGCCTGCAGCCAAAACCTCTAACGTTGGAACAGCAACTAATGGAATATCCAGGGAATAGCAAAGTCCTTTTGCTAACGAGGTACCAATACGCAGGCCAGTATAAGATCCCGGTCCCGACGAAACTGCAATAGCATTAATTTTATCAATCTTGATCTCAGAAATGTTCATCAACTCACTCACCAATATTCCCAATTTAGATGCATGGGAATATTCCTGATGAACTTCCATTACGGCGAGTAGTCTTCCATTCTCATGTAAAGCGACGGAGCAGACTGCTGTGGACGTTTCAATACTTAAGATCAGGGCCATCAGGATTAGTTCGCGGAAAGTAATTTATTATATCTTAAAGAATCGTTCAACACCTTCCGCGCCTCGATAATGGCTTTATCATGGTCTAAAGCAACCTCTGCTTGCCCTTGGTATAAATCATAATGAAAACCAATTTGCTCCTGAAGGATGTTCATGATTTCTGACTTATAATTAGCGAGGTCACTCGATTTACTTGCTTGTATTTTATTCTCCAATTCCTTGAGTTCGCGGGCTGAGTTGATCATAATAAGGTTCTTTCTTTGCCACATCAACCAGTTTCGAAATATCATCCTCTAAGGCTGTGGTGTATGAAAATTTTTGGCTCTTTGCATAACTTAAAAAATTCTCAAAGTCTTTATCAGAAAGCCGAAAAGATTTCAGGTCTGGCTTTACAGGGTTTTGAGCGCAGTATCTGGAAGCAAACTCAAACACCAAGCCTTTATTAATTAATGCCGACGTAATTGTACCAACGTATTCATCGTCCACGTTAATGTCTGGATCGAGTCCGCCTCCATCAAAGACTTTCCTTCCACCTTTTGTTTTGTACTCGGTCTTCAGCGAATCCGCAAATCGCTCAACCGTCCCATCGTCTTTTCTGTGGGTGTAGTCCAGTGCCTGGATGCATCTTCCGCTTGGAATATAATATTTTGCTGTAGTAACCTTTAACTGTGAATTGTATGCAAGTGGCCGTGTCGTTTGGACTAATCCCTTTCCAAAGGTTTGCTGCCCGATTAACACGGCACGATCGTAATCCTGCAACGCACCCGCTACTATCTCTGAAGCAGAAGCACTTCCTTCACCGACAAGAATAATCATTGCAATTTTTTTATCGATGGGTTTGTTCAGCGTTTTATACGTTTTGTTCCATTCCTCGACTTTCCCCTTTGTAGAAACGACATCCAGGTCTTTGTCTACAAACAGGCTGACAATATTCACGGCCTCATGCAACAATCCACCAGGATTATTGCGTAAATCCATAATGATTTTTTTTGCTCCTTTCTGTTTCAAATCCAGGACAGCCTCAGAAACTTCGCGCGCCGCGCCTGGGGTAAAATCATCCAATCTAATGTAGCCGATGTCCGTTTCGACGAGGCCGGAAAAAGATAAATTAGTAATGCTGATCTTTTCGCGCATTAATTGGTGCGTAACCGTCTCAGATTTTCCTGCTCGCCTTATTTTTAGTTCCAACGTCGTTTTAGGATTTCCCTTTAATAGCGCACTGATTTCAGTTGGATTTTTGTTTTGAACGTTTTTCCCATTTATTGAAATAATTTCATCTCCCACTCTTATTCCGGATCTATAAGCAGGAAAGTTTTTGTATGGATGGGTGACGACGATCTTTTTGTTGACGATTCCGATCAATGCACCTATTCCGCCATATTGGCCTGTGGTCGTGATCTGAAACGTCTCTAACTCATCTTCCGGTATATAGTCCGTGTACGGGTCAAGGGATTCCAACATACCTTCGATCCCATGCCCAATAAGTTTCTCAGGCTCAACTTCATCGACATAGTAGGCATTTACTTCCTTAAATAGCGTAGCAAAAATGTCGAGACTTTTAGCGATGTCGAAATACTTCTCAGCTGGTTTCTGAGCTGCAACAACAACCACTAAAAAAACGATCAGAACGACTAGCCATTTAATTCTTCTCCGCATAATCAAAACGTTTGAACGTTTTTACAAGCCTTTCATGAATTTGCGCTGATGGCAAGATCTCTTTAGCACTATAAATATACGCAATGACCAATTTGTTTTGATCACCTAGCAGATTCTTATTTAAACGATACCCTTCGCGAATTCTTCTTTTGATGAGGTTTCGATCTACCGCTTTTTTAAAATTTTTTTTTGAGACGGAAATTAAAATCTGATGATACGGATATTGGCGATCCCGGTTGGGTAAGAAAAAAACCTTAAAAGGGTATAAATAAAAAGAGGAACCCTTGTCAAAGAGTTCCTGTATAATTTTTTCCTTAAAGAGCCTTTCCTCTTTCTTGAACGTAAATTTCCCCATGACTGAAATTAAGAAATCTCATCCGGGGGTTCAAAAACGCCCTGAATAGGATTATTTATGCTTTACTGTCTTTTCGCTTGAAACCGTAAGTTTTTTACGACCATTTTTTCTACGGTTTGCGAGTACTCGGCGGCCATTGGCAGTTGCCATTCTTTCACGGAATCCGTGTTTATTCTTTCTTTTTGTGCGTGAGGGCTGAAATGTACGTTTCATCGCGTTCTGAGTTAACTATAAAAATTTAAAAAGGGCTGCAAAGATGATTAGGATTTTTTGGATTTACAACCAGGGGCGCGATTTTTGGGGTGGAAAACTAGTTTTAATGCTTTTTTAGCTCGGCTAGTATCTTTTGCACCTGCACCGTTTCCAGCCGGGGACCAAATTGGGTTACAACCTTGGAGGATGCTAAAGAAGCGAGTTTACCGGCCTCAGCGAAGCTATGCTCATGGGTGATGCCGTACAAAAAAGCCCCGGAAAACATATCTCCGGCACCGTTTGTGTCGACAGCTTCGACACGATAGGGCTCAATGTTAATGAAAGTATCGCCGTCGAAGATCAATGCTCCATTGGCCCCAAGCGTAATAACAAATCTTTTTGCGACCTTTTTTAATTCCTCGACGGGCTTCGTTGATCGATGACGTTCCCGTAAAAATCAAAGCCTCTTCATCGTTGCAAAAAAGCAGGTCCACACTTGCGCCAACAATTTCTTCCATTTGTTTGGAGAAATATTTCACCATGCTCGGATCCGAAAACGTAAGCGCCACATCCACTTTGTTTTCCTCCGCAATCCTTTTCGCCTTCTTCATCGCCTCCAGACCTTTGGGGCTGGTCACCAGGTATCCTTCCAAATAAAGGAACGCGGAATTTTTTATCGCTTCCTCGTCCAGTTGTTGCGTGGACAAAAAAGAGCTGATGCCCAAGAATGTATTTAAAGTTCGATGCGCATCCGGGGTTGTCATCACCAGACAACGGCCGGTAAGCCCTGGAGGGCAGTCAACGAATTTCAAGTTGGCATCTACGCCATTCCATTTCAGGTCCTCCAGGAAAAATTTCCCAAAATCATCATGTGCAACTAATAACGAATAGAAGCTTTTTCCTCCAAACTGATTGACCGCGACAACGGTGTTTGCTGCCGACCCACCTCCCGTCATTTTACTTTTTTTCATGTCGATGGCCTGCATCAGTTCAAGTTGTCGCTTTTCGTCGACCAACGTCATTACACCTTTTTCGACATTGTTCTTGATAAAAAAATCATGGTCTACCTCGGTAACAATATCAACAATGGCATTGCCTATCCCGTAAACGTCATACTTTTTCATGGAAAAAAAATTTCGCAATGATACAACAAGATCGACTGCATTGGCTTACAATCGGCCGGTTTTTTTAGATAAATGCAATAAACCGCATCTTAAGGGCGCAGAATGTTTAGGGTCATTTTATACTTTTTAGCCCTATCAGGATAATCTGTAATAAATCCATCAACCCCCATTCCTTTTAGAGAAAGCATCTCTGAAACTTCGTTGACCGTCCAGGGAATCACACGGATTTTTTGTTTGTGCAGGTAATTCACTTTTTCCTTTGACAGAAGTTTGTAGTATGGACTGTAGATAGAGGGTTTAAATCCAAGCGTCGTGAGATTGCTGTCAATCGATTTGTTATTCTCCACTAAGGCAGCAAGTCTGATGTGTGGATATTTTTTATGCCAATATTTTAAAACTCTGAAATCGAAAGACTGCACGACAATTCGTTCCAATGGAAGGTATTGGTCCAGCAGCTCGTATACCAAATCTGAAAACTCCTCGACGCCTGGATGAAATTTTTTGTCACCTTCCGGAGAACTCTTGATTTCAATATTGTAATCAACCTCGTAACTGGCATAACTTTTAATATGATTCTCGACTGCAGCAATAACTTCGCTCAACAGCGGTTTAGAAATTACCATTTTTTTCTGCTGAGGAAAATTCGTGTTCCCTAATGACCCACAATCAAATTGCCTCACTTCATCGTACGTCAACTGATAGATGTTGAATTTCTTTTCTTCCTTAGGTTTTAACGGACTGCCTGAGGGGTCCAGACAAATTGCCGGTGACATCCACGGCTCATGTGAAACGACTACTTGTTTATCTTTTGTTACCACGACATCCAATTCAATCGTGGTTACACCAGAGTCGATCGCTAGCAAAAAACCCGGAATTGTATTTTCAGGCAGCAGCCCTCTGGCTCCGCGATGACCTTGTACATCGAATTTTGGAATATATTGAGCAGACGCACTTAATGCCATAACATGTTAGCGCCGTTAAGAACAGTACCCGATACACCATGTGCAAAGATAGAAGAAGCCAATGCATACCACAAACTTCGCGACCGTTCAAATTTACCCTATGGATATACGCCGCATATCTCTAATAATAAAATAAGGCTGTGGCTAAATCCATTCAAGGAAACCCGGTGGCGATCCGGCTATTGAGGAATGTGGGTAATACAGGATTCGAACCTGTGACCCCTACCCTGTCAAGGTAGTGCTCTAAACCAACTGAGCTAATTACCCTACAACCTTTTAGTTTTAAAAGATTGTGACCCCGGAGAGATTCGAACTCTCGACCCATTGATTAAGAGTCAATTGCTCTACCAGCTGAGCTACGGAGTCAATTTTATTTTGGGCTGCAAAGTAAGCAGAACAATGGTTAGTGACCAAATCTATTGGTAAAATTAAAATGTTCTTTGGCCAGCAACACGCATCATCTGCAATCGTATTAATTTTAAGGAAGGAAACACGACATGCAAACCGCAGATTATTGGATCCGTCATCTCAAACTCGATCCCCATCCTGAAGGCGGATTTTACAGGGAAACATATCGTTCGAAAGAAAATATTCAACTTTGCGGCCTGCCCTCACGATTTCCCGCGCCACGAAGTTTTTCTACCGCTATTTATTTTCTTTTGCGTAGCCAAGACAAATCTTTATTTCATCGGATCAAGTCCGATGAACTTTGGCACTTTCATGCAGGCAGCGCTTTAAACAT
Source organism: uncultured Bacteroidota bacterium (assembly GCA_963739105.1). GTDB lineage: Bacteria > Bacteroidota > Bacteroidia > Cytophagales > Cyclobacteriaceae > Chryseolinea. The sequence continues at coordinate 66,914 of CAVTZI010000022.1, read as the reverse complement.
TTATTTGTTACAGCACGAGAATCTTACTGTATTCAAGCTAGGCAGTAATTTAGAAGCAGGCGAATTACTACAAGTGGTTATACCCGCAAACTGTTGGTTTGGCGCGAAAGTAATTTCTCAGGAAGCCTATACATTATCAGGGTGCACGGTTGCGCCAGGTTTTGATTTCAAAGATTTTGAGATCGCTGACCGGAAGAAATTGTTACAGGAATTTCCGAACTACGCGGAAATTATCACCGAACTGACAGTATAATACTATTCCGTGATAACCAATTTTCGAATCAACGTCTTTGAGGATGTTTTAATGATAACCGAATAAATGCCTTCACTTCGCTTACCAAAATGAAATGGTATCGTGTGTTCTCCGGATGAAAGATTTTGTTTTGATGATACGATCTCCTGTGAAAGAAAATTGACGAGTTGAATCGAAAGATTTTCCGGCTGTTTTAGTGAAATCTTAATGTTAACGACCTCGTCTCCCGTTGGGTTAGGATAGAGCACGACATCTTTGTTGCTGACAGCTTCCTGCTCGGCGCCTACGACGGTTGAAAAGTTTGCCATCAGCTGCAGGTCATCTGCCGGCGTGGCAAATGTCTGCGTTACTTCCCCTCCATTCGACCAGGATTCAAACTCATATTCGCCGTTGTCCTTTATTTGTGGGGACGGAGTGCCGAACGTTCTCAAAATGCCTTCGACACTCGTCACGGCAACAGGTGTTGAAAATGGTTGTCCATCCACAGTAACCTCCAGGCCGGGTGGATTGGTCGTTATTGTAATTGTCGATTTTCTGGGAAGGATATCAACTGAATCTTTTCCAGTTCCCCCCTTCGAATCAGTAACCGTCAAAATAATCCGATACCAAACGTTGTCCGATGTTTCACCTTCTTGTGGGATAGTAAAAGACCCAGAGGCTATGCCATTCCTCGGTGGCTCGTCATGATGATGAATATCATGATGGAAGTTTATTTGCCAACTCATTGATTGCGCTGGTAAATCTCCATCTTCAGGATCAGTTCCCTTTCCCGAAAAATTTATCGTTGTCCCTGCCACGTATGTATTGCCAGCCGTTGGCGTCAGTATTTCCGCCGTGGGCAACGAATTGCTTATAACGGTCAGGGTCGCTGCATTGCTGGTTGCAGTGCTCCCTGTATTGTTCGACACGATTACTCTGTAGCTTCCGGCATGCGGTTAAAGCTGTCTGCGGTATGGAATATGTTGCACTGGTTGCACCCGGAATATTAACATTATTTTTTTGCCACTGATAACTCAGCGGGGGTGCACCAAGGGCAGTTACAGAGAAGGAGGCCGGCTGACCTACGGCCACCGATACATTAACAGGTTGGTTGGTTATCGTTGGGACGGATGTATTATTATATACTATTTTGTATAGCGCCTGATGGTGTCTCGCGCTGAAATACAAAAGGCCATCAATTCCCATGGTTAAGCACAAGCTGTTGTTGGGTTACCGCCGTTGCGAAAGGAGCACGGACGGCGGTACCGGTCGAAAGATCCAGCATATTGATCCAGTTGCCACAATTATCCTGGTAGAAATATTTACCCCGATACTGAGCAGGATAGTTCGTATTCGAAGGACTGATAAAAGCCCCTCCTACAATTGCACAACCAATGCCATCGCTATACGTAGTACCGCCGTTGGGGGGGTGCCCATAAGCATAAACCGGGTTTGTAAAATTTGGAAACGATGCCTGAGTAAATTTTCCTTCCGTACCTGGCCAGCCAAAATTCCGTCCACCTACAGTTGCATCGTTAATTTCCTCCCACAGGGCAGCGCCAACATCATTGACGAAGATCTTACCAGTTTCCTGATCTATCGCAAATGTAAACGGATTCCTCAAACCAAGGGCCCACACTCTCTTTGCTTTTTCATTCGTGTTGCTGATAAACGGATTGCCTGCAGCTGGGCTTCCATCGGTATTTATCCGCAGTAATTTACCGCCATAGTTAGTGAGATCTTGCGCAGTCGACGGCTTCGCGTTTTCGCCGACCGCGATATAAAGTTTTTTATCCGTCCCAAAATGCATTGCTCCACCGTTGTGAATGTTGGCGGTTAGAGGTTCCAGGTTAAGGAGTACTACCGGGGCACCGCTAACCACATCGTTGGTGGCGTTGAGCTTGATCACACGGTTGTAAGGCGATGCGCTACCCGCTGCAGGTACAGTATGATAGACATAAATAAACTTATTAGTTAAGAAATCGGGATCCACTGCTATTCCCAGCAGACCCCTTTCACCAGTGGCATCAACAGTAAGCGTGGCGAACGGAGTGGCAAGGGGGGCACCATTTTTTATGATTCTAATCCTTCCCGTTTGTTCGGCAACGAATATCCGACCATCCGGCGCAAAGGCGGAAGCCGTTTGAACAAGTAATCCGTTTCCTAATGATTGTTGGGCAAAACCTGCAGGGTAAACCTGTGCTTTCATGACTGGGGACCACAGTGTACCGCAGAGCACACTTATGAAGAAGCTCTTGTAAAGACTGTGCATATCGTTGAATTTTTCGAGATTGAGGTTTTTAATTTAACAATTAACTCGTAAAAATGTTCCGCCCCGTAATTGCACAGCCCGTCCCATCACCACTTCCGTGCGAATAGGCGTAAATTGGATTGGTGAAATTTGTGGTAAGTGGCAGGATTAAAGGTTCCTTCTGTTGCAGGCCATCCAAAGTTTTTTCCGCCAGTAGTCGCATCGTTAATTTCCTCCCATGTAACCTGGCCCACATCGTTCACCAGAATTATCACCGAGCTTACTAGTCCGTGACAACCAATTTTCGAATCAACGTTTTCGAGGATGTTTTAATGATTACCGAATAAATGCCTTCACTTCGCTTACCAAAATGAAAAGGTATCGTGTGTTCTCCGGATGAAAGATTCTGTTTTGATGATACGATCTCCTGTGAAAGAAAATTGACGAGTTGAATCGAAAGATTTTCAGGCTGTTTTAGTGAAATCTTAATGTTAACAACCTCCGTCTCCCGTTGGGTTAGGATAGAGCACGACATGTTTGTTGCTGGCAGCTTCCTGCTCGGCGCCTACGACGGTTGAAAAGTTTGCCATCAGCTGCAGGTCATCTGCAGGCGTGGCAAGTGTCTGCGTTACTTCCCCTCCATTCGACCAGGATTCAAACTCATATTCGCCATCGTCCTTTATCTGTGGGGACTGAGTGCCGAACGTTCTCAAAATGCCTTCGACACTCGTCACGGCAACAGGTGTTGAAAATGGTTGTCCATCCACAGTAACCTCCAGGCCGGGTGGATTGGTCGTTAATGTAATTGTCGATTTTCTGGGAAGGATATCAACTGAATCTTTTCCACTTCCTCCCTTCGAATCAGTAACCGTCAAAATAATCCGATACCAAACGTTATCGGATGTTTCTCCTTCATTGGGAATTAAAAAAGTGCCGCTCGTAACACCTTCCAGGGGTGGCTCATCGTGTTTATGCGTATCATGATGAAAATTAATTTGCCACCGGAACGCAGTGGCGGGCAGGACTCCGTCTTCGTTATCGCTACCAGCGCCTGAAAAGTCGATGGATGTTCCCGCGGCATAAGTTGTTCCTGAACCAGGATTCAGGATTTCTGCAATGGGTATGGTATTCGCAATTACTGTCAGGGTGGCAACATTGCTTGTGGTATTGCCGGCTGAATTGGAAACGATCACACTATAGTCTGCTCCGTCCTCGGGAGCGACATTATTAAGCGTAAGAACTGGATTTGTTTCTCCGGGAATATTCACGCCATCTTTTTGCCACTGATAAGTAAACGGCGTTGTCCCTAACGAACTAACAGTAAAAACTGCAGAACCACCTTCCGCGACTGTTAACGAAGCAGGATGATTTGTAATAAAGGGGGTTGTAGTTTTATTATAAATGACTTTATAAAGCGCACTTGATGATCTGCTGAGATAATACAGGTTGCCATCGTTTCCAACCGCTAATGCCAAATTATTCCCTCCCGTGGTTGTCGCATACGGAGATCGAACGGCCGGGCTTGCGGAAAGATCTAACGTATTAATCCATTGATTGCACAAATCCTGAAAGAAGTATTTTCCCCAATACGTCGACGGATAATTTGTAACCGCAGGATAAAAAAATGTCCCGCCCGTAATTGCACAGCCCTTCCCATCACCACTTCCGTGCGAATAGGCGTAAATTGGATTAGTGAAATTTGGGTAAGTGGCAGGATTAAAGGTTCCTTCTGTTGTAGGCCATCCAAAGTTTTTTCCGCCAGTAGTCGCATCGTTAATTTCCTCCCATGTAACCTGACCAACATCGTTGACCAGAATTCTTCCTGACTCCGGATGGACGGAAAAAGTGTAGGGGTTTCGAAGGCCATGCGCCCAAACGCGTCTGCGTTGCTCACTGCCGGTAGGATAGGGATTCCCATCGGGCACGCTGCCATCTTTATTTATCCGCAATATTTTGCCATGGTATGTGTCTAGATTTTGGGCATTCGCCGAATTCGCATTTTCGCCGATCGCAACATACAGTTTTCCATCCTTTCCAAAATGCATAGCCCCGCCGTTGTGGTTAGTGGCTGCGCTCAAAGGGTCCAGCTCCAACACGATCGACTCACTTGCAGCCAGCACGACATCACCATTGGCAGTAAATCGGCTGATGCGATTATGGATTGGAGCCGTCGGCACGGTGTAATACAAATAGATATAGTTGTTGGTCGAAAAATCCGGATCCAACGCAATGCCGATTAGTCCTCGTTCTCCGGAAGAGTTTACCGATAACTGAACAAATGCCGTGGGAAGCAACGTATTGTTTTTTATGACCCGGAGTTTGCCAGCTTGCTCAGCGACGAAAATGCGACCATCTGGAGCAAATGCCATAGCCGTTGGGTTTGCTAAGCCATTTGTTACCAACACTCGGGCAAAATCCGCGGGAAAAACCTGCGCATAAACCCCAACAGTTACCAGTAATGCAAGCCCCAACAGAAAAACCACAACCCTACAAATATTGACTCATACTTTAATTTGCACAAAAAATCCATCTTTTGTCGTGCCTTCCTAATATTCCAGGACGAAAAGCTTTACATCCGGGATATAAAGGTTAAAAAACCCTTTACCTCCCTTTAACATTTGAAGGATAATTAACTGGCTCGCCGAGATATTCAACAAAACTGAATCTGTTATCCAACCTGAGATCAATAAAGTCATAATAATCCTTGCTGATATTTGAAAGTAAAACTGCAATGGTATCGCCCGGGATAAAATCCCTTGGGAATACGCGGAAGGTCTCTTTGTGAACACGGCCATTAAAGTTCTGATCATCCATCAGTCGTGTAAAAGCGCGGGGATTTAACAAATCATCCAGGACTTCATCGCGCTCTATTTGTTGAACATTCAGCATATACCAATTTTGTCCAACCGGATCTGACAATTGATAGGTGATTTGGGCTAAAGTATCGTCGAACCCATTGAACACCAATTCCGCTTTAATGTCGTCAAAAGACACCAATGGCTTGACCGTTGTAACCGCGCTTACTTGTCCGAGTGATTCGCTATTCACCTTCAGCTCGTATACTTCACCCACCTCAAACGGAATAATCAATCCGCCATACAACCCATTCTCTAAAGGTTCCAGCTCGTATGTTCCCCGGGGACCGGCAATGGTGACTATTGCGTCGTCGATGGCAATCTGTTTCAGCAACTCTTCCGGATCACTATCATCGCTTGCGTCGAGCGCCCCAAAAGTTTTTGTTAACAATACAATTACCGATTGGTCTGGAATAATTTGGGTTGAAACCACGATCTGTGGTTTTACAACCGGTATTCCTTTCACATCAAGCGGCTCGGGCAGGCAGCCCGAAACAATCGTACCTCCAATGAGCAAATACATTGTTACTCGCATGAATCCTAAATTCAACGTCCTTGTCATACCGCTACTTTAGAATTTAAAGCCATAACTTAAAAAAGGAATTAACCCAAACAGATCCGGGTTGTGTATAACGCAGGGTAGCCAGTGAGTTCATCCTGCTCTATATTAATCCCTATGGGATTCGCCCGGTTGTAGACGTTGTAAACACCTGCAAACCATTGCCATTGAAATTTGCGTCCTGGCTTACTCTTAAACTTCAGGCCAACATCCAGTCGGTGCGAAGAAGCTAATTTGACCTGATTAATGCCGGAATAGACAGGGATCAGGTCTGCCCCGGTTAGGGTAGGCGCCAAGAGAACGTATTGACCTATCACCGGTGTAAATCTTGAGCCTGAAATAAATTCCCATACCATAGAAACTGCCCACCTGCTATTGAATGCGTATTGCGCTACAATCGCGCCGTTGTGCCTTCGATCATATCGGGATGGAAACCATCTACCTCCATTGATTTCATTAAATTGCCGATGCGACCAAGCCAACGTGTAGCTAATCCAACCTGTCAGCTTACCGGAATTTTTCCTTAATAATACTTCCAATCCATAAGCCTTACCCTTTCCCTGAATAAGCCTTGATTCAAAATCCGTGTTTAGAAAAAGATTGGTACCTTCTTCATAGCCAATCAGCTGTCGCATGATTTTATAATATCCTTCCACGCTAAAAAAAATATTTTCACGGCTGATGTTTCGTTGCCACGCTAACGCAAATTGATGAGAATGTTGAGGCTGAATGCTGTCCGTTACTGGATACCAAATATCCGTGGGGGAAGACACCGCTGAATTTGATATTCGATGCATGTATTGAACCATGCGCGAGTAGCTGAACTTTAATGCCTGATCTTTTGCCCAAGGAATATCGCATCGAAATTCGGGGCTCGGGAAATATGTAGTTCTTATTGATCGACCACCGCTGAAGATATGCGCAATCCCGTACTCAGTTGGATTCGTTCAACCGGTACCCATTCATATTGAAAATGCACGGCAAATTCATCAGTCGTGCGACCTTGCGTGGAACTGCTTTTGAACAATTCAGTAATTGACCCAGTGGTGTTGATTACTTTCGGACTGACTTCATGATGCGTCCAATCGACGCCGGTGCGTATTGTACCCTTTCCAATAGAATCTTTTTGAAATAGGACACGCGCCGCATAATCCTCGATGTTCGAAACAGCAATTAACTCATTTTCTTCAAACGCATTGCGGACATTATATCGGTACTTCGTTCTGGTGAGGGATACCGTGCTGTACCAATTACGTCCATGAGCACGATTCCAACGGAGTGACTGGCTGCTGTTTCCGGAGGCATAAGTAGTAAGGAATCCGTCACCGTCATTGTTGCGATCGCGAAAAAGATCGAGAAGATCTTCGCCACTGTAGTGGCTAAATTGAAATTCATCGCGCGAAGTTGGTTTGAACAAAAACTTACCATTGAAATCGTAAAAGTGATAGGGAAGCTCTTCACCTGTTGCACGGATTACCTGATCTATGTAGGTTCTGCGACCCGCCAGCCAAAAGCTCGCTTTATCCTTTACAATGGGTTGCTCAATAAATACTCTCGAGGCGATAAGTCCAATATCGGCGGAAACGGATGTCTTATCTGGAATCTCCGACTTCGTGGTGACATTTAAGATGGATGATAACCTTCCACCATATTCGGCCGGAAATCCACCGTTTATGGATTCTACCCGGTCCAACACATCCACGTTGAAAACGGATAAGAATCCAAACAGATGACTGGTGTTGTAAATCTGCGCATCGTCCAGCAATACGAGATTTTGATCGGCAGCACCCCCACGGACAAAAAGATCGCTGCTTCCTTCGATGCCACGAACAGTGCCTGGTAAAAGCTGCAGGGTTTTAATGACGTCCGCCTCGCCACCCAATACCGGTATGGCATTGATGTCATTTTGGGTGAGCACTTGTTTACTGGTCTGATTGCTATCAAAAATTTCTTGTAGTGGATCGCGTGTCCCAGAAATGACGACTTCTTGCAATTGACTTGCTTTGGGTTTTAAAGAAATTGCCAATACCGTGTCCCTTCTGAATGTTACTGTTGTAGTCAAAGTTTCAAATCCCACATACGAAACCATCAACCGCTTCTCACCAATTGTTGTTCGGATGACAAACTGCCCGTCCGAATTCGTCACACTAAAAATGGAATCTGGGAAAACAATAATATGAGAGGCTGACAAGCGTTGGCCTTTATCATCCTCAATTACGCCTTTTACAATTACCTGCTGGGCTTTCAATAGGCCAGGAACAAAAGCCAACAGAAAAAGTAAAACTTTAAACACAGGCAGCGGATTAAGTCCAAAACTTTCAACAGTAATTGTACTTCTTTAGTTTTTATGGAGAAGGTCTTCGCTCCTCGATAAATCCTAAGCCATGATGACATTCAAATCAACATTCAGAATCTGATCTTGACCAAAAATACCTACGTAATTATTGTAGGTCTTGGTTTGTTGTTCACGGCACTTTTCACCTTCGCAGCACCCTTTAATACATTGAGCGGAAGTTTGATTATTCACTAACCGAAAATCTTGTTCATTACAAATTCTTGCTGAAGAAACCGCTCACGCGGCTCCAGCTCACGATCTCTCAATTTCTCAGGCAGTGCTTCAGGATCTCCGGGATAACCTACGGCCATGAAAACGCCTACCTCGAACGTTGTTTCTGGAACGTGTATTTGTTCAATAGTTTTCCGATGATTAAATCCTGCCATCTGACGCACCTGTAATCCCATCTCCACTGCCTGTAAGGAAAGAAATGAATTGGCTCCTCCTAAATCATACATGGCATGCGCGTTTGCGCCCGGGTATTTTGAAAAATTCTTACGCGCTAAACTCAAAATTAAGAGTGGCGCATCTTTTGCCCAGGCTTTGTTTCCTTCGGTCAAACATTCAAAAAGGATTGTCCAAAGTTCGGGTTGATCACGGGTTGCATAAATGTATAACCAGGGTTGCTCATTGGTGCTTGAAGGCGCCCAGCGTGTCGCTTCAAACAAAGAATAAATTCTTTCAGGTTCAATAAGCTGTTTGGAAAACGCCCGTGTACTTCTTCTGTTCTTTATCAGATCTAAAATAGGATGCTCAACTTGATTTGACTTTTGCATTGAATCCTGCTCGTTTAAGGACCATCAGGGAATTTTATTTTTTTCCTTACCCTATTTCAACGAATCTTTTACTGGCCTCGCAACTTATCGAGCTTGGTGTTAAGGTCCTGTGCCTCACCCATGGAGACAGTCTTGAGATTTTCCAGCCAGGCATCGCGGCTCTCATCAATTTTTTTAAGCACTTCAAGTCCGCCGTCGGTTATGGATATATCGACTTGGCGTCGGTTCGTTTCACAAATCTCCCGCTTTACCAACCCTTTCTGCCGAAGTTTTTCCACCAACCGGGTGGCGTTACTGTTTCGATCAATCATGCGACAGGTTATATCAGCCAGCATCATGGGCTTTGGATGACTACCGCGCAAAATTCGAAGGACGTTGTACTGCTCGGGCGTAACACCAAACGGTTTAAGTCGGGAGGAATTGAGACTTGCCAGCCAACTGCCAGTAAACAAAATGTTTACGACCATCTTTTCGTACTCGTTGCTAAATTTCTCCTGTTTAAGGTCTTGTTCTAAGCTCATACTTATAAAAGTACATTTCAATTATTCCATGCACAATATTAATAAGTAGTTTTTAAAATTTGCGAGCTTTAATAGTAAGTATACGTTAGTCCAAGAAGAAGGCAAACTATTATCATTAACAATGATACAATTCTCGACTACGATTCTTCAGTTTGATAAGAAAGGTGAAAAAACTGGTTGGTCTTATATCGAAATAAGCAAAGCTCAAGCTCATAAATTAAATCCGGGCTGTAAAGTTTCGTTTCGGGTAAAAGGAAAACTTGACGATTATGTTTTTGAAAGAGTCTCCCTAATGCCGATGGGAGACGGAAGTTTTATTATGCCAATAAACGGAAAAATTCGCAAAGCCATACAAAAACACCCGGGCAGTACCCTGCGGGTCACCATGCAGGTTGACAAGCGGGAACGAAAACTTTCGCAAGATTTGATGGATTGTTTGTCTGAAGATCCTGAAGCATTAGCATTTTTTAACTCCCTGCCTAAATATCACCAAAACTATTTTAGCGTTTGGATTGACGGCGCAAAAACAACCGAAACGAAAACAAAACGAATTGCGATGACTATAAATGCTTTGAGCAAAAAAGAAGGGTTTAAAGAAGTGCTTCGTGCATATAAAAACAATCCTTATTAAGTTTAAGAACTAATGTCTCTTTTATGAAATCATTTCAAGATCAAGTAGCTATCGTGACCGGTGCAGGTCAAGGAATTGGGTTGGAAATATGCAGGCAGCTCGTACGTGGTGGAGCAAAAGTTGTCTTGAATGATATCGATGACGCGTTAACAGCCAAAGCGGCAGCTAGTATTACCGATGATCAAAGTATTTGTTTACCCCTGGCGGGTGATGCTTCTAATATAGAATTTATTCAACGGATGGTTTCAGAAACTGTTCGCCAGTTCGGCAGACTCGATATCGCCATTGCAAATGCCGGCATCACGCTGTTTGGAAGTTTTTTCGAATACAAACCTGAAGATTTTAATACATTGTTGAAGCTAAATCTGAGTGGAAGTTTTTTCTTGACTCAAGCTGCGTCAATCGAAATGAAAAAGAGCGGAGCACCCGGAAGGATCCTGCTTATGTCTTCCGTAACGGGACATCAGGCGCACAAAAATCTAGCGGCCTATGGCATGACGAAAGCTGCGCTTGAAATGCTGGCGAAGACCTTGGTTTTGGAACTATCTCCCTATAAGATCACGATAAATGCGATTGCTCCAGGGGCTACGTTAACGGAACGAACTGTCAGTGATCCTACCTTCGAGGCAACCTGGTCGAGAATAACACCCACGGGCCGGCCGGCCACTGTCGCGGACATTGCTCATGCCGCTCTTTTTTTAGTATCGCCTGAAGCCGGCCACATTACCGGACAATCTCTTGTTGTCGATGGCGGCTGGACCAGTACCAGTCCTTCACCATACTAAAATTCTATTCAGCAAAGTCATTCAGCAACTTGATAATATCCTGTTGATTGGACACAGAATACTGTGCTACAGAATGCCCTGGTCCAACCTTAATGGTAAGAGCCTTATCCGCCAGTGAACGGAACATATCCTCATCTGTTTTATCATCGCCAACTACCAGAACAAAATCGCTATTGCTTTCATCAATTATTTTTTTTGCCGCAACGCCTTTGTCAATTCCGGCAACGCGGATCTCGATAACTTTATTTCCATCGATCACCTGGAGCTGTCCATTTCTAATCAGGTGAAAGAGATTGTCAAGAAGTTCCCTCGACCGGGTGAAGCCTAACTCTGGCTCCACATTTCGATAGTGCCAGGCAAGTGTATGATTTTTCTCCTCTATAAATGAACGTGGGCTACGTTTCACGAACATCTCAAGTGTTGGACGCACTACCGGTTTCCAGCTTTGATCAATTTCTTTTTCCTGAGTCCAATCTTGTTGTATTCGCTTGATAGCGGCCCCATGTTCTGCCACCAGATTTACCGGCACACTTTGAAACCACTCTTCCAGTATGGTAGCATCACGTCCGCTAATAATGGTGAGGTTGGTTTTCGCATCGGAACCCAAAGCGGCTAAAAGTTTTAATAAACTTTTATCTGGCATCGCTTCGCGCGGATGTCTGGCAAAGGGAACCAACGTGCCATCGTAATCCAGCAACAGATTTCGACTTCGCGCATTCCTGAAGTTTTGAACAATTTCCCTTTGTATTGACGAAGTAATATATTTTTTTTCTTCTGATTGTTGTTGCCTTTTGACGTCGGAAAGCTGATGTAAAAAGTCATGAACCCAACTTACCACGTCATAATTTAAGAGCCGTTTGTGCATCAGTGCGAGTTTGTGTAGCTGTTCCTGTACGGGCATCGTCAGCGCCTGTTGAATTGCATTGGCAACTTCACTGGCATCCAAAGGATTTACCTGCAACGCTTCCCCTAGTTCATTGGCGGCACCTGCCAGTTCGCTTAATATCAAAACGCCCCGGTCGACAGAGCACGCAACATATTCTTTTGCGACGAGATTCATTCCATCTCGCAAAGGTGTAATCAGGCCCACGTCAGCGGATTGATATAATGCGCAAAGTTCATCGAAATCGATTTGGCTATACCGATAGATAATGGGCTGCCATGAAAGCGTCGAATACTTTCCATTCAGCCTTCCTACTTGTTCCTCAATTAATTTCCTCCGCTCATTATATTTTGATATAATTTGTCGTGAAGGAACGACTACCAGAATGAAAACAACTTTCTCCAGCCATTCCGGATGCATTTGCAAAAACTTCTCATAGCCGGAAAGTCGATGCGTAACACCCTTTGTGTAATCCAGGCGGTCGACTGAGAAAATTATTTTCTTATCCGGGAAATTTTTAGCAATGGAATTTTTGGCATCGATTACTTCCGCTCGTGTCCCCTGAGGAATTGAATCTTTTAAAATCTACGCCTAGCGGAAACAAATCTGCCTTGACCAAGCGGTTTTCAAATGCGATGACCCGATATTGATGGTCGAATCCCATCACCATGCGCACGGTCTTTAAAAAATGCTGCACATATTCATGCGTGTGGAATCCGATAAGATCAGCTCCCAGAAGGCCCCGAATAATTTTTTCCTTCCAGGGCCTGTGAAGCAATCGGAATATTTCAAAAGATGGAAAAGGGATATGGAGGAAGAAACCAATTTTGGCGTCCGGAACTTTTTCGCGGATCAAGCCCGGTAATAGAAAAAGCTGATAGTCATGAATCCAAATGGTGTCGCCCGGCTTAATGATTTTCAGCAGATGCTCTGCAAAAAGTTGATTGGCCTGTTCGTATTTCTCAAAAAAATCCTGATCATATACTACATAAGAAGGAAAGTAATGGAACAGCGGCCAAATGGTCGCATTACAAAATCCGTTATAGTACTTGTTATAAATTTTCGGATCAATAAAGAGGGGTTCAATCTTTAAATTCCTGACACGGCTGCTGCATTTTTGACCACCTTTTTTCAGAAAAATCCGCTGCGCCGACCCAAACTTTTTGCGCAAAAGTATCTTTTGTGGACTCCTGTTCGAAATAATTTTTCAATGCCATGACCAACCCACCATCGCTCTGCTTTATTGCCACCTCGCCGTTTTTTTTAACCAATTGCACCGGCAGGCGATTCGAAACGAGGATAAGCCTAGAAGATGAGTTTTCTTCAATTTTTGTTTATTATAAATTTTCGGATCGATAAAAAGGGGTTCAATCTTAAATTCCTGACAGGGCTGCTGCATTTTTGCCCACCTTTTTTCAGAAAAATCCGCTGCGCCGACCCAAACTTTTTGCTCAAAAGCGTCTTTTGTGGACTCCTGTTCGAAATAATTTTTTAATGCCGTAACCAATCCACCATCGCTCTGCTTTATCGTCACCTCGCCGTTTTTTTTAACCAATTGCACCGGCAGGCGATTCGAAACGAGGATAAGCCGTAAAGGCGCGTTTTCTTCTGTTATTGAGGGACTTTCATGGTTCATGCTGATAGATAAGACAATGAAAGCGTACAAATTGTTTTGATCGCGCCGTGAAGCCACAACATTTCGAAAGGGCATAGGGCAGGCAGCTCTCGGGCTGAAAAATTATCTTGGTTGAGAAAAGGGCTGGAAGCAACATTTCCAGCGTCCATAGCAGCATTCGTCTTGTTGAAACTGACGGAAATCACAATACGATTGCGCCAAAAGTTGAGAAACCGTTACAAATCAGGAGCTTTTTGTCCGAAAATTTAATTATACTATCGGCGGCTGAATTGGTGCAAAGGGCTTAAACTCGTCGAGTCCGCACGATTCCATAAATTCATTGTTAAAGATCCGCTGTACTTTTTCATTCATGATGCGGGACCTTTGCATTTTCCAGTTCGATACAGATTCCTCACTATACATTTTTAGAACGCGACTTTTATCTAAGATTCTGTTGATCTTTCCCCAGTGCAGGGTAAACTCAATGTTCTGTGCGTCGAGTTTAGCGACGAGCGCTTTCATGAATTCGTAATTAACCGCTGCCTCCGCCCCATCGAGCTCAAGAACACAGCTATTCGGCCACCGCGTAAAACCGAGGGTTGCCTCCGTTCCTTTTACGAACCGGAAGGCCATCACACCGGCCAGCTTAATGGTGTCATTCGTTTGAAGGCAAAGCTCTATAACTTTTTTAACATCCTTTCTGTCTAATCCGAAGGCTGCGCTTAATAGTTGTCCTCTGAACTTTGTTGCGTTAAAAGTTTCGCCTATCGTTCCCGTTGCTAATTCTGGCCGGTCATACGCCACCTTGAACAAGACATTTACCAATTTCGGTATCAACAAGCGGTTGAGAAACCCTGCTGCTTTTTCAACACCGTCCAGAACCTTTTGGATTAGTCCAAGGGTATCGTCGCCATAACTGTATTCTTCAGTTACGACGATCGGGTCATAGGGTTCTACGCCGATCTTAGACATCACACGGAGATAAGTTCCCTTTGAAACATTATTAAATGCAAAATCATGAGGGTTGATTGCCAATTCAAAATGATATAATGAATTGACCGGAAAATCCATGTGATGTTGAATAGCATTAAAGTTACCCTGCGTCACCGCTTGGTCCAATGCATCGTCAAAAGGAATGCGCTTGAGATTTTGCTTGAGAAGAAATTTGTCCTCCACTTCCAACAGAACCCCATGAATGATCCCAAAACTTCCGAAACTTACCAGCGCCGCATTAAATAAGTCATCATCGAAAATCACCTCTGCACCTACTTTCTGATGAAATGTATCCGATGTTATTTTTCGCGATGCGCGCTCAATGTATACATGTCTATCAGGGCCGGTAACGATGTGAAGGCCGACAACCATCTCAGACAGAGCGCCAAATTTGATAGAAGCTCCATGCGTACCAGTCGAAAAAGCTCCTACAATAGTCTGGCCGTTACTTCCACCCGAAGCACGCAATGATTTTGCAGGTTGACTTTCTTTTTCCAAATAGTCATTGATCCGTATAATTGTGTTACCGCATTGAAGAAATCTAAAATTTTCAGGCTTGTTGCCGGCAGCCAGGAAATCAGGATCAAAGTTCTCTGCTTTTAACAAAAATTTATGGCGAAGATTTTTCGTATTGATGAGGCAATCATCGCTAACGGCGACCTTGCTGAGAGACCAACCACTTCCCATGGCTCGAATATTGAAATTCTTCATCGCTACGTCCTCGATGATCCATTTCAAATTGTCGGTACATCGCCGATATTGTTCAAAAGCATCGAGCTTTTTTAATTCCGGATGATCCAGGAATAGATCATACGACTGATCCTTATCCAGGGGTTGTGTAAAATTCGTGTGAGCGTTGGAGAATTCCTTGATTGTCCAGGGTCTGATGCCGATAGGGAATGACATATAACGTAAGTTTAATTTTCTGCAGGAGGGGGTTCGAACGGGCAGCAGCTGTATTCAATTGTTTGAGGAACAACGATGCCGAGCGTAATGGTGGAAAGTAAAATCTGACCCATATTGGTCTTGGCCGTTACCTTGCAAATCGAAGTACATCCTTCGGGCGTTTTGATTCCTTCCTTCTGTCCAAGGCCCCAAAAGAGGGTTGTTCTGGTGACCCTTTCGGGGACAGGATTATTGCTGTCATTAAATGCCACGATTCTCATTTGCATACAGCCGGACAACATCAAGGATGTTATCACGAAGTACATCAAAGAAATTAATTTTTTCATAGCTAGCGATATTAATCAACCGGGAAAACGACTGAGACCATATTCATCATCGACCGGACTTCCGACAACTCATAGGCTTTGATTATCAAGTTAGCAAACTTACTGAACTCAAAAGCACAATAAAATCCCTCTAAATGGGTATGTCTAATCATTTAAGATAAATGCAACTCCAACTGAGTAAGTCTCATCGACCCTTCGTAGGCGTTTAAGGGTTTCGGCGAATGAGATAATGTATTGCTGTTTCTCGATGGGTGCCATAAATTCAAAGGTCGGCATAATTAAACACGCTAATTCTGTTAATGTGTCAAAGTTGTGCCAACCTCTAAAACACAAGAGGCAGTTACTTACCGCAACTGCCTGAATATCTGTGGGGGAGCTGAGGGGTTCGAACCCCCGACCCTCCCGCTTAAGCGGGATGCGCTGAACCAGCTGAACTCGAATGAGGTCTAGAATTCTTGTTTTACTTTTCCAGGCTTTCACTTCCGTTTCGCGTTGAAAAGCCAAAGACTTTGATGAGTATGTTTCGGAGTAGAAGATTTTCCAATCTTTAAATTTTGAAGTAAAACCGAATGGTGTGACAGATGCTTCCTTAATCTCTCTTGGAGAGGTTCGGTGGTATGTCCGATATAAAATTTGTCTGCGGACGGAGAGAACAAGATGTAAAAGAAAGCTTGCATACAACAAGAAAACCTCCAGTGCGGAGGTTTCTAATGTGGGAGCTGAGGGGTTCGAACCCCCGACCCTCCCGCTTTAAGCGGGATGCTCTGAACCAGCTGAGCTTCGAATGAGGTCTAGAATTCTTGTTTTACTTTTCCAGGCTTTCACTTCCCTTTCGCGTTGAAAAGCCAAAGACTTTGATGAGTATGTTTCAGAGTAGAAGATTTTCCAATCTTTAAATTTTGAAGTAAAACCGGAATGGTGTGAAAGATGCTTTCTTAATCTCTCTTGGAGAGGTTCGGTGGTATGTCCGATATAAAATTTGTCTGCGGACGGAGAGAACAAGATGTAAAAGAATGCTTGCATAAAACGAGAAACCTCCAGTGCGGAGGTTTCTAATGTGGGAGCTGAGGGGTTCGAACCCCCGACCCTCTGCTTGTAAGGCAGATGCTCTGAACCAGCTGAGCTAAGCTCCCCTATAATGGGATTGCAAATGTAAAAGAGATTTTAGTTTATGCAAAACATTTTTAAAGGATTAGGGCGAGCACATCGAAATCGCGATATAGAAGCACCGGATATGATTGTAGAATTAATGTTTCAGCCAGTAATCTTTTTCATTGAGGATTTATTTCGAGTTTGCTACGGGCCAACCATTTCAAACTTGCCTCAATTAAATTAGACTTTAAAAAACTAATTTTCGCCTTAGCTAAATGCTGCATAATTATTACTTGCAAATCGAATACCGCATGCTATAATTGCAAAAGTGATAAGTGTAGCGTTTCCCACACCATGACTACTGAAACCCCAAAAGAACAAGGGTATTACTTCCCAGCTGAATTTGCGAAACATGACGCAACATGGCTAAGCTGGCCCCATAAAGAAGCTTCCTGGCCTGGGAAAATAAAAACCATCTACCCGGTATACGCTGAATTTATCAGGCTTCTTGCGGAAGGGGAACAGGTAAACATCAACGTGGTGAACGAGGCCATGAAACAAAATGCACTACACTATCTTCGGGAGGCATCGGCGAATTTAGACGGCGTAAAATTTTTCATACACCCGACCAATGACGCCTGGTGCAGAGACCATGGTCCCGCATTCGTGATCAATGCCAGTGCAGAACAAAAAAAAATTATCGTCGATTGGGGATACAATGCCTGGGGTGGAAAGTATCCACCCTTTGACCTTGATGATAATATTCCAACGCTTATTGCACAGCATTACAAGATCCCTGTCGTCTATCCAGGAATTGTCATGGAAGGAGGTTCAGTAGACTTTAACGGTAAGGGTACTGTCCTGACAACAACATCCTGTCTGTTGAACACCAATCGCAATCCGCATTTGAATCAAGGACAAATTGAACAATATCTGCATGATTACTATGGTGTGGAAAATATCCTATGGCTGGGGGACGGAATTGTCGGCGACGATACGGACGGACATATTGACGATCTTACCCGTTTTGTAAATGAAACTACCGTTGTTACGGTAGTGGAGGAAAACAAGAAAGATGAAAACTATTCCATCCTCCAGGAAAATTTAAAGTCTTTAAAAAAACTCAGGTTAGAAAACGGAAAGCCGCTGGATATTGTGGAACTGCCGATGCCCGCTGCTGTTGTTTACGAGGATATGCGCCTGCCTGCTTCGTATGCAAATTTTTACATTGGAAATAAATATGTCATTGTTCCGACCTTCCGGGATAAAAATGATGACCGTGCGCTACAAATTCTTCAGTCCTGTTTCCACGACCGAAAAGTGATTGGCCTGGATTCTTTAGATATTATTTGGGGACTGGGATCCTTTCATTGCTTGAGCCAGCAAGAACCATCCGTATAATTGTCCAATCAAAAGGCATGGACCTTAGTTGGAGTAACACAATACTTTAAAGGCATATCCATTGCGTTGATGTCATCAATTCTTCGAACAGGCTCATAAAAGCAAAGGCCCACGGGTATACATGACGGCTTGCACGTGGCCAGGAATTTATCATAAAATCCCTTGCCATAGCCGACACGATGTCCATCCTGATCGGCAATCAGCATGGGCACCAACACCATATCAATTTCTTCGGTTTTGGTAGGTACTCCATATTGAGGTTCAGGTATACCCCAAGCGTTGACTTTTAGCTGTTCTGGTCCCTCGTAAAAATAATTTTCGATATCAACCGACTTCACATTTATTTTCGGAATGGATATCCTGAGGGAAGGGTACCGTTCTGTTGCTTTATATATAATCATTCGGGTATTCGGTTCCCGGGTATTTTCCATTGGGATAAAGGAATGGAGTACTTTAACATTCTGAAGATCGAGTTCCGCAAAGAAATTTTCACAAATATCAAAGTTGTATCGCGCAAACGCTTCATCGCTGAGCGAAAGACGCTCATTGAGATAATATTTTCGGAGGTCAGCTTTGGTCATGTACCAAAGATAGTAGTGGAATTATCTCTACCAAAGGGAAAGCTTTTCGGAATTGATTTGGTTATGCGGTATACCTTAAAATATGGAACTGGAAATCAAATGGATCAAAAAAATCCAACAGCTTTTGAATAAAATGCGCATCCTGCTGATAAAAATTTAAAAAATTGTCATAGCGCTCCTGCAGGCTGTCGTTTGGAAAAAGTGCATCCTTAACATTTTCTATCTGGCGGAATTTATCCGCGTGCAATCGCTTTTCTGCTCGCACAAGATTGCGTTCAATTTTCTCCAAACTGTTTAATGTTCGCTGGCCCTCCGCGGCAACAAAGGGTGCCAGAGATTTATCCAATGATGATGCCCTTTCACGAAGCTGGTCAAAAATTTTACTTACCTCCGCACGCTCTGCTCCAACGGTGAGATTGCGCAAGGAATTTTTTAGTACCCAATGATTAAAGAGGAAATTTTTTTCCTCGAATAGATCTTTTAACTCAAGTCCTGTCTTGGAAAATTTTCGGTTAATTTCATGATCCACGATCAGACCAAAGTTTCGAGGCATTAGCATCGGAAAGGGCACACCAGCCTGTCCAAATACTTCCTTCAATTGCAGCCAATAAATCACTTCTGCGGGACCCCCGATGTAGGCGAGATTTGGCAAAATGGTCTCCTCGTACAAAGGCCGAAGTATCACGTTGGGGCTAAACTTTTCCGGCTCATCCTGAATAAGCTTCCTTACTTGATCGGATGAAAAAGAAAGGTTAGTATCAACTACGTTGAACTCGTCGCCTGATTTTTCTATTCTGCTCCTGACACCATTTTCCAAATAAAAGAAATTGATGTCCCGACAGAAGACCTGTGTTTTATATCCCAGACTTTCAAGGCCTGCATTAGTAGCATCAACAAGAGGCTTGTTCACCTGGTCGATAATATCGCTCTGCATCGCATCACGAAACAACGACTTGAGCGGACGGGAATCACCATCCAAAACTACCAGTCCTTCGTTTCCAAATAATGCATTTACATAATGCCTAACGGCTTGACTAAGCGTCCTACCTTTTTTGTAGGCTTCTTTAAAAATGCTTATGTCCCCAGGAAGTTCGTTGGCTAGTGTGTCCAGTCCTTTTGTATCGAATCTTCCTACCGCACCCGTCTGTTCCGTCTCCCAGACATATTTAGTTCCATACAGGTTGAAATATTTTATTTCATCATAGTCATGGTCTTCCGTCGCCATCCAATAGACAGGCACAAAATCAAACTCCGGGTAACGCGCCTTCAGATTTTTACAAGTATTGATTACGGTTACGATCTTATAAATGAAATAAAGCGGTCCCGTGAAAATATTTAGTTGATGGCCGGTTGTAACGGTAAATGTTTTCTTGTTCTTCAACAATAAAATATTCTCGGCTACACGTGCTGAGAGTTGAAAACCATCGTATTGATTTTGCAAGGTCGTCACTAGAACTTCACGATTTTCAGCAGGGAACAAGCGACTTTTCTGCAATTTGGTCTGCAAAATTTTCCAGTGAAGGATAACGGTTATAATAGGGTTTTAAAGATTCCTTTTGCTCAATGTAATCCAGGAAGAAAGGGCTGAATGCATGTGTATCCGCCAAAGCGATTTTATCAAGCTGCATGGTAAGAACAAAAGTTGGTGGTATTTCTTAAAACCATAAACCGAATAACGGCAATTTATAGATTAGGTTTAAGATTTTATTTGAGTGTGCTGCATCGCCTCTCCAGTCAAATCAAATTCTGAGGCTGACTGTATCGTTACATTTACAAAATCACCAATTCTCAGGTAGTCATTAGTCTCGATGATCACTTCATTGTCCACTTCAGGGGAGTCCGATTCGGTTCTTCCGATAAAATTTCCACCTTCTTTACGATCAACCATTACCTTAAAAGTTTGTCCTATCTTTTGTTTATTAAGATCCAGCGAAATGCTTTGTTGAAGTTCCATCACCGCCTCCATACGTTCCTGTTTTACATCATCAGGAACATCATCTTTCATGGTGAAAGAATGGGTGTTATCTTCATGCGAATAGGTAAATACACCCAGCCTGTCAAACCGAGATCTTTCAACGAAATCTAACAACTCTTGAAAATCTTGTTCAGTCTCTCCCGGATGACCGGCAATCATCGTAGTACGAATGGCAATTCCAGGCACTTTTGTTCTGATTCTCTCCAATAATTCTTCTGTTTTCTCACGCGTGATACCCCGCCGCATCGATTGGAGCATCCGGCTTGAAGCGTGTTGAAGGGGGATATCAAGATAATTGCAGATGTTGCTCCGTTCTGCCATGACATCTAAAACATCCATTGGGAAGCCCGCCGGAAACGCATAGTGCAAGCGTATCCATTCAATCCCGTTTACATCCGATAATCTTTGAAGAAGTTCGGCGAGATTTCGTTTCTTATAAATGTCAAGACCATAATAGGTTGAGTCCTGCGCAATCAGCAACAATTCCTTTGTGCCTTGCTTAGCAAGATTTTTTGCTTCCAGCACAAGCTCTTCCATCGGTCTTGAAATGTGGCCTCCTCGCATCAATGGAATAGCGCAAAAGGAGCAAGGCCTATCACATCCCTCGGAAATTTTTAAATAAGCATAATGACTGGGATTTGTCAGGATACGTTCACCAACCAATTCCTGCTTGTAGTTCGCATTGAATACTTTCAACATCCTTGATAAGTCGCGCGTTCCAAACCATGCGTCAACATTTGGAATTTCTTTTTCAAGATCATCTTTATAACGCTGTGACAAACATCCTGTAACATAGACTTTATCAACGATGCCCTCTTCCTTAGCATCGACGTAGCGCAAGATTGTATCAATGGATTCCTGCTTCGCGTTGTCGATAAACCCACAGGTATTGATCACCACGACCTTTGCATCATCAGTCTTTGATTCGTGCACAGCATCAATACCATTGCCGCGAAATTGTGTCAAAAGCACCTCTGAATCCACCAGGTTTTTTGAGCACCCAAGCGTTACGATATTTACCTTGTTCTTTTTGTTTCCCTTTGTCTTCACGGTCTCGCTATTAAAGAGTGCAAAAATACTAAAAATAAACGGGCATGGAATTTGGCCTTTTGAGCGTTAACTTATCTTTACAGCCGCAATTTGGACCTTGAAATCGTGTGTGTTGCCCTACAACCAATGATTAATAAGGGGTATTGGAAGGCTGGAAAAGAAAAATATTTATAACCGATATTTGTGAATAGATCGGATATCATTTTAAACAGATGAAAAAACTAAGCTGGTTTGCTTTTTTTCTCCTATTTTTTGCTTCCTGCCTGGATGATCCGGATTGTTATCAATTGCACAACGATTTTGTTGGCGTTACTTTCCGGGTAATGGGAACCGGTCAAGGGAGATTCAGTTTTCGTAAAGAATTTCCAATACCGGGCAAGATTTGAACACAAACCATCATTTCTTTATCAGTTTAACTATTTTGATGAGGAAGCGACCTTTCGACTTTGAAGGTGATTGGTGAAATCGAATTTTTTGTCATTCGGGTATACAGTAAAAAATCAATTTATTTCTGAAGACTGCGGATCTGCCTTTGTGCTTTCTGGATCTGCAGATACTTGAACACGATTTTGATTCAGCTCGGGTTATTAACGCCACACCTTCAAAAGGGTCGGTGGAACAAATATTGAAATCTATCGATGTCCGGAAACTGATACACTGACTATTAGATTTTAATCAATTACATGCCAATAGCGATGGCGTCATCATTAACAATAAGACTAGCCGCTATGTCAGTCATCAATTTGATTCGATCACCACTGACTTCTCAGAAATAGTTTTTACGGGACGGGGCACAACGATAAATCTACCTGTAGATACAACTAAGAATGAAACAACCTTCATTTTCAATACCGGCGAGGTCAGTCAGATACTTTGGTCGTTAGCTATAATCGTGTAACAGAAGCAAAGGTACCGTCCCTGTGGAATACAGACATTTGTGAATGAACTTGCCATCAAGGACGGAACATACATTCGATTCCATCAGCTTTGGTCTTAACGCAAATGACGAGCCTGCAAGAACATTGGAAGACCCTCATATCGCTAACCTGCGTGTTTTCGATTGTCCCCCAACCAACCTTATGCAGGTTAACTTTATGATCCCCTAATGGCGCTGCAAAGTCAGTTACAATAAAGAGCATAACTGCCGATCACCTTGCGGGAAATTTATTAACGACTCCGTACACGAATACCACTGTAACACTACCTGTCGATCTAGCCATCCAGCTGTCTCGACTTTTTACATTCAATATGACGAACGGTGCTATTGACACGCTTAAGGGTTCGAATATACAGCTCACCGGTTGACAGCTATTCGATGCGTGCCCTGATCCCGTTATCAATGGTTTAGCTGAGTCCCCTGACGTTTCCAATATTAGCATGATTTCAACCAGCATGAGTTCTAAAATTTCCGCCAGTTCCCAATGTCGAGATTACGGTTGATTAACATATCGCTTTTATCGCTGGTGAGCACGTTGGCTTTTTCTCAGAAAAGTGATTCCGTTCGGGCTGATTCAGTTATTAGACATAGTTTTATTCCTACGGGTATTCGGGTGGGAACCGATCTCATTAGCCTTTTTAAAACCCAATTTCAAGATGATTTTAACGGATGGGAAGTAAATGCCGATGTGGACTTTCATCGCTATTATCTCGCCCTTGATTATGGTGCGGGGTCAAGGACATTTCTCAGTGATTCGCGGAAATTATTCCAATGATGGAACGTATTGGCGCGTGGGCGTTGATGTTAATTTGCTTGTCAAAGACCCCGATCGAAATATGCTTTTTTTCGGCGCGCGTTATGGCAAAGCCAACTTTTCGCAGGACCTGACCGTGTTGGCTTGGAATGAATTCACGAATAGCTTATGAGAACCTGGAATATCATGACGGCAGTGTAAACGCACACTGGATTGAGCTAACGGGCGGGTTACGCGTCAAGATCTGGAAAGCAATCTGGATGGGGTATACCGCCCGTTTCAAATTCGGGCTTAAGCACGGACGATACCGAGAACATAATTCCTTCGGATGTTCCAGGCTATGGACGGACCAACAAGGATTCGTATTGGGGATTCAACTACCAGATTTTTGTCAGAATCCCGGTAAGGAAGGCGCCGCCAATAACGTATAAAGCGAAGAAGAAAAAGAAGAAGGAGTAACCGCCTTGTTCGGCGCAACCTCAATTGCAAGAAATAGTCTCACCATTTTGGCACTAATTCTTTTTGAAAAGCGAGTCCACAAATTCAACCTTGTTAAAAGTCTGCAAGTCGTCTACCTTCTCACCCACGCCGATGTATCGCACCGGTATTTTGAATTCATCTGATATTCCAATTACAACTCCTCCTTTTGCTGTACCATCCAGTTTTGTAATGGCCAGGGAAGTTACTTCTGTTGCTTTCGTAAACTCCGTAGCCTGCACCATCGCATTTTGTCCCGTGCTACCATCCAAAACCAACAATACTTCGTGGGGTGCATCGGGAATGACCTTTTGCATAACACGTTTGATCTTGGTAAGTTCTGCCATCAGATTTATTTTTGTATGAAGCCTTCCCGCCGTGTCAATGATGATAACATCCATTTGCTTTATCAAATCCTTCTTTAACGGTATCAAACGCTACAGCGGAAGGGTCGGTGTTCATTCCCTTTGAAACAACGGGGACGCCTACACGCTCGCCCCAAAGCTTAAGCTGATCTACTGCCGCCGCACGAAACGTATCGGCAGCTCCCAGCATTACTTTTTTTCCCCTCTTTTTAAACTGCGCAGCAAGTTTTCCAATGGTGGTGGTTTTGCCTACGCCGTTTACACCAACGACCATGATGACATAGGGCTTTTTATCTTGCGGCGTTTCAAACTCCAGATTATCGGTGGAATTATTTTCAGAAAGCAAGGCTGCTATCTCCTCTTTCAAAATTCTGTCCAATTCGGATGTGCCCAAATACTTATCGCGGGCAACTCGTTGCTGAATTCGTTCGATAATTTTCAACGTAGTACTAACGCCGACGTCTGATGAAACCAAGCACTTCTTCCAAATTATCCAGAACCTCGTCATCCACGGTAGACTTCCCAACCAAGCGCCTTCCCTAATTTACCAAAGAAGCTGTCCTTGGATTTTTCCAATCCTTTATCAAGGGTTTCCTTCTTTTCCTTGGAAAACAGATTTCCGAATAATGCCATAACGAGTGCGTTTTGTTTAAAACAAAAAAAGTCCCATCAGGGACTTTTCAAATTTTTTGAAAGCTAATTACTTTTTAGCAAGTATTTCCTTTACCAAGTTCTGCAGGTACAATTTCTTCCTTAAAAGTATAAGCACCGGTCTTTTCAGACTTCACAGCGCGGATCACTTTAGCGAAGCTCTTACCGTCTGTTTTCTTTAGGGACGCAACAACTTTCTTTGCCATAATTATTTGATTTCTTTATGTACGGTATATTTTTTCAAGATCGGATTGTACTTTTTCAGTTCCAACCGCTCGGTAGTATTTTTTCTATTTTTCGTGGTGATATAACGGCTCATGCCTGGCATGTTCGTGGTTTTGTGCTCCGTGCACTCTAAAATCACCTGTATCCTGTTACCTTTTTTTGCCATGATTCAATGTTTTATTTATTATAACACCAGGTATCCATTAGCCTTAGCTTCTTTCAATACAGCCGTAATGCCGTATTTGGAGATGGTCTTTATCCCTTTCGTCGACACCTTTAATGTTATCCATTTATTTTCTTCCGGGAGGAAAAAGCGCTTTTTCTGAAGATTTGGTAAAAATCTTCTCTTTGTTTTATTGTTAGCGTGGGAAACGTTGTTTCCAACCTGAGGTCTCTTTCCTGTTATTTGACAAACTCGTGCCATAATCTACGTAATTGTTTAAAAAACCCCTTTTTGAAAAGGGACTGCAAATATCGCTAGCTCAACTTAATTATCCAACGCCAATCTAAAATAATCCAGGGATGATGCCTAATAAAGTTGGGATATTAGGGATTTGGGGTCCAGGCTGTTAAAATCATCGATTACGAAGTCCGTTTCATTCAATTCCTCGCGGGTATGGGTGGTTGTGATGCCCACCACTTTACATCCTGCGCGCTTTCCGGCTTTAACGCCTGAAAGTGAATCCTCTAAAACAATGCAATTCGAGGGGTCAAATCCCAGTGCCTGGGCTGATTTTAGGTAAATCTGAGGATTTGGCTTGCCTTCTGTGACGAAGGAATCGTCCAGTATCGTCTTAAAATACTTGCCCGGTATTCGTTTTCTGCAGGGTAAAATCAACATTAGCCCTCGGCGCGGAGGTAGCAATAGCGCGACTAATATTCATCGCATCCAATTTGTCCAGGAAAGGAATTAGGCCCGTAACCGGTTTGATATCCTTATAAAGACGCCGAAAGAGTGCCTCCTTTTCGTCTGCATATTTTCGAATGGTTTCGTCGTCCAGGCTGCCAAACAAGTTCAATAACCAATCTCTGTTTGTTCGGCCATAAATTTTTTCGCGTAAGTCACTTTCGGACAGGTCGTATCCGTGTTCCTTACAGAACTGTTTTAAGGCAATCTTGTGGGTGGGATTGCTGTCGACGATTACGCCGTCCATGTCGAATATAAAAGCGTGTTTCAAGGTGTTGAAGTGTTGAGGTTCTAAGTGTTGAAGTTGGGTTTCCCTAAAATCGGGTGCAAAGATGGAAGATTTCGGTAATTCGAGAGGATCGTGGGACTAACTCGTTCAGAAAGTGTGCCCGATTGGCATGTGACAATTAATAAACGACCAGGCGCTTAGTAAAAAATTTCCCCTGGGTGGCAAATCGCAAAAAATAAACTCCGGCAGCCAGGGGTGGAATTCTAAACGTGTGTATTCCGGAGCCGGGTATCGTGGCCGGCGACGTTACAACCTGACCCAAGCTGCTGAAGACCTGAAACTCCGCGGGCCGGTCGATCCGAATGTTAAATGATTCATTTCTTTCTACGGGATTCGGATAGATGGTGATGCTGGGATGTTCAGGAAGCGATTCGCCTTCATCGTTTCGCAGCACGTAAATTCCACCAAGCGTGTTTCCAACCACGATTGAAGGTTTGTTGGTATTAAAAATATTGGCGGTCACCGGCCATATGCGACCTCCTAAGTTTTTGGATTTGTAATCGTCGGCGATCGGATTAAAGATGATGTCGGTTAATTCGCCACTCACATTTGTTGCGTTACGAAAGTCAGGAATGATATTGAGCATTCCCCGTTGATCGCCAAGAATTAAGTCGATCTTTCCATCCATATCCAAATCAGCAGCCGTTCCCGAAATATTTTGACGTAAAATATTAGCACTTAAATCCAGAAATGCGTCGTCTTCCAGTGTAAAGGAAAGAACTGTGTTTTGTTGATTTTTCCAATACTGTAAGGCTCCATTGCTTTTTCCAATGAGCAAGTCCTGAAATCCATCGTTGTTGACATCGACCACCGTAATATTCTCGGAAGACACAATGAAAATATTGGTCTGCTCCACGGATTGTCCGGAAAAATCCAACGTCGAACTGCTCTTATTTGGGAGGTAATACAATTTTGTTTGGCCGGTCAAAAAATCGGTCGCTGTAAAGACCAAATCAATTTTAGCATCATGATTCAAATCTGCAAACTGGATTTTCAAATTGTATAAAGTTGAAGCCGAAAAACCAAATGCATCATTTTCCGTCAATGAAAATTCAGGATTGGCAGCCGTGCCCGTATTCTCGTACAGCCTTACAGTTGCAGTAGCGTTTGGCACATTGTTCTGACTCACAAATAAATCCTGATCGCCATCGCCATCATAATCAGTTAAGGCGGGAACCGCATTGTCGCCAACATCAATCATTAGATCTTGAAGAAAGGAATCTTTAGAGAAGGAAAAAACAGGAGCAGCGTTCGTCCCGGAATTTTTATACACCCAGTTGGAATGGCTCAAATTTGCGTTTAGTATTTCTGGTGTCTTCGAAAAAATATTTGGGGTGGAAATAAGATCTCGTCTGCCGTCAAAGTCTATGTCCTCATAAAACGCCGCGGGAAAAATCAGAAAATCAACGGGCGAAACAGTGGGAAAAACCGCGGAAGAATTTATAATTGGGTTGGCAGTCGTGCCTTCGTTCAGCAGCGCATATAAATTGGTGCAATCCGCTTCGGAAAATAAGATATCCAGTGCCGCATCACCGTTGACATCGAGCATCAAGAGGCTCTTGCCGGCAGCATGTTTTGTTCGCCCTCCGCCGGGCGCACAGGGTTCGTTGTTGAATGCAAACACTCCGCAATCACACTCAGCAAGACCTGCCCACTTTTGGGTGACCTTTTCAAAATCCAGAGAATCACAAGTTCCATAACGCTCCTTGCTAAAATTCTGATGAAATTCAATTGATCCCTCCCCTACAAAACGCAAATTAAAAATATCAAGATCGCCATCGCCATCAGCATCAGTGATCGATGGAAGATCGTCAAACTGCAATTGAAGATTTATTTTGTTGCCAGAAAGCCCTGTTGTTAACAGCGCTTCGGATTTCTGACCCGGGAACCCAGTGTAAAAAGTAAATTGCTCCCATGCCAAAGGTCCGCCCGGCTCCGTTACATTCGTGAAGACATTTATTCCGAAAATGTCGCCTGTAAAAATATCTTTCTTGCCATCGCAATTAAAGTCCCGAAGCAATAGCCAGTTGGTAATATCTTCGGGAAAAAGTTCTTCAAACTCCGGTGCATATTGATAGTTGTTTTCGACACGAATAAACGTTAGAATCTTATCTGCCATCCGGTCGAACAATACGAGATCCTCAACATTATCACCATTGAGATCCATGGTATTGTAATGCGCTGCATTTAATCCACCCGCCCAAGGTAATGACAGCGCACTTCCCTGCTCATCTTTAACAGGAATGGACTGATC
Source organism: uncultured Bacteroidota bacterium (assembly GCA_963739105.1). Lineage (GTDB taxonomy): Bacteria > Bacteroidota > Bacteroidia > Cytophagales > Cyclobacteriaceae > Chryseolinea. The sequence goes on along the minus strand of CAVTZI010000022.1, from coordinate 38,288 downwards.
CATCACATAGGTAAATTGCGCCTGCAGACTGACTGACACAAACAGAAGGAAAAACCAAAGTGATCGCAGCATTAAATTATTTCTTTATCCTTAACGTTGGCTAAACGCAAGCTGTTGTCTTACTTGCAAGATACTTTTCCCCCATGATTTAGCAATTCAAAAAGTGATTTAGAAAAGGATAGAGATGATGAACATTAAAGACTTATACAACAAATTTCAGGAATCGGGCAAGATTTCAACGGACACCCGCCAGATCAGTGCTGGCTCCATTTTTTTTGCCTTGAAGGGCGATAAGTTTAATGCAAATACTTTTGCAGTGCAGGCCCTTGAAAAGGGAGCCTTATACGCAGTAGTAGACGAAAAGGAATATGCTGTCAACGACCGTTGCATTCTTGTCGACAATGTATTGGAGACGCTGCAACAGTTGGCCCGATATCACCGCGATCAGTTAAAGATACCAATCATTGGATTGACGGGTTCAAATGGAAAGACAACCAGTAAGGAATTATTGCATAGCGTGCTGAGCAAAAAATATAAAACGTACGCCACAAAGGGAAATCTGAATAACCACATTGGTGTACCGTTAACGCTACTGGCCATCGATAAGAGCATTGAAATAGCTGTCGTTGAGATGGGAGCCAACCACCTGGGAGAAATTGCGTTGCTCTGCTCTATCGCAAATCCTTCTCACGGATTTATCACAAACATAGGACGGGCGCACATCGGAATGTTTGGAGGATTCGAAAATATTATACGGGCTAAATCGGAATTATATCAACATCTAATTCAAAATGAAGGTACCGTCTTCATCAATTCTCAGAATGAAATCCTTGCCAACATGGCTAAACGGTTTAAGCAACCACTCTTCTATCCCGCAAAAGGAGATTATTACCATGGCGAATTGATCAGCGCAGATCCGTTTGTAAAAGTAAAAGCAGAGAATGGCAGTCAACTTCAAACCAAATTAATAGGCGCCTATAATTTTGAGAACATCATGGCGGCCTTATGCATCGGCAAATATTTTGGTGTTCCTCCTGATGAAGCGAACGCGGCAATTGAACAATACGAGCCTGGAAACATGCGATCGCAAATGGTTAAAAAAGGAACCAATACAATTATTCTGGATGCCTATAATGCTAATCCCAGTTCCATGCAGGCTGCAGTCGAAAATCTTGCAGCGATGAAGTCAAGGGACAAAGTTGTTATTCTAGGCGATATGTTTGAATTGGAAGAGGAAGCAGAGAAAGAACATCGACTGATCGGACAGCTCTTGCAGCATAAAAAATTTGATAAGGTCTATCTCTGCGGAAAATTATTTAAGGCTGCGTTAACCGAAATTCCGGACGGCAAAATATTTTGAGGACAAGGCAGCCTTAATTGAGAATTTGAAAATGCATCCCCTTTCAGACTCCACAATTTTAGTAAAAGCATCCCGCGGAATTGGGCTGGAAACTATTGTGGAATATCTTTAGTGTCTGTTCATTAAATGAGTGTATTATGACAGCATCCCTCAAAGTAAGTTTCGGTTTTATTCTATTCATTTTTGCAACTGCATCACTCAAAGCTCAAGAGCTTTTTAGGATCCCCAACGATACCGAAACACGTTGGTCAAGTTTTGAAAATCCTTCTGCCGGTAAAGGCAGTGGAGGCTCAGAAAACAAAAAAGCAAAGGGACATCCGTCTGAAAATATTGCGCCAGGAGAAACAAAAGTCTTGCTGAACGTAAAAGGATCCGGCGTCATTCAGCGTATGTGGATGACGATAAATGATCGCTCTCCGGCAATGCTTCGCTCACTTCGATTGGAAATGTATTGGGATGACCAGACGAAACCCGCTGTTTCTGTTCCTTTGGGTGATTTTTTTGGCGTAGGACTAGGGCGTAAAGTTTCGTTTCAGAATGCATTATTTTCAGATCCGGAGGGAAGGTCTTTCACTTGCTATATCCCGATGCCTTATCGGAAAGCGGCGCGGGTCACAATTAAAAATGAAAGTGGAAAAACTGTGATGCTCTTTTACGACATCAATTTCCAACAGGTAAAATCACACGGAGAAGATGTCGCGTATTTTCATGCGTATTGGAGCCGCGCGTTAAAAACAGAATTAGGAAAAGATTTTGAAATACTCCCCACCGTTAAAGGCAAAGGACGATTTTTAGGAATGAACATGGGTATCATAACGGATCCCCTATACCAAAACAGCTGGTGGGGTGAGGGAGAAGTAAAGATCTACCTGGACGGCGACGGCGATTTACCAACACTAAACGGAACCGGTACCGAAGACTATATCGGGACAGGCTGGGGACAAGGACTATTTACGCACCTTTATCAGGGCTGCCTGGTAGCAGACGAAAAGACACGCCAGTGGGCTTTCTATAGATATCATATTCCCGATCCCGTTTATTTCAGCAAAGATTGCAAAGTCACCATTCAAATAATGGGAGGTGAAATGCGTGACAAAGTTCGGGAATATGCGAAAAATGGAGCGCCCCTTATCCCTGTTACTGTTTCCGGAAAAGAATTTACCAAGCTGCTGGAAGTTCCTTCGGCCCCTCAATTAAACGATGAAAATTTTCCGGAGGGTTGGACTAATTTCTACAGGCAAGATGACGTCTCAGCCACAGCTTATTTTTATTTAGGTACCCCAGCATCGCAGGTCCCCGCGCTACAGGATACAAAAACCCGGATTGAAGGTTTACCGGAAAAATATTAATCACTCATATCGTCGAAGAATGTGCTTATGAATTTTAATAATACGCTGGATTTTCTAAAGAAACTCTCCCGGAATAATAACCGGGAGTGGTTTGAAAAAAACAAGTCACGCTATCTGGAAATAAAAGACGAGTTTGAATTATTCGTGACTGATGTGCTGCAGGAAATGATCACCTTCGATGAGTCCCTGGCGGGATTGAATCCAAAAAAACTCACGTTCCGGATCTATCGCGACGTTCGATTCAGCAAGGATAAAACACCCTATAAGACCAATGTAAGCGCAGGTATTTCACCAGCAGGAAAGGGAATGGGTGTTCCAGGTTATTATTTTCAAATCCAACCCGGCAATAACAGCATGGTCGCGGCTGGGATGTATCAGCCGAGTCCTGAAAACCTGGTTAAGATCCGACAGGAAATTGATTACAACGGAGAACAGTTGGTTAAAATTTTAGGGGAAAAAAAATTCAAAAAAACTTTTGTGGATTTGTGGAAGGAAGACAAGTTGAAAACGATGCCCAAAGGATATCCAGCAGAGCACCCACATAGCGAGTTGTTGAAACTAAAAAGCTTTATGGTGCTTCGTTCCTTTACAGACAGCGAAGTGACCGGTAAAAGATTTCAGAAAGATCTTCTTGATGCCATGAAAACCGGAAAGTCCCTTAACGATTTCCTAACGGAGGGGCTGGCGTAAGTTTGTTATTGCGTAGAGAGGGTTGTTAAAATATTAATTGCTCGCATGCAGCGGTTGATTAACTTTTCCACGTGAATTTCCAGGTCAACAGGAGAAGTTTCTTTCAATTTTGTTTCCACAACGCTGATCTCCTCGTTCATTTCGCTATCATTCAAAATACTAAGCGTGGTCTTGGTCTTGTGGACGGACCTAATCATAATATTAGGATCTTTAACCTTAACCGATTTTTCAATATTCGCCATCATCTCGGTAATGTTACTGGCCAGTAATTGAGCCAATTCGCGTCGGAACTCTGTATCACCGTCAGTACACCGATCCAGGTTAGCCATCAAGATATCGGGCTGGCAGTTGTCAATATGATTTTTCGATTCCATTTATGTTTTAATCGGTAAACCTGAAAAAAAATTCATTTTTAACACTTCTTAATGTTCTCAAACGCTCAGGACCTGCACCAAAAATGCATTACTAAGGTACCGACATTATTGCACTGTCTCAAGAAGGTGTAAGTATTAGTATGTATCTCCAAATTTTTATGTCTTGCTGTGAAAAAATGGAGTCCATGATTTCATTTTTTATACAAGCGTTTAGTCTGATCGTTGGAAGTGTAGTATTGACTATTCAAGGGCATACATTTTTGGCTTGCCAACCATTTTTTGACGTATGTTGGGCGGGAAACATGGTCCAATCATTCAACCCCCTAAAAGTGTAATACATCTTCTCAAAAATTCTCTTAAATGCCATTTGGTAAGACCCTCTCTTATCCTTTTGGACAATCCTATATTTTATGCCCTCCTCTCAAGGAATAATAGTAATGTTTGGCGGACACATTGGTTAACTCAAGTAAAAATTGACGCTAATTGGCTAAATAATCAAGGTTCAATCGACTTTATAGCCGTTTAATGGGAGAGGGCATTAATCTCCGCAAAATAGATCCACAATCATGAAAACCATGGATAAAAACCCCCGCTCTAATGCGCTTGTACTAAAACCCATTATTTTATAGCAATACCGGCGTGCATACGGGAACGTGGTGGCTTTAAGGGATATTTTGAGCAATGGGTTGAGAAGATCTCTCATACCTCATGGCATTTCAAAGTTTTCAACCTCTATTACCGTATCTTAAACTTCGCCCTATACTCCAACGGTGTTATACCAACGATTTTGTGAAAGATCTTTCGAAATGATTTTGGATCTGTATATCCAACTTCGACAACAATATCAGCAACGCTCAGATTGGTTTGCTCTAATAATTTTTTGGCTCGCTCCATGCGAACTTGCTGCAAATATTCTATGGGAGGCAGTCCTGTGGAATGTTTAAATCTCCGGACGATGTTGCGCCGCTTGCCGGTACCGTTTTTATTATTTCTTCTATGGTATTGATGGAACTATAGTCGTTTTCAATACGTCGTTGAATTTCTTTTACAAGTACGTCATGATGTGAATAATCAGGCCTGAAAATACTGAAGTGACTTTGTTTGTAGCGGTCAAGGTCAACGGCAAAATATTTAGAGATCCTTATTGCAACTTCATCACCACAATATTTTTGAACCAGGAGTATCAGTAAATGAAAAGCAGCGGTTGCACCTCCACTTGTATAACATCTGTTATCGGCAGTTACGGTCTGCCCCGGTTTTATAAATACTTTTGGAAAGGAGGAGGCAAATGTGCAACAAGCATCTACGTGTGTTGTAGCTTGTTTTCCATCCAACAAACCGGAAGCACCAAACAAAAATGCGCCGGTACAAAAACTCGCCACCTCAGCACCACCTTTGAATTGCTTTCGCAGCCACGGTAAATAGAATTTATTTTTAGCAAGGGTCTCATCCATTTTGCGCGTTGCAACGGATGGTATAAAAACAATATCCATCTGTTGGTTTGATCGAATGGACTTAACTGGATAGCCATGAAACAATTTACCATGCTGCTTGAATTTGCTCGGGAGATTGGAAGATTGTAAGGCTAAAAGGTTTTTCCCGGTTAGCACTGACAAAAATCCTGTTCACGGTTTCGATTACATCGAAGATGGCACCGATGCTTAACAGCGTGTGATCATGCGGAACGATCAGTCCGATCTTTTTCATTTGCTGCAATTTGTTTTATGAAAATAATACATCGACATGATCAACTAACGTGGGAAAGCGTAACCCTCAGTCAAAGCTAATACATTGTCCTGAATGACCCGAAACTTGACTTTTTAATCACTCCAGTTCCGGGTAGCATCTCCTATCTTTGATATCAACAAGCCAAGAACATCATGGCCAACAAACATTCCACAAAAATTTTAGCGAAAGCTACCCGGCAAGACATCTTTATCACCCGGGAATTTGACGCCCCCCGTGAAATGGTTTTTAAAGCTCATACGAATGCCGACCTGTATGGGCAATGGATCGGACCCAGGAAATTCACGACAACATTTCAAAGCTTCGACACCAGAACCGGAGGGTCATGGCGATACTTCTTCAAAGATATGGATGGACACGAGCTTGCTTTCCATGGCGTGTACCACGAAGTAAAAGCGCCTGAAAGAATTGTCGGAACTTTTGAGTTTGAAGGACCGCAGGGTTACATCATTCTAAGTTCCACCACATTTGAAAGTCTTCCTGGCAACAGAACCAAGTTAACGATTCAATCGGTCTTCCAATCGCTTGGAGGACCGCGATGGTGAACTTCGGTTTTTAACTGAAGACGGCCTGAACGACATATTTACTCGGCTCGACGATTTGCTAAAAAAAATGAAATAAATCTAAACAGCTATCAATATGGATAACATGACAACTGCAACGCTAAACATGGTAATAACTAAAATGATTGATGCTCCAGTTGAAAGCGTGTGGCGAGCATGGAGTGAAGAATCACTGGTAAAACAGTGGTGGGGCCCTCGAATGTTTACTGCCCCATTAGCGAAAATGGATTTCAAGGTTGGCGGAAAATCCCTGGTGTGCATGCGTTCCCCGGAGGGGTTTGAAATTTACAACACCTGGACGTACACCGAAATAATTCCATTAGAACGGATCAAGTTCATTCATCATTTCTCAGATAAGGATGGAAATAGTATTGACCCATCGGCCCTTGGTATGCCGCCAGGTTTTCCCTATAGCGTTCCCCACGTCATTACGCTAAAGGCAATGGGAGACAGCAAGACAGAAATTACCGTGACGGAATCCGGTTATAACAATGATCAAATAGTAGCCTTATCTAAAGCAGGTATGGGAGAATGTCTTGATAAGATGGCGGAGTGCCTGGCAAACGCGCGCTGATCTTCCATCGTTTTACTTATTAACTCAAATCGTTAATAATTTATTGCTCAAGTTTCGCGTCTGTTCAATTTTCGAATTAATGGCGGGCTCAGCCCGCCGTCGCTCTTCGAGCTATGGCGGGCGAGCTAATTACGCAATCCAGCCATCCTGCACTACGTGTGCAGGTTGTCACGAGCCTAACGTGACGGCTGGATATCTGAGTCAGCGGCGGGATTCGAACCCACGAATTTCAGTTTTGCAGACTGATGCCTTAAACCACTTGGCTACGCCGACAAAAAACAAAAAGCCCCGGACAAATTGCCCGGGGCTTGCTGCTATATCTATCAATTTCTTATATCATAACATTTTTCCCAGGCATGTACATACGAGTTGCTTTTGGCAAACTTGCGGATAACGCTTCATACATATGTTGTGACCTGATTTCATTTTCTGTTCTTGCTGAGGCAAATATAAGTTGCTTTTTTCTTGTCGCCAAAAAAGGAACGTGAAATATATTTCTTTATTACAACGCAGAACTGCAAAAATGGTTTACAATTTCATTGAATTCGTTTAGCACCCACGTTACCCTGCCATTTCCAAAATCTCCAACATCTCCTCTCTGTTCAATGCCACGGGGTTATTTTTGTTATCTGTTGCATTCACAATTTTTGTAAAATCTGAGGATGTGACGCCTCCTTGAGAAAGCCTTGGGATATTCATTTCCACAGTCCACTTTTCGATCGTGTCGAGAAGAAAGTCTACATAATACTCAGGGGATTTGTTTTCAACTCCTGCAAACATTTTTCCAATGATCGCATATTTCGCTAACGCATTATCATTACTTCGCTGAGATCGAAGCTTGCGAACAGTTACGCGGTTAACAGCCGGCATCAACGAACTGCAAATCACACCGTGTGCGATGGGAAAATATCCACCGATGGATGCAGCGAATCCATGCACTAATCCTAAACCGGCATTCGTCAATGTAACTCCCGGAAAGATATGCGGCCAACGCCATGCCTGTACGTGCATTAATATCGGCTCCCGAATGGTAAGCTTGTCACAAATTCCTGAGATCTGTTGCAATCCTTCATAGGCTAATGCATCCGTGACAGCGTTTCCCGCTGTCGAAAATAAGACTCCAGCAATTGCGTGAAGGCATCCATTCCACTGGCCGCTGTTGTAGCCCTGGGACAGGTTATCGACAAGGCGGGATCAATGATAGCAACGTTCGGAACAAAATTATTGTGACGCAAAGATCGCTTGTACCCATTTTCACCTGTCTCCGACAGAACAGCATTTTTGGCTGCTTCACTTCCTGTACCGGCGGTAGTGGGTATCGCTATAAAAGCGAACTTTGACACCGGGTGCGCAGGTTTGGTGCCAACACCTTCCAAATAATTTTTTACAGGTTCGTGTAAAGGAAGCATGGCTGCGATGGCTTTTCCTGCATCCATCACGCTTCCACCGCCGATTGCCACGAACAACGTCTGGATCAAATGATCAATGCTTTCTTTACCGCTTCATCCACTATCCCGGGCGTTGGTTCAACGCTAACGGATAAATGTTCCAACGCTAATGCCCTGGCTATGGAATCTGCTTCCAAAAGATTTTGGTAATAAGCCTGATGCTGCGAATGATTTTGTTCCGGTAACAAGAAGTAGTTCTTGAACCAAACGTTTTTATGACCGATGGCAAAACAGAAATTTTACCAGGACCAAAATACACCAGCGGCGACTGGCGCCAGGCTAAAAGAATCTTTCATATGCCCTTATTTCTCAGCAGGGAACAACATGGAATGCTTCACACCTTCCCTTGGTTTTGCCATCCAGGAACCTACTGCGTCACGCCACGCTGCATAGTGAGCAGTTTCCTTGTGGGCAGCAGCAGCCTGCTCTGATTCGTATGCTTCATACAATACGAACTTGCCCGGATCCTGAGCATCCTGAAGAATATCAAATCGGAAGTTGCCACGTTCTTGTATAGAATTCTCATGATTCGCACGGGTTGCTTCTATAAAAGATTTGATGAATTCCGGTTTTACGTAGACATGAACAAGTGTTGCTATCATAAGTAAATTATTTTTGTCAAGATGATGCGATCAATCACCTTGACAAAAATAATATTCTCGTTCGAATAGGTGCTGACTTTTTAGAGCTAACAGCTTTCAGCTTACAGCAGACAGCAGCATCCGCTATTATATACTTCTCAGATACATGAAAATGGCTTTCATTTCATCTTCACTATAATTCTTGAAAGCGACCCAGGGCATTTTAGTGGGATCTAATTTCTTCCCTTCCGGAGTGCTTCCCGTCCTCAAGGTATTGATGAACTGTTCCTCAGTCCATTTTCCCGGATTACCAGTGCTTGAAATGTCGGCTACCACAGGGAAACCGGGCGCCAAAGGAGGCCCACCTTTCATGTTCTTGCGATGACAGCCTGAACAATTCGTGGTCAAATATTCTCCAAATTCGGGGGTGACTTCACGGTTTACATTCTTGGTTAAACGTCGGTTGTGATCGATGCTATCAGCCGGAATTAATAATATCTTCCCCAAATCCGCCAATATGTATCCCAGAAATCCAAGACTTGTTTCTGGTAAAATGTTATCGACGGGTTCAATTTGTGATAAGTATGCAATCAGCGCATTCATATCTTCTTCTCCGAGATGTGAAATCTCATGAGAAGGCATAATTCTCAGCGGTGTTGAATCTCTCTTTAATCCATGTTTCAAACTTCGGAGCCAGTCATTGGTGCCATAGTCTTTTGGCAATCCACCTTCTCCTTTCGTCAGATTTGGTGTCACAACTTTTCCGAGCAGGGCGTCATCCAACCAAACTCTGCCCTGAAGATTATCTCCATGGCAGGCTGCGCAACCTTTGGTCAACATAATCCGGTGTCCTTCTTCAACAATAGCGGAATCCGTTTTCAATGTGAACGGCTGCAATGTAATATCATATTTTTTGCTTAGGCGCCGCTCAGTTGAGATGCGAGCTTTGAGATAAAATGCGGCAATAAGAAGCACTATGGTTAACAAAACGTAACCAATCCATTTTAGGATTTTCATAAATAAAATTTGGAAGATTAGGTTATTGAGGGTTTACAAATCGATGTTTGTCTGCATGCATACGAGTGCAATTAGTGGAATGTATACGGGGATCGTGATCAGAGGTTATAAAAATTGAAAAAATTTTTAAAAGCTGTCAGCTTACAGCAATCAGCTTACAGCTAGTTTCGGTGATGTCCACTGTAAGCTGTGCGTGAGCTGTAAGCTGTGAATGACTTCGTATTGACTACCCAAAGCTGTGAGCTGTACGCTGAATGCTGTAAGCTTTTCTTAACTTTACACTTGCAATGGAAAACAAAGGCCTCCTCTTTATTCCCGACATCAGCGGATTCTCCAGGTTCGTTGCAGAAACCGAAATTGATCACAGCCGGCTCATCATTCAGGAACTGCTTGAAATACTGATCAATGCCAACAACATGGGGTTGGAAATTTCGGAAATTGAAGGAGATGCCATTCTCTTTTATAAGTTCGGCGATCCACCGGGGCTGACAGAAATTTACCACCAGGTGGAAAAAATGTTTGTTGAGTTTCATCGAAGTATTATTGCCTATGAACAGCGTCGTTACTGCCAGTGCAAGGCTTGTATTTCCGCGATTAATCTGACCTTAAAAGTCATAACCCACTATGGTGAATTCACGGGTTACAACGTAAAAAATTTCAGCAAACTTATTGGAAAGGATATCATTGTCGCGCATCAGCTGCTAAAAAATGATATTCAACAACATGAATACTGGCTCATCACCCAAAACCTACTGCCAGAAGGCAAGCCATTGGATTTAGCCACCTGGATGAAATGGGACAGAAGTACCAAACAAACCGAGAGCGGCGAAGTGGTTTTTCAATACACGCAACTGAGTCAACTTCGCAATGAAATTCCCCCAGAGCCTCCAAAACATCTTGCAGCTGGAAAAAATGTCAAAAATGTTCTCGGTGGAGCGCATCTATGAGACCGATATCATTACACTGTTTCATGCTACGCGGCGATTTCAGATACCGTAACCGTTGGATGGAAGGTATAAAATCCGTAGAGACGCTCAATCACTTTCTTCCGCGCGTTGGAATGAAATGTCGGTGCGTCACCGATCACGGAGTCGTGAACATCGCCTCCAGCTATTATTACTACCAGGACAACAAGATTCAGTTCACTGAAACGGATGAAGCGAAGGGAACCTGTACGCATTTTACCCTCGAAAAAACCGGCATAAAAAAAACGAAACTTACGCTCGACTTTTATGTAAAAAAAAATTTGGCCGCAGAAATTATATTTCGTCTAACCGAAAAAAGAAAGTTGGAAAATACTTTTAAAAAGTCGCTGCAGAACCTTGACGGTCTGGTTAAAGAACTCAAAATTCCCACTGCCGTGGATTCATAAAATTTTTGAGAATGCCAATTCGGAAAAAATCACTTCCTCATTCGTGTCAATGGGAAAAAGTCGGCGCTTTGGACATATTGCATTGCATCCAGGTATTCCTGCTGCCCATATCGTTGTTCGATTTCTTCGGGACTAATGTCCTCAATTCTTGTCATGATCCACCAAATATTGCCGAACGGATCGCCTACACGGCAACCACGATCACCCCATGGCATATTCGTCGGAACAGTCACCGAAATACCTCCGGCCTTAAGCGCCTGCTGATAGGTGGCATCACAATCCTCAACATAAAGCCGAATAAATGCCGGCGTTTCAGGCCAGTCTTCCTTGGAGTCAAATGTCATCACGATTGAATCACCTATTTTTGTTTCTGCATGACCGATTGTATTATTTTCCCCTGGCACGCGCGCTAACTCGACGGCGCCGAAGGCATTTGCCATAAAATCGAGCAATTGTGCTGCACCTTTAACGATAATAAAGGGAGTGACCGTATGGTATCCTTCCGGAACAGGTTTCACCTCTTTTTCGGTTTGTGATTTTGCAGATTTCATAGTTGTATTTTTTTTCCTCAAATAAACCAAGGCCCTGTGTCAGCCCTATGTCACTAATCCATAAAAAGTTTCAGATCGAATCCTATTTTTCTTAACAATGCGGGAGCCTGGTTCAGGTTTTAGCAGGTGATAACGAACGATGGTTTCCGATCAGTCGAACCTGCTGTTACAATTCGCTCAGGTATTGGGGGCGAATCTCTATTTTGGTGAATATCAAGGGTGAACAACCATCTTGCCCATGTAAGGTTTCAGGATCTTGTCTACCGTATGGTCAAAGAAACTTCGCAAAATTGCCTTCCTGTATGTCCAGATATATCTTGTATTTCTGTCAATGGCAGATGTCATTAGCGGCGATTGCTAAATCTATTTCGTTATGTATCCTCTTGATTTGTGGCACACAGCAGTCAGTGTGGAGTCAGTCCCAATCATTGTCGAAAATCTCAAGCTCTATCAGCAAGCAATTGGTCAAAAGGAGTATTCAAAAGCCTCCCAATACGCCTATGAAATATCGACGTATTATCAGCGAAGCCAAAGACCCCTCAAATCGCTTGAATATTTAAATCTCTCGCTGGCGAACGCAAAAAAATCAGAGGACCAGACTCAGGTCTATTCTGCTTCCCATCAACTTGGTGTCCATTATTTGGAAGCAAAGAAATACACCAAGGCTCTTGAAAATTTTCAAAGCGCTTTGAGCATCGTACAAAAGTTAAACAATGGAATTCTGATCCGGGAAGAACTGATGAATGTATCGATAAGCTACGGCTACCTCGATCGCATTAAAAAAGCTATCGAGTATGCTGAAGAAGCATTGTCATTGGCCATCACCCATAACGATGCCTTATCGCGACAAAAATGTTATCAGATTCTCGCAGACTATTATAACAAGCAAGGAAACAGTAAAAAATCTCTCGAATATCAAACACAATTCAATCTACTCGTTAGCGCGCAACAAAACGAGGCTTTAAAAGCCCGCCAGATAAATGAGTTGGAACAGCACATTCAGACGGCAGGATTGGAAAACCAGGCAACACAGGCTAAATTATCTGAACAAGCACAAAAACTCAATCAAACGAATACTTCCCTGCGAATGGCGGAACGTTCGCTGCGAACCACAACGGATTATCTATTGGCAACGACTGATTCATTGAAAGAAATTGAAGCCCTCAACAAGCAACGGCAGATGGAAATCGACTTGCTTCAAAAAGATAAAGACCTTGCCGATATAAAAATCAAAGAACAGGAAGCCCGAATTGAAAACGAAACTTTGGCGCGGAATTTCACGCTCGTCGGAAGCTTGTTGGCAACAGCATTGGTGGCTGTGTTGGTTATTAGTTACCGTAAGAAAACAAAGGACAATAAAAAGATCAACCAACAGAATAAGAATATTAAAGGTAGTATCAACTACGCAAAGCGAATTCAGGAAGCCATGCTTCCAAAGGCAGAACAGTATCCGCAGGGTTTTCAGAATTCCTTCATTCTTTTCATGCCACGTGATACAGTGAGTGGTGATTTCTACTGGCTATCAGATCTCAAACGAGGATCTCAACATGACGGAGATGTGGCGTTTGCCGCAGTCGATTGTACGGGCCATGGTGTCCCAGGTGCATTTATGTCGATGATTGGTATCAATGCACTGAATGGTCTGGTAAGTCGAGGGATTACGCAAACTGATCGGCTATTGGAATCCCTTGATCAGGAAATACGAACTGCGCTCCAACAAGAAGTGTCCGGCAATAATGATGGCATGGATGTCGGACTCTGCATCTATCGACAAAAAGAAAAAATGCTGGAGTTCTCCGGCGCCAAAAATCCGCTCGTATATATTCAGAACAATGAACTGTTCAAAATAAAAGGCGATACACATTCGATTGGAGGAAGAAAAAAATCCAACCATCCATTTTCCTTTAAAAAGCACGAGATCAAGATTGATAAACCTACTGTGCTTTACTTATTTTCCGATGGGTATAAAGATCAGTTCGGTGGCAAGGACAACACAAAGTTTCTCAATAAAAAATTAAACAAACTGCTCCTGGAAATTCACGCCTTACCGATGCACGAGCAAATGAGTATCCTGGAAATGACCATCAATGAGTGGAAAGGAACCCGGGACCAGACCGATGATATTCTTGTGATGGGGTTGAAGCTGGAGTAGAAGCTCCCTTATCGTCATTCACTCCTCAAACATTCCGTAGGATTTATCCTCGCCGCCTTGATCGTCTGCAAACCAACCGTCAGCCAGGCGATCAACAACGCAACCAATCCTGAACCCGCGAAGAACCACCATTCAAGATCGATGTGAAACGCAAAGCCCTCCAGCCACTTCGATGCAAAGTACCAGCTCGCTGGCAACGCAATGGCTATTGCGACGACGACCATCTTTGTGAATTCCCCTGATAACAAATAAACAATTGCCCTGTTGCTTGAGCCCAAGTATCTTGCGAATCCCAATTTCTTTTACCCGTCGTTCCGCAGTAAAAGCGGCAAGTCCGAAGAGTCCAAGACATGAGATCAGTATAGCAAGGCCTGCAAAATATTTCGATAAGCGTGGCTACCCGTCGCTCGGATACATAGAGTTGCTGGTAATCTTCATCGAGAAACCGATAGGTAAAAGGAAAGCCAGGATTGAAGTCCTTATAAAAACCCTCCAGTCGCGCAATGGTCTCTTGCTCCTTCCCCTTCTCTATCCTCACCATCATGTTTCTGCAGTTCTTAATGTTAAGGAAAAAGAACAATGGCTTCACAACCTCATGGAATGATTCGAAATTGAAATCCTTTGCCACGCCGATGATCTCCACATCATTGTCCCACAACTTCACTTTCTTCCCGACAGGATCTTTCATACCCATGAATTTTATCCCTGCTTCATTGAATATGATCTTGCTTCCTTCATCGCCGAAATCTTTGGAAAATGTCCGGCCTTCCTTCATCTCGATTCCCATCAGCTCGATGAAATCATAGTTCACAGACACGCGCTCAAACTCGGTGCGATCATTCGGGATCTTTTCCCTCCCATTCTATTCCATAGGTACCGCCATTATGTCCCGTCATATCGTGCCCGGTACTGGAAGCACCGGCAACGCCGTCAATCTTTTGCACTTCCTGCAAGAAAGTCTCAGCGCTTTCGTTCACCTTGCCCTCGCTGGAAATAATCATCACGTTGTCTTTGTCATATCCGAGATTACGGGTCTGAATAAAGTTGATCTGCTTGTACACTACCCATACCGATACGATTAAACATAATCGAAAGCGTGAACTGAAACATCACCAATCCTTTACGCGCCCATGCTTCTCCGATTAAGCCTGTTAATTTTCCCTTCAAACAACCGCAGGGTTGAACTTCGAAAGATACAAGGCGGGATAACTTCCCGCGGCCAACCCCGTGAACAGCACAACTCCCAGCAAAACAGAAATGAATATGGGATCAAAATTCAGCGTCAGATGTTTTTCCGTGATATCATTGAACTTCGGAAGCATCAACACCACGAGAAGCAAAGCGACGCCGAGGGAGACAAATGCCATTAGTGTTGATTCAGAGAGGTATTGTGCCGACGAGCGTTGACTTTCTCGCGCCTATTGCCTTCTTCACGCCAACTTCTTTGAGACGGCGGGATGCCCTCGCTGTTGATAGATTCATAAAATTGATGCAGGCGATTAAGAAGAATGAATCCGGCAATAATGGAGAACATCCTTACGTACTCTATCCTTCCACCGACAGAGCTGACCATTCTCATAACGATTGTGCAGATAGGCCTTCCGGTATGCCCGGACAAATGGAGAGCGATGATTAGCTTTTCCTTCAGTTTTCGTGCGAACCAGATCGAAGATTTTTTTATTGAAGGCCTCGACATCGGTTCCGGGTCTAAATAAAATATGCGTCTGCGGAGCGGTGTTGAACCAATTTCTCACCCATTCATTTTCCTCCCGGAATCCTTCGAAGCTCAGAACATATTCAAATTGTAGCGGACGAATAAGCGGGCAGGTCAGCCATCACACCAGAGACCTGAAACTGTTTGTTATGTTCCAACTCCACCATCTTTCCTACGACATCGTCCGCTGTACCGTATAATCGCTTCGCCAACGACTCCGTGATCACGATTGATTTCTTGTCCGCCAACACCTGGTTACGGTCACCATGAATGAATCTAAATGAAAACATTTTAAAGAAAGACGAACTTGCATAAATACCTTTTGCTTTGAGGTCCTGATCGCCAGCTGTAAGCACTGATTGCCCGCTCCAATTCATGGTGCTTATTACAGCCATCTCAACTTCCGGAAACTCTGCGACCAGTGCGTCCGCGGTAGGGCCTGATGTCGACTCTCGTGTAATAACCCCTCCTCCCTGGTCAACATTCTCCATCACTTGGTAAAGTCGATCACCATATTCATGAAACTGGTCCATCTTAAGCTCATCGTTCACCCAAATAAAAATCAGCAACACACAGGCAAGGCCGGTAGAAAGCCCGATGAGATTGATGAAGAAGGAACTTTTGAATCGCAAAAAATTCCGGTAGGAGATGAGCAGATTGTGTCGGACCATAGCTTCCCGTTTTAGGTAATGTGATACCAATTGGTACATCAATTTGTACCAATAGTTACATGAAGGTCAAGGAAAAATTTTCCGAAATCAATAGCTCAAATTGGCTCCACAATTTAAGCGCAGAGGAAAAGCAGGAGGTTAAGGTGAGAACGCTGAGAGGAAAGTATTTTTTGCGGCAAGCGCTTAATTGAAGCCTTGAAGTCAGGTAACCGAGACTTAATTTCAGTCTGAAGGATTCTCAGCGCAGATTCTAATAGGGCTTCTCTCTGGATTTTTCTCAGGCGCAAATTCCTCCGCGTCTCTGCGCTAAAAATTCCACTAGATTATTTAAGAAGGCCTACTCGAGTTCCGCGAAACCAAACAATGAATTGTATTGCACGCAATACACCAGCACAAACTTATATTCGCTGGTAAAGCCCTGCGATTTAAAATCGAAATTGATATCACTGTCCATGTAACCTGAGGTCAGCTTCGCCACTTCAATCACATTGGCTTTGCTATAGTTATTGGATTTTGAAATAAAAACGTAGACGTCAGGACCTGCCAGCATGTTAAAGTCTTCAAGCCTGATGGCTTTATTATCATCGTCGCCACAAAACAAACTAGCTTTACCTGACAAATCATGAGCGTAACTGGTAAAAACTCCTGCGCCGGTTTGTTTTTTATTTTCAGGCGCCATATCCATAATCGAACTATTTGGCCCTCCGGAAACGTTCTTCTTCTCCGCACGATACGACAAGCGATCGCCAAACACAAAAAAACAATGAAATCGTGAATGACTTTTTGAGATGTTTTCATAATAGTATCAGTTAAAAGGTTTAAGCGTAACACCAACAAATCCCATAGACGCTTTATATCGATATCGATCGTTCACGATCCTGCCCTCGTCAAAAGACAACGAATTATCGGTTTGATACTCACTGAATAGAAATGCGTAGCCCGCTCTTATACTGAATTTGGAATTGAATTTGTAACGCGCGTAAAATTCCGAATTCAGCGAACCAATATCGTTGTCACTGGTAAGTAGTAAATTAAAAGCAGTGGGCGAGGCACGCTGAACAGGTTCCTGCCCAGCATCATAAACACTTGAAATAACATTAAATGATTTTGAAGGGCCGAAACTAAATCCAATGACGTCAATATTGCATCCTACATCTATTTTTGGTGTCAAGGTGTATTGAATGTAAAGCGCAAGATTCAGTGAAAATGTCAGCGCTGTCGCTGTTGTGATGGTGTCAATATTTTCTTCGATGGTTTCTGAAAATATTGTTCCAAGACCCTGAACGTCGCTGGTGTATTCAGCGGGCGCGGTTGTATAATATTTATTTCCAGCTACAAAAGTTGTGAATCGCAATCCATATCCTATCTGTAATTTTTGTTTTTTCTTGCCGATGCCATGCAAATGGCTCCAGGAAAAGCCGTTGAAAATCGTCCGCTTGCACCTGCTACAGCAACGTCAAAATAATGCTGCTCCCGATAACGTTTGGCGGATGACTCCTGGGCATACATCAAAACAGGACAAGCGATAAAAAGACATATCAACCATATCCGTAGTCGCTAAAATCATATCACTTTTTTTGTTTCAGTTTCGCTCATTAAGGGCAACCCTTGAACAAAATAAAATGACTTCAGCCATGAAAATTTGTATTCCAGGCGACAAAGGGACCACTTTCTGAACCATTGAATCTTGTGCAGGCTCGACGATTTAAGCGCAGAGGAATGCAGGAGGTTAAGATGAGAAGCGCGGAGAGGTTACGGCATTTTGCAATCATTCTATACGGTCGCAAGTCTCGCCAGCACACATACCTAACGCAGGATAGACTTGAACCATGGCAATTCGGAGCTGCAGAGCAGCGGTGATCAGCATTTTTATTCGATTGCGCTATCAAAAAATAAGCAAAGCACGATATCTTCACGACACCATGCTTTGCTTAATTTATCAATTCAAAAACTCTTCAGTACCGAGTACTTTGACTTCCTTTATAAAGTAGGGTCAGCCGGCGTACTGGTATTATTATCCCGCTCTGTAAATGGATAAGGCATAAAGTTACGATTACCTCTTTCCACCAACGGCCTTTCAAATCTGCGATTATCTTCAAAACGAAGTCCAGTCAGATAAAGCTCAACGCTTCTTTGTTTGTAGATCTCGTCCAGTATTTCCTGAGCAGTCATACCTCCTGCATAGGCTGGAAGGTCAGCACCGATTCCCCAAGGGTCGCTTGCTGGCGTTTTTGTTATCACCTTATTTAATTCAGTAACCGCGCCTGCAAGATCGGCCGGCGATTTCCTAACCAGGGCTTCAGCTTTGATCAAATACATTTCACCGACGCGATAAATCGGAAGCGTAGTACTATTAGCAATAAAAAAGCTGGCCCGTCCCTTATTTACTCCAGCCGTAGGGTTAATGAAAAAAGCAATACGTTTATCCGCCGCGGGTGTCTGCAAGGGTATTGGTAGCCCAAACTTATCATCCTGAGGCTCGGTTACATTTCGATTTGAAAAGGAAGTCTCGAACAAAGTATTGCGCGAAATATCATCTTGTCTAAATCCCGACCGCGATGTTTTTATAACGAGATCAGCGGCGGCTATTGCCTTGTCGTAATCACCGACAATCAACGCATAACGTGCAATCAATGCATTCAGGGCATTCGTATAATCGATTCCACTGGCAACATCGATCCGGCTGGCCATCCCTGAAGTGAATGCAAGCGATAATGGCGCCTTTGCAAGTTCCGCAGAAGCAGCCTCAAGCACGGAGATGGCTTCAGCAAGAACTTCGTCACGCGGGACAAACGGAGCATTCTTCCCGATCGTTATTGGAGCTTGCTCCCAAAACATGGCAAGATTTCCCAACGCCAGCGCCTTGAACAATCCGGCATGAGCCTGAAGTCCACCTTTGGTGCCTTGGTCCAGCACGATATCCAGGTTATCTAAAATTAGATTAGCATTCGAAATGACCAACAAAGATTGATTCCAGAGATTAGAAAGCACACCATTACTGCCTTGTATACTTCCACCGCCTTGCATCAAAAGCTGTTCATCAGTATTTCCAGCATTTAAATTGATCAGCTCTTTTGTTAATAACCCTGCCGCCGTAGGCAATGTGTAATTCGGAGAAGCTCGGCCTACAGAATATTTATACTGGAGGCCATTGGCCAAGCTGATCAATCCATTGACATCGTTAATTATTTGTTCTTCCGAAGCAGTACTTGGATTTAAATATTCGTTATCACAAGAGACGAACAAAAATGCCATTGTGAAACATGCATATATTATCTTTTTCATGGTATTGTCGTTTTGAGATTAGAATGTTACAGTCAGTTGCATTTTATAGGTGCGGGGAACAGGTACATTCCCAAAATCAACACCGCGAAGGATGTCGCTGTTTCCACCGGCGTTGGTTTCCGGATCGTAACCGTTGTAATTATCCCAGGAAACTAAATTTCTTCCCACCAGGCCAAGATTAATATTGCTGACACCACGAAGAGGATTTCTGAAACTGTAGGAAAGAGATATTTCCCTAAGCTTTGTGAAAGCGCCATCATCTACTCTCCATTCCTCAGTATTATATAACGCATAGATATAACCGCGTGGCAACTCACCTGTCATTTCCTTTTCAGCATAATCGCCAATACCAACACCTTGCCGGGTTCGCTTGTCGGCATTGAATACATCCACACCTTGCACAAAATCAAAAAGGAAACTGAAATTAAAATTCTTATATGACAGGTTGCTCATGATCGATCCGGTAAAGTCAGGATTCGGATCACCAATAACGGCCCGGATATTCGCTCCGGTAGGTTGTCCATTCGCATCCCGCTGAACCTGATATTCCAGTGGTGTAGCAGAATTTTGTGTACCCTTTTCACTTTGGAGCAACCCTTGCGGCGTCAGCAGGATCTGGCCGTTGTCACGGGCGATCGCAGTCCCATAAAATACACTGGCAGGCATTCCCTCAATCAGGAAGGATGGCGCCCCGGCGACGTTGCTAATGGCAACGGTAGGACTACCTAATTCAGTTATTTTATTTCTATTATGATTGTATATGAATGTCAGATCCCAGCTCAGGTTGGTGGTGCGGACGGGCATAATATTAAGAGAAAGCTCGAAACCCTTGTTTTCCATTTCACCAACATTATTGACAATACTGGTTCCACCTTCAGAAGCGGCCAACACGCGGTTAACAACCAGGTCCTCTATATTTTGCTTGTAAAATGTTGCGCCGAAATTGACCCTGTTGTTCCACCCAGCAATGTCAAAACCATATTCGAATTCGGTCATTCGTTCGGGAGCAACATTTGGATTGGCGAGCGTAGCACTTGGAACTATTGTAGGCTTGCCTAAATATGCGACGGGAACAAATTGCCAGAACCGATCGTATGAACCAATGCCTGTTAAGTTACCGGCCTGTCCCCAGGACGCCCTTAACTTTAATGAGTTAAGTGTACTTTCGTCGAACGTGTTTTCCCAGAAACTTAAATCTGAGGGAATAAAGCTTGCGCTGAATTTTGGATAAGTTTGATTGGCTTCGCTTGGAGAAAATTTCGAAGACTTATCTCTTCGCACAGCTCCTGTTATAAACGCCAGGTTTTTATATCCGACCGTAACCTGTCCAAAATATCCAAATAAGTCAAACTGATCCAGGGCGTAACCAGTAGCTATCGCCGTCGACGCACCACTGACGGTTTCAATATACGGTGCTAAAAGTTCTCCACTGGAACGCTGGAAGTCCGACCTTTGATATTGATAATTTGTTCCAGCGATGGCATTCAGTTTAAAGTCTTCTGACAGTTGAAGTTCATAAGTAACATTGACATCGTTGTTGATGAGAAATACAGTATTGCTGGCATTCCCGGCAAAGCCATTCGGATACCGCTCCAATGGCAGACCGGCGGAAGCCTGATAAGGATAAGCTTCAATCAGACTTTTTCCCGTTTGTGTATAAGCATCGACCCCGACAAGCCAATCGATTCCTAATCCCTTAACGGGTGTAAGATTTAATTGCATGTCGTTGACGGTACGATTTACGATTTGCGTGAATTCCATATCCTCGATTGTGGACAAAGGATTGACCCGTGTCGGCTCAACCGCCAGCAAGTTTCCGGCAGCGTCACGTTGTGTGATATCATAAATGTTATTGGTGATGTTGACGGAATTAATCGGACTGTAAAATACGTTGCCATTGGCTTTCTCATTTGAAAATGAATTAGAATAAGAAAGGCCCGCGCTCAGTTTCGCCCACGACGCAAGCTTCTGATCGATGCGCACCCGGAAATTATACCGCGTGAAATCCGTTCCTTCGATAATTCCTTGGTTCTTTGAATAGGAAAATGAAGTGAAATATGTCGTTTTGTCGTTACCTCCGCTGACGGAAATATTATTATCGGTACCATATCCCGTTCTGAAAATCTGATCCTGATAATCGTAACGTGTCACGTCGACCAGATTTGTGCGCAGGTATGCCAGTGCCCCATCTCGGGTGATCGGCATGAAGGTTTCTCCTTCGGTCGGCACGTATGCTCCCGGGGCGCCTGTTCCGATGCTGGCAAATTGACCCGCGCTTATCGTTCCAATGGGGTGGAGCCTCAACGCCGCCGACCCAAACTGTTTTCCATAAGTGGAAATCGGAACCTTCTTTCGAAGTTGATTCATGTTTATACTGGTGGAGAAAGTAATTCGCGGAGCCCCTTCTTTCCCTCGTTTTGTAGTAATAATAACGAGGCCATTAGACGCCCTTGAACCGTACTGCGCTGCAGCCGCCGCGCCATTGATAACATTAATGCTTTCAATATCTGCCGGATTTATATCGACAAGCCTGTTCGTACCAAGTGAAGTAGCACCTCCGACCTGGTTCGTCAATGCTGTTTGAGAGACGTTGACGGTTGAGTTGCTGACTAACACGCCGTCAATAACATATAATGGATCAGAATTTCCTTGCAAGCGATTTTACACCCGCGAAGGCGAATGGTGATACCACCGGCCGGGTCACCTGAGTTTTGTGTGATTTGTGCACCGGGAACTTTGCCCTGCAGCGCACTGAATAAATTGCTGGACCCTGAATTTTCCAACGACTTGGTGCTAACAGATGAAATACTGTTTCCCAATTCCCGTTTGTTGCTTCTCAACGTAGAGCCTACCACCAAAATTTCATCCAGCTGCGTGATATCCTCCTCCAAAACAACGTCGAGTGTAATGGTCTCCTGTCCTTCTAAAGAGACTTGTTGAATCTGCCTGGTATAACCAATGGAGCTGAAGGCAACAGATATCGTACGTTGGTCCGTTGTGACATTCAATTCATAATTCCCATTCATATCCGAAATCGTTCCTGTCGTAGTTCCTTCGATCAAAATCGAAGCACCGGGCAGTGGGTCAGCCTTATCTTTCACCGTACCCTTTATCGTAAATGTTCCTTGGCCAAATAAAAGATAGGGAGAAAGCAGGAGTGCGGTAATCCATAGCATCCTTGGAATTTTGCAACATTCAAAGATCGCTCGTAAAATAGTAATCGTTCATTTTCATAGGCACATAAGAAGTTAAAGTTTGAAGATTAATGAGTTAT
Source organism: uncultured Bacteroidota bacterium (assembly GCA_963739105.1). Lineage (GTDB taxonomy): Bacteria > Bacteroidota > Bacteroidia > Cytophagales > Cyclobacteriaceae > Chryseolinea. The sequence goes on along the minus strand of CAVTZI010000022.1, from coordinate 15,567 downwards.
TAAAAAATTTACAGAAGGCTCCGTGACAGCCTTCACCTTCTAATACGTTTTTTCTGTAATTTGTTTTGGAATAAACACGAGAATTTTAATCGAGAGTATGAATTCGAATATCAAAACACTCGCACACATCGCTTCAAAGAAAAATCGTTTTATCATTGGCCTCATGTCGGGCACTTCTCTTGATGGATTGGATGTGGCGCTCTGCAAAATTTCAGGATATGGGACCGTCTACAAAGATAAAATTAGAGAAATTCCATACTGTGCCATACGAAGAAGCCACAAAAAAAAGAATTCAGGAAGTGTTCGCAAAGCAGCAGGTAAATTTTCAACGCCTCTGTGAACTCAATGCCTGGATCGGCAGTCTTCATGGAGAACTCGTACTACAGTGTCTGAAACGATGGAAGATAAAACCATCGAACGTTGACGTTATCGCTTCCCATGGACAAACGGTATTTCATTCCCCACGATCGGTAACACACGGCGCACAGATCGATTCTACATTTCAGGCGGGTGATGGCGATCATGTGGCTGTCAAATCAGGGATAATTACCTTCAGCGACTTCCGACAAAAACACATTGCGGCAGGAGGTGAAGGAGCACCGCTCGCGGTCTATGGAGATTACCTGCTTTTCTCAAAAAAGGGTGAAGATAGGATCATGCTCAACATTGGCGGCATCGGCAATTTTACTTACCTACCGGGATCTAACGATCCAAAGAAAGTTTTTGTGACCGACACAGGACCTGGAAATACTTTAATCGATCAGGCCGTTCAACAATATAAACCAGGAACCTATTTCGATAGAGATTCTAACATCGCCAAAAAAGGAAAAGTCAATGACAGGTTGCTGAAGGAATTGCTGGCAGACAAGTTTTTTGAATTACCCTTTCCGAAAACAACGGGGCCTGAACTTTTTAATATGCACTATGTGCGGCGTGCGTTGGAACGTTCTGACGCTACCTCCATTTCCCTGGAAGATTTGTTAGCAACGCTTACTCGCTTGAGCGCTGTCTCCATTGTGAATGCCATCGCGCAAGCGATCAAAATAAAAAAAGGATTGAAAATTTATCTGAGCGGCGGCGGCGCACATAATCCACTCATGTTGGACGGAATTAAATCCTTGGTGACACAAGCTGAATTTCATCGAATGGATGAATTGGGAATCTCGGGGGACGCAAAAGAGGCCGTGCTTTTTGCAGTATTAGCGAACGAAAGTTTAGCGGGAGGGAAATTAAATTTCGGAAATCGATCAAAGGTACCGTCGGTCTCGATGGGAAAAATCTCGTTCCCACGCTAATAGAATTTATTTCAACGTTGCCCGCTAATGATCGGCCAAGCCTTCTTCAACACTTAATGGAAGAATGACCCTGAACATGGCGCCCTTATCCGGTTGAGAAGTTACTTCCACTGAACCGTGAAGGACTTCAACCTGCGTCTTGACCAGGTAAAGCCCGAGACCGCGACCGCCGACATGAGCATGAAAGCGCCGGTAAAGTTTGAAAAGTTTTTCGTGGTGAAGGTCTATGTTAAACCCTAGCCCATTGTCGCTGATCTCTAAAATAGCGCTTCCATTTACGCTCCTGCTGGTAGCTATCACCTTCAATTTTCTTTCAGGTGATCGAAATTTGATCGCATTGCTCAAAAGATTAAACAAGATGTTCTGAAACATACTTCGCACGGTGACAATTTCAGAAAATGCAAAGTTGGTGACAATTTCTTCATCACCGCGGAGACTATCCTTAAATAGGCTTTTGGTCTGACGCCATTCTTCGTTAAGATTTACAACTTCGCGATAACGATGAGGTTCATTTCGAAGTTCAAGTATCCTGATTAAATCATCTACGATATGATCAAGTTCGAAAGCAGTTTCACCTATAAATTGAGTCAGTAGTTTTGTGTCGCTTGCACTGAGTTCTCTTTTCGCCAGGTCGGCAAGGCCCAACAGCCTGGCTACCGGTCCACGAAGGTTATGAGAAACACTATAAGAAAACTGAACCAACTCGTTGTTTTGCTTTATCAATTCCGCATTGATTTTTCTAAGTTCGATCGTTTTTTCCATCACCATTTTCTCCAGGCTCCGGTTAATCTCGCTGATATCCTTATTGCTTTCCGCCAGGCGATCAGTCTGCTCCTGGATCTCTTGCTTTTGCTCGGAAACCTCCTGATAGAGACGCTTCAACTCTGCATTAACTTCCCGAAGTTTGTTTGCCTGCCCCTGAATCCTGGTATTTTTTTCCGTGACTGAAACATTGAGGATTTTAATACGGGAATAAAACCAATAATAGACAAACGCAAGTACACCTAACAGCACAATACCGATAAACCCTGCCACCATCAAAATCGACTGTTGCCTTAACTTGGCCTCCTGGAGATTAATGGTATTTTCTGCCAGCAATTTATCCTTCTGTAAAATTCGAATGTCGCGGTTGCGTTGTTCGATTTCCTGAATTTTTTCCAGGTTCAAAAATCTTCGGGATGCATCGACCTTGCGAAGTGAATCGCTCAGTTGGCTGGCTAACATCGAAAACTTCAACGCCTCTTCAAACCGATTTTGCTTTGCCATCAGATCCCTTCGTGTGTTGTAATTGAACACCATTACTTCAGTCGACCTTATCATGGTTGCATACTTCCGGGATTCATCCAGGTAAAGCAATGCATTTTTTAAATCACCTAATTTGACACTGGTATGTCCCTTTCCCCAGTATGACCAGGCGAGCACAAATCGATTAGGTATCAATTCAGCCAGTCGAATACTTTCGTGTAAAAAATCGAAGCGCTTCCTGATATTGTCCACGTTGAACTTCCAAATGTCCTTTCTGCATCAGCGCTTCGCTTACTCCCCGGTGACTTCCAAAGTCTTTGTATATCTGTAAAACTGAGTCGAGCGTATTATCAGCACGTTTGTATTCCTTCAGATTTATTAACACTAAGCCTTTTAACATAAGGGCATTGCCCAGATCGCCACGAAGCAATTTCTTAGGATTCAATCTCATGGCTTCCTGTACCATAAGCAATGCCTGGTCATCATTACCCAGATAATGATTTACCCAGCCCATCTTAATACGTATAATGAAAGATTCTGCGTCAAAATGGTGAAGTTGACTTAACCTCCAGGCATCATAAAGATTGTTCAATGCCAGTTCGTAGTCGCCTCTTTCATAAAAAACCTGGCCCAGATCGATCAGCGACGTAACATACTTACGGAACAGACTCTTTTGAAGGAAATAGTTTCGGGCGGAATCAAATAAAACGGATGCCTGATCAAAATCGCCTTTTTGAAATAGGATCAGGGCTTGTATATGACGGATATCATTTCTGTTCTCATTGTCCTCGGGCCGAGAGCTTAGATTCTTTTTCGCTTCCAGAACCAACTCCTGGGCCGCTGATAATTCTCCCAGCCTGAGCTTCGTGCTGGCTTTCAGTACAAGGGCTTCAATCAGCAGTGTCTTATCAGGCAATAATCTGCGAATACGGATAGCCCGATCCAGATAGACCTGCTGCGAGTCCCTTTGGTATCGTTGCCCGTATAGCGCGCCGATATTGCGATAAAGTTTGGAGAGGGTTGCCGGATCCGTACTGTCTTTAAAAATCTCACGGCTTTGTTTGAAGAAAATAAGCGCGGAATCCATCTGCACTTCTTCGAGGCTGCAATTCCCCAATTGAAGGTAAGCATATCCCTTCAACGATCTGTCTCCTGCCTGTATGGCCATCCGCAATCCCTGGTTGAGATCGCGATGTCCTTCGGTCAAGTTGACCCGACAAATATTCAAATACCCCTCGGTATGTGTACGCTCTGGCCTCCCCCTTCAGGTAATTAATTTTTTTGCTTAACTCAAGCGCCTGCTTGTTGTAAGCAATGACTTTCGCATTATCGTGGGTGATGAACTCATACGTTAATTGGTTGAGGACATCTACTTTTGCTTTCCCGTCTACTTCGCGCAGCTTTTGCTCGAGGCTATCCGTGACCTTCCGCTGTGCAAAAACAGAACAGGAAAGATGGCCCACGATACAAATAAATAGAAATGCTTTACTGTAACACATTCTGAGAGGAGAACTGAGCGACAAAAATAGCCTGATTCCTGCTCTTTTTAAAGTGGCAGGGACATAGGCGATCTGCCAAGCCACCCTGCAAACGTTATTGAGATCCACCAGTAGCGCTGAAATGAATGGTACTTCTTCGAATTTCTCCGGAATTCTTTGTCTTTATTTTAATGAACATGTCTGATCCAGGACGACAATATAAAAGCATCCTCGTGCGGTCGCGCTCTCCGTCAATCGGTAGGAGCCTAAGTAACACAATTTACGGTAGGCCTTGCTCGTCATTGCAGGAACATGGCGTCTTCCTGGCCAGTCGGCCTGACAACTTTCTTTTTAACTTCGCTTTAACTTTGTTTAATTAGGAAAAAAATTTCAGATGAAGAAAATCTTTGCTTCAGTCAGGCACAAACTCTTGTGCCTGGTCATGGCCTGGGGAATATTTGCCTGCTCTGGCGATCAAACGAAAGTAGCCGACAATTCCTTCAGTGTGCCTGTGGAATATTATAAACTCAAGAACGGTTTGAAGGTTGTTCTTTCACAAGATAAAACGGCGCCTACAGTAACCGTTGCAGTGTACTACAATATTGGGTTTAGAATCGAGCCAAAAGACCGAACGGGGTTCGCCCATCTGTTCGAGCACATGATGTTTCAAGGCTCCGAAAATCTCGGAAAGATGGAATTTATCAAACTGGTGCAGCAAAATGGCGGAATCCTGAATGGGTCTACAAGATTTGACTTTACCAACTACTTCGAAGTAATGCCCGCGCATAAACTGGAAACGGCCTTGTGGGCAGAGGCTGACCGCATGAAAGGGCTCGACATCACGCAGGAAAATCTGACGAATCAGCAGGGCGTTGTAAAAAATGAAGTAAAAGTTAATGTACTGAATCAACCTTACGGTGGTTTTCCCTGGCTAGACATGCCGCAATACGCCAATGAAAACTGGTTCAATGCGCACAATTTCTACGGCGATCTTGCCGACCTGGATTCCGCTAAGCTGGAGGACGTCGACAGCTTTTTCAAGACGTATTATTCACCGAACAATGCAGCGCTGGTGGTTGTTGGCGATTTTGAAACTGAGGAAGCGAAAAAATGGATCACACAATATTTTGAGCCGATACCATCGGCAACCCTTCCGGCAATACCAGATATATCAGAACCAAAACAAGAAGCCGAAAAAAGGAACGTCAAGGAAGACAAACTTGCGAATAAACCTGCCATAGCAATCGCCTACAAAATGCCGCAACGCAATACGCCGGAATACTACGCCATGGGGCTGATTGATCAAATCCTGCTGCAGGGTCAGGATAGCAAACTTTATGGTAAGCTGGTGCAAGAAAAAGGCTATACCGGAAATGTAAGCGGTGGTATTAATTATCTCGGCAACATGTATAACTACAATGGACCGATGTTGTGGATGGCAGACCTGATCTACGATGCCTCTGTCAATGCCGATTCTATTGTCGGTGTGTTTGACTCAGCCATTGGCGAACTTTCCACCGTTTCCCAGGAAGATACCGAGCTGGCGATCGTGAAGTTGCGCTCAGATCTTTATTCAACGTTAGGTGGAAACGGTGTTGGCCGTGCGGACCTGCTTGCTTCGTTTGCTTTATTTGACGACGATCCCAGTCGCATAAATACACTGGAAAATGAATTCCGAAAAATCACACCTGAAGTAATCAAAAAAACCGCAGATGAATACCTGCGTCCCTCTAATAGAACGATATTGATTGTTGACCCTAAAGCAGCAGAACAATGAGCACATTAAAATATTATTTCATCATTATTTTCATAGGCATAGTCACCTTGCCTGTAGTGGGCACAAAAACAAACTCCGCCTCCCGGGGGTAAACCAAAAGATTTTGTTCTCCCTGCAAAGAAAGTAAGTCAACTTAAAAATGGATTGAAGTCAACCATGGTACAGTACGGATCTGTTCCCAAGGTGACTGTAAACCTGATCATCAAAACTGGAAACGTAAATGAAGGCCCGAATGAAGTGTGGCTAGCCGACCTGACGGGCGAACTGATGAAGGAAGGCACTACCACGATGGACTTCAAAACGATCTCCCGGAAGGTAGCAGCGATGGGAGGAGAAATCAACGTCGGCGTGGGAGGCGATCAAACAACTGTATCCGGGTCCGTACTCTCGGAGTTTGCTCCGGAGCTTATTAAGATCATGGCTGATGTCGCCATGAATCCCGCCCTTCCAGCATCCGAAATCGAGCGCCTCAAAAGTGATCTCAAGCGGCAACTCAGCGTCCAAAAGTCACAACCTCAATCACAGGCAATCGAATCCTTCAACAGCATTATCTATAAGGATCATCCGTACGGTCGAACTTTCCCGACTCAGGCGATGCTTGATTCCTATACCATTGACATGGTGAAGGGTTTCTACGAAAAGAATTTTGGGGCGAAACGCGCCGTGATCTACGTCGTTGGAAAGTTTGATGAAGCCGCTGCTCAAAAGTCCATAGAGGAATCCTTTAATGCCTGGAAGGAGGGGCCAGAGCCAAACTTCCCGCCCGTCACACCGACGAAATCCAGCGAAATATCCATGATCGACCGGTCGGATGCGCCGCAGACAACCATCATTCTTGGCTTGCCAACCATTACTCCTCAGCACGCCGATTACGTCGCGCTCCAGGTTACCAATTCCTTGCTGGGCGGATCGTTCGGATCACGTATTACCTCCAACATTCGCGAAAACAAAGGCTATACCTATTCGCCGTTTAGCACGATCCAAAACCATAAGAATACTTCCGTCTGGTATGAACAAGCCGATGTAACCAGCGAGCATACAGGGGCAGCGTTGCAAGAGATTGCCAAGGAAGTGAAGACGCTCCAGACTGAACCACCACCAAAGGCAGAACTCGAGGGAATTCAGAACTATATGGCTGGCGTTTTCGTGTTGCAAAATTCAACACCTGGAGGGATCATCGGTCAGTTGAACTTTATCGACTTCCATGGACTAAGCGACAGCTACCTTACCGACCGCGTGAAAAACATCTATGGGGTCACGCCGGAAAAGGTGTCCGCTATGGCAAAGGAGCATTTCAAATACGAGGACATGACATTGGTATTGGTGGGTGATAAGAAGTTGTTGCAAAAACAGATTAAATCCTATGAGGAAGCGAAAAAAGTAAGGTGACGCCAATACCCTCAGCGTTGTGTCTGCTTCTTAAAAAACTTTAGCTGCTCTTCGTGCCACGCAACGCGGGTCTGGCATTTCCTTACTTTACGGTAAACGAAATGGCGTAACGTGCCATAAAATTGAAGTGACTTCAGTGAATGGCGAGGTAGCAGGTTCGTAAATAACGTTACTGAGAAAAAATTTGATCCGGAATCTAAAACGAAAAAATTTCTGCGAAATTTGAGGCCACCCTGCCCGCATCCCTTCCACCCATAATGCTAATTGATGGCTTATCATAGTTAGCAGTAAGGTCGATCGCACTACCGGCAAAACCGCCGAATACTTTCTTGACATCTGCGGAGATGTTGAGTGTGTAATTGACATCCGAAAGCAACTGCCGTGTTGCAGGGATATCTAAACTGACCTTTCTATAGCATTCGTCACGACCGATGTGATAAACCATGGCCCCGCGTTTACCCGTTTTCATTTGGTAGTATCCCTCTACTTTGAAAAAAGTGTAACCCGTTTCCCACATCCAAAACATACCATAGTCGGGATTCAGTGCTCCTTCCTGGTCTCCAGTGTGATTTGCCAAACTGTCTATCCCAATTGAGAAGGACAATTTTGAATAACTGCCTACTGGAATTCCTGTTAAGGATATCTGGAAGACATCTGCAGACTCCTCATTTACCTCAACTAAATGGTAGCTTTTTTCCTGCTTCCAAACTGTTCCGTCAGTTCGTACGAGTTGAATGTTACTAATATAGTATTTCAACCGGGTCAGGACGACTTTGGTGCCGCTGAAAGTTGTGTATTGCTCATCAAGCCTCAGTCCGGATTCGCCGAACTGGTGCTTGATGTTCATTTGTACTTCCACGGTTTTGTTTGTCTCAGTTGGGTACGAAAAAACAAATTGCGTGACGAGCAAGATGATTGTAGGAATTGAAGTCATATCAATTGTGCTTTTTTTTGATTCGCTGTTGTCGAGGTGATACTGCCACGAAAGGGTCTGAGAATTTTTTATTTGTTATGAACGTGGAATCGGTCAGCGTGTGAAGGAAGGTGATTATTGCCTTTTTTTCGTTGGGTGACAAGTAAAGTGATCTTCCGTTAACCTCGTTGCTTGCCTCGACGATCAAGGGGTCAAGTGTTTCACTGAATTGAATATTGTGATTATAGTGATCAAGCACTTCCTCAAGTGTTTTGAATCTCCCGTCATGCATGTACGGTGAAGTAAGCGCAATGTTCCTAAGGGAAGGGGCACGGAATTTTCCACGGTCCGATGCTTTATTTGTCACAAGTTCCCTACCCTTGTCTGCCGGGTCACGATCAAGTCCGTTGTTATGAATACCGTGCAAGGATATTTTGAATGACCCATGACAGTCGCCACAGTTTCCACCACGCAGACCACTTTCTGGGATAGGATGCGTCATAAACAAATCCATCCCAAGTTTTTCATCCGGAGTAAACTCAACCTCACCCCTTAAATATTTATCATACCTGGAATCCGATGAAATGAGTACCCTTTCGAATTGAGCAATGGCCTTGGCAATATTTTCAGCGGTGATCTGTTCGGATCCAAATACAGCCTCGAACTGTTCGGGATATTCACTTGTACCTTGAAGTCTCTCAACAGCCTGTTGCAATGGTAGATGCATTTCAAGTGAATCTTCTATTGGTGAAAGCGCCTGTTGCTCCAAGGATGTCGCTCGTCCATCCCAAAAGAATTTAAATTTCCAAAGCAGGTTTGATAACGCCATTGAACTTCTCCTGCCCTTTGCTCCGCCCACCCCCGTGGAGAAAGCCTTTCCATCTGAGAAAGCAAACTTTTGTTGGTGGCAGGTACCACACGAAACAGAGTTGTCCCGCGAAAGCCTTTTGTCATAGAACAACCTTCTTCCAAGTTCAATCCCTTCATAGGTTAAAGGATTGTCGTCCGGTATCCTGAAACCCGGGCCGAACTTATAAGGGATATCAAGCGGATAAGGCTCGCCCTGATCGGGCCGTGGCGATTTAGAGACAACGTCAGTACACATCGCCGGAAGCAGGAGAAGAATGCATATTCCAAAACCACTCAGATACTTATATCTCATTTCTGATGTGAGAAAATTATGGCAGACTTTTAACTTCATAGCCAATTATCTTCTACCATTTAGCGGGCGATAGAAACTTTATACTCCTGAGATACCGGCCATTTACCAGGCCGTGCTTGATGATATAAAGATTTCAAAGCAAACTATGGATAGTCTCAATTATAGGTAGAAAATTCCCCACTCGCGATGATCGAGGTCATTTGCGCAAAAAAAAGGAAATGATTTTTATCGAAGAAAACTTCATTCTTCTTTTATCGAATAAATAGGGGATAAAAGAAAAAAATCCCGGAAGGAGATATTAGGAGTCGAACTCACGCCGCGAGATCCAAGGCGACAGTTTATTGATTTCTGTAATTATTTCTTCACCAACTTCATCACCCTATTTGATTCAGTGGTTTGCAGTTCAATAAAGTATATACCCGGTGACATTTCGCTAACGTCGAAATGTATTTCTCCATAATGTGCAAAAACTACATTTTTCGAGGCGACCACCATGCCCATGGAATTCCGAATCTGTACGGAGGCATCCCCAATCATTTGTTGGTTGCCTTTTATTGTTACCGTATTATCAGCGGGATTTGGATAAATGTAGGTCAGGTTTTCGGGCAGGGATTCCACATCTGTTATTAGAATATTCGCTAGGTTCGAAGGATCCGTTTTTTGATTCGGATTTACGGCATAAATACGATACGTAAAGGTGCCTAAATCTTCCGTGGCATCTGCAAAAACATCTACGTTTGACGGCACTGAATCGTATTTTACAAATTCGCCATCGTTAACTTTTCGTTCAATTATAAAATACTGCTCGTTAAGAGAATTATCCGACCATGATAGATGGATGTTCCCATCTTCGTACGTCGCAGTCAAATTACTGGGCGCAGCGAGTGATCCCGCATAAAATATTTCTTCTGACGACCACGATGAGCCTGCAAATCCTCCATCAATGGCCTGTACTTTTATGGAATAAATACCAGGTTCAATATCCTTTAGGCTCCACGTCTTGTTCGTCATCACATTTCCCTGTCCATTAATCATTCTTTTACCCGAGTTCTTTTCAGAAAAGGGATGCAGTAAATAGCCAGTATTCATATTTCGAATGGAGATGTTATACGTAAGACTCGATGAAGGCGTATGATCATCGCCTGGCGCTTCCCAGTGAAGCGTACCGGATTGTTGATCAGCCGAAGTAATCTTGAAATTACCGGGAATGCCGGGCTTTTCATTCTTGGTAGACATTTCGTTCTTCAATATATATAGCGTCGGCACATGCTCATTATCAAAATACGTGGATCCGGATGCCAAAATGTCGAGGTCGCCATCACTGTCATAATCTCCCCAAGATGCATTCCCAATTCCAAGTATTTCAAAAGCCGGATCAATCAATTCGATATACTGACCACCTTCGTTAATAAAAATTGATAGTGTCTTCGCCTCTAAACCATCTTGACCGGTAATAAGAATATCGGCATCGCCATCATTATCGTAGTCGCCCCACGTTGCTGATCCTAAGACCGTTCTATTGATTCCATCCGGCAACGCTATTTCTGTAAATGAGCCTAAATGATTTTCATAAAGATGAGTTCTGGATTGATTTAGCTCACTGTAGCCTGTTAACAACAGATCGAGATCACTATCGCCATCAATGTCGGATACATCGATGGAGGGATTTATTAGCTTGGCAAGCGATATGGATGATTCTGAGAAACCCCCAGCCCCATCGTTGAGGTAAACAAACGTACCGATGTAAGGAGTGATGTTCCTCGTTCCGCACACAATCAAGTCCAGGTCCTGATCATTGTCTAAATCTGCGAAACGGGAAGCTGAAAGATAAAGTCCGGTAAAAGGTGAAGTAGGTGCTTTCGTAAAAGAGCCATTTGTATTGAAGTATAAAAAAGCTCCCAACTCTTTCATTTGACCATTAAACCCTTTATAGCCGCAAACGAAAATATCCTCAAGACCGTCATTATTTACGTCACCTACGGAAACTGTGCCGCCACCATCAGCGTTTCCAAAGTCAGGCAAAGAACCTTTGTCCGTAAATCCATTATTATTGTTTTCTATTAATGAAATACGGTTTGTATTTTCGTTGCCAATTCTTCTGCCCATGAAAATAAAATCAATGCGTTCGTCCTTGTTAATATTAAGGAAATCAATTTCCGCTTCGGAATATTGTGGAAGGTTGTTAAAAGGCTCCTGGGCTGGTTGAAATTTATCGCTTCCCATATTCTCATATAGGATAGTGCGCAAATCGTTTGTTGAGTTCGCGCCTGTCGTCAAGAAATCAAGGTCGCTATCACCATCGAAATCAATCCATGCGTTATGACTATATTGAACGTCCACAGCCATCTCCGGAATGATGCGAGTAAATCGTTGTGATGGATTTTTTATTTTGGAAATGTATATCTCATTTTGATTTGCCTGAACAGTATTCTGGCCGAAGGAATATTCACCATCCGAAAAAAATTCTCCTAGCACATAAATATTTTCATGAACGGACGTAACGTCAAGCCCGCGATCGCCCGAATCGCCTGTAGAACCCAAGGCCCATAAACAAGTTCCCTGATTGTTGTACGCAGCGAAGAATGACTTTTCGCCATTTGGGATTATGGTTGTGTTTCCAAAATGCGTCTCATCAATGATACTTCCTGTAAAGATCAAATTTCCGGACGCATTTACATCGATATCAAATGCGTATTGATTTCCGATTCCTCCGCCAGCCTGTTGTGCCCAGTTAAACACTCCATACTGATCGTAAGAAGCGATGAAGATGTCGTTTGCACCGGTACTTGTCAAGGTAGTACTGCCAAAATTCACCGTCCCTGAAAAGAACCCTGTTGCGATAATATTTCCTGATTGATCTATCTCGATATCGGTCCCTTGGTCTTCAGCCCAGCCCCCTATTTTTAAAGCCCAGCCCCAGTCCCCATTCCGATCACACCTCGCTATATAAACATCTTGGAAATTTGCCGTAAGGGTTACCTCCCCGAAAATACCATCACCAAGAAAACCGCCTGTCATGTACAAATAGTAACCATCATAGGTAAGCCCAAACAAATATGAGGCAACAAATTTATTTGCCCATTGGCACTCGCCAGTGCTATTATAATGAGCGATAAACTTTGACCCCGGTTGGTCGCCAGTTAACGTTGAACAACCAAAATTAACGGTACCAGATAAGGAACCTGCAAGAAAAAATTCATCAGATACCGTTGCAAGAATTCGTATTGGCGCTATCGTTTGGATGCCTTCAATCTTTTTCGCCAAAGTCAATACTCCTTCATTATTTAGTTTGAGAACAAAAGCGCCGCTCCCTGTTAGGACGGTTTCAGCCAAAGCCAAACCCTCAGAAAACAGCCCGGTTAAATAGATGTTACCATTCCGATCAACATCCATGTCGCTCACGCGCTGATCCCTTAGTCCATGAATTTGTTTTAACCAAACCAGATCCCCATTGGAATTATATTTCGCGATAAAGCAATCAAATTCACCTTTGCTGACGAGCGACTGACTTCCAAAATCTACCGTATCCTTGAAATGACCTGTAACAAAGATATTTCCAGATTGGTCCGCCTCAATTTTCGCATCCATGTCCCATGGAACAAACGAGGGATTCCCAATGTCCTTATCGCTCTTTACTTCGACCTTTCGAACCCAATCAAATTCTTGGGCAGCAACGAACCCCCCTTTTGAAAAAGCGAGGAGCAATATCAAGAGTATTTTCTTTTGCATGGACCTACGTTGTTTGTATTGGGATTGCCGCAGAGGCAATTGATATTGGTTACATTTTTATAATTCAGACAATACTGTTGATCGCTAAAACGTTAAGGCTTCTTGAACTTCATACTCAAATACCCACTTCCGTAACCGTATTAACACGAATGTATATATTCAAAATTTCTTTTTGGCTATTCAAAGTCGATATTTTACAAAGGAATTAGTTGACTTCGAAAACGAAAGAATAGAATTGCAGTTATTATGATCAAGACATGATGATTAATGGAAAAGATCTTAAAAGAATAGGATTTGTCGAGGGCAAAGCTCTGGGATTAGCCCTTGAGGTTGTCGAAAAAGAATATGATGCTCTTAACATGGATGAAAAGCTAGCATTGCTAAAACACGTGCTTGAAAATCCCTCATCCTATATAAATGATACCAAGCTTTCTCCGCTTGCTTTAGAGTTGCTAAAACCAGAAGATGACACCATTGCATTAAATATCGAACGTAAATCATATCAGATTTATGGCGCGGAAGCCATTGAAGAAGGTGCATTGGCCCAAATGGAAACCGCGATGAAATTACCGGTGGCTATCGCAGGCGCGTTGATGCCTGACGCGCACCAGGGATACGGTCTGCCTATTGGCGGTGTGTTGGCTACCAAAAATGCAGTTATTCCCTATGGTGTGGGCGTTGATATCGGCTGCAGAATGTGTATGACACTTTATGATTTGCCTTCTGATACATTGGAGAAAAAAAAAGAAGACTTTAAGAAAATGTTGATTAACAACACCAAGTTCGGACAAGCAACTTTCAAAAAGCCAAAAGACCATGCAATAATGGAGCGGGAGGAATTCAGTGAGTTAAGCATCGTAAGGGAAATGAAGGACCGTGCCTGGCAACAAATCGGATCATCAGGTGGTGGAAATCACTTTGTCGAATTTGGCATTGTAGAAGTACTCAGTTCTGTAAATGAATTTAACGTGGCTCCAGGCGTGTATGTAGCATTACTTTCTCATTCAGGCTCGCGTGGCCTGGGAGCAAACATTGCGCGACATTATACCAAGATTGCCATGGATACGTGCAAACTTCCGCAGGAAGCAAAACATCTAGCCTGGCTTGATCTGGATACCGAAGCCGGACAAGAATATTGGCTTGCCATGAATCTTGCCGGGGACTATGCGTCTGCCTGCCATCATCAAATTCATGAACGAATGGCCATAGGGTTGCGTGAAACGCCTGTCGCGATGATCGAGAATCATCACAACTTTGCCTGGAAGGAAAAAGATTCTTTTGACAACGAGATCATCGTTCATCGTAAAGGCGCTACGCCAGCAGGCATTGGGATACTGGGTATTATTCCAGGTTCGATGGCCTCTCCAGGTTTTATTGTCAGAGGTAAAGGGCTAGCAGCATCGATCAATTCCGCGTCCCACGGCGCAGGAAGACTCATGTCACGGACGAAGGCAAAACAAACCATCTTACCGGGACATGTAAATAAAGCTCTGAAACAAGCTGGAGTAGAACTAATAGGCTCAGGTCTCGATGAAGCGCCAATGGCTTATAAAGATATCCATCAGGTGATGGCGTATCAGAAAGACCTGGTGGAAGTGCTCGGCACTTTTATGCCGAAGATCGTAAGGATGTGTGGTGATGAAAAATTTCAGGAAGTGGATTGATGTGGGAACTGTTTGGGCTAAAGCCCCACTTCGATAGTTGTTTGAAAGTAATTAATTATAATGATGTCGTTCGTGTACGATTTTCCCATTCTTCCAGCGCTGTACCGATAACTGTATTTTGTCCCAATGTCCCCACTCTTTATGATCAAATTTATAATGCCATTCGCAAACGGACATGTTATCACTGACGATCACATTTTTCAGACTTGCCGAGTTATTCGAAATATTGTCCAGATACTTTTTTGCAGCAAGTCGATAATTCTCCAACCCGATTGTTGGATTTCCTTCGTTCTCGCAGGATAATATTGAATCATCATAAAACTCGTCCAACGCCTCTAAAAATTTGAATTGGACGATTAGCGCATTTAGTCGCTCAACTGAATAGGGCCAGGTTATTCATTTTGTGTGGAAATTGTTGAGCAATTAATTTACAATTGCTTTTATTGAAAATCCATACCACAGAATGCCGTAACTTAATCTCTATTCTACCCGACGGCTTCAGGCCGTTGATGTCCCGGATTTCTCTTTCAAGCTCTTCAACAAGTCCTCAGCGCCCTTTCTCACAAAGGCACTATCCCCCCCGCACGCCAGGAAACGATATCCCAAATGATAATACATTTCATATTCGTTGACGTCTTGCAACAAAACGCCAGTAGCTTTACCGTGTTTTTTTCCTGCTTTGGCCACATCTTGAATCGCCTGCTGATAATGAGGATGATTGATTTGACCAAAAATGCCGAGTGACAGTGATAAATCGTTTGGGCCTACAAAAAGTACATCTACACCTTCGGTAGCAGCTATGGCATCAATGTTTTGCAGAGCGTTCGGTGTCTCAATCTGAATAACGCCAATGAGATTTTTTTCGACGTTAGGGATATACTCATTAGCATATTTACCAAATCCTGTTGCCCTTAT
>CAVTZI010000021.1:0-76838 GCA_963739105.1 uncultured Bacteroidota bacterium | reverse complement strand
GGCGGAAGTCATGCTGACAACGCCATCGATTTTCAGGAGTTTATGGTAATGCCGGTTGGGGCAAGCTCTTTCTCCGAAGCTTTACAATGGGGCGCAGAAATATTCCATACGTTAAAAAAAGTATTGCACGATAAAGGCCTTTCTACGAACGTAGGTGATGAAGGTGGATTTGCACCCAACCTTGCGTCTAACGAGGAAGCGATTGAGGTTGTATTGAAAGCGATCGAAAAAGCAGGTTACAAACCCGGCTCCGATGTTTTCATTGCACTGGATCCTGCTGCTTCTGAATTTTATGATCCAAAAACGAAAATATATCATTTTAAGAAATCCTCTGGTAAGAAACTGAAGCCGCTTGAAATGGCGGAGTATTGGACCAACTGGGCGAAAAAGTATCCGATTATTTCACTGGAAGATGGAATGGCAGAAGATGATTGGACTGGCTGGAAAGCGCTTACCGAAAGTATCGGAAGCAAGGTTCAATTGGTGGGTGACGATCTTTTTGTAACGAACGTGGATCGCCTTCAAAAGGGAATTGATGGTGGCGTAGCAAACGCTATCCTGATTAAGGTAAATCAAATCGGCTCGCTGACCGAAACTATTGCTGCTGTGAACCTCGCCAAACGCAATTCTTATAAGAGCATCATGTCACATCGTTCGGGTGAAACGGAAGATAATACCATTGCCGATTTGGCTGTCGCCTTAAATACAGGCCAAATCAAAACAGGTTCTGCCTCGCGTTCAGATAGAATGGCAAAGTATAATCAACTCATTCGTATCGAAGAAGAATTAGGCGAAGTAGCTTACTTCCCGGGAAAGAAAATGTAGAAAATAAAATGAAGTCGATAAGCCAGAGCAACAAGCTCTGGCTTTTTTCGTTTCTAGAAGGCATGGATCTGCAAAGCAAACGAATACGTAGTATCTAAATGCGCATAGTTTTTTATATCTTCGTATGACTTTTTAAACTATATGCTGAATAAACTACCTAAACCTCTTCGGAATTTCTATTTTATTTCCATCGTACTCTTCCTTGTCTGGATGCTTTTGTTGGATTCCAATAATTTGATCTCGCGATTTCAGTTGAGTTCGAAACTAAGGTCCTTGGAAAATGAAAAGGAATACTACGAGGAGAAAATCAAAGAAGTAGAAAAAGATCATAATGAATTGTTCGGGGACCGTGAGTCGTTGGAAAAATTTGCGCGGGAGAAATACTTGATGAAGAAAGAATCGGAAGACATTTATATCGTAGTAGAAAAATAGCACTTTATGCATCGCCTAACATTTTGCGTTATCGGATTGATCTGCTCTATGACTGCTTTTGGTCAGGGCGAAGCGAACAGTTTAAAAGGTGTTCCTGTAAAAGAACGGATTATAACCGGCGGAGGATTCGGCCTGTCTTTCAGCAGCTACTCGGACTTTTTTTCGTTGTCTCCTCAGATAGGTTATATGGCTACCCGAAGGCTGATGCTTGGAACGGGGATAACCTACAGGTACACTAAATACAAAGATTATTCCCCCGTCTCTAACGTTCAACGACTGGGGTGTAAATCCTTTTGTGCGTTTTACTGTATTTCGAAATATTTTTATTCAGACCGAATACGAATATTTGAACTATGAGGACCTTGTATATCCAGTGACACAGGCCAGAGAAACTACGCGCAGAGATTATAATAGTTTCCTCGCGGGTGGTGGATTTTTTCAACCTGTCGGCCAAAAGGCGTCTTTGTATATCATGGCCATGTATAACTTCTCTTATAGGGACCCCGCTCCAGGTGAATATGTTCCATACAGTAGTCCGCTAATTATCCGGGCTGGAGTCAGTATCGGAAACATTGGCTTCTAAAATTTCAAACTAAAAGTTGTAGCAAGTTCTTTTAGGTCTTCAACAACTTTTGGATTGATCGGTATTCCATCTTTCCTTCTCAATTTTTCCATCTCGCGTTCCGGATCACCCGGAATAATAACACGCTCCTCTCCTTCAATCGTCTTTGCTTTTCGGAACCGTGAGATCCAGTTATCCATATGACTTTTAAATTCGCTGGCTGGGCGGAATGCATCCACTCTCATCGCTCCAAAAAAATGACCAATTCCTTCTCCAACCGGATCGGAAGGCGGATCTAAAAATGCCACGAATGGAGGTACCCAGGGTCCATAATTTGCCCCCGACAAAACAGCGGAAAATATATCAACCCAGGCACCCAAACAAAACCCCTTGTGACTTCCGTGCTCGCGATCGCTTCCAAGAGGAATCAATGCACCTCCGCTTTTTGCTTCATTTGGATCCGTGGAAGGCATACCCGTTTTGGTTTGAACCCAGCCAACCGGTGCCGCAAGATTTTTTCGCTGGAGAATTTCGAGCTTACCATTGGCCGCTGTAGTGGTAGCAAAATCTGCCACAAATGGTGGCTGCTGATCCGCGGGTATTGCTACCGCGATAGGGTTTGTCCCCAATAGTCTTTCCACTGAAAAAGTAGGAGCAACCAACGGACTTGCATTCGTCATGGCCATGCCTATCATATCATGTTGCAAGGCCATCATGGCGTGATAGCCGGCAATCCCAAAATGGTTTGAGTTTTTTACCGATACCCATCCCGTTCCTGCCAGTTTTGCTTTTTCGATGGCTATCTCCATGGCTGCCGGCGCCACTACCAATCCCAGGCCACCATCTCCATCCACTACGGCAGTGCTAGGCGATTCATGAACGATTCGAATATTGGGTGTGCTGTTGACGCGTTTTTTATTCCATAATCTAACGTAACCAGAAAGACGGGCAATTCCGTGGGAGTCTATACCCCGTAAGTCAGCTCTTAAAAGTACTTCCGTTGCTAGCTTTGCGTCCTTTGGTGGACAACCTATTTTTTCAAAAATGGATAATGCAAAATGTTCTAATTGATTGTATGTGTAAACAGGTTCGCTCATAGTCCGGCAAATATTGAAAAAATAATTGAACTGCTTAGAAAGATGGGTGTTGCACATCCATATCCTTCTTCATGCCTTCAAATTATTGGCATTGCGTGACAGATTATGCAAAAATAAATCGAGTGCGCTGTTAGAGAATAGAAGGTTCAACCGGCTTAGGGGCTTCGATACATGATGCGAGCACACCTTCCTTCAGTGAGTAGGAAGAGACTCGAATACGACTAAAAGAATGATGGGCAAGGACATAACGAACCAGGCAACAGGCCACGACAATCATGTCGACGCGCATCTCAATCATTCCTGGAATTTGCATTCTTTGTTCCCGGTTTTTGCTGATCAAATCTGCATAAATCGAACAAAAACCTTCAATGGTTAAAGGTGTTTCTGGTTGATCTTCGGTTTTGTGAATATTGTTTCGGTAACAATAGATATCGCTCAAAGTATCGAATGTGCCGGAAGCTCCAATCAGGACGTTCGCCGGATATTGTCTCAGGGCTTCGAACAAAGAGTTTAGTTTATTTCTGAAATGATGATCCAGTCTGTGAACCTCTTCACCCGTAATCGGCTCATGCTTATGAAATTCTTCCAGTAATCGCTGTGCGCCAATCTCGAAACTTTCTTTCCAGAAAATGTGTGTGCTATCACCCAGTATACATTCGACACTCCCTCCCCCTATATCAATGATCAACGATTTTTCTTTTCCCATGTCCAGCGAATATCTGCACGCCGTGATAAATGTATTCGGCCTCAACATCGCCCGAAATTATTGTGGTGTCAATGCCGCAGACTTCTTTTATCCGTTGAAGCACTTCAACACCATTGACTGCGTTTCGGATTGCACTCGTTCCAAAAGCTTTTACATTTTTTATCCCTTGCTCGTCAAGGGTATTCTTGAAGCTTTGCATGGCGAGCAGGGCCCGGGTCATGCCTTCTTCAGTGATGTAGCCCTGGTTGATTCCCCCTTTACCAATTTTCACAGCCGTTCTTTCACGGTGAATTATGGTGTAGCCATTTTCCGTTGCTTCTGCGATAAGCAAGTGAAAAGTGTTCGTGCCCATGTCTATTATGGCGATTTTTCTGGTCATACATTTAGGCACGTGAATGTACAAATTTTTCAACAGTTGTAGCGAGTCTCCGTCCGCAGTACATTAGCTTAAAATTCGCCTTATATTTATCCTTCAAATAAGCTGCAATGAAGAAACGAACCTCTAAGGATCAGGTGCTTCAAAAAAAATTCGAAGAATTAGAAAAGAAGAACAAAGAATCGCTCCTCGGCGGAGGCGAAACAAGAATTCAACAACAACACAAGAAAGGAAAACTGACGGCGCGTGAACGCATTCATCTTTTGTTGGATGAAGGTTCGTTTGAGGAACTGGGACAATTTGTGATGCATCGTTGTAAAGATTTTGGATTGGATAAAGAATATTATCTGGGCGATGGCGTGATCACTGGATATGGAACTGTGAACGGCAGACTCGTGTATATTTTCTCGCAGGACTTTACCGTTTTTGGTGGTTCGCTTTCAGAAACGCATGCGGAAAAAATTGTTAAGATCATGGACCTTGCCGTACAAAATGGCGCGCCAGTAATCGGCCTGAACGATTCGGGAGGTGCTCGTATACAGGAAGGCGTCGTTTCACTTGGCGGTTATGCCGATATTTTTTATCGGAACACGCTGGCTTCAGGTGTAATACCACAGATTTCCGCGATCATGGGCCCATGTGCCGGTGGTGCTGTGTATTCGCCTGCCATCACGGACTTTATTTTTATGGTCGAACAAACATCTTTTATGTTTGTGACTGGCCCGAACGTTGTAAAAACCGTAACACATGAAAATGTTACGGCAGAAGAACTTGGTGGCGCCACGGCGCACAGTACAAAAAGTGGTGTAACCCATTTTGCTTGCGCCAATGAAGTCGAATGTCTCCAACAGATAAAAAAAATTCTCAGTTACATTCCGCAAAATTGTGAAGATGATGCTCCAAGGTATCCCTATACGCGCTCGGATGAATTGCGTCCGGCGTTGAATGATATTATTCCCGCGAATCCGAATCAACCCTATGATATGCGCGATGTGATTGATGCCATTGTGGATTCCGAAAGTTTTTTTGAAGTGCATAAAAATTTTGCTGAAAATATTGTCGTTGGGTTTGCACGAATTGCCGGGCGAAGTATTGGCGTTGTCGGGAATCAACCTGCTTCTTTAGCGGGCGTACTCGATATTCATTCGAGTGTGAAAGGTGCGCGTTTTGTAAGATTCTGTGATTGTTTTAACATACCGCTATTGGTACTGGAAGATGTACCTGGATTTTTGCCAGGCACTGACCAGGAATGGAATGCTATTATTACCAATGGTGCTAAGCTGCTATTCGCATTTTCTGAAGCAACGGTCCCACGGGTAACTGTTATTACGAGAAAAGCTTACGGTGGCGCATACGATGTGATGAACTCAAAACATATTGGTGCTGACCTAAATTATGCCTGGCCATCCGCGGAAATTGCTGTCATGGGAGCGAAAGGTGCTACAGAAATTATTTTCAAAAAAGAAATTTCAGAGTCTTCAAATCCCTCGGAGAAACTCAACGAGAAGGTTGACGAATACACGCGGAAATTTGCTAACCCCTATCGGGCCGCGCACAGGGGTTATATCGATGAAGTCATTTACCCGGATCAGACGCGCGAGAAACTCATCCGGGCATTTCAGATGCTGGAAAATAAAGTCGCTAAATTGCCCCGGAAAAAACACGGAAATATTCCATTATAAACAACAAACTATTTTATGGATAAAAAAAGCAAACAATTTCTTTACGAATACCTCAATAACGCCTCTCCAACGGGCTTTGAATCGTCTGGTCAAAAAATATGGTTAGAATATATTAAGCCCTACATCAATCAACATATCGTTGACGTGTATGGCTCTGTTGTCGGGGTCATAAATCCGAAGGCCAGCTATAAGGTAGTGATTGAGGCTCATGCCGATGAGATATCATGGTTTGTCAATTATATCACGGAAGAAGGCTACATCTATGTTAGGAGAAACGGTGGCTCAGACCATCAAATAGCGCCCTCCAAACGAGTAAACATTCATACCGAAAAGGGAATCGTGAAAGGTGTATTTGGCTGGCCCGCGATTCACGTCCGCGACGCTGCACGGGAAGAACCTCCAACCTTGAAAAACATTTTCATCGACGTTGGTGCTGAGTCAAAAAAGGAAGTGGAAGCGATGGGTGTACATGTGGGATGTGTTATCACCTTTGCCGATGAATTGATGGAGATGAATAATAAATGGCTTGTAGGGCGCGCCCTGGATAACAGGATGGGTGGTTTTATGATCGCTGAAGTGGCCCGTAGAATCAGCGAGAATAAGAAGAAGCTTCCCTTTGCCTTATATGTAGTAAACGCCGTACAGGAGGAAATAGGACTTAGAGGCGCTGAAATGATTTCCAGACGGATCAAACCGGATGTAGCTATCTGCACGGACGTGACACACGACACGCAATCTCCAATGTACAATAAGAAGGAGAGTGGAAATCTGAAAAGTGGCGCGGGCCCTGTGTTATGTTATGGACCGGCCGTCCAGACCAACGTTCTCAAAATGGTAATAGAAACGGCCCAAAAACGGAAAATTCCGTTCCAGCGGCAGGCTGTTTCAAGGTCTACCGGAACCGATACAGACTCATTTGCATACTCGGCCGAAGGGGTGGCTTCAGCCCTGATTTCCCTACCCTTGAAATACATGCACACGACGGTGGAAATGGTTCATAAAGAGGATGTTGAGAATGTAATTAACCTGATTTATGAGTTCGTTTTACAGCTTAAAGCAGGGCATGATTTCCGGTATTTAAAGTGATTTCTTAGGTCACCTTTAGCCACGTTCTGGCATATCAAGACAGGTTCTCGCACGGTAGTTGCAGAACCTGTTTTGTATTTAGAAACGACCACCTAATATTTATGATGAAGAAGATTAAAACTCCTCGCAGCTGCCCTGCTAATTAGCGGTAGCGCATTTTCACAAGACCGTCCTATGCACGAGGTGCATTCCATGATGGTTTACAATTTTACAAAGTACGTTCAATGGCCTGATCATGCTGCCACCGGCGAATTTGTTATCGGCGTTGTTGGGAACACCGACATCTATAACACCCTCAACGGTTGGTATGGAGGTAAACCTCGCGGTTCCAAGACGTATATCATTAAAAAATTCAATTCTGCAGCGGAAGTCACTGATTGTCACGTGCTTTACATCGACAAATCGAAAAGTGGGGAATTTGACAACGTAAACGACAAACTGAAGGGAAAAGGTACACTGATTATTACAGATAAGTCAGGTTTGGGCGAAAAAGGAAGCTCCATAAACTTCAAACTAGTGGACAATAAGCTCAAATTTGAGCTAAATCAGAAGGCAATTGAGGCTTCGAACCTAAAAGTATCAGGTGCATTGTCCTCTATGGCGATATTAATTTAACGGGGTTGTTTGAGAAGCCTCGGAGGTTACTCTCCGGGGTTTTTTCAGAATTAAGGGTAGATTATTAGTGTCAACTTTTTTACCTCTATGAAAAAATCAATCTTCGCAATTCTGATGGTAGCGGCTACTGCGGTATCTGCTCAAGAACGACCAACACATGAAATTCACGCAGCGATGCTATTTAACTTCATTAAGTATGTACAATGGCCTAATGAAGGAGAGAGCGGCGACTTTGTAGTGGGTGTGATTGGCGATGACAATGTGTTCAATACCCTTAACACATGGTATAATGGTAAAACCAAGGGCAGCAAGAAGTATGTGATCAAAAAGCTTGCTTCTGCTGATGAATCTTCTGACTTGCCAGGTTATCTATGTTGGTAAGGCGAAGAGCAACCAATTTGAAAATATCAAAAACAACATTGGCGCAAAATCAATCTTGACCATAACGGACGGGAACGGATTAGGACAAAAAGGAAGCTGCATCAATTTTAAAGTTGTCGACGGCAAATTAAAATTTGAAATGAACCAAGGCACCCTAACAGGCTCTAACCTCAAAGTTTCCAGTCAATTGAGCAGCATGGCAATTATGATATAGAAAATGATATAATAAATGATCCCAATAGATTGGAATCTTAAAGTAAGCATCCAATCAGTGGCATCGGCCGTAGGGATATAATGATACACGCACGGGGTCATAGAGTTTTTACAGAGAGGGTCTTTTCTTTATGTATACCTGTGCGTTTTTTTTGAACTAACTTTTTTGAAGATATTCGTACAGGGCTGCAAAGTTTTTACATGAGAGGGTCTTTTCTTTGTGTGCTCTGTACGTTTTTTTTCTCACTTTTAGGAAATGACAACCCCGTCTTTTCCAGATCAACTAGGCTACATAACCGAATTTAGCAGCGCACCCCAGCGAATTATTTCCCTCGTTCCATCCCAAACAGAACTACTGGCAGACCTTGACCTTGATGAAAAGGTTATTGGCATAACAAAATTTTGTGCTCATCCTCCAGATTGGAGAACCAGGAAAACAATTGTTGGTGGCACTAAGAATTTTTGGTTTGATGTCATCGAGGGACTAAATCCAGATCTTATCATTGGGAATAAGGAGGAGAACTACAAGGAAGGGATTGAAAGACTGCGTGAAAAATACCCCGTATGGATGAGCGACATTACTACCCTGCAGGATGCATTATCGATGATCACATCGGTTGGCCTCATTACAGATCGTCAAAATTTGGCCACACAGCGTGCTCGAAGGAAATAATTGACAAATTCAAAAATATAAAAAAATATGACGGGCCAGTCTGTACTCTATCTGATCTGGAGACAACCCTGGATGGCAGCAGGGAAAAATACCTTCATCGATGCAATGCTCACAACGATTGGGCTGAATAATGCGATTGAATCTAACGATCGATATCCGGTGTTAACATCACAGGAAATAAAAAACCTGGCGCCCCAATACATCTTTCTCTCATCAGAACCTTTTCCCTTTAATAAGCGCCATGATGATGAGCTTCATCAAATTAGTCCTACATCAAAGAGTTTATTGGTTGATGGGGAAATGTTTTCCTGGTATGGAAGCCGATTGCTTAAAGCGGCTGACTATTTTAACACGTTGGAGCTTGACTGAACGGCAAAACCGACCGCCTTCATATCATTCCAAAAATTAGGATATGATTTTTTGACAACGTCAGGCCGCTCAATTTCTACATCCATTAAAGTTGCAAGCGGAGCAAACGCCATGGCCATCCGATGATCTTTATAAGTTAAGAATGACGCTTGGCCCGGCATCGATCGCGAGGGTATCAAAGTCCAATGTTCGGTATCTTCTTCACGCAAATCTGCGCCAATTTTGCTCAGTTCATTTTGCAATGCTTTTATCCTGTCCGTTTCCTTTATGCGCAAACTTTCCAAACCTGTAAAATATCCTTTGATGTTTTTAGCTGCGCACACTACCGACACCGTTTGAGCCAAATCAGGGCAATCGGTGAAATCATAGTGCAAGCTCTTTTTTACTTTCCTTCTTTGATAACTTGAGTAAGCCGTTTTCAAACTGACTTTTTACTCCGAGATCATCCATAATTTTAGCAATCGCGCTGTCACCCTGCAAGGAATTACTTAAGAGCTTAGGAAGTACCAGGTCAGCTTTTTCAGCCAGTGCAGCAAAGGCAAACCAATAACTTGCCGCAGACCAATCAGACTCTACGGTAAAAGGTTCGGGTCTATAGCTTTGGTGGGGGATAACGATCCGATCAGCCAGTACGTTGGTATTAACGCCAAAATGCTTCATCAAGGAAGCCGTCATTTCAATATAAGGACGGCTTCCCACTTTGCCTTCCAGCGTAAGCGTTAGGCCTGTGGGTAAGACGGGTGCCACCATCATCAAGCGCCGAAATATATTGGCTGCTTACATCCCCACGGATTCGGATGTCATTCGTTTTTTGTTCACTAAATTTTTTTATTTCATGGGGGGGAAATCCTTCCTTTTCGAGGTATTCAATCTCAACCCCTAATTTTCTCAGGGCATCCACCAGAATTGCGATGGGCCGTTCCTTCATTCTTGCGGTTCCGGTAAGAATTTTTTGCTGTTTGGTTATCGAGAAATAGGCCGTAAGAAACCTCATGGTGGTGCCTGCGTCTTCAACATCAATTACCTTATCCGTAGCGTTGACAAGCCGCAACATGAGTTGCGTATCATTTGCATCCGAAAGATTGTGCAATTCTGACCTTCCACCGGCCAGAGCGTTGATAATAAGCGCGCGATTGCTGATGCTTTTTGAGGCTGGTAATAGCGCCGCTTCGCCCTTTAAAACAACCGTTCGTTTAATTTGAATAGAGGTATCCAACTTCTTTTATATTTTGAACTGCGAAATTACAGTTTGTGAAACATTTTTATTAAATTATATTGAACATTTACGTTGGAATTTAAGTTAGAGGAGGGTATGAGAACGACAGGAAAAATTGCCCTTGGTGTAAGCCTTGCATCAAGTGTGCTGTTAGCAACATGGTTGCTTACCGGAGACAGAAAAGTGAAGACCAGAGACTTTGTGTCAAAAAAAGCAGAAGGTTTACGTGGCGCGCTTAAGTCTGACAGGATACAAACATCAGAATTGGATAGCTACTATATCTGAATCGTTCGATAGAATGATAGAGCTTCCTTTACGGATTCAAGGCTGATTTCACAATCCCATTTCGCTTTCCCTATTCCATCCAGGAGAACGCATAAAATCCTATTTTCTTTATTTTTTTTATCCTGTAAGGTCAGTTGAGCAATCGACCCCAGGTCTTCGCTTTCGATAGCAACCTTCCCGTAAATCTTGACTATAAAGTCGCAAATATTTCTGAAATCTTCTTCGCTCAGATACCCATGGTTTTTTGCGATATAGCTTTCCGTAATCAACCCTACGGCAATCGCTTCGCCATGTAAAATTCTATTTCCCTTTGCCAATAGGTAACTTTCCAACGCATGGCCAATGGTATGTCCCGCATTTAAAATTTTTCTTAAACCTTTTTCTTTTGGATCTTCTGTGGTTACCCGGGCTTTAAATTCCACGGAATGTTTGATGAGTTTTTTCCATTCCTGATCTTTTAACGATAACCTGAGAAATTTCCTTCCACATCTTCTCATCCGAGATCAAGGTGTGTTTGATAATTTCAGCAAAACCAGATCTAAGTTCTGCTTCAGGAAGGGTTTCGAGAAAGCCGTCGAATAGCAACGTCAACACAGGCTTTTGGAAAACACCTATGTGATTTTTAAAATGGTTGAAATCAACCCCCAGTTTGCCGCCGATACTCGCGTCCACCTGCGCGAGTAACGTAGTGGGTATCAGGATGAAATCAATTCCACGCTTATAGGTGGCGGCACAGAACCCTCCCATATCCCCCAGCACACCGCCACCCAACACCAGCAGGCAGGCATGTCGATCGAGGGCCTGGTCGGTCATCGCTTGCCATATATGCACACAGGTGTGAATGTTTTTTTCCTTTCTCCACTGTTTACTTGTATGATAAAATGATGCGGAAGCGCATCCTGAATAAGCGGATAGCAATCCCGGTGTGTATTTTCGTCAACTAAAACGGCGAGGCTGCTGTATTTTTTTTGGTTTAAGAAATCCTGCAAATCTTTTGTAAGATTGCCGGACAACAAAATGTTATCAGGAAGCATTAGGATTGTTTAAATCTTTTTCGAAAGTTATTAAAAACTCATCAAAAGCAATTTGCCTTGTTATGGATGCCATGAATTCCCATTATATTTAGGCCGACCTAGACGTATGGATACAGTTCCTAATATTTCCTTTGAGGATACCTCAGTTGCTTTCAAATATAAATCCAATGTTGCGCTAAGAAAGGCAAATTTTATTTTCGGCCTGATTAATCATCCCTGGATCTCGGCTATTGTCATTGAGATGGTAAAGTTTGCCTTGATGCTTAGGCTGCCCGTCGAGGGTATTATTCGCAATACGGTATTTGGACATTTTTGTGGAGGCGAAAGCATTGAGGAAAGCAAAGCCACAATCGCTCAACTGGGAAAGTACGGTGTCAATACTATTCTTGATTATTCGGTCGAGGGTGAAAAATCTGAAAAGGGATTTGATCGTACTATGGAAGAAACCATCCGAACCATCGAAACCGCCCATCATTCGAAAAATATTCCGTTTTCTGTTTTCAAGGTAACCGGGATTGCATCGTCGGAGCTGCTGGAAAAAGTTCAAAAGAAAGAAGCCCTTTCGGACGAGGATCGAAAAGCATTTGAGCGGGTATATGAACGCATCAATAAGATTTGCGGGAAAGCTCATGAATACAAAATTCCTGTGCTCATTGATGCAGAAGAAACCTGGATTCAGGACACGATCGATACGCTTGCGTATCGAATGATGGAAAAATATAATAAAGAAAGACCGATTGTATTCAACACGTTTCAGTTTTACAGAGTCAGAATCGCCAAGAAACATTCGCGCAGCCTATCATAATGCAACGATGAATAATTACTTTTTAGGGGCCAAGCTGGTTCGCGGGGCATACATGGAAAAGGAAAGGGACCGGGCGGAAGAATTAAATTATCCCAGTCCAATATTTCCTGATAAAGAAGCTACCGACAATGCATTTAACCAGGCGCTTAGTTTTTGCCTTGATCACAAGCAACGAATTTCCGTCATGTGCGGATCTCATAATGAATACAGCAACTACTACCTTACCGTACTGATGGAAAAACACGGCATGGCAAACAACGATGAACGGGTGTGGTTTTCGCAGCTATATGGCATGAGTGATAATATTTCTTTTAACCTTGCAACGGCGGGATACAATGTTGCCAAATATGTTCCCTATGGACCCGTACGTTCCGTTATGCCTTATCTTTTCAGAAGGGCCGAAGAAAATACTTCTGTTGCAGGACAAAGCAGCCGGGAACTGACACTGATTCAAAAAGAATTAAAGCGCCGGAGATCTTCGAAAGCGACTAAACCGTAGGACCTGAATTTCATCAATATTTCCATTCGGTTTTTCCCTCTCCCTAATTCGCGTATTTTTGCCCAAAATTTTGGAATATGCAATTGAGCGAACAGGAGATCATCCGCCGAAAAAGCCTGGAGGAATTTGATAAGCTGGGAATCAATCCCTATCCGGCAGAGCTTATATGAAGTTAACGCTTCAGCCGCAGGAAATTCTGACAAACTACGAACGGCAGAAAAGCGATTATCGCCAGATATCCATCGCCGGCCGGATCATGAGCCGGAGAATCATGGGTAATGCTTCATTTGCTGAATTGCAAGATGAAACAGGTCGCATTCAAATCTATATCCGTAGGGATGATCTTTGTCCCGAAGAAGATAAAACGCTTTACAATACTGTATTCAAAAAACTGCTCGATATCGGCGATTTCATCGGCGTAAAAGGTTATGGATTCACGACACAAACGGGAGAAATTTCCATTCATGTTACCAGCCTCACCGTGTTATCAAAATCGTTGCGTCCTCTGCCTGTTGTGAAGGAAACGGTCGATGAACAAGGCAATGTAACCCGTCATGATGCTTTTACAGATCCGGAACAACGGTACCGCATGCGTTATGTTGACCTGATCGTAAATCCGCAAGTTCGCGATGCCTTTGTAAAACGTACGCAGCTGGTAAACTCCATGCGTCAATATCTCAATGCAAAAGCATACCTGGAAGTAGAAACACCCATTTTGCAACCCTTGTATGGTGGCGCAGCAGCCAGGCCGTTCAAGACGCATCACAATACGCTCGACATGACGTTGTATTTGCGTATAGCCAATGAGCTTTATCTGAAGCGACTGATCGTCGGTGGATTTAATGGCGTATATGAATTTTCAAAAGACTTCCGAAATGAAGGCATGTCCCGCTTTCATAATCCGGAATTCACGCAGATCGAACTCTATGTTGCATACAAAGATTATTATTGGATGATGGAGCTCGTGGAGGAAATGATTGAAAAAGTAGCCCTTGACCTTCATGGGAAAACGGAAGTGAAAGTCGGGGATAAAATCATTGATTTCAGACGCCCCTGGAAACGGTACACCATGTTCGAAGCGATTCAACATTTTACAGGCATTGATATTTCCAATATGAACGAGGAAGAGCTTGAGGAGTACCTGCGAACAACTTCATGTTCCGATGGATAACACGATGGGAAAAGGAAAACTTATTGATCAGATCTTTGGCGAGAAGTGCGAACCTAATCTCATTCAGCCGACCTTCATTACGGATTATCCTATTGAGATGTCTCCGCTGGCGAAAAAACATCGCACCAAACCAGGCTTGGTGGAACGCTTCGAAGCGATCTGTAACAGCAAAGAAATAGCCAACGCATTTAGCGAATTGAATGATCCGATCGATCAACGCCATCGTTTTGAGGAACAGCTTGAGCTCGGAAAACGTGGTGATGAAGAAGCGATGACGCTCGATGAAGATTTTTTGCGCGCGCTTGAATTTGGAATGCCACCAACGGCCGGCCTGGGTATCGGAATCGATCGGCTTAGCATGATCATGACAAATTCACCGTCGATCCAGGATGTGTTGTTCTTCCCTCAGATGAAGCCTGAAAATCCTATAGCTCAATATGACTGAAAAGGATTTTGAAAGCTTAGGCGTCCGAAACGATTTGGTTCCTGTGCTTCAAAAATTGGGAATTACTTCTAAAGCTCAGCTTAAGGAGATGAAGGCATCAAAACTTTTTAATGATGTGTGTGGCTTGCGAAAAAAGATGAAGCTTGAAAATGTAAAAAATCCTACGATGGAGGAAGTGGAAGGCTGGCTGAAGTAGTTAGTTAACAGTTATCAGTTAACAGTTAACCGTTACGTGTGACTTGTCAACGTTGATTCACATAGGCGAAGCTTGCATCAAACTCAATTCAATAACTTAGCGTACCTCAAAACTGATTAAGCTGATAACTGATAACTGATAACGCTTATAAGTTATCAAAGAAAGGCTTGCTTCGTTCCAACTTCAAATCTTGCAATAGCGAAGACTTCACATTGATTGTAAAATAAAATTGCTGAAATCTTCCAAAAGGCGTCCAGTTGATGCTCATCGTCCAGCAATGAATATCCCTGGTAATACCAAGATTGGTTTGTGTAAATTCTCCCGATTCAAAGTGATATCCCGAGCTGTAAGTGACTTTCCATTTCTCCGAAATCGAAACATCGCCTGAAATATTTATCGGTCTGTGTCACATTCGCCGATCTGATTAATCGGGCGCACATAACTCAGATTGTAACTGATGTTCATACTCCAGGGTATTTCAAAATCAACATAGACATCCGGGTTTTGCAGCAGAAACTCCTTCTCCTGTTCCGGCAAATCTGATTTGCCGATTTTTTCCCGGCTGGTGGTATTCTTGTTTCGCGCTTTGGGGTTCAGGTTCGTGCTCATGGCCAATGTAGCGTTTGTAATACGTCCAATACTTCCATGCTTCCAGGCATATTGATTCATCCGTGTCTTCTAATTGCTTGTCCTGCCTCATTAACGTCAGTCTTATACCAGTATGGATCCAGTGAAGCCGACAAATTAATGTTCAAAAGATTATCCAGGATATTTGTATTTGCGGATATACTGATAGGGGCGAGCTTAAATGTATCAGCAAGGAAATTATAAGTAGAATTGATCGAAAGGTTATTGAGCAGCATCACTTTTCGCGCGACCGAATCTTGCGGGCCCTGTACTTTGATTTCCAGGTTGTTTCCGATACCAAATCCAATGGCGCTGCTATTTCCCATGCGTTGAGCCTCCATATACAAAGCCTTGATAACGATCCTGATAAATTACTCGTTCCATGTCTTGTCTGTGAATTGTTGGAAATAATCTGGATTCTGTGAGAAATCCGGCGTGTAGCCGTAGGAGATCGTTGGATTGATAACGTGTCGTATTGCTTTTACTTTGCTGGTTTTATTTTTGAAGTTATAGATTCCATAAATACGAGTGGTGAGCGAGGCGCTGACAGAATAATTGGCGACGCGCGAAAATTGATGCAGGGTATCCGTTTTAACGAGTAACGTCGAGTCGCTGTTATATCCCCATTTTAACTTTTCTCCATACCATTTCTCTTCATAACTAAACGAGGGCGACAAAGTAAAATGCCGTAACGCTTTAAAGGAAAATGAAGTTGGGATGGCATGTCTCATCCCTTTTCGCGCATTGTCAAAAAAGAGTGGCAAGTTAGCCGTTGTAAAAGGTGCGATGCTATCCTGTTCGGCTCTGGCCGGTACCCTTCCAATGTTGTTGGTAATGCGGTTCTGGCATTCATCGTGTAGGCAACGGAAAAATTATCCAGGGGTCCCGTTTTTCCAGATTTGCTTTGGAATGGATAGATGTTGGTCATGTTAAGACTTATGTTGGGCAAGCAACAAGTCGACTGCTTTGGTCTGCAGATCCTGGCTGTGGTTGAGGTTTACACCCAGTGAAAATGGCGATCCTGCAAAGCGCTTGCTGTATGAAACATTAGAACTTAATTTGGCTGTTATGTTATTTAAGTTGGCATTGTTGTAACCGTTGCTGCCTGGTGTCAAATAGTTGTTTTGGTTGAAGGTCGCGGTCGCCATATTCACGGAAGCCGCGAATCTTCCCGTTCCTTTTGATTGCGGTGAGTGACTCCATGTTAAACGAAAATCTTTTGTGAAACTTCTCATCTTCAATCTTATCGGTACTCGTCCGGGATTTTTTGAGTAAGCGAAGTTAACGGTACCGTTATACTTATATCGCTTCATGTAGCTTGAGTTCGCATATAACGCATGCCCACCTTTTGAATAGATATCGCCTGTTAGCGCAAGCTTCATGTATTCGCTAATGTCAAAAAAGTATCCGCCGCCCCGGAGATTGAAGCCTCTTCTTCGCTCTTCTCCATAGGAGGGAACGATAATACCTGAAGCACTCCTTCGGGGAGACGGGAACATTCCAAAAAGAAAACCAATCGGTACTGGGATATCATTAAATTCAAAATAAAATGGGCCCGCTACAATTTTATCATTTGGGATAGCTTTGGTTTTTGTGGCCCGTATCAGAAAGTGAGGATGTTCCAGATTGCAGGTGGTGTAGCTGTTCCGTATGCTTAACAGTTCACCCTTTTCATTTTTATACACCACATCACCATGGAGGTAAGCTTCGCCCTGCTGGGTGACTACTTCGCTGATCCGTGCCCGTTTGGTTTTGAAATTGTAAATAATGTCTTTGGTTTCATACAGTTCCGGTCCATTCTTAAAAATGGGATAACCAACCCGCTGACCGAGAGAATCCCGGATACCATGGGCCGTGAGTGTGTTGTTTCCATAGTCAATTGTTATTTCTTCTGCCTCCAGTTCTATCTCTCCATACTTGATTTTAGCATCGCCATAGAGCCAAATGAGCTTTCCATCAACGCTGGCGCGAATTGAATCTCTGGCAGAATAGTTGATAGTTGTTTCTATATCACCTTTCGGGCGGGTTTAACTTTCGTGGAATCGTTAACTTTTGGAGTTCTTGGAATCGTATCGGTCGCTACGATAATGGAATCTGGATTAATGCCAGAAGTATCAGCCTTAACGGGTAAGACGCCGGAGGGGGTTTTACCTCGGTTCCACCTGCGCCATAGCCAATAGCTGACAATGAAAGATAAAGAGTATGAAAGCAATAAAATATTGCACACGTGCAGAGTTGAAGGACAGTTCTTTAGCTTTTAGTGAAAAATTCACAATTTTGCATAAAGTTATTGCAAATACTCTGAACATTGAACGGCCACGTGAGGAATATCGGATTAACAGCGCTTCTAATAGCAATAACCTTGCTAAATTCTGCCAGTACATATACACTCCTCCGGATTCCAAGGTGGATGTAGTTGTTATCGATGCCGGTCATGGAGGTCATGATGATGGAACGCATGGCAAGGTTATTGAAAGAAAAAGATGTCGCGCTGAACATTGCAC
Organism: uncultured Bacteroidota bacterium; assembly: GCA_963739105.1. Lineage (GTDB taxonomy): Bacteria > Bacteroidota > Bacteroidia > Cytophagales > Cyclobacteriaceae > Chryseolinea. Next base: position 59,039 of record CAVTZI010000021.1, on the reverse strand, counting down.
TTAAGGTGGGCAGCTACATCGAAAAAAATATTCCTGGGGTAAAAGTCATTTATACCCGCAAGGATGACACGTTACTTAGCCCTTGATGAACGGGCCGATATTGCAAATAAAAATAAAGCAGATCTGTTTATATGCATTCACGCCAACGCTAATCCTAATACAAAAGCTTTTGGAACCGAAACGTTTGTTATGGGACTTCATAAAGATGAAGGCAACCTGGCCATTGCACAACGTGAGAATTCCGTGATCCTGATGGATGAAAATTATGAAGAACGTTATGAAGGATTTAACCCTAACAGCCCGGAGTCGTATATACTTATTTACGCTGACTCAAAGCGCTTATCAGGAAAGCAGTTTGAAGTTTGCACAGAAGGTTGAAGGCACAATTTAAAGACAGGGTAGGGCGGTTGAGCAGGGGGGTTAAACAAGCGGGATTTGTGGTATTATGGCGGACAACCATGCCCAGTGTACTGATAGAAACAGGTTTTTTGACTAATTCTACTGAAGAAAAATTTTTAGCCGGCGACGAAGGTCAGGAATTGATCGCATCTGGAATATACCGGGCCTTCAAAGAGTATAAAAGTGAAGTAGAATCCATAAATTAACGGCCGAATTCCCTGATCGCAGGTTTTTGTTTTCGCACATGGATAATTTTTATTATTTCATATAGATATCGATGGCAATTTTTTCATGACTGTTGAAAATAAAAAATACATGAAATGGCAGTGTCGTTGGTCGGCCCATTTAGACGATAACGGGATGGACATTTCATGTATGAATAGACGTTCAAAAAATAACGAATGAAACTATCAAAAGAATTTAAAGTCGGCTTGTTTATGGTCGTGACTATAACCTTGTGTACTTTGGTTTTAATTTTTTAAAGGGCATTGACTTTTTTTCATCCAGCAAAAAATACTATGCTGTTTATGAAAATGTCGATAAGCTAACGGAATCCAATCAGATTTTTCTGAATGGCTATGCTGTCGGACGTGTGAGCAAGATTCAAATTCAACAGCGATTAAACCGGGTACTGGTTGAGCTTGATATCGACTCCGACATTGTCCTAACAGATTCATCCGTAGCATTGTTAAATGGTGACTCTTGGGTGGACGCTTTATTCAACTGATTGTAGGCAACGGCGGCAAGATCTTAAAACCTAAAGACACAATGCAATCCGATGTGGCAAAGGGTATCATGGATTTCTTTCAGCAAAGCGCGCAACCTGTTGCTGCCAATCTGCAAATTACGCTACAAAATCTTAATACCATTCTGGAAGGCTTGGCACGAAATACGAAAAGGATTGACACCATGTTTCTCCGGTTGCAAAATACACCGGCGATTACTCAATAGAACCCTTAGTACAGCCAATTCTAATATTGATGGATTGAGTGAAAGTTTTAAGATCGGTGGCGGGTAATCTCAACGGTACGCTGGAAGAATTGAAACCGACGTTATCAAATTTCAGAAGTTGTCTGATTCTAAAGGTGATGCAGCTGAATAGTACAGTAAATAAAGCTCAGCAAAGTCTTGGCAAATTAAATGAAACACTTGCACGGCTCAACAGTGGCGATAATACCGTAGTAAATTGATGACCGAAGATTCCTGTATGTAAATCTAAATCAGCTTCTGCAATTCATTGATTCGCTTGCTAAACACTTCAATAAAAATCCCAAACATTTTATGGCTCCCCTTGGAAAAAGTCAGCGTAGAATTGAAAGAGATTTGAAGAAGCAAAACGACGAGCCAGAAGAAAGATTAACAATCTTTCAATGCTTTCAATCTTTCGAATCTTCTAATCTTTTAATCTTCGATCTAACATGCCCTTCGATTTAGAATTCAATAAAAATGAAGATCAGTTCAAACAACTTGTTGAACAACTTCAGCATAAATCGAAGAAAATAAAATTAGGGGCGGTCAAAAAAAAATTGACGAACAACATCAGAAAGGAAAACTTACAGCCCGCGAGCGGATTGAATATCTAACCGATAAGAACAGTTCCATTTTCTGGAGATCGGATTGTTTGCCGGAGAAGGCATGTATAAAGAACACGGCGGATGTCCCTCAGGAGGTGTCGTTACAGGCATTAGGTTACATCGCGGGAAGGCAATGCGTTATTGTTGCCAATGATGCCACCGTAAAAGCTGGTGCATGGTTTCCCATTACTGCAAAAAAAAATCTTCGCGCTCAGGAAATTGCGATGGAAAACAGGTTACCCATTGTTTATCTGGTTGATAGCGCTGGTGTTTTTCTGCCGATGCAGGATGAAATTTTTCCTGACAAAGAACATTTTGGAAGGCAATTTAGAAACAATGCAAAAATGTCGGCGATGGGTATCATCCAGATTGCCGCCATCATGGGCAGTTGTGTAGCCGGCGGAGCTTATCTTCCGATCATGTCGGACGAAGCGATGATCGTTGATAAAACCGGGTCGATTTTTCTAGCGGGATCTTATTTGGTGAAAGCCGCGATTGGCGAAGAAATTGACAATGAAAAACTAGGCGGCGCTACAACACATTGCGAAATTTCAGGTGTAACCGATAATAAATTTCCAAACGACCAGGCTTGCCTTGATTACATCCGTTCCCTCTTTGAAAAATTTGGCGATGGACCAAAAGCAGGATTTAACCGCATTACGCCACAACCACCAAAAGAAAAAGCCGAAGAAATTTTTGGCATTGCTGCCCGTTGATCGTGTAAAACCATATGACACATTAAAAATCATTCAGCGGCTGGTGGATGATTCTGAATTTCAGGAATATAAGGCGTTGTATGGTAAAACGATTATCTGCGGCACTGCGCGCATCGACGGTTGGGCTGTGGGCATCGTTGCAAATCAACGCAAGCGTCGTGAAGACAAAAAAAGGTGAAATGCAGATGGGCGGTGTCATTTATTCTGATTCTGCAGATAAAGCAGCACGCTTTATTATGAATTGCAATCAACGGAAAATTCCCCTGCTCTTCATTCAGGATGTCAGTGGATTTATGGTGGGAAGCAAAGCAGAACACGGCGGAATTATCAAAGACGGCGCGAAGATGGTCAATGCGATGGCAAATTCTACGGTGCCGAAGTTTACGATTATTGTTGGTAATTCGTATGGCGCAGGTAATTATGCGATGTGTGGAAAAGCATATGATCCCCGACTGATATTTGCGTGGCCAACAGCGCAAATTGCAGTGATGAGCGGAGGATCTGCTGCAAAAACGTTGTTGCAGATCAGAGTAAGCACATTAAAAGCACAAGGCAAAACTATCACGAAAGAAGAGGAAGAAAAATTGTTGAAAGAAATTACCGATCGTTACAACGATCAGCTGAGTCCCTATTATGCCGCATCGCATTTATGGGTGATGGCATTATAGATCCGCTGGAAACACGAAATGTAATTTCCATGGGGATAGAAGCAGCAAATCATGCACCCGTTGAAAAATTTAATGTCGGAATTATTCAGACCTGAATGTTATATGCCAACGTTTCCGTAGTAATAAATTTTTTATAGGTGGATATTCTGGCTGAATTTTTTAGCTTAGCAATTAAAATTAGATCGTGTTGAAGGAAACAGAAATTAAAGCACTTGTATCCCTGCTCGATGATGAGGATGCACAAATTGTTTCTCATGTAGAGGACAAAATTCTTTCGTTGGGTACCACCATTATTCCTTTTTTGGAGCAAGAGTGGGAAAGTAATTTCAACTCGCTGGTTCAACGCCGCATCGAAGAGTTGATTCATACCTTGCAGTATGAATTATTAAAAGAACGTTTAACAGAATGGTATGCCAGCGAGGATAAAGATCTTGCTTACCGGCATGTGGCTTGTGGCAACGTATCAATATCCTGATCTGGAACTTCTGAAGTTAAAGCAGGATCTGGAGCAAATTTATTATGAAACATGGCTTGAGTTCAAACCAGATCTGTATCCGTTCGATCAGATAAAAGTCGTCAACAGTGTTTTGTTCAATAAGCTAAAGTTCGGCGCGAATACAAAAAATTTTCATTCTCCCGGCAATTCGATGATCAATGTCGTGCTGGAAACGCGCAAAGGAAATCCGATAACGCTTTGTATCATTTATTTGCTGGTAGCCCAGAAGTTGAAACTTCCTGTGTATGGTGTAAATCTTCCGAACTTATTTGTCCTGACTTATAAGGATGATAAGCACGCACAATTTTATATCAATGCATTTAACAAGGGTTTGATCTTTTCCAAGCAGGATATCGAGAACTATATCAATGAACTTCACCTCACGCCTCAATCATCATTTTTTGAACCCTGTTCTAATCTGGAGGTAATTCGAAGGGTGTTTCGCAACTTGATTATGTCCTTCGATAAAATGGGAGAACACACAAAAGCCGAAGAAGTAAAAGAACTCCTTTTAATCATTGCCGATGGCGCTGACCTCGGCGTTTGAATAAGCCGTCAAACGTGCGCTAATGTTGTTCGTCTATCCTGTAAGGTATAGAGGCATTTTTACGGAAATTCGCCACCCCGAATGCCATAATTTTAGCTATTCCAAAGGATTCTTTATTTTATGAGAATAGCGTTATCAAGTATTATATCCCTGCTTGTATTTCACCGTTTTAGGGCAACAATTTTCTTCCCGGTATGAGTTGGTGAAAATGGATAAAAATGTAAATACGTTTCGTCATGAGGCTGCTCCGGTAGTATCTCCCGATGGCAATATGCTTTACTTTTTTGTTCAGGATCATCCGGAAAATACCATGGGCAAGGATGACACCCAGGATATCTGGATGAGTAAAAAGGATGAGATGGGTGTTTGGATGCCTGCGCAGCACTTGCGATCACCTTTCAATATGCATCGGTCAAACCAGGTCTTCACGGTTTTTGATGACGGAACGCTATTCATTAAAGGAGGAAGCTCAAAAGGTGAAAAAGGTTTTTCACTGGTCACTGGAAATTCCATTCGAGAGCTGGAGGTAAAAGATTTTAAGGCGATGAACAAAGGACGCTTCTATGGCGCGTCTATGTCTGCCGATAGAAAGCATATCATCATCTACTTCAGTGAAAAGGAAAATAGTGAGTACAGCGATCTTATACGCAAGCCATCAGCAACCCGATGGATACATTTTCACGTCCTGCAAAAATGCCATTGAGCACGTCTACCGACGACGTCGGGCCATTTATAAGTCCTGATCAAACAGCTTTATACTTTGCCAGTGCGCGGCAATCTCCTGGGCGCCAGGGTGGAGTCGATATTTATAAGTCTATACGAAAAGACGATACCTGGTCCAACTGGGGTGAACCCGTTAATATGGGAAAACCCATCAATACCAGCGCGTTGGATTTTTATTTCACCATTGACAACGCAGGAAATGTATTTACCAGCAGGGCTAACAAAGCATTGGATGGTGCTCAATTGGATTTGTATACTTTGGTACCCAAGACTTTCAAGATACAGTTGAAGGGAATTGTTTATAATGAAAAAACAATGGATCCGCTCACAGCCAACGTAGAGGTTAGGGTAAAGGAAGTTCAGCCTGTTAAACTTCGCTCGAATGCCTCGGGTGAGTTCGAAACCAAGCTACCTGAAATTAAAGAATATACGGTATCGGCAAATGCTGATGGCTTTTTGCCGAAAGAGCAAACGTTCAAAGTACCTGAACTTGGAAGTGATACAACGCTCATGATCAATATCATGCTTCAGCCCATTGCCAAGAAACTCTTACTGGTTGGAAATGTGTATGATAAAAAAACTGAAAAACATTTAACCGCTAAACTCGATATCACACTGAAGACCAGCCGCAAGAGAAGCTTGAAATTAATGGCAAACGGGGGCAAGTATGAAAAAGAAATTTCACAGCTGGGGTGGTATTTGATCACGGCTTCTGCTGAAGGATATCTAAATGCAACAGATAGTATTGAAGCAAACGATGATGGGTTGTCGCCATTCTCACGAGACTTATACCTTTCCCCAATCGAAGTTGGTTTAACGGTTCGTCTTAAAAACATTTATTTCGATTTTGATAAGACTACCTTAAAGGATGAATCATTTCCTGAACTCAATAAAGTGGTTGATTTCCTAAAACAAAACGAAACTGTCGAGATCGAAATCTCCGGACACACCGATAGCAAAGGTTCCGATGATTATAATGTAAATCTCTCGCAAGGTCGTTCGCAGGCTGTTGTTGATTATATCATCGGACAGGGCATTGAAGATTTCCGGCTTAGCGCGCATGGTTACGGCGAAGGCAAAGCCATTGATACCAACGATACGGATATGGGGAGAGCGAATAACCGTCGGGTAGAATTTACGGTATTGAAGAAGTAATATGTCAGCTACCGGGATCATTCAGCTTGCGAATGGTCGTCTAATAATGGATAGAGCCAATAGTATCTAAATAGATTTTTAATTAAAATTTAATTAAGATGAAGATGGTTATCAGTCCCCGGCTAATTTTCTATGTAGGATTTTTAATTTTCCTACCCGGACACGTTTCCTTTCTTTTTAATTTGGATTTTTTGGAGTTTTTGAAAGTAGTAGGAACGTTGATCTCTTCCTTTGCTTTATTTCAATGGCTGCGCGCTGCTGACATGCTGGGAAAATTCACGAAAGTCGAAAAACGAAGATGAGCTATCATTTTTCTGGAATAAAATTGCTATCCGGCTTTGGAGCGGGATAATTTTCATCATCATGTTTTTTGTTACCTGGATTTATCTGCTAGAGGTGATTGGGGAATAATTGTGTGTGGGACGCGATGCGTCGCGTCCCCACAGCATTCGCACTACTATTCCACCGGAACCAGCCTCAATAATTTTCCGGGATTTTCCGTAGCAACATAAATGTATCCATCCGGACTTTCCACCACGGCACGAACTCGCCCGATCTTTTCAATGAGTCTTTCCTCAGCAACAAATTTTTTGTCAGCTACTTCAACACGAGCAACCAGCTGATGCGATAAGCGCGCCCACCAGCAGGTTTCCCTTCCAATTTGGATATTTGTCGCTTGTAACCATTGTCAAACCGCAGGGCGCAATGGAGGGTACCCAATACCGCACAGGTTGTTCCATGTCCTTCCTTTTCCTTGAGGTCTGTTATGATAGTGCTATCATAATTAATGCCATAAGTAATGACTGGCCAACCATAATTTTTTCCTTTTTCAACAATGTTAAGCTCGTCGCCGCCTCTTGGCCCATGCTCATGTTCCCAAAGTATTCCCGTTGTCTTATCATAGTAGAGTCCTTGCAGATTCCGGTGACCATAAGACCAGATTTCAGGTTTGGCTCCGGGTGTATTAACAAACGGGATTGTCAGTCGGCACTTTTCCATCGTCATGAAGACGGAGTACTTTTCCAAGGTGGTTGCCTCAGTCCTGGGCATTTTCTTTTTTACCCCGCTCACCGGAAGTAAAATACATATATCCTTTGCCATCAAAGACTATCCGTGAGCCGAAATGAACTTCCGAAGGAAGTTAAAGGCTGCGCGGAAAATAATTCTTCCAGATTTGTGAGATTGTTTCCTTCCAATTTAGCACGCGCAATCACTGTTCCGCCGCTATCGCCACTCTGCTTGGAGTAACTGAAATAGATCCATCCGTTATTAGCATAGTCCGGATGTAAAACAATATCCAGCAAGCCGGACTGGCCCTTGACGTATATCGGTGACGGTAGCCCTGGATTTTCTCCTCCAGCAACTTGCCATCCTTTACAATTCTTATTTCTCCTGCCCTTTCGGTAATAAGGGTCCTTCCATCCGGAAGAAATGCGATGCCCCAGGGATTTTTTAATTCTGCCGTGATGGTATCAATCAGAAAATCTTGTTTTTCTGAATGTATGGCGGCAGCTGTATTTTTCTTCCTTTTTTTCAGGAGAGCAGCCGTCAAACAAAAAATAAATAAAAGACAGCAGGGTAGGATTAACTTGATCATGGTTGTGAATTATAGAGTGTATTGAATCGGGCGAAAATAGATATTACTACGTAGAAGTAAAAAATGAAATTATTCCGTCGATTTATTTAGCTCATTGATGAGGTCTGATTATGGGCCTATCATTGATGATAACATCCTGAAGCACCGCCTGACCTTGGCCGATGCTTACCAAAGCATAAGCCACCTGAGCGCTGTCGCGTTGTGCTTTCCGATAAAGTTGTTCTGCCGCTGCGCTTTGGATTCCTCCAGGTAAAAACGATCGAATGGCAATTTGTACCATACTTCGTGATCATCTCTCATAGTGATTGATATGTTCAACAATAGTTTCTAAATAAGCTTTCAGCTTCAGGTTTTGTGTGATAGACCTGTTCGGGTTCTGCAAACCCTGCGGAGTCAGTCGTGAAGGTTACGAATATTTCTTCGCCCGCGCTGCCATTCAGCGCTATCTGCGAATTGAATAAAATCCTCCTGAAAGTTTAAGGGTGATATACTTTCCCCGCAAAGGGATCCGAAGGATCAATCGGTGCAGTTTTAAATTTATAGAGCTTCCTTCCGCAATCGTATTTTCGCTGTCATAAACCATTTTTCCAGGCACGATCCATTGGGCCAGGCACATTACAGCGAACAAAATCAATATCATTTTTTTCATACCTTTTTTTCCTTTTTTGAATCATGTAATAGTTCGCAGCAAAAAAACCAATGCCAATGATGATGAATAGCAGGCCGCGGACCACGAAGCTAAAATCGGTATCAAAGAACCTGCAGGTAATCAATGCGGTAATGATCAACAGTCCATAATTTAAAATACCAAGATGGTTGCGCTGCGCGCCATCGCGAATGGTATGAACGGCAACGAGCAAAATCAGAAGATTGATAAGAATCTGTGAAAGCCCTGGAGAATTTAAGCCAATAAAGAAGAGGATAATAAAAACAATGAAGGCATATGATTTGGAATTAATGCTCATTCCATTTGTTTGATTTTAATAAAAGCAAAAACAGTCCGGTAAAATAAGGATGAGCACAATCGAAACAATTGATTCCGGGTGTCCGAAGGACTGCGTTCAATGATCCATCAGCTAAGCTCATCCCAATACCAATCAAAGCTGAGCGCAAGCAGTAAAGTAATTATCCCAATACTTCCACCACCAGGAACGCATTTGTGAGAACCCTGCCAGTTTCAAATGTCTTCAACTGACTCATCAGAATAAATGCACTGAACAAACTCATATAAGCGATCAAAATCGTTTCCTCCGCCTGATCTGCAAATAATCCCAGGCAAATAGTAACGAAAGCACCAGCAACCAGGAATGGAAATAGAAGAAATTATTTTTTAGATTTTTTCGGATGAATTCCAGGTAATAAAACGGAAGGATAAGAAGCAAGTAAAATCCAATAGTGCGGCGAGTGGCTATAAGGATAATTAAAATATCCTACTTCGCAGGCATACCACGTGATCCCAACGATAAATAACAGTGAAGCCACCGAAGATCGAAGTACATAGGCTACCGGCAGGGCTAGACACATCCAGATGAAAAGAAAACCTCCCAGATCACCTTCGATGTTATACACCTGGCTGACTATGGAAATGCTGACGGCAATGGCAAAGAAAAGAAATACTGCTGCGCCTTCGCGCCAGGCTCTTTCGTCTGGTTTTTTTAAGAATCACGTAACCGCTTACGGCCTGTCCAATGAAGAATGGAAAAAATCCAACTGCCAGCTTGGCAATCTTTGGTAATGTATCCCAATTGTGCGCAATGATCAGCACAATGCCCATTCCCACCAGCAACGATCCCAAAATTCCAAAGACGATAAATAACCTGTTCGCTGATTGGCCCGGCTGATGGTCATAATAGTCTTTTATTCGCTGTGCCGTTTCTTCCGTTATGACTTGAGCTTGGATCAGATCAGGAAGTTCTTTGAGAATGTGTTTGCTCATAGTGTAGTTTCTTCGAAAGAAGTCGCAAATGAGATATTGTACTCTACGACTCAAATGAAGGTAATAATCTTTAAAATAAAAAAGACTGCTCTTATGTGGAGCAGTCTTTTTATTTCTTGCCCGTTAAGCGGGAATTGCATGGAAATTTATTTGGAAAAAGTATAAGCCATCACCGTGTTCGCATTAAAAGTTGGAACAAATACCGTTTTGGTGTTCGGATCATATTCGATATCCGCCGAGCTTAATTTCTTATCGCGTGTATCCAAAAGTTTTTTGGATTCGCCTTTGGAATTTACATAGGCAATTTCACCATGCCAGCTTGAAACGATGTATTCATCTTTTCCAACGGGGACTACACCATCAGCGCCTTCTGCTGTGGCGCAAACTTTTGTAAGTTTTTTGTCTGCTGATAATTTGTAATTGCCGCCGCTTGGAAAATCGACAACATATAATTCATTGCCCACGGCAAGCAGTCCATTGACGCCTTTAATTTCAGGGCCTTCAAAATAGACTTCTGCTTTATTTCCTTTTACGACGTGAATTTTTCCCGGTATTGCTGTCTGAAACGTAAACATTTCCAGCTTTATCAACCGTAACATCGTTCAGAAACTTAGCACCTTCAATTTCCAGGGTCTGTGTTACTTTTCCTGTTTTTGTATCGATGGTAACGAGCCGGGAAATGTCAGCCACATAAAGATTGTTATTGAATAAGCCCATGCCTTTTGGAGCATCTAATCCGGTAGCCCATTTCAGATTTTTAATTTTCCCGTCAAGTGTTACTTGGGAGATAAATCCATTGCCATCTTTGGCGTCTGGGGTTCCATCAATAGAAGAGACATATAAAACATTGTTTTTTGAATCCAACAGAACAGATTCGGGAACGCGCAAGGTAGCTTCAGTCGTCCATTTAGGCGTTAGGGTTTGTGCTGAAAGGGAAAGTACGCCATAGTGAAAATACAAGGGTTAGTAGTCGTTTCATTTTTTGAATTTTTAATAGGTTGCTAAAATAACAGGTTAGAGTACATGATGTTTTAAAGTAACTAAATCGTATACAGATTTTTTAAATTACCTACACAACTTGATTTCGAACGGGATGAAGGGTAAGTTTTAGATCTCAAATAACTTACGACCATTTTACAATCTTTTTATGCTATTTTCGGGAGTTTAAAAACCACCTGCTATGTATACCGGATTACTCCATACCCACTCCCTGCTCAGATATTTCATTCTCATCGCCCTTGTTGTTGTTATTGTCAAAGCTGTTATCGGCTTAATGAACAAACAGCCATACGGGAAATGGGATAATAAATTCAGTCTTTACTTGTTCATTTTTACGCACATGCAATTGCTGGTAGGACTGATCTTTATTTTGATAGTCCGTTTGTAAAATTTGGATCAGACTACGATGAGCGATAAGGTAACACGCTATTGGACGGTCGAGCATATTTTTGCCATGCTAATTGCAGTGGTGCTGATCACCTTGGCGAGGACGACTTCAAAACGTATGTCAAACGACGCGGCGAAACATAAACGCATGGCGATTTTTAATTTTGTTGCCCTCGTGGTAATTGTGGCGATGATCTGGCTCAGCGGACAGACCGTTGTTGTAGCATCCATTATCCTGCCCACTATTTTTTCCTAATGGAGCATCCCACCGGCCGTACCTCGGGTGTTTGAATTGTTTGATTCGTCAGCATGATGTCAATGGCATCTTTGAGATAAGCATGCCGTACATCTGACGGTACCTGCGCATTGTCATCAATGGCACCGTTGTAAACAATGGAAAATTTTCCGCCATTATTTTTTAAAAGAAAAGCTTGTGGAGTTTTAGTGGCGCCCAAACGTTGCATAAGCGTTTGATCTTTATCAGCAAGGTAAGGAACCTTTAAGCCCAGTTGCTGGGCTTTTCTAACCATGTTGTCGTTCGATTCGATCGGATCAACGCTGGAATTAACAAGTAGCACAGGTACTTTATCCTGATATTCGCTTGAAAGCGCCGTGATCCGTCTTCTATAATACTCATCATAGGCGCATGCGTTGCTCGTAAAAATAATCACCACGCCGGAACAAGAAGGATAGGTATCGAGCGATACTGGCGAACCTGTAATAACATTGGTAAGCGAAAAATTGGCAACGGACTGAGCATTGACAGTCAGCACTCCAATGCACAGGATCAAGGCTATTAGATTTCTATTCATGGTTAGGTCTGCAGGTAAAAACTAATACAAAATTGGTGTAAACGATGTAATGTAAAGGTATCATGGTTTCGCTTCCTCCGATTATAATCTTGCCCATAATATCGCCTTCATCGTCGCGCTGAAAGGGCTCGATGAACATGTTTTCAGCGAAGATAAGATCTTTCTTCCCATACAACTTCACAAGGCTTTCCTTTGCGCACCAGTAAATACAATGTTTGACAATATCCGTACCCAAATCCACCAATTCGTTCTCATGATGTACCCGCGAAGCAATTCGCAGCAATTTTTCTTTTGGTTGTTCCAGGTCAATTCCTACAGATGCTTTTTCATCGATCAAAACAGCGACGTAGGGAAATGAATGGCTCAGCGAGAGCTGAAGGTCATATCCTGTTAGGAAGGGCTTTCCAAATTCATCTTTTGTGATTCCCTGAAAAGGGCGTTGAAGCGATTTCATTACTGCTTTAGTGGCTACACGCCCTGCGAGCCATTCCAATCGCTTCTGTGGATTTGTCAAAGTATCAGACACCTTTTCGTGAGCATCGATCTCCTTGTCAGGCTTTTTTCATCCTCCGTAATTTTCCATAACGCCCAGGCCCGACCCGTTTCAACTACTATTTTTTCTAATGGCATTTGGTATCTCTAGCTTTATCATTCAATTTTGAGAAAAAATTCAATACTTCACATACCTGACGCAGTGAAGATTGCTGGAGTTTGCAAAATGGTTGATTTCTAGTCACACGAACAAACTTTCATGCTTCGCTGTTGTTTGGTATCGGAAAATAATTGAAGAGCTCGATCTTAAGATGTCTGATAATGTATTTATATCGTGTCCAAGCATTTTGCAGCCTGTTTTGCGAACTAAATCGTAATCTAAAATCTACAATAATAAGAATGCCACAAAGACCCAAGACACAAGTTTCACAAAGGTCATTCCCGACAATCCGAATTTGCGGCCTTGTGAATTCATCTTTGCGCCTTTGCGTGAAACGAAATATCGCACAAGCTTGTGTTACCCAATCTAAAATCGTCAATCTAAAATCTAAAATCGTTTAATGTCTAACGTTCAGGTATCTAAACTTCATACTTTAACAGGCCATCGTGATTGTGTATACACGTTAGTTCCTTCATCCGACGATGCAATATTTTTTTCCGGGGCTGGTGATGGGATGGCGGTGATGTGGAATTTAGCAGATCCCGAAACCGGTGCTGTTGTCGCACAACTTCCCAACTCGATTTATGCAATGCACTTCCACGCCGCAAGCAATACGCTTGTAGTGGGCCACAACTATGACGGCATTCATATTCTGGATTGGCAGAATAAAATTGAAATAGGATCGTTACAACTTACAAAGGCAGCGATATTTGATGTTGCATCACTCGCTGAAAATTTATGGGTAGCAACAGGAGATGGTACTGTGCTAAAAGTGAACAGCAACGAACTTAAACATCACACAGAAAGTACAATTGTCTTCAAAAAGCGCACGAACTCATTGCGATCAATGAAAAACTGGGAGAAATCGCTGTAGGATACAGTGACAATTTTATTCGCGTATTTGACCTTGATACGATGGTATTGAAACATGAATGGCAGGCGCATGTAAATTCTGTATTTACAGTGCAATATACATCCAGACAAAAAATCGCTGTTGAGTGGCTCTCGTGATGCAAGGTTAAAGATGTGGGATGCCACGAAAAATTATCTGCAATCAGCGGAAGTTGTCGCCCACATGTACGCTATAAATCACCTTGGCTTTTAGCCGGGATAATAAACATTTTGTAACTTGTAGCATGGATAAAAGTATAAAAGTGTGGGATGCTGAAGCGCTGAAACTTTTAAAAGTAATTGATCGCTCTCGTCATGCTGGCCATGGAACCTCCGTTAATAAAGTCTTGTGGACGAATTACCACGATCAGTTGTTAAGTGCCAGCGATGATCGTACGATTTCGGTTTGGAATATAAATTTTGAAAAACAACCTGTATGAGAATAACACCTCTGGATATACGGCAAAAAACCTTTGAAAAAAATTTCAGGGGATATGAGAAAGATGAAGTGAATGCATTCTTGCTCACGCTTTCGCAAGAATGGGAACGTGTGCTGGACGAAAATAAAGAATGCCGCATTAAGCTTGAAGCCACAGAACGCGAAGTCAGCAAACTTCGGGAAGTTGAAAGTTCGCTGTATAAGACTTTGAAGACTGCTGAGGATACGGGCGCTAATGTGATTGACCATGCCCGGAGGACGGCAGAACTTCACCTAAGGGAATCACAGCTAAAAGCAGAAGCGATGATTAACGAGGCGAAATTAAAGGCCCGTGATACCATCGAAGAATCGGATACCCGCGCCCGCGAGATTTTGGAAGAAATGGAAGATAGACTTAAGATCTTAGTTGAGAGCTATAAGAAAATGCAGACACTTCGCGATGATCTGTTGGCGGATCTCAAACACCTTGGCTCTGATGTCTTGGATCGCGTTGAACGTTCCAGAGCCATGGCAAAAGATTTTGATCCCGATAAACATCTGGCGATGGCAAAGAAAGAGGCCAAGCGTGTAGCTTTCCCGAATAGCGTTGAGACCGAAAAGACACCCAAAACGGAGGCCGTCAGTTCGGAACCTGTCTGAAAAAAAGAGACGGCGCCCGAGCCGCAGCCTGTGATGGTGGAGGAGCAGCCAAAAAAAGTGAAAAAATCTTTTTTTGACGAAATAGGATGATCGGACGAGTTGCACTCGAGGGACTCGAGTTTCATGCTTTTCATGGTGTGTATCCCCATGAACGTGAGTCTGGAAATTGGTTTGAAGTTGATATTGCTGTTGAAACAGACTTTTCGCTGGCAGCAACTACCGATGAACTAGTGGGAACGGTAAATTATGAAACACTCTTTAAGATTGTGAAAACAGAAATGGAGCAACCTTCCAAGTTGCTGGAGACCGTTACCGAAAAAATTGCAACGGATGTGCTGGAGATTTTTCCGAATGCCCTTTCCGTTGAACTTACAGTTTCCAAAATTAATCCACCAATTGGGGGGAAGTGTAAGAGGGCTTCTGTGAGCTTGATGAAGCGGAGGTAGAGGTTATCAGTAATCGGTAATCGGTAATCAGTAGATAGGTGATTAGTAATCGGTAATTGGTATGTCGGTACGGTAATGCCACTAAGGTACTAGGGCACGTAGTTTGACAAGTCGAACTATCGTAAGACGTAGTCTTCGATATCTTGATTACATTACGATACCTATGCGGCACTAGATTTCAATCTACTGTTTTTGTGGCGATTAACGATTAACGTAACGGATAACGGTGACGTCAACAAAAGTAAACCCTCGCCCATCCTCTCCGTCGTAAAAATCAACTTCCTTTCCAATCAGATACATCGTGTGTTTCTTGTCGACATACACAGGAATACCTTCGACAACATAATAATGATCGGACTCTTTCTTTTTATCAAATCCGATTATTAATGTAACGCCACAACCCCCGCCTTTGACGCCGACGCGCAATCCATATTCAGCAGGAATACTTTTGGTATCCATAATCTTACGAATCTCTTCTAATGCCCTTGAAGAAAGGGTGACGGGATGAATATTTTCAAACATATTTAGGTACCCTTTAATCTGGTCGGATTCCGTGAAGTATGAAACAACCAAGCAATAATTACCCTGTCTGATTCGACCTTGTAAATGATCTTGTAGCTCCAGATAACAAGAAACCTATATTCTGATTTTTTATGTTTCAGTGCCGGTTCAGCAGGACCAAGTTGTGGATGGTGTTCTAAAAATGAGATTGATTCAAGAATTCTTTCGTGCACTATCCTCGCATAACTAAGTCCTTGGTCGTCCCGAATAAATTTCACAATACGTTCGAACTGACTAAAGCTCTCTTGGTCCAAATTACTTTAACCATTCTTTCGAACCTTCAGCAACCTCCTCATGAGTCAAAATAAGACCTTGTTTTGCGTCTTCTTCTGATTTATCAATATCAGATAGTAAAGCAAGTTGCTCATAAATGTCTTCAAGATTAGTTTTTTCATTTATTTGATCTGCTATTTGAAGAAGGTATTCCTTTAATTTTTCGCCCTGTTCCTCGATCTGATATTTGTAACGTAAAATTTCGTATCTTTGACTGACCGTAATTTGAATCTAAAATTATTTAAATTTCAAAAACATTATGTGATAATAATTCTATGGATGCACTTATCGAGTTTATAAAAATCCTGGTTCCCGCTTCAGTCGTCTTGTATGGCGCTTACCTGTTGGTTAGAATGTTCATCCAAAAGGAGGTCGATTTGAAGAAATTGGAGGTCCGCGGCAGGAGTATAGAAACCGTTTTGCCAAATCGCCTGCAGGCCTATGAACGGATGGCCCTTTTTTTGGAACGAATTTCACCACAGAATTTGTTAGTACGCTTAAACGCATCAGGCATGACCTCAAAGGAGTTTCATCAATTATTACTAAGCGAAATACGGAACGAATACAATCACAATGTTGCCCAACAGGTATATATGAGTGAAAATATATGGAACCTCATCAAAAATGCCAAAGAGGATCTTATCGTTAGTATAAATGACGCTTCCAGTGAAATGAAGATGGATTCCACAAGCCTGGACCTTTCAAAAAAGATTTTCGAAAAATCCATAGGTAAGTCTGTTGATCCCATTGCACATGCACTTTCGGAGTTAAAAAAAGAAATTCAACAAACTTTTTAGATCCATGCAAATCAACCTCGACAACCAGTTTTTTCAAGCGGCTTTGCAAAAAGCTTCCCGTATTCTAGGCAAACCCGGCAGACTGATTTTGTTGCTGACGGCGTTGGTCCGAAAACTAAATCACACGGATTTTACAAAAGGAGACGCCGCTATTGTCAAGGAAAAATTTTTTACACTGGGCCGCTTGCTGCGCGCCTATGCCCAGGGTGAATACCGCGAAATACCCTGGAAAAGTTTGTTGCTTATCGTTGCAGCTATTCTCTATTTTATCAATCCCATTGACATTATACCGGATTTGATGCCGCTGGTTGGCCTTACCGATGATTTCGCGGTGTTGTTCATGGTATATAAATCTATCGGGGCCGATATTGATAAATTTCTCGTCGTGGGAAAAATCTAAGACCATCATTATCTCATGAAGACTGCGTTGATCGCCGGAGCCACTGGGCTTATCGGAGGACAACTTCT
Organism: uncultured Bacteroidota bacterium; assembly: GCA_963739105.1. Classification (GTDB taxonomy): domain Bacteria; phylum Bacteroidota; class Bacteroidia; order Cytophagales; family Cyclobacteriaceae; genus Chryseolinea. The sequence goes on along the minus strand of CAVTZI010000021.1, from coordinate 41,864 downwards.
TACGCTCTTGCTTGCCAGTGATCGATACGCGAAAGTAATTGCTTTTACCCGGCACGAACTACCCGTTCATTCGAAATTGATTCAGGTAAACATCGATGGCGAAAAATATAGGTGCATTAGATTCCGGGTCCCGCGTCGATGATGTCTTTTGTTGCCTCGGAACAACCATGGCAAAGGCACATACGAAAGAGAAATTTTACTACGTGGATTTTACACTTCCTTATTTATTGGCGAAGAATAGCTTACAGCATGGTGCAAAACAATATTTATTAGTCTCCGCGCTTGGTGCGAATAAGAAATCGTCGATCTATTATAACCAGGTAAAAGGAGAGATAGAAGAAGCAATTTCCAATATTGGATTTGAAACGGTTCACATCTTCAGACCTTCGTTGTTGCTCGGCCCTCGCGTGGAAAAGCGCTCCGCCGAAGATGCAGCAAAATTTTTCTACAGGATTTTTGGATTTCTGATTCCCGCCAAATACAAGGCAATTGATTCGTTGAAAGTGGCCAGGGCCATGGTGCATTTTGCATCCCAACATCAAGTGGGAAACTTCATCCATGAGTCAACGGAGTTGCAGAATTTTTAATCTACTTTCATCGCATGATTGCAGTTATTCAACGTGTATCAGAAGCTTCTGTTACCATTGAGAAAAATGTTAAGGCTTCAATTCGAACGGGCCTTGTGGTGCTCCTTGGCATTGAAGAGGCCGATGCGCAAGATGATGTTCAATGGCTTGCGTCGAAAATTGTAAATCTTCGTATTTTTAATGATGCTGAAGGGGTAATGAACATCAGTGTGGGCGATGCAAAAGGTGATATTATTGTCGTGAGTCAGTTTACGCTTCACGCCAGTACAAAGAAGGGTAATCGTCCATCCTATATCAAAGCAGCAAAGCCTGATATTGCAATTCCGCTTTATGAAAATTTTATAAGGGAAGTTGAAAAATGTTTGGGAAAGCCTGTTCAGACGGGGGAATTTGGCGCTGACATGCAAGTGAACATACTGAATGATGGTCCTGTTACAATCATTATTGATACAAAAAATAAATTATGAGCCGGATAGAAGTTCTGCGTGGAGATATCACAACACTTGAAGTCGATGCGATCGTCAATGCCGCCAATAGCGGTTTGGGGGGAGGTGGCGGCGTCGACGGTGCAATTCACCGTGCGGCGGGCCCCAAGTTGGTGGAAGAATGTAAGACCATAAGAGAACGGCAAGGCGGATGTCCGCCAGGAGAAGCCGTTATCACTACAGGTGCAAACCTGAAAGCAAAATTTATCATTCATGCCGTTGGTCCTATATGGAATGGTGGAAATGAGGACGAACATCAATTGCTTGCCAATGCATACCGAAACAGCTTAATACTTGCTGTGAGCAATTCGGTGGAGACCATTGCATTCCCAAATATTAGTACGGGAATATATAGGTTCCCCAAAAAACTGGCTGCGGAAATTGCCATCCGGGAGGTAAATGATTTTTTAAACAACGATACGACTATTCAAAAAGTTATCTTTTGTTGTTTTGATGAGGAGAATTTTAAGTTGTACAATCAATTATTGCTGAATAATCCGTCGTGATGTTTATATCAAGTTCGATGCGTACTTTATGGGTCGTTCTTCTTTTTTGTTCTGCTATTGCTCATGCGCAGAATAAATACGGACTGCAGGCCACAACTTTCGATGGTTATGTCGCGAGCGTCAAAGTCAATCCCGAAAACGAATTGATTGACCTTGAAAAATTCATTCCTGCACTTGTGCTGGATATTCGTTATGCGACGACTAATAATTTCACGGGGGAGAAAATCTACACCCTGGCAAAAGCATATGCGCGCAAACCTGTGGCCGAATCGTTAAAAAAAATTCAGGCTGATCTAAAGTCGCAGGGATTGGGAATAAAGATTTTTGATGCTTATCGTCCTTACAAAGCTACGGTCAAGTTTTATGAGGTCTATCGCGACACCACCTATGTGGCCTCACCCTACAAAGGCTCCCGGCATAATCGTGGCTGTGCGCTAGACCTCACACTGATCGATCTAAAAACAGGAAAGGAATTGAAGATGCCAACAGGATACGATTCTTTTTCAAAGGAGCCTGGCCCACAACTCCTGTAAAAGATCCGAGGCGCGGAAAAACCGAACGCTACTGATTAAGCGCCATGGAAAAGCACGGATTCCGTGTTAACAGTTCCGAATGGTGGCACTTTGATTTTATTGGGTGGAAGAAATTCGAAGTGCTGGATATCGACTTCGAGGAACTTGAAAATAAAAAGTAAAGAAGATGCATGAAAAATTCCTGCGGTCGAGTTGATTACATGATCAGTTGAGTGATTCTAGATAGGCTAAACTTTTTGGAAGCTGTTCCTCAACATTCGAAGACTCATCTTCAATAAAATAATGCTTTATACCCAAGCGTTTTGGCTTCCTTTATAATTTCAGCAATACCTACATCACCGCTTCCTAGCACGACATTCGATTCCACATCTCCATGGCCATTGTCGGTATTGGGAGTTCCAATCTTTCGATCCTTTAAGTGCATCAGCACAAAACGGCTTGGGATATTTTTTCAATAATTCCAATGGATCCTGGCCGGCTTGTTTGATCCAGAATACATCCAATTCTAAATAAACATATCGTTTATCAAGTTTTTCCATCATGTAATCGAACAATGTCCATCCTGATAAGGTTTGAATTCATAGCCATGCGGATGATAGCAAAATATCATTCCATTTTGTGAAATAATTTTTCCTGCATTATTAAAAACGGCGATAGCCTTGTCGGCATCCTCAATTGTAAAGCTTTCAGTGACGTGAGGTATCCAGAAACAAACCATATATTGGGCTCCATAAGATCGTGCTTCATCTACAGACGTGCTGGAGATTTCTGAACCTTTCATAAGTCAGCCGCCAAAGCTGACAACGTTTAATTCGTTTTGCGCGAAAAGTTTGATTAGTTCAGGAAAGGGCAATCCGAATGTTCCTGCCATCTCTACATTCTTAAATCCCATTGCCTTCACTTTGGCCATAGTACCAGGAACATCCTTGGCAAACTGGTTGCGGAGACTATACAGCTGCAGTCCAAATTCCTGGGCGAATAGGGAAGGCGGCGAACAGAAGCAAAAAAATGATCAGAGACAAGATTTGTTTTTCACGAAAAGCCAACGCCATAGCTGCAATTTTGAATTAGGCCTTAAAGTTAAAAAAACAGGCCAAAATTCGAGGATCAGCCGGCCGAAAGTTTTCCAGGCTTCCCGAAAGTTTCAAGCTCTTCGAGGGAGGTTTACGGGTCTAATTTACAGGCCCTTTCATTCGAAACTCTATCGTTATCTTAAACAGCTGTACTCAAAAGGGTAAAAGCTTTCGTGGAAGTACTTTCAGCCTAAGAGCCGGTTGTAGTTTACTTATGCGTTACAAGAATTGGTGTATTGGCCACCAGGGTTACTAAATCCCCGTCAACAATCGTTTTCTTTTCATCCGCAAGGGCAAGAAAACTGTGCATACAACTGATCCAGTTCTGATTTATTGGGCTGATATCCCAGCAGATCCAAGTCGATGTTTTAATGCCGCGCGGCCGCTTCGGGCAGTAAGTATTATCGACGAAGAAGGAACGCCTACATCGGCGGGATTGATGATCTCATAGTTTTCAGAGTTTTTCAAAAATCCATCCTGATGGATCCCTGAGGAGTGTGCAAATGCATTTGCGCCCACAATGGCCTTATTCGGCTGGACAGGCATGCGCATCATCTCCGAAACCAGTGTACTTAATTCGTACAACATTTCTGATTTAATATTTGTATGCAGGTTCAGGTCTTTGTGTGTTTTTAAGACCATTGCAACTTCCTCCAACGAAGTATTGCCAGCGCGTTCACCGATACCGTTAATCGTAACTTCTGCCTGGCGCGCACCACTCATCAACCCAGCAATCGTGTTGGCTGTCGCCATTCCTAAATCATTATGGCAATGAACTGAGATCGTTGCCTTATCAATGTTTTTTACATTTTCAAACAAGATACTGAATACGTCTGCCATACAAATGCGGCAAACAATAACCAGTTGTATCCGGAACATTTACGACATCGGCTCCGGCTTTAATAACTGCTTCTACCAATTGCGCCAGGAAACCAAGGTCAGCGCGACCTGCATCTTCGGCAAAAAACTCTACTTCTACACCTTTTGCTTTTGCATAGCTAACAGCCCAGACCGCCTGTTCCAATACTTTTTCGCGCGTGCTGTTAAATTTATGTTTGATATGAATATCAGATGAACCAATTCCGGTATGAATACGCCCGCGTTTAGCATGATGCAGTGCTTCGCGCGGCAACATCAATATCTTCTTTTTTTGACCGGGTAAGCGCGCATACTCCCGTTTTTACAGCTTTTGATATTTCCACCACGGATAGAAAATCACCAGGACTGGAAATTGGAAAACCCGCTTCGATCACATCCACGCCGAGTTCTTCAAGCTTTCGCGCTACCACGACTTTTTCATCGGTTGATAACTGACAGCCCGGTACTTGTTCGCCATCGCGAAGGGTTGTATCGAAGATTTGAATTTTGTCGCTCATACGGTTTTATTTTTTTATCGAAAGTGTCTGATTCTGGTGAAGTTCGATTTGATTAAGAGTTCTTTATTAACTGTTTACAGACACTTGCATTCTCAATTGATTGCAGACTACATTCCCCATTACTTCGGTGCCGAGAATTTTCTCATGTAATGTTGATGCGTCTGCGATATCGCGCGTCCTATATCCTTCTTTCAAAGTTTGTGCCACAGCTTTGATTATGGCATCGGCTTCTTCCTTCAATCCAAATGAAATATCAAGCAACAACGCTGCAGAAAGGATCGATGCCAATGGATTGGCAATTCCTTTTCCGGTAATATCATGCGCACTTCCATGAATGGGTTCGTACAGTCCTACCGTATCACCGACGGATGCAGAAGCCAACATCCCCATCGAGCCGGCAATTTGTGAAGCTTCATCTGTGAGGATATCGCCAAAAAGATTTCCTGTAACAACCACGTCAAAACTTCTTGGGTTTTGAATAAGCTTCATGGCAGCAGAATCCACAAACATGTGCTCCACCGTCACATCAGTATATTGTTTTGCAACTTCCTGAACAACCTCGCGCCACAGTCTTGAACTTTCCAGCACATTCGCCTTGTCGACCGACGTTACCTTTTTACTTCTCGTCTGTGCTGCCTTAAATGCTTTGTGCGCGATACGTTCCACCTCATATCGTGAATAGATCATCGTATCGTAGGCAGTATCATTTTCATCTTTTCGGCCACGTTCACCAAAATATACGTCGCCGGTTAGTTCGCGGAAGAAAAGAATATCCGCTCCCTTTAGTATTTCAGGCTTGATGCTGGAGGCTGCCAACAATTCATCAAAAAGTTTAATAGGACGAAGGTTGGCATACAGTCCTAGTTCCTTTCGCATTTTTAACAGCCCTTGTTCCGGTCTTACTTTAGCCGAAGGGTCATTATCATATTTTGGATGACCAACAGCGCCAAATAAAATAGCGTCACAATTTTTAAGTTTTTTCAGCGTCTCGTCAGGCAGCGGATTGCCGGTAGCCTCGATTGCCTCGTGGCCGATCATCGCATAATCGAAAATAAATTCATGGCCGAAGCAATCGGCAATTTGTTCCAATACTTTTTTTCCGCTGGCAGTTACTTCTTTGCCAATGCCGTCTCCGGGAAGAATGGTAATTTTTTTCTTCATCTATCGAAGTGTTGAGGTGTTGTGGTTCGAAGTGTTGAAGTTGTGGAAGTTGTCGATTTCATTTTAGTGTGCTAATTCAAAATGTTTAATCTCGTCCCGCAGGCTTAACAAATAATCAATATCGTCGTAGCCATTTGTCAGGCATGTTTTTTTATATGGGTTGATATCAAATGATTCAGATGAACCATCTTCCAGTGATAATTTTTTGTTCGGGAAGATCTACTGTAATCGTCGTCTTCGGATTTTTTTCAATCGCAGCAAAAATTTTCTTTAAAAAACCATCTGATACCTGAACGGGAAGCAATGCATTGTTCAATGCATTGTTTTTGAATATGTCAGCAAAAAAACTGGAAATTACCACGCGAAATCCATGATCATAAATGGCCCATGCGGCATGTTCCCGGCTGCTTCCACATCCAAAGTTTTTTCCAGCCACTAAAATTTTGCCAGAGTATTTCGGATTGTTGAGCGCGAAATCTGCCTTTGGAGTTTGATCATTGTTGTATCGCCAATCGCGAAAAAGATTTTCTCCAAACCCTTCGCGGGTTGTGGCCTTAAGAAAACGCGCAGGAATGATCTGATCCGTGTCAATATTTTCGATTGGCAGCGGAACTGCCGTGATTTTAATGTTGTGAATTTTTCTTTGCTCATGGATCCGTGATGCGTTATCCGTTAATAGCTTTTGATGTCTGTGCGTTGTTATACTAATTCTCTTACGTCTGTTACTTTGCCAGTGATGGCAGCGGCTGCTGCGCTCAAGCGGACTTGCTAAGAAATGTTCTTGACTTTGGTCCTTGTCTTCCTTCAAAATTCCGGTTTGATGTGCTGATGCAATATTTGCCTGCAGGGATTTTGTCCTCGTTCATTCCCAAGACATGCTGAACAACCGGGTTGGCGCAATTGAAATCCAGCTGCTTCAAAAATTTTATCCAGACCTTCTTCGCGGGCCTGCTTTTCCACTTGTTTCGATCCCGGAACGACCCAGACTTCAACATTAGAAGCTTTCTTTTTTCCTTTTACCATCGAAGCCACCATTCGCAGGTCTTCGATGCGGGCATTGGTGCAGCTTCCGATGAAAACATAGTCCACTGCTTGACCGAGGATTGCTGACCCCGGTTCAAGGCCCATGTATTCCAGCGACTTTGAAAATGAAGGTTGCTCGCTAATGTCCTTTAATTCATTCAACGTTGGAATACGGTCTGTGACTTTGATGCCCATTCCGGGATTTGTACCATAAGTGATCATCGGAGCAATATCCGCGGCATCGAATTTTACAACTTCATCATATTCCGCGCCTTCATCCGATTTCAACTGACGCCATTGTTCAACCATGCGATCAAACGTTTCACCCTGGGGTGCAAATCTTCCTCCCTTGATATAATCGAATGTTGTTTCATCAGGAGCGATCAAGCCCACCGCGTGCACCCATTTCAATACTCATATTGCAGATCGTCATCCTCGCTTCCATGGAAAGTTTTCGAATGGCTTCGCCGGCATATTCCACAAAGTATCCCGTCGCTCCGCTTGCAGAAAGTTTCGAAATGATGTACAAGATAATATCTTTTGCTACCACGCCCTTGCTGAGCGTTCCATTGATTTCAATGAGCATGGTCTTGGGTCTGTATTGTAACACACATTGTGTTGCCAGCACTTGCTCCACTTCACTTGTACCAATACCAAACGAAATATTTCCAAATGCACCATGTGTTGACGTGTGACTATCGCCACAGACGATCGTCATGCCGGGCAATGTCAATCCTAACTCAGGACCGATGATATGAACAATGCCCTGGTAGGGATGTCCCAGATCATATAATTCAATTCCAAACTCCGGACAATTTTTCCTAAGTGTTTCTACCTGGTGGCGGGACAATGCTTCCTTGATGGGAAGATGCTGATCAATAGTGGGTACGTTGTGATCCGCTGTTGCTGTTGTACGGGCTGGATTGAAAACTTTTACATTACGCTTACGAAGGCCATCAAATGCCTGGGGGCTGGTTACTTCATGAATGAAATGACGGTCGATATATAATGCATCGGGATATCCTTCACTGCTTTTTACAACGTGGGCGTCCCAGATTTTATCAAAAAGTGTTTTTCGATGTTGGGTCATGATTGTCTTCAACAATTATGTCTGATTCTGTAACAACTGTTAGTTTGTTCTATGATGTTTAAAACGAAACCGCCCCGTCTGGATTTTCATCTGGACGGGGCGGTTATATTTTTTGATTTTCGGTACTCCCTATGGGAGAATATGTCTAAATCTAAAAATCATTTTAGGTAGGGGCTTTGACGCACGAAGATGAAAAAAGTTATGTGCCAGCATCAATAAATTGTTAATATTTTTTTACGGAACTAACAAGTGATTGGTAGCGGAAACGTAATCAACTCCCGATCTTTATACATCCATTGAATCGTAAACAATAACCTTTTCCCAAAGGTGCGCACAATCCTTAATAAACTTCTGATGTATCGGATGATCTTGATAGGTTTTTTGCCCGCCGTGTCATCAAAGAACATAAGTTCGGATGCCTGATAGCTGTTGTCAACCACATCTCGTTTTTCAGTACTCGCAGGAACACCGATATGTAGTTTACGAATGGTTTCAATTTTTTCAAGGGTTCGAAGTCCATCCAATAACTTGGCAAGATCTTCTTTTGAATCACGATTTTTCAACCAGAAAAACACGTGATGTACGAGTTGTTTTTTATCTTTTTTTTCCATAGTCGGCATAGCGGTAGCAGCCACTTGCACTTAAAGCAACAGCAGTGGCCACAAATGTTCTGCGGGATTGTTTTTTCATGATCGTTATTTTGATTCGAAAAGTAAGAAACTTTCCATCAACTTCGACGACAACTTCCCGAAAGTTTTAAACTTTCGGGAAGTTGAAGACCTTTAGTGCAAGGTGCTACTCCCGGGAATTTTTTCCGAATACTTGGGAATGAGTTTTTGAAAATGCTGATGTATCTCACTCGTTATTTTTTTGCCGGATCGATTTTGGATTGACCGGCCATCGATTTCGACAACAGGTGTTAATTCGCCCATGGTACCACAGGCAAAAACTTCGTCGGCATTATAAAACTCGGTCAGCGACAAATTTCGTTCTTGTATGGGAATTGAATGCTCCTCGCAGATCTCGATCACTAACCCGCGCGTGATCCCATGAAGACAAGCGTCAGCAAAGGGTGTGAAAACTCTTCCATCTTTTACCAGGAAAAGGTTGGTATCATTAAGCTCTGCTACAAATCCGTTGTTGTCGAGCATGACGGCGGCATCCACGCCGGCTACGTTCGCTTGTATCTTGGCAATGATGTTGTTCAATAAATTATTGTGATGGATTTTTGAATCCAGGAACTGCGGGCTGTTTCTCCGTTGTGCCGATGTAATCACCTTAATGCCTGCAGCATTGTCATATACCAATGGCTTCCATTCGGCAAGTACGATCAGACATGAACCATGGGTGTTCAGTCTGGGATCCATTCCTGATGTAACTTTCTCGCCGCGGGTAAGCGTAAGCCTTATATGGGTTTCATCCGTCATACCGTTTGCATTCAACGTTTCAAAAATTGCCTTTTTGATTTCCGCTTTCGAGGGAACATGTGAAAAAGCAAGTGCGTGGGCTGAAGCTTCCAGACGATCGAGATGTCGGTCCAAACAAAAGATCCCACCTTTATAAACGCGAAGTCCTTCCCACACTGCATCGCCGCCTTGAACGGAACTATCAAAGACTGACACCTTCGCTTCACTTCGAGGCAACAAGGCACCATTGACATGTATTTTGATGCTTGTGTTTTTGGGATTAAATTTTTGTAACATATAGGTGAGATAAGGTCTCTTAAATAACAATATAAAGTTGTCAGGGCTTTATCGAAAAAGGAAGCAGTTTCTCGTATAGGGCTCTGGCCTGCTGATAAAGATCTTCTAAATGGCCTGGGAGTGGTCGGCTACTGGATGCCTGTGGTTCAAATCCTGTCGACCGATGAACATTGCTATACCAATGGGGTGCCCAAACGCCATCATATGGCTTCGGTCCGGCAGGCCACTTCATCATGGATTCTTCGAACGGTATACCTATACGTTCACAGAGACGTTGAAGTACTAAGCGTGGGGCTTTGAGAAGATTTCCGGCATCCAGTACAATGGGATCTTGTTTTCTGTCGACTAACTTCTGCCATAAATTAAACTGATATTCTACACCAATGTCTCGCATGACGGGCTTGTCAATTACTTGAGCATAGCTTGCAATGATTTGGCGGGGATCTCGTATGAAAAATACATTCACCACATCGTCTACAAATGATTCGTCCATTACTTCCAGATGATGAGACATGTTTTTGATAAAGACGACGTCTTTATTTCGGATTGAAAAGATTTCTTTTTTAACCGCTTCCTCCGAATTAGACTGGCTTCGTAACACTTCGTCCCGTCCGGGGTGATTCGCGCCACTGGTTAGTAGATAAAAGGCGTAGAATGGCTCGTCAAGCACAACGGTATCGCTGCGCTGAGCGAATGAATACATCAAGGCAGTGGAGATATTGCGTGGACTTGAGATGAGGTTAATGTAGACCATGGTTATATCGGTGACTGGAAAGTTAATTATAAGTCACGAGATTTAGATGCTGATGCCACAAAGACCCAAAGGCACTAAGGTTCACCAAGGGTGGAAGTTTCATACCGCAGAGGCGCTAAGACGCAAAGGTTTATTGAATCAATTCCATTTTACCACGGAGACTCAGAGATACGGAGGTTCGGAAAGGCTTTTAGATTGGGTAGCGCAAGGACGCTTCTGCAAATTTGAGAGCCCGTAAGGAAAATAAATTTTCACACAAAGCCGGAACTTACCCCCAAGAAAAACCCGTCATTCAGAGCGAAGGGTTGAATGCGCGAAAGGGCGAAGAATCCCCTCCCAATGAAATGCAACAATTGGATAGCAAAATCACGATGCGATGAAATGGAGGATAAGTTTGGTGTGACCAGTGTAACCTATGCGTTAATTTGTTGGTCCATATTTTTAATCTTGAGTCCTTCGCATTTATCGTAAATAATATTGTTGGCCATCGGACATCAACGCACTTGTTCCGTTCTGAAAGTGTCTGGTTTATTTAAGGCGTAGGTCTTTACTTTTGCAGTCTCTCCGAAGGAGTCCCTTGGACAGAATTCGGGATGTTTCGCGGGAGGTTCAGTAACTTCGAGAAAAGATTGTAGGCTCAACATGACGGATCGCTGCGGGGGACGAAGAGTTCCTGCAAACTGCAATCGAGCGTCAAATCTAAAATCGTCAATCTAAATCTAAAATCAATTCATCTCCGGCTTGACGACGAACGCCATCACGATTGGCTCATCCGAATTAACCCGCTTCGCTACCGACAGATCCACGTCAAATGGATTGTTGAAATTATTTCCGGCCGGATCTTCCAGGTAGGGTGAAATTTGAAGTGTATAATGTCCAGCTGTCCAAGGTTTGTCAGGATAAAATGTCCAGGTTCGATCATCATCCGTCATCATGGATTTTCCTTGTATAATGTTGTTGAACGCATCGGTTACGACAATGTACTTTAATGCAAGCGCATGATCCAACGGCTTGGGGAACTGCACTACCAATGGACCTTTAGAGCTTGCTTCAGGTGCAATGATCTTCCAATCCTCGGCTGGAAAGTTTTTCCCGCTCCGGAGCGGTGACCACTATTCTTTTTTCAAAATTACCGGACAAAGCATTTCCATTTTCATCCCGCCAGGCGGAATCAACGACCAATCTGTAAACATGACCGTCTTGCAACGGCGTGCCCAGATCAAGATTTGATTGAATACCCCGCTTAATTCGTCCCGGATCAAACAATAACGTGAAGCGACGACGATCGGCGTCCCAAAGCTCCTGATCAACGATGAGGAAAGATTTTTCAACAATATGTCCACTTTCGTCTTTGAGTTGAATATGCTGATAGGCTTCACCCGTGCTCATTGGCGCTGAAAAATGGATGTACATCCTCAGGAGGTTCGCGGGCAATGTATCACTGGCCGGGTAAACGGCTTCAACAAATGATGGGACGAGTAGGGGACGTAGGAATAGCAAAGATAAGGTCGATGATTTCGCGGCTCTCATAAGACTTGTCCGCAACGGGAATGCCACCTGATTTTTTCCATATCATTCCATAGTCAAGCGCTGCATAGTATGTTTCTCCCGCTGCAAAAGGAAAAAGTGGTGTAAAGTACACCACCATTCCTTCAACATGAATAATGTCCTGCCAGCGGCTGGTGAATCTGATTTTGATGGGCATGCCACGTGTAGATGCGGAACGTCTCGTTCCAGTCTTCATCATTCCAATTTTGACGGACGATGGCAGCCAATACATCATTGTCCAGGTTAACAACCCTGACCGAGCGATCCGCAAATACCAGACTCGGCCCGTCCTGACCAAAGCTCATCACCGGAAGCAAGGTTCCTAGCATCAGAAGTCCAAATCCGCAGAAAAATCTCAGAACCACTTTTCCATTGTTTTTAAATTCAGGGATCCGTCATTTATGTTTCGTTGAATGACAATAAAACTTTTGTCATTAAAATCGTCCAGCTGCATGACGCCTACTTCGGCGATGGCGAGGTAATTGACCCCGGCGTTGACATATGCGCCTGGCACAACCGTTGTCAACGGTTTTCCCTTGTCCAGATCTTCTGAAGACATTCTCATCAATGTACGGTCGCTATTGGCGATCAGCACGTAGTCTTTTCCTTCTTTTTTATACGCGATCATATCAACCGGGCGATTTCCACCGCCAAGCTCCGCCAATGTTATTCCCCTCAGTTGTTTGTTTGAACGAATATCCTGCAACAGAAAATTTAGCTACGGGTGAACAACCATATCCTGCAAGAATGTTCATCTGGCCATTGATGGGAAACGGTAAAAAAGTTTCTATCGGAGAATGTGTTTCATAGATATCATGTGAGGTATGGAAGATCTCCAATTGTACAGCTTGCGACTGATTCGTAAAGGGAAACGCAAATCGCCGCATCTTGGAACTGAATTGTTCCCCGGAAAGTCCTGCGACAAAAAGCTCGCCGTCAACGAATGCCATATCCGTTACGGCCATATTTAACGTATGCCACTCCTTTGGCAATTTCGTACCAGGTGCAGGCACATCCGTAATCGACGTTTCGTAGAAGCTCACATTGTTGAGCGTTACGGGTTGCAGATTTCCTTTATGATCAATTTTTATTAGGAGTGACTGCGCAGGAGATCCCTTGCGGGTGACCGCCAGATAAATTTCTTTGGATATCGGATGCACTGCCATGTCGACAATTTTGGTATCCTTTACCTGGACACCCAATAGCGCGGCCACCTTCTCGTCGATATTGGCGACAGTTAATTTATCTGGGTCGGGCTGAGTGGCACCCTGCGTTTCAATGGCATAGACATGCGTTCCCAACGGATCGGCCAAAAACAAGATTCCATCTTTGTTGAATGTAATAGAGGTCAAAGACTTTAATGCGACGTTGCCTTTTTTAGGAGCGGGTGGAGCTGCCTTCAATCCGGTGATCACGCCTGCCAACAGAATCATGACTACCATGGTCTTCACCCTTCGATGACGATTTGTTTTCATAGTGTTTAGAGTTTAATTTTTTTGGTTGTGTTTCCTTGCCGACAGGAGGAGATATCATCACCACCTCTGTATTGTTGCATTCGTAAATACGGAAAAAGGTTGGGCTACGTCTTCGGTTCCGATCGGAATGGAGATGAAAATTCGCTGCAAGAATAAAATTTACCCCACTATGGGTTAGGCACTTTTTGATTTGAGTGCTTGCTCACGGTACTGCGACGGAGTGACCTGGAATTGTTTTTTAAATGAGTCATTGAAAGATGACACTGTGCTAAACCCGGAGTCTAATGCAATGCTGGCGATAGTGTACCGGAGGTTTGCGGGATCGCTTAAACGTCTTCGCGCTTCTTCGAGACGAAGCTCGCTGATATAATCACCATAAGTTTTGTGGAATCTTTCGTTGATCACCTGCGACAAATGATGCCGGGAAGTGTGCAGGTGATCGGCTAAAGTGTCGATCGTAAGGGAAGCATCAGCAAAAAGTTTCGCGTCCTGCATTAAGGTCGTCAGATTATTCATGATTCGTGTAGCCTCCTCTGCTTTCAGACTCGAGTGGGAATATTTTACATTTCTTCTTTGACGGTAACGCCATGACGGCAGGGCTGGACTGGAAAAAGAGACTGGACCTGGAAAGAACTTTATAACTGATCCAATAAATAAGGATCGTGAGAACCATAAACAAAAGGCGGACGTCGGGAAACCTGCCATAGTAGACAAACATTACTGCGAGTGTAACGATGATGATAAATTCCGCGGAGGCGACAAATGCTATGAATTGTTTCACCAGCGTGTTGCTAAGTCGCAAGGCAAGAAATGAATAAATCCCCAACGAAATTGTTTGGAAGGTGGCCTGGGCGTAGGGGTGGAAAGAGGGACCGTTCCATAAAAATTCGATGGCGGTAAAAAAAGCAAAAGGAATAAAATGCAGTAAGTCCAGTGGTTTCCACGATTCCTCCTGCCGGGATCTCACAAACAGATAAAGCAATGGACCAATGAGGTAGGGAAGTTTATAGGAAATCACGTAAGGGATCAATGCATTGTCCATTACCCATGTCTTGGAGATGACTTTGAATGTCAGCTGTAGCCCGACGACAATAAGAAATGCAGAGAGGTAGCGATTCGAAATTTTCTTTTTCTCATAACGAAGCATCCATACACTCAGCAGAATTCCTTGAAGGGCGCCGAACATAGAATAAATATGTTCACTTGGCGGCATGGACTGGTTCGAGGTTTGAAGTTTGAGGTTCGAAGTTGTACTTCGTAGAAACGCTTGTGGGTAACAAGAGGTTGTGTTATTCGCCTCGGGTTCGTGTATCTCCCCCTGAACGCCTTCGGCAACTTCGAACCTCAAACTTCGAACCTCGAACTATTTCAGAAAACCCCTTAACGCGTGATTTTTCACTTTGTGCTTCAATTTAGCCATGGCCTTTTCCTTTATTTGCCTTACTCGCTCATGGGTAATTGAAAATTGTCTTCCGATTTCGTCCAGGTCCATGGCGGCCTGGCCTTTCAAACCATAAAACAAAATAATAATCGTCGCCTCACGCTCAGAAAGGGTGGCGAGGACCCTGTCAATTTCTATCGATAAGGAATGCGAAACCAAGGCGTCGTCTGGCGCCATTGATGTTTCATTTTTAAGGACATCCAGAAGTGTTAGATCCTCACTTTGCTGAAAGGGAGAATCAATTGATGAGTGCTTGCCGACCAGGGAAAGATCCAGTCTGATTTCATCCACTGGCATATTTAAAGCATCGGCCAATTCCTCATCCGATGGCTCGCGCTCCAGTTGCTGTTCCAGCAATCGCCTGAGTTTTGTATATTTTAGTGAAGGAGCTTACTCGGTTTAATGGAAGTCGGACAACGCGTGTTTTTTCCGCAAGAGCTTGTGATAATGGATTGTCTGATCCACCACACTGCATACGAAATAAATTTAAAACCCCGCGTCTCATCAAAACCGTTGTCCGGCTTTGATCAAGCCAACATTTCCTTCATTGATAAGATCGTTAAGTGACAGCCCGTGATTTTGATATTGTTTCGCGACTGAAACCACAAATCGCAGATTGGCTTTTGTCAGTTTTTGAAGGGCGACAGGATCGCCGCCTCTGATCATGCACGGCAAGCTCAACCTCAGTGTCAGAATTGATTAGTTCTAATTTCCCAATCTCCTGCAGGTATTTATCCAGGGACTGACTCTCTCGGTTGGTGACTTGCTTCGATATAGTGAGTTGCCTCATGATCTATTTTAATTACTTAATGTTCTTTCTAAAACGGATTCGTGCTGGTTTTCCATAACCGGTACAGTTCATCGTCTTCAAAAGGCTCGATTGGCATCAGGTTTTCGCTTATGAAAACGGCATGACGCGTGACCTGCTGTGCATCATTATTTTGCCATCGGACGTCGCACGCAACTTCTTCTCCCAGTATGCGTGTTGGAATCACCAACGATAGCGCTGCTGGAACATTGTAGTGCCGCTCATATACATCCAGCATTGAGGGAACTATCTTGTAGGGTTTATTTAATTGAATTGGCATAGTTAATAATTTTATTTGCTGCGCTTATTGCAAGTGTGAGACGCTGAATGGAGTTTATAAGATCAAGTGCAACAACGGCAGGTATACGTTCCGTTATTGTCACGTTAATTAAAATCGATATACCAAAGCATTTATATTCATACCAGCGCCTACAGATGCCATTACAATGGTATCAGGATTGTTAATCGTCTGTTCCGGAAATCTGCCCTTTAGTATAAGATCGAGTAAGGTAGGGATGGTAGCGACAGAGCTATTACCCAGCCACCCCACGGACATGGGCATAATGCCTGCGGGAATATGGTCCTTGCCGAACAGTTTGAAAATCCGCTCGAGGATTCCATTATCCATTTTCTCATTGGCTTGATGGATTAATATTTTGCTGATAGAATCAATGGAAACACCGGCTTTGTCTACTACATTTTTAACGACTTCCGGCACATGTTTAAGGGCAAACTCGTATACCTTACGTCCATTCATTTTGATGAACAGATCATTTTTGTTTGCATCGTAGGGAGAATACGAGTACGCCATATTCAGCAACGCGGAATGTTCTATGGCATAGGTTTGAGTCTTGTGCGCGATTATTCCCTTTTTAGTGTTCACCCGACGCCTGCAGAATAACGGCACCGCTACCATCACTAAAAATCATGGAATCGAGGTCGTGCCTGTCAATCACACGCGATAATGTTTCCGTACCAATTACCAGGCACCGTTTGGCATCACCGGCTTTGATATAATAGTTCGCCTGGATAACTGCTTCCAACCATCCGGGACAACCAAAAGACAAGTCGTAGGCGATACAGTCAGGATTGCTTATTTTAAGAAGTGCCTTAACGCGCGAGGCCAGCGACGGGACCAGGCTAACGCGGTTGCTATCGTATGAAACATCACCAAAATTATGTGCTACGATAATGTAGTCTAACGTTTCCTTGTCGATTCCGGAAGTTTCCAATGCATCCGCAGCTGCAAGGAACGCAAGGTCGGACGCATTTTGTTCGGGTTTTGCATACCGTCTTTCTTCGATGCCAGTGATTTCCTGAAATTTGTCGATTATACTCCGGGTGCTTTTATACATTTTTGTTCCATCCTTCATAAAGAACTGCGCCTTTGAAAAAGCTTCATTCTTCACCAGCAGTTCTGGCAGATAGCTGCCAGTACCTACAATCGTTGAACTAATCATATTTGCGTAGACTATTTTTTAATCGATTCTATTTTCAATTTTCCGGATTTTCTTACTGGAAGGATTTTAATACCCGTTGGATCTTTCCCGCGCCTTCGAGATCACGAGTTTTCGATCTGCCAAACTGGTGTTGGTTAGCTGTTGAATTGCGTCTTGTGCCTGGCGATCATCAGGCATATTTACAAATCCAAAGCCTTTCGAGTGACCGGTATATCGATCACTTATGATTTTTACAGTGGATACTTCTCCTGCTTTCTGGAAAAATATTCTTAATTCATCTTCCTTCGTCGTAAGATTGAGGTTGGATACGTATAGGTTCATATTAGAAAATTTTTCGCTGTGAATGGGAACATGGTCTGTTAAGGAATGACTCCGACATATGGGGAATTCCTAAGTGCGTTAGCAGATGACGAACCTAATGATTTTGTAAAATGCTCGGGGCACGGCGCGAACCATAACTCCATTACTGCGCCTATCTGTACCGATTAATTGGGGAGAGAATTAAGAGACTGAAAATTTGATGCAGTGAATTAAAAGAATCCGCAATTGATGCGGGCAAAGGTAGGTCGAATTTTACCGGAAACCTATTGGTGAGTTTGGGGGCAAAGGATAGCAGACGAAACGAGTTTTAGCGCGAATGGCAACAAGTATGCGCAGTCACCTACACAAGTGTTGTTAGCACACTTCAGCTTAACGGTCATTTCTGTCGTTTTAAAGATTTCTTCATAAAAATTTTATGCGAATAGGAATCTTTCAATCGATTGCAGGTTGTAAATTTACTGCTCGCAACTACAACCCGAAACCATAGCGAATTATGAGCGTAACTGTAACACCTGACACAGAAAGGATGGAGGCGCTGATTGATGAAATGAGCGTTACAATCAAAAATCTATCCTCCTTAGCAACTGCCCACGGTCTAATCGACCCCTATGTAAATCGCGATCTTCATGATGCGATGGAAGGACACCTGATTGAAAAACCTGTCGATGAAATTCTGGATAAACTAAAAAGGGTTAATAAGGATACCCATCCGGAATGGTCATTTCTAAATGTTGGGTAGACACCCTGCGAATCTTGGCGCCTTCGCGCCGTGTGAAAATTAACCACGGAGACGCGAAGGCGCGGAGATCGCGAAGTTTAAAAGGTGTATTTACTACACATCATTCAGCACGTCAGCAACAGTTCGTCATTGAGTTCTGCGCATACCGCCCTTGTTGTGTGTTCTTCACCAACAAGAGCACGCACGTTGGGACCTACAGACGTCACGCATTATAAACGCGCTCAACTTATCCCATTGGTCCCTGGGCGGCTTCGCGCTCCGATGTTAACCACGGAGATCGCCAAGTTTTATTCGCTTACTTAGTTTTGATTTAGAAACACTCCAGCAACTGTCCTGCCCATTTAATTTTATTATCCTTTGCGAGCTTCGCGTCTCTGCGTCTCCGTGGTAAATTTCATTGTCTCCTTCTAAGCCAGTTTCTTTAAACGTTCCGCGTCCACTCTCATGAACGCTCCGTTCTCATCACGCGCTAGGTTAGCCCATCCGTAAAATGGAAAATCACTTTTCTGCGGCTTGGTATCCTTCAGTAAACGCAAATCGGGTATTCCCTTGAAAAAGATCTCAACATAATCTTCATACAATAGCGAGTCTTCCTGGTAACGAAGTCTGGCGAGAACATAATCCTGACGATCATAAGGCAAGGGTAATGACTGAGTCATTCTGATGAGGAACCAATGTGGATCCGGAGAACGATCTTCGTAAAGAATAATCCGGCCAACAATTTTTCCCTGGTATTCGCCGCCCTCAAGGTACTCGCGCAAGATACGGTTGTGCGCGTCATTAGAGATTTTCACAACGAGTCCGACATAGTTGTGGGAACGACTGGCATTGACAAAATACCAGCTAAACAACGGACTGATTTGTCCACGGTTGCCATACCCGCGTTTTTCCTTACTAAAGATGCTGACACTTCTCCAATAACCTTTTATCAAATCAAAACTGGCAAGGTTTGAAGAGAAGAAAATGATAAAGAATCCAGCGAACCCAGCATTGGATAAAAGCTCGCTATTGCCTGCTACCGCGCCAGAAGATAATCCAGCATGCAGGTATTCCAGCGCAAATATTGTTGTGAGCGCTAGCGTAATGAATAACCGTGAGCCTTCTGCCCTCGACGCCGTGCGATAGCTGAAATGCAATGAATTATTCATGGCATTGTTTATCATGATAATCCAGAATTGCACGATCAGAATAAAGAAGATGAAGAAAAAGAACATCAGATTGTGAAAAAGCAATACATCATAGAGACCGTGAACGACCGCTGCGGTAAAAAATGTTGTGGGTAATGTATACCACAATGTCTTTGGGTTCTTCAGCCTGTATTTGCTAAACACAAACGCATATGCAACGATGGTGGTATCTGTCATGTGACCAATGACGGCCAAGTAGGCACGACCATGGATGATACCATTTTTGATTTCAGCGAAGTAAATGAGGTTTTCAAGAAAAGCAAAACCGAGGGCGCTCGCACATCCATAGATGAGATAGTCGACAGGTTCCTTTAGATTTTTGCTAAAGAGGGTAAAGATCAGCAGTGGAAGGATTTTTGCAAATTCTTCGGGTACACCAATCATAAATATGGCATAGGCAAAATCATTCAGGAAATGTGAATTCAGATGCCAGGAAGAAATGATTCCTATGCTATCGGTAAATAGGAATACAGTCGGCACAAAAACCATCCCGCCTACGAACAAGACGATAAGCCAAACAAATTTTTCTGGTTTTAAAATATCGAGGTAAGAAAGATAAACGAGCCACATGGCCGAGATGAAAAAAGCGGCGATGAATCCGATCGCATTCATACGATGGCTAAATCATTTTAAATGTCCATAAGCTATAATTGGACATATCATTCATCCGTAAGGAAACGCTTCGCGCAAGGCGTTCTGGAAAATAATCGTCTGCCAGGTCAGAATCCAGCAGCACATGCAGACCTTTGTAATTTTTATTTTCTTCGTACAGTGTAACAAGCAATTCGTAAGCAGGCACTCTGTTTCCATCGGCGATTTTTAATTCCTGTTCGTATTCTTTTGCCGCATCTTCCTTTTTATTTTCCTGCGTCAGTAATTCACCTTTGCAAAAATGAAAAAAGGGTAATGCCTGATTTCTGACTTCACCAAAATGTTCTCCCGCCAATTCAAGTTTTTCGTCTTCCAGAGCCATGAGGCCCAGACCGAAATTCCCAAGGGAAGACACGTTGTCGTCTTCCGATTTAGCAAAACCTGCGTATGTCTTTCGGAGAGCCTTGAGATAATCGTGCTTGTACTCGTGATTTAATTTTTTTATGACCCTGTACGAAAAAGCAGATCCGCCTGCAAGCAGATTGTTTGCACTGCTGTCTATACGCTCGACTTCCAGTGTATCGATCATCATTTCCTGAAAAGTCAGCGGGCTTTATGTTTGCGATGTTAACAATTCCGATCACGCATAGGAGTATTCCAAGTGAGCCGGCAATGGAAAGGAAAAAAGGAGAAGTAAAAAAAATTTTCTTATTGGCGATCGAGATATATCGGTAATAGACGTAGGAAGCCCAAAAAGAAAAAGCAAAAAAAGCCAAAACATTTTGTAGCGTTTACCCCACAAGAAAAGCTATTTTTCCATAGAGCACAACGCAAACCGGCCCTGGCGTAGGTTTTTACGCTATTTTATAGTTTTTGAGAAGCTTTCAGCATTCGGCTAACAGCTTACAGCTTTCGCCCCCGCACCTATTATCTGTAAATAATTAAAAATGCCACAAAGCCACTAGAGCACAAAGTTTCACAAAAGTCATAACCAACCATACTTACCTTTACCTTACTACTTACCTCTTACTACTTACCACTTACATTCTCACCGAGCTACGAAGAGCCTACCGACCACCGATTACCCGATTACCGATCACCTCGAAGAACCTCCCCAATAGCCTCCACGTAGTCCTCTCGAAAAGTCATCCCGTTATGTCCTTGCCGGTTGAATATTATTAGCTTGTCGGATTTTTTTAACAACGGTTTTAGTTTTATGGATTGACTATAAGGGATCACTTCATCTTCATTGCCATGAAACAGGACGATGGGCATCTCACAATCGGAAATATATTTGTAGGTGTCTAGTTTGTATCTCAAAAGAAAAGGTGGCACAAAAGGAAAAGTATGTTTCACAACATCCGTCAAACTATAATATGGAGCTTGCAAGATCAACAACTTCGGATGATTTGTCGAGGCAAGTTTTGCCGCTAGACCTGTGCCGATGGAGTAACCTAACACCACAATCTTATCTTCGGTGTAGAGTTTAAGCATTTCCTTATACGCCTGTTGTACATCCTGAAAAAGTTGTGCTTCACTTTCAATTACTCCTTCACTTTTTCCATAGCCACGATAGTCGAGCAGAAATAAATCGTAGTGCAAGGGTATGTAAGTGTCTGCTACTATTCCCCACGCATCCAGCGAACCTGCGTTGCCATGTAAATAAAAGATGAGCCCTTTCGAACTGTCTGCTTTAAACAAAAGACCGTGAAGGACTTTCTGATCTTCAGTCGTAATGTAGATTTCCTCAAACTTTTGTTTGAAGCTGAAGTTGTGATTTTTCTCCAGCTTTTCCGGAAAGAAGATAAGTTTCTCCTGGAAAATAAACAGTAGTCCGCAGACCAGAATGTAGGCACCAAGAAGGATTGAGATCGTAACCATTATTTTTTTTAGCATGGTGGTTTGCGTAAGCGAGCCTTAAAGATACGAACCGGGTTGTTTTTGCGCATGATGTCTGAACCTTGATTTGTGGGATTAAAGGATTAACTTGATTATTGTCAATCCGGAATTGCAGCAACTAAAATCTAAATCCTCTGTGAAACCCTGCCTGCATCGCCTTCGCGTAGCCGCTTGCGCCACCGCTATAGCTTTAGCGCACGCGGTCGGCAGAGCAAGGCCGGCAGGACTCCGTGTGCTCGGTGCCTCCGTGGTAAAAACGTGTGATCGAAAATAAGAATACCTTACCACAGAGCCACAGAGGGCACAAAGCAAACCATTGATTGACCTGATCACATTGATTACTCATCCTGTTACGACCTACTAGCCCCTTTCGACAGTCACAATGTTGTTTACTACATATGCGTGGGCTCAAGATTAAAAATATGGACGATTAAGAGATCAACGCACAGGTTACGCCCAAACTTGTTCTCAATTCTATCGCGTCGTGATTTTCCTGTCGAGTTGTTGCATTTCATTGTGAGGGGATTCTTCGCCTCGCGCATTCAACCCTTCGCTCCCGCCGATTTGGCGGGCGAGGCTGAATGACGGGTTTACTTGGGGGTAAGTTCGATAGTAACCTCGAACCTCCGTGCCTCCGCGCCTCCGTGGTAAAAAATTTTCATTACGCCCTTGGCCCAAGCAGTCATTAACCTCGAGGCCCCTTGAATATTGATTATTGATTGTTGATCAAAATCCGGTGAAACCGCGCCGCGGCCTTTGCGAATTTACCTTTGCGCACTTTGCGTGAATGCATTTCCTTGCAGAAGGCAGCCCAACAGCACACATGAAATAGCCTACCCCCTGCTTTCTACTTTCCGCTTTAACCTTTCAGCTCGTATAAGCATCTTCCACCACTATTTCCTCTCCTGGATTTTTCGCTTTAATGATCGGAATTATTTTTCTGTGTCTGCTGCTGTATGCTAACGTTTTGAGTACATCTTTAGAAGCGATAATATTTTTATTCTTGGCGAGGACGACAGCATTAATGTAATTCTCTAAGTCAACATTAGCGTTGTACATTTCTTCAAGTTCATTCAGCGTAAGGTCAAGGTTGTTATTCCTTATGGTGACCAGCGCTTCAAATATTCTTCTGTTGTGCCAATAGGCAAAGATATTTTTCCTGATAGCGCGAGAAAACAAATAGTCTTTGACTGTCAGCTCTATCCCGTAGGAGCGCATATGAAACCATGGAACTATCTGAGAGGCCACGAATAGAATTGCATAAAGAATAATGATTGTTTCCATTTTTAGTATTTGATTCGAACAACCACGTCTGCTGTTCAGAATCGAAATACGAACAAAATACAAAGAACGAAGAACACCGTCAACATTCAACGATAATTTTTTCCTGGTGTTATCCAATCTAAAATCCTCTGGGAATCTCCGTGTGGTCCTTCCGCGAAACATCCCCGCCGCTGTCCAAGGGACTCCTTCGGAGAGATTGCAAAAGTAAAAGACCCACGCCTTAGGAATAATCTCCACGCTTACCTATGCAAATCTACTTTCTTCGCTTTCCGCTTTCTGCTTTAAGCTCTCTTGCTTACCTTTCCCACTTTACTTATATTAATTCCTTTATCCGTTGAGACCGTATCCGCCCAGATAGCGCTATGCCCATAACGTTGCTGTTTAGAAGCCTCCTTATTATCCGAACCGTTGTCATAACATTGTTGCTTCTTTTCAGTAAAACGATTCTTTTCGCCCAATGCAACCTGCCGCCTCAATTGACCATTCCTGTTGCTGACAGAGCAAAAAGCAACACCTATGGTGCCACTGTTGACTCGTTCGGCGACTTCATGATTGTTGGCGAATACCATAGTGACTCCTTGGAATTTAGCAACGGCATCGTTCACCTGTATCAACTGATTGCAAATAAGTGGAGCCGCATTGCGATCCTGACACCCTCAGATCCGCAGGAGTCCATTTTTTGATATTATCTATCAATAAATGCTTCCACCATCGCCATTGTCGGAAACCATTATGACGTCGATGGAAATGACCGTGAAAAGATTTATGTTTTCGAACAGGATAGTAACGGCAAATGGAATTCGGGCACAGAATCCTATCAGATTGAAGTCTCCACATCAAGTGTTTATCACGTTCGCTCCCTCGATCTTTCGTCGAACTATCTGGCAGTTGCTTTCGAAGAAAATTTCAAAGACAATAAAGTTTCGATCTACAAACACGATCCTGGCCAACTTACTTTTGTTCAGACAATCGACGGGCCTGTAGATGTAGATGGAATAAATCGATATTTCGGAGAACATATTTCCCTGACGGACGACCTGCTGGTTGTCTCCGCTGCTTCGCATAAAAATGACCCTAACTCCCTTTACAACTATGGCCTCGTATTCCTGTATGAACGTACCGGGACAAGCTGGACTAGTCTCCCCGTTGCAACACTAAATCCTTCCGATAGAAATGCTTTTATAAGTATAACGTTTGGCAGTGATGTGCAGATTTCAGGCACTTCTGTATTGGTTGCCTCCCATCAACATGTTGCGAATGCAAATAGCAAAAACACGATATATGCTTATACGAGACCTCCTGGCGGTTGGAGCGGCGACCTGCTGGAGACGTCACAAATTCAAAATGGCGAGAATGGTTACCAGTATTGGGATATGGTGACCGATGGTGACTACCTGTTCCTTCCAAACATCGACTGGACAGCGGTGGCGATCCACAAAAAGACGGGTACAACGTGGGAAAATCATACGCTTGTACAAACCATCGTGCTGCCGGCATGGGCAGGTGATAATTGGGGGCGATCCCTTACGGTTACAGGTAGCCACTTGGTGGTAGGCCTCGGCGCTGGCGGAGAAAAACTTTCCAGCAATGGAATGATGGTTGATTATCATCCCGACGTCGCCTGGGAAAATGGATTTATCGAGAACCAGCGATTCACTGAAACATCGATCAATGCGAGCATGGACGAGTACGGAAGGGATGTCACTGTAAATCGGAATTGGATGGCAGTTGGAGCTGTGGGCGACGATGACAATGGCGAGTATAGTGGCGCCGTTTATGTGTATGAGCTAAACGCATTAAGTTGGGTCCGGAAACAGAAAATTACCGCGCATGATGGAAAATCTTTTATGTTTTTTGGTAGTGCAATAGCACTAAGCACAGACCATTTATTCGTAGGAGCGAATAACCGGGATAGCTATCATCCAGATGGGTCAATCGCCATTCATGAAACTGGCGCTGTATACGTCTACAAAAAGGTAGGCACCACCTGGCAGTTTGATGAAATGATCCCCGCACCAAATCCGATACAGGGCGGACGTTTTGGCCAGGAGATAGTGTATTCTTATGGAACTATCGCGGTTTCAGAATTTACGGAACACGGCACTGGCTCGATGGGATATGTACATGTCTACAAAGAAAATGCAATGGGGGAATGGACCCGTATAGCAACCCTCACACCATCCGATCATGGTTAACAGAAACTTTTGGACGATCGATTGCCATGAATGATTCAACCATTGTTGTGGGTACCGGTGGGGTTCAACTTCACCCCGATCATTCCATGAAAGCGTATGTCTTTAAAAAGAAAGGCGAATGGCAGAGCGCCAGGGAAGACGCCAGACTTTTTCCGGACCAGCAATTATACCAAGACAGGTTTGGATTTTCGGTCGCCCTTCATGGTGATCAGGTTGTCGTGGGTGCGCCGGGATTTTCAGCTGAAGTTTCTCAACCCGAAGATGCTTTCAAAGGCACAGCGTATGTTTTTCTGAAACCAGCGGGAGGATGGTCCGGCGACATTCATGAGACAGCACGATTATCACCCAGCAATCCGTCGCGTCATGGCGAGTTTGGAATCTCGGTCGCGATCGATGAAGACGACATCTATGTAGGTGCACCGCATAATTATTTAGTCTGGAATGTGGTTGATAATTTCAACAACGACGATGGAAAGCTCCACCCTGGAACGGTTTATCATTATTATAAAAAAAGCGGATGGACCACTACGGCACAGGAAGATGAGCAGGTCCCTTCGACACAACCGGACATAAAAGATATGTTCGGCTTTACCCTGGTGCTGCAGGATGGATTCCTTTTCATCGGTGCTGTTTTTGATGATACTGGCGCCGGTTATAGATCCGGAAGTGTACTAGTCTTTCCACAAGCGCCACTTATAACTTCTATTGTCGCACCGTGTGTCGAAGATGGACCGGTATCACTATACGCAATTCCATGGGGCGGAACCTGGAATATTACTGGCTATCCTGAACAAACGGCCACCACAATTCAGCTTCCCGCCGGCTCCTATTCAGCAACCTATACCATAGACGGCTGTCCCACCGACCATGCAACGTTTGATGTGATCTCCTCGGGCTTGGTGATACAACACGTCAGTGCTGCGGAAATCGAAAAATGCGCTTACGGAAGCACACTTCTTCACCTCATATCAAATGCACCGCTCTCAAATCACGTCTGGTATTACAATGAGTATACAGCTGACCACTACGAAAAAATTGATGAGGCAAAAAATGCAATCAACATTAAGGATCCGGGCTTTTACTATGTGGAAATCAGCCACCCCATCTGTAATCCCCATCTCGAAAATTTCCATGTTGTCAATGAGCCCATCGTCGACATAGCAATCGAAAAGCCTTCCGTGATCTGTTCAGAAGAAATGGTTCAACTCATAGCGACACCCGGCGGAGGCAATTGGTCGTCGCCAGCATCTGTTACCGGAGACGTTGATCCCTCCATTATGCCTGACGGACAATACCCCATAACGTACACGTTCACAACCGACTTAGGCTGCCAGTTCACTAAGAACGACGTCATCACGATCGCCAAGCTGGTGAAACCTGAACTATCGCAATCAGGATCCTACCTCTGCACAAACGAACCCGTTACGCTGACTGTTTTAAACAAACAGGAAGGTGCAACTCTGGCGTGGTTTAACACAGCCAGCCCGACCGTTAGTATTTCGTCAGCAGCGGATGTTACCATAACAGACCCCGGCACATATTTCGCGATGATGTCAAATCACAGCTGCGCGCTTCCATCAGACAACGTTCAGCTTAATGCCAAACCCGACAGTTTATTTGTTCCCAACGTGATCACGCCAAACGGCGACCTGAAGAATGAATTCTTTGAAGTCATCAGTGAAGGAGTAGCCGACATGCGCATCATCCTCTTCAACCGATACGGTGACCGTATCTTCACCTCCACCGACCCAACTTTCAAATGGGACGCCAACAACACCAGCACCGGCATTTATTACTGGTACCTTCAATACACTTCCTGTGCCAACGAGCGTCGCGAGATGAAGGGGTCAGTTCATATTATACATTGATGAAAGTGTAGTTGGTGAGAGGTGGTTGGTAGAGAGTGGTGCGTGCTTCTTAGGAGCGTGTAGCAGGTAAGAGGTAGTTAGTGGTTGGTGCTGGTTGGCAGTATTTTCCGCTTGTGAAACTTTGTGCCCTTGTGTCTTTGTGGCTATGTACTTTTCATTCAACAGCCAACCCATCATTCACCCCGTCGCTCTGAATGGCGGGTTTACTTAGGATAAGGTCCTTCGTGCCTCTGCGTCTCCGTGGTAAAAAATCTTGACTACGCCTCTGGCCCACTGCACTCATTAACCTAGGCACGCCCCTTGAATATTGAATATTGATTATTGTTTGTTGAATATTTAAAACACTCAACACTCAATGGGCTACACCCAAACTTATTCTCCATTTTATCGCTTCGTGATTTTCCTATCCAGTTGTTGCATTTCATTGGAGGGGATTCTTCGCCCCTTCGCGCATTCAACCCTTCGCTCCGCGATTTGTCGGGCGAGGTGAATGACGGGTTTGTTTTGGGGTAAGCCCCGTCCTTCTGCCTCGTGGTGAAAAATCTTGACTACGCCCTTGGCCCACAGCACACATTAACCTCGAGCCGAACTTCGAACCTCAAACTTCAAACCTCGAACCAACTCTACGGAATAGCAAACGCAATATACCCTCCCATGAAATTCCCCCTCCCCATTCACCGACACCACCACATACTGCTTCCCACCAACGGCATAGGTAGACGGTATCGAACTCGCCGTGCCAGGCAACTGATATTCCCATAACACTTTTCCTGTCTTCTGATCAAACGCCCGGAACATGTTGTCGTGCGTGGCGCCGATGAAGATCAAACCTCCGGCCGTAGCAATTCCTCCACCGCGGTTGAACATGCCGGAATTCGCGATACCCATTTTTTTGAATTCAGGATCTTCGCCCAGCGGAACCTGCCACACGATGTCGCCCGTGTTCAGGTCGATGGCCGTCATGGTACCAAACGGAGGGGCTATTGCCGGATGACCATCGGGATCAAGATAAAAACTGTATCCATTGAAGCCATAGGGTTCATTGTTTTGCGGAATGTCTCCTGTCTCGAATGATTGTGTTACAACGGTGTCTTTAACATACGCGACGATCGAGGCGATCTGCTGCTTCCGACAAAAATTTAAACGACGGCATGGGTGGAGCGCCTGTCTTAATGATGTTTGCGATCTGCTCGTTTTTATATTTTTTTACACGCCCTGTAAGATCAGGCCCAACACCCGTTCCTTTTTTATTAGCGCCGTGGCAGTTGCTGCAGTACGTCCTGAACAATATTTCAGGATTGAGCTGGTTGGCCGCGCGGATTTTTTTCAGGTCCGTAAGTTTCAGGATCATGGGAATGTCAGTGGCGTTAACGAATAGCCTATTGGTTTCCGGGTTGACCGAAGCGCCACCCCAGTTTGACCCGCCATGCGCTGTCGGAAGCATGAGCAATCCCTCCATGGACGGCGGCTCATAGACGCCAGTCTTGTATTTGTTTTTGGCGATCTCTTCTTTTATCCACGCTGACGAACGGCCAAAGAACTTTTCCTGGATATCCCTGGCGCGCAAAGGGCGGATTGTCCGGCAGTGGCTGCGTAGGCCACGGTTTTTCTCCCGGCATGCTGCTGACGGTATCGACCGGTACTTCCTTCACACCATATAACGATTCGCCGGTTTCGCGATCAAACAGAAACAGATATCCCATCTTCGTGACGAGCGCCACAGCATCGATTTCTTTTCCATCGCGCTTGATGGTAACGAGATTGGGCGGAGAACCATTGTCGCGATCCCAAAGATCGTGGTGTGTGGTTTGAAAATGCCAGATACGCTTGCCGGTTTTTGCATCGAGTGCCAGCAGACAGTTGGCGAAAAGATTTTGCCCCGGACGATCCGCTCCATAAAAATCAAAAGAAGGCGACGCCGTCGGGATGAATACGATGCCGCGTTTTTCGTCCAACGCCATCCCTGCCCAGCAATTAGCGCCACCGTTGCGCTGGCGGGCGTCAGCGGCCCAGGTGTCCGCGCCGAACTCACCAGGTTTCGGGATCACATGAAAGGTCCATTCCAATTCGCCGGTGTTGATATTGAACGCGCGGATATCGCCTGGTGTCGACGGAAGTTCATCCGGCACTTTGCATCCCACGATGAAGAGATCATTGTATACAACACCCGGCGCGTTACTGGAGACGGGCACACGCGTACGCATGGAGTCAGGCACCTCCAGACCTTCATAAAAATCGACGCGGCCGTTGTCGCCAAAGTCGTCCATGACCGTACCATTCTCCGCATTGATGGAATACAGCGTGCCGCCGGAAATAAGAAAGACACGATCAGGGTTACCGGGATGGTACGTCATTCCCTTCGACCAGTTAGGAATCGCTGATGAATCGGGAGCAAACTCCCACAACAGCTTGCCAGTAGCAGCATCGAGCGCCACGAGTTTGTTGGAAGGCATCAGTCCGATGACGCGATTGTCCATCATCACAGGATTGAAATAGAGACCACCACCTTCTGTGCTATCCTCATAACGCCAGACTTCCTTCAGCTGCGTGACATTCGAAGAGTCGATGTCCTTCAGCACGGAGAACTTGTTATTGGAAACATCATGACCGAAGGTGGGCCAGGAGGAGGCTTCGTCTTGTTTGTCGACGGAGCAAGCGCCGAGTACAACCAACGAGAGGCAGCCGAGTAGTCGTTTGAATATGCGATATCGTCATGCAAAGTATTGTGGATTCAAATTTATGGATAAATGAAACTGTTTCCTAGGTTTGAAGTTTACGGGCACCGGCAATTCGAAGTTTGAAGTTCGAGGTTCGGAGTTCTGCCGAGCATTCAAGGATAGTCCACTGGCGGAACACCCCTCTAGCTCCCCTCAAGGGGAGACGTGCGCAGGGCTTCAACACTTTGTGCATTGTCGCTACTAACGATAAGTAAACGTGCATCACGAGCGCGGCGCACGCACTTCCCCTCTTGAGAGGGGTAAGGGGAGTGTTAAACATTTGGAAATTAAAATGCAGACTATGCTACGATCACCACGTCTTACATCTCACTACTTACTACTTACATTCTAACCAACCACCACGAAAGCGAGGTTACATTAAATTGCCTTATCATATAAAGAGTTTAGAAAAGCCTTTTCAAGTGAAACGTTTTGCCTGGTTATTTTTGCTTATAGTCTGCGGTTGTGCGACCCCAGTACCACTCCCCAAAGATTATTCACTTCAAAAGCGGATAATGCTCCCCTTTAAAGTCGATGCTATCGTCATTAATGATCTTAGAACCAATACAACAAGCACTGATATGGATTTACCGGTGTTTGTAACGAAAACGAAGGAGTGGATTAAATCACCAACGCTTGCTCCTGAGTTAGAGGCAGAAATAAAATCGATGATACAGGCTTCAAGTTTTGCTGAGGGTCTGCCTGCTGACGTAACCGTCTCGATTAATGAAGGCTACTACCGAGTATATGGAAATGCGAGGCAAGTAGGGGAGTATACCTTTTTCGAATGCAAAATCAATTACGTATCGAAGGAATCGGGAGAGTCATGGGCAGTTAAAAGCAATTCCTTCAGTGACTATTCAGGTGTTTTTAATGCCACTGAGAAGCACGTGTCGGAGTCTTACAAGGTCACCGCGCGAAATGCGGTATTTAGAGCTCTGAAGGAAAGCGAAAAAATATTTGATGAGCAATGACTTCGCGTAAATGTCTGAACCATGATTGTCAGGAATTTAAAGATTCCCCTGATTGCACCACTGATTGACCAGATTCCCCTAACTATCGACACCGCCTCTTACATCTTACCTTTTGCGAACTACACCCTATCCTGCGAAGCCGTCATCCAGAGCGGTGGAAGTGTACTGGCATGCGCTAGCGAAGGATCCCGCGGGAAACGCACGGCCCTTGGCTATCTTCACATTTTGGACAGCGACCGACGATTAAACGTGCACAACGTACGCGTCGCACGGACATCCCCTCTTGAGAGGGGTAAGGGGAGTGTTAACATTTAGAAATCAAAGTGCAGACTAAGCCACTATCACGACCTCTTACTTTTTACATCTTACATCTTACATCTTACATCTTACTCCTCACCAACCACTCTTACCTACGATTCCTCTAGTCATTGCTCCCACTACTTTTTTATATAAAATTGTATGTAGCTTTTAACTTGATCGAGACTTCTTTTCTCAATTTCAAAAGATTTTTCATTGGAAGAATAGTCCAACTCATAATAATTGACGGCGAATGGAGAGGGTGCAATGATCCTACAAGAAGACTTGCCATCGATACGTGACGCATACCTTTGAAGGAACATTAGCCGGAAGCGCAATGGGGAGTGGCATTCTGCTAACCGGCATTTTGAATTCCAACGAGTCGTTGACAGCTGATCGTCAGGTTGTCCTTTATTTTTGGAAGGGCCCTCGTGTAAAAACTTGCGTTAGCTTTCGTTTTATATTATGATGTTTCTACTTTTTGAAAATGTTTAAGATTGTATTCCGTATCAGCCGCAACATGTTTTTTTCATTGAGACGAAAATCATTACTTCGTAATGTTGCAAGAATTTCCGGATCATCATTCAGGAATGATTTTAATGCGTGATAATCCTCTGATCTGTCCCGAAGGAGTCCTGCTGATGTAAACATTTTCATAGCGACCGTCTTTTTCGGCATAGTAATAATCGGTAACAGTACTGGTGCCAGGGGTCATCGTCCCATTAGGTCCCACTGTGACCGGGCTGCCGCTATGCTCTGACCTTATATACAGATTGATCCTTCCGGCCTCCTCCCGTTCAAGATATTCGAATCCTGCAGTATCCTTCTTATGCGCAAAAATTACAAGAGGTCGTTCATTGCTGTTGTCAGTGATAATCTTTTTTTTGTAAAATATTTTTTCGCTGGAACCTTGATAATATCCGAGGACCTCATCCTCTTTGATTTTCTTTTTTTCTTTGTCTTCACCTACAATGAGCACATAGCCATCCTCGAATTTGATTTTCTTATAAAGTATCGTTTCACCATTTCCTTTTATCAGGATATTCTGACCGAAAGATTGATGAGCAAGGAGGGTAGTAAGTAATAGAAGGATGGGTAACTTAATAAAACTTAGATCTGTTGGAAGATTTCCTTTTGAAAAATAATTCATAAACGCAATAGTTAATTTGTACAACATCGTTGGTATGTAAGCTAGAGAAAGTCAAATCTGATGAGATTTTCTTTTTAACGTATCTAAAATTACAGCCATGAATTCGGATGCTTCCTGGGAAATGTATATCCGAATTCGACCTTTGGGAGAGGTTTTTCCGAAAGATATGACGATTTAATAATCACGTCCTAAAGGATGATGTAAGTCCATATAAGAAAATATAAATAAAGCAATGACGAGCATCGCGAACGGTCAAAATTTACAGTCTAAATTAATCTTTGTCTCATTTCTTAATCTATCAATTTTTATTTTGGAAAAAATTAAAAGCTGCCTGTGGCATTACGTTCATGTATATTTTTTTTTGTTACCTTTGAGGATTCCGTTAGTCGCGCATGAGGCATTTATTAGTTGGTGTTGTTGTATTTCTAGTTTTGCAGGGCTGTCAGTATTCTCCGGACGAGGATAATTTTCAGGAAAAAAGTATTCCGGATCCATCGGCAATCGACCTGAGCCAGATTTTTAACGAAGACACATTATTTATTCCGGTGACAAGTCTTTTCTCGATCTCAGTTCTCAACTACGAGAACAGAGAAATCTACGAATCATATGCATTTGTTGATGGAGAACATTTGGCGCAATCCAACGGATCTCCAAAGCTTGAGTTCCGGATCGATCCGCAGTCCTATTTAACGGGCGTTCATACTCTCGAAATAGTTTTTGCCTTATCTTCCGGGTCAGGTAGTCTGGCGGATATGTTAGAGGTCGAAAAGCTTGGTGTTTCGAAAAAATGGAAGTTTGAAGTCGACAACGCCACACCAACAAAAGTCGAAATTCTTGACGTTTCTTATAATGACGGCGCCGTAAAAGTCGAATGGAGCAAGTACAACCGGAAAAACTTTTCTCACTATGAAATTGGTCATGGTTCCTTCTATCGACAGGATATTAAAGATATTAATACGACCTCCTTTATTGACACAACCTATGTGGGTGGAGAAAGAATTTATTATCTGCAAGTGTACAATCAGCAGGACCGCTCTTCATCGTCAAGTTCGAAAACTTATAATGACGATGGACTAAGAATTGAGGAAATAAAAATTGCAGATCAAAAGTTTCACATCAAGTGGAATAAGTCGAAATACAATAAGGCCTTCAAATCCTATATTATTCGAAATTGGAATGGTAGTGCGCCAATTGAAAAAACGTCTATAACGGATACCAGCATCACGTTAAGCCCAGCGGGGATCGAGCTGGGGCATGCGGAAGATGTTTTGATCACCGCTGTCGGAAAAGCATATGATCCAACGCGTCCCAGTTCGCTGAACGAGTATCCTACGGAAACGGTCAAGTTGTACCAGGGTGAAAAGGTGCTGGATCACGATTTTATTAAATACATTTCTTCCACCAACTCCTTATATACAAGTTTTGAAGGGAAAGTATTTAGACTGAATGCTGACAACCTTGATACGCTCGCGGTGACCAATCAATTAATAGAGATGATCGATGTTTCAAAAAACGGCGAATACGCATACTCAATTTATTCATCCAGCCTTTTCAAACGGAATCCTCTGACCTTAGTAACGGAGAAAGTTATTAGCATCAACACTTTGCTTGGACAAACCAACGTCAGGGTTACTGGTCTGTTTGTTTCAGACAATAATATGGTAGCAATAAAA
The DNA here is from genome assembly GCA_963739105.1 of uncultured Bacteroidota bacterium. Taxonomy (GTDB): domain Bacteria; phylum Bacteroidota; class Bacteroidia; order Cytophagales; family Cyclobacteriaceae; genus Chryseolinea. The sequence continues at coordinate 7,946 of CAVTZI010000021.1, read as the reverse complement.
ACGTACGGCAAGTATTGGATCATCGATATGAATACAAATTCGATTATTCATCAAGGCGTTAACGTTTATAGCAAATTGAATTTATCGGGTGATTTCAATTTTCTCTATGATGGAGCAAAATTATACGGAAAGAGTGCCGGCGTATATTCACCTTTGATTAACCTTGCAGGGACAGATTCCGAGGTCGAGTTCAATGCCAATTTTCCGGATGAAGCCATCATATTGGGGAAGAATCCAAGGAAATTGTCTATTATCAAGCCGTGGACAAATACTCTTGTCAGAGAGTTTCAGCCAAAGGATTATGCCTCATGGGTAATGGTTGATGAAAAGACAAACCTGGCCGTATTCCATGGCGGGGATCACAACTATATTTATGATTTATCAACGGGTAATTTAAAAATGGACCTTGGCTATTCTTCAAGCAGTTTTTATTATATCCTGTTCAACAATCATCTGTACCGTGGTAGTTACCTTATATCACTAGACCAATATCAGCCATGAGATTTCTATTGATATGCTTTCTGTCGTTGATAATTTCCCTGGAACTAATGGGACAGGGTAATAGTATCATGGCGAAAGTGGGTTATGGTTCCTTTGCCATGAAGGACATGAAAAAATTACAAGACTCATTCATGGAGGAAGCAATCATTCCTTACAAAGTGACGGCGTCGTTTCCTTCTTTTTTAACTTTTGAACTTCAATATGTCACAGAATTGAATGACGACTTCGCCATAGGTGGGCAGCTTGGCTATAAATCTACCGGGGGACGCATGCACTATGGGGACTATTCGGGAGAGTCATACGTCAATCAGGAGTTGGGTGCTTTTTCTATTGGGTTTCACATGTCCTCATATTTGCAGAAAGAAGAAAAGTATGCGATACCGATATTCCTGAATGTTGATGCTGTTTTTACAAATCTGATGATCGAGAGCGGTTTGCGGATTGGCGATCAGCAGGAATCGGAGCAAGTGAAATTCAAATCACTCGGTATCTTGTTCGAGCCTGGCGTTGGTTACAGAAAATATTTTTCCTGGTTCGTGCTCGGCTTTGACCTGGGATACGAAATAAATTTCAACGACAAATTGTATTTCACTGAAGATGATGAAGCCTATCTTGTCGACGACCAAGACAATCCGCTAAAAGCCCAGTGGAGCGGCCTTCGGATGAAGCTGGGAGCAGGTATTCGCTTTTAGGAGCTTAGATTAATTTTTTCTTGTCGACTAGCCGCGACACGCTATTCGCTGAAAGCTGATAGCTTTTTTGGCGTGCCCCTCGTGCCCTGCCTACGTTTCACTTCGGCAGGCAACGTCGGGTCGGTCGCACACGCCAAAGCGCTAGCGACGGCGTGGCTTTCGGCACTCGCCACGCTCCAACCCATCTTGCCGCGTAAAAAAAAGTCTAATCAGGATGGTCAGGATTTAAGTTCCCCTGATTGTCCGTTTCGGTCAGGGACCTACGTCGCCTCCGAGTCTCGGTGGTGAAAGCCAATTAGACGAACGCATCTGGGGCGGCGACGAACTACGGCGATGGAAATTTTCGCCATAGCGATAATTAAACGTGCATCACGTCACGTCGCACGCACGTCCCCTCTTGAGAGGGGTAAGGGGAGTGTTAACATTTGGAAATCAAAGTTCAGACTTTGCTGCCTGATACTTCTCACTTCTTACTTTTTACATCTCACCAAACCGCCCCTTCCTACGAAGCACCACCGATCACCATATTACGGATGACCATTGCAAACCCTCCGTGCCTCAGTGCCTCCGTGGTGAACAAGCCTACGCCCTTGGAAATCAAAGTGCAGCCTAGGCTACTACCACCACCTCTTACATCTTACCACTTACCACTTACCTTTTACCCCCACCCTTCCTACGAAGCACCACCGATTACCTGATTACCGATCACCGATTACCTTCCAGTAAGCCACCACCACACGTCCTTCGCTATTTCCCTCGGCTCATACCACCTTCTATAGACCACAGCGCCACCCACTACACCACCTAAGACGTTTTCAATGTTTCCCAAATCATTGCGCCTCATCTCAACAGCAATTTCCTGCCCTGGCCGTGTAACGTTATGGAGATACTCTACGGTCTTAAATCCCGCCAACGAAAAAACAATGAACTGTGACGAATCCTTATACGGCAGATCCAAAGTAAACTTTCCATCGGCATCCGTCGTCGTAGTCTTTGAAGTTCCTTTCAACGTTACCATCACGCCAGACAAGGGCTCACCCTGTTCTACATCTTTCACCAACCCGATCACCGGTCGTGAGTACGGCCCCTCTTTGCGTCTTTGCGCCTGCCCGGCCGAAGCGGGCCTTTGCGGTTTCATATTTATTTTCCTGCGGCTGATACTGCTCCGTTGCTTGCTTCGGCGTAGTTTGCGCTGAAACCTGCCGTGAACTAAACAGCAAGAGAAAGCCAGCAAACACAAAAGAGATCCAGCTTATTCTTGAACGATTAGAATTACGATAAGAATATATTTTCAACTGATCCTCCCGGAACCGACCACAAGTATTTCCCTTCAGATTTTTGAAATACGCTTTAATACGCTCATCACTCCACGACGTAAAATCAATGACTTCTTTTTGACACGACGAGCAGAAACCACCATTGGAAGTCTTGGTAAACGAATTCCACTTTTCATGACAGGGTTTCGGGACCGCGATTTGGATGGCGTTTTTCATAGGAATAGAGTATATCCCTTAGATGCACACGGGATATCTATTCCATAAGCTTAGATTATTTTTTTGTCAACTCGGAATTCCGACCGCGGCACGCTAATGCTTGAAGCACTCTTGAAAATTCCTAAATACTTTTCCTATGAAAAGCATCATTCTGCTTTAAGCCTTAAGCTTTCTACAATTCACCACACCCCTCTAGCTCTCCGCCAGCTGGCGGAGAGACGTGCGTAGGCCTTCTGCGTTTTGCGCATTGTCGTTAATCGAGTTATAAGTAAACGTATATCACGAGGACGTCGCAGGCACGTCCCCTCTTGAGAGGGGTAAGGGGAGGTGTTAACCATTACAGATTAAATTACAGAACCCGTATTTAATTTTAATCTTCGAGCTTGCCTATGTCTTCCTACGCCCTTCCTACGAAGCCGTCATCCTGCCTCGCCCGCCAAGTCGGCGGGAGTGGGGATGTGTGTTGGCATACGCGAGCGAAGCCTGCCTGCCGGCAGGCAGGGATCCCGCGGAAGAAGCAGAGCAACACAAATGATTCCCTTCCACCCCTTGCTACGTATTACTGATCACCAAGATTGTTCTCCATTTCATTGCTGCGCGATTTTGTCCGCCGGTTTCAGCATTTCATCGAACGGGATTCCCTGCCTACCGTCAGGCAGGTTCGCGCCGCGCAAATGCTCCCCGCTTTCCTTGCTCCCGCCCATTTGGTCGGGCGCGGCAGAATGACGGTCTCAACGAGGGGGAATTGGGAAACTTGCGCAGGGCTTAAACGCTTTGTGTATTGTCGCTACTCGCGATAAGTAAACGTACATCACGAGGACGTCGCTCGCACTTCTCGCCAGCGGTCGGGCGCGGCTGAACGACGGGCTTGACTGTGGAAGGACGTGGAGTAGAACGTACCGTCTCCCTCCCCACCTGCAGCGCACCCTCTACTTTTCAAGTGTCCGAAAGTACTCCTCGGTAAACCCCGCATCAATCGTCTTATAGAACTCAATCACCAATTGAACCTTCTTATAAATCGGATAATTATTTTTCGTCGCCTCATCCAGAAACTCCCAAAGTTTCAGTTCGGGATCTACCAACAAACACTGGAGCTCTTTACTAAGCGTGGGAGTAAAAAGAAACTGAACAATTGTATTAAAATCATTTTCGTAATCGACCAACGAGTACCCGGTATTCCCCAGCACAAAGTAATTGTCCTTATTTCTCGGATAAGCAAACGTCTTAGCCGAAGCTGAAGACCTTAGTTTTTCCTCATCGCTATAGTAAGGCGTTACTGATAGAAATGCCTTTTGGACCTTCGACAATTTCTCGTAAACAACCGCGTCGGTTGACAATTCATACATCATTATCGAAGAAAGTTCATGATGAATCACTCCCGGCAAGAGTGGGGAAGTTCCACTTACAAACATGATGTTTCCATTTTCCACGGGAACGACGTAAGTGCCATCCACCATGCCATAGACAGTATCACCTCTAATACAATAGGCTTCATCGACCACTAAAATTTTTCCAAGCCTTGCTTTTTTTAGAACAGCTTTAGGATATTTTGACAACTCTTTATTGATAACCTTCCGTATCGAATCCTGACTCTTCGCTGCCGGGAAACGAGTTAATACATATTCTGAATGCCCATAAAAACCCGCGCTAACCGCCGCTTCCTCACCGAGGAATTGGATGGTGACATTCTCTTGCGCAAGCGATACTACTGCGTGTGTCCCAACAATTATCGGGATGAGGAAAATAAGGAGGATGAGTTGCCGCATACCTAAGAAACGCTTAGGGTGAAAGCCGAAGTATTCACACCCACAAAAAACAACAGCGGCAGACTAATCGTTCTGATAACGTCTGTGGCTCAATGTATCCTATTAAACCGTCATCCAGCTCGCTCGACTGCTGCCGAACCCCACTATGAATCCGTTATCCAGTGCCTTCGCACTGCTTCGGCAGGCAGGCAAGCGAGAATGCGCGGCGGATGAGCGGGGAGCGAACCTGCCTGCGGTAGGCAGGGATCCCGTGGAAGCCGCAGGCACGCATTTCTCCGACGTCGGTTATCTATTTCATTGTAACGTGATTCCATCTCCACTTTCGCACTTCGTATCCTCTGGATTCCTCGCCCTCCTCCGCAATCCGCCCATTCGCTCTCCGAAGGAGTCCTTTGTACTGAATGACGGTTTGACGGTGGGACGACGTGGAGAAAAAAAGCTGTCCGCTGTAACCTGAAAGCTGACGGCTCTTTTAATTAACTACCTTTAATTAGTTGTCCCATAAACACTATGAAAACTACCACGCGAAGAACGCTTCTTCAAAAAAGTCTCAGCAGCCGGATTAGCTATCGCTCCTTTATCTGTGCTCGCTTCCACACCTATTAAAGATCAAGCCGCCCTAAAGATCCTCTGCATCGGCGGCCACCCTGACGATCCCGAGAGCGGCTGTGGTGGAACTCTTGCCAAGCTGAGCGCTGCCGGCCATGACGTAACAACTGTCTACCTTACGCGCGGCGAAGCTGGCATCGAGGGAAAATCCCACGCCGAAGCCGCCGCCATTCGCTCCAAAGAAGCAGAAGCTGCCTGCAAGCTATTATCCCCGCCTGCGTCCGAAACCGCTTCGGACGGGCCAGGCGTTAAACCTCACTTCCTCGGACAAGTCGACGGCAACACAATGGTTAATAATGAGTGGATCGATAAGATGACTTCCTTCATTGAAGAAGCCAAGCCCGAAATAGTCTTCACGCACTGGCCTATTGATTCACATAAAGATCATCAAGCTGCGAGCATGCTCACCACGCAAGCGTGGATGCGTGGAGGAAAGAAATTTGATCTCTACTACTTCGAAGTACTGTCGGGTATTCAAACCGTTGGATTTCATCCTACTGATTACGTTGATATCACTTCAACACGTGAGACAAAGCGAAAAGCAGTGTATTGTCATGCGAGCCAAAATCCTGCTGGGATTTATTCTGAAGGACATGAGCTGATGGAACAGTTTCGTGGATTGGAAGCTGGATATGCTGCAGCGGAGGCGTTTATTTTTGTTGGTGGAAAAAGAAACCTTGATTTACAGGATTAATGAATTGACTTGACCCATGTTGCTAATAAGAAGTTTTATTCTTCTCACGGACCTTGTGCAGCTCCTTCGATAGCGCGCTACATTAACCGTGCATCACTAGCGCGTCGCAGACACGTCCCCTCTTGAGAGGGGTAAGGGGAGTGTTAACACCCTGATAAATCAAAGTGCAGACTATCCTACCCCCACGACCCTCTTACTTCTTACCAACCACACTTTCCTATGAAGCAGCTCGTACAACCCACCGCTTGGCCGTCTCTGCGTTTCCTCAATTTTCATAGAAGGTTTATAAGAAAGGAACGCGGCATTCAGAGAAGTCGTGCATTTTCACACTTTGCGTTCTCAGCGTTAAAATTCTCCCATTCGCAACGTAAACGTGAAGACGTATATCTCGCACAAGCACTGCATCATCTGGATGTGATAAAATTCACGTCGGCCTCCTGTTAAACTTTGGCCAAAGAAGTTTGGAGTTCAAGCGCGTGCATAATAATCGTCCGAACCTGTCTGATTAATGGGATTAAAGGATTAACCCTGATTTATCTCTACGAACGCCCTCCACGAAATCATGTTAATCCAATAATCAAGTAAATCAAGGTCCCTTTTCATTCTCTTCCACTTGGCACAATCCTGATAATCCTTCAATCCTGAGTAATCACTGATCCTAAATAAGAAAAATAGATGTCTGCAGACCACTACTGAATCTACTCCTGGGTACGCCCTTTTCTTTAACAAAGTAGGAAACGATAGCATCTGAATACTCCCGTTTGCATTTGAACATCTTCGGGACTTTTTTGATTTTATTGGCTTGCAAAAGACCAGCTAAAACAACTTTGTCTTTCGCACCAATTTCCATTTTGGGCTTAATCTCCGATTCTATTGTTTTAATAATAGCATTGATCTCTTCAATTTGATTCTGTGAAAATGCAGGCATGAATCAAATTTAGGTAAAAAAAGGGTCTGAACCCTGATTTATGGGATTAGAGGATTCGCTTGATTGATTACCTTGATTGCCTCTCAATTCTCAGCCACTTGGCCTACTGATCCTTGATCACATCCTTATAATCAAGCTGACATCCTGATAATCCTAATCAAGGTCATGGTCAGCTGACACAAGTTGTCACGCCACGCCGTTAGCTTTGTGAAAGTTTGCATCTTAATCCTAACGACATGAAAACTACATCTGACGCCCTGAAATCAATCAAAGCCCAAGTCAAATACATGATTGACAATCAATACTATGCTACCCTCTCTATCCTAAAAGAACAAAATGAAATGTTCAGCACTAAACGTTCAGCAAACGATCAGCATGAAATCAGTGAGTTCTTTGATTTTCAACTTGCTGACAACAGTGACGCGATGCGTTACTTACTCGAATTAAGAGAGTGCCTAACGGAAGTGATTGATACTCCAGGCGAATTATCAAACATTTTGAACAGGCTAGAAGAAGAAGCTTCCAAAGGCTGCAATGAATGGATTCTTGATATGTATTCAGATGTCATCGAATACATGGAACAACTAAGGAGCGCATCGGTAATTGATCATCCACGTCGTATCAAGAACGACGGGTTAAATGTTCTAAAAGCAGCTTAAGATAATCCTCTAAGCGATTTGTGTGCTGACAAATATTTGGGCGTGCCCCTCGAGGCTCGGGTCTGACCTTGATTTATGAGATTTGCAGGATTTTCTTGATCCATTTTCAGGATTAGTTGATCACAATTTTTCCAATTTCTCGCACTTGGCCCAATCCTGTTATCCTTGAATCAAGCGAATCATGGTCGGCTTTCCGCTTCTATCCGTCACGCGCCGGTAGCCAAGCTCGTGCAGCGAAAAAAGTCTGAATCAGGATTTTCACGATTAAAGGATTCACTTGATTGTTTTCCTCTACTCCCTTTTGCCTATGAAAGGTCATCCAGAGCAACGAAAGTGGGCATGGCTCGCGCGGAGCGAAGGATCCCCTGGAAGTTCGCAGCCACGAAGCAATGTATAATTGCCGAACCGGGTTCTCCATATTAAAGTCTAGCCTTCGCCCTTGTTATTCTTCAAGCGCAAGCCAACGCATGCGGAGGACTACGCATGTCGCGCAGTTCAATTCGCAAATTGCTCCTCTGGTGTTGTGAATATATCCGTAGAAATACGGAGGTCAATGCAATCTTCTTATATTCCAACGTGATAGACCGAGTGAACTCACGGTATT
>CAVTZI010000020.1:22500-90452 GCA_963739105.1 uncultured Bacteroidota bacterium | reverse complement strand
GCACTACCTTAGTTGTTAATTTTAATTTGATTAGGTATCATAAAGGCGATCTTGCGACACTCGACAATGTTTATTTTTATAATGATGCTTCTGTGATGTTACCGGAATCGAAATATGAATTGAACAGCTTATTACAGCTTTTACAAGAAAATCCAAAGTATAGAATTCGACTTCATGGTCACACAAATGGAAATTATCGCGGTAAAATTATTTCCATGGGGGCGGGCAAGAATTTTTTCTCATTAACAGGGTCGGTGCAACGGACTGGGACGGCGAAGGAGCTATCGTATGACCGGGCAGAAATTGTAAAAGCATATTTGGAAGGCCAGGGCATTCAATCTGATAGAATGGAGCTGAAGGGTTGGGGAGGCCGTCGGCCTATTTACGATAAGAATAGTGCGAATGCCAAAAGAAACGTTCGCGTAGTGGTAGAAATCCTGGAGGATTAGAATATTTACGAGTGGAGCCCTGCCTGAAGCCTCGAAAGGGGCTTTTGGCTTTTTGAAGTATTTATCAGTGCATTACTTCTACTTTGGCTAATGTTATTTCCATTCTATTCAATTATATGGAAAAGAATACTAATTCAAGCTCTAACGGCGGACCCCTCAAATCGAAGGCGTACTTCATTATTGGATATATTTTTCTAATGGCCATGGCGTTGGCCTGGTCGGTAGACCCTTCAATTGTTTATATCTTTTTTGGAATCGCAGTCTTTTTTTTGTTTTTGGGCGTTTATTCGCGTCCATCCAGGAAAAAATTTCAGGAGCCTTTTAAGTCAACCAGCAATCAATCGGGCGCACCGTCGGCTAAATTATCGGATATTTTTGCAGCTATTTTTCATCAGGCACATGCTGGGCCAACGCCTAAGCCTAAAACTTTTACAAGACATTCAACTCCTGAAGATAATCGTCGGCTCGTCAGTTTCGTAATAGCAGGAGTTTTTATAACGTTCTTCGTTTTTTTTATCGGGAGTATTTTTTTTAATTCTTCGGATAACGGCAATGATGCTGTTTTTTATTTTCAAACAGCAGAGCAGAATTTTTGGAATGAAAATTATGACTCAGCCTATCTGAATTATCGCAAAGCCTGGAAAGCGGATGACCAGTACGTTGAAGCAATGGTAGGGTATGGCAGGGTGTTAAGTATTAGAAATGAGCAGGATTCGGCAATGATCATGTTCGATCAAGCATTGGCAATTAATCCCGATTACAAGGAAGCGGGTTACAACAAGGCCTGGATTTATTTCGGCCAGCAAAAATTTAATGAGTCCGTCGGTGTATTAACTCCACTATTGCAAGAGAATACAGATTACTACGATGCAATGCTGCTCATAGGGGATTCTTATTATGAGTTAAAACAATTCGATGACGCAATGATCTGGTACAGCAAGGCCTATGAAAACGAAAGTATTCGCACCCGAGCGCTGTGTCACGTCATGGCGTACATTCATGATACTAAAGGTAACTACTCGAACGCCATTGGTCTTTACAAAGAAGCGTTGCGTTATGATAGTACTGTTGTCGATATTTACAAACGCCTGGGTGAACTATTGCCAAATGAAGATGGCAATTATTACCGCATTCAAGCGGTCAAATTGCAGCAGAACTAATTTCTTTTATACCGAAATCCTAAGATCGTCATCAGAATCAGAAGGACGGCCACAACGCCTAATGCTATCCGTAGCGTAAAAGCATCAGAAATGAAACCGATTATAGGAGGACCGAATAAAAATCCTGAGTATCCAACGGTTGTAACCATTGCGAGCCCAACACCAGGGGGAAGGCTTTTGGCATTGCCTGCGATACTGTAGGCGATCGGAACTATAGAGGATAACCCAAGGCCCACTAAAAAAAAACCTGCAATGGACAAGTAGGGAATGGGGATGAGCAACGACAACATTAGCCCGACCGTGGCGATCAATCCGCCCAAGACAATCATTTTTTTATCGCCCAGCAATGCGCGTATCCGGTCGCCGAAAATTCTTCCGAGGGTCATGGATGTGGCGAATGCAGATAGTCCGATGGGAGCAAGCGTTTTACTGGCTTTAGCGATATTCTGCATGTAGTTTACACTCCAATCCGACATGGCACCCTCTGCAAGCATGCCGCAAAAAGTAATAATACCGATGCTGATCAGCGCTTGATTAGGCAGTCGAAACAATGGTCCATCATGTTTGGAAAGAATATCCGGTTTGTCTTGAATTAAATTTCTATTTGCCCACCACACGGCTATCAATGAGACTCCCGATACGATGATGAGGTGTTGTCCGAGGTCATATCCTAAATCAATAAAAAGGGATCCACACCAGGCGCCCAGCATCATACCAATACTGAACAGTGCATGAAATGAAGTCATGATGGGTCGCTTATAGAGCTGTTCCACCATGACAGCCTGCGCATTCATTGCTACATCCAGCATACCCGTTGAAATACCCATCAAAAAAAATAGTCCTATTAAATAATAAATGTTTGGCAAGAAGGGAATTAAGGGTACCAGCGCGCAGTAAGCAAGCGCCGCGACAATAGTAATTCTGCGGCTCCCATTTTTAATGATCGTCCAACCTGTGAAAGGCATGGCGCCTACAGCCCCGATTGACGACGAAAGTAATACGAGTCCAATGGTACCGTTGTCCGCTTGATAAAGCTCCTGTATTCGAGGCAACCTGGAAACCCAGTTCGCAAATACAAAACCGTTTATGAAGAATGCAATTTTAACGGCAAGTCGATTAAGGATCACAAAGGCTTGGTGTAAATCAAGTTTACAAAATTATAATTCTCCAGGACGAGGAACACAATATTATGAAACAGGTACGATACACCCGTGGTTTAAAATTCGCCTGTTCGGACAACCTGAGCTTGTCGCCTTAATCAAGCAATTATAAAAAATATCTAATTAGGGCCTGCCTGAAAATAAATGCGTTCAGCAATTATTTTTGAATTATATAAAAATTAAGTGCAAAGAAAAACAAGGCACTCCCTTAAATACCTTGGACCTCAAAAACCTTATTACCTTAATAACACAGTAGGATTGTGCTTGTATCAACCTTATTAGCTTATTATTGCGCAGTGATTTATCGGCGCTCATTCGATTTTTGCAAATCAATAAGGTAATAAAGTAGCACATAAACTATGTAGCCCTGTTACTAAGGTAATAAGGTTTGTCTCTCCAACTTTTTCAGCAGACCCTAATTATTGAATTGCTTAACCAGGAAAGAACTTGTCGTGCTTCCCGAATATCCATTTGTCGTCAAGCCTTCAATCACGATGGTATAATTTCCGATGAGGTCCGAGGTGTAAAACTCAAGTTGATTTTTGCCTCCCTTATCCAGTCTAACCTGCGGCGCCCAGAACAATAAATTTCTTCGGTCAGGCATCCTGCTTTCTCGCTGTTTTTGATTGTCATACGAGGGAGAATAAAATATTCGCTGACGTTGTAATCCTTCGTAATTCATGGCAACGCTCCTGGGATCAAGTTCAAAGCCGGCGAGGTCTCCGGTATACGTTGTGTAGCTTACAATACCAGGGAAATTAAATGGCCCAAGGAAATACCGGTTGGTGACAACTTCAAGTTTTTTAACCTTCAACGGATCAAACGCCATGATCTTGTCAATATCAAAAATGGGCATGCCATCCAACATGACCAACGGATTTTCCTGGAACAAACTTTTCCTTACGTTATCAAGCACTAAAAAATGAAAACCATCACGGCGTTTGCGAACCATTACGCCTGGTACATATTCGCGCATTACCTCTTCCATTACGGTGAATCGCGTGTAGTCATCTAAGAAATAAGTCTCGCTGGACTTGCTATAAAACGAAGTGCTGTCAATTGAAGTGACCTTATTCGAAGCGGAATTATCACCATAATAGATATCCTGTACCTGCATGGCAACGCTTCTTTCCAGTAAAGCCTTGGCAAGATTGGACGAGAGGGTAAGCCTCGGCAGTCTCCTTGACGCAAACGTATTTGCGTATGGATTATGAATTTGTATTTTGCTGGTAGAGTCTTGCGTTGTATTGGTCTGAACGATGATCTTTTTTAATCCGTAGAAGTCCTTCATTTCATAAACTACGTCACCATTAAATCGGCTTCTCGCGGTATACAGTTGTATATTTTTACCCGGCGTCGAGAGATAGGTAGCAGCACCGGAAGCAGGATTTCCATTTGCGTCTGCCACCGTGCCACGAATTAAGAGACCACGGTATTCTGGTATAAAGGAAGGTTTCTTTTTTTCTTCTCCCAGGATTTCATCCCATGCAAATCGGCGCCATCCATGTGTGAGCATGAGGTTATCCAATGCCACGGCCACTTCCGGACTAGCGGTTGCCATGTAGTAGCCTGGCGACTCGATCTCACCTTTTAAATCCGACTTTAACCATAGGTAATTAAAGATGTCACCCGTGAAATTGCCTTGAAGAGAATCAGTTTTAACGACGGCAACCGATAAGGTTGCTTCCTGGCTGAATGAATTATCAGCAGATAAGTCTAATGTAACTTTGCGTCGAACGCCATATTCAGGCTGATTAGCATGAGCAGTTATCAAAAGTTTCTTTTCGCTCGGTTTGAAATACAGGCGTTCACATAGGGGCCGTAGCTGACTGTCGAAAATCGTAATATGTGAAATGCCCTCACTCAAATCTTTTTTGGGAACCAGGATTGTTGTTTTCTTAGGTCCTAAGGATCGCATTCCAATCGATGAAATGATTTGTCTGGTGTGAACGATATAATAGAACGCCGATGTTCCTTCGGCAGGCGGATAAGTTGCAGATACATGAATAGCCAGCAAATCCGATGTGCTGTCCCTGACTTCCATGACAAAACCATAAGACTGAGGGACTGGAAGTTGGATTGTTTGAGAATGGCCCAACGTGTCCGTTAGTATAGCCCGATAAGATTCACCTGTTCTTGGTGTAAATGTAAAATTTCCAATGCCAAACTTGAATGCTTTGATAGCCGCAATAGTATCATTTTCATTATTCAACACCGATCCGGAAAAGCTTATTCCTTTGCCATTGGGCGCGGTGACTTGAAATGCGACTTTACTTTTTAATTCATATACAAGGTTTCCCCCCTCAGGAAAAAATTGCGCCCGAAAGCGTTCTGTACTCGTTTCTTTTTCTGTTTCCAGCTTTCGAAAGGAATTTATGATGGTTATTGTTTTATGGAAGAAAAACTCCGGACTAAAATTTCTCATCCATTGCGTATAGACCCGGACGGTGTAATTTCCGGAATTGATGGATGCTGGTAAAAACACTGCTCCGTCACCGTGCCCATCTTTCATCGAAACTTTGGTTTGAACGACAGCAAGATTGTCCTTATCTAAAATTTCCAAATAGGCTACTTTACTGGTATTGAGGGGATGATGAACCACTCCATCCACATAATAAATTTTAAACCAAACGGTTTCGCCGGTCAGGTATACATTCTGGCTAAGATGGGCATACACTTTCTCCTGCGGGAAATTAATTCGATGATGTTCAAATCTTTTTTGTAGTGTGTCTAATTCTTTTTGCTGTGCTAACGATAAACTGGAAATTAACATCAGAACGGATGTTAGACTCCTTATCCATAACGAACCAAAAAGTCGTGTTTCATTTTATTCATCGAATCCGCCATTAACCGTTTTGGAGCATATTCCTGCATTAATGTTATTGGAAAGTGAGTTGTGAGCATTCAAATACATCGTTATTATTATTCCCAGAAATCTGGTTTTTTAATATCTCCGCCGTCGTCTCTGCAATCCATACAATTTGTTTCAGCAGAATAAATGTAGCCTAGAGGAAATGGTCCCCCATACGTCCCAATAAGAAACATATCTGAATAATTTGAAAGCTGAGCAAAAGGAATTGAATCCACGATGCAATGTTGATTCGGGTACAACCAGATGTCTTCAGGCAGTTCATCTGCTCTAATAAAAATTCTTTGTTCGGCTGTGCTGCCACCACTGAAGTAACCTAACACAGCTTCTTCTGAATCATTTTTGCTTCGCAGGTTTCCAATAACCTTGGAGGGAAGCGGGTCGAACAAGCCGCCTAAATTTTCGGTAGTCTTTCTTAATTCGTTCCAAAAATCATAAGCCTCCTTTGTTAGAGATCGTTGCTCAACTATTATACTATACCGGCGCGAAATTTTTTGAGAGCCCTTGGGTATAAAGATCAAGGGGAAGTTCCGGATGGCATTCTCATTAAGTTGAGTCGTCGATGCAATAAGTATTTCTGATGACGGTTTGGTCGTCCAACATTGGTTTACATTGACAGTGTTTGGAGAAGCCACTCCATTGCGAAGTTCATAACCAGGGTAATACTTGGACGTATATTCCCACGTTTCCACAAATCTCCATTGATAATAACGGCCGTTACTATTTCCATCGTGGGTATTTGCATAAATATTAATACCATCTCGTCGGAGTGTGGGAGCCCAGGAGATGCTGTCAATAGCTGGCGTTTGTTTGAGTTCAATGAAGTCTGTGAAGTATTCCTTCCCATTATGCCTGGCAATGATAAGGCGATATTTTTTTGAAAGCGAAAGATCCATGTTTGCCGATGTGTAAATGCCATCAGCTTCCTCAATCAACGAATATCTGCCACCGTTGTCATCTTCAATTCTAACGGTTGCATTTAGCTCCGGAACGTGCCCGTCATCGTTGGCGAGTGGTGTGGCCTTTGACAGATTTACGCTGGCCGAATTTTCGGCGATATTGATAAATCCATCCACCACGAGCAGGTCAACGGTCTCGCTGATTGCTGGCGGGTTATAGGGTTCAACACAACTCCCGATCGCTAAGGAAAGCAATGCAAAAAGTAGGTGGTTATATTGATTACTTTTTATCATGGCTAGAATTTGAAATTATAGGTAACCGTTGGTATCGGCATTCCGAAAATCGAAAGCTTATATCCACTGATCTTATTATCCTTCGAAGTAAAATATACAGAGTACGCATTTTCACGTCCGGTTAAATTGTAGACTGCGAAAGTCCATGAGCTATGAGCCAATTTTTTAATTTTATGGTTGCCTTCCACATTGATTGAAAAGTCAACTCTGAAATAATCGGGGATACGGAATTGATTTCGTTCTGAGTAATAAAGTCTTGGGCTACCCCCCAGGTCGTACTTTGCTAACGGAAGCGTTATTGGCCGCCCAGTGCTATAGGTGACATTCAGTGATAAATTAAATCGGTGACTGAATTTATAATTACTGATAAAGTTTAGCGCGTGCGGCTTGTCGTAGCTGCTGGGATAAAATTTTCCCTGATTTACTGTTTCTGCTGAATAAGAACTTGTTGGTTCTTAATAATGATCTGGAATAGGTATAGCTGATCCAGCCATTGAGTTTTCCTGTGGCCTTCTTCAAAAGAAATTCCAGCCCATACGCTTTTCCTTCGGCGTTTATGACATCTGTTTCTAAATGCGGATTCAGAAGCAATACTGCCGAATTTTTAAAATCAACAGAATTCGTCATCGTTTTGTAATAGGTCTCCACGGAGAACTCAAACATATTCCCTCTTAAGATTTTTATAAAATCCCAACGAGTACTGATCGCCGATTTGAGGCTTTATATAAGCGTCGCTTAATTTCCAGATATCGGTCGGAGCAATCGCTGTGGTATTCGAAAGCATCTGAATATATTGACGCATACGATTATAACTAAACTTAACAGACGAATTGCGGGATAGGGAATAACGCAAGGAAATCCGGGGTTCCAGTCCATTATGTGAAGCTATGGTTTTGCCGGATGCATAATGTACAGTGTCTATCATGGAACTTTCTTCTATGGGTACATCCGGGGAGTACGTGTAAACGTCTTTTGGACCTAAAAATTGGTAGTACGAGTAACGAATGCCTGCGTAGAGGGATAAATTTTGAGTGAGTTCAAAATTTTCACCGGCATAAATAGAACTTTCCAATCCCTGCTCCTGCTGCAACACATTGGGTGCGACCAACGACTCGTTCGCCACGGGGCTGCATATTTCCGGGCGACAGCTTGTAGTAAATGGTCCCAATTCCAAAATTGATGGTATGTTTTGGATTTGGGAAGTAGCTGAAATCGAGCTTCGCATTGGTTTGTTGAATAGAGAACTTCATATTGAAGGCCTCTGCAGGATTGATATCACTGGAGATCGAATAACTATAATTGCTGACTCCACTGGTGAACACCCCGTAAATTTTATTATTTATCACGTGTTTCCATTTCAACGAAATATTTCGGTCACCATAGTTGTAAGCGTATCGCTATTAAGTTTGAACTTATCTTTGCTCATATAGGCCGAGAGATAAATACTATTTTTGTCATTGAATTTATGGCTAAGATGAGCGTTGATGTCATAAAATGATGCCTCGCTATTTTGCAATGCCTCGGTGTTTAGCTTACCCAATATCCAATCTGAATATGTTGACCGCGCACCTATCAGAAATGAGGATTTTTCTTTGATAATCGGGCCTTCAAGGGATAGTCTTCCCGTTATTGGACTTATACCCCCTGACCCAGCAAATTTTTTCAGATTTCCTTCACGAGAAGTTACGTCCAGCACGGAGGAAAATCTTCCGCCATAGTCGGCTGTAATTCCACTCTTGTAAAGCTCTACGTTGTTCAAAACATCTGGATTAAAAGTAGAAAAGAACCCGAATAGGTGAGAGGGATTATAAATCGTAGCGTCGTTAAATAGTATTAGATTTTGATTTGTAGCCCCACCTCTTACATTCAGTCCAACCGTTCCTTCGCCCACGGTTTGTACGCCAGGCAGTGTCAGAACTACCTTCATAATGTCGGTTTCTCCCAATGCCAAGGGCATTTGCTTCATGGTTTTAATGTCCAATTTCTCAGCACCCATCTGTAGTCCGCTTACACGAACATCGCGTTCTGATTGAATAACAACTTCTTTAAGCGGAATTACATCTTCATCCAGTTCTATATTTAACTTTCCATCTGAATAAAGCATGATCTGCCGTTCAGTGCTTTTCATCCCCATGCTTTTTATTTTAAGTTCATGCCGCCTTTTGTCAAACTGATGGAATAATATCCGAACTGATCCGTCGAAACCCCTATCATAGGATTTTCCACATACACGGCCGCGCCAATAACGGGCGAGCCACTAGCAGCATCCCGCACGTAACCAGCCAGTGAGGCGTTGCCCTGGAGGTTGCTATTTTTTATTCCGATGGCGTAAAGTTTTGTTTCCGCCAATTTTCTTTCCTTCTCTCTTTTCTCATATAGCGAATAATCAAACCCGGTAGCTTTCTTCTCGGTTTGCTGGGCAACACCGGTTCCAAAAAAATCGTCCGGTAAATCCGCAAGAATTTCACGTTCACGCGTAATGTAAATATTATGATCAGCATCAATTACGTAATGAAGATCAGTCCCTGTTAAAATCTGATTCAATAATTCTTCGATGGGCTGATTTTGCGGTGAGGCGTTTACTGTAAGGCTATCCGTAAATCGGGGATTGAAATAAAAGTGATAGTTCGTTTTTGATTCTATCTCTGCGGCAAATTTTTCAAATGACAAATTGCTAAAAGTGCCATTAACTCTTGACTCTTGTGCAAAGGCGACGTTTGTAAGGGTAATAAGAAGAAAAAAAAGTACAATTCTGTAAAATAATGGCATAGGCTAGTCATTTAGGGTATCATAGAATTCCGTAAGGCGGACAATCGCCTTTTCTCGATCGTCATTATAGCGTATGCGATTTTTTCTTAAGAAATTTTTTAGTTCTGACTTGCGATCTCTCAACACTTGAAGGACAGAGCCTTTTGTTTTGACGACGTGAAAATTTCCATCTTTCACAACATAGTAGCGGACGCTTTCATCGAATGAAGGAATTACTTTGGGAGCCTGCAGGGTTTCTCTATAAGTCTTTGAATATTTGGCATAAACTTTTGACTTTCCATTGTACAGCTGATCGTAAAATCCTTCTGAAATTTTGTTTTTATCATCTCTTACAAGTCTGACAAAAGTGTGCCCAAGTATGGTGAACTGTTGCACTTTTTCGGGAATTAACCTAACGGGACTTCCTCTATCGTGCTCTACAATTACCTGATCAATACTTAAATCAAAAAGGAGTGGCACGTTCTCATATAATTCATCCCAGTATACTATCGAGCCAGTGGTCCAATCGTCCTGCCATAATAAGGATGCTCTTCGTCTCTTGGGATATATACTATGTAATCTCTTCCATTATATAGGCGGGATTGATCTTGAATCGTCGCGGTATAAAGTGCAATACTTTTCGTTTTGGACTGCGCCAGAAATGACGTGTCAACTTTGGCGGCTTGACAATAGCAGACCAGGGGCGAAAGCAATAGCAGTCCAGTTAATATGCTGCGGATTTTTGAAAGCATAACTATTTAAGGATTTTAAATATATTTAAAGAAAGCATGCTATCTGCGCCGCTAAAAAAAAAGGCGACAACAAAAGGAAAAAAGCCCCTGAAAGGGGCTTTTACTGCGATGTCGTTGTGTTTGTGTTATTTTGCGTAGGCAACACTTCGCATTTCACGGATCACCGTACTTTCACCTGTCCCGGATATTGCATATCGCGCTCAATTTTCTGGGAGATGTCGAAACTTAGTTGTCCGGCGCGTTCATCGGTGGCTTTTTCAGCATCAACGATCACGCGCAACTCGCGGCCTGCCTGTATTGCATAGCACTTATCAACGCCTTCAAAGCTTAATCCCAATTGTTCTAATTCTTTGAGACGTTTGATGTATTGCTCCATTACTTCGCGTCTTGCACCAGGTCGGGCTCCGCTGATCGCATCACAGGATTGCACGATGGGCGAGATGATACTTGTCATTTCGATTTCATCGTGGTGGGCACCGATGGCATTGCAAATCACAGGATGTTCCTTGTATTTCTGCGCAAGTTCCATCCCCACAATGGCGTGAGGCTTTTCAAGTTCTTCAGGCCAAACTTTGCCGATATCATGAAGGAGTCCAGCGCGTTTCGCCTGCTTTACATTCAAACCAAGCTCGCTCGCCATGATGGCGCAAAGGTTGGCTACTTCGCGTGAGTGTTGCAACAGATTTTGTCCGTAAGACGAACGGAAACGCATGCGGCCAACCATCCGTACCAACTCAGGGTGCAGTCCATGAATACCTAAATCGATCACCGTTCGTTCTCCGATTTCAACAATTTCATCTTCGATATTCTTGGTGGTTTTGGCAACAATCTCTTCAATACGGGCAGGATGTATTCTGCCATCCTGAACGAGACGATGTAACGAAAGCCGGGCGATTTCTCTTCGAACAGGATCAAATCCTGAAATGATGATTGCCTCTGGGGTATCATCAACAATGATTTCGACTCCTGTAACAGCTTCCAATGCACGTATATTTCGTCCTTCGCGACCGATGATTTTGCCTTTGATGTCATCGCTTTCGATATTGAAAATCGAAACGCAATTCTCAATGGCATGTTCAGTAGCCGTACGTTGAATGGTTTCGACCACAATCTTTTTTGCTTCCTTCGTAGCTGTGAGCTTCGCTTGTTCCATGATATCCTTAATGTAGCTTGATGCACGTGTTTGGGCTTCATCTTTAAGCGATGCTACTAATTGCTCGCGGGCTTCGTCGGCCGTTAACTTGCTGATGTTTTCAAGGACTTGAATTTTTTGCTGATTGAATTTGTCCAGTTCTTCTTTGCGTTTTTTGGTGTGTTCAAGTTGAGCGGCCAGATCTGTCCGGATATCGTCTAATTCACCTTCCTTGCGTTTGAGATTTTCGATTTCCTTGCTTAAGGTTTGCTCGCGTTGTTTGATCTTTTGTTCATTGCTGATAATGAGACTTTTTTTCTTGTTGGCTTCTTCTTCAAATTCGCTTTTCATTTTGAGGAGTTTTTCCTTCGCCTCAAGGATCTTATCCTTTTTCAGGTTTTCAGCTGCAATCTCGGCTTCTTTTAGAATTAGCTTGGCTTTCGCCGATGCGTCTTCCTCATTTTTCTTAAGCTTTCGTTTAAACAGCAGGAACCGATCAGAGGACTCAGCACAATTGTAGCGATAATACTGGCTACAATAGCTATCACGGTTGTTGACATAAAAAATTTAGGTTATAAATATCCCGGGATTGCCGCCTTGGCTCAGAAATATAAGGAGTGAAGGGCTAGACTAAAGAATAGATTGGGAAACGAGGTGATTGAGCTGATTTACTTTTTCAAACACGGTTTGGTCAATAACCTGATAGGTTTCATCCGCGGCCATCTTATCGATCAGACAATCAAAGGCTACCATGGCCAATAAATCTTGTTTATCGTCAATCCCAAATTGCTCCCGATAAGATTTTATCTTTTCATTGATGAGTTTGCCGGCCATTCTAACCCGCTCTTCGTCCGTGAGTTTCACCTTCATCGGATACTCACGGTCCGCTATTTTGATTTTTATAGAAAGATCCTCCATCAAATAATCTTACAGGGTTTCTTTATCTGCTTAAGTGGGCGATGCACTTGTCGATTTCACGAATGTAATCGTCCACTTTTTTCTTCAACTCCGAAACACTTCCGTCTTCCGGGTTAATACTATCCACAATTTTAGTGATTTTCAATTGATTATGAAAGCCTGCGATCTGTTCGTCCCGAGCCCGTACGGCTTCTTTCAGTTCCTGGTTTTCTCTTTTAAGGCCTTTTAACTCTTCCTTCAGGTTTTTGTGCTCGTTGACGAGCACCAAAATTTTGCGTTCCAACCCATTCAGATTGGTTTTAAGAAGTTCCTGATCCATGCAATGTTATTTAGGTATAGTGGTTAAATGTGCTTCAGGCAATACGTTGACCCATGTACACAATCTCCGCGCTCTATACTGTCATTATTTCCTAATTAAAGCTCCAAATTTTTGTTCTAATGCTGCCATCAGTCGCTCCATCGTTTTATCAATCTCTTCATCCGTCAGGGTCTTGGTTTCATTCAGTAAGTGTAAAACCAAGCGCATAAGCTTTTTTCCCCTTTGGAATTTTTTCTCCTTCGTAAACATCAAAAGCTATGATGTTCTTAATCAACTTCTTCTCTGTCCTCCATGATCAGGTTGTGAATTTCCTCGAAGCTGATTTGCTTGTCTAACACAAGTGACAAGTCGCGTCTTACTTCCGGGAACTTTGTAACTTCCTGAATTACTAACTTAGGGTTTGCATTTTGGAAAAGCAAGGATGTACTCAGCTCTGCATAAAATAAATCTTGCTTAACGCCAAAATCTTTCAGTAATGCTTGTTTTACTTTTCCAAGCTTACCAATTTCCTTTGTATCCCGAAGTAATTTTACCCCATATTCGAGCAGCTGATCATTTATTTTTTCCTGCTTAATATCAACTACTCCTGATTTAACCAAAATGTGATGCACATGTTGCGCCAGGTCATAATAGCTGGTGGCCCTTGAGTTTGAATTGCCAGTTTTCCGTTTGTATGTTGCCTGTCATATAAAGCGCAAGACGTTCTTCCTCCCTATACCGCCGTCTCTTTATAATATATTTTTCCAAATTCAAAAAGCTTCAAGTCTTTTTGTTTCCGATTTATATTATAAGCACACACTTCAAGCCCTGTGAATAACATCGTCTGTCGCAGGATCCCTTGCTCTTCACTGAGTTTGTTTAAAATTTCAACCGGCTTCCTGTAAAAGTCAGATTGTGCTTTTGCTGATAAGCATAGTTGGTTAGCGAGTTCGTCCAGATTTCATAAAATCCATTGGAAACCAGAAGCTCTCCAATAGTTCTTTTGTATTTATTCAAATCCTTTGCAGGAAATGAAGCCAAGTAATCGGCAGAGGCTGTCTCAGCAAGTTCAATATTATTAAATCCGTAAATCCGAAGGATCTCTTCGGCAATATCAGCCTCCTGCGAAACGTCTACACGATAGGGCGGCACAGAAACCGTAAAAGTATTTTCATCTTTGTTGATGATCTGAATATCAAGTCGTTCTAAGATAGAAATAATTTCTTCTCGCGGAATATTTTTTCCAATAAGCCGGTCTATGTTTTTATATTTTACAGTAAAAATTCTGTTTTCAATTTTTGCTGGATATACATCCACAATTTCAGAGGATATCTCTCCGCCCGCAATTTCCTGGATCAAAAGCGCCGCTCGTTTCAAAGCATAAACAGTATTGTTCGGATCGGTTCCGCGTTCGAAACGAAATGAAGCATCAGTCTTTAGTTGATGATGCATCGACGTCCTGCGAATATATTCGGGGGAGAAGTACGCACTTTCAAGAAAAATATTTTTACTGCTGTCTGTAATGCCTGATTTAGCGCCTCCAAAAACTCCTGCAATGCACATTCCTTCCTGCGCATTGCAGATCATCAAATCAGTTGCTTTAAGAGTTCTTTCTTTTTTGTCGAGGGTGGCAAAGTTGTTCCTTCAGGAAGGGTCTTTACGATGATTTTATTGCCAGTGATATGATCGGCATCAAATGCATGGAGTGGCTGACCCAATTCATGGCACACAAAATTTGTAATGTCAACAATGTTATTGATCGGCGTTTGTCCGATCGCCAATAATCTGTTCTTCAACCAGCCTGGTGAATCAGTAACCTTTACACCTGAAATTGTCACACCAGAATATCGCGGACATGCCTCCAGATTTTCAACTTCAACGCCGATAGGAAGATTTTTATTTTGAACTTTGAATTGATCCACCGACGGCAATTTCAATGCTCTTTTCTTGACGGCCCTGATGTCGCGCGCAACGCCGATGTGCGAGGCTGCGTCCGCGCGGTTGGGCGTCAAACCAATTTCAAAAACATGATCGGATTGAACGTTATAATATGTCAGCTGCCGGCGTTCCATTGGGAACACTCGTGGCGAGTACGATGATCCCGGCATGGCTTTCACCAAGACCAATTTCGTCTTCAGCACAGATCATTCCTTCAGATTGTTCTCCCCGGATCTTTGTTGACTTGATGGTGAAAGAGTCACCTTTCGTTGGTAAAGTGTGGTGCCGGGCACAGCCACAATTACCTTCTGACCCCAGCTACATTGGGTGCGCCACATACAATGGGCAATGATTTTATTATTGCCGACATCGACCGTGGTGAGGGAAAGTTTATCGGCATTAGGATGTTTCGCACAAGTCAACACTTCGCCAATTACCAATCCTTGAAGTCCACCTTTCACGGTTTCATGCAGTTCAACACTTTCCACTTCAAGGCCCGTAGAAGTTAGCACGTGGCCAATTTCCTCCGGAGATTCCGGAATGTCGATATACTCTTTTAGCCAGTTGTACGAAATCGTCATGAACCAATTTTAAGCCTGCAAAAATAAAGTTTCGCAAGGAAGTAAAAATACTTTATAGAAAGAATTCAAAATGGTTAAAACGTAGCCCTTCCATATAACTTATTGGCATTGCCAATTCCAGGACGTTTTGAATTGAACCGTAAAAGCTCAAACGAAGAAAACGACGCTTGTCACGAAGCTCCCGTGTTTCCCTCGGTAATCCTTGATGCTAAAAAATATCCGATAAAGGCTTTGCTTACAAGTCATTTACTTATCAAAACATTAGACAATAATTATGGATACTCAAAAAGAAAAATGGATTAATGATAGGTTTTTTCCCCTGCTTTGATAGGGATGTCAGCAGATTTTGAGCAGGGGGCAAGGGACAAGAAAAATTTGATATGTAAGCGCAATAGGGATTATAAGCTTTGTTAAAATCCAGCATGATGGTAGCTACTGCCCGGTACCTTTTGCCAAGTCAAGGTAACGCCCCGCACCATACGTTTCGACAGCACTGGTTTCATCTCCGAAAGCAAAAAAAAGTTTTCCTCTGAATGGGCCCGAGTCCATTACTTCCAATATCAACAATTTGTGGTGTAAACCATCCAGATCAAATTCCGCAAAAGCATATTCCAGGTATCGTTGTTCCTCGCCAGTATTTGTAGCGAGTGTAACAGTCTCCTTCTTTTCGATGGGAGTGAGTTCAGCAATGATTTTGTATTTGGGGTCAGGAGCATAATATGATAAGCCTTTATAACTTTCAGGATTTCCAGCGAATGGAGATTCTTTAGAAGATTTCATAAAACGATCCTTCTCTTCACGCTCTTTATTTATTTCTTCAATGTAAGCCGACTGATCACCACTCCCCATGAAGGAATAGATCAGGCTGATAATAACGACAGCTGCTGCAACAAAAAAAATTATGTTCTTAGCTTTCATGCGTTAATAATTATTTTTTATCGGACGCATGGAATATCCATATTTATTAACATGCCTTTGGGTGGATTTAGTGCATGGATATTTCATGGAATGGCCGGTGTACCGAGAAACTTCTTTTTATTTTTTTCCTCCCAGGCATTGATCGAATCGCGGCGCGTATTGAACAAATCAAAAAATAATGGGATACCATTGTCTGCAAGTTCACCCGGGGCATTGGCTAAAATACAAACTGCAATTTTATCTTTTGGATTTATCGCAACTTCGCTTCGATAACCGTTCACATATCCGCCATGATAAATTAAAGTATCGTTGGGATAATAAAGTATTCGCCATCCCAATCCGTAAAATGAATCACTTAGCCGATGCATTCTTCCATAATTTCTATTTTTTGACCGAGCCTTCACTTCGGGCGTGTACAGTTGCCTTAACGTTTCTTTGGTAATTACATTTTCACGATTTCCCAGCAACGCAATCATCCATTGTGCCATATCAGAAATGCTGGCATTGATTCCTCCTGCAGGCGCTACATTATAATAGGTATCGGTGATCTTAGCGGATTTCCACTGCCTGCTTCTTCGCATGTGCGGGCTGGATACATTTGGATTTTGCATGATGCTGGCATAATCGATTGAAGCCGTTTTCATTTTCAATGGACCAAAAACTTTTTCCTGCATTAAACTTTCATATGTTTTGCCGGTGGCTTTTTGCATCACGGGCGCGATAACACTGTAGGCTACATTTTGATAGCTATAAGATTCACCCACTCTCGAAACCAAATTGATTTTCTTTAGCCACGAAAGCATGGTGTCCAATGAAATTCCTTCCTCCACCATGTTCGTGTAGGCATGATAAGGCAAACCTGTTGTATGTGACAGTACATTTCGAATGCGCAGTCGCTGCGTCTCCTCTGGCGATTTCAAGCTAAAATTTGGGAACATAGTTGATGACGGGATCATCCCACGAAAAAACCGTGTCCTCCACTAAAATGCCAGCCAGGAAAGAGGCGAAACATTTCGATACGGATGCAAGTCTAAAGACTGTGTTGACATCAATCGAATCGGAACCTCCAGCTTTTTTCACGCCATAAGGTTTCAAAAAAACGATGGTCGAATCGTGAACCACAGCGATGGCTGCGCCCGGTGTGTTGGCTTCCGTCGCTAAGGCAATGATTTCTTTATCATAATCATTTAACAATTCCTGAAGCAAGGGATTAGCTTCTCTTGGCGTATTTGGAACAGATTTCTTTTTAACGATCGGGGCGGCATCTTTTTTAAGAAGAACCTGTGCTAACAGAATCGGTAATGCTATCAATAACAGTCCTGAAATAATATATCGCGTCCGGCGTGTTCTCTTCATAAAGTCGTTATCGGTTACTACGTGTGTGGAGTGTCGTGTGCATTAAACTAAGCTTACAGCTAACAGCTGACAGCTAACAGATAACGAATAACGGATAACGGATAACGGACCTAACGGTACTTACATCAATCCTTCGTCCGCAAAACTAAAATATTTTTGTCCTGCAACGATAAGGTGGTCCAACACCTGGATGTCGAGCAATTTACCAGCTTCCTTTAATTTTTTGGTTAGGTCTAGGTCTGCCTGACTAGCGGTTAGATTTCCTGATGGATGATTATGGGCGAGAATAATTCCACTGGCTAATTCATCCAACGCTAATTTAAAAATGATTTTAGGATCAGCAACCGTCCCTGCTACTCCACCCTGACTTACCTGTGCTTTTTTTATCACACGGTTTGCGCGGTTAAGCAATAATATCCAAAATTCTTCATGAGCAATATCGAGCAAATCGGCCTTTATTAAATCATAAACATCTTTTGAGCCGGTAACTTTATTTTTTTCTTGACCGCCCAATTCCTTCCTTCTACGGCCGAGTTCAAGCGCTGCAACAATTGTTAGGGCTTTTGCTTCGCCGATGCCTGGAACCTTTATAAGATCTTTAACGGTTAGTTTTGCCAATTCGTGTAAGTTGTTTCCGGTAGGCTGTAATACTTTTTTGGCAAGGTCGACTGCGCTTGATGCTCGAGTTCCTGATCCTAGCAAAATAGCGATCAATTCAGCATCTGATAGGGCAGATTTACCTTTTAGGATGAGTTTTTCTCGGGGACGATCCTCGGGGGACCAACTTTTAATGTTGAGATTTTTATCCGCATTCATAATCATGGTGGGTAACGATTGGACTAAAATACGAGCCCGTGAATCAAAATACTACACGTTCAAAAAAAATAAACCCCGCTTGTGGCGAGGTTTTATGAATGCATTAGAAATGGTATTCTGAGCTTTTATGCCAGCTTATTTACCAGCCTCGTCAATTTTGATTTCTGATTGGCTGCCTTTTTCCAATGAATGATATTCTTCTTTGCGAGTTTATCGATCATGGAATTGACCTCCTTCAGCAAATTTTGAGCTTCACTTTTAACAGTAGTGGTTCTTAATTTCTTTATGAAAGTGCGAGTTGTCTTAGCCTGGTAGCGGTTCCTAACCCGTTTTGCTTCATTGGCACGGATTCTTTTTTCTGCTGATTTATGATTTGCCATATTGTGCTTAAAAATAAGGACTGCAAAGGTAATTGGATTTACGGGAATTGCAAAAGTGATCCCGAAATCAATTTTATAAAATGAGGTGAAAATAGCTTGATTTCGAGGTTTTGGCCCAATTTTCCTTAAATTAGGTCGCTATTTTTGATCACCCGTTACCTAAAACTTATGAAAATTTTGCCGTTGTCCCTCCTTGTCGTGCTTATAGGATTATGCGCCTCTGGCTGGGGATTCTTCGCCCACCAAAGGATAAACCGCCTGGCCGTATTTACCCTGCCCCCATCCATGATTGGCTTTTATAAGAAAAATATCACGTTTATTACCGAAGCGTCTATCAATCCGGACCGAAGAAGGTTTTCGGTTGTCGATGAGGCACCGCGCCATTATATCGACCTTGATCACTATGGGGATAGCGCTTTCGCCATCATGCCCAGGTTTTGGCAAGGGGCCGTTAATAAATATTCTGAAGATACTTTAAAATCGTACGGAATTGTTCCCTGGCACGTCAATGTGATGTATTATCGATTGAGGGACGCTTTTTTGTTGCGCGATCCGGAAAGGATTTTAAAGATTTCTGCCGAATTAGGTCATTACATTGCCGATGCGAACGTACCGTTGCATACGACGGAAAATTACAACGGTCAGCTTACTGGTCAAGATGGTATCCATGGATTTTGGGAGTCGAGATTACCGGAATTGTTCTCCAATGACTACGATTTTTTTGTGGGTAAGGCGGAGTACCTTCAGGATCCTCAACGCGCAGTTTGGAGAAACATCGAGGAAGCACATGCGGATGTAAAATTTCTGCTGGCCGAAGAAAAAATGCTCGCAGAAAAATTTAAGGAACGGAAATATTCATTTGAAACAAAAGGAAGGCAGACCGTCAAAGTATACTCGCGCGAATACTCAAAAGCATTTCACAGGGTTCTCGATGGAATGGTTGAACGTCGAATGAGGGCAGCAATTAAAATGATTGGAGATTTCTGGTATACGGCATGGGTTGATGCTGGTCAGCCTGATTTAAAATTATTGATAGATTATAAACCGACCGAGCAGGAATTAGCGAAGCAAAAACAAGAGGTTGATGAATGGAAAAAACAGACTATTAAATCACGGGACCATGAGTTGGAACCTTAATGCAGGAGAGCCTTTACTATAGTTTCCCATTCTTCTATGAGGGAAGTTTTGCATACAGGTTGGTTCGCCCGATGATACCAATAAGCGGCGTTACCTTCATCGCCTTCTTTGCGATGAAGATACGCGTGTATCCACGATCCTTCCGTCGAGCGAATTTCCTGTGCGATATCGTGTGCCTTATTCCAATCTCCTTTGCCATCATACCACATGGCCTGTAAACTTCTTGATAACGAAGGCGGTGATGATGAAGTGCTTAGCGAGGACTTGAAATCTTGAAAGTTCATAAGACAAAGTAATCACGATTAATAGTAATGACAAAGATGGAGGCCATCGTAAAATTATTGGCAAAAGGGCAAGTCTGAAATGTCGTTCCTCAAAAAAAATGATAATAGAATATCAAGGTAGGGGAATTAATGACCGAAAACGTTGGATATGTGTCAAAAATTAAGAAAATTTAGATACACTAATCCGCTAATCGTATGAGTTTGAATAGCCCAAATCGCATTCCCGAAAATTACGGCCTGCGAATAGCCGCCAGTCTAATAGTCTTCTTTTTAATCATGAAGACTTCTCGGACTCGGGCACATGACTGAATTACGGCTTCTTAAACTTGGTGATATTAACTGCAGGAATTTATCTGGCGCTAAAAAAATTCAAAGGAACACATTCGGAACATTTGAATTATTTCAGAGGACTAATCACGGGTGTTGCTACCGGAGGAGTGGCGTCGTTGATATTTGGAGTGTTTCTGTTCATTTATATGAAACTGGATACGGACCTATGAAAACCATAGTCGAGAATGAGCCGATGGGCAGGTATCTCAATCCCTACATGGTGGCCTTTATTGTGGTGTTGGAAGGTTTCTTTTCCGGGCTGCTGTTACATTTGTGATTCTGAATTGGGTTGCAACGGACGAGGTGAGCGCCCCAGTTGATAGAGAGTAATTTCGAATCTATACCGGAGAACGTGTAGTTGTCCATGTTTGACGCGACAATTCTTCTAAACAAATGAATTGTGTTTTTTGACGCTTCGACCTGTAACTAAAGCTCGTTTAATGCACTGTTGACGAGAAAAATTGTCTTGCTGTGCTTTTTATGCTCTTTGTCCATGCTGACGGTGGCCCAGACGCTTGTCGGTGGACGAACGAAAGTTTCTAATTGATTTGCTTGAAGCCAACGCCGAAAAATTCTTGGCTGATATTGAACATGTAAGCGACGAACAATGGAAATTCAAACCTGCATCGAATGCCTGGTCGGTTGGGGAAGTCTCAGAACACATCACTTTGTCGGAAGGCCTGTTGTTTTCTATTGTTCAGAAAACGCTGCTAACGCCAGCCAGACGATGAAAAAGCGAAAACATTGAGCGGTAATGAAAAGCAATTGCTGGTGACGGTAATGGACCGGTCAGTCAAAGCTCAAGCACCAGAGGTGATTAAACCTACCGGCAAGTTTGCGACAAAGAAGGAATTGATTGAAGCTTTTAAGATAGCGCGTGACCAGACTATAAATTATGTAAAGACAACTCAGGATCCGTTGAAAAATCACGTTGCGCGTCATCCTGCTTTCGGTGAACTAACGACCTATCAATGGCTTGTCTTTATTGCCGGTCATGCCAACAGGCACGTAGCACAATTGGAGGAAGTAAAAACGAATATCAATTTTCCTAAAATTTAGTTTTGAATCTTTACGTCAACTCTGGCATATATTTAACGCTAATCAATTTGTTTCCACTTCGATCACTGTATCCACTTCGTCAATTTTTCCTTTTGGAATTTTCAAGCTCAACCCATAATCGTTGAGGGTAAATTTCAGCGGAGTTTTGTCCTGAAAGAGTTTCACGGATTTTATTTTCTTTCCCCAGGATGGAATCGTAATGGATTCATCGAACCATTTTAGAATGTGAACATATACTTTGTTTCCGTTTTGTGTGGTCACTCCCCAGTCGCGGGCGGTGAGTGGCCCGCCCCGTGTTCCATAAATTGTTTCACCATAAACCTTCAGCCATTCTCCCATTTCTTTTAAGCGACGCGATGTGTTCGGGTTGGATCTTGCCATTCGGCATCGGCCCCACGTTCAACAAAAAATTTGCATCGTAGCCCGCAGCTTTTACCAGGTATTGAATGAGTTCTTTTTTGCTCTTGTGTCTATCATCTTTTAGGTTGAATCCCCAGGAATTATTTATCGTTTCGCAAGTTTCTTTTGGCAGCGTTCCTACTTTTGACTCTGTGGAGAATCCTGTCGTGTTGTGGCCGGGTAGATCTTTTTCAAACATTTGAAAATCTTCTCCTGGATAAGGTGCACGTGATGATTGCTTCCAACCAATGCGCCAGGCTGTAATTGATGAATAAGTTCATAGGTTTTTTGCAATCGCCATTCGGCGTCTTTTTTATCCCACATCCCATCAAACCAAATTCCCGCAATGTCACCATAGTTTGTGAGCAGCTCTGTTAACTGCGCGTCCATGTAGTCAAGATATTTATTCATGTCACCGCTTTCTGGCCGGCCCGTCCAACTCCCACCTGTACTTCCCCGTGGAAAATAATCCGGGTGATGCCAGTCCAATTGAGAATGATAAAAGAAAAGTTTGATGCCTTCTTTTTTACATTCATCCGCCAGCATTTTCAAAACGTCTTTTCCATAGGGCGTGCGTTTTACAATGTTGTAGTCCGAAACCTTGCTATCCCACATGGCAAAACCATCGTGATGTTTGCTGGTGATGGTAATGTACTTCATGCCCGCTGCCTTTGCCATTTGTACCCAGGCTTTTGGATCAAAATCGGTAGGATTAAAAAAGGAAGGAATTTTTTCATAGATCTTGATCGGGTATCTGCTGCTGATTCATCACCCACTCGCCATCGCCCAAGCACGCTGTAGACACCCCAATGGATGAATAATCCAAACTTTGCATTTTCAAACCATTCCCTGTTTTTAAGATTTTCGGCTGTGGGTTGATAAGGTTGAGCTTGCAATAAATTCAGGGTCATCAAATAAAAGAATAACAAGGACATGAACGCTTTGATCAGGCTGTTTTTCATGAGCGTAGTTACGCGGAAATGTGCACTGTTTCTTTGAGTACTTGTCTTCATGGAGTTTTCTTTAAATTGCGTCCGCTGAAAATTAGTTATTCAATATGAGATACAAAAAAATCAACAAGGAACTCTTCGTGTCAAATCGAAAAAGGTTGTTGGGAGAATTGAAGCCACATTCGCTAGTGGCTGTAAACGCGAATGACGTCATGCCCACAAACGCTGATGGTACCATGAGGTTTCGTCAGAACAGCGACTTGTTTTATTTGACAGGCGTGGACCAGGAGGAAACAATTTTGATTCTTTGTCCTGATTTTCCGGATAAGAAATACCGGGAAGTACTTTTTCTTCGCGAGACGAATGAGCACATCGCCACGTGGGAAGGCCACAAACTAACGAAAGACGAAGCACGCGCATTGACCGGTATCGAAACCGTTCTGTGGATCTCGGAATTTTGGAAATTATTTAACACGATGATGGTGATGGGAGACACGCAGTATGTCTATCTGAATACCAATGATCATTACCGCGCGGAGTCTTCGGTGACAACCCGCGAAATGCGTTTTGTGAAAACTTGCATGGAAAGATATCCGCTTCATGCTTATGAGCGGTTGGCGCCGATAATGCACAAACTACGAAGTGTAAAATCCAAGGTCGAAATTGACTTACTGCAACAGGCATGTGACATCACTGAACGCGCGTTCAGGCGGGTTCTGAAATTTGTTAAGCCCGGTGTTATGGAAAATGAAATCGAAGCAGAGTTTATTCATGAGTTCCTTAAAAGTGGCTCACGTGGATTTGCGTATGAGCCGATCGTTGCATCCGGTAAGAATTCCTGCGTGTTGCACTATATCGAAAATGACAAGCCGTGCCAGGACGGTGATATGCTTTTACTGGATGTCGGCGCTGAGTATGCAAACTACAATGCGGACATGACGCGTTCCATTCCTGTGAATGGAAGATTTTCAAAACGTCAAAAGGAAGTTTACAACGCTGTGCTGCGGGTTCATCGCGAAGCCATTAAATTATTGAAACCCGGCATCAAATATTTCGAATATCATAAGGAAGTTCAAAAAATTATGGAACGCGAGTTGATCGGTTTAAAGCTGATTGATAAGAAGGATGTCAAAAATCAGGATCCCAACAGGCCGTTGTTCATGAAATATTTTATGCATGGCACGGGCCATCAGCTTGGGCTGGATGTACATGATGTCGGGAACATGTATCACAAGATGCAGATCGGTCAGGTGTGGACTGTGGAGCCGGGCATTTACATTCGTGAAGAAGGTTTGGGCATTCGGATTGAAAACAATGTAGTGATTCAACGGAATGGCGTGTTTGATCTCATGAAAAACATACCGATAGAAGTTGAAGAGATTGAGGAGATCATGAATGCGTAGACAGATTGAAACAAATGACTGTCTGATTTTCAAGATAATATTTGTGATGGTGACTTTGCAATATTTTGAAAAGCAAATGAATTTTGAGATATCTAATGATGCCGTAGGCATCAAATGTTGGTAGAAAAACGATTGACATCGCAAGTCTAGTCCCGTAGGGACGAAATATGCGAATAATCAATGAATAAGAAAATTGTAATTCCAATATTATTGTTCGTAGCCATTGCGTTGATAAGCGCTCGCGAGTTTTGGTTGCAGCCTTTGAAATTTGTTTATAAACCGGGAGAGAAACTCGTGATGAACTTTAAGTCGGGAGAAAATTTTATGGGCGAGCCATGGGATCTTCAAAAAAATCAGATTGAATCCTTGGTCCTTCAACATTTGTCAAGCTCTTCTTCAGTATTGGATAGTATTAAGGAGGATCGTAACAATAACCTAATCCTTACACTCAAGGCAGAAGGAAGTTACCTGTTATCGATGCAAACCAAAAATGCATTGAATGAATGGGAGGCAGAAAAATTCAATTCTTTTTTGAAGGAGAATGGATTGGATGAAATTTTAGACCGTCGGACAAAAACTAACACTCTTGCATCGCCGACAAAGGAATATTATTCTGGCTATACAAAACTTTTATTGCAGGTTGGTGAAAAAAAAGATGACACGCACAAAAAAGTAAATGGTTTTCCTGTGGAAATCCTGCCTTTGGAAAATCCTTATGCATTAAAAATCGGCGATCCAATTCACTTTAAAATTCTCTTTGATGGTAAACCAGTTTTTGGCGTCAGGGTAAAAGTTTGGAATAGATTTGATAACCGAACAACCATTCAGAATATTTACACCGAAAAAAATGGAACGCTGGAAACGCGGGTTAGTAGTCCCGGACCGTGGATGGTGAGTGTGGTTCGAATGGTACCTTCAAAACAATCCGGTGCTGATTGGCAAAGTTATCGTGGGAGCCTGGTGTTTGGCATAGAAAAATAATATGGAAAAAATTAATTCTGATAAAGCTCCGGATCCCGTTGGGGCGTATCCTCACGCTAAAAAGGTAGGTAATTTACTTTTTCTGTCTGGTGTTGGTCCGAGAAAAAAAGGATCAAAAGAAATACCTGGGGTCACGTTGGACGAACAAGGCAACATTAAAAGTTATGACATCGAGCAGCAATGTCATGCGGTTTTTGAGAATGTAAAATTGATCCTGGAAGCGTCAGGATCATCGTGGGAAAATCTTGTGGACGTAACGGTCTTTCTCACGAACATGAAAAAGGATTTTCCTGTATTCAATAAAATTTATGGGGAATACTTTAAAAAAAATCAACCTTGCAGGACCACTGTTGAAGTGAATGCTTTGCCGACGCCGATCGCGATTGAATTGAAATGCATCGCTGTTGTTTGAAATTTGACTAGTCGGATCAAAACTCTCTTGCAGACGAAATTTGTATCTTTAATGAAAGTCCGAACGCATGGAAGCTTTAGTATTAAGAGATAGTATCACAGGAAGTATGACCGATCAAGAGTTTTTCAAATTCTGTCTTGAGAACGCTGGCCTTCGTATTGAAAGGAATAGCAATCTTGAAATTATAATTATGTCACCCGTTAGCACATTATCTGGACTTCATAGTTCTGAAGTATTTGGTCAGTTGTATCAATGGAATGCGAAAGATCGAAAAGGAATTGTATTTGATAGCTTCTACTGGTTTTACCCTTCCTGACCGTTCTGTTTTTTCTCCTGATGCTTCCTGGATATCGAATGAAAAATGGAAAACGCTTTCCGAAGAAGACAAAAATAAATTTGCACCCCTCTGTCCTGAATTTGTCATTGAAGTCAGATCAAAATCTGATAATCTTGAAGATCTAAAAAAGAAAATGTCCGTTTGGATTACCAACGGAACTCATCTCGCCTGGCTAATTGATCCGATTGATAAGGTGAACTATATCTTCCATTCCGACGGATCTGTAGACACAATACAAGGATTTGAAAAAAAAATTACTGCAGGCAAACCAGTCGAAGGATTTCGAGCTGGATCTTTCGTTGCTTCAATAATAGAAAGAAACTACTAAACCGCAAAACTTTCACCGCAGCCGCAGGTACGCGTCGCGTTGGGATTGATAAATTGAAATCCCTTTCCGTTCAAACCATCAGAAAAATCTAATGTTGTTCCAAGCAAATACAACAAGCTTTTTTTATCCACTAGAATCTTAATGCCCTTGTCTTCAAAGATCTGATCCGCGGGCTTGACTTCATCATCGAAATTAAGATCGTACATCAAGCCAGAGCAGCCTCCACCCTTTACCAACACGCGCACGTTATTGTGCACCACTTTTCCTTCTTCCTTCCGGAGGGCTATTATCTTCTCTTTTGCTTTCTCTGTTACGTTTATCATAATCAATTTATCCTTAAACCTATGAAATCGGATTCAACACAACACTGAATACTGTAATTGTATTCATATCCCGGCCATAATATAATTTTTGCAAGGCGTCCAATATATTTCCGGCTTTAAAATACGATGTGTGTAACTCCGTATCACCTTTCGCCACCCATTGGATCGTATAGGAATTTTCCTTTTCCTTATAGCTTTGAACGTATGCGAGCATTTTCGTCAGCGCATGGACCTTGTCCGCCCCTGTTTCACTGTGAAAAAGAAAAGCCTGATTGTGCCGTGGATTGATGGTGATCAAATCCAGCTTAACCTTTCCGTCAATGGTTGTGTATTCAAACACCAGATCTGACGTACGCAGCCCTAAATAGTCTTTGATTTCTTGCTGTATGCGGGCTGCTTCTACATGCATCTCACTGAGTGTCTCAATCATGGTACTAAAGTTTCATTGGCCTAAACTTTCGATTTAGCCAAAAAGTTTCTTCTTTGGGTATAAAGTTAACAAATATGGAAAAACTTGAACACATCGGTATTGCCGTTAAAAATATGGATCAAAGCAATGCGCTTTTTGCCGCCCTTTTGGGCCAGCAGCATTATAAAATCGAAGCGGTTGAGTCCGAAGGTGTTCGCACATCGTTTTTTCAAATTGGAGGGGTAAAAATCGAACTTTTGGAGGCAACCCATCAGGATTCGCCAATTGCTAAGTTCATCGAGAAAAGAGGTGAAGGTATTCATCACCTGGCATTTTCAGTGTCTGATATTTCGCAAAGCATTCAATCCTATAAAAAGAAAGGCTTTGAGGTTATTCATGAGGTTCCGAAAAAGGGTGCAGATAACAAAATGATCTGTTTTCTGCACCCGAAATCAACAGGGGGTGTATTAATCGAGTTGTGTCAGGACGCTTAGGGCCTCTTCATTGCGCTGGCACTTTTACCGCCAAACTCAATCTCGTTGTAATATTTTTTCTTCTTTTTTCCTTTGGCAGTTTTATAATATGGTTTTGGAGAACTGCATGCACTGATGAAGATGAGGACCACGACTAATATTCCAACGATTCTTTTCATAACTCCTGAATTATCCACCACATAAGTACACTGAATTTATCAGGTAAATCGTGCTTATTCATCCATAATCTTACTTTTGCAGGATGAATGGGTTTTGAATACGCCAAAGAGACCCTCACAACTAAATATATGAGCGAAAACCGATCTGAAATAAGTCAATTGGGTGAATTTGGTCTTATAGACCGGATTCGTGAAAAATTTACACTCGTCAACGCAACCTCATTAACCGGCATTGGGGATGATGCTGCCGTAATTGAGGCTGGGGATGACAATTTATTGGTATCCACTGATATGCTGGTGGAAGGTATTCATTTTGACTTGTCCTATACGCCCATCCATCATCTAGGATATAAGGCCGTCGCCGTAAATGTTTCGGATATCGCTGCCATGAATGGCAGAGGCTGAACAAATTACGGTGAGTATCGCGTTGAGCAATCGTTTTTCAATAGAAGCAGTGGATGCCTTGTATGCCGGATAAAAGCCGCATGCGAAAATTATAAAGTCGATTTGGTCGGAGGTGATACAACTTCGTCTGCTTCTGGACTGGTAATTTCGATCACCGTCTTAGGCAGGGCGAAGAAGGAAAAAATTGCCTATCGCAGCGGTGCTAAAGTCAATGATATTATTTGTGTCACCGGCGATTTAGGCGCAGCTTTCACGGGCTTGCAAGTATTGGAACGCGAGAAGGAGGTTTATTTATCGGATCCGGGAATGCAACCAAACCTGGAAAAATATGAATATCTCGTGGGCAGACAGTTAAAACCGGAAGCGCGAACCGACATTGTTTTTGATTTGGCGGAGGCCGGTGTGACGCCCACTTCTATGATCGATATTTCGGACGGACTTGCCTCTGAGTTATTTCACATCGCTAAGAATTCCGGCGTTGGTGTTAGAATTTATGAAGATAAAGTTCCCATCGATCACGCCACGTATGAAACTGCTATCGAATTTAAGCTCGATCCTATAACGTGTGCCCTAAACGGTGGGGAGGACTATGAATTACTTTTCACCATTGCTAAAGCCGATCAGGAGAAAATCAAAAATCATCCCGACATCCATTTTATCGGATATATCCACGATCGGAAAAGTGAAAATGTGCTGATCACCAAAGCAGGAAATAGCTGTTCCACTGCGCGCGCAGGGATGGGACCATTTCAAGTAGTTCGAGGTTCGAAGTTTGATGTTCGAAGTTGCGCGTCTTAATTAAGTGTGCAAG
Source organism: uncultured Bacteroidota bacterium (assembly GCA_963739105.1). Classification (GTDB taxonomy): domain Bacteria; phylum Bacteroidota; class Bacteroidia; order Cytophagales; family Cyclobacteriaceae; genus Chryseolinea. The sequence continues at coordinate 61,564 of CAVTZI010000020.1, read as the reverse complement.
TTGCCTAGACAGTAACCTCGAACTTCAAACCTCGAACTTCGAACTGTCTAATCCTCCGGGTATGGAATAAAAACAAAATTGGTAAACTGAGGTCAATTACGAACAGGCAGCAAAATTCATCGGGATCTTTGTAGGCATTTTCAAATTCTTCCAGTTTATCTTTTGCGATAAGCGTCTCGTTGTACAAATTCATTTAGAAAGGATGCGTAGTAGTACCACGTCGTTCCATTAGTCGCTGGTTGTAGCAACACTTGCCCGATTGGCTGTTCCTTTTTGCAAATGGGAAATATTGGAAATTCAAATCCTGCCTTTCGTATTTGGTAAGATGCTTCTTTTAACGTGTCGGCCACTTTTACAAAATCTTCTGAAATTGTGCCGAGGTATTTTCCACTTAATTCGGGATCGTTGTGCATGTCTATAAAAATTCAAAAAAGGTTTGAATATCAGTTCTGTTTTAAAAATGCTTCTGCGTGAGATTTTAGGTCAGGAAAAAAAGATTGGAACTCGGTCTTAAATTCCTCATAAAATTCTTCCAGTTCATGAACTGATTCATTCATTTTCGAATCGTATCGGGTTCGCCTTGATATTCCTCTAAGGGCCTGCCCAATTCCATTGAGGTGTCCGTAATTAACCAACCAATTATCTTTAATCATGTAGGGAAGCATATTTTTTACGCGTCGGGCAAAATTGAATAATGATCTTTCAGGGTTGTGTAAGTATTTGCTGCAAATTCTGTTAACGGAAGCACGTGATAGTTACTCCAGTATTTTGATAAAAAGTGATCGTAAAAAATATCAACGATCACGCCTGCATAATGCCGGTACTTTGGCCGCAGTCTGATTTTACTTTGATGAACGATGGGATGGCGGTCTGTGAACTCATCAATAGCACGATGTAGTTCTATTCCTTTTGCAATTTCCGGTTCAAATTGATCTGAGAAGTGTTTCCCCTTCACAAAATCTCCAATGAAGTTTCCCACCATAATTTTAGGATGGTCTTTCGACAAATAAATATGCGCCAGGAAATTCATGCATTGTAAAGTTATTGGTTATTTGCCATTAAGTTATTAGGTTCAAAGGCCCTACACGCACTTACACACACGCACGCAAAATCAAAGACCCTCAAATTAGCATAACATGTCTGCATTGGCCCAGCTAAAATTGCTCATCAGTCTGGCACAGATCGATGGCAAAGTTGCCGAACGTGAACGCAACTTTATCACCAATATTGGTAAGTCAAATGATATTGCAGCAGATCAGATAGACACACTCTTTGAGCAGCGGCATGCGTTGGTCGTGCCAAAGGATTTGACCGATGATCAAAAATTTGAATATTTATTTAGCCTGGTCAAGCTTATGAAAATTGATGAGCGTATGTATAAAGAAGAGATGTTGTTTTGTTCCAAAATTGCGGAGAATCTGGGCTATGAAAATCAAGTCATGTTCGAACTCCTTCTTCATGTTAAAGCTGGCGTGATGGAAAAAGACGAAATCATCAATTTAAAAGAAGTCACACAAAAACATCTTAAAAAATAGCAAACAGATTTTCTATTAACTCCCCTTTCATGAAGCATTACTTGTTGATCTTCTTTGCCGTGATTTTCTTCTCGGCAAATGCTCAAAGAACAATCATTCATTGTGGATTTTTAATCGATGGCAAAAGCAATGATGCCCAACCACAAATGACCATCGTGGTTGAAGGCAGATAAAATTATCTCCGTTGCAAAAGGCTTTACTCAAAAGGTAATGATGACATGCTCATTGATTTAAGCAAGAAAACTGTGATGCCGGGATTGATCGACATGCATGTGCATTTGGAAGGTGAAACCAGTAAAGACCAGGCGTTGCAACGTTTTACATTGAACGAAGCCGACATTGCGTTTCGTTCGACAGTGTTTGCTAAAAAAACATTGATGGCTGGATTTACCACGGTACGGGACTTAGGAGGTACCGGCGTTAATATCGCATTAAGAAATGCGATCAATCAGGGAACCGGTAATAGGACCACGAATTTTTACTGCGGGTAAGGCTATCGCAACCACAGGCGGTCATGCCGATCCCACCAATAGTTACCGAAAAGATTTGATGGGAGATCCCGGACCAAAAGAAGGCGTGATCAATTCGCCTGAAGATGCGCGAAAAGCTGTCCGTCAACGGTATAAGGATGGCGCAGACTTGATCAAAATCACAGCGACCGGTGGTGTCATGAGTTTGGCTAAAGATGGTTCAGGACCTCAGTTTACCGACGAAGAGTTGAAAGCAATCATAGAAACTGCAAAAGATTACGGCATGCATACTGCCGCGCATGCCCATGGCGCCGAAGGCATGAAACGCGCGGTGCTGGCTGGAATTACCACCATTGAGCACGGCACCATGATGACGGAAGAAATTATGGACCTGATGAAACAAAAAGGAACGTTTTATGTGCCGACGATTTCGGCCGGCAAATTTGTGGCCGAACAAGCTAAAATTCCCGGATATTATCATCCATTGGTTGCGCCTAAAGCAGCCGCAATTGGTCCGCAGATTCAATTAACATATGCCAAAGCTATAAACGTGGGGTAAAAATTGCTTTTGGAACGGATGCGGGTGTTTACTTTCATGGCGACAATGCGCAAGGAATTCACGTCCATGGTGGAAGGTGGTATGCCACCTATGGAGGCTATAAAATCTGCTACTGTTGTCAATGCCGGAATTTTAAGAATGAGTGACAAAATTGGCACATTGGAACAGGGCAAACTTGCCGATATCGTGGCAACCGATGAAAATCCATTGCAAAATATCAGGGCCATGGAAAAAGTAACGTTTGTGATGAAAGAAGGCGTGATCTATAAGCAATAGATCAGATTAGCCTGACAAATTGTCAGGAGGAACAATAAAACTTCAACACTTCGAACTCCGACACTCCAACACTTTAAGGAATTCCTTACTTTTGCAGTCTTAAAATCTGGCGAGGCCCGAGACGCGCAAGAATTCAGGCTGAAGTCAGTCGCATTGAGTTATTTAGGGAATAGATAATTATAGAGGAGATAGATGGAAAACATCCGCAATTTTTGCATTATAGCGCACATTGACCACGGTAAAAGTACGTTGGCTGACAGGCTTTTGGAATTTACCGGTACCCTGAACGAGCGCCAAATGGAAGCGCAGGTCCTTGATAACATGGACCTGGAAAAGGAAAAGGGCATTACCATTAAGTCGCACGCCATCCAAATGAATTATAAGCTGGATGGACAGGAATACATTCTCAACCTGATCGATACCCCTGGACACGTAGATTTTTCATATGAAGTTTCCCGTGCCATTGCCGCGTGTGAAGGCGCGCTGCTGATTGTGGATGCCAGCCAGGGAATCGAAGCACAAACGATCTCGAACCTGTACCTGGCGCTGGAACATGACCTGGAAATTATCCCGGTTCTGAACAAGATCGATCTGCCGCATGCGATGCCGGAGGAAGTCACAGATGAAATTGTAGATCTGGTCGGATGCAAACGTGAAGATGTAATCCGCGCCAGCGCGAAAGAAGGCAAGGGTATTGAAGAAATTCTATATGCGGTCGTTCACAGAATCAAACCCCCTAAAGGAGATCCAAAAGCTCCGCTTCAGGCGATGATCTTTGATTCCGTATTTAATTCCTTCCGTGGCATTGAAATTTATTTCCGCGTTTTTAACGGAACGATTAGAAAAGGCGAGAAAATTAAATTTGTCAATGCGGAGAAAGAATATTACGCTGACGAAATCGGAATCTTAAAACTGGATAAAAAACCTCAAAGATGAAATTCAGCGCCGGCAATGTTGGCTATCTCATTTCGGGTATCAAAGTTGCCAGCGAAGTTCATGTGGGGGATACCATCACCAATGTAGTAAATCCGGGAGAGGCCCTCAAGGGATTTGAGAAGGTAAAACCGATGGTATTTGCGGGTATTTACCCCGTTGATACCACGGAGTTTGAAGAGCTTCGTTCTTCGATGGAAAAACTGCAACTGAACGATGCTTCATTGGTGTGGGAGCTGGAAACTTCGGCAGCGCTGGGGTTTGGTTTTCGATGCGGATTTCTAGGCATGCTGCACATGGAAATTATTCAGGAAAGGCTGGAGCGCGAGTTCGATATGACCGTGATCACGACTGTTCCTTCCGTTCAGTTCAGAGCATTTCTCACAGATGGATTCTGAAATTTATATAAATGCACCTTCGGAAATGCCAGACCCGACGCGGCTGAAATTAATTGAAGAGCCTTATATAAAAGCGCAGATCATTACGAAGTCGGAATATATCGGACCGATCATTAGTCTTTGTATGGACAAGCGGGGTACGATCAAGAATCAGCATTATCTGACGACAGATCGCGTTGAGCTGTCGTTCGAAATGCCACTGTCTGAAATTGTATTTGACTTCTTTGATAAGCTTAAATCCATTTCACGTGGCTATGCTTCGTTGGATTACCATTTGATCGGTTTCCGCGAATCGGATATGGTAAAGCTTGATATTATGCTGAATGGTGAAAAGGTTGATGCTTTAAGTGCAATTGTTCACCGAAGCAAATCACAAGATTGGGGAAGGAAGCTATGCGAAAAATTGAAAGAACTGATACCACGTCAAATGTTTGAGATCGCGATTCAGGCAGCTATCGGTCAAAAAATTGTTTCGCGTGAAAACATCAGTGCCATTCGAAAAAATGTATTGGCAAAATGTTATGGTGGTGATATTTCACGTAAACGCAAACTGCTGGAAAAACAAAAGAAAGGTAAGAAGCGGATGCGTCAGGTTGGAAATGTGGAGATACCACAGGAAGCATTTATGGCAGTATTGAAAATTGATTAACCTTTATAAATTCGATCGCATTGTATTGGTCCTAGCAACAGCTTAAATCAAATGATATCCATGCAGGAAACACTTCAAACTACGTACACACTTATTGACGGAAAAAAAGTATCCACCGATATCAAAAATGAGATCGCGTTAAAAGTAGCCGCACGAAAGAAGCAGGGGAAGAAAATTCCGCATCTCGCTATTATTTTGATCGGTGATGATGGTGCAAGCCAAACGTATGTCGATAACAAAGTGAAAGCCTGTAAAAGCGTTGGGTTTCACTATACCATGATGCGTTTTGCCGATACCATCAGTGAAGAACGTCTGATGAAACACATCGATCATGTGAATAACGATGACGATGTTGATGGATTTATTGTCCAGCTTCCATTGCCGCCTCACATTTCAGTGGAGAATATCACCGAAAAGATCCGCTCCGATAAAGATGTGGATGGGTTTACCAATCACAACTTTGGAAGTATCATTTCAAAAAATCCGTTGCTGATGCCGGCCACGCCATATGGAGTGATGGAATTGTTGCGTCGTTATAACATCGCAACGGAAGGCAAGCACGCTGTGGTGATTGGCGCCAGCCGCATTGCTGGTGCGCCATTGAGCATGATGCTCACCGAACAAGGCCACGCAACGGTAACGATATGCCACAAATACACAGAGAACCTTGCAAGCTTTACAAAAATGGCTGATATTCTTCTCGTTGCTGTGGGAAAACCAGGGCTCGTAACGGCCGATATGGTCAAAGAAGGTGCCGTGGTCATTGATATTGGCACAACGCGTGTGGAAGGTCCGGAATATCCAAAAGGCTGGGCTATTAAGGGTGATGTAGATTTTAAAGAAGTTGCTCCCAAGACTTCCTTTATCACGCCCGTACCCGGCGGTGTAGGCCCTATGACTATTGCTTCCTTGCTTCTCAATACACTGCGCGCAACTGAGGCACGAAATCCATAAATGACTTTGATTCGAGGAGTTTGTTTCCGGTCGTAAGAATACAGAATTCAATGGTAGAGGTGAAAGACAAAATTTCCGCTGAAGTTCTTCCGCTTATGGAGGATTTTTATACGATCCAGGGAGAAGGATTTTATCAGGGACATGCTGCTTACTTCATACGTTTAGGCGGTTGCGATGTTGGCTGTGTCTGGTGTGATGTAAAAGATTCTTGGGACGCTTCAGTCCACCCGTTGTTGCACGTTGATGAAATGTGTTTGCGAGCGAAGGCGAGCGGCACTCAAATCGTTGTCATTACCGGCGGCGAACCGGTTATGTACGACCTTATCCATTCTAACGCAGCGATTAAAGAGCTTCGGTTTACGCACGCATATTGAGACTTCCGGCGTCTATCCTTTAAGTGGGACGTGGGATTGGGTTTGCTTTTCACCCAAAAAATTTAAAAGTCCTGATGCGGCAATTTTCGAACAAGCAAATGAACTTAAAATCATTGTTTATAATAAGAGTGATTTCGCCTGGGCTGAAGAACATGCGGAAAATGTAAGGCCTTCGTGTCAGCTTTTTCTGCAGCCTGAGTGGTCGAAGGAAAAAGAAATGCTGCCGCTTATTATCGATTATGTAAAATCAAATCCTAAATGGCAGGTATCGCTTCAGATTCATAAATACATGAACATACCGTGATACTTCACTGATTTCATCGAGTCAATGAACCGATTGGGACAAGAAAAAGTCCCTTTTTTGTTTATGGTGGACTTTGAAATGATGAATCCCCTGATCGTAAAATTGAACGAAGTCGACCCCAAAGAGATTCTTTATTCCATCCAGGGGTTCACCAACTCCAATATCAATTCCCGCTCAGGAAGTGTTAGTATGGAAAAATCGCCAGGGTCCCTTTTAGACTATAAAAAAAAGTTCGACAAGGTCTTAGGGCACCTTGAATATGGAGATACATTTTTAACGAACCTCACGGTTAAAACGGAAGTAAAACTAGGTTGCTCACTGCACGATATTTTCAGTCAAAGCGAAGCCAAGTATAAATTGCTTTTTAAGAACCAATTCTTGGTATTTTCACCTGAGACATTCGTTCAGATTAAGGACGGAAAAATCTATGCCTACCCGATGAAGGGCACCATAGATGCTTCTATTAAAAATGCGAAAGAAAAAATTTTATCCGATAAAAAGGAACTGGCGGAACATGTTACCATTGTTGATTTAATCAGGAACGATTTGAGTCAGGTTGCATCGCATGTGACTGTCACCCGCTTTCGATATGTAGACGAAGTCCGGACGTGGGAAAAAAATTTGTTGCAGGTCAGTTCGGAGATTTGTGGTGACGTTGGACACAGATTACGCAAACTACTTGGGGAGTATTTTGTTAAAATTGTTGCCTGCCGGTTCCGTTAGTGGGGCCCCTAAGCCAAAGACGCTGGAAATTATTAAAGCTGTAGAAGAAGAAGTTCGTGGATATTATACGGGTGTGTTTGGTTATTTTAATGGTAAAGATTTAGACAGCGGAGTAATGATACGGTTTATTGAAAACCGGGAGGGCAAATATTTTTACCGAAGTGGAGGAGGTATAACCACACAAAGTGATGTAGAATCGGAATATCAGGAAACTATTGATAAAGTCTATGTCCCTGTTGCTTGAATCCATTAAGTTAATAGATGGTGAATTTCGTAACTTGTTTTACCATGAGCGGCGAATGAATCGCTCACTAAAATTTCTATGTGGCGTTGAAGAACATTTCTATCTGGAAGAGTTTCTAAAAAAACTGGACTTACCTCGCCAGGGATTGTTTAAGTGCCGAATAGCCTATGATGATTATTCAAGAGACATTGAATTCATTCCCTATCAATATAAAACGATAAATAGCCTTAGAGTCGTGGAGCATGATCGGATATCGTATGAATTTAAGTATGCTGACCGAAAAGTGTTGAATCGTTTATACGAATTGAGAAAAAACTGCGATGATATTCTTATTGTCAAACGGGGGCTGGTTACGGATTCTTCTTTTTCCAATATAGTTTTCAGGAGAGGTAAGCATTGGTATACGCCCTGGTCGGCTTTGTTAAAAGGTACAACGCGGGCGTATCTTTTAGAAAGAGAATATGATTCAAGAGGAAGAAATTCGGATTGAAGACCTTAAAACTTTTGAATCCTTCAAACTTATCAATGCGATGCTTGAATTTGATGCGCCCGAAATTGATATCGCCAATATTGTAGTGTAACAGCCAAGTCCTTCCCATTGTTACAATTGATTTTTGGCCCGGTCGTCGACCTCGCTATTCAGGGTTCTATACTGAATTAAGACCGTTCATCTGACGAAATGGAAAGGGAAAGAAAAGGAAAAAAATTAACTCCTTTCTTTGTGGTCGTATCAACTTTACTACATTTAAGTTCTTGGTATTTTTACATTTTTAATGATAGAATGTTTCGCACGATAATATTTTTTCTTCTGCTGGCAATTTCGTCTTCGGTGCATTGCTCAAACCGAATTGAGCACCAAGTCCAAAAAAGCGATTGAACTGTATACACTGGCGGATAATTTCCGTGTTCGGGGACAGTATGAAGAGGCGCTTAATTTGCTTGGACAGGCCATAGAGAAAGACAAAAATTTTGTGGAAGCCTATTATCGTCGCGGGCTTACCTATTTTTCGATGAAGCAGTATCCCAACGCAATCAGTGATTATGAAAAGGGACTGAGCTTAACATCCGAATTGAGAAAACAAAAGGATTTTGGTATGCCCTGGGCGAACTGTACGTGCTCTCGGGTCAGTACGAGAAAGCGATGAAGGTTCTTAGTGCCTATATCAATAATGAAACCCAGAACAAACAAAAAATAGCATATGCGACAATGCTTTTCAAAAGCGCAGAATTTGCCTTAAAAAATCAATCAAATAAATCGCTTTATCAACGACGGGCATTGAGCGATACCGTCAATCGTTTTGTGATGCAATATTTTCCAGTGTTAACAGCTGATCAGATGCAACTTATTTTTACGCGGCGCGCAGGCGATGGACCGAACGATGACGAAGACCTGATGATCAGCAAAAAGGATGAACATGGCAGGTGGTCGATTCCGGAAAGTATTTCTAAGAATATCAATACTCCTCTTAATGAAGGAACGTGTACGATATCTGCAGATGGGCGACGCCTGATTTTTACGTCTTGTTCCGGTCGCGACGGTATCGGAAGTTGTGACTTATATGAAAGTATTAAAGTGGGTGAAGTTTGGACCACTCCAAAAAATTTGGGACGGAATGTCAACACAAATGAGTGGGAATCCCAGCCTTCGCTGTCAGCCGATGGGAGGACGCTTTATTTTGTTTCTGACCGGCGGTCCGGGTTGGGCAGAAGAGATGTGTGGATTTCAACGCTTGATGAAACAGGTACCTGGACCCGCGCCATCAATGCCGGGAAACAAATCAATTCAACATTTGATGAAATATCACCCTTTATTCATGCCAATGACAAAACGTTATATTTTGCCTCTAATGGGTTACCTGGTTTTGGGGGATACGATATTTTTTATGCAGAAAGGGATTCTTCCATTTGGGACGTACCCAAGAATATCGGCAACCTGATCAATGATAATGATGATCAATTTTCATTTTTCATTACCGCCGATGGGAAGAAGGGATATTACTCTCATGAAGAAACGTTGCCGTCTGGCTTCTCGCGCAGTAAGATTTATGAAGTGGAGATCCCGCCGGAAAATCAGGTGAAGTTTAGGAGCAATTATGTAAAAGGTATAATTCGCGACAAGGTTAGCCAGTCACCCCTTACGGCAAGAATTGAACTTATTAATATTGAGCGAAACTCATATGGTTTCGCTGGTTGAATCCGATTCAATCACCGGGGAATACCTAATGGTGTTGACACAAGGAGCTGAATATGCCTTATATATTAATAAGAAAGGCTACTTATTTAAGAGTTACAATTTTAACTATTCGGAAGTAAAAGACTTTAAACCGATTATTATAGACATCGACCTCGAAAGAGCAACTGCCGGCTCCATGGCGGTGTTGAACAACATCTTTTTCGATTTGGATAAGTATGACCTCAAGCCCAAATCAATACCAGAACTTCAAAAGATCATTCGATTCATGCAGGAAAACCCTCAAATAAGGGTAGAGGTGAGTGGTCATACCGATAATATCGGACAATCCGCCTATAATAAGCAGTTGTCAGAAAAAAGGGCATTATCGGTTTATAATTATCTAATAGAGAAGGGAATTGAGAAAAATCGGCTTGTCCCGATCGGTTATGGACAGGCCAAACCCCTTGCCGATAACGCCACCGAAGAGGGGAGGCAACAAAACCGAAGAATCGAGTTCAGGATCGTAAAATAGCCCTATTTTCTTTCAAAAAAATATATTTTAACCCTATATGGGGTATATTATTAGCCTGTTTTCTACTAATTTTTGTGGTAAACGGCTTCCTACAATTAACATTTTATCTTAAGTTTGGGCCGAGTCTTTTAAGAAATCATTAACCTAAAACTAAACAGAGTATGAAGAGAATTCTACTTGTATGCTTAACAGCGGTGCTGATACACGCTAGTAACGTGTTGTTGGCACAGGATCTGGCCGTCTCAGGTAAGATCACATCCTCAGAGGATGGATCTGCCTTGCCCGGCGTAAACGTTGTGGTGAAAGGTACCACTAATGGTACAGTATCTGACGCAAATGGAAGTTATTCAATTTCCGCGCCTGCTACCGGCACACTTGTTTTTACTTTTATTGGATTGACAACGCAAGAGGTACCTATTAACAATAGGACTACCGTTGACGTGTTCATGGCACAAGATGTGCAACAACTTAGTGAAGTCGTTGTAACTGCTCTTAACATTCCAAGAGAAAAAGCATCGCTTGGTTATGCTACACAGCAAGTAAAGCGGTGATGCAGTTACTGCAGCCAAGGATCAAAACTTTATTAACTCCCTTTCTGGTAAAGATTGCCGGGGTTCAAATTAGAACAAACAACAACTTCGGTGGTTCTACCAACGTTGTTATCCGTGGTAATAAATCTGTAACTGGTAATAACCAACCTCTGTTTGTTGTTGATGGTGTACCGATTGACAACAGAACAGGTAATACACCAATCAAAGAACAGGCCGTCTATGGCTTTGACTATGGTAATGCGGCTTCGGATATAAATCCCGAAGACATTGAATCCATCAACGTTTTAAAAGGTGCTGCTGCATCTGCGCTTTATGGTTCAAGAGCTGCGAATGGTGTTATTATGATTACAACTAAAAAAGGTAAGAAGAGAAGTGGTGTTGGTATTTCGCTTTCTACTGGAGTAACAGTTGGTAAGATTAACAAAGATACTTTCGTTGAATATCAGGATAACTACGGAGCAGGTTATGCGATGCCGTATCTTTTGAATATTATGGACCTGATGGATTTCTTCAAGAAGATATTGATGGCGATGGCACTCTTGACAATGTCGTCCCAACCTTGGAAGATGGTTCTTATGGAGCTCCATTTGATCCTAATTTGAATGTTTATCACTGGGATTCTTTTGTGCCTGAATCTCCGAACTACAATAAGGCCTATCCATGGGTAGCAGCTAAGAACACACCTGTTGACTTCTTCGAAACTCAAGTGCTGGAATAATTCAGTTGCCCTTAGCGGTGGAAACGACGTGAATACATTCAGATTTAGCTATACCAATTTTGATCTGAAAGGAAATCTTGCCGAATCAGGATCAAAAACGCCACACCTTTAGCTTTAACGGAACCAGCGAAATTAACAAACAATTAACGCAAGCCTTGGCAGTTAACTTTGTTAAAGACAATACAATGGGTCGCGCATCTACAGGCTATGGTGGAAATCAAATGGCGAACTTCAGACAGTGGTGGCAAACCAATGTGGATGTTGAATCACAACGACAAATGTTTGCCAAGACAGGTCGTAACATCACCTGGAATGGTGGTGATTATCATGATCCTGAAACTCCTATTTTCTGGGATAACCCATACTGGACACGTTTTAAAAACTATCACTACCGATGAACGCACACGCGTTTATGGAAATTTTGCGTTGAACTATAAACCAACAGAATGGTTGAATATCATGGGAAGAGTTACCGCAGATACATATACTGAACTCAGAGAAGAAAGAATAGCAGTTGGAAGCGTGCCTCAGAATTTGGTATTAACCTGGCTGATGAAGGTTCTGGATATCAACGAACAGATCGCAATGTAAGTGAGTACAACTATGATCTTATTCTTACTGCTAACAAGCAATTGTCGACTGATTTTTCGCTGACCGGAGTTTTGGGAATGAACATTGGAAGAGAATCTATTTTCAAGTATTTATGCATCTACACAAGGGGGTTGGCCGTACCGGATTTGTATTCTTTAAGCAATTCAGTAAGTACATTGCCTATTCCTATTGAACATAGATACAGAAAAAGAAGTATATGGTTTTTTTGCTAACGCCAATCTTGGGTTCAAGAATATGTTGTACCTTGACTTGACGGCGAGAAATGATGTTTCTTCTGCGTTACCAGTTGACAATAATTCTTATTTCTACTGGTCAGCAGCGTTAAGTTTTGTGTTCAGTGAAGTAGGTGATATTTCATTCTTGGATTTTGGAAAAGTTAGAGTTAACTATGCTGAAGTAGGTAACGATACTGGTCCTAACAGAACCACCAACGCCTACACTAAGAATTGATAATTTTGGTACAGCTATTTTGTTCTCGTATCCTACTACTGTTAACAATCCTGAGCTGTTCCCGAAAACCTGGAAAGTTTTGAAGCAGGCTTGGAGTTGGCAGCGTTTGACAACCGGTTAAGATTTGATTTGGGTTTGTACAAACAAATCTCAGGTGATCAAATTGTTTCCGTGGAATTGTCGAAATCAACAGGAGCAAGTTTTAAATGGTTGAATGGTGGAGAAATTGAAAATAAAGGTGTTGAAGTTACCCTTGGTTATGATATTATCAAGAATGCAAATTTCAACTGGAATCTTACCGCTAACTGGGCAAAGAACGTAAGTGAAGTAAATTCATTGCCAGAAGGAATCGACAACTATCAGATCAATAGCTTCCAAGGCGGCGTCTCACTTAATGCAACCGTTGGTCAGCCTTATGGCGTTCTGAGAGGAACTGGTTATCAATACTTGAATGGCCAGCCTGTAATTAATGCAGCCGGCTATCCTGTTGCGATCGCCGATCAAGTAATTGGTAATCCTAATCCTGATTGGACTGGAGGTATTATGAATACGTTCAGCTATAAGAGCTTTGCTTAAGCTTTTTGGTTGATGTGTCTCAAGGTGGTGATGTTTTCTCGCTTGATATGCACTACGGTCAGGGTACTGGTATCCCTGAAACAGCTGGGCTTAATGAATTAGGAAATCCAATTCGTGAATCCTCTTGTGTTGAATGAACCAGGTAATCCTGCTGCTGGATATGCTTCCAACAGCGGTGGTATCATCTTCCCAGGTGTGCAAGCCGACGGTTCAGTCAATACCGTTAGAGCAAGAGCAGATTTTTATGGTGGAGCATTTTACTGGGGTAATGCAACCCGTCAGCCAACTCATGCACAGTATATGATGCATCATTTGCAAAACTGAGAGAAGTCGCGATTACCTACAGATTGCCTAAAACCTTATTTGGAGGTAACGTTTTCCAAAATGCTTCAATTTCTGCAGTGGGATCGAATCTTTGGATCATTAACAAGAATGTGCCGTATGCTGATCCTGAATCTGGCTTGAGCGCTGGAAATGGCCAAGGATATCTTTCCGGCTCATACCCTACGATGAGAACGTATGGATTTAAGCTTGATCTGACCTTCTAACCATTAACCTTCATTGAATTATGAGAAAAATAATTTTAATAATATTCCTGACAGGCGGTTTTCGTATCCTGTAACGATAGGTTGGAGGAGATGAACAAGCCCACAAAAGGCGCTGTAGAAGTTCCTGCTGAACCGTTGTTCACCAATGGTCTTAATGAAATGTTCTATCATGATGAACAATTCGGATATGAACGTTAATGTGTTTCGTCTTTATGCGCAATATTGGGCACAAACTACCTATCCTGACGAAAGTCAATATAACATGGTGGGTAGAAGAAATCCTGATATTTTCTGGAGAAGAGGTTATCGCGATGCCTTAAAGATCTCGAAGAAGCTAAAAGAATTACCAATGAGACATGGGAAAAGTTACCCATCTCAGAAGCTGTTAGAGATAACCGCCTAGCTATTATCGAAATCACGCAAGTATACACTTACGCGATTTTGGTAGACGCCTTTGGTGCAGTTCCTTATACAGAATCATTAGATGTAGAACATCCTTCAGCCTAAATATGACAATGGCGCAGATGTTTACAATGACATTATAGCACGGTTAAATACGCGATTGACATGATCGATGGCGCGCGAAGAAGGATTTTCAGCTGACCAGGATCCCGTTTACGAGGGCGATGCTGCTGCATGGAAAAAGTTTGGAAATTCATTAAAGCTTAAATTGGCTATTAACATTGCAGATGTTGACGCAGCAAAGGCTGGAACCATGGTCACCGAAGCTATTGCAAGTGGTGTATTCGACAAGCAACGATGATAATGCTTCTATCACTTACCTGGGTGCATTCCCGAACACAAATCCTATTCATGAAGACCTGGTTCAAAGTGGACGTGCTGACTATGTAGTGGCAAACACGTTGATCGATAAACTTAATGCTTGGAGTGATCCTCGGATAGAAGTTTTTGCAGAGCCGTTAGCGAACGGTACTTATGTAGGTGGTATCTATGGTACCAACAATACCTATGCACAAAAGTCTCATGTCGGCGACGTATTTCATGATCCTACATTGGAAGGTTTGATCCTGGATTATTCTGAAGTTGAATTCTTGTTGGCGGAAGCAAAAGAAAGAGGTTTCACAGTTGCAGGTACCGCCGCTGAACACTACAATGCCGGTATTACAGCATCTATGGAGTACTGGGGAATTGACGCCGCTGATATCACTGCTTATTTGGCACAGCCTGCAGTTGCTTATGGAACTGCAGCAGGTACGCTGGAAACAAAAAATCGGTACACAGAGCTGGATTGCTCTCTACAACAGAGGTTTTGAAGGATGGTCTGTGTGGAGAAGGTTGGATTTCACCGGCTTTAATGTTCCTCCGCTGTTGCAATATTCTGATATTCCTAACCGTTTCATCTTCCCTATTGAAGAAGCTACGTTGAATGATACTAATTTGGACGCTGCTATTCAAATGATTGGTGGCGCCGATGACGTGCAAACAAGGGTATTCTGGGATAAACAATAATCCTGGGGAAAACACATTCATAAAAAATAAAGGTGTCCAGTTTAAGGGCACCTTTATTTTTATCGTGCCATGAGACCCAATGTGGCGGCGTGCAACGGTATGTCTATGTAACAATTACTGTAAAAATATTTTCTTAAATAATTCCAACCTTGCTGCTGGAAAAAATGTCTATAAAACTTTAGTTCACTATTTTTTGGATTCTGTGATGCGAATATTGCTGGCGTTGTTACTTTCCTTCATTGGTTTTTCCGCAACTGCGCAAAATGTAAGGGATATTTTTCTCAATGTTTCTGATAATGGTAAACCCCTTGCAGAACTGCTGCATGAGATAGAGGCGAAACAAGGAGTGGATTTTATTTTTGACGAAAAAAAATTGCAGGCGTTGACGGTTCATAGTGTAACGATGAAGCAACGTCTTGTGGACTATCTCGATCAACACCTCGCGATCTATAAGGCTGTAAAAATTAATGAAAGAATAATTTTCATTATGGACAGAATTCAAGCTGACAGCACCGGTTTGAACAAAGAAAACTATGTCATACTGAAGAAAAAGAATTCAGCGAGATTTTCAATTGAAGGAATTGTTCTGGATGGAAAAACAGATGAGCCGCTGATCGGCGCGCAGGTCATCATGCCAGCAACAAAGAAAGGAACACTTTCGGATGTGAATGGTAATTTTAATATCGACGGTGTAACGGACGGAGTGCATGTCATAGACATCCAGTTTGTGGGATACGATGTAAAAAGCTACATCCTGGCATTTAGTCCTTATAGTAATACAGAAATGATAAAAACTACGCTTGTTCCAGAGTCGAGGGAACTGCAAAGTGTAACCGTGACTGCGGAACGAATCAACGAAAACGTAGTCAGTCAGATTACGGGTATTGAGAAAATGAGTATTGCTACTATAAAATCAGTACCTACATTTTTAGGCGAAGTTGATCCAATACGAAGTTTGACAACGTTGCCTGGTGTCACGACCACCGAATTGTCTTCGGGTTTTATTGTGCGAGGCGGAGAATCAGGCCAGAATTTAATTTTGCAAGACGGCGCCACAATTTATAATCCATCTCACCTTTTTGGTTTTTTCTCGGCCTTTAATCCTGACATGGTGAACGGCGTCACCTTGTACAAAGGCGGGGGTCCGGCAAACTTTGGCGGACGTATCTCGTCCATCTTGGATGTAACATTAAAAAATGGTGATGCCGGAAGGACTAAAGTGACCGGTGGAGTCGGCTTAGTTTCAAGCCGTTTGTCCATCGAAGGACCCATTGTGAAAAATAAAACATCCTATCTGCTTGGAGGAAGAATCTCATACTGTAACTGGCTGGTCAAGTCAACCGATGATATACAACTCAAGAACAGTTCAGCTAATTTCCGGGATGTGACGGGAAAAATTTTTCATACTATCAATGCCAATAATTTTATTACGCTGTCTGCCTACAACAGCTATGACGCCTTTACATTAGCCACGGATTCAGTCTTTAGCTGGGGAACCTTCAATGCTGCATTGAAATGGGATCATACTTTTAATGACCGACTTTCTTCCACCCTCAACTTGACGAATAGCAATTATTATAGCAAAGTAGAGAGCTTCAACGAACTCGAAAGTTTTACTTACCGGAATACGATCAATAATTACGGACTGAAATACGATCTTAATTATACGCTCGGTGAAGAATCTAAAATCGTTGGAGGTATTGAATTGAATGGTACCGTTATAGAGCCTGGCAAATTAGTGCCGGAAGCTGATTCGGAAAATGTCACTTATCAAGACATGAATAATCAGCGAATGTTGGAAGGTGCGGTTTTTTTGCAAGGCGATTTCAAACTTTCTGAGACCTGGTCGCTGTCTGCCGGTTTACGATACTCACAGTTTTTTAGAGTTGGAGAGGATGACATCTATGTATTTGACTACAACAACATACAGGGAAGATATCCAGCCATCACGGATACCATTCATTACGCGAACAACGAGGTAATTAAGTCGTACAACGGTATTGAGCCCCGTATCTCTATTCGATATTTGTTGAATCCTGATGTCTCTATCAAGGCGAGCTACTATCGTGGTTTTCAATACATGCATTTAATCTCAAACACTACTTCGACTACGCCACAGGATTATTGGGTAGCTAGTGGCCCCTACCTGAAACCTCAGATTGGCGACCAATATTCATTGGGTTACTTTCAAAATTTGAACAACAATCGATATGAATTTTCCGTCGAAGGATTTTATAAAGAGATAGACCACGCTGTTGATTATATCGAGGGAGCAGATATTACGCTCAATCCTGCATTGGAGGCTGGCTTGTCTCAGGGACACGGGCTGGCATACGGAGTGGAATTTTTCTTCAAAAAAAATATCGGCAGATTTAATGGATGGTTATCCTATACCTACTCCAGAAGTTTGAGAAAATTCGACGCACAGACTAGTGGAAGTATTACAATCAACAATGGTGAATATTATCCATCTGCGTTTGATCAGCCCAACATCTTCAACTTAGTATTGAACTATCGCGTGGGAAAAAGAAGCTTTTTCTCAACGAATTTTAATTATAGTACCGGTCGTCCTATCACCATCCCAGTTTCGAAATTTGGTTATGATGTCTACCTCTCCGTCTTGAATTATTCACAACGAAATGAATATCGCATACCGGACTATCATCGACTGGATGTCTCCTTTACCATTAAAGAGAAACCAGGAAAGAACCGCCGCTTTAAGGACGAATGGGTATTTTCTATCTTCAACCTTTACGGAAGGAAAAACACATATTCGATTTCCTTCAATAGATTCGGAACCGCCAGTAAACTGTCTGTGCTGGGTAGCGTTTTCCCCTCTGTGACATATAATTTTAATTTCTGACGATGCTGAAACGAATTCTTAGGTTTCTTCTTGTTGTTTGTGCGGCGGGTTGTGTAGAGCCTTACGAATTTATGATTAAGAATAATGAACCGTCGTTGGTGATTGAGGCATTCGTTTCTGACAAATCATTTAATGAAACTGTAGATTATCCTTCCGATGGAAGGTATTTCGCAGTTAAATTGACCACAACCACTGATGTCACAAATGTTCGACCGCGTCCAGTTAAGTCTGCGCAGGTTCAACTCGTTACCGATCGGGGGGAAGTTTGGCGAGTATACAGAATCGAATGACGCACCTGGTTATTATTTTTTGCTTAGCGATGAATTCAAAGCAGAGGCCGGCGTAGCATATAAACTTAGTGTCAAGCTTCAGGACGAAAGTGCATACGAGTCAGATTGGGCATCTATGCCAGTAGTGCCATCGCCTGAGATGGGACAAATTAGTTTCCGAGAGGTAGAGATTCAGAAATACGTTGTCGAATCGGATGAAGAGGTGCTCAAGACGGTCAAGGGTATATGGACTGACATAGAGGTGCCTGAAAATACAACAAGCGAACCGGTGTATTATAAATGGAGCTATACGCCACATTGGATATATGTGGCACCGTTGGCATCGTCGATTAGCCCTGGACACACGTGCTGGGCTACGAATCCCTTGTCGGTACAAAACTACGCGCTACTATTCGATCGAACTGGAAAGTACAACAAGGACCTATTTTTTATGGAGACGGTACGTAATCATAAGCTCTATGTAAAATATTCGACTCTGATTGTTCAGCATGTTTTGACAGAGGATTTTTACTTTTTTTGGAAAGAAATGCAGGAACAGAACGAGGGAGGAGCAATTTTTGACAAACCTCCTTTTAATCTGCATACAAATTTTCATTCCTTAAGTGGAGATAAAAAAGTTTCTGGATATTTTGGCGTTGTTCAGGAGCAGGCGAAGCGATGGTATTTTAGCATTAAGGACTTAAGTTATCACGTTGAAAACACGGCGAAAGCGGATTGCCAAATACCTTTTACGGACATCACCTCCCGAATGCTTCGATTGCCGGGAATATTTTTTCGGAATTCCAACTAATGTCAAGCCGCAATGGTGGGAGAATTAACCCGACTGTGAGAACCTCAATTTGTAGAAACCCGGTGGATTTTAGGCGACGACGTCCCCAAAACGTACAATATTTAATTTTGATGAGGTGAAACGTATTCAGGGATTTCTCCTATTTCTATTTGTGGCGGGATGCGTTGAGCCGTGTGATTTTGCTATCAAGAATAACGAACCAACGCTGGTGGTTGAAGCTTACCTTTCCGACAAATCATTTACGGAAACTGTTAACTACCCCTCCGACGGAAGATATTTCACCGTCAAATTGACGACAACAACTGATGTTACAAATGTTCGCCCGCTCCCTGTCCGCGGTGCGCATGTTCAACTTTTGAACGATGACAGTGAGGCTTGGGCGTATGGCGAATCGAGTGTTCAGCCTGGTTCGTATTACTTGGTCGACGATGACTTTAAAGCAAAGTTTGGGGTGAATTATAAACTTAGTATTAAGCTTCCGGATGAAAGCGCGTATGAGTCAGATTGGGAAACTCTTCCAACGGCGTCGGTGCCTGCTATGGGGCAAATCAGTTTCAGAGAAGAAAATATTCAAGAATATATTGTCGAATCAAATGAAGAGGTACTCGTTTCTGTCAAGGGAATGTGGACTGAGGTAGCCATCCCTGAAAATACCACAGGCGAACCGTTGTATTATAGATGGACCTATAAGCCGCATTGGATATTTATAGCGCCGTTAGCATCAGTGATTGATCCCGGTCATACCTGCTGGGCCACGAACCCGCTGTCTGTCCAGAACTATGCACTACAAACTGACCGAACGGGAAACTATGACAAGGAATTGTTCTTTATGGAGACGGTGCGCAACGCTAAGATCTTTGTTAGATATTCTAGCTTAATCATACACATGCAATGAGCGAAGACTTTTATAATTTTTTGGAAGGAAATGCAAGAACAGAATGAAGGCGGAGCAATTTTTGACAAACCTCCTTTTAATCTGCGTACGAATTTTCATTCGTTAAGTGGAGATAAAAAAGTTTCCGGATATTTTGGCGTTGTTCAGGAGCAGGCGAAACGGTGGTATTTTGATATGAGCGAGCTAACTTATCACGTTGAAAACACATTAAAAAAGGATTGCACCGTGCCTTTTATCACGGATATAGCTCCAGAATGCTTTGATTGTCGCGAATATTCTTTCGGAATTGTCACCAATGTCAAGCCGCAATGGTGGGAGGACTAACCCAAGCTACAAAAGATTTTTGGGACATCAGGTAAATTTCTGTTATTTATACCTCCTACAGCATATATTTAACCGTTAGATTGGCGACAACAACAGATGTTACAAAACGCAACTCCCGAAATGCTCCCCATTTTTATTTTTTTGAAGTTGCCGCGACCGAAAAACCGAACTGGTGGATGGAGTGAGGCGCCATGCCCATGCTTGTTCTTGACTCTGAGTAAAGTTGGACGCCGGGCATCCCTGAATTCCGGGATAATTCTAAATCGTTATGCTAAGATTTTACAATCGGCGGTGGGTCAACCGAGATTTCAATTCAAAGTCTCATTATTCCAAAGAATCATTATACCACGTTTTACGTTATCTCAAATGATATTGTAGTTACGTAAATTTAGGGTATTAGCCCTTTTCGACAATTGTTATTTGTTATAGGTCTAACCCAATTCAAATTTTTATTAACCTAATTTATTAAGTATGGAGAGAATTCTACTGGTATGCTTAACAGCGGTGTTAACGTTCGCAAGTAGCGAATCGCTGGCGCAGGGCCGGAGGGTTGCGGGAAAGATAACATCTTCAGAAGATGGATCTGTCCTCCCCGGTGTCAATGTTGTGCTAAAAGGTACTAATGAAGGTACCGTATCCGACGCTTTAGGAAATTACGCTCTTGACGTTCCACAAGTCGGGGGAGTACTTGTTTTTCATTCATCGGACTAATATCTCAAGAAATTGAAGTTGGTTCACGCGTCACGGTCGATGTTCAAATGGCGCAAGATGTGCAGCAACTTTCTGAGGTTGTTGTCACCGCAATAGGCATCGAGCGCTCTGAGAAAAGCCTTGGCTTTTCCGCAACCAAAATGGACGACCGGGCGATTACGCAGGGCAGGTCATTTTCTGCGATGAACTCGTTGCAGGGAAAGATTGCTGGCGTAAACATTTCAACATCTTCCGGTGCTCCAGGAGCTTCTACAAAAGTCATCATCCGTGGATATTCTTCATTGAGCGGAAATAACAGTCCGCTATATGTCGTGGATGGTGTGCCGATTAATAACGCGGCTAACATTTTTTATGACGAAAGCAACTCAATTCAAAGAACACAGGATTTTGGTAACAGAGCTAACGATATCAATCCAGATGATATAGAATCGATCACAGTGCTGAAAGGTGCATCGGCAACGGCACTTTACGGATCCCGGGCTGGCAGTGGCGTTATCATGATCACGACAAAGAAAGGGACATCAGATGAGGTGCGCGTGGACATTTCGAGTTCGGCAACAATAAGCTCGCCGTTAAGGATTCCCGAATTTCAAAACACTTTTGGCCAAGGTTGGAGCGGCCATTTTGCATATGAGGAAAATGGAAGCTGGGGTCCAAAAATGGATGGAAAAGATCGGCTCTGGGGAAACGTCGTTGACAACTCTCAGCAAATTAAGCCGTTCTCACCTCAATACGACAATCTAAAAGACTTTTACGAGAGGGGTAAGTCATTTGTAAATACTATTTCCCTAAGCGGGGGCACAGATAAAGCAAACTATTACCTGTCTTATGGAAATACCATTGAAGATGGTATAATTCCTACCGATGCCGATTCCTACAAAAGAAATTATTTTCATTAAGAGGTTCCACAACAGGGAAGAAGATGAATACATCCGCTTCGATCAATTTTGTCCATAAAGATGCAAAGGTTGTTACAACAGGGCAGGGTGGTGAAGGCACTACCGTATTCCAGGAAATCATTCAGATTCCACGGGACATTAGTATAGTAGATCACAGAGACATCAATTACAAGTTCAATAATCTTGATAATTATTTCACGCAATACGCGCAAAACCCGTATTATCCAATCTACAAAAATGGCAATGATTTCAATGAGGACCGTGTTTATGGAAATATCAATGTGACATACAACTTCACAGAATGGCTGAATGCTACCCTTCGGGTGGGCGGTGACATTGCAAATGCGCAGGTTCACGATTGGATCGACAAAGCGATCATCAACGATGGAACTCCCAATGCTTCGGCCACTGACATCCCAGGAAGAGTTGATAACAGATCAAGGTATACAAGAGACTCTAAATTCAGATTTCATCGTGTCATCCAACAACAAACTCGGTCAAGACTTCAGAATCAACTCACTTGTCGGATTCAATATAAACGATCGTTACTCCGACAATTTGAGTGTGTTTATCCGTGATCTTGATATTCCAGGATATTTCCACATCAAGAACAGCTCCCAGCCACCAACCACCAACCGCGTCGAAATACATAGAAGGTTGCTTGGATTGTATGGTCAGGCCGAAATTGGATTTAAAGAATACCTATACCTGACGTTGCTTGCGCGCAATGACTGGTCATCAACACTTCCTCCTGGTAAAAACACATTTTTTTATCCGGGCGCAAATATCAGCTTGGTATTTACGGATGCATTTGAGATGCAAAGCAATGTATTGTCCTTTGGTAAAGTTCGGGTGGGCTTCGGAAAAACCGGTAACGATGCACCACCGTATAGTATATTCCCTGTATTTGTTGCGGGCAACGCAGATTTGCCTTTTGGAGACATTACGTTTCCCGTTAATGGTGTAAATGCATTTGAGGTTGGAAACGTCATTGGAAACCTTAACCTGCAACCTGAAATTACAACGGAATTTGAAGTGGGTGCTGACTTAAGGTTCTTCAACAACCGTGTTCGCTTGGATGCTGCGTACTATAACAAAAATACAGATGGACAGATTATGGCGGTACCATTGCCTGTTTCGTCAGGATACACATCTCAAACACGGAACTTCGGGAAAGTAAAAAATGAGGGCGTGGAAGTTCTCTTAAATTTTACTCCCATTAAACATGAAAATGGGATCAACTGGGATGTGTCAATTAACTACACAAAGAATGTTACCACACTCGTTAGTCTAGATGGTGGGTTGGAACGAACTGATTTGACTGGGCTTGGTGGATTTGCCGTGGGAGCATATGATGTAGATTTCGTAGGTTATCCCGGTCAGAAACTTGGATTGTTCGAAGGACCTCGTATCGCAAAGGATCCGGAAGGACACACCATTGTCAATCCTGCAAATGGACTTCCTCAAGTTGATCTCGATAACCCTGAGCTCTTGGGCTCGTATCAACCCGACTTCATCACAGGTCTTTCGAACCGGATATCCTATAAAGGACTTTCCCTATCATTCACATTTGACTGGAGAAAAGGCGGCGTAATGTATGCTTACACCAAGCGGTTAATGGACTTTGTGGGTAATACAACTAACAGCACTTACAACGATAGAAATCCATTCATCGTACCAAACTCCGTTGTTGAAATCGATGACGGCGACGGCAATATTACATACGCAGAAAATACAGCACCTGTAGACATGACGAACATTGCGTCTTACCATGGAACGGGCCCTTATATCGATAGAAATTTTGTTCTCGACAGAAGCTACATAAAGCTTAGAGAACTTGTGTTAGCCTATCAGTTGCCTCAAAGCGTTGTTAGCAAAATAGGTTTCAGAGCCCTTGAAGTCAGTCTGGTCGGAAGAAATCTTTTCTTGTGGACGCCTAAAGAAAATAATGTTATCGATCCTGAATTATCAACTTATGGTAATGACCTCTCAGGGGAATTTGGTGAGTTCGCTTCGGGTCCTACCGTCAGAAGTTATGGTATAAGCCTTAGAGCAGGATTTTAAAATAACTAATTGATTTAGATATGAAAAAATTGAAATACTATCTACCACTTCTTCTAACATTGGTTCTTTTAATTTCATGTGAACAAAGTTTGGAAGAACTAAATATCGATCCGAATAATCCTTCTCAGGTTAGTCCGGATTTAGCTTTACCTGCCGGAACGGTGTCGGTTGCCAGCGTTATCGGAGGCCGGTTTGCAATAGTCGGCGGAATTTGGTCGCAATATTACACTCAAAACAATGCTTCCAATCAATACAAGGAAATTGATGCATTCTATTATACACCTGCTGATTTTGCCGGACCATGGCAAGAAATGTACGCAGGTGGCCTCAATGATCTTCAATATGTACGGAGAGAAGCTGCCAGAACGCAGAATTGGAACTTTTACCTGATGGCTACCACTATACAGGTTTATGGCTTCCATGTATTTACTGACATCTTTGGCGATATTCCGTTTTCAGAAGCATTGCGGGGCAATGAAGGAATTAATGAACCTGTATACGAATCAAGCCGATCGATCTACGATTCATTAATTAACAGGTTGGATGTTGCTTTGGCAAAAGATCTTGAAGCAACCACTAATACAGATGCTGGCAACACTGACTTCGTGTTCGGTGGCGATATGGAGAAATGGGTTCAGTTTGCAAATACGCTGAAGCTCAAGATCTACTTAAGATACGCTGAAGTCGACGCATCGAAAGCTCAAGCTGGAATTCAAGGATTATATGCTTCAGGCGCGCAGTTTCTGACTGACGATGCTATGTTAGACGTGTTCGAGGATGCGGCAAGCAAAAGCAATCCTTTTTATGAACAGGATAAAAGGCAATTGAATACAACGCAAAATTTAAAGGCTAGTAAAACTTTATTCAATCTGCTTAACGACAGCGGCGATCCACGGCTTGAGAGAATTTACAACGAAGCGGAAAACGGCGGATACAAGCCGATGGATCAGGGCGATTTTAACGCTACGTCTACAGCCGTTCCTCCCTTAACCATCTCCACGGCGAAGGTTGAGGCTGAAGACCCCGTTTATCTAATCTCCGAAGCTGAGAGTTATTTCTTGCAGGCTGAAGCCGTTCAACGTGGATGGGGTACCGGCGATGCCCCCGAATTATACAACATGGGAGTGACAGCATCTTTCGCACAAACAGGTTACGCCGGTGAGGCTGACTTACTTTTGGCGGACGGAGGATTCTATGACTTCGATACCTTTTTTGGAGGTGGACTTACCGCCATTATGATGCAAAAATGGATCGCTCTTGCCGGAACCTACCAAGGTATGGAAGCTTTCTTTGATAGAATGCGGACTGGGTATCCTGAGGAAAGCCCGGTGTATTCCTCAGATCCTTCTTATGTTCCAGGATGGGTTGTATATCCAAAAGAAGGAACGACACAAGGACAGTTCGCGCGAAGACTGTTTTTACCGGACACTGAAACGTCCAGAAATCCAAACGCGCCTAATCAGGCAAACCTGTGGGATCCGATGTGGTGGCATCATTAGAGTTTGTAATAAGTTTAAAATAGAAAAAATATGAAATCATATAGATCAAAAATTGTAACCCTCATGTTTGTTGCTGCAGTCTTGAGCAGCTGCGAAAGAGACCTGGAAACGGAGGGTATAACAAAAAAAATAACCTATTATCCGGTATTTGAATTAGAAGGAGAAGAAGAAATTGTAATACATGCCGGCGACGATTTTACCCTGCCCGGCGCGGTTGCAAAAGAACAAGGGAATGAAATTCCGGTAACTACGACTATTTCGGGAACGTATTTTACCGGATCAGTGACTGCAATAGATCCGATGCTTGCGGACATCTACAACATCAATTATTCTGCTGTTAACCAGGACGGTTATTCAGGATCTGCTGCCCGAACTGTTCAAGTTCTTCCCCCGCCCGGCGACTTTGTGAATAGCATCGAAGGTGTGTATACTCAAACTGTAGTGAGAACTCCCGGCGGCGGCCCTGCTAATGCCGATTATACCGATGTAGAGTATGCATATGTTGCCAAGATTGCTCCCAACAAATTCCAATTGTCTGACGGAATTGGCGGTTACTATGAGTATGGTCGCGGATACGGCCCGACCTTTGCGGCAACTGGCGGTACGGTTACTGCAAATAATATTGGCGCTAACGATTTTACTATTGGCGACACATTCAGTGTAGGGGACTTCGGTGGTGTTGCTGAAATCACTTCATTCGAGGTTAACCCGGCTGCAAAAACAATTAAGTTTACGACCGTCTGGGACGGTGGATATACTTTTGAAGTAACCTTAAAACAAGTTCCACTCTAATCGCTAATGACAATGAAAAAATTATTTGCATATTTATTTTTAGTTAGTGGCGCGGCTATTGGGGTCTCTTGTCAGGAAGATCTCGCGCCGGGAGGCACAAAAGTTCAGGACATGGCTGGCGAATGGTGGGTCCGGTATGAAGTTGAAACCAGTCCAGGGGCATGGGAAGACATCGGGGGCGGCTACTATAAAATGATGACTTATAATACAGCGAGCGATACCGAGGAAATGTGGCTTGATGACCTGGCTCATTTTTGGGACTATAAAGTTAAGACACCCGTCGACATTGCTTCGAAATCATTTTCTGTAACAGCAGCAGCGAATGCCTCCTATGAAAGTAGTGTCACGATTGAAAATGGCGTAGTGCTTACCGGACAAGGTACTTCCGTTAGTGGCGTGCAAACCGATAGCATTCACTTCATGGTGTCGTTCGATGACGATGTTCCGGCCTTTGGAACAAAATACAGAGTTTCGGGCCACCGTAGAACCGGTTTCCTCGAAGATGAGTTAGAATAAAAATGAATTTAAAAAAATAAAAAGCTGTTGATAGTTACCGACAGCTTTTTATTTATATCCGCTTTTTTAAAAAAATAGATGAAAAAATTCTTACTGCTCTTTCCTTTCGTTATCCCACTAATCATCATGGCCCAAGGCACGCGTCAGATTCCGGACCCTGTTGTAAACAATCAATTTGGATACCTAACCCAAGTTCCGCCAAAGCCTCCCGATGTCGTTGGCTCAGTTTACTTAAATGAAGATTGGAAAAAAGCAACGCTGAATCTAAGAAAGACAACACTGGGCGTTGCGAAGTTGGTTGACATTGATATGAAATTAGACCTGAAGACCAATACGCTTGAATTGCTGACCGACAAAGACATAAAAGTGCTGGGAGGTTCGAATGTCGAAAATTTTGCCTGGATGAACGACCCACAATCGACCGAAGTAAAGTATATCAATTGTGATAAATTTTCTTTTGACGGAACAAAATTACATGGCTTTGGACGTGTGGTGGCAGAGGGTAGCAAGCTTTCCCTCATTGAACATCAATACTTGGAATTTGTTAAAGCAGACTATAACGTTGCACTTGATGTTGGCAGCAAAGACCACAAGTTAGTGAGACGGAACAAACTTTATTTTTTGAAAGATAATCAACTAATACCTGCAAGTAAAAGATCCGTGCAAGCTGTTATGGCGGATAAAAAGCAACAAGTAAGTCGATATGCCAAGGAGCAAAAGCTGAGCCTTAAAGAGGAACATGGTCTTGCCACGCTAGTACAGTATTATGATTCCCTTTAACCACTTCTTAGCAGGAATCCTTGAACAATAAAGCTTAAACTTTTTAACCTTTCTTATATTTGCGGATATTTTAGTAGTCTATGCTTTACGTTTCCCGCAAAGAACACTTCAACGCTGCGCACAAATTGTATAACCCGGAATGGTCCAGGGAGAAAAATGTCGAGGTCTTTGGTCCCTGTGCAAATGAAAATTGGCACGGACATAATTTCGACTTGATCGTCACGATAAAAGGTATTCCAGACCCTGGTTCCGGTTTTGTTGTCGACCTAAAAAAACTAAGCACACTTAATCAAAGCAGAAGTCATCGAGAAACTCGATCATAAAAATCTTAACGTCGACGTCGACTTTATGCAAGGCAAACTTGCAAGTTGTGAGAATCTTATCGTAGAAATCTGGAGGATCCTTGACAAACACCTACCCGCTATCACTTCCAACGGCAAACTTCACAGTTTGAGACTCTATGAAACACCCCGTAATTATGTGGAGTACTTCGGGGAATAAAAGGTAATCGGTAATCAGGTAATCGGTGATCCGCTGCCTTCGGCAGGCAAGGGTTAGTGCGTCAAAGCAGGTAGCTTGTAAGAAGTGGTTGGTAAGTCGTGTCATTGCGATTCACCGCTTTATGAAACTTTGTGTTTTAGGGACTTTGTGGCTCATTAATATGAGTCTGGTAATCGGTAGTCGAGTAAAAAGTAATAAGTGATCAGTTATTTGAACCCCGAATCGGAATAACAAATCTACCACTCGCGTCTTACTAACGACCTCATACTAACCACGTGTCCCTGACTACAAAGAGCCACCGATTACTGATTACCGATCACCGATTACCTCTATTACCGCACTTGCACAATCCTCCTATTTGGACGAACTTCGCACCTCGTATTTCGTACCTCTTACCTCGTACTTAAATTATGCGCTATTACATTGTTGCAGGTGAACGTTCCGGTGATTTACACGCAAGCAACCTTGTAAAAGCTTTAAAAAAAAATGACCCAACAGCCGAATTCAGAGGCTTTGGTGGCGAATATATGGAACAAGCCGGCGTTGAGCTTGCCGTTCATTATCGTGAAATTGCCTTTATGGGTCTTGCCGAAATAATCACCAATGCGAATAAGATCAAGAAGTATATCCGGCTTTGCAAGGAAGACATCCTGACCCATAAGCCAGACGTTATCATTCTCATCGACTATGGTGGATTTAATCTGCAGATCGCAAAATTCGGTAAGAAAAACGGATTCAAGATCTTTTACTATATACTCCCAAAATATTGGGCTTGGTATCAAAAAAGGGCGCTTTGGTTAAAACCCCATGTCGATCGATTGTTTATTATTCTTCCTTTTGAAAAAGAGTTCTTTAAGAAATTTGAGTGGGAAGCTGATTACGTTGGGAATCCGGTTCTTGACGCTGTAAAAACCCACATTGCCGATAGCAAGACCGTGGCAGACGGCAAAATCCGGGAAGGTGAGGCTTTCATTGCGCTGCTGCCGGGAAGCCGGAAGCAGGAGTTGAAACGCGTTATCCCCATAATGATCAAAGTCGTAAAGAAATTTCCCGATCATTCGTTTGCTGTTGCTGCTGTGAACAATCTCGATCAATCTTTTTACGAGGAACTCAAAACAATGAAAAATGTCAAGTTGGTTTTTGAAGACACTTATAATCTTCTTCAAAATTCATCCTGCCGCGATTGTTACCTCAGGCACGGCGACATTGGAGACTGCACTTTTTAAAGTCCCGCAAATTGTTGTTTATAAAGCAAATGCTCTTACCTATTGGCTGGCAAAGAGCATGATCAAAGTGAAATTCATCTCCCTGGTGAACCTGATTGCGGGTAGGGAAGTCGTTAAGGAAATGATCCAGTCAGAAGCTAATCCTGAAAGCATTTCCCAGGAGCTCAACCGTATTTTGGTTGACACGAATTATCGCGCAAAAATCCTGGAAGGTTACGATCAGATTATTAAAACCCTGGATACTGGCTCCGCGTCGGAGAATGCTGCGAGGTTGATGTCGGGGTATCTGAAAATGTAAGATGGTAAGAAGTAGTTGGTGAGAAGTGGTGAGGTAGCTTAGCTCTATACGAGTTCAATATTTTTCTTGGGAATTGAACACAGAAGGAAGAGGCTTTGATGATCATTGAATTTAACATGTGTCCAACGAGGGCGTAGTCCATCAATAAAGTTTGAGCAAGTTCAACGGAAATGTATGAGGAGTCCACAGCAATCTCAATCCAATGTTGAGTTTCTAATTGTTCACCGTGGCGTCCGTGAGCTTACTGATAAAATGTTTTTCGATATTTTCTCTTAGCCCAAGCTTCTGCTATTTGAGCACCTACCGATCGCGATGATCTCCTGATCTGATCTGTTAAGCGAGAACATTTCTTCCTTTGGAAATTGACGCGAGATGTCAAAAACATCTCTTGATAGTCGTCTCGAGAGCTTGTATACATCAAGCTCTCTAAAGCTTTCTACAAATGCCATAAATAATACACAACATTTTATTCAAAAACGGCTAACACATCTTACCAACCACTACTTACTTCTTACAAGAAAAAAGAGCACTAAGCTACCTTCAGCTTACTATACTGCGACTTATTAAACTTCTCTTCAGCGTATGCACGGTTGATAACGAGGCGGTCGGTAGTTTTTTCTGATGGAAGTTCGAACATAGCATCATTGATGACGGCTTCGCAGATGCTGCGTAAGCCACGGGCACCCAGTTTGAATTCCATTGCTTTCTCGACAATGAAATCAATTGCTCCATCTTTAAACTCCAGTTCAATACTTTCCATATCAAACAGCTTTTTGTACTGTTTCAGCAGCGCATTCTTTGGTTCGGTAAGAATTTTTCGAAGTGCATCTCTGATCGAGTGGATTCAGGTAGGAAACCACCGGCAACCGGCCGATTAATTCGGGAATCAGGCCAAAGCTTTTAAGGTCCTGGGCTGTGATGAATTGCAAAAGATTGTCTTTATCTAAACTTCCGGGATGCGGACCGTCATGGCCAGCAGCAAATCCCAATGGACGTGTATTTAAGCGATTGGCGATGAATCTGGAAATTCCTTCAAAAGCTCCACCGCAGATGAATAGAATATTTTCGGTGTTCACCGTGATCATTTTTTGATCCGGATGTTTTCTCCCACCTTGAGGTGGAACATTCACTGCCGTTCCTTCCAATAATTTCAGAAGCGCCTGCTGAACACCCTCACCGCTCACATCGCGTGTGATAGAAGGGTTATCTGATTTCCGGGCAATCTTGTCGATTTCATCGATATAAACGATGCCGCGTTCAGCAGCCTCGACGTTATAGTCAGCGGCCTGCAGTAAACGCGTTAAAATGCTTTCAACGTCTTCTCCGACATATCCGGCTTCTGTCAATACGGTAGCATCGGCAATACAAAATGGCACCTGCAGGAGTTTTGCCAGCGTACGGGCAAGATAAGTCTTACCAGTTCCTGTTTCGCCGGCCATGATGATGTTCGATTTTTCGATGAGTCACATCGTTATCCAGCTTCCGCTGCATCAATCTCTTGAAGTGATTGTAAACAGCAACCGCCATGATCTTTTTTGCCTCATCCTGACCGATCACATATTCATCCAGAAATTTCTTGATTTCCAGCGGCTTGATCAGTTTGAAATTGGGGGAAAAGCCAGCTTCATTCTTGCTTTTCTTTTCCTCGCCCAAAATCTGATTGGCCTGCGTAACACATTTGTCACAAATGTGAGCATGAATGCCCGAGATCATCAGATCTACATCCTTTTTACTCCTTCCGCAAAATGAACACGTTACTTCAGCCATAGATTCTTAATTGATTGATTTTAACGCAAGAGACCGTCAAAGATAGTCAATTTTAGCGCCTCGATGCCGTCAAAAAAAGTAGTTAGTTTTTCTTACGCTCCAAAACCTCGTCAATAAGGCCATATTCCTTGGCTTCGGAAGCCCTCATCCAGTAATCACGGTCGGAATCTTTCTCAATTTTTTCATATTCCATGCCACTATGCTTCGCTAATATGTTGTAAAGGTCCTTTTTGACCTCCAAAGTTTGTTTTAGGGAAATTTCCATATCCGATGCCTGTCCCTGCATGCCGCTCATGGGTTGGTGAATCATAATTCGGGAATGGGGCAATCCAGACCTCTTTTTGGCTGATCCTGCCGTCAGCAAAACAGCACCCATGGAAGCTGCCAAGCCAGTACAAATTGTGGCAACATCGGGATTTACATATTGCATTGTATCATAAATGCCTAAGCCAGCATAAACCGAACCTCCTGGGCTATTGATATACATGATGATATCTTTTCGAGGATCTGACGACTCCAAAAACAGTAATTGAGCAGTAATAAGATTGGCAATCTGATCATCAATACCCATTCCTAAGAAAATAATCCGATCGGAGATAAGCCGGGTGAATACATCGATGGCGCGGAAATTACCAGGACGTTCCTCAATAACATACTGGGTCATATCGTGAATCTGATTTGCGTAACCACCGATCTTGTTGGCATAACTATCTACTGTGTTACCGCTCATTCCAAGGTGATGGACTGCATACTTTCTGAATTCGTTGTTATTGTTCATAATTTGAAATTTATGTCTTTTTGGATTGGGTTAAATCAGAATCACAAGGCCTTTGATGAACAATCATAGCTAACCTTCGTTGAAATTCCAACCTTACAACCCCGATTAAACAAAAATGGTTTTATCCAGAACAAACTGAACAAAACCATAGTCGCTTTTCTTTTCGATTTATTGTAATTCAATCTGAAAATCTAAAATCTGAACTTTATTTCCTTCCGGAGATCTTAAACTGAGCTTACGATGCTCAGTGTTTGTGCTCTTCAACAATTTTTTTGAATTCGTCTACGGTCACTTTCTTTTCTTGTACCGTAATTTTTTCACGTATTAGTTTCAGGATTTTCTCTGCACGCAGTTGGTTGTACAGCTTCATGAAATTCTGACCGTTTTCATTTTGCAGATAGTTGTCAGTAATTCCATCCAACTTGTCGCTGATCTGCTCGGCAAACGCTCGTCCACCAAATTGGGCAATGATCAGGTCTTTCGCTTTTGCACGTACTTCATCGGCTTCAACCGATATTTTATTGTCCTCTGCGATTCGATTTTTGACAAGATCCCATTTCAATCCACGTTTGTATATATCGAATTCCTTTTCAATGACATCGTCAGTTACCTCACCTTTGCTGGATGTTTTTAACCATGTTTTGAGAAAATTATCAGGAAGATTAATGGATGTATTTTCTACATAATAATCTTCAATATGATGTTCAAAAAAATGATCTGATTCACGCTTATAATTTTCACCGATCGTCTCTTTTATTTTCGCAATAAATTCTTCTTCTGTCTTTACTGCATCTTTTCCAAATACACGATCGAAAAGCTCCTGATTTAATTCAGCAGGTTCAGTACGGCTGATGGTATTGATCTTAAAAATATACTTCCCTTTTGCGTTCTTCGCTTCCTCGGGAGAAATGTCCTAAAAGTTGAGCAGTGTGGGCATCGTCGGAAAACAATTTGCTGATCTCGAATTCTACCTGTTCGTCTTTTTTCAGGCCGATAAATTTCTTCTGCTCTTTTTTCTCGACGTTTTCAATCGCGATAAAAGCATGCTCGCGTTTAAAATCCGGATCTGCAGAATGCAATTCTCCAAATAAATTATCAGATGCTTCGCTAGCCTCAGGATAGCTTACTTTACCAAATCGTTTTTTCAGGTCAGCGATGGTTTCGTCGATTACCTTGTTATCTACTTCAATAGGATAGGATTTTACTTTGACCTTTGAAGAAAGCTCATAGTTGAAATCTTCCACCATTCCAATTTCATAATCAAATTCAAAGTTTTTTTGGGTATCCCAATCAATGCTCAAGGCCTTTTGCTGGTCAGGTAAAGGCTCGCCCAAGATCTTTAGATTGTTCTCTTTAATATAATCCGAAAGTTTGTGGGAGAGTAAATGATTGATTTCCTCAACAAGAATTGACTTGCCAAACATCTTTTTGATTACACCGGTCGGAACTTTGCCTTGACGAAAACCTTTTATGTTTGCCTTTCGGGCATAGTCCTTAACTTTTTCTTCAACATGGGGTTGATAATCACCTTCGGTTACTCTAATTTTAATTAAACCTTCGGTGTTGTTTTTTTTGTTCAGTGTTATTTCCAAAGCTCAAACGTTTGTTGTTTTTACCAAATAAATCAAGAACCCTCAAAGCCCGCGAAATCACGGACATCGAGGGTTCGATGGTGCGGATGGAGGGACTCGAACCCCCACGCCTTTCGGCACCAGATCCTAAGTCTGGCACGGCTACCAATTACGCCACATCCGCATGTGACAAGGTATGGAGCAAATTTGATGGGTATCATCTCGAGCTAGGAACGCCACATCGCAAAAAGGAGGGGCAAATTTATAGATTATTCAGAAATAAGAAATAGTTTAAGTTTGTTATAAAAAAAAAGGCAGTTTTAACTTAAAAGGACTTTTATCTAGATTTAACGAACTTAAAGATGGTAATAGATACCGAGCAGGAGAAGAGAGAGATCATTAGCAGATATAGAAGGCTGTTACGCAAGGCCAAACCCATCCTAAAAGATGGTGATGCCAAACTCATAAAAAAAGCATTTACCATTTCATTAGAAGCGCATAAGGACATGCGCAGAAAATCAGGTGAGCCTTTTATTTTCCATCCTTTAGCCGTTGCTGAGATTTGCGTGGAAGAAATTGGTCTGGGCACGACCTCCATCATATCTGCTTTAATGCACGATGTTGTCGAAGATACCGACATCGAGCTCGCCGATATCGAGCGGATGTTTGGAAAAAAAATCACCCGCATCATCGATGGCCTTACCAAAATCAGAGGAGTATTCGAATATGGCACCTCTCAGCAAGCTGAGAATTTTCGGAAGATGCTTTTTACGCTTTCTGAGGATGTGCGGGTGATTCTGATAAAACTCGCCGATCGCCTGCACAATATGCGCACGCTCGATAGCATGCCACGCAATAAGCAGCTGAAGGTAGCTAACGAAACTATTTATCTGTATGCTCCTCTTGCCCATCGACTTGGACTAAACGCATTCAAAACTGAATTAGAGGATCTTGTACCTGCGATTTACCGATAGGCAGGTGTACGACTCGATCGCGCAAAATATTGATGAGACAAAAGCAGTCAGAACAAAGTTCATCAAGCAATTTATGGTGCCTATTAAGGATGAACTTGATAAGCTTAAGATCGATTACGAAATCATAGGTCGGCCGAAATCCATCTATTCCATCTGGAATAAAATGCGAAAACAAAATATTCCGTTTGAGGAAGTTTTCGATCTGTTTGCCATTCGAATTATTCTTGACACTGCCCTGGATCACGAAAAAGCGCTTTGCTGGCAGGTATATTCTATTGTGACCGATTATTACACGCCGAATCCAGATCGACTACGTGACTGGATAAGTACTCCTAAGTCAAATGGTTACGAGTCCCTCCACACAACGGTGATGGCAAAAAATGGGCAATGGGTTGAAGTTCAGATCCGAAGCACGCGCATGGATGAAATTGCCGAAAAAGGATATGCTGCCCACTGGAAATATAAAGACAGCAATACCACCGCCGAATCAAATTTAGAAAAATGGCTGGCGCGCGTGCGCGATCTGTTGGAGCAAAATGATCACTCTGCGCTCGATTTTGTAGATGATTTTAAGGGTAATCTTTTTAGTGAAGAGGTTTTTGTATTCACGCCAAAAGGAGAATTAAAAACATTGCCGTACGGCTGTACCGCCCTTGATTTTGCTTTTGATATTCACACGCAGGTCGGCTCAAAATGTATTGGAGCCAAAGTGAACAACAAACTAGTGCCGATTAATTATGTGCTGAAGAATGGAGACCAGATTGAGATACTGACTTCGCAGAAGCAAAAACCACACGAAGATTGGCTGCGGTTTGTCGTGAGTTCCAAAGCGAAAGCCAGAATCAAAGATGAACTAAAGGAAGATAAGAAAAAGCTCGCTGAGGAGGGTAAGGAAATTGTGATCCGCAAATTACGCCAGGGCAAGGAAGAACCCACGCCTCAATTGATGGAACAAATGCGGGAGTATTTTAAAATGTCGGCCAATTTTGATTTGTACTATCGGGTTGGGAAAGGCTTTATCACGTCCGCCGACATCAAAAAGTTTCTGGAGAACAAGCCACTGTCATTCAAGCCAAGACCGAATAATAATCATGTTGCTGAGCCCAAAACTCCTGAAACGGAAATAGGGAAACCGAGGAGTCGGTACGATGATCTCTTGTTGATTGGCGAAGACATGGATGTGGTGGACTACAAACTGGCAAAATGTTGCACGCCCATTCCTGGCGATGATGTGTTTGGATTTGTTACGGTCAATGAAGGAATTAAAATTCATCGCACGAATTGTCCGAATGCGCCGGAATTGCTTTCCCATCATGGAAACCGTGTTGTTAAGGCAAAATGGACGTCACAACACGAAGTTGCATTTCTAACTGGACTGAAAATACGCGGAACGGATCGTGTGGGTCTTATCAACGACGTTACGAAGATTATTTCGGAGGAACTGAAGGTAAATATGAGTTCCATGTCTATCCATACAGATTCCGGCATTTTTGAAGGAGAAATTATGTTGTATGTGAATGATACGCGGCATTTGGAGCAGATGATAGAAAAACTTAGAAGTGTTGAAGGAGTCGTAAAAGCCAGCCGATTCGATTCCAAGGAATAAATTCTAATAATTATTTTATCCTGTTATCTTTGCGCGTTAATTCAAATGGCAGTTAATCCAAAAATATACGAAGAGGTAAAAAAAATCTTCACAGCGTACCTGGAGAACAAGGAGCTGAGAAAAACACCGGAACGTTATGCGATCCTGGAAGAGATCTATTCACGCGATGGCCACTTTGATGTTGAATCGCTATACATCAGCATGAAGAACAAAAATTACCGGGTGAGTCGTGCGACAGTCTATAATACATTGGATCTGCTGGTAGAGTGCGATCTGGTTAGCAAGCATCAGTTTGGAAAAAATCTTGCGCAGTACGAGAAATCTTACGGCTATAAACAACACGATCATTTGATTTGCACGGAGTGTCATAAAGTGGTGGAATTTTGTGATCCGCGCATTCAAAATATTCAAAGTACAGTAGAAGAGATCTTGCATTTTAACGTGATGCATCACTCCCTCATATTATATGCAACCTGTACCAGGCAGAATTGTGAAAACAAGAACCTTCAAACGAATCAAGTAGCATGAATTTCACACACGAAATCAAAAACAACACGCTTATCATTAGACTTTCCGGCGATTTGATCGGAGAAAATAATAGTAGCTGACTGTGATCGGAGTTGTGACCGATACGCTTCAGCAAAAAATAAAAACATGCATCGTTGATATTTCAGGTTTGAGATACATCAACAGCAGTGGCATTGGATTGCTGATCACGATCCTTACAAAGTTCAGAAACAAAGGTGGTGAAGTATATTTAATGAAACCC
Organism: uncultured Bacteroidota bacterium; assembly: GCA_963739105.1. Classification (GTDB taxonomy): domain Bacteria; phylum Bacteroidota; class Bacteroidia; order Cytophagales; family Cyclobacteriaceae; genus Chryseolinea. The sequence continues at coordinate 24,602 of CAVTZI010000020.1, read as the reverse complement.
TCAGAGAGTGTGCAAAAGCTTTTGGTCATCACCAAGCTGAATGCAATTTTTCAAATTATTCAATCAGAAGAAGAAGTTCTAAAAAGTTAATTTAAATCAGGGATGTCTAAGGTAGATGTATTATTGGGTCTTCAGTGGGGAGATGAAGGCAAAGGTAAGATTGTGGATGTGCTGGCGCCAAAGTATGATGTAGTAGCAAGGTTTCAGGGCGGACCCAATGCGGGCCACACCTTAGAGTTTGATGGGATCAAACACGTACTGCACCAAATTCCTTCCGGGATTTTTCGGGAGAAAACAAAAAACATTATCGGCAATGGCGTTGTGCTGGATCCTGTCATTTTTAAAGGAGAGATTGAAAAACTAAAAAAATATAATCTTAACGTTTACGCTAATCTTTTTATTTCCAAGAAAGCGACGTTGATACTTCCCACGCACCGTCTACTGGATCAGGCATATGAGAAAGCAAAAGGTGATGATAAAATCGGATCGACACTTAAGGGCATTGGTCCTACGTATCAAGACAAAATCGGACGTCAAGGATTAAGAGTGGGAGATATTCTCAGCGATAATTTTAAAGAAAAATTTAATCACCTGACGCAAATACATTTTAAGATTTTAAAGGATCATGATATTGCGTACAACTGGAACGAACTTGAAGCGCAGTTTTTGGATGCTGTTTCATTTCTGAAAGGTTTTCATCTTATTGAAAGTGAGTATGTTTTGAATCAGGAGCTAAAAGCAGGTGCAAGTGTTTTAGCGGAAGGTGCGCAAGGTGCTTTGTTGGATATTGATTTTGGTAGCTATCCATTTGTGACCAGTTCAAACACGGTGACGGCCGGAGCATGCACGGGACTTGGAGTGGCGCCTCGTCATATTGGAGAAGTATACGGTATTTTTAAGGCCTATAGCACCAGGGTTGGGAGTGGTCCTTTTCCTACGGAGCTTATTGATGAGCAAGGCGACTTGATGCGGAAAGAAGGTAATGAGTTTGGATCCACTACCGGACGGCCCAGACGTTGTGGCTGGATTGATTTGCCATCGCTGAAGTATTCTATCATGATCAATGGCGTGACGCAATTGCTGATGATGAAGGCTGATGTGTTGAGTGTTTTTCCTACGATTAAAGTTTGTACAGAATATCAGTTGAAAGATGGGACTATTACCGATATGGTTCCGTATGAGGTGGTGAATGAAAAAATAACTCCTATATATAAGGAATTGAAAGGATGGAATGTTTCCCTGAAAGGAGTTTCGAAAGAAAATTTGCCCGCGGAGCTTAATCAATACATAAAATTTTTGGAAACTGCACTTTGTGTTCCTATTACATTGGTTTCCACCGGGCCAGATCGAACACAGACGATTCTTCGCTAATTAGTTTTTAAAATTTTTTAAAAACGCACTTGCACTGATATACTCAAAAAGATACCTTTGCATCCCCTTTTAGAAGGAAGGGGGTAAAAACATGTGATTTTTGGGTTCTCAACACAGAAATGTGTGATAATCCCAGTTTGCCCCGCCAGCTGGCGGGAAAACACGTTCTTTGAATGGATGATAATTGATAGCGGACCTGCGGGACATTTCAGCGATGGGATGGACTGCAAAAATTTCTTTTAAGAGGAAAACTCAAGAAAGAGAAAAAAAAACGAGTCCAGGTAATCAGACAAAACAAGTAAGCTGCTTGTAGAGGAGCTGATCGAAAGGTTGCAATCGAAGAGCGGCGTTGGAGATAGGAAGCTTTAAGCTTTAAGCTTTGAGCTGATGAGCTTTCAGAAGATTTATTACAATGGAGAGTTTGATCCTGGCTCAGGATGAACGCTAGCGGCAGGCCTAATACATGCAAGTCGAACGGTAAGTATGATAGCAATACTTATACCAAGAGTGACGCACGGGTGCGTAACACGTATGCAACCTACCCTTTACAGGCGGATAGCTCGGGGAAACTCGAATTAACCCGCCATAATATAATTGGATGGCATCATTTGATTATTAAATCTGCGGAGGTAAAGGATGGGCATGCGTCTGATTAGTTAGTTGGTAGTGTAACGGACTACCAAGACGATGATCAGTAGGGGAACTGAGAGGTTGATCCCCCACACTGGCAC
>CAVTZI010000020.1:0-20000 GCA_963739105.1 uncultured Bacteroidota bacterium | reverse complement strand
CCGGCCATAGAAGGTGAGAGCCCTGTAAGAGTAAAGTAGTGTTACGTAGTGGTATCCTGAGTAGGGCGGGGTCGGAGACGCCCCGTTTGAATTTGCCAGCACCATCTGGTAAGGCTAAATACTCCTGAGAGACCGATAGTGAACCAGTACTGTGAAGGAAAGGTGAAAAGTACTCCGAATAGGAGGGTGAAATAGAACCTGAAACCATACGCTTACAAGCGGTCGGAGCCAAGTAATTTGGTGACGGCGTGCCTTTTGCATAATGAGCCTACGAGTTACTGTCACTGGCGAGGTTAAGTGCATAGAGTACACGCAGCCGGAGCGAAAGCGAGTCTGAATAGGGCGCATAGTCAGTGGGAGTAGACGCGAAACTTTGTGATCTACCCTTGGTCAGGATGAAGTTCCGGTAACACGGGATGGAGGTCCGAACTAGTAAACGTTGAAAAGTTTTTGGATGAACTGAGGGTAGGGGTGAAAGGCTAATCAAACTGAGAAATAGCTCGTACTCCCCGAAATGTTTTTAGGAACAGTGTGGAGGTTGAGTTTAGTACAGGTAGAGCTACCAATAGGACTAGGGGGAGTCACATCCTACCAAATCCTGATGAACTCCGAATGGTACTAAATATACTCTGCAATGAGGGCATGGGTGCTAAGGTCCGTGTCCGAGAGGGAAAGAACCCAGACCTGCAGCTAAGGTCCCCAAATTTACACTAAGTTGAACTAAGGCGGTTCAGTTGCTTAGACAGCCAGGATGTTTGCTTGGAAGCAGCAATTCATTTAAAGAGTGCGTAACAGCTCACTGGTCGAGCGACAGAGCATCGATAATAATCGGGCATCAAGTGTAATACCGAAGCTCAGGATTGTACAGCAATGCTACAGTGGTAGGGGAGCATTCTAATGGCGGCGAAGCAGACTGGTAATGGTTTGTGGAGCAGTTAGAAAAGCAAATGTAGGCATAAGTAACGATAAGGCAGGTGAGAAACCTGCCCACCGATAGACTAAGGGTTCCGCGGCAATGCTAATCAACCGCGGGTAAGTCGGGACCTAAGGCGAACCCGAAAGGGGTAGTTGATGGACAATGGGTTAATATTCCCATACTAGCGTATCAAGCGATGGAGAGAAGGAGGAGTGACAGCTCCGCCCCCTGACGGATGTGGGGGTTAAAAGGTGTAGGTATAGGACTTGTAGGTAAATCCGCAGGTTTTGCTGAAACCCAATAGTACGGGGAGGCTTCGGCCGAACTGATAGAGAGCGTAAGCAGACTTCCGAGAAAATCTTCTAAGCATTCAATTGATACGGTACCCGTACCGCAAACCGACACAGGTAGTCAAGGAGAGAATCCTGAGGTGCTCGAGTGAGTCATGGCTAAGGAACTAGGCAAATTAACCCTGTAACTTCGGGAAAAGGGGTGCCTCCTCATGTAGCAATACGGAGAGGTCGCAGAGAAATGGCCCAGGCGACTGTTTAACAAAAACACATGGCTTTGCGAAATCGCAAGATGAAGTATAAGGCCTGACACCTGCCCGGTGCTGGAAGGTTAAGGGGGGATGTAAGGGGGGTAACCCTCGAAGCATTGAACTGAAGCCCCAGTAAACGGCGGCCGTAACTATAACGGTCCTAAGGTAGCGAAATTCCTTGTCGGGTAAGTTCCGACCTGCACGAATGGTGTAACGATCTGGGCACTGTCTCAGCCATGAGCTCGGTGAAATTGTAGTCACGGTGAAGATGCCGTGTACCCGTCACGGGACGGAAAGACCCCATGCACCTTTACTATAGCTTCGCATTGACATTGGGTAGATGATGTGTAGGATAGGCGGGAGGCATTGATCCCGGGCCGCTAGGTTCGGGGGAGTCAACGGTGAAATACCGCCCTTTATTTATCTGATGTCTAATCCCCTAGAAAAGGGGAAACAGTGCGTGGTGGGTAGTTTGACTGGGGTGGTCGCCTCCGAAAGTGTATCGGAGGCTTTCAAAGGTATGTTCAGTACGCTTGGTAACCGTACGTGGAGTGCAATAGCATAAACATGCTTGACTGTGAGACAGACAAGTCGATCAGGGTCGAAAGACGGATATAGTGATCCGGTGGTTCTGCATGGAAGGGCCATCGCTCAAAGGATAAAAGGTACGCTGGGGATAACAGGCTGATCTCCCCCAAGAGCTCACATCGACGGGGAGGTTTGGCACCTCGATGTCGGCTCGTCACATCCTGGGGCTGGAGAAGGTCCCAAGGGTTAGGCTGTTCGCCTATTAAAGTGGCACGCGAGCTGGGTTCAGAACGTCGTGAGACAGTTCGGTCCCTATCTGTGATGGGCGTAGGAAGTTTGAGAGGTCCTGACCTTAGTACGAGAGGACCGGGTTGGACCAACCGCTGGTGTACCGGTTGTGGCGTCAGCTGCATCGCCGGGTAGCTATGTTGGGATGAGATAAGCGCTGAAAGCATCTAAGCGCGAAACTTACCTCAAGATGAGACTTCCATTAAGGGACGTCAGAGACTATGACGTTGATAGGCTGCAGGTGTAAAGGCAGAAATGTCAAAGCTGAGCAGTACTAATTACCCGAACGCTTCAGATAAAAGAAAAACAATTTCAATATCGAAAACGATAACTCTATGTGCTCGCACAAGAATTAAGTAGGGACGCAAAATCTTGCGTCACTACACTACTCTTTCATCAATACATGTCAAAAAAGCTGAAAGCAGACAGCAAAAAGCTGAAAGCTTAAGCCAAGATCTTAAGGTGACTATAGCGGCGGGGATCACCTCTTCCCATTCCGAACAGAGCAGTTAAGCCCGCCAGCGCTGATGGTACTAGGATAACACCCGGGAGAGTAAGTCGTTGCCTATCTTTTATTTGAAAAGCCTCACAGAAATGTGAGGCTTTTTTTTTGAGCTCTCAGCTGTACAGCTGTACAGCGCACAGCTGTATGCTGTGAACTGTATGCTGGTCGAGACTGAATAGCTTTTTGCTTTCTGCTTTCAGCTTTAAGCTAAGTCCCTTATCTTCAACCTTTAATTTTTATGGAAAGTAATCAGTGAAAAATCTTCCTCTACTAATAACACTCGGAATTGTCATTGCAGTCGTTGGTGGATATTTCTTATACGATCATCTTGAAAAAAAGAGCAGCTCAGTCCCTGGGATTTAGTGCCCTCCGAGACTATCCTGGTCTATGAGAGTGGACCCTGCGAAACTTGTCAGGACGAACTTAAAAATTCAAGCATCTTAAATATCGTAAGAGAAGCTGTCTTCTCAGCGGATCAGGATTCATTACAACGGATCACCGATTTTGTGTCTGTCACAGGTTGAAACCGGTACGCTCATCTCACTTCACGTAACAAGGAAAGATGATTTTGATTTTATTTTTTATGCTCCGGCAAAACCAAATCTGGAGCTACAGTTCAATTCCGTACTGGAAAAAATAAGATAAGATAAAAGGCATAGTATTTTCTGAACGGGAATATAATGGTGTTAAGATTTTTGAGCTCACGCAGAAACAACGTACGTTTTCATGGATCAAAATCGAAGAAGTTTGGGTCAGCACGTTTACACCTATTTTAATCGAAGATGTCATCAGGATGCATAACTCCAATGGCACGACTTATAAAGAAAGACTAGGCAGTGTGTATCAATTGCCAAGAGTAAGAAATGATGGTGGAAATGTTTATGTCAGCCTGAAAAATTTCGCGGAATGGTTCTCACTTTTTATCAATGAATCACCGTCACCGCTAATTCAAAATTTCGGCCAATCTGCGCTCTTAGATGTCAAAATAAGCAACGATAACAATTTTGTATTAAACGGATTTTGCGTCGACAGCATCACACACTCCAATTACATTCTCTCAGCATTTCAAAATCAGGTTCCCGTACCCTTTGGTCTAAAACAATTTATCTCGAACCGGGCTTTGATGGTGGTGAGTTATGGTGTTAGCAATGGAGCAAATTTTCAAACGGATTTGCAGTCGTTTAATAAAGGACAACGTGCGAATCGCGACACGCTTGCTCAGCTTTCAAAATCCTTGAATATAGATTTTAAAGGTATGATGAATAACCTGACCGGTGAAGTTGGTGTCGCGTGGATGGAGGCAAAAGATCAACGAACGTCAAAAGTTTTGGTTATCAATTCTCTCAACGGAGTGGGTCCCTGGATTAATACTTTTAACGCATTATCCGAGAAGGTAAGTATCGATACCATCTTTTATGAGAAGTATTCTGATTATGAAATTCGTGAATTGCCTGTGCATCGATTCCCGGAGAAGATATTTTATCCATTGATCTCGGGGTTTAATACGAGTTACTACACAAGCGCTGGTAAGACAATTTTCATCGGCGAAGATTTGGATGAACTCAAAAGATACCTCGACGATATCGACAAAGAAGATACCTGGGGAAAATCCGTGGCGCAGAATCAATATCTGGAGTCTACACTGCTTGAATCAAACATAAGCTTGTTCATCAATACGCCCCGGCTCTGGAGTGTGTTAGAAACATCTTTGCGACCACGCTGGAAAAAATTTGTAAAGGAAAATCGTAATTTGTTACGATCGCTCGGAATGGGAGCCGCGCAGTTTAGTCATTTAAACGATAGCTATTATACCAATGTATCGTGGGCTTATAAATCCGCAAAGCCTTCCCGCAAGACGGAAGCACGGACAAGTGAAAAACTGATTACCAATTTTAACAACACACTTGCAAAATTTGCGCTCGTCAAAAGCCACGTCGACAAAAGCAATGAAATTTTAGTGCAAGACTCCGCGTGGAACGTTAGCCTTGTGTCCGCAGAAGGAAAAATACTTTGGAAGATTCCAACAAACGGACTGATCGCAGACGAAGTGATCCAGGTGGATTATTTTAACAATGGAAAACTGCAATATTTCTTTGCAACACCGGGAGCCCTGCACGTTGTGGATCGCCTTGGTAAATACGTAAATCCTTTTCCTGTTAAAATTCCGGAGGAAGACATTGAGTTTGTTAGCCTGGTGGATTATGATCACAGTAAGAAGTACCGCTTTTTTGTTGCCGGAAAATCAGGAAAGATCTGGATGTATGATAAAGATGGTACCAACCTTGAGGGATGGCAGCCGAAAGATATTGCGGAAAGTTTGTTTGCGCCGCCGCGACATTATCGCATTCGCGGAAAGGATTATATTATAGCAATTCGCGACGATGGAAATGTTTACCTTATGAACCGGAGAGGTGAGTTATTAAAAAATTTCCCCGCTGAATCTCAATGCCAGACCTTCCGGAGATTACTATTTAGAAACGGGTTCTTCCCGGGAAAATACAGCCTTCGTTCTGGTATCCAGAGATGGTTTTAGAATCAAATTTAATCTGGACGGAAAAGTACTGACGCGGGAAGCCTTGGTAAAAAATACCGTTGATGCTCATTTTAGTTTAGTACCAGAAAAAGATTTTAAATCGTACATGATCCTCCGTCAGGAAGCAAAACAACTTGCACTGTTTGATGAGAAACTAAATACCATTGTATCGAGTGATTTTATTGGGCGACCTACGCATACGCAATACAATGATTTCGGGTCTGGTAAAGTTTACATTACGATAACCGATAAGAGTCAGGATCTGTCATTTGCATTTGATGGTCAGGGGAAACTCGTAACGATTCTGCCCTTTGAAAGTTATGCTATTGCACTTCAGCCTGTTGATTTAGACAAAGTAAAGGTTTACACGGTTTTTGAAAATGCGCTCACCGCACAACCGCTTCAAACGTCGGGTGATTGAAACACAATTTTCTATGGGATTTCTTTGTGAAACTTGGTGCCCTGGTGCCTTCGTGGCTACTGCATTCTATTTGAAAAACAGTTTTGTCCTTTTCTGAATCTAAGATTGTTCGATAGCAGCATGTGCGAAGTTGCCACAAGACATATAGAGTTGTTCTAGCGCTCGATTTCAAATAAAAAATTTTCAATGCAGCTGTAGATTTGATTTAGTTCATGTTGCTGAATGACATAGGGCGGAACAATATAGATTACGTTACCGAGTGGACGCAATAAAATATTCTTTGATAAAAAATAAGCTAAGATCTTTTTTCGTACTTCGTTAAAATAGGACGTCCCCTCCTGTGTTTTTAATTCAATTGCTAGAATCGTACCGCAGGCATCGAACTTCCTCTACATTCCCAAGCTCCTTCAATTTTTTGTTTGAACGCTATATGTTGCTGTTCAATCATGCTGATCTGATCTTGGCAATTTTTGTGGACAAGCAATTCAAAGCTGGCATTAGCAGCTGCGCAGGCAATGGGATTGGCCGTATACGAATGGCCATGGAAAAAAGTTTTTTCGTTTTTGTTTGAACGGAATGCCGACACAATCTTCTCGCAGCAGCTAGTCACGCCAAGGGCCATTGTTCCTCCGGTAATACCTTTTGAAACGGCGATGATATCAGGATCATTTGTCAAATAGTTCGATGCAAACATTTTTCCCGTTCGACCAAAGCCCGTGAAGACTTCATCCGCAATACAAACCACATCGTGTTTCTTAGCTTCTAAAATTAAAGTATCCAGAAATTCCGGCGAGTACATTCGCATACCTGCAGCGGCTTGAACCAGCGGCTCATAGATAAACGCACCGACCTCTTCCGTGCTCAATAGATTCTTAAATTGAGCCATGACAACGTCCTCATTGAAGGCTGTGGGAAAATCTATGTACGCTACATCAAACAAGTACGGGGAAAACGGGGCTGTGAAAGCACCACGTTCTCCCACGGACATCGAACCAAAAGTGTCACCATGGTATGCGCCCCTCAGGGCAATGACTTTTTTCTTATTGTTGATACCTTGATTATACCAAAACTGAAAGGCCATTTTCAGTGCGACTTCAACGGCTGTACTTCCGTTGTCCGAAAAAAAAATCTTTACCTGGTTTTGAGGTAAAATAGTCAGAAGATTTTTGGATAGCCGGATAGCCGGTTCATGTGTGAACCCAGCAAAAATAACGTGTTCGAGCGTTTGCGCTTGGATGGCAACTGCTTTTGCAATTGCTGGATGGCTGTGACCATGAAGATTTACCCACCATGATGATACGGCATCAATGATTTTACGTCCGTCACTGGAATACAAATAAATTCCCTCAGCCTTTTCGATCAAGATGGGATCTTCGCCAGCTTCAAGAGAAGTAAACGGATGCCAGATATTTTTACGATCGAGTTCGGAGAGATTATCCATTCCAGTTTGCTTTCAATTTTCTTGAATATTTTTCAATTACCGTCCCGTCAAGAATGTCTTCATGTTCAACATGTAAAAGGCAAGATAGACCTGTGTGATGAAGGATGATGCGTTCGCTTTCAGCATTATGATTTCCATTGAAAATAATTCCTTTTATAGGAAGTCGACCGTCGCTTAATGGCTTCCCATGAAAGTAACGTGTGGTTGATGCTGCCCAAATATAAATTGCTCACCAATACAACCTCCGCGCTAAACCTGTTGGCTAGATCGATCACAAAATCCCGATCATTAAGTGGAACCAGGCAGCCGCCCGCCCCTTCAATAATCAGGTCCCGCTGTGTGATCGGGTACCACGAAATCGTTCAAACTTATTGTTACATTTTCTAACGCAGCCGCTGCATGCGGAGAGGCAGGTGTTTTAAAGACATAAGTTTCCCTATGTATTTTTGAATCTGTATCGGGTAACAAAGATTTTACCGTTTCAGAATCCGTCGGGTATCCTGCCTGCACGGGCTTCCAATAATCGGCATGAAGTGCCTTGCACAATATAGCAGACACCAATGTTTTTCCGCTGTCTGTTCCTATTGCCGTGACAAAGTAATTCATCGTTTTATATTTACGAGGTACGAGGAACGATTTACGATTACCCCGTGGGGCCACTGCGCCTTCTTATAACTTGTTCAATTCGCCTGTAAGTTTAGCGATTTCGTCCAAAGTATTGTAGGTGTGGAGACAGATTCTCAACCGCTCGGTTCCTGTTGGTACCGTGGGAGATAATACAGGTCGAATATCGAAACCTGCTTGTTGTAATTTCGATGCGTTGGCTTTCGAGTTTTCATTTCCTGGAAAGAGCACGGTCTGTATCGCGCTGCGGCTCGACGTACGGTTTGTCAAAGCGCCAACACCATTTACAAAGGACTCGATATTTTTTTGAAGCACACGCTGGAGGTCCAGGTTCTGCCGTAGGTAATCGAAGGCACTCTCAATTGCAATAATACTATGTGGTGCCAATGACGTCGTATAAATAAATGGCCTGGCGAAGTTGATTATATATTGGATCAATTTTTCCGATCCGGCAACACAAGCACCGTGTACACCCATCGCTTTTCCAAAAGTATAAAGACGGACGTCAATATTTTTCTCAAGCCCCAGTGAGGTAGCCAATCCACTGCCGTTATTACCGACTACGCCGGTGCTGTGCGCCTCATCAAGTATCACAAATGCTCCATATTGAGCTGCCAATGAAGTCAGATCACGTAGGGGACATTCGTCGCCATCCATTGAGTAAACGGATTCTACTGCGATAAACACTTTGCCATTGATTCTTTTCAGTTTTGATTCAAGGTCATTCAAATCATTGTGCTTAAAACTGTATCGATGTGCCAAACTAAGTCGCGCGCCATCTTTAATAGAAGCGTGCGCAAGTTCATCATACAAAATGCTATCATGCTTTCCTGGAATGCTGGAAAATATGGCAAGGTTTGCAGTATATCCCGAATTCAAAATTAAAGCTGACTGACTGCTGAAAATAGAAGCAAGCTTATGTTCGACTTCTTCTGTTAATTCCGAATTACCCGAAAGAAGCCGTGAGCCGGTTGCACCATTCTGTTTCAATTTTATTGCCCGACATCTTGCTTCAATCTGATCGGATAATATTTCAGAACGCGCCAATCCCAAGTAATCGTTTGAGCAAAAATCCACGAGGCCCGTTGAAGTTTTCAGTTCGCGAAAAAGATTTTTTTCTTTCCGGATCTGTAAATTTTTTTCAAGCCAAGTATCAAGCGCCACGCGAACAGAAATTATTTAAGTGCAAAGTGATAACCGATGCTAAAGGCGATAGGCAATGGATCTGATTGGATCGAAACACTGGAGTTTTGTTTTAACTTATCCCAATCGTCATAAAAAGCCTGTGTTCGAAACGGAACAATTAATTCAACGTTCATGAAATTCTGCTTTCCGCCAAAATGCATCTCCATGCCTCCGCTTAATGATGTACCATAATAGATTTTGTCATACGTGGAAGCGTTTTGCACTTTGATGATACCATTGTAACCGTACATCACTCCAAAAGTTGGGCAGAAATTTTTGTCCGGGATAATTCGGAGCTGTGCTCCAAGATTGTAACCAAAATCTACAAGAGCGTAGCCAACCCCCGCAAAAAGGGCAAGTCGTTTGACGGGAAGAAATGTAATGCGCCCACCGATCCCGCCATAATCCAGACCAATTCCCAAGCCAACATTCATTACTGATTCTTGTTCTGGAATATCATCGTACCGGGTATAATTCTGCGCGAATGATAAAGATGTTAGAAGCATCAACGAGAAGAAAAAAAATAATCGTTTCATGAAGTATATCTGGTAAATTACTTTCCGCGCATTTTTTCCATCATGTCCCACAGCTCATTCGGCACATGTTCAAGATGACTGAATTCACCACCGTTTCTCAGCCACTCTCCTCCATCAATTGTAATCACTTCGCCATTAACGTAAGCAGAATAATCAGACATCAGATAGGCTGCAAGATTCGCCAATTCCTGGTGTTCGCCAACTCGCTTTAACGGGATACGGTCGGCAGGATCGAATTTTTTAGCCAGGTCTCCTGGTAATAATCTGCTCCATGCACCTTCGGTAGGAAAAGGGCCCGGTGCGATTGCATTACTTCTTATTTTATATTTTGCCCATTCTACGGCAAGCGATCTCGTAAGCGCCAGCACACCGGCTTTACCACACGCAGAAGGCACCACATAACCTGATCCTGTCCAGGCATACGTTGTAACGATGTTTAAAAAAGTACCAGGTTGTTTTTTGGAAATCCAATTCTTGCCTGCCGCAAGCGTTGTATAATAAGTTCCTTTTAAGACAATATCCACGACGATGTCAAAGGCGCGATGCGATAATCTCTCCGTGGGACTTATAAAATTTCCTGCAGCATTATTGACCACGCCATGTACCTGGCCAAATTCTTCTTCCGACTGCTTAATAACTTTCTCTACTTCTTCATACTTGCGGACATCGCACGCCAGGGCCAATACTTTTCCGCCACTTTCACGCATCAGTTCATTCGCAGTATTTTGAAGGACATCGATTTTTCTGCTCGTAATAACCAGGTTAGCACCCAACTCAAGAAAATATTTTCCCATTGATTTGCCGAGTCCAGTGCCACCACCTGTTATGATGATGGTTTTGCCGGTCAGACTTCCGGATTTTAACATGCCTTCCATAATTTTAATAGAAATGATTGCCAGTAAAGATAATTGAAAAATAATACCAGCAAGTCAATTGAACGTCAGGCAGATATAGCGCATGGCATAAAAAAAGCCCCATCAATAGGGGCTTAAAGAATTATTAGTTATTGGCGTATGGTCGGTCCTGACCATCGTGTTTATCTCTGCGAAGCTGGCGACTAGCTCTATCCTGTTTGTGATCTAGTCTGGCGCGTTCGGCAGGTGTTACAACTCCGTCGGCTTTTGCCCTGCGTTCCGACCTTTTGATCCTACGTTGATCATAGCGGGCATTTGCAGTCTCACGACGTGTTAGTTCACCGCTTGCTACTCCACTTTGAATCCGATGTCGTTGATTTTTTTGACGGTGGTCAACAACCGGCGTTTGTTGCGCATGTGCTTGAATAATGCCCGCAAAAACGATAAATGTAAAAACAGCAATTATCTTTTTCATGTCCTTAATGATTTAATTGCACCTTGGACAATGGCAAGACAAAAAGGTTTAATGGGTTAAGAAACTAATTCGGTTTCCTTGAGGCGGGTACACAAATGATGAATTCGCTTCCCTTTCCTTTTTCTGAGATCAGTTCAATTGTTCCCTTCATGCGATCAACCAATGTTTTAACGATCGCTAATCCTAAACCATTCGAAGACTCTCCTGCGGTTGGCTGAGAACTCAGTTTTTTGAATTTTTGAAATAGGTCGCGTTTATCTTTGTCAGAAAAGCCCTGTCCTTTGTCTTTAATAGAAATCCAAATCTGATCATTGGATTTCCCGGCGGCTACATCAACCGTTGAATTTCTGCTTGAAAATTTTATGGCGTTGGTGAGAAGATTATCAACGATCCGGCCTAAATAATCGGCATCCAAATAAACTTCCTCGTTTTCGATGCGGGTGATGTGAAGGTGGATGTCCTTTGCTTCAGCAGCCGGCTGATAAGCGTTTACCTTTCTTAATAAAAATTCACTAATCTCAAATGTTGAGTAGTTGGGTATAACATTTTCTTCCAGCATGTGTACATCCAACAGATCTTTGATCAGGTACAGTCCGGACTGTGTTGCTTCCTTGGTCATGGAAACATATTTTTTTTGATCCGATGAAAGGCCACCCTCGATTTCCATGAGATCTGCCACACCTTTGATGGCATTCAAAGGCGACTTGAGGTCGTGGGCAACAATGCTCATCAGGGTATCTTTTTCATGATTCAGATCGGAAAGCTGCTGATTGCGTCTGGACAGCTTTTCATTTTGTTCGATGATTTCGCGACGTTGATTTTGAATGAATTGATTCTGCTGCGCGAGGGTCTCATTAACTTCTCTTCGCTTCTTGCTACTTTGCCATTGAATCAGTCCGAGCACACTAACAAATCCAACAATAATGATAAGAATCATGTTTTGAAGTTTTTGTTGTTCCACCGTGATGGCTGTTTTTGCCTGGTTAACTTTTAACAATTCATTCTCCCGTTCTTTTCTTTCAATTTCAATCTCGAATTGTAGTCGCTCAACCTGCCTGGCTAAATCAAGATCTTTTATCGAATCCTTTAGGATCAAATATTCATTAAGGTTTTCAAGTTCTCCACTTCTATTCTTTTCTCTTTCTGCCAGCTTCCATAAAAAATAGTGAGCTCTCATTTTTGGCGCTAGATCTTTGGTAGAGGATGCAATGGAAAGAGCCTCCGTGAAATATTTTCTAGCTGCTCGTAAATCATTTTTTTTGGCTTTGATTTGGCCGAGCGTGAGATAGGCATGCGGAAGCATCCTAATAATATTCTTCGACTGAATCACTTTTAACCCAGCTGTGCAGATGGCCTCGGCAGCGTCCAGGGAATCCTTGTGAAGGTAATTTTCTGCGATAAAGGTTTTGATTTCAGCCAGGTTAATTTCATCCTGAATGACTGTTCCCGCAGAATCAGCCATGAATAAATATTTAAGCGCCTTTTCCGTCTGATCGGTTTCCTCGTACAGCCGGGCCGTTTGCAAGTATGCCGACATAATGTCTCGCGTGTTTTTTAATGACAGCCTGATGTTGTTCGCCTTTAGATAATTGTTTTCAGACTTTTTATAATCGCGCTGAGATTTATACAAGTTCGCCAAACTTTGATAGGTATATGCCAGTCCCCCTGAGTCATTAAGGTTTTCAAAAATGGAAAGTGCTTTAATGAAGTAACCATACGATCTCGCGAGTAATCCTTGTTCAAAAAATAATCTTCCAAGATTATTGTTAGCATGCGCAATTTGTACGGAGTCTTTTTGCGCCGTTGATATTTTCAAAGCTTCTTCATAATGCTCAAAGGCGGATAACCGGTTGCCTTTATAGTTCAAGGCCACACCCATAAAATTGATGGGCTTGGCCATAGATTTAGGAAGGTTCAAGGTGTGCCCCAGTGTATTCGCTTGCTTGGCATAATGAATGGTGCTGTCCGGGTAAGCCCATCGATATTCCCATGCCAAGTCATTCAGTAAGTCAAACTTTCTCTCGCCTTGTGCGCGGGTTAGCTGGCTTTTAATGCTATCAATCAGCTGAAGATTTTGGCCAACAGCAGAACTTGTAAAAAGCTTAACAACCAAAAAAATGAGAATGTACTTCTTCACTAAAAGCGTCTTTACGATTTTCCCTTGGGCAGCGGGACGAAAAAAATTTTTACAAGATACGAACTAATCAATCTCCTCAAAATTGAGATCACGACCGTATGTTTCATCGATAAGCTTTAACGCAATAAAAGCAATTATGATCGTCAAAATACCGATTAATAAAGCGCCATAAATGATTCCCCATTGATCTCGCAGGACTTTGAATGCTAGAGTAAGGGGGATGACGGTTCCGCGGATGAAGTTGGGAACCGTAGTGGCAGTGGTCGACCTGAGATTGGTCCCGAATTGTTCGGCAGCGACGGTAACAAATAATGCCCAAAAACCGGCACCAACGCCCAGGCAAAAGCACGCAAAATAAAAGAACCCGACAGTTTTAATAGGCAGGAATAAGTAACCGATAATGAAGGCGAGACTGATGAGCAGGAAAAGTTTCAGTATTTTTTTTCTGGATCCTACCAGTTGACTGCTCACACCACTCAGGAGGTCTCCAACGGCTAAGCCAATGTAACTATACATGACCGCATCGCCTGCGGCAATCGCACCGTCAATTCCCAGGGCCTTTGCAAATTCCGGCGAAAATGTTATCGAGAATCCCAATAATATACCAGAGGGGAAGGCCTATAAAAATGCATCCCATAAATTTCAAAAACCGACTTCGCTTCGTAAAAAGTTGAAAAAAATTCCCGCGTTGAACATGCTTTTCTTTAGTCTTGAGAAACATTCCGGACTCAAAAACACTCACCCGGGCCAACAATAATAATAATCCCAATCCGCCCCCGATGAAGTACGAGGTCTGCCAATCATACATTTTCGACAAGAAATTTCCGACGACCGCACCCAGGAGGCCAACGGTAGCAATGATGGTAGTTCCATAGCCTCTTAAATTTGCAGGAAGGATTTCGGACACAAGGTTACGCCGGCGCCCAACTCTCCTGCAAGTCCAATACCGGCAATAAAACGAAGCCAGGCGTATTGATCTACAGAGGTTACAAATCCATTGGCAATATTGGCCAGAGAATACAAAAGTATCGAACCGAACAAAACAGAAAGCCTTCCAAGCTTGTCACCCATGATCCCCCAGATCAGTCCGCCGACAAGAAGACCCGCCATTTGAACACGAAGGAGATGTTCACCTTGTGCTAATAGATCGCTTTCCGCGACACCGAGCGAGATCAGACTGGCCCGTCTGACGATGCTGAAAAGCAGCAAATCATAGATATCAACAAAATAGCCAAGGGCCGCGACAATGACCGGTACGCTAAAGAGGAGTCTGAAATTTTTCTTATCCATTTTGAAATTTGGCTTCTAAAATAGAAAATATGTCAACGTTTTCTATCCTATCCATAAATTATGGCGACTTCGCCGGCGCCCCCTATTTTTATTCATCCACACTTTTGAAGGAATTGTTGATCTACGCGTCCCCAGATTCATTTAGTGATCCCCATTTTCTTTTCCCATGCGTTACATCGCTTTCAATAATTGGGAGAATAGTCGCACTTGATTATTCAGCAAAGTGAAAACTTTGTGTCAAATCAAAAAAACCCGTTACTATGAAGCTAAAATTCATCACAACCCCGAAACAAATCGTTGCCTATGCGTCAATGATTTTGTTGACCCTTTTGTTATTTGGATGTGGCGACGACGATGAAGGAGGGCCAAAGGCTTCTTCCATTGAGATCACGTCAATGACTCCAGCCTCGCCAGCAACACTGAAATACTATGAGACACTTCAATAAATGATCATGTGCGAATAGTCTATAACTATTCTGTGATCGAGCCTATGGTGTAAGGATCTGGGTCGAGCCAGCAAGCTACGACGGCAACCAACTACACGTTCTTTTATTCTCCATCCAAGCTTTACAAAGGAACCGGCACTAACTCAGTAATTGTTAGTGTGAAATCTGAAGACGAGAGCGTGGTCGTGGATAAATTAATGCTCATTATTTATGATCCCCAGTCCAAGGTTACGTCCGAGGATTCCGTGGATGTCAACTATACGTTTTCAAAGTAACATAACGACGAACCAGAAGTGGCAAATACTAAACTTTGTTGAGTGCCTGGCCTAAGTCCTCCAGCAGATCGTCAACGTCTTCAACACCGATACTTAGCCGTATCAATGAATCTACTAGTCCGCTTTTTATTCGTTCTTCTTTTGGAACGCTTGCGTGGGTCATAGACGCTGGGTGGTTAATGAGCGACTCCACACCACCCAGTGATTCGGCCAATGAAAAAAGTTCTACGCTTTCCATCAGTTTAATCGCTTTTTCAACGCTATCATCTTTAAGTGTAAATGAAAGCATTCCGCCAAAGTCTTTCATTTGTTTTTTGGCGACAGCGTGATTGGGATGCTCTGCAAAACCCGGCCAATAAACTTTTCCGATTTTCGGATGACTCTTTAAATACTCGGCAATTTTTTTTCCGTTGAAACAATGACGTTCCATTCTCAGGTGAAGTGTTTTTATGCCGCGAAGAACGAGAAAGGAATCTTGTGGCCCCGGAACCGCACCACAGGAATTCATGATGAACGCCAAGTCCTGATAAAGTTTTTCATCATTCATAACCAACGCACCCATGATCACGTCAGAATGCCCACTGAGATATTTTGTAACAGAATGCATAACGATATCTGCACCCAGATCCAATGGATTTTGCAGGTAAGGAGAAGCAAAAGTATTGTCGACGGCGACCAGGATGTTTTTACCTTTTACCAAATCGACACAGCCTTTGATATCGACGATGTTCATCAATGGATTAGTGGGTGTTTCCAGCCACAACAGTTTTGTTTTTGTATTCAAGAAAGGCTCAATGTTGGATACCTCGGTGAGATCAATAAAATGAAATTTTATTCCATATTTTTCGAAAACTCGTTTGAACATTCTATAGGTTCCGCCATACAAATCACTACTGGTAATGACTTCGTCACCGGGACTCAGCAACTTGATCACGGCATCGGTGGCACCCATTCCAGATGAAAAGCATATTCCATGCTTGCCATTTTCCAGTGCTGCTATACTTTTCTGAAGGGAATTGCGTGTGGGGTTGGTCCCTCGCGCGTACGCATAGCCCTTATGTTTCGCAGGGGACTCCTGTACATAGGTGGAAGTTTGATAAATGGGCGTCATGATCGCGCCGGTTGATGGATCAGGCACTACGCCTGCATGTACTGCTTTGGTTCCGAATTTCATTTATAATGTTGAGGTGTTTAAGTTCTAAGTAAGTTGCCAGCGTGGTAAGTCACGCGGTATCAATGTTTGAAACAAAGTTATTTCTTCTTAGTTAAGAGTTGGTGTCGCTTCGTGAGAATAAACAGTGAATTATCGCATGTAAGTCATGGCGTGGATTCATTAATCGGGCAAATGCTGAGGTTCAGCTGTGGCACGCCCTCAACTACCGCGATTAACGGATAACTGATAACGGATAACGGATAACTGTAACGCCTACGTTCCCTCCAATATTGCCTGATGGCATTTTTCCAATCGTCGCCACTCTTCAAATAAAGGGCCGTGTTGATTAGCATTTTGTCTTCGGGCAAAGATTCCTTTTGGGTTTCTAATGATTCGATAATAAAATCATACAGTTTCTTCCTGAAGGTCGGATCATGTTTCGAAGGGGAAATTTGAAATTCGTCAATGGACGCTTTTCCTCCGTCTTGCTTCGGTTGGACTCAACTTTCTCAATTTCAGGCTTTGGTTCAACGGTATCACTGAGGGTTTCCGGTGTCACCAGGGTTGCAGCCTGTTGTTTAAGAAAATCGTCCAGGTCCTGAAGTGTATTCTTTTTTTTGCTCATACGAGATTGTTCAAAATGGCCTGCGCTATAGGAAGGTATTCCTTCTCGGCTTCCATGGTACTGAAATTTACAAACAGATTTTTCTGCGGCACGATGACAGGCAATATGATGGCATCAAGATTTTTTAAATTTTGACGCACAGTGTAAATATTTGTAGCACTATGAATTCGGTTAGGAAGAACCAAAATTTTAAGTTTTGGGTTGAGATTGCGCGCAGGTGCAAGGTCCGTTACCGTTTGATAAGTAACCAATAGATCGTTTTGAGTAAGACTTGTGGGAACGATCACCATATCACTCACCAAACAAAGTTTTTTCATTCCTTCGTCGGTGGTCTTTCCGGCGCTATCAACAATAATGATATCTTCTTTTCGGGTTTCTTTTATTTTAGAAAGTTCGTCCGCCACACTGCTATCTTGTGATCCTAATATTTCAAATCCATTCCTGCTTTCCTTTGCCTTGAAGAGTTCCATCTTCCGAAGGGTGTTCAAAGTATAGTTAGCATCTGTTTCAATCAGGAGAACGTGTTTGCCCATCTGGTGTAAAGTAGTGGAAAGGTTTATCGCATTTGTTGTTTTACCCGTTCCACCTTTACGGCTGATAAAGGAAATGATTTTCGCCATCCTTAAAATTAGGAAACCGGAAGATTTAAAAATCCTTCGTGTAAGGAAATCAGCGAATATGCTTAGAGTGAGCGGCTTGTATCAAACTTTTCAAGGTAATCCGCTACGCGTCTCACCATGCTTCCACCTAAAGCGCCATCCACAACACGATGGTCATAGGAATGAGACAGAAACATTTTATGACGAATTGCAATCACATCCCCGTAAGGTGTTTCCATAACTGCGGGCTTTTTTTGAATGGCCCCCAGGGCGATGATCGCAACCTGAGGTTGAACAATGATGGGTGTTCCCATGACATTTCCAAAGAACCCACATTGGAAATTGTAAACGTTCCACCTGATAATTCATCAGGCTTGAGTTTGTTATCGCGCGCGCGTTTGGCGATATCATTTACAACCTTAGCGAAGCCGGCGAGACTGTATTGATCTGCATTTTTGATAACGGGAACAATCAGGTTCCCGGACGGCAAGGCAACAGCCATTCCGATATTAATTTCTTTCTTTTTTATGATCTTGTCACCATCCACCTGAATATTAATCATTGGATAATCTTTGATAGCGTTGACAACCGCTTCAATAAAGAAAGGCGTATAGGTCAAAGCATCTCCGGTGCGTTTTTGAAAATCACTTTTTACTTTATTTCTCCAATGGATAATCGTGGTAACGTCGGCTTCAACAAACGACGTAACGTGTGGAGCAATGCGCTTGGATTCCAGCATTCGTTCTGCTATCATCTTGCGCATCCGATCCATCTCAATGATCTCATCACCTGCGCTTATCGATACCGATACTTTTGGTGCCGATGTACTGACTGTAACGGAATGCTGAAGGGGCTTGATCGTCGATCCCATTTTTCTGGTTTCAACATAGTTGAGAATATCTTTTTTGGTGATCCGTCCTTCTGCTCCCGACCCTTCAATAGTTTCTAATTCGGCAACACTGATATTTTCTTCTTTGGCAATATTTTTAACCAGGGGAGAAAAAAATTTGGAGCTTGATTTATAATCTGCAGCAATATGATTTTTGCCATTTGTATGCGATGCTGGGATTTCTTTTGAGACCGGGATTCCACTGATGGAATGTCGACATCTGGGAGACCATCGGGAGGCAACGCATTTTCTTTCTTGGCGGATTCTTCAGCCTCGACCGTTAGAATCGCTATAGGCTTTCCCACCTGGACGATCTCCCCTTTTTGAACTAATATTTCTTTTAATATTCCCGCATGTGTCGACGGGATTTCAGTATCTACCTTGTCCGTGGCGACCTCCAAAACAGATTCCTCTTGCTCGATTTTATCCCCAGGTTTTTTTAACCATGACAAAACCGTCGCTTCCGTTATGCTTTCGCCCATCTTAGGCATAATGAGTTCTACCTGCGCCATGAGAAAAATGATTTACGGGCAAAGGTAATATTTTTAGCAGATAGTTGGCGTACAGGGTTTCATAGGCAATTTGTTACGATCTGTTCTTGACTATGGGAGCTGCTCCAATGATAACCGGAGCAAATTCAACGCAGCGTGCGAGGCAATTTGAATATTTACCATTCAGTCTTTCGAGAGTTGAAGTTTTTTAGCTACGGTCTGATGCTTATCGGGATATCGATCCAAACCGTGCCAACGGGTTTTTCAGGTGTCTCTTCCCCGGGACCCGCAATTCCGCTGGTGGCAACACCAATATCGGTTTTAAATTTTGTTCGAACCCGAATGGCCATTTCACGAATGGTCTCCTCGCTGACCGCACCATGGTCCCGTAATGTTTCCGGATTTACGCCGAGGTGCTGCATCTTGATCTCATAAGCGTAAGGGATCATACTTCCCTGAAAATACCCCGAGCTTCCCGGGACGCTTGTAATGAGGTGAGATACAAATCCACCTGTGCAGCTTTCGGCAACGGAAAGTGTCAGCTTTTTTTGCAGCAATTTTTTTCCAATCACAACTTCGAATTGGATCGTCTCCAAAGCCAATGATAAATTGACCCACCAGAGGTTCGAGTTTTTGGGTTAGCACATCTGTTTCTGCTTTTAGCGTCTCTATGGAGGCGCCGATACCGGTAAGGCGCAACTTTACTTCCCCTAAGCCCGGTAAGTAAGCCAGCTTGATGTGTGAGGGAAGAGACTTTTCCGAATCATAGATTTTTTCAGCAAGAAAAGATTCACCGACTCCAATTGTTCTAATAATCTGATGATGAATGACGGGAGTAACAAAAGTTTGCTTGAGCTTTGGAACAATAATATCGGTCATCATGAGTTTCATCTCGTGCGGCACGCCTGGCATAGAAACAAAGACCTTTTTGTTTCTCTCGAACCACATTCCCGGGGCTGTGCCGACCTTGTTCGTAATTTTTTCACAACACTCGGGGAGCGCCGCCTGTTGGCGGTTAAGGTCAGTCAATTCTCTTCCTCTACTTTTAAAAAATTCTGTCACTTCGGCCAGCGCTTCAGCGTGTACTTTCCGGGGGCAATTAAAATATTTTGCTAAACAAGGTTTCGTCAGGTCATCGCTTGTGGGCCCCAGTCCACCCGTTATCAATATAATGTCAGCGCGGTTTTCCGCTTCGGCTAAAGCGTTAAGAATTTCATCTTCCTGATCGCCCACGGTAGTCTTCCGGAT
>CAVTZI010000019.1:0-47929 GCA_963739105.1 uncultured Bacteroidota bacterium | reverse complement strand
ATTCTATTAATTCATAAGGCCGCGGAGCAAAAAAAAGTCGACTTTAAGTTTTTTTATACCTCTTCACACCATGACGAGGTTGATTAAGCATCAACTACGGGAATATAAGCCTGATAGGGTAGTGGCGTGTGGCGGGGATGGGACCGTGCAAACAGTTGGAAGGAATCTGATAAATAAAAACATTCCCATGGGAATATTGCCGTTGGGTTCCGCAAATGGCTTGGCAACGGCTTTAGGACTCTCTGGAGATCTTGAGGAAGCTGTACGCCTCGTCTTCAACACATCCAACATTGTGCAACTTGATCTATTGAATTTTGATAGGAAATACATTTGTACGCATCTCGCAGATATCGGGATCAACGCTAAGATGATCAAAAATTATAAAGAGCAAGGGGAGAAGGGCATGATTGGATATGCCAAGTATCTCTTTCAGTCAATTAAAGAAAGTCCACTGCTTTCTTATACTATAAAAACGCCTGACAAGGTGTACGAAAAGGAGGGATACATGATTGTTATTGGCAATGCTAATATGTACGGTACTGGTATACGGATATCCGAGGGATCGGTGTCGGATGGAAAATTTGAAATTTGTAACGTCCCCAAAATTGCGCTCGATGAAGCGATAAAAGCAGGTCTAACTAAATTCAATGTCTTCCTTGATGAGGATATGTTTGCTGATGTTATTAGTTGTACGACGGCTGAAATAAAAATTAATCAGCTAGTCGATTTTCAAATTGATGGTGAATATATGGGTGAAGTAGATCAGCTGCAAATATCGATTCTCCCGTCGGCCATTCCGGTATTGATAAATTGATGAGTCAAGCGGCCCCGATACTGTTAAGTTTTTATGGTTTATCCAATGGCACCAAAAGTCTTTTTACGGGCCAGCTGACGTATTCCTCTCTTCAAGACTTTAGTTTCAAGGCATACAGTTCGAGAAAAACCTTCCGTACGTTATTGGCATTGTATCGAACACGTTTTTTTGCCAACCAACCGATCACGCTGCGATTTAATGAAGGGCAGACTGATGCGATGACCGATGCTTCAGG
This sequence comes from uncultured Bacteroidota bacterium, assembly GCA_963739105.1. Lineage (GTDB taxonomy): Bacteria > Bacteroidota > Bacteroidia > Cytophagales > Cyclobacteriaceae > Chryseolinea. Next base: position 46,880 of record CAVTZI010000019.1, on the reverse strand, counting down.
CTCTTTTTTCTGCACCGCGAATTCGGGTTCCAATCAAATTTCGCTTGAGGAAGTTATACTACACAACGGAGTGCATGCCCGCATTATAGAGGATCTATATACCCGAAAAATTCATTTTGTTACTGCACCGGTAATTGTCATTTCTGATATTGATGATACCCTTTTGCACTCGAATGTCTCCAATAGGTTATTAAAGTTCAGAACCCTGATGTTTACGTCTATGGAGGATCGGAAGACGGTTGTATCGATGAAGAATCTTATTGAGGGACTACATCAAGGAGGTGCTGAGCCGTTTTACGTTTCAAACAGTGAACAAAATCTTTATCCCTTGATCTACCGGTTCTTACTGCATAATGGTTTTCCGCCAGGGCCTCTGTTTTTAAAACCGATGCGCAAAGTGAGGGATGTGTTTCGTGCCATTAAGGTGGAAGAACGAGAGGTGCACAAGACTAAGATGTTACAGGAAATCATCCAGCTATTCCCCGAAAAAAAATACTTTCTGCTCGGCGACAATACACAACTGGACTTAAAAATATATTTAAAGATTGCCGAGCAGCATCCCAAAAATATTCGTTACATCATCATCCGAAAGGTGCTGGGAAAGTCACACAGTGAATCTTACTTAAATGAAACAGCGGAACGGCTAAAATCGTGGGGTATAGGTTTTCATTATGCAGATAGTTTTCCCTCTAAGTTTGAATTGTTTTGAATGGCTGGGGTATAAATTACACAGTAACGTGACCTCATCCCTTGAATCCAACAGAAATTAATTGAAATCAGAACGTAAGGAATTGGCTTGATTTTTCGCTAATAACGTAAAAGCCAACCTTAAACGATATGAAAAACTTTACAATCCCGTTCTTTTTGTTTCTTCTGTTAGCAATGACAAGTTGTGAACTTGTTGGAGATATTTTTGGCGCCGGAGTTTACACTGGCGTGTTCATTGTCCTTTTTGTGATTGTTCTCATCGTCGTAATTGTCGCGAGAATTTTTAAGCGCTAGATTTTTCCTTGATTACTTTTTGGGCGATACTTTTTCTCCAGGTGGTAAGATCTGGGGTTGCTTAAAGTCGTCTTTGCTCACAGCTGTTTCCTTGCCTAAGTACATCCAGTGAATAGAGGATGAGTATTTCTTAAAAACATTATTAAGATCTTGAACGGTTGCTTTTTCAACATCGGGCATGAAGGTTTCTGTTTTCCTCCAATCTCCGCCTAATTCTGCAAGTCCCAGCGACATTGTTTGCGAGTCGTTGGTTTCCAAGCCCATAAAATGTTCGGTCAGGTAGGATTCTTTCATGTCCTTCAATTCTTTTTCCTTAAAGCCCTGATTCTTTACTTCATTGATTTGTTCGATCATCACCTGCAGCGTTTGCTTCGGATCGGTAGACGATGCATAGAAAGCCGCATACGGATTGTTGAAGACAGTAGACGCATACCCTGCGCCAGGTGCGTAAGTCAAACTTCTTTTTGTCCTTAATTCAACAAAAAAGCGATCATACAGGATTGCCATAGCCAGCATCATGGGAATTCCTTCTTTTTCATTTACCGAAGGAGCACTCATGATGCCCCGGATATAGTTTGTTGGAATATCCCGGTTTTCGAGCGTCGCATCGGGTTTAATTTCCAGGCGCGGTTCCAACGTTGGCTGTTTGCCTCCCGGAATAGCGGCGAAAGCCGCGGTTACTCGTTGTCTCAGATCCTCTTCTGTAATATTCCCGACGACAACAAGAAAGCAATTCCGTGTTCCGATAATGTTGCGAAAATGCGATGTGACGTTTTCCAGCGACATTTTCTCCAGGCTTGCCGTTGTACCCCGAGGTCGTTTTGCGTAATTATGATTGGCAAACGTTGTTTCCATGCTGCGGTTCCGAAGGTATTCGTCTGGATTAGACTCCGACTGTTTCGCCTGCGCAACGGCTTGTGCCTTGATTAGTTCAAATTCTTTTGCGTCAAATCTAGGTGATGTGATAACATCAGCAAACAGATCCCACGACTGATCCCAAAACTCTTTTATGCATGACATGTTGATTTCACTATAATCGTACGAAGTACTTGACCCTATAGTGGTCCCGATTTTTTCCAATGCCGTTGCAAATTCGGTTTTGCCCATTTTCTTTGTACCACCCTCAACGGCCACGGAGAGGGCCAGCGCCTCTACACCTTCCAGCTCCTTTGAATAATTAGCCGTACCACCCTTGATAAAAAATCGCACGCTAATAATTTCCTTGACCGAGGGTTTCAAAATTACCTTCAGGCCATTTATCACAAATTCAGTGGTCCTCTCCTGCGGCGGCCGCGGGGAAAATGATGTGGCCAGCACAAAAAGTAAAATCAGAAATGTATAACGAGTGAAATTTTTCATGAGCTTAATTTTTGATTGTTTTTAAACTAGCCTCCAGCGCAGGTCTGCCTTCAGGGGTAGTAAGAATTCCAGTTATGTGTGGCTTGCCTTTTATATATTTTTTGATATACTGCTGTATATCGGCGCGTGTAACCTTCTTTATGTTTTCCACATAGGAAGTATAGTAATCTATGGACGCAGATGCCCACCAATAAGATACAGTGTGGATGAACTCCGAAGTTTTTTCACGACTGTGTGCATCATCAATGGAGATCAAAGTTTTAGCCGTTTCCAGTTGTTCATCAGTAAAATAAGTATCATTATCCCACTGAGCGACATGTTCTTCGATCTTCTCCCGGACTTCCTTCACCTTTTCGGGATTCGGAACAGCGAATATCAAAATCGGACCTGTGTATTTACAAGTTTGATAGCTTACACTAATGTCGAAGGCTAAGCCGCTGTCGATAAGATCTTGTTGCAGCTTGGAGGACTTCTGACCCATGATAAATGAAAACACATCGGCCGCATAAGTAGCTTTCAAATCCTTGCGGGTATCTGGACCGTGGTATCCCATGGCTATGATAGGATTTCTTGCATTTGCATTTTCAGTGAAATACAGATCCGATTTTGTCAAGGGGTTTAAATTCCGGGATCGGGTATTTTACAAACGGATCGAAATCTGACGGCGCCCAGTCGTCAAATATTTCCTTAACTTTTGTAAATGCTTCAGTATGATTGACGTCGCCAGCTAAAATTAAGATGGAATTGTTAGGATAATAATACTTTTTTTGGATCGTCTGCATTTTTTCCTTCGTGGCTGTAAGAATAATGTTGTGATCGCCAATAACGTTCTTGCGGCTGTAAAGGTCTCCCCAAAGCTTCCGGTTCATATCATTCATTAACCAGAATGTGGGATTCGACTCCGCGCGTTGGAACTCACCATCCACGACAGGATTTTCTCTTTTCATTTCGTCTTCTTTAAATAGCGGGTAGCGAATGGCTGAATTCATAAACTTCAGTCCTTCTACCAAAAACTTTTTATTGTGCGTGAAAAAGTAATTAACGCGTTCGTTCGAGGTGGTTCCATTAAATGCGAGTCCGAGCTCGTTCTTGCGCTCAAGAAATTGTTCTTGTGAGGGTAGATCTTTATTGGCTTTAAAAAACATGTGTTCATATAAATGCGAAAGTCCGTTGTACTCCGGATCCTCTGTATAAGAGCCATTTTTGACGCAAATTTCCACGGTTATCAAGGGCACCGTTTTATCCTCAATGACCAGTACCTCAAGCCCATTTTTCAATTTTGTAATATGGAAGTTGGAAGGTAATTGCTGTGCAAAACTGACCTGGCTCAGTATCAATGCTATGATCAAATAATAACGTTTTTTCATATTGCGATATTTATCTTTTTAAACGATTCCGCTGGACCTCAGGAAAATTAAAATCAAAAATATTTAATTCTACCGTAGGGGTAACCAATTGTACGATTGTCTAAGGGCATAAGAAACAAAAAAAGCTATGAAAAGACAATTAAAAACGATCACAATGGCGCTAGCGGTTCTTTTATCTGCTAATGCCGTTGCCCAGGAAAACGACAACCAGGATGTGAACGATCATATTCAAACCGTCTTTAAAGGCGGAACTCAATCGATAACCGGATACGGTGCCATCACTAACAAATTCACCTACATCGGGGGAGAATTTGCCAACCTGGTGGGGGCCTATGGTGGCGTTTATATTAACCACCAATTCATGATCGGTGCTGGTGCGGCCGCCATGACAAACAACCTATCAGTGCCACTGAATATAGTACTAGTCCATTGCGCGATATGAGTTATGAATATGGTCAGGTAGGACTTATTATGGAATTTGCTCCAGCTTCCAACAAGGCAGTTCATTTGGCCTTCAGTCTCTTCTCGGGCGCAGGTTTTACGCTTCAGCATGAGCGTACTGATTGGGATGATCACGACGATGATTTCGACTTTGACGAAGACGTTAAAGATGAGAATTGGTTTTTTGTCCTTGAGCCAGGCATTCAATTTGAAGTCAATGTATTCAAATGGATGCGGTTCAGCCCAGGCATTTCCTATCGGGCAGCATTTCAAAGTGATGGAATTGGTATGAGGGATTCGGATATTAGTAATGTGTCGTACAATGCTACTTTGAAGTTTGGTAGATTCTGATGAGTTGGATTTTAGATTTAGATTTTAGATGCGGGAATGTGGGTAACTCGTTTCGAGTTATCCACATTCCTGCGTTTTTTCTTTTTTTGTTTCTTTTTTTCTTTTTAAGATCATGTTGATAAGCTTTAAGCGGCCGTTAATATTTTTTCAAATTCATAAGGTGAGATGTTTCCAATTGATTGATGTGGTCTTTCACTGTTATACTTCATTACCGCTTTGGTTGTCATTTGGATCAATTCGATATAATTTTGAGGACCATAACCCACCAGATAATCGTTCTTGATAGTTCCATTGATTCGTTCGGCATGTGGATTTTCATAAACGCTTTCGCACATACTGTTTCGGAATTCATATTTTGTGGTGAGTTGTAACCATTCCTTACAGTAATATTGCCCTCCTCCATCTGAATGGATAATCATACCTTTTGGTGCATTGCGTTTCTTTAATGCGATTTGTAAAGCTACTATGGTGGTAGAAGTAGTTAATAAATCCCTAGAAATGGAATGACCCACAATAACTCGGGAATACAAGTCAAGGATAAAGGTTATGATAGTAAAACTGTCTCTCCTATTCTGTAGTAAGTAATGTCACTCACCCAAACCTGGTTGATACCCCTCAACTCAAAGTTCAACAAGCAGATTCTCAAACCGAGTGACTCCAAGGGAATTTGTTGTACGGTGGTATGCACGTTTTATCGATACTTTAAATCCATTCTCAAAACAAAACCTCTCAAAACGATCTCGACCCAGATGAACCGGTTTTATCAAACGATACATTTGTCTGGAAGACATCCGGGGATGATCCATTCTGATTTGCTTCACTAACACCAAAAGCTGCTCCATTTCTTCAAGGAGAATTAATTGACGATTGAGGCGCTGGTGAAAAGATTGTTTACTCATCCCAAGAGCTCTATAAAGAACATTCAGTCTTCACTTTGTGGACTTTCCTTTTAACCCAGTACCAGAGGAAGGTTTGCCAGAAAATTTTTTTTTAATATCTATTCTGTAGATACTTTCGGCCAGCTCGATCATCTTATCTTGAAAATCAAGTTTTACTTGCTTTTCTCCTATGATTCGTTCCAATTCCCTGACCTGTTCTTTCAAAGCCGATATCTTTTTGCTGTCACTCTTTGATTCAACTACCTGCTTTAACCCCTTCTTTCGCATCACAGAATACTTATAGATCCAATTATAAACCGCTGTATTACTCACCTGATATTCCCTGCATATTTCAGCAATGCTAACCAAGTTCCGATCCAACTCACTAACTTTTTTCCGTTTAAAATCTTCACTAAAATACCGATTACGTCTTTCCCTAGCTGTGAGTTTTTCATAATCCTTTAAATTTGCCATAAGTCTTCGCTTTTGAGGTTGAGTTTTTGTCTCAAAAAACGGTCAACTTATTTCAGGCAAGGACAACACAAGTACCTGTGTGCGATTCAAATGCATTTCACGCAAAGGCCGCAAAGACTAATCCGCAAAGACGCAAAATTTTAGATTTTTAAATTGAAGGTGGCTCTTTGTGGAACCTTGTGTCGTGGTGATTTTCTGAAATGAGTTGTTCAAATTAAAAGTTTGCGGCCTTTGCGAATTTCCTCTTTGCGGCCTTTGCGTGAAATGCATTTATTGCACTCGAAGCTTTATCTTTTGCAGAACATGTTTTGTGCTACCCAATCTAAAATCGTCAATCTAAAATCTACAATCATTTTGTTTGATCAGAAAAAGGTTTAAGCCCATGCGATAGATCGACCACATTATTTTTCCTTTCGACATCGGCCAGACGCATTGATGGGTCAATCTCAATGGTTGCAACTTCTTCTACCTTGCGTTTAAGCGTGAGGTGTGTAAGTGGGGTAGACCCACGGCCAGGCATTGAGATCATTACGCGGCATGCTTTGATTTTCACGGGGCTTGTTACCTAACGTCTCATTGGTGGGAATGTAAAACATTTCTTTAGAACCATCCTTGAAAGTAATGACAAGTTCAACGGGCATCGGGAATTCTCCAACTCTTTCCAGCATGATAAATGTTGTATCGTCATTTTCGATTACGTTCTTGATGCTGTAATCAATCTTCTTTGTGGTATTAACCCAGTAACGCATATACCATTGAAGTTTTAATCCCGCTACCTTTTCCATCACCCGGATGAAATCATTCGGCTCCGGATGTTTGAATTTCCAGGTATTATAGTATTGACGCATTCCCTTGTAGAAGCTTTCTTCTCCTATGATATATTTTAATTGTTCCAGAAAAACGGTTCCCATTGAATAAGCTGCAACTTTGTAGGTAAGGTTTGTACCGTAGTGGTCGGCATGTTGACTGATCGGTTCCAGTAGTCCTCGCGACATCAAAGCGAAGTAAGCATTGTAGCTACTTTGATGTGAAGATTTTATCGGTGTCCCCATTAAGTCAGCTACCGATTCCTGTTTAGCGAAATCCGTAAACCCTTCGTCCATCCAGGGGTAGAGTGCTTCGTTTGATGCGAGCACTGCCTGATACCAACTGTGTGCCGACTCATGGGCCATTACATCGAGAAGTCCTGCGACCGATCCTTCTCCTAATATTAATGTGCACATAGGATACTCCATCCCTCCGTCACCACCTTGAATAATAGAATAAACTTCATAGGGGTATTTCCCGAATGTCTTGTTCATAAACTGAAAATGCTTGACAGCATATTCCTGCAGTTTTTTCCAATTCGTAGTTGTCTTTTCATCCTTTTGATAAAAAAAATGAAGCTCCGGTCCGTCAGGAACTTTGACGCGGTCGTGAGCATAGTCCGGATCGGCTGCCCAGGCAAAATCAATTACGTTCTTGGCGACGAAATGCCAGGTGAGTTCTCCAGCAGGCTGCTTGACATTAGTTCCAGGTTTTTCATAACCATAACCAATCTTGTCGGCATTCTGCAGCAAGCCTGTTGCGCCGATGACATGTTTTGGATCGAGGGTGATCTTGACATCAAAATCCCCCCACACACTTTGGAACTCGCGCGCTACGTACTGATAAGCATGCCATCCCTGAAAATCATACTCAGCAATTTTTGGATACCATTGAGTCATTGAGTAGGCAATGCCTTCTCTGTTATTTCGGCCTGACCTTCGTATTTGAATGGGAACCTGTGATTCAAATTTCATATCAAAAACGGTCTTGCTGTTAGGAAGAATCGCTTTGGATAGTACGACTTCCAGAATCGTTCCCTCAACTTTATAGCTAACATCTTTTCCATCCTGCTTCAGACTTTGGATGTGCTGATAACCAATCTCATCGTCCTTGAGTTTTGATATACGATCCTTTACCCGCGGATCTGGGTCGGGAAGATTTAACGAACGAACATCCATCATACTGCCCGGCTGAAAAGCGTTCCAGTAAAGGTGATAGTACACCTTGTTAAGCGTGTCTTTGGAATTATTATAATAGGTGAGCCGCTGAGTTCCGGTCACTTTGTGAGTCTTTACATCAAGCCTCACGTCCATATTATATTCGACACGTTGTTGCCACCGGAAATCCTGGGCAATTGAAGCTGAAAGGAGGGAAATCTGAAATATTAAGAGAAAATTGAATCTTAGCATGCCCGCATTTTTCGTTAACGATCGCAAAATATCCAAAGCCCTGTATTTTACAAAGCCAATTTATTTCGCTTGAGGCCGAGGAAATAGGTCAAGCTTCCTGACAGATAGCTGCTTTCCGAGATCGTCAACGGCTCGCCGGGCAAGGCTTTTGGGATGTTGTAGGTGTAAGAAAAAGAAAATCCCCAATTTTTATGGGTAACACTTAAAGGCACAGTAATGGCGTAATTCATTATCCCAAATACGTTTTTATCGTGCTGTACCAAACTAAACCGAGTTCCGAATTTTCTGAAATTTTGAAGGGCCTCGGCAACGGTTTGCGGCGCTACATATTCCAGTTCCGTAATATGTTCATTACCCATCAGAACAAAGAAGGAAGGTGTAATGGCAATTCGATTTAGCTTTAGAAATTTTCTTTTTTCGAGCACCGCGTAGATGCCTGGCATAATACGATGGACAGACGCATCACCAAAATAAAAGGAATAGGTTGCACTTATACCCATTGGTTTGAAATCAAGCGCAGGACTGACGGATAAAGAATTCCTATAAGGAATATAGTTGCCTTCATCCACCGCATAAAAATAATGATCGTATCCAGCCATAATAGAAAAGTGTTTGGACAGATCGCGCATGTATCCGACGGATGCAACGGTAAGGTAATAAGAGGGATCAAAATCGTTGCTCCAGTATCCTGATAAATCGGCAAACAATCCTGACTTATGATAGTACGAAATGCCAGGGGAGAGCCCAAAATTTTCAATTCCCAGGGTTCGGCCGGTAGACAATACGTTGCTATTGTAACTGAGACGAAAGGCGACTTGAGATACGTCAAGATCTCCCTGTTGAAGCAGACTGTCAATCAAGTAAAAAATGGAAAGTGAATCGTCGAAGGAAAGTTCGGTTTCGGTTTGCGATAGCAACAACGAATCAGCATGCTGTGAAAAAGAAAATTCGCAGCATGCCGTTATTATCAATATGAGGAGCAGACGTCTACACGAGTGCATCAATCATCGTTTCTTTAAAAACTAATTATTTCGTTTCTGAAGCTGCTGCTGATTTCGGTCGCGTAGCCTTTCCTGCTGCATTTGCCTTCTTTGAATCTGATCCAGGATCATTTGCCTGAATTTGCGCTCCGCTTGCGGAAGTGACCTTAATTTTTCGGCAGAAATTACTTTTAACAACCTGCCGGAATAGTCTTTTTCCAAATCAAGTTCTTGCTGCTTCATTTTAAAATGCTGATCCACTGCTTCCTGGTCGGTTTGTCCTGGATTGGCAGTTCTTGCGTCCCTCAGCTGTTGCCTTATTTCCCTGCGTCTTTCAGCAAATTCACGGTATATCGGCCAGAATTTTTCCGCTTCCCCTGGAGTAAGCTGAAGCTGATCGGTGATATAGGCAATTCGCGCAGCCTCAATTTTGTCTCTTACCTTTTGGTCCTGTGGCTGAGGTAACTCCTCATCCTGCGCAAAAGCGGACATCGCTATCAGGCTCAAGAATATAATTTTAAATACAGCTTTCATTTTTGTAGCTATTGTTCGATTTCATTAAAAATTTCTTCAAATTCTGAATCATTGAATTGGAGTTCATATACGGATTCTTCGATATCCATTGCGTCTTCACTATTCAATTGCACATCTTCCAGTAACTCATCCGTGGTAAAATCACTTTCGCTCAGATAGGTGATCAGGTCTTCCGTTTGAACAGAAGCCAGAATATTTTCCACGCTTTTGTCCATCTGCGAACGGCTATACCAGAAGATGCCAACCGCCAGGAGAATTACAACTGGCACGGCAAAGCGAAGCGCGAAGCGGTGATCAAACCCCCAGCTTCTTTCTTTATGCTGCTGCGTGACACGAGACTGAATGATACCCGGAAGCTTTTCAAAGTACCCTTCAGGTACTTCAAAATTTTGTTTCTTGGGTATGTCCTCCAGCTTTTTCATGCTCTTTTGACAGGATAAATTGTTGAAAGTTTAATCATTCCGATAAAAAATCTTCTATTTTTTTTACCGCGTGGTGGTAGCTGGCCTTCAGGGCGCCGACGCTGGTGTCGGTGATCTCTGATATCTGCTCATAAGGCATATCATCAAAATATTTCATATTGAATACCAGTCGTTGCTTGTCCGGAAGTCTGAGCAACGCTTTTTGGAGTTTCAGCTGGATTTCGTCACCGGAAAGACCAGGAGTGCTTTCCAGCTTTGTCGTAAGTTCTCCTTCAACATCGCCGATTGGCAGGAAAAACCGCCTTTTTTTTCGCTGCAAGAAGCTGAGACATTCATTGGTCGCAATGCGGTATATCCAGGTAAACAATTGGGCATCTTCCCGAAATCCATCGATATGGCGATGGATTTTGATGAAAATTTCCTGGGTCAGGTCGTCAGCATCGTCATGGTCGATTACCATTTTTCGAGCATGCCAATAAACCCGTTTTTGATATTCGCGAACGAGCAAATTGAACCCATAATTGCGGGTTTCCGGATTTCGTATCTTACTTAACAGTTCCTTGTCTTCCAAGAAAAAATGGAGTAATGGAAGTTAGACTACCCTTTGCGAAAAAGGTTTAAATAGTGAAGATAACCGATTCCGATTTTTCTATAAAACTGCCTAGTTGAGAGTATCTACCAACAGCTCGAATTGTTCTTTAGAGTGCGTTGGAAAGTTGGCAAACCGCAGCTGAGTTTTTTTTGCGGGACCATAGCCATCACCAGGCTGCATGTCTTTTTCCAAGAAGGCTTTTGTAATTCGTTCTGTGTGATCTCCGCAATTTGCGACGATAACCGTCTTGGATTGAAATGACTTGTCTGTCACAAATGGCTTTAAATCCTGATGCTTTTCCAGGGTATGATAGAGGAGGGCGGCTTTGTACTCTGTTTCCTTTCTGATATTTGATATCCCCCGCCTGATCATATCTCTAATAACCTTGCTAAGCAAGTAAATGCCCAGCACGTTGGGAGTTTCAGGTGTTTGATTTTTGATAGCGAAGCTTTGAAGACCGGGTAAGGTATGGTATGACCCAATAGAAATTCCCTTGCTTAAAAGGCTTTCGGCCTTTGCGAGGCACTTGTCGTTTGCCATCCATACGCCGAGCCCAGATGGAAGCCCGAAACCTTTTTGAACGGAAAAGAAAACGGAATCAAGTTTCGTATAATCAAAATCTGGATAGGGCAAGGAAGAAACGGCATCGACCGTCAACAACGCATTTGGACTTTTTACTTTGAAATCATAAATAAAATCCAGGGGAAGGGAAACGCCAGTACTTGTTTCGTTGTGGGTCACGGCAATTAGTTCGGTGTCTGCTGGAATCAAAAGTGAGCTATCGAATCCGTTCCCATTGCCAACTTCATTCTTGACAGGTTTCTTACCAAGTTGTACTGCAATTTCATAGAAACGTTTTGAGAAAGATCCATTCACCAGGTGAAATGATTTCTCCTCCACGAGATTTTGAATTAGTCTTTCCCAGATCTCTGTAGCTGATCCGGTGAAATATATTGATAGTCGGAAGGAAGCTGCAACAATTCCCGTAGGCCGTCACTGCTCTTGATAAATAGTTTCAAATTTTTTACTTCGGTGGGATAATGAAGGGATGCCTTCGCGGAATGCAGTTCGAATGTGATCTTTTACAGTAAAGTAAAGTTGGGATGGTCCGGGTGTGAAATTAATTTTTGGATTCATAACGGGGGACAAAAGTATAAGTTATCCGTTAACCGTTATCAGTTATCCGTTAAAAGTTAATCGTTATCCGTTAATCCAAGCCTTCATACGTGTAGCCAGTCTCGGCTACCAGCTTGACGGCTAACGGATTAACTGATAACGATTAACGGATAACGCACTAGCAAAAAATACAATTTTGTCAATGGTGCAGCGTAAAAGTGTTTTACTTATGTTGCAGCCAAATCCCACTCGGGTTTGGGACACGTTTGCTGAACCTAACAATTTAAACAATACCGAGTGTAGCTTTCATGCAAAATCAGGCCTCATCATGCCATTTGGCGTGACCTCGCCCAAAAAGCAGGTTAACAGAAGAAGGTTGCGGATGTTGGCAGCTCAAAACTTGTCTTTATGGGGTTCAGAAACACCTCGCCAAATCCAGTGGGCTTTTTTTTGTTTCTAGTTTGGGTTTTCGTTGAGGTTCGAAGTTTGAGTTCGAGGTTCGAAGTTACTACACAAATAAAGCTGTCAGCTGTTAGCCTAGATGCATGCACGTTGAGATTAGCACGCCTTAGCTTTCTACTTTCAGCTTTAAGCTTTCTGCTAATTCAAGTTTCCTCCGCAAAATTTACAAAAAACGGCATCGTGATCATGTCCTTCCTTCAGGCAATGCGGACAGACCTGTGTAGTGATTTTTTCTTTGTGTTTTAGCGCGACCATTTCTGCCGATACAATTCCGGTTGGCACGGCAATAATTCCATATCCTAAAATCATAATAAAAGATGCCAACGTTTGCCCTAGCGCTGTTTGAGGCGCCAGGTCTCCGTAACCCACTGTAGTCATCGTTACAATTGCCCAATAAATACTTTTTGGAATACTTGTGAATCCATGTTCAGGGCCCTCGACCATATACATCACAGTGCCCGTAATGATGACCGAAGTCGATATTGTGACAAGGAACACGATAATTTTAGGGCGACTCGATCTAAGCGCCTGAGCAAGATTTTGACCTTCGCCAACATACCGTGTAAGCTTAAAGATTCGGAAAATTCGCAGCAACCTGATGCTTCGAATAACCATCAATGATTGCGCGCCTACCAAGAATAATCCGAGATACGTTGGTAAAATGGAAAGCAGGTCAATAATTCCAAAGAAGCTGAAGATATACTGCTTCTTACGCTTGACAATCCATAACCTCGCGATATAATCAATGGTAAACATGATAGTAAAAAACCATTCCAATATATAAAGCCACCGATCAAATTGATTGGCAAAGTTGAAATGCTTTCCAACGCAACAACTATAACACTGGCAACGATGCAGATGAGGAGCACTATATCGTATGTCTTTCCGGCGGGTGTATCAGACTCAAAAACTATTTCATACAAGCGCGATTTTAGGCTGGAAGGTTTGGCTTTGGAAGTCATGTTCCAATATATAGAAGATTACAACATAATCCACCGCAATAACACGGTTGAAATTAGGTCAACATCTTTTGTGATTTCCATCGCATGCGAAAAGCATTCATTGCCGTTACCCCTAACTTTTTAGTTAATCGATGATTGACGAAGGCGCCCACAGGAGCACCAATGAGAGGCACAAGTTGTAGTAATTTGGCCAAGTCTATATAATCCCTGTATTCCAATTGAAACGTCCGCCAATCAAATTCATTTATATTCTCAGGGAGATTGTGTTCATGGTGGCTCCAGTCTTCCAATACTTCGAATACTTTGCTTCGCTGCCCATGACTGGAAAAGGTCAATTGAAAAATATATAACAGGTAAATCCTTTCTTTGTATTCTTTCACATCATAGCCATATAAAGAGGCTATTTCGTGAAGCATTTTCATTTTTAAAGTAAGCCATAGCGGAAAATCGGCAAGCCCCAATAAAATTCCGCCGGCACCGGTGAGAGCGCCCTCGGTGGCCGCTGTATTTTTATATATTTTAATCCGCTGTTTTACTTTCACCTCTCGTTCTTCCAGGGTTGCATCAGCCAGTGGCTTGCCCGTTGTAAATCCCGACCCAAAAATAACGGCACGCGTCGCCTGTTTTATCGCCGTCGTAAATGCGACATGAATTTTTTCCGGGATCATCCGGTTAATCCGGTTTTGAATTTTTTTTGGAATGTCACCGAAAAGCACTGGGGAATTTTTCATTTTTTTCTGCCACCCAGCCAGTTCCTCCATTGCTTTTTCTTCGTATTCGGTCATGGAAAAGTTATTTTTCGTCTACGGCGTCCATTTGCTTTTGCATTTCTGCCGGGGTAACATTTCGGATATGTTTTGAAACTATCCACATGTGACCAAACGGGTCGCGAATTCTTCCGGCGCGATCTCCATAAAATTGGTCCTTGACCGGAAAAATTAATGTTGCGCCTTCCGCGAGCGCAAGGTTTACAGTCTCATCAACATCGGGCACATAGAGATTTAGAATAATGGAAGTTCCGTTTAGCTGATCAGGACTTTTATTATAATCCGGATGTTCTTCTGCCACCATTAGAATACAATCTGAAATCTGAAGGTCAGCGTGTGCAACTTTTCCGCCGTCGGTTATCCGGTTTAACTCGGTGGCCTTCAAAACTTTTTTGTACCATTCAATCGCTTTATCACAATTGCGCAGGGCCAACATAGGTGTTAAGGCCGACAGGCCTTTTGGGATATAAGATTTCGTTGCCATAATCGGAGGATTTTAGGAATACAAATTAGCTTCTATAGCATCATCGCTGGCAATGATTCTTGCTCAATTTTCCAAATGACATTGCTCGCATCATCAGCCACCAGTAATGCACCATTCGGAAGAACGGCAATTCCCACGGGTCGTCCGTAGACTTCGCTTTTCGATGTGTCAGCGATAAAACCAGTTAAAAAATCTTCAGGGTCTCCGGAGGGCTTGCCATTTTGAAATGGGACAAAAATAACTTTATATCCGCTGAGTTGGGACCGGTTCCACGATCCGTGCTGGCTTACAAAAGCGCCGCCGTGATATTTTGCTGGAAATGCCTTCTGTTTGTAAAAAACCAAACCAAGCGAGGCTGTATGTGCACCCATTGACATATCAGGTATTAAAGTTTCTTTCACCAGTTCAGGTTGTTGCCCTTTTAACCTGGGATCTTCATTCGGACCATAATAGGCGTAAGGCCATCCATAAAAACCGCCATCTTTTACTTTTGTAAGGTAATCCGGTACAAGGTTGTCGCCCAGTTCATCACGCTCATTTACAACCGTCCATAGTTCATTCGTTCCTGGCGCGAGGCCCATACCCACCGGGTTGCGTAACCCGGCTGCTACTACCCGTTCACCACTTCCATCAGGATTTATCTCCAGGATATTGGCCCTTCTTACTTCGTTTTCCATTCCATGTTCTGCCACATTGCTACCCGACCCGACGGATATGAAGATCTTGGTTTGATTTGCATTTGCGATAATATTTCGGGTCCAGTGATTGTTGTATCCCCCGGCCGGCAGATCTAAAATTTTTTTTCCTTCCGATTTGATTTGAGTTTGTCCAGGCTGGTAAGGGTATTGCACTATTCCGTCGGTGTTCGCGACGTAAAGGGAGTTGCCCAGGACTAACATTCCAAACGGTTGATTTAATCCGAACAACAAAACTTGTTTCAATTCGGGTGTTCCATCGTTGTCCATATCGCGCAACAAGGTGATACGGTTTGCGCTTTCGCCAGTATTCTGAGATTCCGCCTTACCGGAAATTTTGTCCGTTACTTTCTTAATACCTTTGCTCTCCGTATTTGCCTCCGCTACAAGGATATCGCCATTGGGTGTCACGTAGATCCAACGTGGATTTTGTAAACCATCCGCAAATTTTGTCACCTTGAAACCATCCGGCGCAATCGGCGTCTTATTTTCAGGCCATCCGATGACTTTGCTGAAATTTTTTACCGATTTGGTTTCATAAGGGGCAGGTAATGAATCGGGAATGGAGACGAGCGGTTTAGAATCCTGCGAAGCATTGGATTGATCCGCGGTGAGTTACAGCTTTGCAGGATAAACATGGAGAGGCCGCACAGTAAGATCAATCCTTAATACCCGTAGGCGGATTGTGTTTATTTTGGAGTAGCATAAACTATTTGTTTGACTTATGATTTTTATTGTTTTAAAAAAAATAAGCCGGCGTTCACCGGCTTATTTTTTACCGCTACATTATATTTTCTTCAAGGCTATCGAGTCTGTCAAGATGCGCCCGGAGCCCTTTCAGGTCATTGGTAATTATCTCCTTTAATTCCTGGATCTTTCGATTTATCTCGCATCAATTCGAACTCGCGAATTGTTTTTTTCATGCTTGGCAACAATTTCATCACACCATTTCTTATCGAAGTCTGGATCTTGCTGTTTTGAAAGCTCGTTTACTTTTTCTTTTGTTTCTTCACCTTCTTCGACAGGAAAAACAATTCCTTTTTTGTTGGCCAAATTCTGCAGGATAGTCAAAGACTCGCTTTGATCCTTCACCAATTGCTGCGCTACATCCTGAACTTCCTTATTCGATGATTTTGT
Source organism: uncultured Bacteroidota bacterium (assembly GCA_963739105.1). Taxonomy (GTDB): domain Bacteria; phylum Bacteroidota; class Bacteroidia; order Cytophagales; family Cyclobacteriaceae; genus Chryseolinea. Next base: position 30,641 of record CAVTZI010000019.1, on the reverse strand, counting down.
GCTCGCAAGTTCGGCGAGTTTGATGTCCGCGTACTTTTCCTCGATTGCTTCAGCCACAAAATTGGCCTCTTTTTCTTCAGCCCGGGTGTCAAATTTCTGTTCGTTTTTTTCTTCCGCAGCCGCATTGCTATCCCGGTTATTTTCGCTGCTGCAGGCGGAAACGATCGAAATAAATACCACAGCGATAAAGATCTTTTGCGTCTGTTTCATACGCGTGATAATAAAATTCTAATCTAGGCTTCAGCGTATTGATCGCGGAATTGACGAACCAGGTCGTGCGATCCTTTTAGCAATGATTTTTGGCGCGCGATCAAGTCATAGACGTCTTGCGGAAGCGGCGATTCTTTTTCCAGGGCCTTAGCATAGGCTTTTTGTGCAGCATCTTCGCCAAATTCACAAGCAGCTAATGTTGATTTTGTATCCTCGCCGCTAAAGGTTGCTTTTACATCCATCCATGCATGATAGATTTTTCCCGGAACGGAAGTATCATTCGCAGGCTCTCCGCCAGCTTTCACGACGACGTCGGAAAGTTCCCGGTTGTATTGATAGCTCTCTTCGGCCATTCGCGCATATAGTGTTTTGAGCTCTGCTTCCAGTATCTCGGTATTTTCAATCGCCTTCTCATATCCCTTGATGCGATCGTTGTTAATTTTGATGAGATCATTGAGTATTTCAATGGTAGCCTCATTAGCTTTTGTGCGTTTCATGATTTTTTCTTTAGGTTTTACCAATTTTTGGAGCAAAATCATGCCATGAGTAAAATAGGAGCGGAGCGTCTGGCGTTTTGAAATGCAGCCTGTATTTTTGTAGAGAAAAATCCCTCGCCTGTGAAATTAGACCGCATTTAATGCGTATAATTTGAAATAACAATAAAGCGGGATAAAAGGTCTGAGAACCTCTTTATAGAAAAATGGTTATTTTATAATGCGCGGTTTGTGATATTTGTTGAATATAATGATTTCGAATGCGATCTATAGGAATAATTATTTTTGTATCCATCTGCTTCGCCACGTTCGCCCAAACACAAACCCGTCCTGCGGTTCCTGTAATCCCTCAAGACACGTCTAAGAAAGAAACGCCTTCGTCGGTCCCGGCTGGAAACACACAGCTTTCAGCACCACGCAGTTATAGTAATATCATCCGTTCGAATGCGATAACAAGGAAGGGAATGTTTACAGTCCATAAAGTCGACGATAATTACTATTTCGAAATCCCCGATAGTCTCTTAGGGCGTGATATATTAGTGGTCTGCAGAATTGCCCAAGGTGCTGCTGGAATAAGACCAGAATATACCGGATATGCTGGTGATCAGATCGGGAACACAGTTATACGATTTGAAAAAGGTCCTGGGTCCAAACTGTTCCTTCGCCGAATAACTTTTGAGGAAAATGCTGGCGATAGTACCGATGCTATGTACAGCGCTGTGGTTAGGTCAAATCTTCAGCCACTGGTTTCCGCCTTTGGTATTGGCGCGTACAGCCCTAACGGTCGGGGTAGTGTTATTGAAATTACCGATTACGTAAACGGGGACAACGATATTTTCTTTTTCAGCTCGGCATCAAAAAAGACCATGCGTGTAGGGGGGCTGGTTTCCAATACCAGCTACATTAAAGATATTAATTCATTTCCTTTAAATGTGGAGATCCGGACGATTAAAACCTACCGGAATACTGTAACGGATAACACCTTTACGATGGAATTAAATACTTCCTTGGTGTTGTTGCCGAAAAAACCTATGAGAAAACGATTTGCCGACCGGAGAATCGGATACTTTACCGAACGATATACCGACTATGACGCCAACCCTCAAGGAGTAAAGGTCGTAAGTTACATCAAGCGATGGCGTCTTGAACCGAAGCCCGGTGACATGGAGAAATACATGCGGGGAGAATTGGTGGAACCTCAGAAGCCGATTCTGTATTACATCGATCCGGCAACGCCAAAAAAATGGGTGCCTTATCTGATTCAGGGAGTCACGGACTGGCAGGCGGCTTTTGAAAAGGCGGGTTTTAAAAATGCAATTCTGGCAAAAGAAGCTCCAACAGAAAAGGAAAATCCAGACTGGAGCCTGGAAGACTCAAGGCACTCGGCCATTGTTTATAAACCTTCTTCTATTGCGAATGCTGCTGGACCCATCATCACCGATCCCAAGAAGCGGCGAAATTTTGGAAAGTCATATTAACTGGTATCACAACTTAATGTCTATACTTCGTGAATGGTATATGGTTCAGTGTGGACCCTTGGATCCCCGGGCGCAAAAAATGCAATTTGATGATAAGCTGATGGGCCAGCTGATTCGTTCTGTCGCTTCTCATGAGGTAGGCCACTCGTTGGGACTTACGCATAATTACGCTGCCAGTTCTTCGGTACCTGTGGAAAAACTTCGTGACCGTGTATGGCTGGAAGCGAATGGACATACACCTTCTATTATGGATTATGCCAGATTTAATTATGTCGCGCAGCCGCAAGATAGCGTAGGCGAACGCGGTCTGATCAGCAGGATAGGAATTTACGACCACTGGGCCATTGAATGGGGATATAGAATATTTCCCGAAGCAAAAAATGCAGATGCCGAGATTCCTGTAATGAATAAATGGGTAGTAGAAAAATTGCAAAATGAAAAACTAAGATTTGGGTCTGAGTTTACGTCTGATGATCCCGCGCACGCAAACAGAAGACATTGGTGATAATGCCATGAAAGCAGGTGAGTACGGCATCAGAAATCTCCAGCGCGTGGTTCCAAATTTAATTAAATGGACCCATCAAGGGCATGAGAACTACAGAAGCTTGAACCAGATGTACAACGCGGTCATCAACCAATTCGACTACTACCTTGGGCATGCGTTGGCCTATGTAGGAGGTATGTACGAAACTATTAAATCCTCTGATCAGCCAGGACCAGTATATGATGTGGTACCTATTGAACTACAATGGGAGTCTATGGATTTTCTGAACCGTCATATATTTACGACACCGACATGGTTACTGGATACCGCCATCCTTACACGCATCGGGAAATCACCTACGCAAATTATCACCCGCTCGCAAAACATGATATTAAGCAGCCTGCTTAACAATAATAACCTGGCAAAAATGGCGGATGCCCAAATTGTATATGGAAAGAAAGCATATCCTCTCATTAATTTCATTGACGATCTGGATAATGCGATGTGGAATGAATTAAAAACGTATGATACTATCAGCAGCTATCGACGTAATTTGCAACAGATTTACGTAGATAAATTGCTGGATCTTATCAGTCCACCAGAATTGATAAAGTTTTACGCGATATTCCGCCCATCGTGATTAATAAACTGGGAGAGATTCAGGCCAGAATAAAAAAAGCGCTTCCCAGCACAAAAGGCGCCATGACAGTTTATCATTTAAAATTTATTGAGAACAAGATAAACATTGCGCTCAAGGCATACCAGGTTGATCGTGCATTGGTCTAGGTCGTTGATATTTTTTAATGATCTTAATTTTTCAAAACTTCCTTAAGAAATGTTTCGGCGATTTGCTGATACTTCGATTCAAAGTACGGTGTATCACTATGGCCGGCGCCATAGACCACTTCCATCTGTACTTTTAGATTGTGACTTTTATATGCGCCAACCAACTCATGCGACTGATTGATGGGAACCTGAATATCCTGATCGCCATGGAAAATAAGGAGGGGTGGATCGTTGGCATCAACCTGAAAAACGGGACTTGCTTTTCGAGCCATGTCGGGAATATTGTCGACAGTTTTTCCCAGCAGCAACGCCATGGCTGGGCCACGGACGCTGACACCATGGGGCGTTGATTGTTTCAAAATTGTTGTAAAGTTTGTCGGTCCATAATAGTCCAGAATTGCCTGGACGGCGGAACTTGTGGTTGTGTATTCACCTACATTGCCCTCTAGTTCTTTATCGTTGTTAGTGACGCCAGTCAAGCGCAGCGAGGTGCGCGCCTGCAGAGGAGCCCGCAATGATAATTTTATCCGAACGATATCCGTACTTGGCGGCATTCGCCCGCAAATACCGAATCGCGGCTTTTATGTCGTGTATCTGTGCCGGAAATTTTGCCTCCACGCTAAGTCTATAATCCACGCTCGCCAACGCGTATCCCGATCCTACAAAACTTAGTGGCGGTGATTCCTTTGAACCGGAGTGCCACGCTCCTCCATGGACCCAAACGATGAGATAAGGATTGTTGTTGGACGATGGCTTATAGATATCCAATAATAGTTTACGTCCATCCGCTTCGGCATAGACAACGTCCTTAATTTCAACTTGTCCGACTGTGCTAACGATACAATAGGCGATGAGGAGAAACAACAAGAGATACATAACGGCAGGCATCGGATTAATAATTGTTAGAGTTGAGGTACGTTAGCTTGGGGCCTTTGTCTTAGTGGTCATGAAGATTGTGAAAATACTGCAAACATTGGGGAGACATTCCATGAAAAGCGAAAAACCATGTCCTAAGGCAATCGACGCCGCGAACATGGTTTTTGTGTTGAACGAAAGTTACTTTTTTCTCTAGGTATCCTTCGCTATTCGTTTCTTAGTGTATTCACTGGATTTGCTCTTGCCGCTTTAAATATTGTTGCGCTGGTGGTGAAAATTCCGACCCCAAAAATGAAGAGGGAACAAATAATAACCGATACAATACCAACAGGAACGTGAAAAGCATAAATTTCTTTCAGCAAGGCATTTGTCAAATAGTATCCGGCGACCGAGCCCAAGATTCCTGCAATTGCCAAAATGATTACAAACTCTTTATTCAGCAATCCGATAACATTGTTCACTGATGCCCCCAGCGCTTTCCGAATACCGATCTCTTTGGTGCGCTTGGCAATGTTCAGGGAAGCCAGCGCAAAAATACCTGACGCAGGAAAGCACGCCTCCTAAGACGGTAATAAAGAGGAATATCTTTTCGAGATTTGCATTTGCATTTCTACTGTCCTTCAAAACAAGGTCTTCCTGAAACTGACTTTCAAATGCTCTGCCGGGAAAAAGTTCCTTCCAGGTTTTCTCGAGGTATTTTTGAATTTCCGGAAGGTCAGCCTTCTCTGTCTTCACAAGCAATGTGATGTATTGATTTTTACCAGCTGGATAAAATATAAATGGTTCCGGATCTTTTGACCTATACAAATTGTCAACATGATTTTCGATTACGCCCAATATTCTTCGCTTGTTGTCATGGAGGATCACAATTTTGTCTAATGGGTCCGTTAATCCTGTCTTCTGAACAAAGGCTTTATTTACTAATTACACCTTCAGTCTGGTCGGAAGCATTCTCTAGATTAAATGTTCTGCCTTCTGATAGTCGAAGTCCCATGGTCTCAAAATAATTTTTTCCAACGCCCATGGCCTGAACGTTATATTTTCCGGTGTCAATGGTTACGGGGGTTTGATAATTATTGCTGCCGACGTTGCCATCGCTGACCGCTATTTCCAGGATTTTAGGGTTCGTCAAAATTGCCTTTTCCAGGATGTCAAAATCGCGCTCACCTTGCATCCTAAGCGTTACGACCATGTCCTTGTCATACCCAAATTCAATGGAGTCCTGGAACTTTGTATTTTGAATAAATACGACACCACCGATTAAGACGATAACGGACAAAGCGAATTGCATTCCTACCAGCGTCCGGGTAAGCATATTTGTTCCTTTTATTCTTACAGTCCCTTTTAAAAGGAGGGTAGGTTTGAATTTGCTACTCAGGAATGCCGGATAGATACCAGCGATCATAGCAGCCAGGAAAACCAGGACAATCAAAGCAATAAATAAATTCAGTCCATTCATGTCTTCAAGCCCATACGGCAATTGCCACATGTTAGAAAAAGCAGGTACAATTATTTGGGCCATTAACAAACCGACGATCAATGACAACGAAATGGTGAGCAATGTTTCCAAGAGGAATTGAGAAATGATTTGCCCACGCGCAGCACCAATGGCTTTTCTAACGCCGACTTCTTTAAGTCGTTTTGCAGTCATCGCAATCGATGTGTTGGTGAGGTTAAAGCAAGCAATTAATAAGATAATTAATGCCATGGCCGTAAAGATGACAAGAGGGGCGGGACTAATTCTGTAGTTGACCCAGCTTGAATTGATATCGTCTTGATCATAATTGGATTTGAAAGGTTCCAATAAATATGAATCGATTACAACATCGGTACGAGCTTTATTACGAGCTGGTATGTACTTGGCCAACTGCTTACTAACCTGCTCAGCATTTTCTGGTGTCGTCAATTCCATAAAAGTGCTCGGGTTTCTCCAATCACTCCAGTCATCAACTTTGATTTTATTGATGTCTATAAAATTCTCGATCCTGAGCATCGCCTGGAAACTAAACGTATTATTGATGGGTACTTTTTTCAGCACGCCGCCAACGATCAGGTCAATTTGAGATTCATTGACCGAGTTCAGCACCATTAGCTTACCGGTAGGGTCTTCGTTACCAAAATATTTTTTAGCAAGCTCCTGACTTAAGAAGATGCTATTCTTGTCTTTAAAAAAACGATGATTTCCGGATTCCAGGGGATAATCAAATAGCTCGAAAAACGCGCTGTCGGCAAACGCCAGATTTTCATTAAAGGATTGATCTCCGTAGCGCAAAGAACCGTTGCCAAAGACGTAACGTGTATACCGTTCAATTCCGGCAATGTCGTTGGCGGCCATGGGCGGAAGAATAATTGGTGCTTGAGAGTCCCTGTTGAGTTTTCCTTCTTTGTCCGTTGATAATGCATGGAACCTAAAGATGCGGGCAACTTTTTGATCATCATGAAAATTGTCAAACTCAATATTAAAGGCAAGCAGGAGGTATGCTGCAATACAGCAGGCAAGTGAAATGCCGAGGCCAAGGGCGTTGATGATGATGTAGCTTTTGTTCTTTGAAAAAGTTCGAAAAGCTACGCGCAGATAGTTTTTGATCATGGTTTGAAAGGGTTTGGATCAATGACAGCGTTTCTTAAGCTAATGTGTTACCAAATTATCATTTAGCTGAAAATCAATCAATTAGGTTGTAGGTTGCTGGCCTAAAGTGTTCAAAATAAATAAAGCCTATGCGCGAAATCGAACAGCTGGTTTCAAGACAATTTATCTTATAACGTTTAGCATCTAGGACGCTCACCGCTTCTCTAAAGTTGCAGTTACAAACGCCTATCTTAAAAAAAAATTAAGTTCTCCGAACAAATAGCAGTATCGCCAACAACCCAGTCAGCGGAAGCAAAGGATCTAGAAGTGTTCCGGCCGTGCCCATTGTCAAATTCAAAAGCGCGATGCTAATTCCACCGATGGCCCAGGCAATTGTAGTGGAGACCGACCAAACGGCCATTTGCTGTTTTACATCTGTAATTCCCATCATCCGGTTTACCACCCAAAACAAACTATCGTTGAAGTAGCTAAAGAAAAAGGCTCCTGCCACAGCAGCTTGTGCTGCAAAGAGCATGTTCACACCTGGAATTTGCTCAGTATTGGGGCACAGATAGAAGCCGACGTTATACAAGCTACTGTTCCTGATCCTTGAATAAACCGAATCAACGTAGCAATAACGAACGGGATCATGATGGGCGATAAGGGCAGGCCGACGATTTGTGCCGCCAACTGTGTTCCTATACTACTATCCCGGACGACGGCTCCAAGCGCTCCACCAGCGCCTGTTACCATTAAAATTATTCCTGCCGATTGAAGCCCTTCTTCCAACCGCGTTGATGTTTCATGCCGGTCCAGATAAGGAACCAGGAAGTATACAGCCAGTAGGGTGCTGATAGAAAGCGCCACGATGGGAGTGCCTATAAAATTAAAACACGATACCAGGAATGAAGCAACTGGTCCTTCGGCCAGCTGAAAGTGAAGGAATTATGCCAATAATCGCTTTGATGAAAATCAGCAGGATGGGAGCAACAATTGGAAGGAGAGATACCATCAGGTTTGGCAATGGACGGTCTGCCCTTTCTTTCAGATAAGTATTTTGGATCCCCTTAAGTTTTTCATCCGTTCCGTCTTGACTTTCAACGTTGGAATATTTCTTCCCTATCCACTGCGCATAAAATACGATACCAATGACACATGGAATGGCGAGTGCCATTCCCAAAAGCATCATGGCACCGACATCGACGCCGAAAAGTCCTGCGGCTCCCAGGGGTCCTGGCGTTGGCGGAACCATCGTGTGGGTAACGACCAGGCCACCCGCAAGCGAAATTCCCAGCGTCAAAATAGACCGATTACCTTTTTTGGCCAGCGCCTTGCTCACTGGATATAGAATTACGAACGCAGAATCCACAAAAATTGGAATACTGACGATGTAACCCGTTAATGCAAGTGCCCACTCTTCCCGCCGTTTGCCAAGCCACTTTATGAAAGAGAATGCAATCTGCTCGGCTGCTCCTGAAACTTCCAGAATTCGTCCCATCATTACACCCAAGCCGATCACGATCCCTATACTACCAAGCGTGGAGCCAAATCCTTTTGTGATAGCATCAACTGTCTCATTGCTTGACATGCCGCCGCTTAGCCCGGCAATACAAGCGGCGATTATCATCGCGATGAGCGGATGTACTTTGGTGCGAAGGACCAAAAAAATGAGAATAGCGACAGCGATCACTAGACCAATGAGGGGAACTGGCAAATTGTTCGTCACGCTATCTGTTTATTGTCGTCGATGTGTTGGCGTATAAAATTATCGAAACTATTGTCTGCAAAAAAACCCAGCTGCAAAGCTTTCGTGTTATCTACCGCGCCCGGCCAACTCGTTACAATTCGATTAATATTCTCATCAGGCTTGAATTGTACCCGGTCGACCGTTGCTTTATTTGTGATCCGTTCCAGTGCGTCAAGCATCTGGTGAACCGTGACGGTTATTCCCGGCAGATTAATCGTTCTCCATCCTAACAATTCTGTTTTTAGTGTTGCAGCATGAATGAGATTCCGAATTACAGTGTCGGGGCTGGAAACGACAACGGCTAAATCGCGAGATACAGGACAAACCGCCTCCTCACCGCGCAAGGGTTCACGGATAATGCTGCTGACGAAAGAAGAAGCCGCAAGATTTGGCCGACCTGGTCTCACGCATATTGTTGGAAGCCTCAACACCACACCATCTACGAAACCCTTTCTTGAATAATCATTTACCAGTAACTCACCCATTGCTTTTTGTGCCCCATAGGAGGAGCGTGGTGTCACAGCGGTTGTCTCATTAACCACAGGGGGTAAGTCTCCACCATAGACCGCTAACGAGCTTGAAAACACAAATCGCATCGTTGGATTTGTATGGCGGACCGCTTCCAATAATTGACGGGTGATATCGAGATTTACTTTCCATCCGATATCAAATTCTTTTTCCGCATGGCTGCTGACGACGGCTGCAAGGTGAAAGATGATCTTTGTTTGAGGTGTTACCAAGTCTCGCGCTGCTCCTTCCATTGACAGATCCAATTGTTTACACTGCACGCGGGAATCATTACCCGGATTTGACGGCATGACAATATCGACTAATACTAATGTATCGAATGGTAGAGAACTTTTAAGGAGTGATTTGGCGAGGCGTTGGCCCAGGAAGCCGCCGCCGCCGGTGATGATGATTTGCATGTCCGTTATTCGTTATCAGTTATCCGTTAATCGTTATCCGTGGTGTTGCTATTCGTGAAGGGTTATCCGTATCGTTATCGTGGATTGAACAGCTATTTGCTATTTATAAAAATTATTAAAATATCATACCATTTTTCGGATTATCGGCTATGGAATTTCAAACAACTTGCCTGAATCGCTTTTAACACAGCACCGCTTATCAATAACTTTCAACTGAATATCGGATAACGGCATCTCAGTTCTTTACAAAATGGTAGTTTCGCGACAGACCAAGCGATACGATTAACGTGATAACGGATAACTGATAACTGATAACGGATAACGATACGCATGTATCAAAAAGCTGATCAAATACTGTCCCAACTTCCCCCCGAATATAAGGACGATTTACTCCCTGCCATACGCAACGAATTTCTTCAGCAAGAAAAAACGGTTGTCGTTTTTGATGATGATCCAACGGGAACCCAAACCTGTCATGATGTAGTGGTGCTAACTTCCTGGACCGTTGCATTATTAATTCGGGAGTTAAAAAAGAAACCTCAATTCTATTTATACTGACCAACTCGAGGAGTTTTTCAAAGGAAAAGGCCGTTGCGCTTAATACTGAAATTGGAAGTAATCTTAACGAGGCCGTCGAGCAAACCGGAAGGAAAATCATTGTCATCAGCCGCAGTGACTCAACCTTGCGAGGGCATTTTCCGCATGAAGTAGAAGCGATTGCCAATACGTTGCAACTGCCAGCAAGCTGTTTGGATATTAATCCCGGCTTTCATTGAAGGTGGCCGCTTCACCATTGATGATGTACACTATATTGTAGAGCAAGGTGAATTGGTTCCTGTTTCCGATACACCTTTTGCAAAGGATAATGTTTTTGGGTACAGTCATTCCAATCTAAAAGATTGGGTTGAAGAAAAAAGTGGGGGTAAGTTCAAGGCATCAGAAACGATCTCCTGTTCTCTTGACGATATCAGGATCGGTGGGCCTGACGTCGTTGCCAGGAAATTGATGTCATGCAAACCTCGCAGCGTTGTTATTGCTAATGCAACTTCCTACAAAGATCTTGAAGTATTGGCAATGGGAGTGCTCAAAGCGGAGAAATCGGGACAACAGTTTTTATATCGAAGTTCGGCAACCTTTGTTTCCATTCGCGCGGGTATAGCGCCCGGGAAAATTTTAACCTCGCTGAAGAAAGACGATTCACGTCATGGATCATTGATCATAGTGGGATCGTACGTTCCCAAGACAACCAGTCAGCTTGTATACCTCTTAGATCAGAAAAAGCATGAAACTATCGAAATCGATGTGCTAGAATTATTGAATAGCAGCACAACCAAAAAATCCGATGACATCAGCAAACAAACAGATCAGTGGCTTGGCAAATGGAAAGGATGTTGTCATTTACACCAGCCGGGAACTCAAAACAGGATCGGATGCAGAAAGCAGTTTGCTTATTAACAGTGCCGTATCTTCGTTTTTAGTGGACATTGTGAAGGGGTTGACTGTTCGTCCATCATTTTTTCTTGCTAAAGGAGGAATCACTTCCAGCGATTTAGCTTCCAAAGGACTATCATCTGAATCGGCGTTGATACTTGGGTCAGGCCATCGCTGGCGTACCCGTGTGGCAGCTGGATTCCAAAAGCAAATTTCCAGAAATCATCTATATCGTTTTTCCCGGAAACGTTGGCGATAATAGGGCGCTCTATACAGTATGGAATAAATTCAAATCTCCTGCATAAAGTAAAAGATTAGGTTAAACTTGCTAATTTCGCGGCAGAACAACACAAATGTTTAACTATTCAATACACAACCATGTCACTCGTTCTTAATTACACCCAGGCAAAAAAGGTTTTTGAAAAAGCAAAGGCAGATCAGTTTGCAATGCCTGCCGTAAATGTTACTACTTCCAATACCATCAACGCAACACTGGAAGCAGCAAAAAATGTTAATTCTCCCACCATCATTCAATTTTCAAATAGTGGTGCATCATTTTTTATTGGAAAATCGATTGCCAACAACACGCAGCAAGCCTCGATTGCCGGTGCTGTAGCCGGTGCAAAATATATTCACGAAGCGAGTGACCTGTACGGTGTTCCGGTTATCTTAAATACCGATCACGCCGCTAAAAAATTGTTGCCTTGGGTCGATGGGATGATAAAACATGGAGAAGAGTTTTTCAAACAACATGGCAAACCATTATTCACTTCCCACATGCTAGATCTCTCAGAAGAACCTTTGAAAGAAAATATTGAGATCAGCAAACGATATCTTGAGAAGCTAACCAAGTTGGACATGTTTATCGAAATTGAATTAGGCGTGACAGGCGGCGAGGAAGATGGTGTTGATAATACTGGCGTTGAGAGTTCAAAATTATACACGCAACCCGAGGAAGTTTCCTACGCTTACGAAGAATTGATGAAGGTAAGCGATCATTTTGTTATTGCTGCATCCTTTGGAAATGTTCATGGTGTTTATAAACCAGGCAACGTCAAGCTCGAGCCCGCTATTCTTAAAAACTCTCAGGATTATATTCAGAAAAAATTCAAGACAAAGCCCAATCCAGTGAATTTTGTATTTCACGGTGGATCTGGTTCCGAACCAGAAGCAATCCGGGAGGCCATTGGCTACGGCGTTGTGAAAATGAACATCGACACGGATATTCAATGGGCATATTGGGATGGTATCCACAATTACTATAAAAAGAACCAGGCATTTCTTCAATCTCAACTGGGAAATCCAACGGGCGACGATGCTCCCAATAAAAAATATTACGATGGACGCGTTTGGCTGCGCGAAGGCGAAACCTCGATTAAGAACCGCCTGGCACAAGCATTCCAGGAGCTCAACGCCGTCAATAGGCTATAAGGCTTTCACTATTTATGTTTTTGACCATGACAAGCAAAACCAGAATTTTCCTGGTTGGAATTTTTCTTTTTTTGATTGGATACCAGGCCTGTGCTCAAAAGGTTACCGAGGTTGATATTTGTGTGTATGGTGGAACCTCCGCTGGCGTAATAGCGGCTTATACGGCGAAGAAACTAGGAAAATCTGTTTTAATTGTTGAACCCGGCAAACACGTGGGAGGCTTAACAACTGGTGGACTAGGCTACACAGACATCGGAAACAAATATGCGGTCACGGGACTGGCGCGGGATTTTTATCGCCGGATTGGAAATCACTATGGAAAATTTGAACAGTGGATATTTGAACCTCATGTTGCGGAGGAAACCTTTCACCAATATATAAAGTCTGCAGTCCTTGGATATCGTCTTTGATTACAGACTCGTCGGGGTCGAAAAAAAAGACGGGATCATTCAACAAATTGTCATTGAAAATTCTTCAAATCCTTCGGCTTCGACGAATCAAATCGTAAGGGCTAAGATGTTTATCGATTGCAGCTATGAAGGAGATCTTATGGCGAAAGCAGGTGTTTCCTACATTACCGGGCGCGAAGGAAATTCTCAATACAAGGAAACGTATAATGGCGTACAGGTTCGTGACAAACATCAGTTTTTAGATGGGATAGATCCTTACAAGATCCCTGGAAAACCGGAAAGTGGACTGCTCTGGGGAATAAGCGATGAAAAACTGCCGCCCAATGGAACCGGTGATAAAAAAATCCAGGCCTACAATTTCAGAATCTGTTTGTCGCGTGATCCAGGCAATATGATTCCAATAACACAACCGGAAGATTATGATTCCAGCCGTTACGAATTATTGATCCGTGTTTTAGAAAAAGAACCCAATCGTCCATTCAATTTGATTTTGAAGCCGGACTTAATGCCCAATCAAAAAACGGACATTAATAACAACGGCCCTTTTTCTACCGACATGATTGGAATGAATTACGATTATCCGGAGGCTACCTACGACGAAAGGAAAAGAATTACAAAACAACACGAGAATTACATCAAAGGACTTTTATACTTCATTGGCCACAGCAAACGCATGCCGAAGCATTTGAGAGAAGAGATGTTAAAATGGGGTTACCCAAAGGACGAATACACGGACAACGGAAACTGGTCTCCGCAGATGTACGTGCGCGAAGCGCGGCGTATGGTGGGAGCGTATGTGATGACACAGGCGAATTGTGAAGGAAAAGAAAAAGTAGAAGATGGCGTGGGCATGGCCGCCTATACCATGGATTCGCACAACACGAGCCGGGTAGTAATCAATGGTATGGTGAAAAATGAAGGCGATGTTCAGGTTGGTGGATTTCCGCCTTATCCGATTTCATACCGTTCGCTGATACCAAAAGGCAGCGAGTGTAAAAATCTGTTTGTTCCGGTCTGTTTGTCGGCCACTCATATTGCTTATGGATCGATTCGTATGGAACCAGTATTTATGGTGTTGGGACAATCTACTGCAACGGCGGCGGTACAGGCCATCGATCGGAAAGTCAGTGTTCAGGAAGTCAATGTCAAGGCCGTCCAAAAAAATTGGCAGAAGATCCGCTGGTAGATGGCAGCACACCAGAGATATTGGTGGATAACGACGATAAAGACTTTGTTACGATACAAGGTGAATGGAAAAAAGAAATAAACGGTGGATATGCTTTTTCCTATTTGCAATCATCAACCGTCAATGCAAATGCCTCCCAGTCGGTAAAATTTAACCCGATGATAAAAAAGGCGGGACAATACGAGGTGTTTGTTTACTTCCCACGTATCAATGGTTCAGCCACAAAGGTGACCACTCGGGTGCAGGCCGGGAAGGACGTTCATGAAGTGATTGTCAGGCCGAATGAAGTAAAAGTTGAGGGACAGACCTCGGGTGAGTGGATATCGGTTGGGAAATATATGTTCAGCGCAGGTAAAGGTAACGCTCTTGAAATCTCCGCAGACAAAGCCGATGGAATTGTTGTCGCTGATGCTGTCTTATTTATTCCGGTTGAAGAAATGATCCGCGAGAATTTTTCACCGCAGAGACGCAAAGGCGCAAAGTGTCTTACCCTCACGTAAACCCGTCATTCAGAGCGAAGGGTCGATTGCGTGGGAGGGCGAAGAATCCCCTCCCAATGAAATGCTTCAATTGGATGATAAAATCACGAAGCGATAAAATGGAGAACAAGTTTTGGGTGTATCCAGAATATTTTTGATGTCCACTATTGCAGCGAGAGATCCTTGGCGAAAACTTCGCGCCTTTGCGCCTCTGCTTTAAGTTGCATTTTTATGCACAAATGTTTTTTAGTTCCCTAGATATTTCCCTGCCAGTATAGCCAAAGCCGCAGCGATAACGGCACCGATAAGCGCATTGAGCTGCATGCCACTGACAAAGGCCTCGTTGGCGGTGTTAAGTAATTCGTAACCTATGTTACGCGGCAGCTTGAGCGGCAACCGTAACAGCTCCCCCTAGGGTTTCCGTTGCTTCGTTGCCCAATGTTTCGGGAACCTGATGAGGGATTCCGGCGTTCATTTTTGTTCGATAAATGGCAGTTCCTATGCTGCCCAGGATAGCGATACCCAGCGCACCTCCAAACTCGGAGCTTGTTTCAGAAATAGCAGAAGCAACACCTGCGCGCTCCGGGGGAGCCGCTCCAACGATCAAGTCAGTCGTCAAGGTAATGACAGGTGCTAGTCCCAGGGAATAAATTGACATGCCGACAATCAAAAAACCAAGTCCTGAGTCGACCTTTACCTGCGTCATCAACCCAAAACCGATCACCGCCAAAACAAGCCCCCAAGTTACGACATGCACTGGGCGGAATCGGTGGGCGATCATGGGCGCAAAAACAGATCCCACGATAAATCCACCGAAGGACGGCAATGATAATAATCCTGCCTCCATCGGAGAAAGGTTCTGCACCAACTGCAAGTATTGAAAAATAAAAATAAACGCGCCGAACGCGATGAAAGTAATCAATGTGTAGATCGTCAGCGCCGCACTAAACGCTGGAGAGCCAAAGAGCTTCAAGTCGATCATCGGATCAGCTAATCTGCGCTGGCGTCGTAAAAACAAAGCTCCAATTCCTATCCCGACAAGTATCGATAACACCGGCATCCAGCCAATGCCGTGTTCGGCGATCTTCTTGAGTCCAAAAATCATGGAGAGCACGGCTGCCAATGAAAGGAGCGCGCTCGTAAAATCAAGTCTTCCTGCATTTGGATCTTTAAACTCTGGAAGGAAAATTGGCCCGAGTGTGAGCAAAAGAATCATTACGGGAACAGCAATCAAGAAATACCGAGCCCCACCAGAAATACTCCAGCATCATCCCACCAATTACCGGCCCGATCGCTCCGCCTGCGGAATAACTGGCTACCCATACGCCGATTGCAACGGTACGTTGCTTTGGATCAAGAAACATATTTCGAATCAGCGAAAGGGTAGAAGGGGCAAGGGTCGCGCCGGCTATTCCCAAAATTGCACGCGAAAGAATTAACATTTCAGCGCTGTTCGAGAACGCTGCAAGTATGGAAGCACATCCAAAAGCTGCTGCCCCGATAAGCAGTAACCGGCGACGCCCAATTCGATCGCCGAGTGTTCCCATGGTAATCAATAATCCGGCGATGAGAAAACCGTAGATGTCGACGATCCAAAGAAGTTCGGAACTACTGGGCTTAAGATCTGCCGTGAGATGCGGGACGGCCAAATTCAGCACGGTTAAATCCATTGAATAGAGCATACAAGGAAGCGCGATGACTGCTAGGCCAATCCATTCTTTGTTGCCAGCGCGCGGGGTTGGCGATTCCGCTATTGCCGATTTGTCGTCAACCATGATGCTTTCTGTTTTGATTTGTGTTGTTCTCCGAAACCTTAATGTCTCATAATTTATATCCTACGACTTTATATCGCACGGAGTCAAAATTTTTGGACAGCGTTTGTGTAAAAAATTTTCTTCGGCCCAAAGATATTAGGTCTTATTAATACCAAGCGGGGTGTGAATACGTCAATCCAAGCTTGCAAAATCTGACAGATTTGATGGTCCCAGTGATATTTTTTTGAAAAGTCTGAAACAATAATTAACTTAACACCGTTAAGTAAATTATCTAGCCTAAGAAAATGACTATTAGCACGAGAAAAGAGCGCCAAAAAGAAGAATTGAGGGGTAAGATCCTGCAGGCAGCCAAAGAACTGTTTATGAAAAAGGGGTTTGAAGATACTTCGATTCGAAATATTGCAGAGAAAATCGAATACTCTCCGACGACGATCTATCTGTATTTTAAAGACAAGGATGATATTTTCTGTGAGCTCCATAAGGAAGGTTTTATGTTGCTGAATCAATATTTCAGACCGCTTGCGCACGTCGCAGATCCGTTCGAAAGATTGAAGGCTATTAATAAATCGTATATCACTTTTGCCTTGGAAAACGGGGAATTTTATGACCTCATGTTCATTATTAGGTCGCCGATGAACTCCATCACAAAAGATGAATCGGACTGGGAGGAAGGGAAACGATCTTTTTCCTTTTTGACGAATACGATTGCCGAATGTATTGCCAAAGGCTACTTTAAGGATATGCAGCCTGAGATTGTAGCCTTCACGGTATGGTCAATGGTGCATGGCATTGTGTCGCTTGAGATCCGGAATCGATGCTCGGTGGTTGAAAGTTTGAATCAAAAGGATCTTGGCTCGAAAGGCCAGCGAAATGGTCAATGAAATATTAGAAAGAATGCATAAAAACGTACAATAAATTTTTTTGCCATACGACTTAACAGTGTAAACTAAATGATCAATGCAAACTAACCCTCTAAAAATCAGCATGAAAGGCTTTCGCTGGGGGCTACTTTTGGTAGCCTGTTCCAGCATGTTAAGCGCACAGAGCTTGGAAGATTATGTGCAGGAAGGCCTGAAGAGTAATCTCGTACTGCAACAGAAAAATGTATCCCTTCAGCAAGCCCAACAATCACTCAATCTTGCAAAGAGTTATTTTCTTCCCACTGTAAATGTGTTGGCAGATTATACGTCCGGCGAAGGCGGTAGAAGTATTGCAATTCCTGTTGGGGATCTGTTGAACCCTGTATACGCCTCGTTAAATCAGGTTACCCAGAGCGATGCGTTTCCTCAGGTGGAGAATGTCAAGCAAAATTTCTTTCCGAAGGATTTTTATGATGCGCGCGTCCGGACTTCTGTGCCGTTGATCAACACCGACTTGTACGTCAATCGCACCATTCAAAGTCAGCAAGTCATGTTGAAACAATATGAACTTGATGCCTACAAACGACAACTGGTTCTCGACATAAAAACGGCCTACTATAGTCATGTTGCCGCGGAGGCTGCAGTAAAAATTTACGAAAGCGCTTTGGCGCTGGTCCATAAAAATGTTGAAATCAACGAGTCGCTATTGCGAAACGGCAAAAGTTTGCCAGCAACGGTGCTTCGGTCCAAGAGTGAAGTGGAGCGCGTGAAGGCAGATTTAAACAGCTCACGAAATCAGGTGAGGAATGCCCGGCAGTATTTGAATTTCCTGGTGAACAGAGATCTCGATCATGAAGTAAACACAACCTCATCGCTGGAGAACATCCCTGTCGTGATGGATTCTTCAGGTATGGTAACAAACCGCGAAGAAATCCAAATGCTTAGGGTGCAACAGGGCATCAACGAATCGTCGCTTCGCATGACCCGACTGAGCCGCCTGCCGAAAGTGAATGCCTTCCTCGACCTTGGCACACAGGCTTCCAGTTGGAAATACAATGAAGATTCCCGATACTACCTGGTAGGTGTGCAACTTTCCGTTCCAATATTTCAGGGCTTTCGAAACGATATAACAGTCCGTCAAAACAAACTCGAAATCCAGAAAACGGAACAGCAATTCAACAACACAAACCGCCAACTGGAACTCGCAGCAACCCACGCATCGAATCAACTACAAACTACGATTCAGAATTATCAGGCTGCTCAGGAACAATTGAAATCAGCGCAAAGCTATTTCCACCTGATAGAAAAAGGATATCAGGAAGGTGTGAATTCGCTCATCGAATTTCTGGATGCTCGCAACCAGTTCACGAATTCTCAGCTTCAACTCAACCTCCGTCAGCTCGAAGTGTTAACGGCGCAAGCTCGTGTCGAACGCGAAACGGCTTCCTATTCCTTCCAAAATTAAAATCACTACTCTCTATGAAAAAAAATATAATCATCTCCACTATTGCGATTGCAAGTGTCATCGCGCTTTCCTTTAGCATGCAGTCTTGCACTGACAGCAGCGGAAAGGGCAACGTTCCAAGAAACTCCGAACCCATCCCGGTGCGTATTGTCGAACTTAAAAAATCATCTGGAACACACGTCATTAAAGCATCCGGGCAACTAACAACGGATGATGAAACTATCCTTGGATTTAAGACCAGTGGTATCGTGAGTTCCATTCTTGTGAAGGAAGGAGATTTCGTTAAAAAGGGCCAGCTCCTGGCTACGCTCGACCTTCGTGAAATAAATGCCCTTGTATCTCAGGCACGTCACGGATACGAAAAAGCTCAACGTGATTTTCGTCGCGTTCAGAATTTATATAAAGACAGCGTTGTCACCCTGGAGCAGCTCCAAAATGCAGAGACTGGTTTGGCAGTCGCCAAAGAGCAGCTTGAAGCTGCGGAATTTAATCGCAGCTTTTCATCCATTCATGCTAACGCGACTGGCTATGTCCTGCGCAAATTTGTCAACCCGGGTCAGGTAGTGGATGTTGGTGATCCTATTTTATTAACTAACGGTGCGGCTGATGGCAAATGGATTTTAAAGATCGGGGTTAGTGATAAGCAATGGTCGTCCATTAATTTACGTGATAAGGCAAAAGTTACCGTCGATGCATTTCCCGAACCGGACGTTTGATGGTATTGTAAAACGTAAATGGGAGACATCTGATCCGCAGACCGGTGCATTCACTATTGAATTAGAGGTAAAGAATCAAAATGCAAAATTTGCCAGCGGTATGTTTGGCGCAGCGGAGCTTTCCTCTGATGCTTCTCAACCCTCGTGGAGTGTGCCCTATGAGGCAGTGTTGGATGCCAATGATAACGAGGGCTTTGTATTCATTACCAACGACAATAAAAAAGCCGTGAAACAGCCTGTCATCATTGAATCGTTCAATGGTAATACCATCCGAATCAGCAAAGGCCTGGAGAATAGCAGCGCTTTGATCGTTTCTGGCAGCGCGTACCTCGCGGATAATTCCCCAATCATCATTTCTAAATAAAACCGTTATGAAAATATCTGAGTACGCGGTAAAGAATTATCAATTCACCCTCATCATGTTTCTGATGGCTGTGGCCTTAGGCGT
This sequence comes from uncultured Bacteroidota bacterium, assembly GCA_963739105.1. Taxonomy (GTDB): domain Bacteria; phylum Bacteroidota; class Bacteroidia; order Cytophagales; family Cyclobacteriaceae; genus Chryseolinea. The sequence continues at coordinate 10,870 of CAVTZI010000019.1, read as the reverse complement.
TACGACTTTGTTCAACATGCCGAGAAGCGAAGATCCTGAAATTGAAGCGCCACAATACGCGATTGTCGTGGTATATCCCGGGACAAGTCCAGAAGATATGGAAGAACTTGTTGTTGATCCTGTAGAAGAAAAGATCAATGAGCTGGAAGACATGAAACGGATCAAGACGACCATTAGCGATGGTCTTGCCGTATTTAACGTTGAGTATAAATATGAAAGTGATCCTGACGAAAAATACCAGGAACTGGTCCGTGAGATGAATGGCCTCCGTGCCGACCTGCCACAGGATATTTTCAGTATTGAAATTCAAAAATTTCAACCCTCGGATGTCAACATCGTTCAGATTGCTTTGATATCGGAAAATGCCTCGCGCGCGAAATTGAAATTTCACGCGGAAGCATTAAAAGATGAATTAGAAAAAATTTCCCTGCTGAAGAATGTTGAGGTGCAAGGGCTACCTGAGCAAATTGTACGAATTGAACTTGCGCCTGGAAAAGATAGCTCAAATGCATATTCCGTTACAGGCCATCATTGGCACGTTGCAAAGTGAAATGGCCAATATCCCGGGCGGGAGCATCGTGGCAGGTTCCAAGTCGTTCAGCATTAAGACCAGTGGCAACTACACCAATCTCGAAGAAATCAAAAACACCATTGTATATGCCGCGAATGGAAAAAATATTTTACTCCGCGATGTTGCTGATTCCTATATCACTTTTGATGAAACCAAACACATTACCCGGCTCAACGGACATCGTTGTGTATTTGTAATTGCAGCCCAAAAGCCAGGTCTGAATATTTCGCAAACGCAAAAAGTTTATGCACCTGTTTTGGAAGCATTCGATAAAAAATTACCGTCGAATATCGACATGGTTCATCATTTCGATCAGGCTGAAAATGTAAACGGACGTTTGGCGGGCTTGGGAAAAGATTTTCTCATTGCAATATTTCTGGTTTCCATTACGCTATTGCCGTTGGGATTCCGCGCTGCGACCATTGTCATGATTTCTATCCCATTGTCGTTAGCGATTGGCCTCGTGCTTCTGAATTTATTAGGCATTAGCCTTAATCAATTAAGTATTGTAGGACTTGTGGTGGCGCTTGGATTGCTTGTAGACGATAGCATTGTGGTTGTGGAAAATATTGAACGCTGGATGCGCGAAGGACATACACGATTTGAGGCTACCATTAAAGCAACGAAACAAATTGGTCTGGCTGTTGTCGGTTGTACGGTTACATTGATCATCGCCTTTATGCCCTTGCTATTTTTGCCAGAGGGTGCAGGAGATTTTATCAGGGGTTTACCACTCGCCGTGATCATGTCCGTAGTGGCATCCATGGTGGTTTCGCTCACGGTCATTCCGTTTTTGTCGAGCCGTTTATTAAAAGATCATGGTGCTTCAGGAGGAAATGTTTTTATGCAAGGCTTGCAGAAGTTAATTCATGGCAGCTATTCGAGGTTGTTGGACAAAGCTTTAAAACATCCGGTTATTACAACGGTATTGGCAGGCGTTATTTTCTTCGGATCCCTGCAACTTTTCCCTGTCATCGGCTTTGCCTTGTTCCCTGCATCGGAAAAACCTCAGTTTATTATTAATGCCATCACGCCCTTGCAAACCAACCTTGAGAAAACGGATTCTGTAGCCCGGTATGTTGAAGAAGTCGTAAGCCAGTGTGCCGCAGGTTTCGTATTATGCAACCAACGTTGGAAAAGGAAATCCACGCATCTATTATAATGTGTTCAGGAAAATGAACGAACTGACTTTGCCCAGATCTTTGTTCAGCTTGGATGACCATACATCTCCGGACGAAAAAGCTTTCCATCATCAATGCACTTCGTGATGAATTCAAGTCCTATCCCGGCGCAAAAATCGAAGTAAAGAACTTTGAACAAGGTCCGCCCATTGTGGCGCCAGTAGAAGTGAGGTTGTTTGGTGATAACCTTGATTCTCTTCGGGTGTATGCGGGACAAATTGAAACATTGCTGAAGCAAACTGAAGGAACCATTTATGTTAATAATCCGGTAAGCAATCTGAAAAGTGATATTCGTGTCGTTATCAATCAGGACAAAGCCCGAATGAGTGGAATTAATACCGTTGATATTGACCGGACCGTCAGGCTGGCCGTCGCGGGTCTGGACATGGGAAATTTTTCAGATGCCGAGGGGGAGGATTTTGACATTTACCTCACAACACCGAAAAAAGAAAGGGCAACGCTCGCATCGCTTGGACAATCTCTTTGTAAACACGTCACAAGGGGCACCAGTACCTTTGGAACAAATCGCTTCGTTAAAGTTAGAATCTTCGCCATTAAGCATTGATCATTACAATAAAGTGCGCATGGTGTCGGTATCGGCTTTTGTTCAGAAGGGACTTACGAATGACGAGGTTATTGGTGACGTAATTGCAAAAATGCAACATCTAAAATTACCGGAGGGCTATAGCTTTATGATGGGTGGGGAAGTAGAAGCCACGCAAGAATCGTTCGGAGGACTTGGACCGATAATTATTGTAACCGTGTTCCTTTTTGTCGCGGTACTGATTCTGATGTTTAAGACGTTCAAGAGTATGCTGATTGTGCTAAGTGTAATTCCCCTGGGAATTGTCGGCGCTGTAGTGGCGTTGCTGATTTACGGGAAACCCATTATCATTTGTCGCCATCATTGGACTTATTGCATTGGCAGGTGTTGAAGTGAAGAACTCAATCCTGCTGGTGGACTTTACGAATCAATTAAGGCAACAAGGGAAATCTGTAGATGAAGCTATTCGTGAAGCAGGGGAGGTCCGCTTTCTTCCTATCGTGCTGACTTCTTTAACGGCAATTGGTGGGCTTATGCCGATCGCCTTGTCGACAAATCCATTGATTTCACCTTTGGCGATTGTGCTTATTGGCGGATTGATAAGTTCGACAATTTTGTCCCGGATTGTAACGCCGGTAGTGTATAAGTTGATTCCGCCGAAAATTTAGTTTCGAGTTTCTAGTTTCTAGTTTCTAGTTGTGGTAGCCACAAAGACTCCAAGGCCCAAAGGTTCACAAAGGTCGATCGTGTTAAGTCCCAGTCTCGCTATGTAGCCTCTCGTGGGAGCGATTGACCTATCACCAGTAGTCGGGCTTCGTTAACACGCCCGTTAAACCGACAGTCCATACATTCATCGGCCGCAACAATATACTAATAATGATAGCTGATTTTCCGATGTTATAAATGAGACAATAAATGTTAGATGCATGAAAGCCTGAGGCGAAATTCTTAGCTATCCTTACAGGGTAGTTTCTTTTCCGTAATTTACACTAGTCAAAATCGTTCCTACGATACCGCTTCATGGATTTCAAAGTCACCTTTCGCTTTGTAGTCTTTTGGATCTGCTGTACCCATTTCCAATTTTCGCGCAGCCAGAAAATCATATCACGGTATTATTCGATGAAGGATGGGCTCTCAAATGATGCTGCAATTTGTTTATTGCAAGATAGCAAGGGATTTCTTTGGATCGGTACGTATACCGGCCTAAACAAATTTGATGGCTATCATTTTACCACCTATCCGGACAATCCCTTAGACTCCAATAACCTGACTAGCAATGCAATAAGCTGTTTGTGGGAAGATCAATAGCAAAGGTTATGGGTTGGGACTGTATCAGGGCTTCAATTATTTGACCTTAACACTGAAAAGATTTTCCATCTGGCAATGGATTCTCTGACAGTTCCAAGGATTTAAAATGCAAACGAATAAATCAGGAAACGAAAAGACGACAAACTTTGGATCTGCACCGCCCGGGGGATTTACCTCGCAGATCCTCAAACCCTTGCCGTCACAAGTGTTATTTTTAAGTCTGGAGTAGATAAACGATCAAGGTAGTGTCCAGCAATATCTTCTTGATATTGCTGAGGCAGACGATGGCACAATCTGGGCGGCCAGGCACGAAGGACTCGTCCATTTCAATACACATACCAATGAGACTATGCGTTACGTGCATGACTCCCAGGATCCGCGCAGCTTGGCGGACATATTGTCACGACTGTTTATATAGATACCCATAAAAGGGTATGGGTAGGAACCGATCAGGGCCTGATCTATTTAATCCCGAGGATCAATCTTTTACTCACTTTTCTCCTCTGCAATGAATATTAGTAAGCCGATGTACCCTTTTGTGCGGGCCATAATCGAAAATCCAGATGGGAAATTCTGGGTCGCTTCTACCCTGGACTTTATGTTTTCGATCCGGATACTGGAAAATTTGGTTGTTGCTGGAACAGTTCGTCTGGTCTATCTTGGAAGACAAACAAAAAATCAGATGGATAGCCACTGCTAATGGAGTGTTTCAAGTGTCGCCTTGGTAAAAACAAGTTATTTATAACCGTCAGTTTGGACTAACTTCCGTGGCTGATGCCAGAGTTTTTGCTGAAGATAATAATAATGATATATGGATCGCCGTCCACAATCCTGGGCACCAACTTTTTAGATACCGTCCTTCATCAGAAAGATTCTTTCAGTACGCGCATGAGCCATTGAATCCTTATAGTTTTTCTGGTAATAGTATCCGGGCAATCATTCCCGAAAATGAAGGAGGTCTTTGGATTACTTCCCATTTTAAATTGCACAAATTTAATTTTAAGCGCTCAAAACTTCTCAAACATTGACCTCACTTTTGAGCCAACTGCAATGTTCAAAGACTCGAAAGGTTCACTCTGGCTTGGGGGGTGGGCTAGTGTAGGGATCTTTGATCCGAGTACTAAGACATAAGGCATTAGCAGATTTTCCCCGGACTGAAGTAACATCCATCGTAGAAGATCGATATCAAAACATCTGGATCGCGTCTATCGATGGCCTCTTCAGGTATAGCCTGAACACGGGTCAATTGGATGTTTTCAAAAATGATCCCGCTGACGCGCAAAGTCTATCACACAATAGAATTCACCACCTGATGATCGATCAGAAGGGTACGACTATGGCTAGGCACATCCGGAGGAATAAATAAAATGATACCGCGAACAGAAAAAGGTAAACCGAAATTCATGCATTGGCGAACGACTAATTCAAATCTGCCGCATGATGAAATACTTTCTGTTATCGATGGGAGAGATGGAACGATTTGGATGGGTAGTGGTAACAGGATCTCACATTTCTTTCCGAATTCAGGAGAATTCCGGAATTATGACCATACCGATGGGCTCCATGGTCAACTTATATACCGAGGTCTGAGAAGTGATCGTGGCGAAATTTATTTTAGCAGCAGAAATGGCCTAATCATATTTCATCCTGATAGCCTTTACGATAATCCTTACATTCCTCCCGTAGCTATCACCAGCTTTTCCATCGCCAATGAGCCGGTACCTGTCCGCGGAAGTTACGGCGACACCCTTTCGTGGAAAACACCTTTGGCAAAAGCCATTGCCTATACCAAGGAGTTTACGCTTACCAATCAACAAAACGATTTCACATTTGAGTTTACTGCGCTAAATTATATTCACCAGGAAAAAAATCAATACAAGTACAGGCTTGAACCCTATGAAACAGAATGGACAGAAACGACGGCTGGCAACCGGATTGCCCGGTACACAAACATAAGCCCTGGAAAATACACATTCCGCGTCATTGGCTCTAATAATGATGGCCTGTGGAACGAAGTAGGGGCGACTCTTCACATCACAATCATGCTCTCCGTGGTGGCAAACCTGGTGGGCGTATAGCCTTATACGCGAACTTTCATTGTAATGCTGCTTATTTGGAGAACTATGAAAATAAAAGGTTGATGCGAGGCACCGCGCACGAAATTAACAAGTGGACCACCTTAAGAGTCGCGGAGATTGATAAGTCAAATTTTTTGCAAACATATCGCATGAGTTTCGTACACCCATTACGTTAATCCATGGGGCCGCTGAAAGAAATGTACAACGGAACGTTCAGTGGCGACAGGAAATCAGCCCTTGCAGTTATGATCCGGAACAGTCAACGATTATCTGCAATTGATTAACCAGCTATTGGATCTCAGCAAACTCGAAGTCGGTAAAATGGCGCTTCGGACAACACCGATCGATCTCGTCCAGTTCGTGCGAGAGATAGCATCCTCGTATGAGTCCCTAGCTGCCGAAAAAAAATAAAATACTTTTTCTATCACGATCTACAGAACTAACGGTCTACGTCGATGGCGAAAAATTGGAAAAGGTCGTTCACAATCTTATTATCCAATGCATTTAAGTTTACCTAGGAAAACGGTGAAGTGATGCTTAACCTGAATCCAGGACAAAAAATGGGTGGCTATTAAGGTGATTGATACTGGCATCGGTATTCCAGCGGACCAGTTGGACAAAATCTTTGACCGCTTCTACCAGGTAGACAATTCTCAAACCCGTAAATACGAAGGCAGTGGATTGGGTATGGCACTGGCTAAAGAACTGGTGCTCTTACATCACGGACCATATCAGTTGAGAGCACGGATGGAACGGGTACGACCTTTACCGTTTGGTTCCTCTGGGAACGAACATCTTGAAAAAGATGAGATCGGTCGATTCTAACAAACTGAGTGAACACGAGATAATTTCTGAAAGCTCAATGAACCTGAGAATGTTGCAGTTGAAAATGCTATTGAAGTCGCTCGATGCATCAGATCTTCAACCTATCCTACTGATAGTCGAGGATAATCGCGATATGCGCGATTACATCCGGAAGACGTTGTCTGGTTATTATCGCATTATAACTGCCGAGAATGGTAAGGAAGGAGTATTGAAGGCTTCAGAAAGCATACCGGACGCGATCATTAGCGATGTGATGATGCCGGAAATGGACGGATATAAATTGTGCGAAATCATCAAAGGCAACGAACTTACGAATCATATCCCCGTGATATTGTTACTGCTAAAGCTGACCACGACAGCAAGCTCGTAGGGCTTGAGACCGGCGCAGATGATTACCTGCCAAACCTTTTGATGCCGACGAACTGAAATTAATTGTTAGGAACCACATTGAAGCCCGGAATAAAATGAGAGAAAGTTTAGCAGAGAAATTACACTCGAACCCCGGGAAATTTCCATTACTTCTTTCGATGAGAAGTTCCTTAATAAGGTTCTGGCGATTATCGAACAACACATGGATGATGAAAGTTATTCCGTAGACGAGCTTAGCCGGGAAGTGGGATACAGCAACATGCATCTATACAGGAAACTCAAGGCCCTTACCGGCGAAACTCCCAGTCAGTTTTTAAGAACCATAAGGTTAAAACGCGCCGCCGAATTGTTTCGAAAGAAAAGTGATAACGTAACCCAAATCGCCTACAGTGTTGGCTTTAACAGTCTCTCTTACTTTAATAAATGCTTTAAGGAACAGTTTGGAGTAACACCGGGGCAGTTTTCAGATGAAAGTCTTAAGTCGAAAGTATAGATTCAAAGGTTTTAATCTTGACCATATTGAATTTGTAAATTAGTACTAACCCAATCTCTTTATGAAATCCAAAGCTTGCTTATTCCTTGCATTCTTTTGGATGTGTTGCGCGCCATTTATCATCATCGCACAGCAGGAAGAATCAGTGAGTAGAATTTACTCTATGAAGGACGGCCTTCCGGATGAAGGGGTTAATTGCGTAATGCAGGATTCAAGAGGTTTTATCTGGTTGGGCACGTATTCCGGACTTTGCAGATTCGACGGTTATCGATTTACCACATATCGGAATAATCCTGCATCTGCGAATAGCCTTCGGAATAACCGTGTAAGTAGTATCTGGGAGGACAAAGCAGGCTTTTTGTGGATTGGTCATACGCAAGGACTTGATGTGTTCGAGCCAAGAACGGAAAACTTTTTTTTCCATTGGCCTGATTCAACCAATTTATCGGCTGCTCTCCATCCAAATGTGCTACGATTGCGAGAACGAAAGGACGGAAAGTTATGGGTATGCGCCACAAATGGCGTCTATGTAGCTGATCCCGAAAATTTAAGCATTATCAAGTACGAGTTAATTCCACCTTGGTGGTGGACGTTTGATATTGCTGAAACCATGAACGGTTCAATTGCCACCGCTTCGACCGGTGCATCTGGATATTATGTTGATGCAAAAATGTCGAAGGTGTATCAGTTTATAGCTAACCCTACGGGTCCAACTGAATTACCTGGCCTTGCAAAAACTCCCTCATTCGCAGGTCGCAGTATCATGGTTGACAAAGAGGACAGAATCTGGATCGGAACAAATAGCGCACTTTTGTTATTTGATCAGGACAGAAAAACTTTCAAGAGGTATCACATGGGTAGCCCGGTATTGGAAATACTCGAGAGACCAGATGGAAAGTTTTTCATCGGACGAGGTGACGGGCTTTTCCTTTTTGATCCTAAGGATGGCAAGGTAGATACCGTAAACCATGCCACTACTGTCTTCTCGGTTGAAGTTGACAACCAGGGAAACGTGTGGAACGCTTCGTTAAATGGATTGAGGCAACTTCATTTAAAGCATAAGAAGTTCAACGTTTACCGGCAGTTTGGTGATCGTATTGGTTCCATCCCAAGAGGCCGCAAATCATGACATGTGGGTGCTCAGTGATACGCATGGAAATTACCAAACGCTCTATAGGTTAAATTCAAATTTTGAAGCGGTTTACGATCACGAAAAAAGCTTAAACCCACCAGAATATTCTAGAACTATGCGATCCCTTTTTGTTGACAAGGAAAGGAATGTTTGGCATGCGTCATAAAAAGAGTCGAAGTGTTTGACGTTAAAAAACAGGTTTTCCAACCAATAGAAAACGCAATTTATACCGTAGACCCAATTTCCAGTTTCATTGACTCGCACGATACAATATGGTTTGGCGGGTGGGACGGAGTAGCCAGGCTTGACACCAAAGGAAAAGTTAACAAAAGATTGAAGTCCTTTCCCGAAGTTAATGTGTTTGCGTTTCTTGAAGATAAGAATCAAAATGTATGGATCGGGTCTGATGCCGGGCTTGGTAGATACAGTTTAAGGACAGGTAAGCTGGATATTTTTTACAACGATCCGAAGATTCCTCAAACCTTGTCGAATAATACGGTATATCATCTGATGATGGACAGAGACGAAAATATCTGGATAGGTACCGGTGGAGGACTCAACAGAATGATCAAGGGAACAGAAAACACGGTGCCGAAATTTTTTAGTTGGAGTACAAACAAATCAGGATTACCAAACGACGATGTTTATTGTATTGTTGATGGTGGCGATAGAACACTTTGGATGAGCTGCGGAAACACGATCTCACATTTTTTCCCAAACGAAAACATTTTTCGCAATTATGATTACCACGATGGCCTGCCCGGAAACAATTTTCGAGGATTGGCATATTTAAGAGGGAAGGGCCTTAGGCGTTCCAATGGTACCATTCTCTTCGGAAGTTCAAATGGTTTAGTATCCTTTCACCCCGATAGCCTTGTGGATAATATCTACATACCTCCAATAGTCATAACAGGATTTTCCATTCAGAATCGTGTGGTTCCCCTGAGAGGATCCGATGCCGACACGCTGACCTGGGAATCACCGCTGACAAGTTCGATTTCATTTACTGAAAAGATCGAATTGTTGTCGAATCAAAACGATTTCAGCCTGGAGTTTTCAGCGTTGAACTACGTGAACCCTGAGCGCAATCAATATAAGTACAAGCTTGAACCTTACCAAAAAGAATGGATTAGCACGACGGCAGACAGCCGATCAGCACAGTATACGAATTTGGACCCCGGAACATATACCTTCCGGGTTATAGGATCTAACAATGATGGTATATGGAATCAAGAAGGAGCAACTTTAGTGATCGTAATTTTTCCGCCATGGTGGCAAACGTGGTGGGCCTACTCCTTATATGGCATGACGCTTACAGCGATGTTTTTTTATTGGCGACATTATGACATCAGAAGAGTAAAACTCAAACACCGAGCAGAACACCTAAGCGAGTTGGATAATCTTAAGACTCGTTTCTTCACGAACATCTCCCATGAGTTCCGCACACCCATTACGTTGATACAAGGTCCGCTAAAAGAAATGTATAACAAAGCTTCGGGCGAAGAGGAACGATCAGTGATTGGCATTATGTTGCGAAATGCAAAACGGTTGTCGCGTTTGATCAACCAATTACTAGATCTCAGCAAACTGGAAGCAGGAAAAATGAAGCTTCACGCTCATCAGGTTGAGTTGGTTCAATTTCTCCGTGAGATCGCTGCATCCTATGAATCCATTGCTGAGGATAAAAAAATAAAATACTTTTTCTATCCGGAAGTCGCTGAATTGAGCGCATGTCGATCCAGAGAAAATTGAAAAGGTCGTGCATAACCTTTTATCCAATGCTTTCAAGTTCACTAAAGAAGGTGGCGAAATAATCTTGTATTTAAAGCAGGATGGAAAACATTGCAGCATCATTGTTAGGGATACCGGCATTGGCATACCCGCCGATCAGTTAGATAAAATGTTTGACCGCTTCTACCAGGTTGACAGCTCACAAACTCGTGAACATGAAGGCAGTGGACTGGGTATGGCGCTCGCTAAAGAATTGGTGGAACTGCATCACGGAACTATTTCGGTTGAAAGTCTCGAAGGAAAGGGAGCTACTTTCACCGTTAGGTTACCACTAGGTAAAGAACATCTTAACAAAGATGAGATCGTTGATCCGGAAAGGTCAAGAAGAGTGAAATAGTTTATGAGGATCTCGTTGTCAGAGAGCAATGGCGAAACTGAAAACGAAAAATCAACTGTAACCTCTGATGATCATCAACCCATACTACTGATCGTGGAAGACAATGCAGACATGCGGCATTACATTCGGAAAACTTTTTCCGATCATTACAAATAATAGAAGCAGAAAATGGCAAAGAAGGAATAACGAAAGCTGAGGAGATCATCCCCGACCTAATTATCAGTGATGTTATGATGCCGGA
>CAVTZI010000018.1:0-23600 GCA_963739105.1 uncultured Bacteroidota bacterium | reverse complement strand
TACACATCTGCGTGCATACAGATCTGCATTATGAAATAGCAACGGAGGCAATGAGTCGTGGTTTACACGTTTTCGTGGAAAAGCCTTTTTGCCTGCGGCTGGAAGAAGGCCGGTTATTGATTGCATTGGCGAAGCAGAAGAAGGTTAAGTTAATGGTTGGGCACGTGGTTCGGTTCATGCCAGCCTATCGCAAGCTGAAGGAATGGATAGACAGTAAACATTTTGGCGCCCTTAAATTCATTTCACTAACCAGGTTTTCAGGACTTGCCTTCCTGGGGTCAATGGAAAGAGAAGCAGGAAAAGTTTGGTTCATCTGGTGGCGCGTTATTCGACCTTGTCATCCACGATATTGACTTCTTGAATTATGCGTTAGGCACGCCGTTGAAAATAGAATCTATCTGCCATCCTGGAGCGCTTAGTTCACAGGATTATGTTAGCGCTCATTGGTATTTCAATGGTGTCAAGGCGAAAATCGAAGGTGGAAACACATTTCACTCAAGTTTTCCGTTTCAGGCAGGCTACATGGCACAATTTGAAAATGCCAGTGTGGTTTACTCCAGTCGAATGCCTGCTTTATTCAGGTCTGCGACAATGAAAAAATTCAGGAGATTCCTGCCGGTGACGCAGGCGAAGGCTTCTACCAGGAAATTGACTATTTCGCGGACTGTATTGAGAATGACATTGAGCCACTGGAATGTACACCAGCCTCCTCGTTAAAAACCATTGAGTTGTGCTATGATCACATTTAATTGAAATTTGTAATGTTTAATAATTTTGATTTTATGAAAGAGAATTTAGCAATGTACGGCGGAGAGAAAACTGTAACGAAAAAATTTCAATGGCCGGTTTTTGATGATAATGACGTAAATGCTGTTACGCAGGTAGCGCAAAGCGGGCAATGGGGAAATCCCGATTGTGGGGTCTGGTAGAGAAGTTTGAAAAAGAATTTGCAGCATACTGCGGCAGCAAATATGCAATCTCCTGCGTTAATGGTTCTGTAGCACTTCGGCTTGCGCTCATCGCTTCAGGTGTAAAACCTGGTGATGAAGTTATCGTTCCACCTTACACCTTCATTGCCACCGCGACGATTGTTATCGAAGCAAACTGTGTTCCTGTTTTTGTAGACATCCAACCGGATACCTACAATCTGGATCCATCGAAAATCGAGGCAGCCATCACGCCTCGCACAAAAGCCATTATCCCTGTTCATTTTGCCGGACAGGCTTGTGACATGGATGCGATCATGGAAATCGCCCGCAAACATAATCTTGTTGTCATTGAAGATACCGCGCATGCGCACGGGGGTGAATACAAAGGACAAAAGTTAGGAAGCATCGGTCATGCAGGTTGTTTCAGCTTTCAGTCCTCAAAAAATATGAATGCTGGTGAAGGTGGTTTGGTGGTAACCAACGATGAGAAGCTGTTTGACATGATGAACTCACTTCGAAACGTCGGGACGTGTTAAAGACGGACAATGGTATGAACATCATTATATTGGATGTAACTATCGGATCACTCAGTTTCAGGCGGCATTGCTTTCTCAGCAATTAACAAGGTTGGAGGCACAAACCAGATTGCGCAATGAGAATGGAATTTATCTCAATACGTTGCTCGAGGATATTGAAGGCATAACGCCATTGACCAGAGGTCATGGCGAGACATTGCATACTTACCATCTTTACATCTTTCGGTATGACAAGTCAAAATTCCATGGTCTGTCAAAGAAAGAGTTTTCAGAGATCCTTGCTGCCGAAGGCGTGCCGTGTTTTATGGGCTATCCGAAACCGATCTACGAACAACCGTTATTTCAAAAAAAGAATTTCATGTGCTACGCGATACCTGATTACGTCGATTATTCAGATGTACATTGTCCGGTTGCCGAGACTGCTTGTTATGAGGAGGCTATCTGGATACTCCAGCATGCTATGCTCGGTACGACGGATGATATGGACCAGTTCGCGAATGCAATTAAGAAAATCCAGGATGCATTGAAGGAAGGTGCAGTTCGAAAAGTTTTAACCGCAGAGTAGCCCAATAAAGGGGCCTAATGTTTTTGCAATAATAACTTAGCAAAAAAGTAAAAGTGATGTTGCTAATACTTTGCTCTGAAACCCTGAATATCCACGACGTGGTTGAAGATAATTTGTATTAAATACCTTGAAAGTTTGACTGATACCGAACGCGATGAGTTTAAAACAATGAGAAATGAGTAATTACGGAAGAAGGAAGTTTCTTAAAATGTCGGCCGCAGGTTTGGCGGGCACGCTCTGGGCGCCATTAATTCAACGGGCTTTGGCCGTGGAGGCATTTAACGCAACGCGGTCTATCCAGGATGTGAAGCATATTGTAATCCTGATGCAGGAGAACAGATCGTTCGATCACTATTTCGGAGCGAAAAAAGGTGTTCGGGGTTTTGGAGATCGTTTCCCGATACCTTTGGCCAGTGGACAAAGAGCTTTTCATCAATCGGACGGAGAGAAGGTCATTCCTCCCTATCGCGCGCATGGAAAAACTTCCAACGCTGCAATGATCAACGGCACGCCCCACGATTTTGCAGACATGCAGGCAGCATGGAACCAGGGTAAATACGGGCATTGGCCTTTGTTCAAGACACCCTACTCGATGGCCTATTACACGCGGGAAGAAATACCATTTCAATATGCTTTGGCCGAAGCGTTTACTATTTCCGATGCCTACCACTGCTCGATAGCCACAGGTACGGATCCAAATAGAATTATTTTCTGGTCCGGCTCCAACTTTGATCCTGAAAAGCGCGCCGCAGGAATTAATTGTACCGATGTTGACTCCGAGCCCTCCAACGTCAGGTGCTGGGTTACCGGAGAGCAACCCAACCCGGGCTATACATACCGCCTTAACGGTTTCAAGTGGCCAACCATACCGGATGTATTGCAGAAAGCGGGAATCAGCTGGCGAATTTATCAGGATCCGAATAACAACTGGACCGGCGCCATGCACGGGTGCCTGGCGTTCGATTCCTTCCGGAACGCAAGACCGGGTTCACCGATATACGAAAACGGGATGAGGCATTTCTCCATAAAAGATTTGCAAAGTGACGTTGAAAATAATAAACTTCCGCAGGTAAGCTGGATATTACCCTCCAGAATTGATTCCGAACATCCGGGAGCTCCTTCCAGTCCTTACCGCGCTGGCTATTTTACCCACCAGGTTTTGCAGGCTCTGACGAGCAATGCTGACGTCTGGAGCAAGACTGTTTTTTTCTTGACGTTCGATGAAAACGACGGATTGTTTGACCACGTGCCCGCCCCAGCAGTGCCATCGTATAATATAGATAATACGCTTGCTGGAAAATCGACCCTGCCGTTAGCGGGCATGTATTTCAATAATGACAAGGGGACGGATGCATTTCCCAGTCCTATGGGAAAAGGCAAACGGATTTACCAGGATAGCCGTGACACCATTTCAGGTCCTATTCGTCCGTGGGGCATGGGGCCCCGTGTGCCTCTTTATATTATTTCCCCGTGGAGCAAGGGCGGATGGATCCATTCTGAAGTTGCAGACCACACTTCTGTGGCACATTTCATCGAGAAGAGGTTTGGCGTGGTGGTGCCCGCGATTTCGCCCTGGCATAGAGCCGTTAGCAGTGATCTGACGTCAGCGTTCGACTTCGAGTCGCCTAACGATCCCGTCTTTCCCTCCTTGCCCGATATGTCGGACTTCCTCCAGCGGGACGAGGCTTCCAAATTGCTTCCGAAGGTGGAAGCTCCGGAACACCCCTCTCAATTGTTTCAGGAAAAAGGTTCCGTTTTTTCCAGGGCATTGTCGTATGCGCTTTATTGCCACGCCCAACCGTTGGCCAATACGCAGCAGATACAACTGACATTTAACAACAAAGGAAAAAAAGGAGCTGTTTATCATGTGTACGACATGAATAATCTTGAGCGCATTCCCAGGAGGTATACCGTAGAGGCCGGCAAGCAACTTTCCGATGAGTGGGATTTGAAAGAGAAATCGGGGGAATATCATTTGGAGGTGTTTGGACCAAATGGCTTTTTCCAATCATTCAAGGGATCTGTTCTTGCCGTGGAGCCTATTGTACGCATCGAATATGATCACAAGGAAGGGGGATTGCACTTCCATTGCAAGAACCCGGGAAAGGAAAGTATCCAGGTAGAAGTGACCGATAATGCGTATGGGTACGGGAACCTGAATCACTTTCGCTCGCGCCGCAAAAAGCCAGGAAGAAATATCAACGGTTAACAAAAAGCGGCAATTGGTATGACTATTCCATTACCATATCAACCAGAATGGAATACCGATTTGCAGGGCGCGTAGAAACCGCTAAGCATGGTATCACCGATCCTGCCATGGCGCAGCATTTGTCATAGGAAGTTGCAAGATGAATTAGTCCCCTTGCCAGGCCAAGATAGAAAGTCTGGGGTTCAAGCTAACCTATTAGTTATGTAGACAGTGAAATACTGAGAAATTCAACGCAGAGACTTTACTAAAAGAGTCTCTGCGTTCCTCCAAATTTTCTCTGTCTTTATCTCTGCGCTAAAAATATCACTGCAATTATGCAGACTGTTTCATGACCACGTGTTTTTTCCGATACTCCATTGGAGTAAGGCCTTTGACCTGTTTGAACTGACGGGCGATGTTTTTGCTATCGCTCAACCCAAGGTCTAGTGCAATTTCAAAAATGGTCATATCCGTTTCCAACAGTTTTTGAGTGAACTTCTCGATACGTTGATTGTAAATGTACTCGTATACCGGATATCCTGTTGTGAGCATAAATCTTTTCTCCAGTGATCTCCGTGAAAGTGGCACTTCCCTCAATACCTGTTCTACTTTCAGATTTTTATCCAGGTTGCCGTGAATGTACTTCAGGGCACTGACAATATATTGATCCTTGCTGGCGAAGATGTCCGTTGAATGCCGGGTGACTACTTGGGTTGCTTTAACAATGATGTCCGGAGCGTAGCATGTTTTTTCTTCCACCATTTGCTCCATTAACCTTGCGGCTTCATATCCGCCCTTTTCGGCGTCTAGCTCAATGCTTGACAAAGGAGTATCTGAGAGGTCACAGATCGTCTCGTCATTATCAACGCCGAGCACTGCTACTTCATCAGGAATACGAATGCCCGCATGTTTCGCAGCTTCGGCAATATGAAGGCCTTGATTATCATCACAAGTCATCAATGCGATCGGCTTCGGCAAAGACCTTAGCCATTCGCTTAAGGCAGATGGCTTATAATACCACAGGTCAACGGCGTTAGGATCCTTATGTTCATAGTAGTGGACATTAAAACCTGCTTCCTGAATTCGTTCTTCGAAACCTTGAGCGCGCTCACGTGACCACACAATGTTTCCAAATCCATAAAATGCAAAATTCTTGAACCCCTTCTTTAAAAAATAGTTGGCGCCAAATCTTCCGGTTTCGTTATATGCGCCGGTAATGTTGGGAATATCTGTAAATCGTTCTTTGAAATCCTGGGCAATAACCGGGATGTTTGCCTGCGTAAATTTTTCAACTTCTTCGTTGTTATAAAACTGACCGATAATACCATCAGCTTCCCATTCTTTCGCCCATTTTAAGATACCATCAATACCAATGGTCTCGCGGTAGTAGGTCGGCATTTTACAAAATGTCCATGGTCCATGATCTTTGGAGTAACGTGTAATTCCTCTAAGAATATTTTTATTGTATTCTTCGGCGAAGTCGCTCAACAAAATAATCTTGATCATAAATTTTTATAATTAGGTAAATGAGTCTCGTGAATGTGAAAGTTTGCTAGCGCGCCTGTTGGTTAGCAAAGGTCATGCCTGCTTTATTATGTTGAAAGAAAGTTGTGTTGTTCAAGGATGCTAAGCAATGCATCCCGATCTGATGCTGTAAATGCCTTGAGAGGCTTTCTTACTCGCTCCGCAATCGATGCCAAGGAAACGCATGATTTCCTTTCCTGCGGTAACACCATTGTGTTTAAAATTATTTTGTAGATCGCATCTGCTTCTCCTTCAAGATTGACAACTTTTTTCATCTCTCCAGCGTGGTGTGCTTTTAACATTTCTTGATAAATGTCACCCATGTAATTATAAGTGCTTCCGACGTAATGTCGATTGCCGGCAGTATAGAGCATCATAAAAGCTTCATCTGTGCCCCAATACAATGCGTAATTTTCTTTTGCAAAATGAAGGCAGTGTTGATAATCGACGATGTCGTGTAAAACTGTTTTTTAAACCCGCGAAATTTGGAATACGACGTGAAGCAACTTCCAGGAAACTGATCAAAGGGAAGTTAACGCCTGTCAGGAATGGTATGTTGTAGTAATAAAAAGGCGTATTGCTTGCCGCAGCGGCAACGTATTCACATTGCTCCACCAATTCTTCCAACGTTTTAGGGCTGAAGTAAAACGTTGCTACCATCGCAATTCCGTCTACACCGTGATTTTCCGCATGTTCTGCCATTCGTGCGGTTTCGTACAGGTTACAACTTCCTACGTGTACGAAGATTTTAAAATCCGGACGATTCGACTCTTTGCGATACTCTGTCCATGCTTCAACAAGTTTCAGACGTTCTTCTAAACTGAGAGACATGCATTCTCCAGTCGTCCCATTGAGAAATATGCCATTTGCACCTGTATTTACGCAATGTTGGAACAAGTCCGGAATGCGGTCATAGTTGATGCTACCATCTTCATACATGGGCGTGAAGGTCGCATTTAGAATTTCGACGTGGTGCGAATTCATATTAGAATAATTATGGACAGCTAAGAAAATTCTAGCGTCTTTGGTGGCGCAAGTTGAACAGCTTTTGCAGGGCAATCAATGGAGGGCTTTACTAAAAAGATGTATAAAATTACGGTGGAATTGAAAAGGGTTTTTTAACTTGTACTACTTTCTGTTTGTCAAACTTTGTCTTCACTTCTCATTGTTATGCGGGCTGAGGAACATTCTTCTCATCATCGGTATTGCGTAATCCCTCAAAGTGTTCAGCGACGGATATTAAATCATCCGCTTTGCAGTAATTTATTTCTCACTGAAATTGGATATGAAGACGAGACTATCTTTCATCCTTTTACAAAAAGTAAAGGGAGTCAATATTTGTTGATATATGTTTCGAAAGGCAGAGGGAAAATATCGCGTTAACAAGAAAGTGTACCAGTTGAAGAAAATGATTTTTTTGTTTTGCCGGTACGATATGCAACAGGTCTGGAGTCCTCTGAAAAAAATCCATGGAGTATTTACTGGGCTTACTTTTCCGGAAGCCAGGCTGCTAAAGTAGTGGAGCACCTTGTCGGGAAAAGTACTCACCCATGAAAGCAAAACCATTGGTGGGAAGAGTTGCGCAGTTCAATGATATTCTTCATCATCTTGAATTGATGGAGAATATTGAGAACCTTGTGTATGCTAACAGCCGTTTTTATAGTTTCCTCTGCTCTTTCAGACTGATGGTGTTGTCTGGAAAAAAATATGGAAGCAAAGATGGTGTTATTCAAAGCATCGAATTTATGCGCGAAAATATCAGCAATGTAATTTCGCTTGAAGATCTTGCTGAAGTAGCTGGTCTATCGGTATCGCATTACTGCGCGATGTTTCAGACAAAAAACGATGCAGACACCGATGCAATTGTATACATCCATGAAAATACAACGAGCATGTCAATTGTTACAAAACAGAAATCAAACGATCAAATCAATCTCCTATAATCTTGGTTTTTTTGATCAGTATCATTTCTCAAAAGTCTTTAAACAAATCATGGGAGTTTCGCCAAAGGAATTCAGAAGTCATGATGTCACCGACGAGGGATCGTGAATTGAAGAATTGTAAAATTGAAAGATTGTAAAGATTGTAAGATTGATAAGATTGCAAAGTATTCGCAATCTTCCAATTTTCTAATCTTTTAATCCTTAATCCTTCAATCCTTTAATCCTGATTGTCGCATTTTGAGGTATCTTATTCGCTAAACACGTTGAACATTGAAGAAAGTCCTGCAATCTTCGACCGAAAAGCCAGGTAACTGTAAATAATAACATTATGAAGTCCAACCTGATCATTGTTGCCTCTGATCTTTTTGATTTTTTCAGTTATTTCCTTTCTGACCAACATTCTTGGGCCATTGGTGCCTGATATCATTGACAGTTTTGATCTGAGTATTGGAATCGCAGGTTTTTTGCCGTTTTCCTTTTTTGTTGCGTATGGTGTTATGTCCATTCCTTCCGGAATATTGATTGAGCGATATTCGGAAAAAACGGTGCTGATTGCGGGATTTGTGTTGGCGTTTGTGGCGGCGCTTGTATTTGCCATATTTCCAACTTTTCAAATTGCACTGTTGTCACTTGTTTTCGATTGGTATCGGCATGGCTATGCTACAAGTCGTTATAAATCCTTTGCTTCGTCATACGGGCGGAGAAAAACATTTTGCTTTCAATTCTGTGCTTGCCAATTTCTTTTTTGGAGCTGCTTCATTTTTAAGCCCTTTGCTTTATAGTTCCATGGTAAGTAAAATTCATAGCGGCGATTCCAGTACGCTCATCTTACTCTTCAATCAACTGGTTTCGCCGGATTTGAAATGGGTTTCGCTTGTATTGGGTTTTTGCCCTTACCTGTTTGCTGATGATTGTTGTCATTGCATTTATTAAATTTCCTCACGTTGAATTAAAGGAAGATGAAAGAATGGACACAGGATCCATCGTTCAGGGAATTGCTTCGGAACAGAAACGTAATACTTTATTTTTTGGGAATCTTTGCTATGTAGGAACTGAACAAGGCATTGCCAACTGGATGTCAAAATTTCTGCAGCTGTATCATGGTCGTTGATCCTGCAACCGGCGGGGCTACGGCTATTTCTTACTTCTGGGGCCTCATTACCCTTGGTTGTTTTCTGGGCTTGTTCTTACTGAAATTATTCGACAGTCGTTCCGTACTGGTGGTATTTGCGTCCGGCGGCGATCATCACATTGATCTCTGGCATTATTCGGTAATATGAATATTGCTTTGATTGCATTTCCAGCCACGGGCTTTTTCCTTTCCATCATGTGGTCTGTTGTTTTCTCTTTGGGAATGAATTCAGTACCTCATCATCATGGAACATTTTCCGGAATTTTATGTACCGGCATCGTTGGAGGTGCTGTTGTTCCGCTTGATTATTGGTGGCATTGCCGAGCTTGACAGGACTCAAGTTGGCGATGATGATCATGTTCGTTACGCTTGGATATATTCTTTCCATCGGGGTATGGGCAAAGCCTATAATCAATAATTCGATCGTAAAGAGCTGGAGTGAGCTATTTAAAATTAAGGTACATCAATAGATTTAGCGATTTGTTTAATAAAGTCTGCGATAGCTTAAGAGATGAATTCATTACCACTTATTGATATTTCGATTATCGCCCTATACCTTCTGGGAATGGTTGGTGTCGGTGTCTATTTCTCCAGGAAAAATACCAGCACCGATCAATTTACAAAGGCATCCGGACATATTCCCGGTTGGGCATTGGGATTAAGTCTTGTATGCCACTTTCCTCAGCAGCAATACTTTTCTTGGAGTTCCTGGAAAGTCTTTTGGAAGCAACTGGAACTCTTTTGTCTTCAGCCTTTCAATGCCATTAGCGGCATGGGTCGCAGCGAAATATTTTGTGCCGTTCTACAGAAAGAGTGGCGAGATCAGCGCATACACACATCTGGAACATCGTTTTGGTCCGTGGGCACGAACCTATGCGATGGTTTGTTTTGTGCTGACGCAACTGGCCAGGATGGGTTCGATATTCTTTGGCATAGCCTTAACGTTGGAGGCGCTTACCGGCATAGATATGCGAACGATTATGGTCGTAAGCGGAATTTGTATCATCGTCTACACGATGCTCGGTGGAATGGAAGCTGTTATCTGGACAGAAGTTGCGCAAGGCATCATTAAGACGATCGGAGCCCTTGGTTGTCTTGGGAATCGTGATCATAGAAATGGACAATGGATTCGCAGATATTATTACGCATTGGACAACGCCGATCAAAAATTCAGCCTGGGAAGTTTTAGTCTGACAGATTTTAGCACTTCCACTTTCTGGGTGGTATTTCTATATGGCTTTTTTATCAATCTGAATAATTTCGGGATCGATCAAAACTATGTGCAACGGTATCATACGGCAAAAAATGCAAAGGAAGCTTCGCGCAGCATTTGGCTTTGTGTGTATTGGTATCTTCCGGTTTCCATGTTATTCTTTCTTATTGGAACAGCATTGTACGCCTATTTCCAGCAACATCCTGAGCTTGATCGAATCGGTAAAGCAACAAGTCGCAATGGATAAAGGTGTGACAGTACAAGCGCTGACGCCCGCAGATTATGGCGATAAAGTGCTTCCACATTTTATGGTAACGAAAGTTCCGCATGGATTGCTTGGGACTTATCATTGCCGCGATCCTTTCCGCTGCGATGAGTACGATCAGCAGTGGAATGAACAGTAGCGCAACCGTGTTTCTTGAAAGATATTTATCAGCGATACATCGACAAGAACATCACACCAAAAAAGGAATTGCGGGTTCTTTACATGTCGACAGCTACAATGGGTGTGTTGGCAATCGTCACAGGCATCGTGATGATCGGCGTAAAAAGTATACTGGATCTTTGGTGGCAACTTGCAGGAATTTTTGCCGGCGGTATGCTGGGCTTGTTTCTGCTGGGAATGATCGCCAGAAGTGCAGGAAATGCGGCTGCTAAACTTGCCACGCTCATTGGTATCCTGGTGATTCTATGGATGACTTTCTCAAGTCTGTTGCCAGATCAGTACGCTGGCTGGCGCAATCCCCTTCATATGAATATGGTCATGGTGATTGGGACACTCACGATCTTCCTCAGCGGATTGTTGATTTCAAGGTTTAAGAGATCTCCTGTCTCACTAGAAAACTTTACGAATTTTCCGATTTGAATCTGATCTTCGGAAACTTTCTGTTAATGATCGCGACACGGCGGAATTCTGTTTTGAGGTTCAATTGTTATTGAATCATATACAACCGCTTATTTTGCATTACAAAAATTAAGATCAATGACCGAAAGAGAGCTGCGCAAACTGGAAGGAACCATCCGAACAAAGATGGAAGAAATTAAAAAACAACGCGTCAGCCTGAAAGACTCTGGTATCGGTGGATTAATGAATTCATTAAAGAAAGCAGACGAAGCGCTTTATGATAAGATCCTTCCAGAATATAAAAAGATGGTCACCGACTATAATATCTTTAAATAGGGTTAGGTTCATTATCTCTTAGGGACGGGTGCGAGTTCTTAGTCACCTAAATAATATGACATGGACGAATCTGGAAATAAAAAAAAGCATGGGCGAACACCACGTACAAGATCGTGGGCAAGCTTGCGGTCGAGCTTGTTACCGTCATCGCCGGAATCTTAATTGCCCTGTTTGTCAATGGTATTCAGGAAAAAAGAGCTGACAAAAAAAATCTTGATGAAACCCTCCATGCGCTTTCCCTGGAATTCGATAAGAATAGAGACAATATCAAAAGTAAATCCCATCGAATTCAAAGATTCAGGGACACGCTGGAATTTTATGAAAAAGATGCTTCTCTGAGCATTTATGACCTGACCGTCAAATCACCAGGACTAACTATAGTAGACCTATACACCACGAACTGGCAGGTGACGTTGTCTACTAATAGTCTTCGATTAATAAATTTTGAAACCATTACGTTATTGTCAAAAATTGATGCTAAGCATAACGAACTCAAAGATCAGGGCGCAAATATTAACATCATTGCTTTATAATACGGCGATTTACAAAAACGATCGTGAAGGGTTTTACCATCGAAAAGTTCTTGCCTCATGGATTGGTGGATATATGGGAAATGAACAAGAACTTATCGCACTTTATGACGAATTCAAAGCACTCATCGCTAAAGGAAGGTAATAGTTCCCAAAAGAGTATGGTGGGCTGTGAATCCATTTTAAACCGCAAAAGGCGGAAAGTGCTATTAAGTATTTATTTACAACCAACTCAACTTTTGCGAAACTTTGCGCCTCTGCGTCTTCGCGGTAAAAATATCCCGGAAGTCACTATTCGCCAATCAGATGGATTGCACATACCACCTATGATCACTTCCCCATAACATGGATCGTTTGCACTTTAAATACATCCATATTTTTTTTACCCGCCGTGACCAACGTATCAATAAAATCAAATGAATATTTATTACCCTCCAGGGCAAGTACTGCCGCCACCAGCGCGGTTGCGTAGATCGTTCCGGGAGGTGTGAGTTGATGAACCTTTTCCAGCGTGGTGATCACTTCTCCGGATAGCTGCTGTTCGGTGACATCAGGCACAATATATTGTGGACCAACGTGCAAACTCATCCGGATGGCACTCATTTTTTGAATCGTCCTTGTGGAGATCTTTTTAACCATTTCACAAAATTCCATGGCACTTAAAATGGTTTTGAACCCTGCAATCATATGGCCAGCGCTTCGATCGAGAACAATGAGTGGAAGTCCAGCGGATTCTATTTCCTCCAAAAGCATGGTGGTCCATTTTTCTTCGGCGTAAAAATCACAAGCCACGAAGTAAAGGACTGGGCGCGGAGAAATTGTTTCAGCGACCGTCCGCGTCTGCGGCGACGAAATCTGGCGCCTGATTTAAAAACACGTCGGGATTGACATTGGTATGGTTCTTCTTAAAGGGCCACAAAGCGAGCGTGTCGCGTGTTCCTCCCATCTTTTTTTTCTGGTCCCATTCCGACAAGACACTCATGAGTGTAGGCTCCCGGTGATTTGCCGCGCTGCGTAATACCGACAAACCAAAAATGACATTGCTCTGAAGCAGGAAAAGGTCCGCATGTTCTTCGTACGATCCCTCCGTTAGGTAGGTGACCTGATATTTATTGACGAGTCGGGCGAAACGTTCTTCCCAGTCACCTCCGGCAAAGCGTATACTTGCATTTAGAAAATCCGTCTGGTTAAAGGGTAGAAACAAATTAAGTTCACCACCGACTTCTTCCATTGCTTCGGCAAATAATATATCACCGCCACACGCCAACGAACAATATCCAATTTTTGCATTCACGGTTTTGATTGCCGTACGTATCGCCTGCTTCACTTCAACTTCAATGGAACTCGGAAAACGCGGCTGTGGTCTGTCGGGGTGATCGATCATATGTCCGACAAACGCTACTACAACGGGTGGGCTAAATAATTTTAGCACCCCTCCGGGCACAGGGATGTAGTGATTTAGCAGCCACAGTTGATTGTATACGGAATTGATCTTTCCCCAATCCGCTGCTGCGAGTTTCCTGGCGTGGCGGTAAGATTCTTCTGCTTTCGCCTTTTCTTTCACCAGAAGATACGCTTCCGCCTGTGTAACCGCTTCCCAGAAGTCATTTTCAGGATCCTTTAATACCTGCAAGACTTGTTTCGCGATCTCCTTTCCCCGCTGACCTTGACCTGCAAGCGTAGACATGGTGGCCGCATTGATGCCCGTATAATAGTTTTTTGTCACCTCGAAATTTTTCGCATAAGTATCCCGGGCCAACACTGCATATTTCGGACTTTGGTTTTTTTTAAACAGCTCTTTATAGATACCCCCTAAAATTCCCATGGTCTCCGGGTCGTCCGGGTGATGCTTTACGATTGATTCCAAATATTCCTGCGCTGCCTCCGGTACGCCAGACTTCGATAACGCTAAAGCGTACAGTTGCTGGATACGATGGTTCGGATCTGCTGACAAAAGTTCTTTTGCATAGGTTCGCGCCTGCGCATAATGCCCCATTCGTATAAGATCCTCAAGGTGCGCGATATTGCTCATAAATGTTTGTTCAAGTTAGGCATTCATCTCTCAAGGCTCATGATCCGGTCAAAAGAGAGGGCATAAATTACTTTTTAATGATTGATTTGAATGAAAATGATGCAATAAATTTATTGAGATTTAACTGACGACCTTCACTAATAACCAGGTAGCCGACATTCTTGCTGGGTGAAATTGAGGAGTTTAGCACTACTTTGGGATCAGGTCAATCAAAGTCCATTGTTCACGAACCAATTGTTCTATACTACCGGCGTCGGTAGATGCCGAACTCCAGGCAGCCGTTTCAGCTGTACGTTTGAGAAAAGCGCGATCCGTTTTGAAAACGGAAATCAAATCTCTCTGAAATTATAAACCCGATTGCTGTTTTCAGCCATTTGCGCCCGTGATGATCTGATTTTAGCTGGAAAATGTTAGCCTATGCGTTAGACGGATCGCGAATGATCAAAAAAATTCAGAATTAAGAATGGTTGACGCAAGGCAGGAGATCGAATTCATGGGCACGTCGAGAGGCGTCAAGCAAGTATGGCCATACGCCTGACCGGATGATCATAAGCGAATAGTCAGAAAAATATTCTCACAGGTAAAGCCTAACGCTGACATTCAGGGTGGAATTACCGTTTTTGGTTTCACCTCGGGGATCAGCGTTACCGGTGTGCGTGTGTGTCTTTTTTGAAACATTTGTTGATTTATCATAAAAAGTAAATGAGTGCCATCGATTGCGCAAACTAATTGAAGTATTTCTTTAACCAACGGATCCAGCAGAGCTTATTTTTTTTTACGGGCTAAAAATAAATATCTCTTTTAAATCATTACATTACATAGAACTTACATACCGAAACGTGTTGATTTGACTTCGTTCTTACTACTCCAACCTCTCATACTATGAAATATACTATACCCTGCTATAATAATGAAAACCTCGTCTACTGGTTGGAGCTTCACATCATGGAAATTTAATCTTTTGTCATTTGTATCGTGAAACTGAAGCGCAGTGCGTCCCTCGGGATCACGCTATTGTCTTTTCTATTGCCAGCAATTTCCCTGGCGCAACAAATCAAGTTTGAGCAAGGGCAAAACGGAGGCGTTGGACGCCCGGCCATAAGTCCAATCAACTGGGAGACGGGAAATTCCCATGATGGAAACTCGCATTATACCGAAGGTCAGTCTGTACCCTACAGAGTTTCAATAAGCAATCTGGCTCCGGGACCTCACACCCTTATCATCGAGTGGGACTACCGAAGAGATGGCAAAACGGCTATTGATTATGCAACAGATTACCAACTCATTGCTGAAACTGTTAACCCGTTACGAGGCTTAACGGGTAGTTATGGACAACCCGCCTTCGCTCCAATTCCTGCTCCTCAACAGAATGTATCGGTAGCGGGACACGCTGGCACGCAATTACAGCCTCTTTATAGCTTTAATCAACTGCCGGATTCAAAGCGGAGAATGACATTTTATAACGCAACGCCTGGACTCATTTCGTATGCCCCTGAAGGATCACCTACAGCTTCGAGTTCAAGTACCAAACTCAAAATTGAATTTACAGTAACGGGTACTACGGCAAAGAACGTTGTCCTGGCGTGGGGCGGTCATATTTCAAGTCGCCTGGATTGGGGAGCTCCAAATGCCGCGTCGGATATTAGTGGCTCGCCCTATCACACGCGAATCATTAGCCTTGATGGAAAAGCTGGTAATCAGGACCGTTCCTTAAAGACTGCAGCCATCTCGTTTGTACCGTCATGCGAAATCGTGGGTAATAAAACTTTCTGTACGGATATTACCTATCAATATTCCGCTAAGACAAATGCGCCTACACCTCATTATCAATGGTCGGTAACCGGGGGCACCATTGTTTCCGGGCAAGGCACTGCCGCTATCAATGTTAATTGGACCGCCAATAGCCAGGGCGTAGTAGCAGTGACAATTTTCGATCAAAGCAGCGTAATCCCCAGTGTGTCCACAAACTGTTCAATTCAATTAACAAGAGATGTGATCTGTCCCTACTATACGCCTAGTACAAGTGGAAAAGTAAATACTTTGATCGGCTCCGAGTTGACCTCTCTGCATGCCAACTTTATGGCAGGTAATGCCGGCAACAGTAATTTCATTTACACGATATCGGGCGACCAAGTGTTGATTGAGGTAATCGCCACGGCCGGGCAATACAATGCCTTGTTGACGTTGCTAAAAACTCCGGCCTACGGGTTGAACAATGAGATCGATAACGACAACAACCGTATTATTACAGGCTTTTTCCCCATCGCAAATTTACCTTTACTGAACGGCCTACCGGCAGTTGTTAAATATGTCAGACCAGCTTACCCTCCAGTAACGAATGTTGGTACGACGACTACAAAAGGTGATTCAGCTCAGCACTCAGGTCTGGCACGCCTAGGATATGGCATCAGCGGAAAACAAATCAAAGTCGGAGTGTTGTCAGATAGTTATAATCAACTACCTGGAAATCCCGGCAGCGGCCAATATTCTGAATAATGATCTTCCCAAAGCGTGGTGTTAACATGTTGGATGATTCGCCCTTTGGGGGTATTGATGAAGGTCGCGCGATGCTTCAGATCGTGCATGATATTGCTCCCGATGCGAAACTTGCATTTCGCACTGGTATTCGCAGCTCAGGAGATTTTGCTAGAGGAATTAAGGAGTTACAACTAGATACATGTGATATTATTGTCGATGACCTGACCTACATTACAGAGCCATTTTTCCAGGACGGACAGGTAGCCAATGCGGTAGATTATGTAACCGCACAAGGTGTTTCTTATTTTACGGCTGCGGGAAATTTCGGAAATAAATCGTACGAAGGCACTTTTGCACCTGCACCAGCTCCCCCGGGAATCACGGGAGTAGCACATAGTTATAGTGGAACGGATATATTTCAAAAAATAACGTTGGGTCCTGGGACGTATACAATCGTTCTGCAATGGGACGATCCCATTTACTCCTTGGGCCAAACGCAAACTGGAGCGATAAACGATCTTGACTTTTATCTTACGACAGATGCTGGCACGACGTTGTTCGGCTTTAACCGTAATAATTTGGGCATTGATCCGGTCGAAGTATTGCCGTTTACAGTGCTGGAAGAATCTACCACGAATATTATGATCATTCGTGCGGCAGGCACTACAAATGTAAAATTCAAATTCATTGTTTTTCGCGGTGACAAATTTGTCTTCAATGAACACAACCCCAACGGTTCTTCCACGATTGTAGGACAAGCAAATGCCAAAGGTGCTATGACAGTTGGGGCTGTACTTTACAGCAACACGGCGGCATTTGGTTATAAAGGTCCTGCGGATGCGAGTCCTTTTACAGTAGCATCATTTTCTTCTATTGGGGGCAATCCTATACAAGGTGAGGATCGGCATAAACCGGATTTCATTGCTCCCAATGGCGGCAATACCACGGTTCAGCTGGGCGGTCTTGACGTTGATTATGATTTGCCGGCGGGAAAAGATAATTTTTATAACTTCTTTGGAACCTCGGCCTCAGCACCACATGCGGCTGGTGTCGCGGCACTTTTGCTGGAGGCGCGTTCGAAATTTTACAATGGAGACGAAATACACGCCTGAAGAGATGCGCCAGGTACTTAAAGCTTCAGCGTTGAATATGCACGAGCCAGGCCCTGATGTAAAATCAGGCGCAGGATTTATACAAGCAAATGCCGCGTTGCTAACCATAGCAGCGCCCAAGCCAACGGTCACGGCACTTTTGTATGATACCACCATTACGCCTGGCGAGTCGGAATTTATAGTAACCGTGGAAGGTCTAAACCTAACCCCTGCTTCGGAAATTCTTCTTCGTGGACAGCCCCTGGAAACAACATTTATAAGTTCTACGCAACTCCAGGCCCCTATACCAGAATTTGAAGGTAATCCTGCCGTCCAGGTTTTGACGTCAGCATTTTCACCCAGTGGCTTGGATGGCGGAACTTCCAATTCTTTATTCTTCAAGGGACTTACAAAACAAATAGTCAAGGTTATCGCGGATGATCAGACAAAAAAGTATGGAGAAATCCTTCCTGTATTCACTGCCACCATTCTTGTAGATGACGATACATTGACGACTACGTCGGAGCTCACGTTGGCGGATTTGGGTTTAACAGAACTTGAATTCACGACTCCCGCGCACAGCCTGATCAACGCCGACAAATATGTTATTGATGTGAACGCAGACAGTTCCCGATTCATTTAAGGAATTGTTCTACCTATACTTTTGTCCCGGGCATTATTGACGGTCGAAAAAATGCCACTCCAGATCACGCCGAATGATCTGGACGTTTTATACGGTGAAAAGTTTGATGACAAGATCACGTTCTCCTACGACTATGACGATTCAAAGATAGAATCGACAAGCGAGACCTTTCTCAACACGCTGAAGCTTGATCATAAAGCCATACTGGTAGAAAACGCAATTGCTTTGGTAGATTCCCGTGCACTCGTAAATGCCGGTTCGCGGCCGATTGTTAATTCTGATCTTGAAAATCTCGCGTTTCTTGTCCAGCTCGCGAGCAATTGTCAATAGTCGTCCAATTGTCAATAGTTCACGCGCCATTGTAAATTCGACCAACGTAGTTGATTTTGATAAACAATCAATTTTCAATTACCTCGAAAATCCCGATACCGCGGATCTGATAACGCCGATTTCAAATTCGAGGCCTTTGGTGAATCATTCGAGGGCAATTGTAAATTCAAGAGCGATTGTAAATTCGCGGGCGATTGTAAATTATTCAAGCGCGCTTGTAAATTGTTCAAAGGCGATTGTAAACTCAAGGGCTATCGTGAACTCCGGAGCAGTCGTCAATAGCGAGACCGTTGGCGCGGATACTGCCACCAGCAACAGTGGTGTCGTAGTGATCATTGACTCCCTGGATATATTTAACGATGATCCTCCGATTGTTGAAAATGGTATTGAGTATTATCAATTACCCGAGCTTTTCTCAATTAATATGGTAACGGGAATGACGGCAGGTACGCATTTCATCGTACCTGGAGCTTTCCTCACCGATCTTTCCAATAATTTCGACGTCTCTTACAAACCAGGAAAGCTGAAAATACGAAAGGATACTTTAACCGTTACTGCGCCAAGTGCTGAAATTGTTTACGGAACACCCAGCCAACCTACAATGTCACAACCAATGGATATAAGTACGACGATATTTTTAGCACCGTCGTGAAATCGATCACCTTTAACCTGAAAGATGCAAATGGAAATATTAAACCGGGCACGGGCATAGTTCCTGCCGGTAGTTACCAGATCATTCCAAGCGTAGTACTGCTGCCGACGGAATTACAACCTGGCGATCCTGTTAATTATGTGGTCAAAGTTTCTTATGGAACGTTAACGGTGAAAAAAGCGCGCTTATTGTAAAGCCAGATGACAAAGTCATCATTGCAGGTGAAACTACCCGTGTACACATCCACTTTCACAGGTCTTCAAAATGGCGACATTCCATCTGCCCTGGTTTACACAACTTCGCCAAACTATGCAGGATCGGCAGGAGTTTACACCATCAACGCTCAGGATATCCAATTCCCTGTACCGGGCAATTATGAAGTAACCTATTTGACCGGGATGCTTTATGTCAATCCAAATCCAAACTTAGCAAAGGCTATACGGCCTATATTACGATGTGTGGAGGAAGTAAAAAATAATCCTAACTATACCTTCAGGGCTCGATTTGAATATCAAAATGACAATGCAACTGCGGTTTTCATTCCCATCGGAACCTAAACAACATTGTAACGACAGGATCCTATTCAGGTACACAGCCTGAATTATTTCAGCCAGGCGCAGGAAGCTTTGATATCCTGTTTAACGGTGCCAAGATGACCTGGACTATTGTCAGCGATGATA
Source organism: uncultured Bacteroidota bacterium (assembly GCA_963739105.1). GTDB lineage: Bacteria > Bacteroidota > Bacteroidia > Cytophagales > Cyclobacteriaceae > Chryseolinea. The sequence continues at coordinate 3,954 of CAVTZI010000018.1, read as the reverse complement.
AAGGCAAAAAGACTTCAATCGCCTCTGAGGCAAGTTCTACTTCGACAAGATGCAAGAAAGGCAATAGCTCAGGGCGTGAGGCATTCGAGACAGAAGTTGCAGTCGAAGAAACATCCGTAGAATCTCTATCTGGTTACCCTAATCCCGTGGTAGATGACGTTGTCTATTGTTTTACCGGAAGCGGAACAAGGACCTTCTTCTTCTGATATCGTCGTGATGGACCAAGTTGGCCGTACGTATGTTGTTCAAAGTTCATGGTCGCAGGATGAGAATCTCCTTACCATCGATTTCAGTTCGCTCCAAACAGGAATGTATATAATTAAAATAAATTTTAGTGAAGGAGTCAAAACGTTGAAAGTTTATAAGGAATAATACGTCATTCATGAAATAAAAAAAGAATGAAGAATACTTCATTCTTTTTTTATGCCAGTCAAAAATAATGTATCAGAATTATTAAAATGATTTGTATCTTGAAAATCATCAGAAAAACTAATGAGGCGGGTCAACAAATTTCATTTCCTTTTGTTTAGTTTTTTTCTTCTTTGCTGCCTACGCACAGACTTCAGAAATTGATAGTCTGAAAAATATATTTCAATTCGCGGCGACGACTCATTGAAAGTCAACAATCTCATTGCACTGAGTGCAAAATATTTAGGCTAGGATCTTCAGGAAGCGATGCGATATGGTTACGAAGCGTTGGAGCTTGCTGAAAAAATTGACTTTCAAAAAGGTCGGGCGTATGCCTACAAGGCCATTGGTTTAGTAAACTACTATCAGGCAAATTATCCTGAGGCCGTGATTCAATTTCAAAATTCATTAGCGGTATTTGATTCTCTATCATTCAAGGTTGGCATCGCCAATATTCTAAGTAACCTGGGCGCAACTTATTTTAATGCAGGTGATGATACCAAGGCCATTGATTTTTATCTGCGTTCGTTACGGATCTCAGAAGAGGTGAACGATAGGCTCCGGATCGCTACAGCACTCAATAACATTGGAGGTGTATACAATAACAAGCCAGCAACCGTTGATAAGGGTCTTGAATATTTTCTAAGGGCCTTGCCGATATTCCAGGAGATTGACGACCGAGGCTGGTATGGCTACTGCCTCCATGAATGTTGGCGAAATCTACTATAAAAAGAAACAATACGATTCTGCAATTCACTATTTTGAAGCCTCACTGGCTATCTTTGATGAAAGTGTAGAGGCAACTTTTCCACTAACTTTTTTAGGGGAAATTTATGGGCAGCGAAATGATTATGACCGTGCATATTCTTACCACAACAGAGCGATAAAAATTGCAGAAAGTCTCGATGCTAAATTAGAACTCATACAAAGCATTATTGGGCTTGCCAAAACACAAAAAAATCATGGGCAGGTAAAACAATCGATCGCCAGTTATCAGACGTGCGCAGAAACTTGCCGAAGAAGCAACGGCGCGAAAGGAATTGAAAGGAAATTTATGAAGGCTTGTCAGATTTATATGCCCACAACGGGGAATTTAAAAAAGCCCATAGTATGACACCCTTCTCTCCAGCTTAAAGGACTCTCTTTACAATAATGACAACGATACGAAGATTCAGCAGCTTCAGTTTAACTTCGATCTTGAAAAAAAGGAAGATGAAATTGATTTATTGACAAAGGATCAAGCACTCAAGTCCGCGACAATTCAACGCCAGCGAGTCGTAAATTATGCCGCAGGAATTACAGGATTTCTTTTGCTTATGGTGCTGATTGGATTTTACAACCGCCATCGGTATACGCAGAAAACAAATAAAATCATTAAAGACGAACGAGACCGATCGAAAGAATTATTACTGAATATTTTGCCGGCAGAGACGGCCCATGAACTGGAAACGAATGGCCATGCTCAAACACGGTTTTATGAGAGCGTAACGGTGTTGTTTGCAGACTTTAAAGGATTTTCCTACATATCGCGCACGCTTAAACCTCAGGAATTGGTGGCTGAGTTGAACGACTACTTTATAGCGTTTGATGAGATTGTGGAAAAATTCAATCTTGAAAAAATCAAAACTATTGGTGATGCTTATATGTGTGCGGGAGGTATTCCAACTACCAACGAGACGCATCCATTCAATGCTGTACGAGGCGGGGCTGGCTATGCAGGATTTTATGACCAAACGGAACGCAGAGAGAAAAGCAAACGGCCTGGACGCATGGGATCTGCGAATCGGGATACACATCGGCCCAATTGTCGCAGGGGTTGTGGGAAAAAAGAAGTATGCCTATGATATCTGGGGCGACACCGTAAATATTGCAAGCAGGATGGAATCAAGCAGCGAAGGGGGCAGGGTCAATATCTCTTCCTCAGTTTACGATATTGTAAAAGATCAATATCAATGTCACTACCGCGGAAAGATCTTCGCCAAGAATATTGGAGAGATCGATATGTATTTTGTTGCATCCGGAAATGCCTAGATAGTTTTTTTAAGCCCGGTTTTTCAGCTTGGCAACAATTTCTTGTAAGTCTTTGATTCTTAAACCTTTCGCGGTTTGTTTTGCTATAGTTGGTATGATAACGATGCGAATCAAGAAAAGTCTTTTGTACTAAGTTCCATTCTCTTTCGGTTTCTACAATTGTCTTGAGCGCGTAATTCCTCAAAAAGCCGTCCACCGATTTCATAAAAATCATCTCGTCCTAAGTAATCAAGATCGGCATCACACAAAATTTTCTCCAGTTGGTTGGATGGTGACTGCGGTATACGTGTTGCCATGATCATGCCGCAGATGGTATCAATCTGATCGCAGGTTAGTCCATAGGCCGGCAATATTTCTCTGGCCATTTCAGTACCTCGTTCTTCATGGTTTGCCGAAGAGCGAATGAATCCGGCATCGTGAAAAAGCGCAGCTAATCTCAAGAGCTTAATTTCATCGCCGGATATTTTTTCACTTTCAGCAATTACCAACGCAGATTCCAGCACATCATAAATATGCTTGATATTATGATACTGCAGGTTCGGCATTTCTTTACCGAGCAACGTCATAATATGCTGCTCAGCGCCATCGAAATTTTGTGGCATATCTATTTCATTCGTTGATTGCTCCCTGAGATTTTTTAAAAGAGGGTCCACGTGCCACCAAATAAGATCTACATCATTCGTCTTTTTTGCTTTGTCCAGGTAAAGCCAGGCAGATTTAATATCTCCCATAGCATAAAATGCATAAACCGCATAAATGTTTACTCCTTTTTCATTCGCTTCGCTTCGATTAACCAATTCCGTCAGCAGTGTCTTAGCTTTATCTACTTCGTGTTGGCCCGCGTATGCCCCCGCAAGGTACGCAATCATCGATGGAGGCCTGATCCTAGAGGAACGAAGTCCGGAGAGGATTGCTTCCACCGCTTCCTCATACTTCCCCATCGTTAGATAAGTTCTTCCGAGATAATCGTAAAGGCGTAACACGGAGGGATATAATTGCAAAGCTTCCTTCAACACGTTGATCGCTTCATCATATCGGCCCAACAAGTATAAGCTGATCGTTTCGTAATTGAAATATGCTACCGTTAAAGGATCAATTGCTTTTGCTTTATTCACAAATTGAATCGCCTCGTCAAAGCGCCCCATCATGTTAAGCAAGTAACTATACGTATAAAGCACTGTCGAATTATTAGGACTAAGTTCAATCGCCTTTAGAAGAAGTTTTTCGGCAGAATCAAAGTCCTTTTTTATAAAAAACTGAACAAATGCCTTTGTGAGATAATCATTATCTGAAGGTCCTCTTCTCCAGGCTTCATCCAAATAAAGTTGAATATATTTCTCGGCCTCATCAGGAGAAAGATCACCGTTCCATGACATACGCGCTGAATAAGAACTTGCCAACGCAGAGTATGCCTGTTGAAAGTCCGGATCTTTTGCAATGGCCTGTTTATAATATTCCGAGGCGGCCCGATATCCGCTGACACCCCACTGATTAAAAGCATGTCGGCCTTTGAGA
>CAVTZI010000017.1:0-13406 GCA_963739105.1 uncultured Bacteroidota bacterium | reverse complement strand
CGTTTGCGTACTCGGTGACATTTTATTTCAACAGAAATAGCAACATGGAAATCAATTCAAATAAGTTAAACAAAGACAGAGCTTTCTTTGATAGCCTAGGCAATATTTATCCTGTCGATAGCCGCGGTTAAAATAACAGTGAACTGATTGCAGGTGTTACCTGCTATTGGTTTGAACCTGCTACTTTTGATGAAGGCAAAATAATTATTCATCTGCACGGTGGACTGTTTGGTATGGGGTCGATACATTCACATAAACCTATGGTCAGTCATTTTGCCTCGGCTCTTTTTACGAAAGTTCTGTTTGTTGAATACTCCCTGGCACCTGAGAAACCATTTCCAAATGCATTAAATGATGTTTTAAAGGTGTATCGGGAACTTATTCGTAAATATCCCAATGCAAAAATCTCTTTCATCGGGGATAGTGCTGGCGGTGGACTTGCTGTATCATTCATAAAAATGGCCACCGAAGAAAAATTACCAGTGCCATCAAGTGTAATTTTGATTTCACCTTGGCTATATCTTAAATGTGACACCGAATCACATGGCACCAGGAAAAAAATGGATCAAGTACTGACAAAAGATATGTTAGTAGAATATGCAAATTATTATGTTGCCAATAATAATTGGAATGAAGCAGATCCAAGTCAATTAAATTTTAGCAGCTTTCCTCCCCTATTTATTTTGGTTGGTAGTAATGAAATACTTTTTGACGATTCAAAATTGTTCTACGAGAAGATTAAGCCATTGCAGTCTAATACAAAAATAAAAGAGTATATAAACGAAAATCATGTATGGTTATTGGGAGACATTAAATCCGAAGGCTCAAAAAAAGCCTTGGCAGATATAAAAGAGTTTATTACTAGAACAACGAAGCGCGGCACATCTGGTCATACTAATTTTGCAGCGACGATAACTGGAGCAAAAGAACGATAACGGAAACTACGGCCATGAGGCTTATGATGAGGAATGCGATGGCCTTGCCTTTTAGATCCGGATGACGTTCTGGGATTAATTCGAACACTGTAAATAATGTCTTTGCAGAACGCCAACAGAAAACTATGAAAAGCGCGAAGCACACAAGCAGGCCTGCGGCTTGCGCAACCGTCGATCCCTGGGAAATAAAATGGCCGATGGTGATAGTGATGACGCCGGATATTCCGCCCGAGACAAGTGCTGTTTTGGCTTTCCACCCAATCAACATGACAGATGCTATGCCACACATGATCAGAAAAACGCCGTAGTAAAAGAGTAAAGAAGGTACAAATAATGAATTCATTTAGATAGAGTTTGCGGTAAGTTAAAACAATTCTGACTCTATTAATTGAACCGCAAAGACGCTAAGGCGCAAAGAAATTCAACATATGCTTTGACAACTCTTTGCGTCTCTGCGCCTTTGCGGTTTATATATTCCCCGCCCTTTTTGTGAAAACGCGGCGAAAGCTAAGCATCTACTTCTTCTCCAGCTTCTCCAACTCACTTAATGTCCAATATTTCTTTCTTCCATTAGTCTTATCCCGCACATCCTTTACATGATCGTCCCGGACTGTTGAAGCATCATCGCCAAACGAATACCGAACATAACTCAACACGGAGGCGATCCATTCATCATCGTTAGCTTCCATCGGAGGCATGACATCCGGATAAACCTTACCGTCAACCGGACCGGACAGCCCATGAAGTAAAATCCTGATGACCACATCCCGGTCATCACTGCCAACGCGTTTGGAACCGTAAAGTGGTGGCGCCAGCATTTTATGTTCCTTGTTCATTACACCTTTGCCATCGATCCCGTGACAGGTAGCGCAGAGCTGCCTGAAGGTCACAGCTCCTTTCGAAATTAGCTCACGCGAATACGGTGATTTGCCTGCAATTTCGGTCTTTAGTTTTTTAATGAAATCAGGTTCGTTTCCAACGTTGAGACTGGTGGACGCCAGCGACTGAAGAAGTTTGTTTTCAACATTGCGTTCCTTGATTTCCTGAAGCAGCGCCCTGCCCTCTTTCGATTTGCTATAACGCAAAGACAAAACCAACTGAATGCGCACATCGCCGCTGGCATCCTCTTTCAACGCTTGCAATGCTGTGAAGATTTCTTCATCCTGCGCTTTCAGATAATCCTCGCTTAGCCATACCGCAGTTTTTCTAACCTGAGGATCTTCATCCTTTAGCGCCTTAAGTAAAATATTCTTATCCAATGCATCCAATCCTTTTAGTGTCCACAAAGCATGGACTCTGGAGACCGCTGATTTATCTGATTTATCTGAAGAAAAAAGTTTTTCGATCCAGGAATAATCATTTGTCGCCATCTTTTCCAAATCCGCAACTACGGATTTATCGTCTCGTACCAAGATCAGTTTTTGAGCTGTGCTCCTCCACCATCCGTTGGGATGTGCAAGGTGTTTCACCAATTCAGCCGAAGTTTCCTGCAACATCTGCGGACGAGGTCCTGGTGTATCACCTTCGTAAACCAACCTGTAAATGCGACCTCTGCCGAAGTTTTTATCCAGCTTCTCGCGCTTGATTACCGGGCGAAGGAAACTACCCTCGCGGGTCCAATTGCTTTCCTGGATAATACCCCTGTACATGTCAACGATATATAGACAGCCATCCGGGCCAGTAGCCATATTCACGGGCCGGAAATTCATATCAGTAGAAGCAAGAAATTCGTTTTGATGGTATGCACTCTTGAGAAAAATCTGGCCGTCGCGGTTAATTACTTTTGCTCTACGGATTAGCCTGCCGACGGGCTCGCAGATAAACAGGTCGCCACGCATATCTTCCGGAAGATGATCACCCTGAAAAATTGCCTGACCGCAGCTTGCCGTAAAATGATTTAACGTACTGTCTGGCCGGAGTCTTTGGAATCCGCCCTGAACATCCGGTGTAGCGATAATGGGCCAGGTAGCATCAAAGTCATCCATGAGCTGATCTTCTAACTCAAAAGAACCGTAAGCAGGATTTTGTTGAAAGCCCAATGCTGCCACCTCCCCTCCTGCACTTGAATAATACAAACGACCGAAGTCATCATGCGTTAGCCCCCATTGACCCTGAGGTGCATCTAATAATGAGTCCACGAGAATTTTATCGTTCTTGAATTTAAAGCGCACGGGGTTCCTGGAGTTGTAAATCCAGTTGTCAATATTCCATATCAGTCCGCTTGCCTGGTGCTCAAGATTTCTGTTGTCTGCTTGGTCGTCATCATACAACAAGATCTTTTCATCAGCAATACCGTCACCGTTAGTATCCTTATAACTCCATAAGTCATAAGTATACGTTTCATTTACCAACAGTCGATCGTCTAAGGGAAGGATCATCCGGGGCAAAACCAGACTGTCGATGTAGACGGTACGCTTATCCATCTTCCCATCGTTATCGGTATCTTCCAGCAACAGTATTTTTCCTAAGGGCTCTTTAGTGCCTGTACCGTCGACATCCTGCATGTACGTGCACATCTCTGCGACGTACATTTTTCCATTACCATCCCACGCAATGGCTACCGGCTCATTCAACATCGACTCACTGGCAACCAACTCAAGTTTGTAACCCTCTGGTAAATTGAACGATTTCATGCTCTCCTCAGGTGATAGATAAGCAGACGAAGGGTTCGAAATAATTTCCGGTTTTACGGGTTCCTTGCTTTCAGAAGGGTGTTGGTTATTATTACAGGCGGTGGCCAGGCATACAAAAAGCACGATGCTTAAACGCTTCAACGGGTTTGTCATATTGATCTTTCTCTAATCGGGCAAGATCGCAAATACTGGCCGGATAATAAGGCGCAAAATCCGTCAGGGATTGCTTTAAATAAGCATTATGGAGTGAGAATATTATTGAGCGCATCTTACCGCAATTGTGCAAATCATTCAGCTAGTTTGGTCTGCAATCACTTTGTAGCCAAAGTAGTTGACTAACAATCATGATTTTAATAATTTTGACTCAGGTGAGAGATGACCACCAACTCCAAAAACCGGTTTAGAGGCTTTTATCCGGGGCATCAGGAGCAAGTCTATGAGACTAAAAAATTCTATTCAAGAGAAGTGCCTGCCTCATTTGTGGCTCTCTCACTTTTTTTACTTTAATCATCGGCCTAGCATGTTTATTGGATATTGAGTGTTGAGTGTTGAATATTCGATCTTAACAAACACTCAATAATCAACATTCAATAATCAACACTCAATTTAGTATTGGCCCCCTACCCTTCTTCTTACTTGTAAGATTTGAACAACTCAGAAATCGTTTCAGGTTCGCTTGGCTCTTCCCGAATTTCAAGTCCTTTTGCCAGCATCCATCTGTGAAGCCAGGAAAGTCCTTTCTTTACAGGGACGTCTTCTAATTGATATGCGGGATCCTGGAGTGCCGCATCGAGGCTTATAAATTCATAGTTCCTATTTTGAAACAGTTGAATTAATTCATCTAAGTAATCTGCATTAAGGGTATTCGCATGGAGTAATAAGATTTGCTTTACTTCATAGCCTAAAAAATCCAGTGATAGCTTTTCAAAATGCTTTACAATTGTTTCCATGTATTTTAGATACGCTACTCCGATTGTCCTCATCATAGCCGTATCATTCTTCAATCTTGCTCTCTTATAGATGTCGGCAAAAATGTATTCGTTGTTATCAATGGTAACAGGGGCTACAGTATAGCCATGCTCTTTTAAGAATTCTTCCAGGTCTTTTTTTATTTCAGGTGTCGGGCCTGTCCGTAGTTGCGTATGCCGGTAATACTTTAATTCCTTACCTCTTTTACGCAGAAGCTCTTTGGTAATTTTTTCGCCCCGCAAAACATCAGCTTTATATTCGGCTAGTGTTGCCTTGTCTATGCTTATGTGGGAGTAACTGTGGTTTCCCAGATCGAAACCACTATCGACCCAATGTTCCAGCAATGAAATTTGGGCTTGATTAGGTTTGTCATCGCTGTAAAGTTTGATCTCATTGACAAAGCCGATGGCAGGTACTTGGTGCCTAGCCAATTTTTCCGTCAGGTGTTCGATGATGTATTTCGAATTAAGATCATGTGTAGAAGGTAGATCATCAAAAGTAAATGCAACATATCGCTGAGAAAAACTTCACGAACCTGCGAAAAGCAACAGTCAGCGGAAATAATAGCAATAGAATGAGTAAGCGCATAACCAAAGTAATGCATAAATAGCCATTCTTCGCAATTCCCATACGTCCAGTTAAGTTTCAATCTCAAATTTGTCCTTCAATCGCGCTGTATGCTGATATAAAGCTCTTCCACTTTTTTTCGAGCCCAGGGAGTTTTGCGCAGGAACGTGAGGCTCGACTTGATGCTGGGATCAAACCTGAAACACCGGATGTCAATGACACTGCCCAGGTCTTCCCACCCAAAATGCTCGACGAGTTCAGTCAAGATCATTTCCAGTGTTTTCCCGTGAAGCGGATCTTTTGCCCCCATAGTGATAAATCAAAAAACAAAAATAGGGAACTTCTTGCAGTCACATTTACTTTTTTGCGAGCAACGTAAACTCCACGATCACCTTACCCGCATTGAAATTAGAATACAATAACTTAACCAGATTTCGACGATCCATCTCCAGGGCTACGTCAAAAGCCTGTTGGAATTTATCTGACGCATAACCCAACGCCTCCATGACATCCAGCATATTTGTATCTGACCGTCTTGACTGTAATACGGTTGCTATTTCTTTCTCAAAATTCATTTTGCAATTTGAACAAATTCTTCATTGATGGAAACTCACGGTACCCTTACTCTCAACAGTTATGGAGATTATATCTGGCGGGAGCGTCTGTGGCTGAATTGAGAAAAGTAACGGAATAAAAAATATTAGGAGGGAATGGCTTTAACGTTCTTGTGAGCTTTCGCGAATCTAATGACCTACCGGGTAGTCGATTTCATATCTTGAGCTGCTCTTAAAATATGTCTTCGGCTCACCTGCCCTATCAGCATGCCATCCTCCACTATGGGAAATCTTCTAATCGGTGAATTCAAAAATTCAATGGCTGCCTCCACTATGGTGGTCTTGGGCGAAAGTGATTGCACTTTCGGCGTCATGTAATCCGAAACTTTTCTTGTTTCAGGCGGCATGTTATAATAGGCCTGGTCCACGATGAGTCGCAGACAATCTTTTTCGGATATCATACCAACCAGGTGGTGTTGATCGTCCAACACTGGCGCGCCCGCTATTTTTTTATTAACTATGATTGAGATAACATCTTGAATGGGTTGATCCGGTTTAAAGGTTACCATATTGCTCAGCGGCACCATATATTTTTCAATTGTTTCAGATGCTGGTTTGATATCCATGGCTGATGTTTTTTATTTCGACGAAAGGCTATCTTTCTGGCAGTACGGTAAACAATTTTATTTTACCAGGTGGTTGATTTAATATTCTGTGCAGCGCGAAGGATCTCCCTTCGGCTTATCTCCCCAATTAAAGCTCCATTCCTCACCACAGCATATCTGCGAATGGGTGAATTAAGAAATTCAATGGCCGCCTCCACCACATTCGTTGTAGGCGAAAACGTGATAAACTTTAGTTGACATGTAATCAGAAACTTTCTTGTCCTCCACCGGCAGATTGTGGTAGGCCTGATCGACAATAATCCGAAGGCAATCTTTTTCCGAAAGATTACCCACCAGGTGACGGTGTTCATCCAACACGGGGGCACCAGAAATTTTTTTGTCGAGGATAGTGGCAATAGCCTCATGTATGCTCTGATCCGGCTTAAAAGTTGTCATATGGTTCAGGGGGACCATGTACTTCTCGATCAACTCATAATTCGCCTCGTGCAGATTCTTTTTTTCGAATTCGGGCTTAAAGTTCATAGCGTTGGGGTTTAATTGTTCCTTGCCGAACTGATTTCAGGTCTAAATAAAGCTACTCATTTCCTGTTAGATAACCTATGCCTAACAACTTGTCCGACTTTTCAGCAGATAACGAATGGCCCATTATATCACTCTTCCTGTCCAACTCGCGATAGCTAATGGACCGACCCGCTGAGAAGGTTCAGGGTTCAGAGATTCAACCAATAAGTAACTTTAAACACCAACGCCTTGTTCTTACTCGTGAAATGATTCGGAAAGTAATTCTCGGTATAGACGACAAAAATATCCGAAGCGGGCTTGTAGCGCCATTGAAAGCGTGCGTTGAGGTTTACATTGTCCAACAGGCTGTTGTACTGAAAATACGTGGTAAGAAAAATCTTATCTGAAAGCGTGAGGTCGACGCGTGGGCCAATCAGGAATAATTTCTCTTCCCCATACTCGTCCGGCAGCTTTACATCATTGTAATCAAACAGAAGGCTGACGTTGCCATAGGGCTGATAACGAACATTGAGTTGTCCGTTGACATTGAAGTTCGTTCCGTTATAGAAACCTCCGTATGTACTCTTGAGTATAAAGTTGAAGATGCTTCTGGTGTTGCTGGTGAACGACGCCGATGCGGTTTGCCAGTTGTATTCCTCGCCGGCCAGGAATGGTGTATATTCAGACCCGACAGGACTGAAGTCGTTGGTCAGCTTTTGGAAGATGTAGTTGTAAGACACCTCCAGGATCGCCGTGTTGAGAAAATTCCAGCTGTAGGTGAACAGGTAATCCCTGTCGGTAAGTGTGCCGCCGGGAATATAGGTCTGGTTGAGCAGCGCGCTGGGCCCCATCCATACGAGCGACTTGTAATCATTGTAGAAACGATAGGTCACACCTCCGTGAATATTGATCTGGCCCGGATAGACATTGGCGCTTGGGACAAACCCAGCCTCCGCGTTGAAATTTTTTCCGACGTACGTCGGCTTGAACCGGATGTAGAGCTCGCGCGTGGAGTATTCGAGAAAAGTACCCGCGGCAATATTTTCCGAATCACTAAAGTTGTCGTATGACGTGGCAAAAAAAGAACTGTTGTGCCATTTATTATCGGGACTTAACATTTCAAGATCAAAGGCAAGCACCCGGTTGAAGGTGTTCTTTCGCAGCACCGTGTCGCCGTCAACAGTGGTTGGTTTGAAAATGCTTTCGTGAAAGTATACCGTCGAATCTCCATCACCCACATGAAGGCTTTCCTTGTTTACGAACGTCACCGCGAAACTGGACTGTCGCCAGAAGTTGCGTTGTACGGTGGCCACGGTATAGTTTTGCGCCGGCAGGCCGACTTCCAATTCTTTTTTTGTTTGCATGTTCATCACACTGAGCCTCCACTTTTCATCGAGCGACCCGCTTACCCGTGCACCAAACACAATGGGAACTTTTTGATAAAATCCACTGGAGTCACGCACCAGTCCTATTCTTCGAGAAAAAAAAGGTCTTGCCTCCGGGAGCCCCGCGCGGTTGAAGAGATCGCTGTTCTCCAAAAAGAATTGTCGTCGCTCCGGAAAGCGGAATTCGAAGCGGGTAAGGTTGATCACCTGCTGGTCCACTTCTACTTGCGAGATAATCGGGGTTAAACGTTAGGTCCAGGTTAAGCGACGGTGTAATCCCGACCTTGGCGTCAAAGCCACCCTGAAGATCTGAAGAGGTTTGTTCGGGTGTGGTCTCCGAATCCTTTGAGGTGCTTCCGGCGATATAAGGAATAAAGGAAATGTTGGTGTGCGCCGGAGGTATCGGGTCATCCCAGATCAGCTTGCCGGAATAGGCGAACATGCCGGTCTGGAATTGAATCGGCACGCGGATCCATGAAGACCGGAGGTTTCTCTTTTTATCCGATCGGTCAAAGAGGATGTTCCACTCGTTCAGTCCATCTTTGTACCGGAAGCTCTTCCAGGGAATGGCAAACTCTGCGATCCACCGATCGTCGTATCGCACAACGATAGAGTACCATTTGTTATCCCAGAAACTGTTGAAGGCATCGGTGCCAGCCCCGCCACCGGAAATGGTACCTTCTCTTTGCACGCCTGCCGGTGTAACAGCAAAGAAAAAACCATTTAGCCCGTCATTATAAGGACCGATGTTCACACCCACATTGTCATTGAGTGGATAATCGAAGTCCCTCCGCAGGGAATTAATCAAGTCCGGGGTGTTGTCGTCCATGCATACGAACGAGGCATAGAAGTATTGATCGTCAAACGTCACCCGTGCTTCTGTCTGAAAAGGTGATTTGGTCGTGTCGACCGGAAAATTCAGGAACCAATCTTCTGCCACCTGCGCTGTCTTCCAGTCATCTTCTTCCAGTTTGCCGTCGAGGACAATCTTGCTTTTTGCCTTTTTTATGTGCAAGGGTGTACCCGGCTTATTTTGTGCATATAAGATAAACGGAACAAAAACGAAAATGAGTATGAGTCCTCTCATCAGCCCGGCAATTAGGTTGGGGTGATTTCAAATTATTCCGTTTAGGGAACAAATACAAAACAGGAGTGGATGAGCGGAGCGCATGCACAAGTGACACTTCCCTCCCGCCTGCGCTATTAAGATTACCTGTCTGCTACTTTTTATGCAAAGCTTCGGCGCGCGTGCCTGCTTCCAAAGCCGGCCTAACACGGTACGATTTACTTCACCTTTTCCCACACTTCACTAACAGGATTTCCCGTAGTTCCTTTGCCCTTGTGGTACCAGTCTGTGCCATCAAGTTTATAGTCAAACGTAAGCGATATCCCCACGCGGGAGTTATCGCGTGAAAAAAAGTGAATGGTTTCGGTGTACTGATTGTCTTGGAGCTTGTAAGCGCCGCCACCGGTGCCGGAGCATTGTTTGGTTTCGGAATTGAAGGCCGCCCACTGAAAATAATTTCCGGAAAGAATTTTCATCGTCTGTCGGGGTGAGTCTGCTCCTCTGCGTTGGCCGGCGACACCTTCATCGTTCACGCGCGCACCAAAACGCCATGCGCCACTCAACGGAGTAGATACATCATCCACCTTCTTCCAGGTTTCTACATTCTCCTGTCCTTTCGCTGAAATGGTGAGTTCATCATTTTTAAGTGAGAAATCATAAGTCAAAGGCTTGCGCACCTGTGTACTGTCGCTAGTATAAAAGTCCAGTACTTCAGTATATTCCTTTCCGTTAGCCTTATAGTTTCCACCACCGGCTTTTACAAATGCACCATCAGCAGAATATATGGCAAACATGAAATAACCGTCACTATAAATTTTAATGCACTCCTCTGCAAAAGGTTTTCCATTGTAATTCACCAGCTTCCACGCGCCACTCAGATTTTGCGCGCTCACACCAAGTGAAGAAATTATTAGTATCACCAATACTGAAATTAACCATCTAAAATCCTTAGTATTCATTGTGGCTTCGCATTTAAATTGTTTTTCCTAAAGTTACTTAATCGGCATCAAAACCTTCTAGCAGACAACCTGTTGCCTAAGCCATTTAATCTCACTTGCTTGATTCCATAAAATCTCCGATATTTCTAACGCAGGCAATCCCTTGTAATCAAACTGTGACCTCCTCTCCCGCTGTTTTGGTACATTAAAAATTGCCTCGTACCAGTTCGCAAACAGTAATGTTCTTAACCACATGGCCAAAACTTGGCTTAACCAACCTTAACCGATATCTCTATGACCAATCAAAGCGTTACCTCGAATGTTTACAATAAGACCTTCAACCCCCGGGACCAGTATAATTTTTAAATGGGTTGTGTTCGCCCTCATTTATTTTAATGAATTTCCGGCATCAGCCCAGCCAATGCTTTGGGGTGTGGCCTCGGAAGGTGGTGAATCAGGGGTCGGAACGATCTTTATGGCGAATGCCGATGGTACCGGGCTTCAGGTAAAAAAATCTTTTGACGCGACTCCCGGCAGAAGCCCTTCGTATAACACCTTAATACAGGCAGCCAACGGCAAAATCTATGGTATGACCGGGTGGGGTGGCACCAACTTGGTGGGCGTGTTGTTTGAGTATAATCCCAATGACGGATCATACGTCAGAAAACATGACTTCAACGCTACCGATGGAGCACATCCTTATGGTGGGCTGGTGCAAGTCAACAACAAGCTGTATGGCCTTACCTCAGGAGGTGGTGTCAATGATAAAGGCGTTCTTTTTGAATACGATCCTTTCACCGACACCTTTGCGAAGAAATTCGACTTTGGAGGACAATGGGGCGAAGTCCCACATTCAAATATGATCGTGACAGCCGACGGCAGTCTGTACGGCGTTACTGTCGCAGGAGGAGCAAATGGCAATGGAGTTATTTTCAAATATAATCCTCAAAAAAATAGCGTTACAAAAAGAAAGGATTTCGATGCATCGACAGGAACACGCCCGTTTGGGGGGCTGATGCTTGCATCCTCCGGCCTGTTGTACGGCATGGCTTCCCAGGGAGGGTTACATTCTCATGGAACCATCTATGCGTACGATACAGCAGTGAATGTTTTGACAAAGAAATTTGATTTTTCAGGAAGTGCCGACGGATCCTCCCCACTCGGCAGTTTGATAGAAGCAACTAATGGGCTACTGTACGGCATGACTGTAGAGGGAGGAAATACCGATGGCGGCGTTTTGTTCGAATATAATCCGTCCAACGGAGCATTCACCAAAAAAATTGACTTCGTCGGCGGTACACAGGGACTCCATCCTTATGGCAGCTTATTCCAGGCTTCTAACGGAAAGCTCTATGGAACAACGGAACAGGGCGTTACGGGCTTTGGTGAGCTTTTTGAATACGATGTTACATCAGGCACCCTTTCAACTGTAGTAACATTTGATGGAAACCGGCAGGGCAAAGGTGGTTCATCGCGTACAACCTTGATGCAGGCGTCTGATGGAAAGCTGTACGGAATGAATAGCCTGGGTGGATCAGCCCTTAGAGGTGTTCTATTTTCATATGATCCCACCGATGGTGGTTACCAGGTACACGTTAATTTTGAGTTTGAAAACGGCGGTGGAATGTGGCCCTTTGCCAGCCTTGTCCAGGGTGCAAATGGCAGACTTTATGGAACTACACGTTCCGGCGGCGTGAATAATAGCGGAGTGCTGTTCGAATATGACATTACAAATGGGATCTACACTAAGAAGGTAGACTTTATCGGTATCACGAACCCATCCGAGAACATGGTGCTCGCCTCAAACGGCAAGCTGTATGGTTTAACCCAGTATGGAGGCTCGGAAAACGCAGGTGCAATATTTGAATATGATCCTTCAACCAATAGCTTCAGTAAAAAAATAGATTTTCAAGCGATTTATGGACGACCCAATGGTGCCCTGATACAACTACCGAACGGAAAAATGTATGGCGTTGCCACTACAAGCTCTGTTTCCCTTGGCAATGCAATATTATTTGAATATGATCCAGCATTGAACATATTTGCCAAGAAGGCCGACTTCAATCGTGTCGTCGAGGGCAATGTACCTTCCGGCACACTCCTATATTCCGATGGCAAGATTTATGGCCTTATGCGGTATGGCGGAGCCAACAACCTGGGTACATTATTTCAATTTGACCCGGCGACAGGGTCGTTGTTAAAACTAAAGGATTTCGACGGCGCAAACCTCGGCGAACACCCCGTTGGCAGCCTTGTCAAAGCAAAGAACAACAAGTTGTATGGCGTCACGCAATTAGGCGGCGCGTTTGGTGCAGGAACGATTGTGGAATTTAATCCGGCAACAGGAAGCCTGAACAATGTATTTGACTTTGACTTTCCTCCGGCTGGTCGGCTCGATATCCAAACAAGTCTTATTGAATCATCAAATGGAAAGCTATACGGGACGACCCATCAAGGTAACAACGGGAAATATGGGATATTGTATGAATTCGATATTGCGAGCAAGACATACGCTGAGAAGCACAATTTTACAGGAATTGATGGTGGTTATATTTGGGCAACATTGCTATTTGTTTCCATGGAACAACAGACTATCGATTTCGCCAGCCTTGAAGAAAAAGCGTATGGTGATAATCCCTTCCAGTTAAACGCCACCGCCAGCTCGGGTCTCGCACTTACCTATACAAGCAGTAACCCAGCCGTTGCTTCCGTCAGCGGGAACACGATAACCATTCATAGTGCCGGCATAACAACAATTACGGCGTCTCAGGCTGGATCACCTAATTTCCATCCTACCAGTGTAAGTCAGGTTCTGACAGTCAATAAAGCTGATCAAATCATCACGTTCGAGAATATCGCAGAAAAGACATCAGTTGATGATCCCTTTAATTTGTCGGCGTCAACAAGCTCAGGGTTGCCCATTACTTATCTGAGCAATAATCCAGCAGTTGGGCCGAGTCGTCGGTCAATGGGGTCGCGGTGGCGACGGGGGCCGGCTCCGCACTTGTCGCCGTCTCGGCGAGCGGACGCGACGCGGCACACCCCGCGGCAGCGACCGTGACGATCAGCGCCGTCACGGCGGGCGCGCAGTGTCGCCACCTCGTCGAAATCATGGCTCAACATCATCGCGGGAGTTCACGGCAATTCCGCTGCACCCCGGGGCGATGGTCACGGCGACAGCACGGCGCGAGCGACGATGTCCGTTCCGAAGGCCGTGAGGATCGCCAGGTAC
>CAVTZI010000016.1:0-52426 GCA_963739105.1 uncultured Bacteroidota bacterium | reverse complement strand
AAGGCTCATATTCGTCATGTTGGCGAAGATGAATACGTGATCACGGAATTTATCAATGATGTTCACTGGGATCGTGATCCCTACAGCACTATCAATGCCGCCACCATGCATCACATCTACGAAGGCCGATGGCTGAAGGATGACCGTTACATGGATTCCTATATCAATTATATGTACCAGGGAGGTGGCAACAATCGCAGCTATAGCGAAGGTATAGCGGATGCAGCCTATGCACGATATCTGGTCAATGTGGATTCAGCATTCATCGTCGATCAACTGGAGAACATGAAATCGATCTATAACCAATGGAGCGATCACTGGGTGCCTGAAAAAAATCTCTATTACATTCCAGCGATGCCGGATGCTACGGAATATACCATCGCCTCCATTGATGCTTCCGGCGGAAAGGATGGCTTTGAAGGCGGTGATGCATTCAGGCCTACCATCAACAGCTACATGTACGGAAATGCCATGGCCATTTCTAAAATTGCTTCCTTGAAAGGCGACATCGTGACCAGCGAAGATTACCTGGCAAGAGCCCAATGCATTAAAAGAAAATATAGAAAAAAATTTGTGGAATGATTCTCTTCAACATTTCACGGACCGCTTTAAAGTCAACAATCAATATGTTCGCTACTGGAATTTTATCCGGGGCCGCGAGTTGGCAGGAATGATTCCCTGGTTCTATAATCTTCCGAGTGATAACCACAAATTCAGCGAAGCATGGCGACATGTATTGGACACCACGCAATTGCTTGGTGAATTCGGATTGCGTACGAATGAGCCATCGTACGAATACTATTTTAAACAATTCGTATTTACGTTTGGTAAGCCGGGAAGCCAATGGAACGGCCCGAGTTGGCCATACCAAACAAGTCAGGTCATTACTGGGATGGCCAACCTGCTGAATAATTACCATCAAAATGTCGTTACCAAATCTGACTATCTGAATCATTTACGTTTGTTTACAAGACAACATTATCTGCCCAATGGCAAAATAAATCTGGTCGAAAATTACGATCCCAACAAAGGCGGACCGATCGTATATTTCTATTGGAGCAACCACTATAATCATTCATCCTACAATAACCTTGTCATTAGCGGACTTTGTGGAATTCGTCCCGATGAAAGCGATACGCTGACCATAAATCCATTGATCGATAATAGCATCCAATATTTCTGTCTCGATGATGTACGCTACCATGGACACAAACTGACGATCATCTATGACAAAGAGGGGAACAAATACAAATTCGGAAAAGGGCTAACGGTATTGGTAGACGGTGAAGAAAAAGTTGTGATGCAAGATGGCGATAAATACAAAGTGGTCATCGGCAGTCCCGTGAAAGCGAGCCTTCGAAAAAAGGCCTTGACTATGCCTTAAATATAAATCGTAAAGGTTATCCCCAACCTTCGGCTTCCGTGAATACTGTGCCGGATTCTTCACTTTATCAGGCTATTGATGGACGCATCTGGTATTTTCCTGAAATAACCAACCATTGGTCAACAGAAGGATCAACTTCATCAACGGACTGGTATGCTATTGATTTTGGAAAAGCCCGCGAGCTGTCAAAAGTTAAAATATATTTATACGCAGACGACAAAATATATGCAGTACCCGAAGGGTACAAACTTGAATATAAAAACGGAAACGAATGGGTTCCTCTAAAAGAAGAAGGTGTTTCCAAACTCATCGGTAATACATCAAGTACCATTACCTTCAACAAAGTCAGTACGACAGCGCTAAGAATAACATTTAAGCATGATACGAAGCAGGTGGCGCTAGTAGAATTAGAGGCTATCAATAGAAACCACGCCATCTTGTTTAGACAATTATAACTTGGATTGATTACTCCTATCAAAACGAGGAAGTTATTCTAAACATCGATATTAAAGCGAACAGCAAAAAAGTTACAATTACTCTGCGATGA
Source organism: uncultured Bacteroidota bacterium (assembly GCA_963739105.1). Classification (GTDB taxonomy): domain Bacteria; phylum Bacteroidota; class Bacteroidia; order Cytophagales; family Cyclobacteriaceae; genus Chryseolinea. Next base: position 50,495 of record CAVTZI010000016.1, on the reverse strand, counting down.
AAATCCTTTTACTCGGCGCCACGGGACGAACAGGCAAATTTGTGGTGGATGAGGCCCTGCAAAGGGGTTATGAATTGAATTGTTTGGTTAGAGACGCTCAAAAAATTAAATCCGTCCATGAACGACTGAAGGTATTCGAAGGTTCGCCGGAAAAAATATCTGACTTAGAAGCATGCAATAAAAAATTGTGAAGCAATCATAAACGTATTAAACATTTCCCGTAACTCTGATTTTCCCTGGGCTAAACTTAGAACTCCACCAATGTTTTTATCTGATGTCATGAAGAATGTTATTGAGCTTGCTGAAATCCATAAGGTCAAAAGAATAATTGCTTGTTCGGCGTGGGGTGCGGCGGAAACGAAAAAAGATTTACCCGCTTGGTTCAGATGGTTTATTGACAATAGTAATATTGGATATACCTATAGAGATCATGAACGACAAGAGAAACTTTTAATGAATTCAAAGCTTATCGTGGACCATTGTTCGCCCTGCTGGGCTTACTAATTTTAAAAAGTATCAGGAGATCATCGAGAGCTACAATAACAAACCAAAACCAAGAATGACCGTTAATAGAATTAGCCTGGCAAAATACCTGGTGGAAGCAATTACAAATGAAAGCTTAGTTTATAAAGCTCCAGTCATCTCGGGCAGATGAGAGGGATGCATGATCCAACGCATAGGCTAGCAGTTAAATCAACACGCTAGCGGATTGAAATGTCAATCGCGTAAATATTTAAAATTTATTAAAATGAAAAAGAACGAACAGAACAATGGGTCGATAATACTCCGAAAAGGTGAAGGGAGAACCTACAACTGCGGCACAATGACCGCTGTTTTTAAAGCTGACGAAGAGGAAACAACGGCAAGATATAGTGTGTCGGAGTGGTGGCTTGAACCTAACTCCGCGGGACCGGGCGCTCATTTACACGAGGAGAACGATGAAGTATTTTATGTCATTGGCAGGCAAAGCCCTCGCTTCTGGTCGGCGATAAATGGATAGATGACCAAGTGGGCGATTTCTTGAGAATACCAGCAAAGACAATGCACGACTTTGCAAATAATACGAATGAAAAATGTGGGCTGCTGAATTTCTTTATTCCCGGGGGATTCGAAAGAAATATGCCAGCCATCGTTAAATGGTTTGAGGAAAATCCAAGCTAGAATTGTAATTCCGCCCATGTTCGCCACGAAGGCACAAAGACGCGAAGCTTCACAAAGGGAAGGCTTATTGTGAGGCAATTAATTGCCATCCGCCGGAAGCGCAAAAACCTCTGACGGCACATGCGCCTTTTTAATGATGGACGTACATCTGCGCTGATATTTCAGGAAACTTGACTGGCCACATTGTTTTTTTCCGCTGGATCATTTTCAAGATCATACAGTTCTAACGCCGACGGGTTTTCGCTTTTTACACCCCTCACCACGGCTTTCCACTTGCCCTTGCGCACAGCCTGCGCTCCGTCCCCCTCGTGAAATTCGAAATACACATAGTCATGCTTCATCTGATTTCCTTTGGCAAGCAACGTTGGCAAGTATGAAATTCCATCCGAAGTATAAGGTTGTTGAACACCGGCCAACGTACAGGCTGTTGGCATGAAGTCCCAGAAAGTAGAGACATGGTCACTGACACTATTTTTTTTATGTGCCCGGGCCACCATGCAATAAATGGAACCCGGATCCCTCCTTCATATAGATCACGTTTAAATCCACGCAAATTTCCTGAACTCTTAAATCGCATTTGATTGACTCTTGGTCCATTGTCGCTGGTAAAAATTACGAGGGTATTGCTGTCCAGTCGCAGCTTTTTTAGATGATCCAGAATTTTACCAACGTACTCGTCCAGGTAGGAAATGGAGGCTGCATAATCTTTCTCATCCTTAGACCATGGTTGGGAAGCATATTCCCGCTGAGAAGGCGCTTCGTATTGGAAATCTTTTAACCCTTCGTCATTGCAATGAGGGATGATAAACGGCAGGTAAAGAAAAAAATTCCGACTGCGATTTTCCGTGATAAACTTTATCGCCTCCTTCATAAACAGCTCATCTGCAAAATCTTTTCTTGATTTTGTAATGCTCCCCCATGTCGATGAATCGAGATACGCGACCTCGTTTCGGAGATATTCCTTTGCACCATTTCTAATTAGAAATTGGGGAAAATGGTTGTGGGCCAATACCTGGTCCGTATAACCATAAAAAAAATCAAAACCTTGCTTATTCGGATCGCCAGTTGTTCCCGTATCACCTAAACCCCATTTGCCAATTAATCCGGTGGCGTATCCTGAGGTTTTTAAAAGTTCGGCCACTGTGACGGCTTGATCCGACATCGGCAATTGCCCGTTCCTGGTTTTGTATTGTTGGTTTCCCCGCACTTCAGCATGTCCGGTGTGAAGACCTGTCATCAAAGCGCAACGAGAAGGAGCACATACAGCTGGTGCCCGCATAATGATTGGTCAACATCATCCCCTCATTCGCCATTCGGGTAAGATTTGGAGTTTTGATCAATGTTTGGCCAAAAGGTTCTATTTCTCCATAACCCATATCATCTGCCAATATGAAAATTATATTCGGCCGCGTTTGTGCAACGATACCGGTACTGAAAGAGAAAAGGACTGCCACTACCAGATAAGAAAGATACTTTTTCATCCAATGGAAACCTTTAGATGTTCTGAATTCGAACGATGTTTCTCACGACTCTCGTCCAATCAATAATTCCGTAAATTTTATCAGTTCTGTTTTCCCCTTCGCGGAGCAATTCAAGTCTTTTAACCGGGAGAATCCTTTTTTGAAGTAGCTATTCACTTTCTTTTCCGTCAGCGATGGAATAGCCAAGGCATCATAAATACTTTTAATGGCGTTTACCTTCTCTGACTTGTTGAATTTCTTTTTGGAAATCCAATCCTGCAATTCCTGTCGCTGAGTTTCTTTAGCAAGCTCCAGCGACTTGATCAGCAGGAATGTTTTCTTATTCGCGATGATATCGCCACCGACCTGTTTTCCAAATTTTTTTGAATCTGCATAAGCATCCAGCAAATCGTCTTTCAGCTGAAAACCGATGCCAATATTAATTCCAAATTCCCGCAATGATTTACAATCTTTTTCGGATGCTCCCGCAAGCAAGGCACCTAGTTCTAAACTAAATCCAACCAAAACAGCAGTCTTAAGTTGGATCATGTTTAGATATTGCTCTTCCGTTACTGTTTGTTGAGTTTCAAATTCCATGTCCCATTGCTGGCCTTCACAAACTTCCGATGCGCATTTATTGAACCGTTGAATGACTGTTGCTAAAATATTCTTGTCGATACTCAGGAACATTCATAGACTTTAACCAGCATCACATCTCCCGAAAGAATAGCGGTGTTTACATTCCACTTTTCATGTACGGTAGGATGACCTCTGCGAAGTGGCGCCTTGTCCATGATGTCATCGTGCATTAGCGTAAAATTATGGAAGGCCTCGACGGCAACGGCATAGGGCATGATCTTCTTTACATTTTCCTTGTAAAGAGAATAAGCCAACAAGGTAAGCATTGGCCTTAGTCGTTTACCTCCCAACGCCATCAGGTAGCGTATCGGCTCATAAAGTGAAACAGGCTGCTTGCCGTACTTTTGTTTTTCTATTTCTTTTTCTAGAAGCTTAGAATATTTTTCGATCATAGGTTTCCGCTTAGCGGCCTTTGCGAATTTCCTTTGCGGTCTTTGCGTGAAATTTAGTCGAAGGGTTCACGCAAAGGCCGCAAAGCTTAAAGCGCAAAGGACGCAAATTCCAAATTTAAAACTTATCATCTTAAAAGTTGAAAATGATTTTTTATACGGGAGGGAACTCGTTTATCTCCGCCGCTTTGAACGTGATCTATTTTCCTTTCCTGGACTACGCCGGCTTTCGAAATTTTCAAAGGGTGATTCTTCGGAGCGATCAGCAAATACCAGGTCGATCAATCGTTTGTCGATATCCGTTTTCTTCACCAGCACATTGATCTTATCACCCAACGTATAGACCTTTCTTTTCCTTCGGCCTACTAATCGGTAATTTTTTTCATCGAACTCGTAAAAATCGTCCGTCATGTCCGACATGCGAATCATTCCTTCACACTTCGTTTCAATGATCTCCACATAAATCCCCCATTCCGTTACACCAGAGATCAATCCCTCATAAACTTTCTTTTCAGCAGAAGCCATGAACTCGACCTGCTTGTATTTGATCGAAGCGCGCTCTGCATCGGCCGCACGTTTTTCGCGTTCGGAAGAATGCTCGCACTTATCTTCGTACTCATTTTTGTTCAGGTGTTTTCCATCATCCAGATAATGCTGCAGCATGCGATGCACCATCATATCCGGATATCGCCGGATCGGCGATGTAAAATGTGTGTAGTGATTGAAGGCTAATCCAAAGTGACCTTTAACATCAGTCGAGTATTTCGCCTTTGCCATGGTACGGATCGCGAGCTGCTCCAAAATATTTTGTTCAGGTTTGCCTTCGATCTCAGTCATCAATTTGTTCAAAGAACTGGAAATAGAATTTTCGTCGATGTTCATCTTATGACCAAACTGGCGGGCAAAAACGGAAAAGTCCTTTACCTTTTCAGGATCCGGAAAATCGTGAATCCGGTAAACGAAAGTATTTTTCTCTTTTGCTTTCTTATAGTTGTACACAAACGTCGCCACCTGCTTGTTGGCCAGCAGCATAAACTCTTCGATAAGCTTATGTGCATCCTTTCTTACTTTCGGAATTACCGCAAGTGGTTTTCCTTTTTCATCGAGCTTAAATTTGACTTCTGTGGTTTCAAAATTGACCGCCCCTTTGTTGAATCTTTCCTTCCGGAGTTTTTTGGCGATATCATTGAGAATGCGAAGTTCCTCTGCCAAATCACCTTGCCCTGTTTCCAAACCTACTTGAGCTTCCTCATAGCTAAACCGAACATCAGAATGAATGATCGTCCGGCCAAACCACTCTTTTTTTATTTTTCCTTTTTCATCCATTTCAAAGACTGCTGCAAAAGTAAGCTTGTCTTCTCGTGGCCGGAGCGAACAAAGTTCATTGGATAATCGCTCAGGCAGCATTGGCACAGTACGATCTACCAAATAAACGGAAGTAGCCCGATCAAAAGCTTCCTGGTCCAAAATTGAATTAGGAGCGATGTAGTGTGTAACATCGGCGATGTGTACACCAATTTCGAAAAGGCCATCTTCAAGTTTTCGAAACGAAATTGCGTCATCAAAGTCTTTTGCATCTTCAGGATCGATGGTAAATGTTGTAACGTTCCGGAAATCCCAACGCTTTTTTATTTCTTCATCGGTAATTCCTTCGCTTATCTTTTGTGATTCATTGATCACGCGTTCCGGAAATCTGAAGGGTAATTCAAACTCAGCCATGATCGAATGTATCTCGGCTTCATTCTCTCCAGCTTTGCCCAGTACTTCGACGATCTTGGCTTCGGCTTTCCGGTCGTTCTCCGACCAGGACGTAACTTCGATGATCACCTTATCACCTGTGGTAGCGCCATTTATATTTTCAGGATAAATAAAAAAATCCCCATGTATTTTTCGGGCATCGGGAACCACAAATGCAAAATTCTTTGATAGTTCAACCTTGCCAACAAAGCGATTTCGGCTGCGATGAATCACCTTGGTAACTTTCCCTTCACGATGTTCACCGTGACGGGTAGGAAAAATTACGATTTGTACAGTATCTCCATCGACAGCAGAACCCAGATCACTTCCTTTGATAAAAATATCTGGCTCATCCTTGCCAATTTTTACATAGGCAAATCGTGAACTCACGTGATCGACCACGCCGGTTATCTCCTCTTCGGCACGATTACTTTTATAACTTCCGTCCTTTGTCTCCTGGATGCGTTCTGTCTCCAAATGATCATCAATCAAATGCCCAAGCATTTTGATGTCGTCTTTTTTCTTCAGACTTAATTTTTTTACAATTTGCTTCAGGGAATATGCTTTTCCCTGACTTTGATCAAGCAGTGCTAAGAGAGCAGATTCTATCTGACTCCGCGTGTCTTTCCCTGATTTATCTTTTAATTTTTTCTTTTTACTCATAATAAAATAATAACCGTTGAGGCTTGTATTGTTAACATGATCGCCTCAACAAGGTTGAATGTTTAGTGTTTTTCTCTAGATAGAAATTTATATCGGTAGAGATTAATAATAATTTAAAATTTTTGGTTGAGTCAAGCCCAAGCACATATCTAACGGACAACTTTTAATGTCAACGTGACTCAATCCGAATTGCGGACAATTAAGTTTGATATGTTAATGCTTTTCAATTTTAAAAACAATTGAGCAAGCACGACCACATCCCGAACACAGTAGTCTTTAATCTTGGTCAGGTTTTTTTCCTTATAATACACTGCATTCACCTGACTTCCGTCTATACCATCTTTGCTGGATGAAATGTTAAAGATAGAAGCCAGCAACTCGAGCGAAGTATAGTGTTTATAATCTCCGAATTTCCACATGTCCAATGTGTCCAGGTGTTGAACTTCCCACGCTTTTTTCCCCATAAAGTTTAATGCTGGCGGGAAGTGCAATTCCATTTACGAGAAGCCTTCTGCACAGGTACGGGTAATCAAATTCTCTTCCGTTGTGAGCGCATAATTTCAGACTGGCGGGGTCCATTTTTTCAATCATGTTTTTAAATTCACAGAGAAGAGTGGCTTCATTATCCCCATAATAAGCCTTTGTTTTAAATCCCAATTCACCTGCTTCGGTTTCAATAAATTTTCCTACGGCTATACAAATGATCTTTCCAAACTCAGCATAAATACCAGCACGCTCATGATAGATATCCTCGTCCGTCTGTTCCTATCTTTTTTGAAAAAAATAGCCTTGCGTGCCCATTGGGTCTTAATTCGTTCATCCAAAGACTCGTACTCATTGGTATTGGCAACGGTCTCAATATCGAGAAATAAAATGTCGCGAAGTTCTGGAATCATTTCACATCGGGTTAACTGCTAAAGTAAGAAATTGTCAAGAAGGTAAAAATGTTAAGAATGTAAAACTCCCTCCATTTCCAATTCTTTAATGAACGATATATTTTCTTCCCGAATAGAATCGGGAACAAATACGAATCGCTTATCAAAAATCTGGGAGCCGATGTAATAGCTTACCCAGTATTCATTGTTGAGATGAAAGACTGCAGGATCGATAGGCTCAATCAGCATCGCGCTCTTGGGGGAAATGGTTTCTAAAAAATGCCTGAGAATTGAAGTTTGTTGAGGTTTGCCATCCTTCTCACCATATCCTTTGCTCGCCACTAATGTATTTTCGATCGCAACTTCATTGTTGTTGATCAGGTAAACCTTCCACTCCGTGTCTCCGATAACTTTTTTACGCGCCACGGCAAGCGTAACATTTTTTACTTCCGGGATTTTAATATCACGAATCATGAATGCACTTTCAAATTCATTTCAAATAGCTTCGTCAGCTTGGCCTGCAAAATTTCCTGAACCTCTTTCATCTCAATTGAACGCCCCAACTCAACTTGCAGGGAAGTTACAGCCTTGTCCTGAATTCCACAGGGAATAATGTGACTGAAATAAGTGAGATCCGGATTAACATTCAAAGCAAATCCATGCATGGTAACCCATCGGCTGGTCTTTACTCCAAAGGCACAAATTTTTCTGGGGTGTTTCTCCATATCCATCCACACTCCGGTCAGCCCTTTTATCCTTCCCGCTTCTAAACCAAATTCTCCCAGCGTTTGAATTACAGCTTCCTCCAAAAATCGCATGTATTTGTGAATATCGGTGAAGAAATTTTCAAGATCAATAATTAAATATCCCACAAGCTGGCCCGGCCCATGATAGGTAATATCGCCGCCGCGGTTAATATGATAATACGATGCATTGACGGAAGAAAGCTCTTCTTGCTTTAGCAGCAAATTATTTTCCTTACCACTTTTACCCAAGGTGTAGACATGCGGATGCTGACAGAAGAGAAGAAAATTTTCCGTTATGTTTTGTTCATGTGCCGGACGTGAACGGTTTTCATTTTTCACCGCCAACACTTTTTCAAATAAAGCAGTTTGGTAATCCCAGGCATCTTTGAAATCAATAGAACCCAGGTCTGTCACATAAATGTCTTTATTAATTACAGGATTCAACTCAGAATGAAGCTTGATTAATTTTTTCAGTTGGATTCATGATGTAGGTCAGGAAGGATTTTTCTTTTACCAGCTCTACAACACGAAAACCCCGGTAACTTGTTCCCCAGCTTCCTCCAAAGTGGGAATCAAACATAAACGGCAGACTGTCCACCGTCTTCACGCCATCCTGATCATGTTCATGACCGTGAAAAACGCCACGCACATTTTTGTAGGATTTCAGCATTTCAAAAAAGGCAGGAGTATCAATGCCATTCTTTGTCCATTTTGCCTGCGGGATGTGAATGAAGATGAAAATATTTTGCTGCTTTTTATTGGACTCCAGTTTTGCTTTCATCCAATCTAAATCGGGGCTCAGGTAATCACCCTCTTCATTCGATGTTGTGGCAAGCAACAATGTATTTTGCTTTAATCGAACTTCGTGATTCACGGGCATGCCCCACACCTCATTCCAGTATTGATCACTTACCCTGTCATGGTTGCCTTTGGTGACATAATACTTTACAGGAAGTTTGTCGAGATGTTTTTTGGCAGGCACTAGTAAGTCTTTTCCATCATGAATAATATCGCCATTGATGACACAGAAATCGAGTTTGCTGGTCGCGTTAAAGTCCGACACATGTTTTACTAAGGTCTCGTAAAATGAATCCGATTCAGTTCCTTGCTGCCCGTAATGTCCGTCTGACGCAATGACAAAACGAAGAGAAGTATTTTTCCTCAACTCCGCAGCATCCGCTGCAGTCAGGTTGATAACATTGCCACCCAACATCACCAGCGAGGCCGATGAAATATGTTTTATAAAATCGCGTCGTTTCATAACGTGTTTAGGTGTTTACGTGTTTAGAGTGTTTAGGTTGCATGACGTATAGTAGAAAAATCTATTTCATTTTTTCCAATTCCTGTTTCAATTGTGATATACTTTCTGTCGGATCGGGATCGATTCCATTTTCTTTTGCCAGATAAATAGGAAATCCAATCAGTAAGATGAATCAAATAATAGTACTGCTCCAGGAGCGATGCACCTTCACCAATAATATCAATAATCGGGTTTGATTTCTTTTCAAATATCTCCCGACAGATCTCCATTCTCTTCTCGACGCGTTCATGATCGTGATCCGAATATAAATAGATCGGCTGCAGCAAAGGCATCAATGCTTCCGGAAATCGCCAGCCCGCCAATTCATTGTGATTCATTTCCGGAAAGGTGTTGATGTGAGCCATTTGTTTTGCGTTTTCATTTAACTGTTGTTGAAAACGCAAGGCCATGGCGTGCAATCTGCTGTCACAATAAATAACAGGAAGCTTTCCCTTTAATTTTTTTGCGATCAATTCTGCCTCCGATTGAATTCCCTTTTCGCCGCTATCTAAAAATTCGATGGCATTTTCTGTTTCTTTGATGAAAGCTGCGCCAATCAAATTGGTATGATACAAGATGTACAACAGCGCATTTATGTTGTAAGGAAGCAATGCCCGTGGACATTCGCCCAAGGATGGCAATTGTATGTAAAACAAGTTATACTCTTTGCAAATATCCAGCAGCTTTCCCCCGGATGCTACTGCAATTACCTGCGCCCGTTTCAACAAGGCCTTGTGCAGCGAGGCCACAGTCTCTTCCGTTGTTCCGGTGTATGAGCAGGCAATAAACAACGTGTGCGGACTTACAAACTGCGGAATATTATAACTTTTACAAACGGTTATCGGAATGGGTATTCTTCCAAAAGTCAGCGACTCTACAAGGTTGGCGCTGATTCCCGATGCGCCCATACCTGCGATTACAATATTTCGAATATCACTTCCAGGCCGATCCAAATCCAATGACCGCCCTATCTTCAATGCATCTCCTAGCTGTCGGGTGAAACCCTCTATCGATTTTTTGGTTGTCGACATAATTGTAAATTGGGAATTCAAATGTAGAACATAATTGTGAGCGATAAAATTGAAATAGGCCGACAAGGCGAAAATCTGGCTGCGGAATTCCTGAAGAAAAAAGGCTGGGAAATTGTCAACCGAAATTATCGTCACGGAAAAGCGAGATTGATTTAATCGTGAGGCGCGATGACTGGACAATTTTTGTGGAAGTCAAGACAAGATCTTCTTCCCTGTACGGCGAACCCGAAGATTTTGTAGATGAATTCAAAGCAAGGAAAATTTACGATGCCGCTGAAGAGTTTATCTTTTCAACCGACTGGCAAGGGCATGTTCGTTTCGATGTGGTTTCGATAAAGCTCGGCAACCCTCCGGAGATTGAGCACTTCGAGGATGCGATTAACTAGCTGAAAGCTGAAAGCTTAAAGCTTAAAGCTAAGGCGTGCGAACTTCAACGTGACTGCATCGAGGATAACTTGTCGTGGGTTAGCATTCAGCTTACAGCGCACAGCTGACAGCTTTATTCTTGTAAGCTAAAAGCGAAAAGCTGAAAGCAGAAAGCTTGGGCGTGCGTAACTTCAACGTGACTGCATAGCAAAATGACGCCCTTGAGTTGGCTCTAACCAAACAGTGCAAAGCTGAAAGTTTTATTCTGCGGAAACTTGAAACTTCAAACTTCAAACTCAGAAACTTAATGCGCTTCAAGCCAGTTTAACCCTACGCCAACTTCTACTTCCATGGGTACTTCTAAGTGAACGGCGTACTTCATGAGGTTAACAATATTTTCTTTTACTGCATCCACTTCGTCTTTGTGTACATCGAAGACCAATTCGTCATGGACTTGCATCGTCATTTTGGAACGCAGCTTTTCTTTTTCGAGCCATCGATTGATGTTCACCATGGCGATCTTAATGATATCCGCGGCACTACCTTGAATGGGAGCATTGATGGCATTACGTTCCGCAAAACCTCGCGTGGTGACATTTCTGGAATTAATGTCGCGTAAATACCTTCTTCGTCCCAACAAAGTCTCCACGATATTCTTTTTCCCGCGCATTGTTTATAGAATCATCCATGTAGCGTTTGATGGCGGCAAACTCTGTAAAGTAGGATTGAATTATTTCCTGTGCTTCCGATCTGGAAATTCCAAGATTTTGGGATAATCCAAAGGCCGTGCTGCCATACAGTATTCCGAAATTCACTTCTTTCGCTTTCCGGCGCATGTCCGGAGTAACACTGGCGAGATCGACTTTAAACACTTTAGCAGCGGTCGTGGTATGAATGTCCCGTTTGTTTCGAAATGCCTCGATCATCGTTGCATCTCTGGCGAACGAGGCGGCTATGCGCAATTCGATCTGGGAGTAGTCGGCCGACATAAAGAGATAATCATCGTTTCGGGCAATGAATGCTTTCCGGATAGATCTTCCTTTTTCCGTGCGAATTGGAATATTTTGCAAGTTGGGATTGTTCGAACTGAGCCTGCCTGTTACAGCCCATGCCTGCCGGTAATCGGTATGAACACGGCCGTCGGTTTTGCTGATCATTCTGGGCAACGCATCAACATAGGTGGAGCGAAGTTTTTCATACTCACGAAAGTCCAGGATCTTTCGGGCGATCTCATGTTTCGGCGCCAAGCCCAACCAACACATCTTCACCGGTTGCATATTGACCGGATTTGGTTTTTTTGGGTTTCTCCAGCAATTTCATTTTGTCAAAGATCACATCACCCAATTGTTTCGGAGAACCAATATTGAATTCTGTTCCGGCCAGTTGAAAGATTTCTCTTTGCACGCGTTCACTTTCCACTCGTAATTCCTCCGACATTTTCGAAAGCGCCGTTACATCAATTTTTACACCTTCATATTCCATGTTCGCCAGCACCCGGCTCAATGGCATTTCTGTTTCCATCATCAATTTTACATGCCTTCGCTGTTCGAGCTCCTGATGTAACTTGCTTCGGAGCTGAACGAGAAGTTCTGCCCGCTCGCAAAGTCGATCTTTGATACTCGTTTCTTGATTGGACAGCAAATCATAATTCAGATATTGAGAACAAAGAATAGCCAGGTCATGTGCTGCCTCCGGTTCAATCAGATAATGCGCCAACATGACATCGAAAAGCGGACCTGAAACATCGGCATTATGTTTTTTCAAATTCAGCAGCGTAGCTTTAAGGTTGTGCCCTACTTTGGTGATTTTATTGTCAGCTAAAACAGGAAGTCAGCTCCTTTACAACCTCGCTTGCTTTTTCATTTGTTTCAGTAGGAACATAATAAGCTTCATGCTCGCGGTAAGAGAGGGCCAATCCTTTTAATTGGAAATCAAAATTAGCCGCGTCGTCTGTAATAGAATCTATTGCAATAAATTTTTGGTCCTTAAGTTTTATAACGAGCTCCTTCAATTGATTTACATTTTCAATCGTCTGGTATTGGACAGATCCTGGATGAAAAATTTTTCTTTTCACTAACGCCCGGGATATTGGTGGACGTGTCCTGGCCGAACATAGAAAGCTGCCCTCCCTGGGGGAGTGGTCGAGGTGCTTCCGGATTGGGCTCGCCAAATGCCCGGGCCATGATTGACTTAAATTCAAGATCCAGCAAAATTGGTTTTAGTTTCTCGGCATCAGGACCAGCATATTTCAGCTGTTCCTCGTCAAAGGCGACGGGTACATCGGTTATGATGGTAGCTAATTTCTTCGATAAAATTGCTTGTTCCCCATACTGCAGTTACGAGATCTTTTTGCTTGCCTTTTAATTCTGAAGCATGCGCCACAATATTTTCGACCGTTCCATATTGCTTTAACAATGTGGCAGCAGTTTTAGGACCAAAGCCAGGAATACCTGGAATATTATCCGATGAGTCCCCTTGCAACCCTAACATATCAATAACCTGGGAAACGTTGTCAATGTCCCACTTCTCACAAACCTCCTTTACTCCCAATACGTCGACAGCGTTGCCCATATAGGCGGGCTTGTAAAGAAAAACGCATTCGTTTACCAATTGGCCGAAATCTTTGTCAGGCGTCATCATGTAAACTTCGAAGCCCTGCTTACACGCCTGGGTTGCCATTGTCCCTATAATATCGTCTGCCTCATAGCCATCCATTTCAAGGATTGGGATATTAAATGCCGCGAATAATTTCCTTTACTTTAGGAATTCCATATCGGATATCTTCCGGAATTTCCTGCCGCGTTGCCTTGTACTCTTTAAAAATCTCGTCCCGGAAAGTTTTGGCTGCCGTGTCAAATGCAATCCCGATGTGCGTGGGCTTTTGCTTTTGGAGAACTTCAAGCAACGTATTGGTGAATCCAAAAGGCACAGAAACATTCATCCCTTTTGAATTAATTCTGGGCGTTTTTGTGAACGCGAAATGGGCACGATAAATCAACGCGTATGCATCCAGCAGGAAAAGTCTTTTTGTCGGGTTTACTCATGCTGCAAAGTATCGCACAATTAGAAAAGAATCCAATGATTCGCGCAGAGGAATTATATTTTTTATTTTGGCATTAAACAAATTTCATCACGATGAGACCCACTTTGATTTTTTTCATTTTCTGGCACGTCAATCTGCTTTCTATTGCACAATCTTCCAGTCAAGATCCGGCTATCGTCAAATTAATTGATGATACCAATCGAAAAATTGATAGCGCTGTGGTTTCGAAGGATATCAATTTTCTGGAACAGCATTATGGAGAAGATTTCGTATTCACGCATGCGACGGGATTGGTCGATTCAAAAAAAAGTTGGATCGAATCCGTAAAGAAAAATAAAGGATATGCAGCGCGCGAGCATGACTCGACCATTGTTGAATTGCATAAAGATCTGGCTATTATCGAAGGTAAGCTTACGGTGACGCGTTTAGAACCTGCAAAGGATGGCACAATAAAATACAGCCTTAGATATGTCCGCGTATTCGCATTACGAAAAAAAAATTGGGAGATGATCTCCCACCGTTCGACATCGGAATGGCATCATAACTAGTAGGACTGCGCCACGCCTGGCGCACTCTAGCTGCGATACATGCGCTACTCAACATACAATACCAGCCCCTTCAAATATTCGCCTTCAGGGTGGAAAATGGATACCGGATGATCCGGTGCTTGCGAAAGATGATGCAATACTTTGATCTGCCGCCCTGCCTGAATAGCTGCCGAGACAATCGTATCATAAAATAGTTTTTTGTCCACCACCTGCGAGCACGAAAAAGTAAAAATTATTCCGCCTGGCTTGATGATCTTCATCGCCTCAGCATTTAAGCGCTGATATCCTTTCACGGCCTGGTGACGCGCATCTCTGTGTTTTGCAAAAGCAGGAGGATCGAGAACAATAAGATCATATTGATCTTGCTTATCTTTCATGAACTGAAAAACATCCTCTGCAAAACAAGTGTGTTCCATGGCACTAAATCCATTCAGCTCAATATTTTTTCGGGTGAGATCAATTGCTTTTTCAGATGAATCCACCGAATGAACTAATGCGGCCTTCGCGCACAATGCATAAATGGAAAATCCACCGGAATAACAAAATGTGTTGAGAACATTTTTGCCTTCAACAAAATGCGTTAATAACTTCCGATTATCGCGCTGATCCAGAAAAAAACCAGTCTTTTGTCCTTCTTCCCAATCCACAAAAAATTTATTTTCATTTTCATGGATAAGGTGTGGCACAGCGCTCATTCCAAATAAGTACTCGTCGGCAAGCGCTTCGCGGTCCTTTCCAGGTAAGGTAGTCTGACTTTTATAATATACCGCTTTTAGATCTTCTGCAAGGTTTTCCTTCAACGCTTCGACGATATTCATTCGATCGAGATGCATACCCACCGAATGTGCCTGCATGACAGCGATACCGTTGTAATAGTCAACGATCAAACCAGGCAATCCATCTCCTTCGCCGTGAATTACACGAAAGGCATTGGTCGACGCCGAAGGCATCGCTGAGCTCTGTCGCATTTTCAATGCGCTCTTTATCCTGGTCACCCAAAAATCTGAAGCAGGTTCCGCATCAAAGGAAAGCATTCTGACCATAATGCTGCCTTTCTGATAATGCCCCCTGCCTAAAACTTTCTTCTTATAACTAAGGACCTCTACCCAACATCCATCGCTTAAATCACCTTCGGTGGATTGGATGGCGCCTGAAAAAATCCATGGATGAAATCGTTCAATGGAATATTCTTTCCCTTTCTTCAGAATAACCTTTCTCTGCATGCTGTGGTAAAATTCGCGAGCAAAAATAGTTGAAAAAAAGGACCTGTAAGTTTTTAAGATTGTGGCGAGAGGGCAAACCAGATAATAATGGCGATAAAGGATAATAGCCAAATGACTAGAAGTATTCGCAACCTTCTGAGCATACGCTTTGCGGAATCTTCCTCACGATTAGGCATCTTATGGTTTTGAGAAAATGTATCCCTCATTACTCCAATTACGGTATCAAGGATGCACAAGTTTACCCCAATGGTGCGTTATCTCTTTAAAAAGTTCGTGTGAAATCAATAAATACCTAAATCCGGGGGAACTTTGTAAGTTTCTAGTTTCGAGTTTGAAGTTTCGGTAGTTGAATCCTGGCTATTCTAAACGTGCAGAAACATCTGAACGTTCAAAACGTTCAGCCATCAACTTCGAAACTCGAAACTTCAAACTTCGAAACTATCCCAAGAAACTAAAATCCGAAAGATTTCGTACTTATGTCAGTGGGCGTTGAAAGAAACGGGATGTTATGACTTTTTCAGCTGACAAAATTTCTTTTCAACGCTGATCTGCGCGGTTTTTGCTAATCAAAACAATACTGATTTAAATTTTAATAACACATATGAAAAGATTTGGAACACTTTTTTTGGCTGCGGTCCTGGGTAGCGTCAGCACCATTGCCACATTTGAATGGATTGATAAGGACGACAACAAAGGAGCTAATGTTGAATATCTTGCGGGTGTACCCGCATCGAAGGTTGCCTATAAAGTAGATGAGAATGGCGAAGTCGTGCCGCTGGATTTCACCACAGCAGCTGAAAAAGTTATGCCGGCTGTGGTTCATATCCGGTCCACACAAGATGGTCCACGCGAAGGACCGAACAGGAACAATACCTCGATCCATTCCGCGATTTCTTCGGACCGCGCGGACCGCAAGGACCCAGCCAGAGCTCTGGTTCCGGCGTCATCATTAATGCGGATGGATACATTGTTACCAATAATCACGTAGTGCAGGATGCCGACGTAGTGGAGGTAACGCTTTATGATAATAGAAACTATAAGGCTGAAGTTATTGGAATCGACCCAGACACCGATATTGCTGTCATCAAGGTCAACCAGACAGGCCTTCCATTCCTTTCCTTTGTCGATTCTGACAAGGCAAAGATTGGTGAATGGGTGTTGGCTGTGGGTAACCCTTTTAATCTCAATTCGACTGTAACGGCCGGTATCATTAGCGCAAAGGGACGTAACATCAATATCCTTAACAGAAACTCAGAGCAGGGAAGTACTGCAATTGAATCGTTCATCCAGACCGATGCTGCCATCAATCCTGGTAACAGCGGTGGTGCATTGGTAGAACTTAATGGAGGACTTTTGGGTATCAATACCGCTATCGCCAGCCCCACTGGTGCTTATTCAGGTTATGGATTTGCCGTTCCGTCGAATATCGTTAGCAAAGTAGTAGAGGATATCGTGAAATTTGGTGTAGTTCAACGCGGATGGCTTGGCGTTAGTATTGGAAGTGTCAACAGTCAACTTGCCAAGGAACATGACCTCAATGTAAATGAAGGAGCTTATGTTTCCGGATTTGCGGAAAAGAGTTCTGCGAAAGAAGCCGGTTTGAAAGAAGGCGACGTTGTTGTCAAAATTGATGAAACGCCAATCAGAACCAGTGCTGGCCTTATTGAGTACATTGGACGTCATCGCCCGGGTGACAAAGTTAATATGCTTGTCAACCGCAAAGGCAAAGAGTTGATTATTCCAGTTGAACTTAAAAGCCGTGATGGCAAAGTAGGAACCATTAAACCCGAGGAGCGTGACGCGACTGCTAGCCTTGGACTTCAACTGGAAGAAGTTGATACAAAAATTCTGAAGAAATTAGAACTAGAAAATGGAGTCCGTGTTAAAGAGTTGGGTAATGGACGATTATCCAAATACACTGACATCCGCGAAGGCTTCATCATCACGAAAATCAATGATGAGAAAGTGAAGTCGGTAAAGGAAGCAAATGAATTATTGAAGAAAAAGAAAGCAGGTGAGATGGTTATTCTCTCGGGTACCTATGAGGATTTCCCGAGAGAATTCAACTACGCTTTTAGAATGTAATACCCGATTAAAATTTATGAGGAGATTGTTTAGAAAAGGCGAACGTGTTCGCAGCAAGATTGATGGAAAAGTGATGGAGGTTTTGAAGTACATCAAAAACAATTTTGTAGAAGTAAAATGGTTCGATCTTGAAAAGAAAGAAATCCGGACCAACAAGATTAAGGAAGACGAGCTTTCCAAAGCCGCTTAACAAGTAAAAGAATATCCGTTAAAAGTTCGAATGCTTTTTAACGGATATTTTTTTACGATCCTTCCAACACATATGGCTAACTTTGCATTAGCGAGCTAAAATACTGTTATCAAAAAGTTTGAAATCCCCACTTATTACCGGTCCTCGATAACCGGAAAGATCAAAGAGTTTCGCAGGCTAAAAGATTTGCGCAAGCAGGATTTTTCCCCCACCGTTTTAGATTTTGGCCCCGTTCAATTTTACATCGCCCGACATTTTGGATTTTGTTATGGCGTGGAAAATGCCATTGAAATCAGCTACAAGGCAATTGAAGAAAATCCTGACAAAAGAGTTTTTTTGCTCAGCCAGATGATTCACAACCAGGAGGTGAACAATGACCTTCAAAGCCGCGGAATCAAATTTATTATGGATACCGATGGACATCAATTTATTCCTTGGTCTGAATTGAAAAGTGAGGACGTCGTTATCATCCCTGCGTTTGGTACTACGGTGGAAATTGAGCATTTGCTTCTTGACAAGGGACTTGAAGTCCAAAAGTATAATACCACTTGTCCCTTTGTTGAGAAAGTATGGAACCGCTCAGAAAAGCTTGGCTGTGAAAATTATACGATTATCATTCACGGCAAGCCCAAACATGAAGAAACACGCGCCACTTTTTCGCACAGCGCGCAGCGCGGACCTTCGTTGGTTCTTCGTGATATGGCCGATGCAACATCCTTAGGAGAATTCCTCATCAGGAAAAAAAACCAGCGTGGAATTTTTGAAAGAGTTTGAGGGGAAATACACAGACAAGCTTTGATCCCGAAAAAGATTTACAACGCATTGGCGTGGTTAATCAAACCACGATGCTGGCGACCGAAACGCAGGCCATAGCAGACTACTTAAAGGGAATAATGATTGAAAAATACGGCGTGAAAAATATTGCGCATCATTTTGCAGACACACGTGACACTTTGTGCTATGCCACGAACGACAATCAAGATGCAACTTACGAATTATTGGAAACGAATGCGGACCTCGCCCTCGTAGTTGGTGGCTACAATAGCTCTAACACATCGCATATTGTTGAGTTATGCGAACGAAAATTCCCAACCTATTTTATTAATTCCGACCAGGAGATAAAATCCAGGAATAAAATCCATCACTTCAATTTTCATGAAAAAAAGAAGAATGACAACAGAGAATTTTATTCCTGAAAAGAATCCTGTAAAAATTGTATTGACCAGTGGTGCTTCCTGTCCAGATACCCTGGTGGACAGGGTACTTTTGAAAGTTCTTACCTTTTTCGAAAACCCTAAAACAATAGAAAATTTATTACAGGATTTCGAAAGAAATTAGGCTACAGCTTTTTTGCTGCGGGCTTCTCGTCGACTTTTTTACCATTTTTATGTTCACCTAAAATGATTACATCTTTGGTGTTTTCATATTGTCTGGCAGCCTGCATCATCGCTTCTTTTGTGTCGCGAATTACAATAATGCCTGTTTTTGCGCCTTTATTGCGCAATTCAAGGTAAAATCCGTCTTTCTTCTTCTTCGGTAATACTGGAGGTCTTCCCATGATTGTAGTTTATTTAATGATTTGAGAGCCAATTTATTGCCCACATCTTGTAAACCCGAAAAACTACGGTTTAGTTCGATCGCGCAAGATGGCGAAACTTATGCTCTAATCCTTGCAAAATCTGATCCAAGGAGCCCGTTCGCTGAATAAATTTCAACCTTCCGTGAGTTTTCAACTGTTTCATTTGAATTAATTTTCCTACTTATGTTATCGCTTAAAGATTCCTATGCATAAAATTTTTTGGTCAGGCTTGGTGTGTCTTGTTTCGATTGCCTCAGCAATAGCACAAGATCCAGCCGCAATCGATTCCGCCAAAATATTGAATGAAGTCGTCATTCAGGCTTACGCTTACAAGCGGCCTGCGGAAGAAGTTCCGGCCGCGGTTGCTGTCGTCTCCCAAAAAGATTTTGAAAGATTTAGTAATAGCACTTTACTTCCAACGGCAAATACTATTCCTGGTGTGCGAATGGAAGAACGCTCTCCCGGCAGCTACAGGTTCTCTATTCGGGGAAGTTTGTTGCGCTCACCCTTTGGTGTACGGAATGTAAAAGTTTACTGGAATGGCTTGCCTTTTACGGACGGTGGAGGAAATACCTATCTCAACCTGCTGGACTTTAGCTCCATCGGAAGTATGGAAATTATCAAAGGACCCGGTGGGAGCCTGTATGGAGCGGGTACCGGAGGCGTTATACTCCTCCAAACTCCATCCATAAACCAAAGCCAACTACAACTCTCAGTCGTCGGCGGGAGCTATGGTCTTAGACGCTAGATATTCTCCGGAGACAGCCATTCGAAAAAGACCGACGTGCGTTTTCAATATTCGCGTCAACGTGCGAGTGGATATCGTGAACAAACGGCTATGCGTCGCGACGGATTGCAAGGGGAGTTGACCTTTCGATTATCTCCCACCCATACGCTTTCCTCCACTGTTTTCTACACCGACCTCTTTTATCAGACCCCCGGGGGATTAAATAAAACCCAATATGATGCAGATCCTAAACAAGCCAGGCCACCCTCGCCCGTAACGCGCGGCGCCGTAGAGCAACAGGCCATGTTTCCAACAAGACGGGTTACATCGGTTTTTCAGATGATCTTCAATGGAATGAGTCCTGGTCGACGCAAACCGGCATCTATGGTTCATTTACTTCTTTTGAAAATCCCACGATACGCAATTATGAAAGCCGGGATGAACAAAATTTTGGCGTCAGAACGCAGACACAATATGTTTTTGAAAAATCAATAAAAGGCAAAATCACATTTGGCGGCGAATATCAATATTTTAATTCGCCTATTACCGTTTACGGCAATACCTATGGCATGAAGGACACCGTACAAACCGACGACAAATTAAAATCCAATCTGCTTTTATTTTTTGCTCAGGCAGAATTTGACTTGCCCCATCAATTTTATTTAACGCTTGGGGCCAGCGCAAATTTTTTAAAGTATGGATTTACCACACTGTATCCAATACCTAACATTGAACAAACCAGAAACTTTGATCCCGAAATTTCTCCCCGCATTGCATTGCTGAAAAAATTCAATTCAATCTCAATATATGGTAGCGTCAGCCGGGGATTCTCGCCGCCTTCATTGGCGGAAGTAAGACCTTCTGCAGGAACGTATAACAATGATCTAAATCCCGAGCGCGGTATCAACTATGAAATCGGGTTCCGGGGAAATCTGGCGAAACGTCAGCTTCTTTATGAATTATCCGCTTACCAATTCAAACTGGACGAAACGATTGTAATACAACGCACCGCAGACGGCGCTGAATATTTTGTGAATGCCGGGGAGACTTCTCAGCGCGGACTGGAAGCAAAGGTTTCCTGGACTCCTAACCTGACTTCAGGATTTATTACAGGATTTACACTTTGGTCGAGCTACACTTACAATCACTACCGTTTTGAAGATTATGAAAATGACGGGAACGATTATTCAGGCAACCGCCTGACAGGCGTTGCGCCCACTATTGTTATTGGAGGCCTTGATCTTAACATAAAAAAATTCTACTTAAACATTACGGCCAATTACACGGATGCTATTCCGCTAAACGATGCAAATACGGAATACGCTTCTGAATATTTTTTACTGGGTGGGCGAGTCGGCTACCGATCCGTTTTGGGTAAAAATTTTGGTCTGGACATATTTACCGGGATTGATAACGCGCTGGATAAACGTTACAGCCTTGGGAATGACCTAAATGCAGTAGGTGGTCGTTATTATAATGCCGCAGCGCTTCGAAATTTTTATGTGGGTTTCAAACTCACACCTTCCCTGGGAAAGAAAAACTGAAGTAATCAAAAATGATTTCTCGTATTCCAGGGGATGTTCTCGAAGGTGTAAAAGAAGTCTTAAATCTACCGGATCTATCCTCTATCCGGGAATTCTCATTTGCCGGAGGTGGATGCATCAATCAAGGTGGAAAATTAAAAACAACAATTGGCAGTTTCTTTCTGAAATGGAACGACGACAAAAAGTTTCCAGGGATGTTTGAAGCTGAAGGCAAAGGACTAGCATCTGCTTCATCGACAAAATGCCATAAGAATTCCCAAGGTTATTGGGCATGGAAAAAATGGTCCCCATCAATTTTTGTTGCTTGAGTTTATTGAACAAAAATCACGATCAAAAAATTATTGGGAACAGTTGGGTCAAAGACTCGCCTCGCTTCACCGATGCAGTTCGGAATTCTTCGGCCTCGACCATGACAATTACATCGGGTCGCTTCGACAATACAATCACCCAAATTCAAATTGGATCAATTTTTTTATAGAGCAACGCCTTGATGCTCAGGTTAGGCTCGCTATTAAAAGTGGGGCTGTTGATGCCGGATGGGAGAAAAAATTTGAAGCGCTTTATGCTAAACTGCCGTCGCTCATCGCCGTTGAAAAACCTTCTCTCATTCACGGGGACTTGTGGAGCGGAAATCTAATCACCGATGAGAAAGGCGAACCGTGCCTGATCGACCCTGCTGTATACTATGGAAATCGTGAAGCTGACCTGGCGATGACCAGGTTATTTGGTGGCTTTAATGGGGAATTTTATTCAGCCTATGAAGAAGCATTCCCATTACCGCCAGGCGCTGAAAGACGAGTTGATCTTTATAATCTTTATCCGTTGCTGGTGCATGTGAATTTATTTGGCGGTTCGTATGTGCACTCCGTTGAAGGCATTTTGAGGGCTTTCAGGTAGCAGCGGTGAACTAAGTGGTGAGTAGGACTTACGTTTTAGCGCAATTAAGAAGGTGTGTACTATTAACCGCGAAGGCGCCACGACGCAAAGTGCCGCAAAGATTTTAGAAAGGCTTTGAGATGGCCGGCAAACTAAGCTAGTAAAATTGCAATTTAATACGCGAGGAGCGAGCGCGCTGGGTGTGTGGCGGCATTACATTCGGAAAACGTTTAACGATTAATTCTGACCCAATCGGAACCTCCAAACGCAAAAACCCTTTCTAAGCGTTTTTAAAAAAAACCGGATGAGAAATGCAGGGATGCCCAATTTTACATGCTGAGCAGCATGTAAAGGAATTGATGTACATGACAAAATTTTATATCCATTATCTAGAAAAATATTTTCAGGATGTTCCGTCATTTCGGTAAAGCTGGCACCCAAGGAAAGAAGTTTTTCGTGCAATGGTTTGCTATAGCGTTCAAAAAATGATTGACGAATAAGATCGCAATAGATGACTTGGTTTGGAAATATTTTTTGTAACCCCGTTAGCAAGCCCTTACGCTCATTTTGGTGGAGATACATGAACACTCCTTCGATAATTATGTGCGTTGTTTCCGTTGTGGTGAACGCTGATAATTTTTCTGTTAACAATTCCCTTGCAAATTCGATGGGGATTCGACGTAAAGGATTGGAGGCTTTTGATGCAGGCAGTACGGATTCTTTGAGACCGATAATTTGAGGCTCATCTACTTCAATCCAGTTTCCACCTTTAATTCGAAAAGCACGGGTATCAAAGCCAGCACCTATAATGACAACACGGGAATCAGGAGCTGCACGAAGCACCTCACCCAGTTGACTATCGATTATGGCATGTCGCGAAGCATTGCTAGCATTAGGTCTTAACTCGTCTTTGAATTCCTGCCATACCTTTTGAGCATCCTCATTCATGAAAAGGTTGGCAAAAGTGTCTCCACATACCGGCCTTGGTTGCGCGGCATCCCAGGCCCGAACACCTAGGGTATAATATGCCGTCTTGGAAATCGGATTCGTCACATGCAATTATGTTATGGAGTATATATGCGTAAATGCTTAAGTGAAGATAATAATTAATAGATCGGACATGATGAATTCTGTCGAAAACTTGGAGACGGTGGTTCGTATGTGCACTCCGTTGAAAACATTTTAAGGGCCTTCAGGTAGCCGTTTTCGAAGATGCTCCATGATCATGGCTGCATGCACCCTTGAATTTTCTATGAACCATTTGTTGGTCTTCAGGCCTCCACATACTACACCGGCCAGAAACAAATTTTTCACATTCGTTTCCATCGTCTTTTCATTATACACCGGTGTGTGAAATTCATCATCCTGAAATTTTACGCCGCAGGATTCCATAAACTCAAAAGGTGGCTGATAACCAGTCATGGCCAAAACAAAATCATTTTCAATCTCCTTGACGCCGTGCAGGAGTTTTGATTGTTACGGACGATGGTTTGATCTCGAGCACTTCAGAATTAAAATAAGCTTTGATTGAACCTTCCATGATACGATTCTCGATATCTGGTTTCACCCAGTATTTTACAGTTTCTAAAATCGAAGGCTCACGAATGACCATCGTTACGTTAGCACCTTTGCGATATGTTTCAAGGGCAACATCGACGGCGGAATTTGCAGCCCCAACGACAATAATGTTTTGACCGAAATAAGGATGAGGTTCATCGTAATAATGTTTCACTTTGGGCAAATCTTCGCCAGGAACATTTAGAAGGTAAGGCAGATCATAAAATCCCAACGAAAGGATTATCGCTTTTGCACTATAATTTCCTTTTGTCGTGATTGATTTGTGATGTCCCATTTTCAGAGACCACCGCCTCGACTTTTTCATACAGCCTCACGTTAGATTCCACGTCGAGCAAACCCGTCGATAATATTCCAAAGACTCAGCACGGTTTGGTTTCGGCCCATGAGAAATGAACGGCACGTCTCCGATTTCCAATCGTTCAGATGTGGAAAAAAAGGTCATATTAAGCGGGTAGTGATAAAGCGAGTTCACCAGGCAACCCTTCTCGATTATCAGATATTTAAGACCGGCTTTTTTGGCTTCAATTCCGCACGCTAAGCCTATCGGTCCTGCACCGATTATGATAACGTCATACAAATTTTCTAATGGCATTGGTGAGAGATTACTTTTGGATAACAAAATCAGGTTGTAAAATTGTTATTCCTTCAAAAATAGGGTTTTATACAGTATTCACGGGTTTAAGGACACAGAACGAAGCAAAAAGATTACCTGAAAGGTGAATTCTTGCTGGCGCGAGAAATAACCCGTATATGCCACTTACTAAGTTTCTAGTTTCGAGTTCCTACTTTGAAGTAGCTTCGCGTTTGGACTGGCGGAAACTAGAAACTTCAAACTAGAAACTAGAAACTATCACTTTACATTTGCAATCCAAATTTGATTGATAAGGAATGAGAGAAGTTCGTGTACGGTTTGCGCCAAGTCCCACGGGAGCATTGCATATTGGAGGTGTAAGGACAGCGCTTTATAATTTCTTGCTGGCCAGGCAAAATAAGGGTACTATGATTTTGCGCATCGAAGATACCGATCAAAATCGCTATGTACCTGGTGCCGAGGAATACATTCTTCAATCGCTTGCATGGGTTGGAATAACGATCGATGAAGGCGTTGGCGTTGGTGGTCCTCATGCACCTTACCGGCAGTCTGAAAGGAAACCAATGTATCGGCAATACGCTCAACAACTCATCGACAATGGCCACGCCTATTACGCTTTTGATACTGAACAAGATCTCGAAGCAATGCGCGAGCGCCTCAAAACGGCGGGGGTTGACTCTCCGCAGTATAACAGCATCACGCGTATGCAAATGCGTAATTCCCTCACTTTGCTTGAAGATGAAGTCAAGGCCTTGCTCGAGGCACAAACTCCTTATGTGATCCGGCTAAAAGTTCCTCGCAAGGAAGAGGTAAGGTTGAACGACATGATTCGTGGTTGGGTAATGGTACATTCATCTCAAATTGATGACAAAGTGTTGATGAAAAGCGATGGAATGCCTACCTACCATTTGGCCAATGTCGTGGATGATTATTTGATGAAAATTTCCCACGTGATTCGTGGCGAAGAATGGCTGCCCTCGGCTCCTCTGCACGTGCTACTTTACAAATATTTGGGGTGGGAAAAGGAAATGCCGCAGTTCGCGCATTTGCCCTTATTACTAAAACCAACCGGCGACGGCAAACTCAGCAAACGCGACGCTGATCAAATGGGGTTTCCGATTTTTCCGTTGGATTGGATTGATCCAACCACAAAGGAAAAAGCTGCTGGCTTTCGTGAAGCGGGCTACCTGCCAGAAGCCTTGATTAATTTTTTAGCA
The DNA here is from genome assembly GCA_963739105.1 of uncultured Bacteroidota bacterium. GTDB lineage: Bacteria > Bacteroidota > Bacteroidia > Cytophagales > Cyclobacteriaceae > Chryseolinea. The sequence continues at coordinate 24,926 of CAVTZI010000016.1, read as the reverse complement.
TTCCTTGGATGGAATCCGGGCACAACGCAGGAATTATTCTCAATGGACGAATTGGTCAAAGCTTTCTCCGTTGAACGCATAGGAAAGGCCGGGGCAAAATTCGATATCCATAAAGCGCAGTGGTTTAATCAACAATACCTGCGTGCAAAATCCAATGAAGAGCTCGCAGAATATTTGTTAGAATCGTTAAGAAATGAAAATATGAGTTGTTCCAAGGAGAAAGCAGCTAAGATTGTCTCGATCATGAAGGAACGCGTAACCTTCCCGGCAGACCTTTGGGAACATGGCAAGTTTCTGTTTTATGCCCCTACTGCTTTCGACGAAGGTGTGGCAGCAAAAAAATGGAATGATGACGCAGTAAAAGTGTTGACTGCTTACAAATCCGAAATAGCAAAACTTCCTTCTTTTGATGCTGTTATAGCAAAGTCCACACTTGAAAAAGTAACGGCAGATCTGGGCATCGGCACCGGAAAAATTCTTCAGGCGTTACGTCTTTCAATTACTGGGGCCGGGGCGGGTCCCGATCTTATGATGGTGATGGAAATTATTGGTAAGGAAGAAGTGATGAAAAGAATTGATTATGCACTTAAGACACTGAACGTAAAAGTTGCTTAAATTAAACCATGGCAAAGGCGAGTAAAAAAAAATCTTCCGTTAAACCAAAACCTAAAGTTCACAAAGATCTTCAAGGACTCGACATTATTATTGATCAATTCGGAGAGATCAAGGCTAATATGAACATCGAGAAGCTGAACGAATTTCTGGACAAAAATGTCGACGACAAAAAGCTGGCGGAACGCGACGACTACGATGATCTTAAAGAAAGGGAAAAAGAAGAAAAAATAAGTCTTCACTGAGTTCCTGTTAAATTACAGTTCCGTCGAATTATTTATTTCCTCTCGCTAGAATTCCAGCCCCAGTAGCGGTCAATCATTCCTGCATTTTTTTGAGAGATTGTTAATTTCGTTGCGCCGCAACATCGCTGATCAGAATGGTTTAACAAAGATTTTTTTTTATTTATGTAGAAACCGAGCGCTCGAACAACAAGGCAGTTCAATATCCGTATTTAAGTAGATACATTAAAAACAATAATAGCCATGGGCAAATCGCACGAAATTGACTATCAAATTAAGGGTGAAAGCATTCAAATTGTTGAAATAGAGCTGGATCCGACGCGAAACCGTAATAGCAGAAGCCGGTGCAATGCTTTTTATGGAAGATGGAATTCAGTTCGAGGCAAAAATGGGTGATGGATCCAATCCAAACCAGGGTCTTTTTGACAAGTTGTTATCCGTCGGATCCCGCGTTTTAACTGGGGAATCCCTCTTCATGACGCATTTCACTAATCAGGGAAACCGTCGGGCAAAAGTCGGATTTTCCGCACCGTATCCCGGAACCGTTATTCCAATCGATCTCTCCCAATGCCCTTCAAATCAACTGATTGTACAAAAGGATGGATTTCTTTGCGCTGCATTAGGTACTCAAATTTCAATTACATTTAATAGGAGATTAGGATCCGGACTGGTAGGTGGAGAAGGCTTCATCTTGCAAAAACTTCAAGGTGATGGAAAAGCATTTGTCCATGCGGGTGGTACCGTCATTGAGCGCACCTTAAACAATGAAACGCTGCGTGTAGATACCGGGTGCGTTGTGGCTTTTGAATCGCAAATTGATTTCGATGTTCAAAGCGCCGGTGGTCTTCGATCCATGATTTTTGGTGGCGAAGGTATTTTTCTGGCAACACTGAGAGGTACGGGAAAAATCTAGCTTCAATCTATGCCTATACGCAAACTTGTTCAAGCCCTTGCCCCTTATGGACGGAACAGCGGTAAGGAAGCAAGTTCGTTACTGGGCGGACTGCTTGAAAGATCTTAGAGCGAAGAAGCTGTAAGCCGTAAGCTGACAGACAGCTTATTACGATTTCTTTGAAGCAATGCACATGCATCATGAATCTATAAAATTGGACTTATCCGGGAAGGAAAAATTCCCCCTGATAAACGTGTTGCTTTCACGCCTTTGCAGGCGGAGGAAATTGAGCAGCGCTTCCCTAATGTCAAAGTAGTTTGTGAGACCAGTGAAATACGATGCTTCAAAGACGACGAATATAAGGCACTAGACATTGAGGTTACAAAAAATATTCAGGACTGTGATATCCTCATGGGAATTAAGGAAGTTCCCGTTCGATCACTCATTCCTGGAAAAACGTATTTGTTTTTTTCTCATACCCTGAAAAAGCAGCCTTACAATCGAAAATTGCTGCAGGCTGCGTTGGAAAAAAAAATACGGCTCATCGATTACGAAGCGCTGAAAGACCAACAAGGAAACCGGCTGGTGGCGTTCGGAAGATATGCAGGAATTGTTGGAGCTTATAACGGCCTTTGGACTTACGGCAACCGCTATAAAAAATTTAGCCTGCGAAGAGCGTTTGAATGTTTTGATGTCAATGATCTGAAATTAGAATTGGGCAAAGGTAAAACTACCTCCAGTCAAAATTCTTCTCACGGGCGCAGGACGTGTAGGCAAAGGCGCCATGGAAACGCTGGATAGTGCGCGGATTCGAAAAGTAAACATTCATGATTTTCTTTATCAAAAATTCGATGAACCTGTTTACATTCAATTGAGCAGTGGTGACTACCACACCCGAAAAGAAGGAGGCCACTTTAACCGTCAGGAATTCCACCAACACCCCGACCGTTACTTTTCTCACTTTGAAGATTTTACGAAAGTCACTGATATCTTACTGGCAGGAGCTTTCTGGAATCCCAAGGCTCCTGTACTTTTTACGAGAGAACATATGATGGCTCCGGATTTTAAAATCAGGATCATCGCGGATATCACCTGCGATATCAATGGATCCATACCCAGCACGCAGCGCGCAAGTACAATTCCGGATCCGATTTACGATTATGATCCCGCGACGAATTCAATTCATCCGGCATTTAGCAATGATTCATTTGTTTCTGTGATGGCTGTCGATAATTTCCCCTGTGAATTACCCCGAAGTGCCTCCGAAGAATTTGGGCGGGATCTCATTGATCGAATAATTAAACCATTGCTCCATGAAGATTCCGAAAATATAATCGAACGCGCTACCATCACTTGTAACGGGAAACTAACCAGTCATTTTGCTTATCTTCAGGACTATGCATCCGGCGGGTAATTCAGCGAGTAGTATAATTTTTTTGTCTGGACAAAGAATGTTGTTCGGCCTTTTAAAAAATGAGTTTGTTCTTCGATGATATTTTAGAATTTATGAAATCAGTTGCCTCCCTGAAACGAGAAGAAATTGCAAATGCTATTACGCATGGTATTGGTGCGTTGCTCGCTATTGCTGCTTTGGTGTTATTGATTGTATTTTCTGCTTTGCAGGGATCGGCCTGGCATGTGTCGAGCTTTACCATTTTTGGATCCACGATGGTGGTATTGTATGTGATGTCCACCTTATATCATAGCCTCACGCACATCCGGGCAAAAAAACTCTTTAGAAAATTTGATCACATGTCCATCTTTCTGTTGATCGCCGGAACCTACACGCCATTCTGTTTGACTGCATTAAGGGGCTGGCTTGGTTGGACAATCTTTGGCATCGTCTGGGCCTGCGCAATCGGTGGTATCGTAATCAAAGCTTTCCACACGGGAAAAGGCGCATTGATCTCCACCATACTGTACATCGTAATGGGATGGATTATTATTTTTTTTATAAGGCCTGTTTATGAGACAATGTCCGCTGACGGGTTTTTCATTTCTATTGCTCGGCGGCGCTTTTTATACACTTGGTGCGTTTTTCTTCATCCGGGAAAAAATCCCTTATAACCATAGCATCTGGCACCTTTTTGTTTTAGCCGGCAGCATCTTTCCATTTTTTTGCTGTTTTGAGTTTGCTCTAAGATTGTCTCATTATTTCACGCATGACATTCCCGAAATGCCATACCTTTGAGTATGCTTTTGTATAACGTTACGATAGGTATTGATAAAGGAGTAGAATTTGAATGGTTGTTCTGGACGAAGACAGAACATATTCCTGAAGTGATGAACACAAAATTGTTTGTTGATTTTAAGATCTATAAAGTCCTGCACGACCAGGATGATGGCAATGTTTCTTATTGCATTCAATACTTTGCCGAAACACTTGAGCAAGTAACGATGTATTTTGAAAAATTCGCTCCAGCAATTCTTGAAAAACTCCGGCAACGATTTAAAGACAAGCATGTGGCCTTTATGACCTTGCTGGAAGAGGTACCTTAAATTATCACATAAAATTACAATGTTATAACTCAAAATATCGTTAACTTTCATGTACTTCAGTTGTTCTAAGAAGGGTGATGAGAGTGAAACTGACGATATTTATTTTATCTGCTTTTCTGCTTTGGAGCAGTCTGCTCGCAGTAAGTCATCACAACATCTTTCCAAACATCAGGAAATCAAAATTGCTGCTGAGCTCGTCAGTAAGGCGATTGTATCAGATGAAGATTTTATCTGGAAAAAATCTTCTTATCAACTCCATTACGTTCTTATCAATTTTGCGAAAGCTAAATTAACGCTGGCGAGAACAATTAAACACAACTTCTCCTTCACACAAAAATCGGTAAAGTATTACCTGCTCTTTAGGGTTCTGCGGAATTAGCCGCGCTTCGCTAAACTTTATTCAGCATTCACACTGTGTGATGCTGCTATTTTCCATTCTACACTTAAAAATATTTTCTTTATGAAAAACGCCAGAATTATCAATCCTTCAGATATACGAATGTTTTATTTCGGATCACAAGATGTGCTTACCAACAACGACGAAAAAGAAGAGCGCAAACATAAATTGGAACGCGCGATGATTATCAGCAATTGCGAGCATGTTCCAATCAGCCTGTACATGCGCTTGCCCAATGGGGAAACGTTGGAAACAGAGTCTGATGTCGTAGACTATGCTGATGATGTCGTTGTGCTTAAGGGAGGCTATTATATTCCTGTGTGGGCAATTCTCGACGTGATATCTAATGTCTTTGTTTTATATAATTCAATAAAGGCCGGTTATACCGGCCTTTATTTTTTCTGCTGGTTTAGCAAAGATTCTATTTGCGAACTCTCCAGGGAGCAGTTCATCCATTCTTGCTTTATATCGCTTCCGTATTTTTTATAAAAATTTATGGCAGGTTCATTCCAGTCCAGCACCTGCCACATCATCCCTGAGCAATCTTCATCCAGCGTGTGTTGCATGGTGCGCTCGAACAAAAGTTTTCCGATCTGTTTTCCGCGTTCCTTTTCGGTGACAATGATGTCTTCCAGGTAAAGGCGCTTGCCCTTCCAGGTTGAATACCGCCAATAGTAAAGGGAAAGACCAACAATTCCATTTTCATTTTCTGCCACAAAAAAACCAAAGATTGGGTTAGGGCCAAATCCGTCCTTTTCCATTAGTTCCACAGTGTTGATAACTTCGTGAGGCGCATGCTCAAATTCAGCGAGTTCTTTAACGAGTTCTAGTACCCGGGGCAAATCTTGTTTTCGACCGGTGCGGATGTTGACGGAGGTCATCATTGGTAACGTGTAAGAGTGACCTGAAAGGTCAACGTTTAGGAGATTAATGTACCCGGGGCGGGAGTTGAACCCGCACAGCCATTACTGTCCACAGGATTTTAAGTCCTGCGTGTCTACCAATTCCACCACCCGGGCAGGTGTTATTCTAAAAAATAAAAAGTGCGAGGCTAATCTCACACTTTTTGCTCCGATTAACCATTAACAATCTTAACGGTTAACAGCCTTATGAGCGGGAAACGAGGCTCGAACTCGCGACCCCGACCTTGGCAAGGTCGTGCTCTACCAACTGAGCTACTCCCGCAAATTTTTGGTTTGTGTGGGTGTGATTAATTTGGAGTGCAAATTTAAGTCTGATTCCTAAATTTCCAAATCTTGGCAGCGCTTATACATAATATCCCTTTAAGCCAAAACCTCGAAAATGACGTTATGGAGGGGTATCAAATGAATTTTGAAATTGGCCCATGCTATTCCGTGTATTAACGCAATAATCCCCATCGCGGCCAAGCCCAGCAAAATGTCGGAATAATAAATGGCCAAAAATACTCCGGATACAAATGCGATGATGGTCCATAGGATCAAATACATTCGGGTCACCGGTAAAAGCCGATAATGCAGAAAAATCAAACATCCGGTCGATGTCGGATCTATTTTCCCTTCCACCACGGGCATAAAACTATTCATACGCCGTTGACGGATCAGCAACTGAAATCGATCGTCTTTTATCCAACCTGCCAGTATTTTTGGTGCTCTTCCCACATAATTTACTTGGTCCGTCGTCACCTCCGTAAGGCGTTGCAGCACGACGTCCCAATCGTGGGCAACGATCAACGTCTCTTTCTTTTGTGGTAAAAGGTGAGTCACTTCACAGCAATACAGGAAATTTCTACATTCACATCTTTCGGCAAACGACTAACTTCTACGGTTTCACGGGCTGGGGGTTCGCGCTGAAAATATTTTCCATAAATCTCATTTACCTTGGGAAAATTGTTCATGTCTTTTAAGAAAATAGTGGTCTTTACGACATTGCTGAAATCCATCCCAGCTGCTTTCAGAATTTCGCTCAGGTTTGACATCACCTGAATTGTCTCCACTTCGATGGTCCGAGGTAATGATCTTGCCGGACGATTTCTGAATGGCAATCTGGCCACTAACAAACAGCATGTTGCCGGCACTTATCGCTTGGCTGTATGGTCCAATTGGTTCAGGAGCTTTGTCAGAATAAACAACAGTTTTTGACATGATATTTAAGTTTAAAAATTAATTTAGCGCTTGCCAAAAATAAGCAATCATTAATCTGATTTGTTATTCAGCATGAATATTTTAATAATAGGTGAGCACAGAATGTCCAGGAATGCAAAGAAAAATTTGGTGGATCGCATCAATACTCTTCAGTAGCGGAACATCGCGATGCCGAAAAATTTTTGCAAAGAAACGATCTGGTCTTTGACTTCATTGTTGAAGAAGAGCCCCACCAGTTTGAGATTTACTGTAACAACCGCGCCACGGTTTTCCTCAATACCTGCAAGATCAACCTCGCTGAACTTGTGCACTTGTTGGACCGGCAGGTCGCCAGCACGTTGTTTGGATTCAACGGTATGCCTACCTTTCTGAATAGAAAGATAATGGAAGTGAGTTATTGGCGAAAAGATGACGAAGTCGCATTGAAAGAAATATGTACGCAATTGGAGACTGAGTTTCTGATGGTGGAAGATCGCATCGGACTTGTAACGCCCCGTGTTGTATGTATGATCATCAACGAAGCCTACTATACGGTCTTAGATGGAACTGCAACCAGGGAAGATGTAGACCTTGCGATGAAATTAGGTTCAAACTATCCGTTTGGGCCTTTTGAATGGAGCAACCGCATTGGCGTGAAACATGTATATGAATTGTTGGAGGCTGTATATGAAGATACACGGGACGAGCGCTACAAAATTTGTCCGCTTTTAAAAAAAGAATATCTGGCAGCCTTGTAATTGCACATTAAGTTTTTGTTAAAACCGGATGTACTAAATCTTTTGAAGTATTTTTAGCATTCAAAAAAAATTTGGAACCTGCCCAATCCATCGAACCCAATCTCAAAACGTGGAATAATGTCCGGTTAACGCTTTACATCCTTGGTGCATTTCTCCTTTTCTTATTCGCGCTTGATTTGATGACCTCGTCGCTGCAGCATATGGGAAAAAATGTGGCAGAGACGATTTTGCAAGCGACATCCAATCCCTTTACGGCATTGTTTATAGGCTTGCTGGTCACGGCCATGCTCCAAAGCAGTTCCACAACAACCTCATTCGTGGTCGCGCTGGTGGCTTCTGGATCCATTACGCTGCAAAGCGCAACGCCTATTATTATGGGTGCTAACGTGGGGACAACGATTACAAGCACCATTGTTTCGCTGGGATTTATCAATAAAAAGAAAGAATTTAGACGAGCCGTCGCAGCAGGAACGTATCACGATTTTTTCAATATCCTTACGGTTATTATTCTTTTCCCGCTGGAATATTATTATGGATTCCTGTCAACTGTGTCGGGTTCAATATCGAATTTGTTTTTTACACCATCTCCGGAACAAGCAGGAAATAGCGTCACCCATTTTTGGTTTGGATTCGGCCCCATTACCAATTTTTTGATTGCTAGCATTCCCAGTCCATTTTTTCTCGCTGCCGTGGCCGTTGCTTTGCTTTTCGCATCCATCCTAATTTTCAGGAGATTGATTTCAGATCTTTTAAAAGCAAAATCGCCGGAAGTCTTCAGCCGGTTCTTTTTCAAAAATCCGTTGAAATCCTTTACGTGGGGTTTGCTGACGACTGCTGCCATCCGTTCCAGCACGATTACCACCTCTGTTGTCGTTCCTATTGTGGCGCAAAAAATTGTAAAGCTCAAACAGGCAGCACCCTTTATCTTGGGTGCCAATATTGGCACAACGGTAACAGCATTTATTGCCGCATTCTTAAATTCAAATACCTCAAGCGGGCTAAGCATTGCTATCGTCCATTTCTTATTCAACTTCATTGGCGTCCTCATCTTCTTCCCAATCCCTGTGCTGCGAAAACTGCCGCTGGGCCTCGCCGATTGGATGGGAAAGCTAACGTTGAAGTATCGTTTGGCCGGATTTGTATATCTCCTGACGACCTTTTTCTTCCTGCCTTTTTCCCTTATCTATCTTAAATCAGGATTCATTTCAAACCCTGAACCTCGTGTATGAACAAACCGATGCGGCGAATGGCAAATCACAATTCAGACTTGTTGTCAAAACAAACACAAGGACCAAGAGTGGGGCCTGGACAAGATATGAAGCGGGCCATGACCCTACACCCGATGTAAATGCCGTACCCTCCCTTATTTATCCGGTATCCGTAAAAAACAACACATTATTTGTCGGCAAGGAAATGTTTTTGTTTAACAGACCTGGATTTTGTTGGGACGGCGAAAATGAACGCGGGAAATTTCAATCCTGTATTGAGACAATACTTCCGTCCATGAAGGTGTCCAATATGACTTTCGACTCAGTTTATGTCTGCCGGGTTTTCTATCCCAATGCTACTGACTCCATTTCGCATAAATACTATGTTAGCGCGCCCTACAAAATTTACTTGCAACGTGAGCTCATTTCGCCCCGGAACGAACCGATAGTGATTGAAAAATTGGTCCGGTTCGAAACACAATGAGTACAGGAAATTTTCAAATCTTCTCTCTATATTGCATTATAAGTTTAAATCGTGTTAAAGGACTCATTCCTCAAATTTTTGAAACTGGATAGCCTGATTGAAAATCTCACAGGCTATGTCGAAACTCGTATAGAGCTGACGAAAATGGAGATTAGAGAAGACCTGGCAAAGGGTCTCTCCAACGTTTTGCTGTTTATTCTGCTCGGTGTTGTATTTACTTTATTTGTCATTTTGATAAGTATCGCGGTGGCCCATTTGATTGCAAAATCCATTGGCCCTGTTGGTGGGTTTGCCATCGTGGCGGGCTTTTACTTGCTGCTCGGTTTATTGATCTTTGCCTTTAGAGGAGCCATCATCGAAAAGCTTCAGAACCAACTAGTTCATATCATGAAGAAAAAGAAAGAGTAATTATGGAATTACTGGAAACAAATGATCCTAAAAGTTCATTGCTGAAGAAATCAGCAAAACATAAGAAAGGCCTTGAAGATGAGATAAAACTATTTTCTGAAAACACAGATAAAATAATAACTAATGCACTTATCATTGGCGGAACCCTGGCCCTGACCTATTTTCTCATCAGCCAATTTTCCAAATCAAAATCCAAAAGCAAATCCAAGGGGAAAAAGATAAAATTAATAAAGGAACGAGATGCCAATGTCGAGGAAGCCGAAGCATCGAAAATGATTCAGACGATGGTATCGTTTCGGGCGAATTGGTTCCGCTATTGCCGCCCAGGCCACTGTTTTTCTACTCGGTTTGGCAAAAGATAAATTGTCGGCCTTTTTACAGTCCAATTTCGAGAAGAAAGCCGCAACCACGAATGAGCGTTCTTAAGACATTGCGCGAGCGACACAGGGAAGGAAAAAAATCCATTGCCGTATTAATTGATCCTGATAAAGTTGATGACCCATCACGGCTCCTGCACCTCACTAATCTGGCTGCCGAAAATTGTGTAGACTTTTTTTTTGTAGGCGGAAGCCTGATCACGACACCTAACCTTGGGCAAGTAGTAAAGCAAATAAAAGACAATGTAAAAATACCTGTGATATTGTTTCCAGGTAACTACATGCAGGTTGAACCCTCAGCCGATGCGTTACTTTTCTTGTCCTTGATTTCCGGAAGAAATCCTGAATTATTAATCGGTCAACATGTTATTGCCGCACCCATATTAAAGAACACAAAACTTGAGATCATCCCCACAGGATATATATTGATCAACTCAGGTCCTATTACATCGGTGGCGTATATCAGTAACACTACGCCTATTCCCGATGATAAGTATTCGTTAGCCGCATGCACCGCGATGGCAGGCGAAATGTTAGGCCTTCAGTCTATCTATCTCGATGCGGGCAGCGGCGCCGAAAAAGAAATCGGTGTTAGAATGATTGCTTCCGTTCGGAAATCCGTCAATGTTCCGCTTATCGTTGGAGGTGGAATTAATACCAGTCAAAAAGCATTGAATGCGCTGGAAGCTGGCGCCGACATGATTGTGATTGGTAACGCCCTTGAGAAAAAAACAAATCTTCTAAGCGAGATCTCCGACAAAGTTTACGAGTGGAATCAAAGCATAGAAACTAGAAAATAAAAAGGACATCGACCAACGCTTTGGTAGTCCGATGCCCTATTCACTTGTAGACATTTAAAATAACTTCTCCTCTGGTGGTGTGATCCCTTTCAAGCGAAGGTAAACGGTTGTCTGTCCTCGATGATGAGTCTGGTGTTCAAAAACTTTTTCCATAGCCCCGCCACGTGACACGTCAAACTTGCCAAACAATTTAACCATTTCACTCATTTTTGATTCCGGCATTTCCTTGACTGCTGCAATAACAAAATCATAACTCGCCATGACTTCCTTGGTAACAGCATCCTTTGTTTTATACTTATCTGATTTCTCTAAAGAACCAAAAGGAACTGGATTTGTTTTACCAGAAGCGGTCGAGGCAAAGCCATAGTTAGCTTCAGTAAGATGAAGCATTTGTTGTCCAAAGGTCCGCATTTCCGCTGTTGGCTTAAAATTAATCACTTCATCAGTGGAAGCATTTAGATATTCCAAGGTATAAGCCTTGGCACGTTCCCAGTCGGTAACCATATGGCAGTTTTGCTACTTGCTTCTTTGGCTTTTCCTTAACGTTAAATGCCAGGAGCATCGTTACCGCTGCAATAAAGCAGCAGCCATCATCAGGTTTTTTGATTTTTTCATATTGTAGTTGGAGTTTGAGTAAATCAAGGTAGAATGTATCATGAAAAATTTCTATTTCTTGGTAATATTAATTTCATTACAAAAAAATTAAATGTTTGATCGTGAATAACGAACAGCCTATGAAATCATTAACATCGTGCTTTATTATATTTTTGATCTTCCTTGGCTGTCAGCCTGGAAAAAAGCAAGAACAAAGAGTATGAAACAAGATCCACACTCTTTTTCAAAACCAGAACTGGCACGCGTCACGCATTTGAACTGGAAAGCAAAAGTGGATTTTAATACCAAAACGATTCAGGCCGTAGCGACCTGGAATGTTGAAGCTGGCTCCGGATGCACAAGAAATTATTTTCGATACAAAAGACCTTGCAATTGAAAAAATTCTCCTCGACGACAGTGAACCTGTCACTCATGTTCTCGCAGATTCGGATCCCCTTTTCGGGCAAGCGTTGAGAATATCTTTAAAACCTGATACAAAAACGGTTTCAATCTTTTATACAACAAGTCCTGAAGCCGAAGCTTTGCAATGGCTTTCGCCACAACAAACGGCTTCCAAAAACAATCCATTTCTGTTCACCCAATCCGCAGGCTATTCTTGCACGAAGCTGGGTGCCTTGCCAGGACTCCCCCAGCATACGATTTACATACGAAGCAGAAGTAACCGTACCTCAAATCTGCTGGCTTTGATGAGCGCTTCAAATCCCAAAGAAAAAAATACGAACTGGTATCTACCAATTTCGACGATGAAGCAGCCGATACCGTCCTATTTGTTGGCGCTCTCGGTGGGTGACATTGAATTTCATGAGATTAGTAAGCGAAGCGGAATTTATGCCGAGCCGTCGTCCTCGATACGGCAGTTTGGGAATTTGCAGATCTTGAAAAAATGATTGCATGGAGCCGAAGCACTCTATGGAACTATCTGTGGGAGCAATATGATGTTATTGTTTTACCGCCCAGTTTCCCTTTTGGCGGAATGGAAAATCCGCGACTGACGTTTGCAACGCCAACGATACTGGCCGGCGACCGGTCGCTTACCTCGCTTATAGCACACGAGCTGGCCCATAGCTGGTCGGGAAATCTTGGTGACAAACGCAACATGGAACGATTTCTGGCTGAATGAAGGATTTACCGTTTACTTTGAACATCGGATCATGGAGAAACTTTATGGGAGAGACTACTGCGGAAATGCTCGCCCTGCTGGCGCTTCAGGATCTTCAGGGAAACCATCGATGACATGAAAGACGAAAATCATGTATGGTGATACCAAACTCAAATTAAATCTGGTAGGAAGAAATCCCGACGATGGTGTTACCGACATTGCCTATAACAAAGGATATTTTTTTCTTCGCTCATCGAAGAACAACACGGACGCGATAAGTTCGATCCTTTTGTTAAAGATTACTTTTAATGAGAATGCCTTTAAAGCTATGGACACAGAGATTTATTAGATACCTTAAAAACTATTATCAAACAAATTCTAACATTAGCATTGAAGACTCATTCCTCAATGCCTGGATTTTTACGGAAGGGCTACCCGCCGATTGCCCACAGCCCGTTTCCACCCGGTTTGAAAAAGTTGACGCTTTCTCGCAACAATGGAAGAATTCGGGCAAACTGATTCTCAACAGGCAAAGGACTGGAGTACTCACGAATGGCTGCATTTCCTAAAAAATCTTCCGGACTCTTTAACCGAATCTCAAATGAAAGTCACTGGATACATTTGGACATTTTACTGCTTCGGGAAACGCCGAAATATTAACCGCATGGTTAACAATAAGCAATTCGCGATCACTATACACCCGCCATACGCACGACTTGAAGAATTTCTTAATCAACACCGGAAGGAGAAAATTCCTGATTCCGTTGTATAAGGAACTTCTCAAAACAGATGAAGGCAAAAAACGTGCGATGGCAATCTATAAGAAGGCACGACCCAACTATCATTTTGTTGCCACAAATACTTTTGATAAACTGATAAACTGATTATCAAAATCATTAAAATAACCTTATAATCTCCATCTATGTCACTCTTCAAAAATCTAAAATCCACGGTCAACTTTTGCAAAATCTTGACCTGGCAAAGATTGGCAAGCTTTCTGAGAAAGTCGATCTCAACAAAATGATTGGACTGGTAAGCAGTATGAAAGACGAAGATCTTCAGAAGCTTATCAAGTTTATGGAAGGCGGAAAGAGAAAACATGAGTTCCCGGAAATCGATGGTGATTTCTATGATTTGCATCAACTGTTAACCAGCGACGAACGGGCCATTCAACTTCAGGTGAGAGAATTCATGCAGAAAGAGATAAAACCGATTGTAAATAACTACTGGTTAAAGGATGAGTTTCCCCATCAGATCATTCCTGAGCTGGCGAAGCTTAATATCTGCGGACTGACCTATGAGGGTTATGGTTGCCCCGGCAAGTCGTCGTTGCTGGAAGGATTTTTGGCGATGGAAATGGCGCGGGTAGATTGCTCTGTATCAACGTTTTTTGGAGTTCAAAGCGGACTGGCAATGGGATCGATTTATTATTGTGGTTCCGAAGAACAAAAACAAAAATGGCTGCCACCCATGCAAAAGATGGAACTTATCGGTGCGTTTGGCCTGACCGAACCCGAGGTAGGATCTGGTGTAGCCGGCGGGTTAACGTGTACCTGCAAACGAAATGGCGACAAGTGGATTATTAACGGACAAAAGAAATGGATCGGGAACGCGACGTTTGCGGATCTGACTATTATCTGGGCAAGAGATCTTGACGATGGAAATGTAAAAGGATTTATCGTTGAGAAAGAATTTCCGGGATTTAAAGCGGACAAGATCAAAGGCAAGATGGCCCTGCGTATTGTACAAAATGCGCTGATTACTTTAACCAACTGTGAAGTTCCCGAAGCCAATAGATTACAAAACGCAAATTCATTCAAAGATACCGCGAAGGTACTTGCGAATGACCCGCGCAGGAGTTGCATGGCAAGCTGTGGGTTGCGCACGTGGAGCGTACGAAAGCGCACTTCGATATACCAATGAACGCAAACAATTCGGCCGGACCATCAGCAGTTTTCAAATGGTGCAGGATCTGTTGGTGATGATGTTAAGTAATCTTACTGCGATGCAAACGATGGTTTGCCGATTGTCTCAACTACAGGACAACGGTAAACTAACCGATGAGCAGGCGTCGCTTGCAAAAGTATTTTGCACCTTCGGACCCGTGACATCGTTAGCCATGCGCGTGAACTATTTGGCGGAAATGGTATTCTCATTGAGTACGATATCGCGAGATTTGTCGCCGATGCTGAAGCCATCTATTCTTATGAGGGCACTAAAGAGATTAATACGCTTATCGTGGGACGCGCAATCACAGGACAAAGCGCATTTATTTGATTCCAAAAACATCGGGCTACACGTCGTTATCCTCATTCATAGTAATACCCAATCCGGTTCAGCCTATTTTTTCGACAATTCAGGTTTCATATGATACCGATGAGTTTTTTTTAATTGATGACTTACAACGTCTGAGGTATTTTTCGTGTCTATTCGTTACGCTGGTAAGAATTATGTTTACGAAAAGGATAATATTACTAATCATAGGGATTTTTGTGGCCATCGCCATTTGCCTTTCGACAAGCCTTTTCGGAATGCGAATCGCACATGTCGTACCTGCCAATCCAGTTGGCGTCCCATTAAAAGCGCACCCTGATTTCGTCTTTGTAGTTGACCGGTACATTGATGGGAACGCCGTGATAGCTAAGTTTTAAGGCGCCCTCGTAGCGCACTTCAAAGGTTTTTCCACCAATCATTCCCAACAGGGTATCCATAAAACCCAAGCTCCTTGATAGCAAGTTTCACCTCGATGGGCACAGTAAATTCGTCGTTGGCGGGAATAGTGGTTTTTAGCTCCTGATCGACGGAAGCAGCCTTCTTACCATTGAGAAAAATATCCACCTTAATCTTTTTGAGTTTGCCCCGCATGGAATTCGGATTGTAAAAAATTGCGTTTGCCTTTAACATTGGGTCGGACGTTGCATCCACGACTACATCCTTAATTTGTCTCAACACAATGTCTTCCTTTGGCCTTTTGCATCCTGTGATGGAATGCAGCCAGCAGGATAAAAAGGCTAATATAAATCCCGGCATTAAAAGTATTCTTGCAGTCGACATGCAATTTCTTCGATTCATTTTTGGTCATTTCAGCCTTTGGGCATTTAAGTATAGACATTCTAGTCCATTATTTGTTACACCATTTGCCGACATTCATTTTATTTGCACGAATAATTGATTCCGGTGAATTCAACCTTTGATGCCCTCGCGGATGGCCTTGCCGAAAACGGCTTATGCTGTGACCGACACTTTTTAAGCCCCGGATGAAGTATATAACATCCTGGATCTAAATGAATTTCAAGCCGGATCAGCCTATTTTAAAAAGGCTGGCATTGGTAAAAATCAAGACCATCCAATTAACGAGTCAATTCGCGGCGATTATATACACTGGATTGACAAAAATTCAGCTCCAGATCCCCTGAAAGCCTATTTGGATAAGCTGGGGCAATTGGTTCAATTCCTGAATGAAAGTCTTTTTTTAAGCCTTAAAGATTTTGAGATACACCTGACCATTTATCCAGCCGGAACCTTTTACAAGCGACATCTGGATCAGTTTAATCGCGACGATCATCGGAAACTGTCCGTGATCTGTTATTTGAATGATAATTGGAGCCCAGATGCAAGGCGGTCAATTGCGGATGTTTCTTCCTGAAAACGACCGCCGAGATATTGCCCACCATAGGAAGACTGGTCTGCTTTCGGAGTGATCAGATCGAACATGAAGTATTGCCGGCAACACGAACACGATTAAGCCTAACTGGATGGATACTGGATCAATACGCTTCGCTAAAACACTTGTAAAAAATAACAAGTTGTCTTATCGAAAGCTTATAGAATTTGATTTTAGATTTGTAGCCGATTTATCATTCCCTATGAAGAAATATTTCTTAAAGCTTTACCACTATAATGCCTGGGCGAACAAACGGGTATTGAATTGTATAAAACGACAGACGCGTAGGCGATGAAAAAATACTTACTATCATGGGTCATATCGTGGCGGCGCAATTTCTCTGGCTTCATCGCATCAAAGGTTTGCCGCCGCCAGATGTAAAGTTGTGGGGGACCTATACTTTGGATCAACTTCTTGTGATGGCAGAGGATGCGGGAAAGAAATGGATCGATTTTGTGGAGAGCACTGAGGATTTTGATCGCGAACTCACCTATCGGAACTATCTCAACGAACCTTATACAAATAATGTGGAAATGATTATGATCCATCTTGTGAATCATTCATCCTATCATCGCGCACAAATCGCCATGCTATTGCGTCAAAAAGGGTTTGAACCAATCAACACTGATTTCATCACCTATGACCGTGTGATGCGAGGGCAACTGCAGGAGTAGAATTATAACCTTCTTAATTCTTGGCGTGCTCTTTCAGATAATGTTCCTTTAAAATATCCTCAGCAAAATCGTTGGTCAAATCTCGCACAACGGAGTGAATATGGTTCGCATTGTTTTGCGTATTGTCAAACTCAATCAATAACATTGGACCTTGTATCCGGTAATAATGGCCTTTACCTGGCTTTAAACTTCCTGCCCAGGCAAAGCTCAGATTTTCAATGCCGGCCCCTTTGATCTTATTCATCAGCGTTGTCGAAAAACCTAATTCATAATTTTTTACATATACGTCCAGCAAAGTCATGAACAATTTTTTCTGTTGGTCATTCATCTCCGGATACGATATCCCTTTCGGCATAGCGTGGCCCGCCTTTCGTTTGTTTTCTGATAGGATCTCTGCGTAGGCTTCTTCGGCAATCACGACGGTTTGCAATTGAGCCGATGAAAAAGAATTTACCAGAGAAAATCCCAATCGCCGATTCATCTTTTAAAATTTGCTCTCCTTTTCTTTTTCCCGAAGGAATCGTTGCCGGGTTGGATCCCATAAAAAGATGGCGTGGATGATTGGATCTTGTTATCGACGGCAGCAAAATTCAATGAAATATGATGGCCTTCCAACCTCCATCCCCATGGCTTGTCCTTAGCGGGCGTTCCAAAAATTGAAAAAAGTACTTTTTCGGATCGCGATACGTATCGTCAGCATTCCGATTTTCCACTTCACGCAGTACATTTTCCAGCGTCATCACATCCGTGGCTTTTTTGATATCCCTGCACACTTAAAGAAGCCTTCAATAAATTGAGCGCGGCATCCATCTGAGGTTGTGTGAGGTCATGAAATGAAACTCCATTTCGAAAACGAGGTACATAATGCCAGTTAAATCGCTCTTCATCGTCCAATTTAAATTGGATTTGGGCCTTTACATCGGCGCTAAGAAGGTTCAAAAAAGCATTTGCCGTTGCTGAAATGTCATCTGATTGCGCCACGCTATCATGGAAATACAGCGCTAATAATATTACAAACAGTATTCTTTTCATCTGGATCTGACCGTTTAAATGAATCATCTTAAAATTTAAAGCCATCAGCGAAAATGTAAATTCCCTGACATTTTGATTAGGCTACAAAATCCATCTTTGAATTCTAATCGTAATTTAAGACATCTTATGAAAATAATCTTCTCTACTTTTTGATTCTTGCTTCGCAATACAGTCCGTTTATGGACAATCTGATGAATTTCGTAAATAGCATTTTAACGTAAAAAAGAATTTAGCGATTGAAGGGTATGACCCTGTAAGTTACTTTGACGGTGCACCACTGGAGGGTGATCCCGACTTAAAGTTTGTCTTATAAGGCATCACCTACCAGTTTGCTTCGCGGACAATCTTGCAAAATTTAAACTTATGCCTGATAAATATGAACCGGCATATGGAGGATGGTGCGCGTATGCGATGGGGGAATCAGGCGAAAAAGTAAAAATTGATCCGGAAACATTTAAGATTTTAGACGGTCAAACTTTACTTGTTTTACAATTTTTGGGGGAACAATACGCTGGAAGATTGGAAGAAGAATGAAAAAAAATTGAAGGAAGCCGCAGATCATAATTGGAAAAATATTGTTAGATAAGGTTTCAAATTTCGTATTTCGTGGGGATTGAGGGTATTTTATAAATGATTTCAATTAACTTAAATTGGACCATATATTATGTCTGCTATGAATTTAACTGAAGCCTGTTCTAATATCTTAGCCCAATTGACTGATCTGGTGGATCAGATTCGCGAAAGTGATTTTGTGAGACCTGCCGAAACACTGAGTCATTCCACCATCGGGCAACATCTGAGGCATACTCTGGAATTTTTCATGTGCTTTGAGCATGGCTTTGATAAAGGACTTATCAACTATGACAAACGAGCACATGACAAGCTTATTGAAAGCGATAAATTTTTGGCGCTTGGCTGCAATTGGCAGGATTTCCGATTTCGTCAATAGCCTGACCGACAAACCTTTGAAATTGGAGGTCGGCTATGATCTCGAGAAAGAAACTTTTATCACGATCGATACCACTGCTACCCGGGAGTTGGTGTATAACATAGAACATGCAGTTCATCATATGGCAATTATGAAAATTGGCATGAGGGAAATTGCTTCCTATGTAAAACTTGCCCCGGATTTTGGCATTGCCGCCTCTACGATCCGGTACAAGGAAAACTCACGGTACCCACTGTCTCATTAGCCCTCGCCTTGAGAATGTTTTTTGTTAAAGATGTTGCTCGCAGTAACTTTTTTATTCGACTAAAAAGCTGGGAGTACTGGCCATTTGGAATTATTCAATTCCCAGTGATCGTTTATTTCTTTGGCTATGCGTCAGGGCTCGTTCTTTGTTTTTCTTTTCTGCCTCCAACCCCGGAATCGTTATGGGTGGAATGTTCGGAGAATCAAAATATGACGTGCTGAAAAAAGTGCCCTCGCGGTATACGGCCATCACAACCCTTGTACAAACCTCCATTGCAAAAAAAATGACGTTATCAATGCAATGGAAAATCAAGGTTTAAAATTGCCTGTCATTTTTAAACCGGATTTGGGTGAACGGGGATTTATGGTTCAACGGATTAATACTGAATCGGATATCGACAATTACCTCTCGAAAATGAAATACTCTTTCATGATTCAGGAGCTAATAGACCTACCGTTGGAATTTGGAGTTTTTTATTTGCGATTTCCAAGTCAGCAAAAAGGCAAGGTTACCTCGGTCGTAATGAAAGAAATGCTTTCGGTTACAGGCGACGGTGTCTCCACCCTTCAAGAATCCTTATTAAACGAAAGGACAGAGCAAAATTGCAATGGGAAACATTAAAAAAAATATATCACAGCCAATTGAATGAAATTGTTCCGCAAGGGAAAACAATTGAATTGGTTTCCATTGGGAATCATTGTTTGGGCACGAAATTTCTAGATGGAAGCCATCTTATCAATGACAGACTTTCGGCCACCTTTGACGAGATGAGCAAACAGATTGAGGGTTTTTATTTTGGCCGGTTTGATTTGAGATGTGCTTCAGTGGAGGATTTGTACAATGGCAATGTCAAAGTATTGGAGCTTAACGGATGTGGTGCAGAGCCAGCGCATATTTATCATCCAGGATACTCACTTTTCAAGGCCATAACTGTGCTCTTGACCATTGGAAAAATATTTTTTTAATCGCACGCGAAAACGCGAAACGCGGAACTTCATTCATTCCACTTAAGGAAGCAAGAATGCATTACAAGAAATTTAAAGCAGCAACACAGCCATCATGATTGCCACTGTAAATTTTCTGTTGGCATTTTTTTTCAGTTTTATTGGATCAATTCCTCCTGGCACGATTAATCTTACGTGTGTTCAGCTTGGACTGGAAAGGAAAATTGGAATCGCGTGGAGGTTTGCCATTCTGCTCAATCATGGAGTATCCGTATGCCTGGATAGCCGTAGAGTTTGCAGAATGGATTACCTCTTCCCCCTTGGTCGTGGAAAACATGCAATTGATAACGGCAATCGTGATGGCTGTGCTGGGGATCTTAACACTATGGACGCCTTCAACACCTTCTACGTTACAACCAAGATCAGCGAGAGTGGTTTTTTGCGGGCCTTTATTCTTAGTGTCTTAAATCCATTGGCGATTCCTTTTTGGGTAGGAACAACCGCCTATCTGAATAGTCTGCATTGGATTGATTTTCTACCCCGCTTAAGACTTCACGGTTATCCCTTGGGGTTTGCCTGGGCACGTTTGTACTTCTGATTATCCTGGTTTATCTGGCTAAAAAATTGGCATTTCTCAATTCACCCAAAATTCATGGCTTAACAAAATCCCCGGAATTGCGCTTATTATTTTGGGAATTTATGCCTTCGTTCAATATTTATTCTAGTTTCGATTCTGTATTGGCATAAAAAAGCCCGGCAAGCCGGGCTTTCTATTTCTAGTATTCATGTTTAATAAACAAGACTTTTCTCCGTCATAAACTCTGCAATCTGAACAGCATTCGTAGCAGCGCCTTTACGCAGATTGTCCGCGACTATCCACATGTTGAGCGTATTGGGCTGAGATTCATCTCTGCGCAACCTTCCAACAAAAACCTCGTCGCGGTTCTTCGAATTGATGGGCATTGGGTAAATGTTATTCTTCGGATCGTCCTGAACAATCACACCGGGGCTTGTTGCCAAAATTGAACGCACTTCACTTAAATTGAAATCTTCATGAAATTCTACGTTCACAGCTTCCGAATGGCCCCCAATCGAAGGAATTCTTACCGTGGTAGACGTTACACCGATGGAATTATCGCCTAAGTATTTTTCGCGTTTCATTTACCATCTTCATTTCTTCTTTAGTATATCCATTGTCGAGGAATGAGTCAATGTGTGGCAATGCGTTCATGTCTATCTGGATGAGGATAAACCTTTGGTCCATTTACGCCTTTCCGTTCATCCATCATTTGTTGCACTGCATCTTTGCCAGTTCCTGTTACAGACTGATAAGTTGAAACTACAATTCGTTTCAATTTGTATCTGACGTGAAGGGGCGCCAATGCCATGACCATCTGAATGGTTGAGCAATTTGGGATTCGCAATGATCCGATCGTCGATGGTCAGTTCGTGCCCATTGATTTCAGGAACAATTAGTTTTTTCGTAGGATCCATCCTCCATGCGGATGAATTATCGATAACGATTGATCCTGCTTCGGCATATTTCGGAGCCCATTCCAGAGAAGTTCCTCCGCCAGCCGAAAAAATCGCAATATCGGCAGCAAGCTTGCAACCTTCTTCAATACTCTTGATTGTATATTCCTTTCCCTTAAAATTTATCTTTTGACCAACAGACTTCGCCGAAGCAATCAAATACAGTTCATCAAATGCAAAACTTCTTTCCTCTAATACTTTGAGGATCTCCTGGCCAACCAATCCTGTGGCGCCTACTACTGCGAGTTTCATTTTTTTTTTTATATTTAAGGATTGCAAAAATAATGTTTTCCCGTTGTGCTTATGAAAAACAAAATGCAAATATGTTGGGTTTCCAACCTGCAAACGTTTACAGTCAAAATTTTATTTTGTATTCCAGCTCCTTATCACTTGCCTAACCCAACTAGCGTTAGCTCAGTTTAAAGATGACTTTACCGACAATGATTTTACGAGCTCTCCAGCCTGGGCAGGACATGACTCACAATTCATCGTTTCGAATAATCAACTAAAACTTGAAGCCCCCAAGGAAGACGGCGTTTCATTTCTTTCGACCCTTTGTCAAGTTGGAAAAGACGCATCCTGGGAATTCAAACTCAAAATGGAATTCAATCCATCTCTGAGCAATTACTGCAGGGTGTATCTCATGGCCGATCAGGCAGACCCTTCAGGAGCATTAAACGGATATTTCGTCACGATAGGTGAAAGTAACGATGAGATAAGCTTGTACAGGCAAACTGGAAGCACATTCTTAAAAATAATTGATGGGCGCGATGGCATTCTCAACAGGTCAACCATTGAAATCAAAATTCGCGTCGTCCGGGATGCGGCTACCGGATGGCAATTATTTACAGATCTGGGGGTCACAGGAAATTACTTTCTGGAAGGAACTGTGGAGGACAATAACTTTCAGACGTCTAATTATTTTGGCCTTCTTTGTGTCTATACAGCCACACGCTCCGATAAATTTTTTTTTGATGATTTTGACGTCCGGGGAGATGCATCTAAAGACGATATTCCTCCGAGCTTAGTCAGTCTTGAAACCAAGTCTTCACATGAACTCAATCTCCTGTTTTCCGAACCGTTGGACGCCGGCGGCGCGACTAACGTGGAAAACTTTACGGTTAGCCCAGCCGTTGGACGCCCTGCATCGGCCGTACTTGCATCAGATCAACAAACCCTGGTGTTGAAATTTGACAGGGATTTTTCAGAAAACGCACTTTCTGTCCTGACAATTGCAGGCATCGCCGATCTTTCTGGAAATCTTATGGCGCCTCTTAACAGGGAATTTTTTTTCGTGCCTCCCCTTAATGTGGATCAAAAGGCTGTTATCGTCACTGAAATATTTGCCGACCCTTCCCCCGCGGTTGGATTGCCTGAATCAGAATTCGTTGAGATCTATAATCGACACGAGCAAGCCTTTAACCTTGCTGGTTGGAAATTTACGGATCAGAGTTCTTCCGCAACCTTGCCAGATTTAATATTGGCTCCCGGGGAATATCTTGTTCTTACCTCGGAAAACAGTGTTTTCCCTGTTTCAGAAAAAGTACTACGATTGGCAAACTTCCCCTCATTGAATAACAGCGGCGATGTTTTGATCTTACGGATGCGGACGAGAATACAATAGATTCCGTAAGCTATTCGGACAATTGGTACAACGATGAAGAGAAACGCAGCGGAGGCTGGACGTTAGAAATTATTGATCCTGCTAACCTGTGTAGCGAGCACCAAAACTGGGTCGCGTCAGAAGACGAACTCGGGGGAACACCAGGAATGCAAAATTCCGTTTTTGCAAATAAACCTGATATGACCGGACCAAATTGCTTTCGGCTATTCCAATTAGTCCCTTTGAACTGCGACTACAGTTCGACGAAAAACTTGAAAGGATTTTGCCTCGAAGACCTTAGTATTAATATCGATCCATTGCTGGAAGTGGAAGTGGTTTCTTTTTCCAATCCTTCCCTTACGACGTTAATGGCAACACTGGTACACGAAATTCAACCCGGTATTGTTTATTCGATCGTTGTGGAAAATCTTTACGATTGTGGGGGAAATCCTATCCAGAAAGAAGATGTGGCACCTGAATTCGGAATGCCTGAAGATGCCGACACCCTGGATGTATTGGTCAACGAAATTTTGTTCAACCCCAGGCCTACCGGAATTGATTTTGTTGAAATTATCAATGACTCCGAAAAATTCATCAACCTTAAGAATTGGTCCCTGGCCTCCCTTGAGGATGGAGTCCTGAAAAATAAGACAACCTTGTCGTTGGATAACTTTCTCTTGAAACCGGGGGGAATTTTGGCCGTTACAGAAAACCCCAATATCCTGGCAGGAGAATATTTAACATCGCAGGAGCAGCATTTTCTGAAAGTAAATGATTTACCTGCCTTCAATGACGATCTTGGGTCCGTCGCCCTTTTGGATGCGACCGATAAGGTCATTGATTATTTCGCTTACACCAAAGAGATGCACTCAGTGTTCATCAAAGACGATGAAGGAGTTTCCCTCGAACGCATTTCTTCGAGCAATACTTTGGCCGATCAAAATTGGAAATCTGCAAGTTCCTCAGTCGGGTTTGCAACACCTGGATACATGAACTCTAACTCCTCTCAGCAGTCAGCCCTTTCTTCCCAGATTTTGAAAGTAGAGCCTGAAATTTTTAATCCCTTGGCAGCGCAAAACAATTTTGCCATGATTCATTATAATTTTGAGCCTGGAGGACTTGTTGCCAACCTGAAGATATTCGATTCCCAAGGTCATCTGATCAAAGAAATTGCGAACAACGACATTGTGGGTACAACCGGCTTTTATCGCTGGGACGGTGATCGTGACAATGGAACAAAAGCCAACGTTGGTTACTACATGATTTGGCTTGAAACATTTGACGACACGGGGTCAGTAAAAAACTATCAAGCGCGAGTAGCCATCGCCGTTTCGTTTTAAAACTAACCCGGCCGCCAGGCCGTTTCAATTTTTATAAATGAACACCTTTCCGTCTCCTTTTTTCGTGATGTAGCCCCGATACATTCCCTCCGTGCAGAAGGGCATGGTAAAATTCCCTTGGCGATCGAGGGCAATGACACCACCATCTCCCCCTAGTCTAGGTAATTTTTTTAGAACGACAGAATCAGCCGCGTCACGAATGGAAAGGTGAGCGTATTCCATCAAGGCATGCACGTCATGTGCAACGTTCAGCCTGATAAAGTATTCACCCCAACCTGTAGCAGATACCGCGCACGTTAGATTATTAGCGTATGTGCCAGCACCAATAATGGGCGAATCGCCCACACGTCCGTATTTCTTGTTTGTCATCCCTCCCGTCGAAGTACCGGCAGCCAGATTTCCATGGCTATCAAGGGCGACACACCCAACTGTTCCAAATTTTTTATCGTC
>CAVTZI010000015.1:0-34643 GCA_963739105.1 uncultured Bacteroidota bacterium | reverse complement strand
ATCAAGATGAAACTGAAGCCGGCGCCTCGCTTATAAAGCCCTTCGCGTTCACTAATAATCATGATCGATTTTCCGTCAGTCACCTTCACGAGATCATCGAGCGCACCACTTTTACTATCTGCGAGGTAAATGATCTGAGGATCTCCGATGTCATTGATGCTCTCGGCTAGCTTAACTTTTACCGCATGACCGTTAACAATCTTGCCGTTCTGTTTTGCCAGTTCATCATACACTTTGGACTTGCCAAAAACGGTTATATTAAATTCTCCTGGAACGGAAGGCCAGGACGAATACTTGGCGATGTTAACCACGTATAGGGAATATACCTGGTAATTGGTTGTTTGTGCTTTTACTGTGATTGAGAAAAGAATAGCGCACAGGACGAAGTGGATTTTACTAATTTTCATAAAATGTATTATTGCTTAAAGTTTAGTTGATAAGAAAGTTTTACAACGAATTCGCGACTTCTGCCGGGTATTGGGGCATAGGCACCTGATCCGCCGTTGTAGGCTTGCGGAATGCCGGGCCGTTCATTTAACAAGTCGTACACTCCAGCGCCCAATGTCAGGCCAGGGAGGAGATCGCGATAGTTAAAAAAGGCATTGGCGAGCACATAAGGGTCAAGTTCAGTAGCAACAGGCTCATCGTTATCATCAACCATCGTGTAGGCATAACGTTTTCCTGAGAATATAAAAGTAGGATTAAAGCTGAACTTTGGAGTGAGATAGATATTTGTGTTCAATGTTAGTTTGTGTGAAGCAATACCGACGTATTGTTTGGTAGTTTGGGGAACTACATATTTATCAACCGTATTATCCGATAGCGCCTGGCTGAATGAATAAGTTAGATGGCTGTACCATTTCTTCCTGCGGATACTGTATACAAGTTCGAGTCCTTTGCTTCCGGATTTCTCATAGTTCTCGTACCATTCATTAAATGTATCACCTTCTCCCTCTGATCCATAAATAATGATATCTCGTGTTGAAATGTGAAAGGCATTCAGAGACAATAACATTTCTGGTGTAAATTGGTACCCTAACTCAAATTCAAAGACGTTTGAGCGTTCAGGTTGCGCACCTGTCGTATCAAGTTGCACATTCTGAAGTGACGGGGAACGGAAGGACGCACTGTAAAGCACTTTAAAGTGAAGGTTTTGAATTTTCTTTGTCAACGCAATCCTTGGTACAAACGCACCGTCGTATTTATTATTTTTTTCGAATCTGAAACCCACGGTTGCATTGGCCAACCGGTGTTTCAATAAAGCTTGAGCATAAACTGCAACGTTATTAAGCTTCAACATTGTTTCATTAACGGAAAGGTCAATGCTCTTATCGGTGAAATAAAGTGCTCCGAAATTCAGATTTACCTTTCGGCTAACGTCATAGTCACCTTCCAACTGACCTAGTGTACGCAATGCCTTGACCTCAAAATCGATTCCTGGCGTTTCAGGATAATCATATTGCCAGGGCCGTTGATTCAAATATTGGATCCGTGGTGTAAGTCTGAATTTATCCGAGAGCTTAATTTTATATTGAGCATCCAGGTAAAGGTTTTTGTAGGAGACGTTTGATACGGGGTCTGCCGTTTCAAAATGGTCATACATCGTACGAATGGACAGACCGTTGTACCGGATCCCTGCGTTAATGTTCAAGGGATCGGCATGCGTCGCCTTAGACAAGGCAACGGGTTCTGAAGATTGCCAGATATCCTGATAGACTTGATCGCTCACGATACCTTTACCTTTGAAGAACGAAAAATCCCAGGCTACTTTTCCACTATTCGAAGCAGCCATAGCCCCACCGTTTGTACGGCCGGTAGCATCATTGTGAAATCCAGCAGTTCCATATACAGCGGCTCCATTAAGGGTGGAGGCAGCCTTGGTTATAATATTAATGACACCGTATTCAGCAGATCCGCCGTATTGTGCTGATCCCGGGCCACGGATAATTTCAATCCGTTCAATCGCATCGATGGGAAAACGGTTTCCAACCGCCACGCTTTGATATAACAAATCATTAAAAGGTTGGCCGTCCATTAGCACCAGCACTTTCCCTTCGTTCGCCCAATTTCCACGGAGATTCAGACCCATAACAAATTGAAGGTCCTGCGATACATCAAATCCGGGCACCAGCCTCAGTACATCGATCATGTCACGGGCACCGCTGTTTTGGATTTCTTCGGCAGTAACAACGCTGACAATCCCTGGGGTTTCGCGACTGGTGAGTTTTTGAGCGGATACAGAGACGTTCTTGTTTAGCATTTTCTGAAGATCACTCTCTTCGGTAAATGCATTTAAATTCATGAGAGAATCGAGATTTTGGGCACGTAATACAATTCCAGACAAGACAAAGAGCAATAGTGCTCCACTAAAAATCAGACGCATAGGTTAGGATAGTTTTAAGGTAATGGTCAATATTATTGATTTTAATAAGTAGGGTTCTGACAAAAAATAAGATCTCATTTGGTTAAAAAATGCCATTCCACATCCCAGCATAGATACCAAGGTAAGTCAATTTTCAGGTGGGGCTCAACACCTGTATCGACAATGGAAATGCAGTAACGACTCTAAAAGCAATTCGTCGGCGGCTTCAAATCGCTGGTTTAGTCAGTGGGTGTATGCCCTTGAATTTAAAGTGTAACAGGGCAAGTAATAAATTTTAAATAATTTCATAATTTCAAACATAGATTAACGTTGGAAGTAGCCGGTCACTCTTGAAAATTGGAACCTAAACCCCTTAGCTATGAATGCGATACCCAGGAATTGCTTATTCTTACCGTTGTGCGCTATTGGTATGATGCTTTTTGTTTCCTCCTGCGATGACGAAGACGAGCCTGAAATACAATATCCCGAAACCGGGTTTTATGGCGATAATATTTTGATGAAGGGAAAAACTGAATATACTGCCGAGGGAAATAGTCTTCAAGCCAAGCTGCCAGAAGGAAAGAAGCTGAAGATTGTGATTACCGGAATCCAGTCATTTCCGTATCGATTTGGGGAAGCCGTCAGTAATAACTGGGCAATCTCAAAATTTGATTTCTCTACCTATACGCAAGTCTTTCAATCAATTGACGGTGGACAAACTTGTGAGCTCGACATTCAATTTGATGTAGGTACTTTTCAAATTGATTATTACGAGAACGACGCGGTGTCTCCAACCTACTCCAAAACTATTGTCGTGAATTATTGAGGATTAGTACTGCTTTAATTCCTCCGAAACAATTTTTTGAAGTATTTCGGTTTTATCGGTGAGTATTTTCAGCAATTGAAGTTGGTTGCCAGCCCGTACGAAGTTCTGTTCTTCATAGCGAGCCCCATAGTAGACGTCATTGTTACAATAGTCCGTAAGGAATCGCATAGCCTGCATGTAGGTCAGAATTTCCCTGAATATAATATCAAATGTTTTTCTTCTGTGGTTAACTCAGTTCCCATCGTGCTAACGTATCCTTGAACAATGGCGCGAAAGAAATCGTCGCGCACATCGATCGTGTTGAAATCTTTTACTTCTTCGTTGGCGGGAGAAAGATAGGTCCGGAACATGTCGCCCACGTCACTGATAAAATAGCCAGGCATTATGGTATCCAGGTCGATCACACAAATTCCTTTTCCATTCTCGTCAAACAACACATTGCTGATCTTCGTGTCGTGATGCGTAACACGCAGTTTCACGTTGCTATTTTTTTGAATTTTTTGAAATTCAGTTACAATGTCGCTTTGTTTTTTAATCGCATCGATGAGCGCTTTGATTGTTTAATTCTAATGGGATTTCCACTCTTCAGAGCTTCTTCAAACTGACGATAACGCAATGATAGATTATGAAAATCAGGAATGGCGATGTGTAGTTTTGTGGCATCAAAGCCGGCCAGGAGCCGGGTAAATTTTCCGAAGTGAAATGCAGCTTCAAAAGCCTGCTCCGGACTTGACACAACATTGATGGTATGTGATCCTTTTATAAAAGGAAAAAGTCTAAAATACCCTTCATCTTTAAGATAAAAGAGATCTTCATGGTGAGGCGTTGAAATGGGAGCCACAAATAAATACTGCGGCGCGTGTTCCTTAAGATATTCATCGACCATCCGGATATTGGCTCCGACATCATAAGGCTTTTTAAATACCTGGTGATTGATTTGTTGAAGAATGAATTGATTCTCGCCGTCAGTCACTTTCCAGGTTTTATTGATCAGCCCGCTGGTTAAGGGTTCAATTTTGCTTTCTGCTGATAGTCCGTAGGCGTTAAGAATTGGTGATTCATCTTCGCGATAAAATATGAAAACCGTGGTGAAAATAGGTTTTTTTAGTTTGAAGTTCGAAGTTTGGGGTTCGAAGTTTCCGGCGAGGATAACGATCAGCCTTTTGCTACTGGCCAACCTCGGACTTCAAACTTCAAACCTCGAACTATCTAACCTTTTCAAAAATGTCATACGATCGCAGAGAGTTTATCAAGAAAACCATTTTAACGGGAACAACGCTATCACTTGCTAATCTAGACCTTAGGGCGTATGCTCAGGAGAGGACAACAAAAGTGAGATTAGGCTTTATTGCCGTCGGGCTTCGAGGCCAGACTCACCTGGAAGAAATGCTGAAACGCGACGACGTTGAGATTATCGCCATGGCCGACCCCGATAAAGCGATGATGGCAGCTGCACAAGCCTTAGTTTTAAAATATAAAAGAAAAGCTCCAAAGGAATATGGAAACGGGCCATATGATTATCGCAACCTCCTAAAACATACAGATATCGATGCTGTGTTTGTTGCTTCACCGTGGGAGTGGCATCTACCCCATGGTGTCGAGGCTTTACAGGCAGGGAAAAAAGTGGCGATGGAAGTGTGCGGCGCAGTCAAGCTTCAGGATTGCTGGGACTTCGTTAACGCAGCTGAGAAAAGTAAAGTCCCGTTGATGGCATTGGAAAACGTATGCTATCGGCGTGATGTAATGGCTGTTTTCAACATGGTGAAGAAAAATATGTTTGGCGAGATCATTCACCTTCAGGGTGGTTATCAACACGACTTGCGTCCTGTGTTATTTAACGATGGCGTAAGTGCGTCTGGCTCAGGCGTTGAATTTGGCGAGAAGGGATTTAGTGAATCGAAATGGAGAACGCTACATCACCGCGACCGGAACGGAGAACTTTATCCCACCCACGGCCTGGGGCCGGTAGCATCTATGATCGACATAAACCGCGGCAATAGACTCACGCAGACTTTCTTCGATTGCCTCAAAATCAAGAGGGCTAAACCGATACATTGTAAATCATCCGAAAGGAGGGAAGGATCATCCGAATGCCAAAGTAAATTTTAAACTTGGCGATGTCGTCAGCACACAAATTCAATGTGAAAACGGCGAAACTATTTTACTGTCGCACGATACTTCATCTCCCCGGCCTTATCACCTCGGGTTCCGCGTTCAGGGTACCAATGGTATCTGGCAGGATTATAATGAAGGAAAGCCAGATCAGGGTTTTATTTATTTTGAAGGTCGGAGTCCGCAGCACGAATGGGAAAACTCAAAAAAGTATATTGAAGAATACGATCATCCCTTATGGAAAAAATTTGAAAATGATGCCGAAAATTCCGGCCACGGTGGAATGGATTTTTTTGTCGACAACGCATTCATAGAATGCATCAAACGGAATATTGAATTTCCTTTTGATGTTTATGATCTGGCAACCTGGTATGCGATCACGCCATTGAGCGAAAAATCCATCGCAGAAAAAGGACAGGTTCAGGAAATTCCAGATTTCACGAAAGGCGCTTGGAAAAAGCGCAAGCCGATCTTTGGTTTTCAAGATGCTTTTTAGTTTCGAGTTCTCTAGTTTCGAGTTTCTAGTTGCGGACCTGAACGCTTTCTGCGTTTGCAATGGCCGAAACCAGAAACATCAAACTAGAAACTCGAAACTTTTTACGCTCACTTTCGAAACCTCATCGTCCGCTAGAGAACACTCTGTCCAACTCAAACCTTCTAGATTCAACAGAATCCCCGTTGGCATGATTCTTATTCCTACATTTAGGAAAATAGTCGGCGCATGAAAAAATACCAGCTTGGTGAGTTTGAAGAAATCGTCATTCTTACAATAGCGATTCTCTACAAAGAAGCGTATGGAGTAGCCATCAAACAGGAAATCGAATCACGGCTTTCCAGGAACGTGAGCATGGGAGCGATGCACACAGCGCTCGTCCGGTTGGAAGACAAGGGTTATATCAAATCGTTCAAAGGTGAAGAAACCGACGAAAGAATGGGTCGCCCAAGAAGGTATTACCAGATCACTGCGTTGGGAAAAAAAGCCATGGAGTACTCGAAAGATACAAGGAATGAACTCTGGCGAGCCATCCCAAAAGTTTCGTTGGATCTTAAAATAATCGGATAAATATGAAAGTCCGAGGAGAAAGAAATATTCGAACATCAGAGTCCCGGAGACCGGTGACTCTGATGGGGGTCACTCTCGCCGTGAGGCCTTGCATCTCTGAGTGAAGCGCGGTATGAGCGTTCGCACGAAGAATCCCGGCCACAGGTGATGAGCGTGAAGACGCAGGTATTTGGGAAACACATCACTGTTTTATAGAGTCATATGAGGACTAGGCCGCCTAAAATCTTTCACCGTTTTTTCCGGTGGTATTGTCATCCCAAACTCATGGATCACATCGAGGGCGACCTGCTGGAAGTATATGGTCAGCGGCTGAAGAAATCTGGAAAGAGAAAAGCTGACCTTCATTTCATGATCGATGTGTTGTTGCTTTTTCGTCCTGGGATTATCAGGCCGCGAGAAAAATTTAGAAGTGTAAATCAGTATGCCATGTATAGAAGCTATTTTAAGATCGGTTGGAGAAATTTGTTAAGGAACAAAGGTTACGCTGCCATCAATATCGGAGGACTTGCTTTGGGAATGTCAGTGGCCTTGTTGATCGGCCTCTGGATTTATGATGAGTTGTCTTTTAATAAGTACCACAAGAACTATGACCGCATTGCCCGTATACTTTTTCACGGCACGGGAAAGAGTGAGATGTGGACAGCAACATGGACGCCGATTCCACTCGGTCCTGAACTAAGAAAAAGTTTTGGGGAAGATTTCGAATACGTTGTGACTTCGACTTACCTGCAAGATCATGTTGTCTCCTTCGAAGATAAAAAATTTAGTCAACAAGGTCTGTTCATGGATACTGGTGCTCCGGAAATGCTGACCCTTGAAATGGTGAGCGGTACGCGATCCGGACTGAAGGATATGAATTCGATCTTGCTTTCAGAATCATCAGCGATCGCTCTTTTTGGTAAGGAAGATCCAATCAACAAGATGGTGAAAATCGATAATGCAATGGATGTAAAAGTTACTGGTGTCTACGAAGACCTGCCCAAGAATTCCGAATTCCATGAAGTAAAATTTATTGCGCCCTGGGATTTATACCTTTCCTACAACAAAGGCTGGATAGAGCGATTCGTCACTTCATGGGGCGATGGTATGGTGCAGACTCTTGTCCAATTGCCCGAACAAGGTGAGATGGAAAAAGTTTCTGAAAAAATTAAAAGTGTTATCCACGATCACGAGAAGGAAGAAAATAAGATCTACAACAAGCAGGCGTTTCTTTTCCCAATGAGCCGCTGGCATTTGTATGAAGAATTTAAGAATGGAAAAAACATAGGAGGCCAGATTCAGTTTGTATGGCTCTTTGGAATCATCGGCATATTTGTGCTGCTGCTGGCCTGCATTAATTTTATGAATCTTAGCACGGCCCGTTCGGAAAAACGTGCTAAGGAAGTTGGGATTCGTAAATCCATTGGCTCGCTCCGGGGACAACTGATCAACCAGTTCTTCAGTGAATCAATCCTGATAACGGTTCTGGCATTTGTATTATCCATTGCTGGTGTGCTTCTGGTGCTGCCATGGTTCAATGAGATTTCAAACAAACAAATACGAACTGCCATTCGCTAACCAGCTGTTTTGGATTTCATGCATTTCGTTTACGTTGCTTACAGGGATTATTGCCGGTAGCTATCCCGCGCTTTACTTATCCTCCTTCAATGCCGTGAAGGTTCTGAAAGGAACGTTTCGCGCAGGACGTTTTGCGTCGATCCCACGACAAGTATTGGTGGTTTTACAATTCACCGTTTCCGTTACCCTCATCATCGGAACTGTCGTTGTCTATCAACAAATTCAGTACACAAAAAACCGGCCTGTTGGCTATGACCGCAGTCAGTTGGTTTACCTGAACAATACAACGCCTGATATACACGACGCACTTTGAAGCCATACGGAGTAAATTAATTGCAGTCTGGCGCGATCGTGGAAATGACTGAATCCAGCAGCCCCACAACAGAAGACTACAACGCAAATTTTGGTGGGTTTGAATGGAAGGGAAAAGACCCTGAGATGAGAGATGGATTTGGTGTATCGTGGGTAGTCGCCTGAATATCGGAAAGACTAGTTGGTTGGCAAATTTTGCAGGGCCGGGATTTTTCCCGCGATATAAAAACTGATGAGGCTGGAATGATTATCAATGAGTCGGCTGCCAAATATATGGCGACTTGAAAATCCGGTAGGTGAAATTGTCATCCTGGAGGGACATCCACTTACGATTCTTGGTGTGGTAAAAGATATGGTTGTTGGGTCGCCTTATGAACCGACGAGAAAAGCTATTTACATGGCGCTGCGTTGGCCCGGAAGTATCGTGACGCTCAAACTCAATCCTTCGCAGGGTACACAAGAAGCTTTAGCAGAAGTTCAGTCGGTCTTTAATGAATATGCGCCAGCCTTACCGTTCGATTACGCCTTTTCTGATGAACAATATGCCAGGAAATTTAGCAATGAAATACGCATTGGTACACTTGCCTCTGTATTTGCAGGCTTGGCCATTTTGATTAGTTGTCTGGGATTGTTTGGTCTTGCTTCATTCGTAGCCGAACAGCGTACCAAGGAGATAGGTATACGGAAAGTAGTCGGTGCTTCTGTGTTCAGCTTATGGAAAATGCTATCGAAAGATTTTGTCATTTTGATAATTGTTGCTTGCGTCATCGCGATTCCCATGGCTTACTATTTCATGAACAACTGGCTGCAGGCTTATGAATACCGTACAGACATATCGTGGTGGGTATTCGCTGCGACAGGGATCGGCTCATTGGTTGTTACACTGGTCACGGTGAGTTATCAAGCCATTAATGCAGCGTTGATGAATCCGGTGAAGAGTTTGAGATCGGAGTAAAAAACTGTTTCGAGTTTGAAGTTTGAGGTTCGAAGTTTCCGCCATTCGAATACGACTTTTCGCTCTTGGCTACTGGCACAACTTCGAACTTCAAACCTCAAACCTCGAACTAATATTTTCTAGCATAAAGTATCACGTCCTTGATCATATTTTTTGAAAAGGCATATGAGAGGCCTTTATCAACAAAGGATTTTTCCGAATCGTTAAATACAAATGATGCGCATTTGGAACATTGAATCCCCATGATCCTGAGAATTGCAATTTACCTGGCAATATTAAGGCGATGTGCCCGATGCCAGACTCGGTAACATAAACTGCTATCACTGCCTTATTGGCATTTGCTTGTTTCTGAGCTTCCTCCAATGCTTTTTGATCGTAGGCATGACCAAGCGATGTCCAAGGACCGTTTTCCACAGAGGATTTTGAGATTTCATTGATGTGCAGATACCTGCTTTGCTTTTCAGAATAAAAAGCATTCGTTTTATAGACGTTGGCAATGGATTCTCCAATGAAACCACTGCATTGATATTTTTCTCCGGTTGCCTGTGTGCATTGACGAAATTTGTCAAGCGAAGCCGCCAGGTCGCGCCTCCAATTCTCGTTCAGGCTTTGGCCAAAGGTTGCTGAAATACCAGTCAGCATTAAAAGGATTAAAAAAACGTTTTTCATAAGACTCACGATTCGTGCCGCGTTAAAATTATGGCAAATTATTATGACGGGAATTATTCCCGCCTAAAAAAGATTGCTCTTTATACCTGGATAGCGGATTTTTTGTAAGCTGATTAACGCCGGGAAAGGCGTTATATCGACGTTTTTGGATAGGGTTAGCGTTGGATACTTGTGCTCCAGCGCTATGGTTTCGCGAAAGTTATAAGACGTTGCCGAAAAATAAAATTTATTTGAGTAAAGGATTGACTTGATGCAATATTCGACGTGTTTTAGAACATATTTTTGGCTAAAACTTTCATCACATCATTTTTGTAATTTCTCCCAATGGGAATATTGTGTTTACCGATTTCAACATCGGTTGCAGAATAGGCGTCAATCTTTTCGAGGTTTACGATGAACGAGCGATGGATCCGGAGGAACTGTTCCCGTGGAAGGCTTTCTTCCAGATAACTAATTTTCTGTTGTGTGACAATTTCTTTATCGGAGGTCTTCACTTTAACATAGTCTTTGATACTCTCTATGTAAAGGACGTCCGCCATTTTCGTCTTAATCATTTTCTTATCCACTTTGAAGTAGACATAATTATCAGACACAACCTCATGCTTCGAAGATGGTGCACTTGGATGAATGGGTTGGTGAAAAACTTTTGCCACCGCCTTTAAGAACCGGTCGAACGGGATTGGCTTCAACAGATAATCGACTATTTCCAATTCAAACCCTTCAATAGCATAGTCCCTGAATGCTGTCGTAAAAATTACTTTCGGCGGATGCTTCAACGTCTTGAGAAAATCAATACCTGACAATTTTGGCATTTGAATATCCAGAAAGATCAAATCAACGGACTGCTGTTGGAGGAAAGTAAATGCTGAAATTGCGTTTCGAAATGTGCTTACCAGTTGAAGTTGCTCAACCTTCGCGACGTATGATTCCAGGATCTCGATGGCTAAAGGTTCGTCGTCTACGATGATGCATTTTGTACTCATACTAGGCAATGGTATGGTTATGATTTTGTATCGTGAGAATTACCAGGAAGGTTTCCTGTCCGTTGATAATTTTTAATTCGTGTTGATCAGGATAAATTAAGTCGAGCCTTCGTTTTACGTTCTGGATACCAATGCCTTCTTTTTTATGGATGCCGTTTTCGCTGGCTTTATTGTTCTCAACTTTCATTAACGTAACATCGGGCTGAACGTCAATGCTTACCTTAACCCAGGATTGTTGAAGTTCTTGACTTGCTCCATGTTTAAAACAATTTTCTACGAAGGGGAGCAAAACCAATGGAGCGATTTTGCGGTCATTGACGTCACCCGTCACCCGAATGTCAATATCCAGTTTGTCACCATAGCGCATTTTTTCGATGTCACCATAATTTCGAATGAACTTAACTTCTTTCGTAAGCGGCACATCGTCGCTCGCACACTCATATAACATGTAATTGATGAGCTCGGATAATTTCAATACCATTTCCGGTGCCCGATCCGATTTTTTTAAGGTTAGTGCGTAAAGATTATTTAAGGTATTGAACAAAAAGTGCGGATGAATCTGTGTTTTTAAAAATTTCAATTCGGCCTGCAGTTTTTGTTGGGTGAGCACCTGTTGGGCCTGCTGATTGGCGTACCAATACTTGAGCAGTTTTATCGCCACGGCAACAAAAGTCACGGGGTAAATGGCGACGAACATTTTGACAATTTTTGGAAAATAAAAAAATGGATCAGCTAAGGCCTGTGGGTAATAAATAGGGTAGTCGATATTGTAGGCGACGTACCGCTGAACAATACCGATGGCGAATGACGATGCCAAAATCCACCAAAAGAAATTCCAATATTTTCCGGAAAGCAAAAAGCGCGGAAGCAGAAAATATAAAACGAAATAGGTGAATAGCATTTTACCCGGCAGGTAAATGATCTCTTCGAAGAAAAATTGCTGATACTTATCTTCGAAGGATCCGTAGAGCCAGGCATAAAACACAACATGCGTAACCCAGAACAAAACATGTTGAAGGATACGATTTTTGAAAAGCCAGTCAAGTTTTCGTTTTAGCAAGGCACTGTTTGCTTTAATGAAACTTCAAATAACGCAAACTTTTGTCAAGCGGTATAATTTCTCCTCCCGAGGGCATTTAGTGCTTGACTAAATTCAATTTAGAACCTCCCAATTGCATTTAACATCGCACCAGAGTAGAATGGTGGCTAGAAGGATGTATCAGGCAAAATTATTAGATTATTCAATTAAATGGTCCGTACTTTCAAGTGTTGGGAAACAAATACTAATTCAAAGACTTATGATTGTCCGAAGATTTTTTTTCATTTTGATAGGAATAATAAGCGCTTGTTTTGCCGTTTATTTTTTTGCCTGCTCACCGGGCGCTGTGCTTAGAGTGTTTTAGCCGTTATCCGTTATCCGTTAATCCGTTAATCGTTAATAGCAGCGTTATCGTGCACAGGCGCTGCACGACTGCGGACTCACGGATAACTGATAACTGATAACGGTTAAAGGCGGAAGAAGCTCTTAGCATTCCCATAGCAAACGTCCTGAACGATCTTTCCGATCCAATCAAAATTTTCAGGCAACTCACCATTTTCAATATCTTTTCCCATCAGATTACAGAGAATTCTTCTGAAATATTCATGACGCGGATAAGACATAAAACTTCTTGAGTCTGTAACCATTCCAACAAAACGGGATAAAAGTCCCATGTTGGAAAGTGTATTCATCTGACGTTCCATACCATCTTTTTGATCCAGGAACCACCACCCAGAGCCCCACTGCATTTTACCGGGGACCCCTAGACTGAAGTTCCCGAGCATCGTAGCAAAGATGTCATTGTCGGCGGGATTTAAATTGTAGATGATGGTCTTTGTTAATTGGTTTGTATTGTCCAGGTGGTTAAAAAACCTCGACATACTTTGCGCCTGGGGAAAGTCACCAATGGAATCAAATCCGGTATCGGGGCCAAGTTCGCGAAGCATACGGGAGTTATTGCCCCGCAAAGCACCAACGTGAAATTGTTGCACCCAATTTTTAGCGTGATATAATTTACAAAGCTCGATCAGCACAGCACATTTGAACTGCACTCGCTCGTGAAGATCTAACGCATTGCCTGAGCGCACTTTTTTAAATAAAGCAGGTGCTTTGGAAATCGCATCCTCATCAAAAAACATATATTCAAGGCCATGATCGGAAGCACGGCACCCTAGTGAGTCAAAAAATTCGATACGATTCTTGAGTGCTGTCAAGAGATCGTCAAAGGTTTGAATCGAAATATTAGCCGCTGATCCCAGCTTTTCAAGATACTCATTATAGGTTTGAGGGGTGTCTACGGCAAATGACTTGTCAGGGCGGAATGTGGGAAACATGCGCAATCCCGCTTTTTGCTTGCTGAATTGTTGATGATAGTTCAAACTATCAATAGGATCGTCGGTCGTGCAAACAACCTCGACGTTCATTTTCTTCAACAATGACTGAACACTGAAGTCGTCCTGTTTTAATGTTGCTGAGCATTCATAATATATTTCTTTGGCGGAAGTTTCATCCAATACCTTCCGAACACCAAAATAGTTTTTGAGCTCAAGATGTGTCCAATGATAGAGTGGATTCCGCATGGTATAGGGAACCGTCTTAGCCCACTCCAGGAATTTTTCGTAGGGCGTGGCATTTCCAGTGCAATACCGTTCGGCTACACCATTGATGCGCATAGCCCTCCATTTGTAATGATCGCCTTCGAGCCAGATCTCCGTAAGATTTTCGAACTTCCGGTTTTCAGCAATGTCTTTAGGAGA
This sequence comes from uncultured Bacteroidota bacterium, assembly GCA_963739105.1. Taxonomy (GTDB): domain Bacteria; phylum Bacteroidota; class Bacteroidia; order Cytophagales; family Cyclobacteriaceae; genus Chryseolinea. The sequence goes on along the minus strand of CAVTZI010000015.1, from coordinate 21,008 downwards.
CAAATGACAGTGATAGTCGAGAATAGCCGAAGGCGCTGCATATTGCTCGTACAAATGAATTGCAGCGTCTGTCTCCAATAGAAAATCATCGCCTAAAAAAGGCCTCGAAGTTTTGATCATAACGTTATTGATTCTGTGTTATCAACTTTTAGATTTTAGATTTTAGATTGACGATTTATAGATTGACGTAGCCACAAAGTCACCAAGACACCATAGGTTTCACAAAGAGTCGCCACAGTAATGCGCACGCGTCGGACTTGTGTTAGCCCAATCTAAAATCTCAATCTAAAATCTACAATTGTAATCCTATATCATTAAATATTAAAGACTCCACTACCCACCATCACTTCTTGTTTTTGTTCATCGAACGTTGCTTTTACACCGGATCGCGCCGCGGCTGTTGTCATGATGCTGGCGATAGAATGTGAATATCCAACTTCGATAGGAGCGTTGGGTTCCTTTCTGCTTCGAACACATTCCATCCAATTTCGCATATGCGCAGAAGTCAATGAGTCTCCACCTGTATTTGCCGAGACCACTACTTTTTCCGCTGCAACGGCGATATCCATTTCAGGCAACAAGTTTGCCTGCATGTTCATTGCCTTAGCGTGCCTTTCATCCAGGCCTCCCTTGGGGGAGATTTTGTTGGTGTTGAGATTTAATTCTCCTCCGTTTGAGTAATAAATCTCTGCCGGATCTTCTACGCCATTATGCATGCGTGATGCAAATGTTACCTGGAAGCCAGACGTTGGATCTTGCAGTGGTCCATAGTCAAATACTGCCGTTATCGTATCCCAGTTTTTACGACCATCTTTCCATGCGTATATGCCACCATTGGCGACCACACTGCGGGGATGTTTTTGACCGCTGAACCAATGCACCGTATCGATTTGATGACTCATCCACTGGCCAGGCAGGCCGGAAGAATATGGCCAAAACAGCCGGAACTCAAGATGTTTTCGGGCATCAAATGGCTTCAACAGGTCTGTTGATCAAGAAACGTTTCCAGTCGGTTTCTGATTCTTTCATTCTTGCGACGTCATTGGACCTCCGCCAACGCCCAGGCTGGTTAACATTCCAGCTGAGCTCAACCATGGTGATCGGGCCAAACTTGCCGCTCTGAATAAAATCATAAGCGGAATGATAATTTGCTCCGCTTCTTCTTTGCGATCCTATTTGTACAATTTTTTTGGATTCACGTACTGCCTTCAATGCCGCACGGTTGTCTTCCATACTTTCCGCAAATGGCTTCTCCGTATAGGTGTCGCATCCTGCTTTGACCGCTTCAATGGTATGAAATGCGTGTTGAAAGTCCGCCGTACTTATAATCACGGCATCGATATCCTTTGATCCATACAATTCGTCATTATTACGGCAGGCTTTGATATCATGACCAAATTTCTGTTTCAAAATAGCCTGACCTTCTTCCCGGTGTACTTTCCAGATATCCGACACTGCAACCATGTCAAAATTCAATTCCTTATAATGATTGAAAAAAGATGGAAGCAAGGAACCCTTAAAACGGTCGGAGAATCCTACGACTCCAACCCGGACGCGATCATTGGCGCCGATAATATTACCATAGCTTTTGGCGCTGAAGCCCAAGGCTCCGACGTAAGTACCGGCTGCTGCCATAGTAGAACGTTTGATAAAATCTCTTCTGGAATTTTTCATGGTCTTCGGTTTAGTTGTAATTTTTTGTGAGCGTAAAGCCTGGCGCGTGCGCATCAAGGCAGTACTGTTAATTCTTTAATCTTAATGCTACGGAAGGATACTTCATCGCCGTGATCCTGTAGAAGGATCCGGCCCTTTTCACCCATTCCGAACTTTTCATATTCCGCGTATTTGCTTCGTGCGACCAGAGCATCATAGATCGGTGTACCGCGTTGGTATTCCACAACTTTGTACCCATTTAACCAGTGCTCTACACGATTATCCGGGAAAACAATGATTCTTGCCCAATTCCACTCGCCAACTTTATGTTGACCGCGCGCAATTTGTAGTGCGGGAATCAGATCATATAACGAAGCTTGCTTTCGGTTTCCCACGACGCCCTGACGCGCATCGGGGTGACGTTCATCATCTAATATTTGGTACTCCAACCCAATGGCAGAGCCTTTGAATTTCTCACTTTCTACAACAGCATATTTTACACCACTGTTGGCACCTTCCGTTAATCTAAATTCGAATTGAAGATCAAAGGAACCAAACTCTTTTTGAGTGACGAGGTCGCCGTGCTTGGCATCCGCGCTGGAAGGTTTCATCACCGTAAGCGTCCCGTCCTTGATTACCCAACCTTGATCCGGAGCTTTATCCGAATACGGCGCGCGCCATCCCTCCAGCGTCTTACCATCCCACAAAAGACTCACCCCATTTTTTTTCTCTTGATCCGACACTGTATTCGGAACCAGATTGACCACGAAAATATCGTCGGAAGGGGATGGTTTAAGATTTTGTGTTTGCAGCGTGATGTTTCTCCATCGCACTTGCTTGCCTGCATCCTCAGGTTTGCCAATCGAATGGACTTGAAGCGCGATAAATCCTTTAAGGGTCATGTCGTCAACCACGTGTGCAGTCGGTATGCCATTGATAAAGACCCGAAGCGTACTACCGATGCACTCGATGCGGGCAGTATTCCAATCGGTTGGTTTCAGGGCTTTCTTAGCCGCTAGGATTATATTCCAACGGGTAGAGCCATAATCGACGTGCTTCATCATAAATTCCACCCGTCCAGGCGCGTGGAGAAGGATCGATCTCCAACTGATATCCGTGAACTCTTCCGTTCTGATAATCAGGTTTGCTTTCGCTTCTAAACTGAATTCCTGAATTTATGCCCGACTCGTTTTTGAATTCCAGGCTAAGAATAAAATCGCCAAAGGTTTCTTCGGTAACTAAAAATGAATTGGGTTCATTGGACACCGTTGTCCCAATGATCTCTCCATTTTTCACTTCATATTTTGCCTTCCCACCTAAAACTTTCCAGCCTTTTAAATCCTTTCCATTGAAGAGCTGAATTGCGCCATCGGGTTTCTTAGATTGTCCAATCCCGCTAAGGGAAATGAATAAAAATAAAATGAGTAAAGATCGTTTCATAAATGCAATAAGCACAGATTTATCTAATCTACAGGAATTAATTATCGGAACGGTCATGTATCGATCAGAGCCTAAGATAAACAAATGTCGACAGAAGTATTGCGAATGCTGGTAGGTACAATAAAGGTTAAACTGTCCTGTACTATGATGGTTTTGAGAGCGGATGCCAGCACTTTATTTGCCCAATTAAATATTTCCGTCAAATATATTTAAAAAGTCATTTTTCCGAAGTTGGAATCCTAAAAATTTAAAATCATTTTGACCTGGATTTCTAAAACTGATTTCAAATGTTATGAAGAAATTATGCTATTCTCCTCTTTTGCCTGACGGCTGGAATTACATCGTTGATGGCTGCCGTCAGACTTCCGAAAATATTTTCTAGTAATATGGTCCTTCAACGGGATGTTCCTGTAAAGATTTGGGGATGGGCGGAAAAGAATGCCACGGTTTCAGTCACCTTTAATGGACAGATGACAAAAGCAAAGGCAAACGCAAAAGGTATGTGGCTTGCAACGCTTTAAGCCAATGAAACATGGTGGACCTTTTGAAATGAAAATTTCGGACCGGTCGGGCGCAATTCTATTAACCAATATTCTGATCGGCGATGTTTGGCTTGGGAGTGGACAATCGAATATGGAATGGATTGTCAAGAATTCGAATCATCCACAAGAAGAAATTGCAGCCGGAAATTATGATAAAATCAGTCTGTTTACTGTGAACCAGGTGATGAGTTATAGCCCTGAGGAAGATGTTTCAGGCGGGCCGTGGCAAGTTTGTTCTAGCAATACCGTTGGGGACTTCTCAGCCGTTGCATACTTCTTTGGACGAAAACTCTTCGAGCGAATTAGACATTCCCATTGGGTTGATAAACAGCTCGTGGGGAGGCACAAACATTGAAACGTGGATCAGCTGGGATATGATGGCGCTCGAGGAAGAGTATAAAAATTTGAATCCCAAGGAATACGAGCAGATGGCAAAAGAAACCCAAGGCGCGTGTTGAGAAATATCAGCAAGCTTTGAAAAATGATAAGGGCCTTTCGGAAAAATGGTATGAAAAATCTTTTCAGCCATCGGGCTGGAAAAAAATGACGCTTCCGCGCGAATGGGGTGAGACTGAACTTCGTGAGAGTGATGGGATTGTTTGGTTCAGAAAAGAAATTGACCTTCCGTGCTGGCGTTGAGATGCATCAGGCGCTTTTGGGTTTGGGACCGATTGACGATTGGGACAATACCTATGTGAATGGAGTGCTTATTGGCTCAACACACGAATACACGGAAGACCGCCAATATAAATTGGACCCTGGTGTGTTGAAAGAAGGAAAAAATCTTATCGTCGTAAAAGTCACGGATACTGGCGGGGGTGGTGGACTTGATGGCAGGAAGGATCAACTATTTCTGGAGGTTAATGGCAGTCGTTTTCCATTGCAAGGGGAATGGGACTATCAACCTTCAGTGCTCACGACTGACTTTGACATCAAGGAAACCGGGCCGAATACTTTTCCTTCGCAGCTTTATAACGCGATGATTGCGCCCCTTACACCATTTGCAATCAAAGGTATCTTATGGTACCAGGGAGAAGCGAATGTGGGAAGAGCCTATCGCTATCGCACGCTCTTTCCATCACTCATAAAAAATTGGCGGAACAAGTGGGGATATGAACTACCATTTTTTTGGGTGCAGTTGGCAAACTTTTTGGCACCTTCGGAACAACCCTCAAGAGAGCGCATGGGCGGAACTGCGGGAGGCCCAAAACATGACGCTTACAATTACCATCAACGGGACAGGCTGTTACAATTGACATCGGTGAAGCCAATGACATTCATCCGCGCAACAAACAAGATGTAGGCCTACGGTTGGCGCTGGCAGCATTAAAAGTTACCTATTCAAAGGACCTGGTCTACTCGGGACCCGAATATAGATCCATGACTAAAGAAGGAAGCAGCATTAAATTAAGCTTTAACAATGTTGGTGGTGGTCTGCAGGCAAAAGGGGACAAGTATGGATATTTAAGAGGCTTTGCCGTTGCCGGAACAGACAAGAAGTTTTTCTGGGCAAAGGCCCGCATAGAAGGAGATGATGTCGTGGTGCAAAGTGACAAAGTAAATGACCCCGTCGCTGTGAGATATGGATGGGCGAATAATCCCGATGACGCAAATTTATTTAATGATGAAGGATTGCCCGCTTCTCCCTTCAGAACTGATACCTGGCCGGGAGTGACAAAATAGATTCATAAGCTCAAATGCCCACCGTGCTTGAACATCAATGTTAATTAACTGCCAGTTGCGTGACAATTTTTGTTATTTTAGATGAGGCAAACTCCATGATATGAAATTACTCTGGGTCGGAATCATTTCGATTTTTCTATTTCAAGATCAGACCCCATACAAGGCCAACGATGAATTTGAGCTAAGGCTTGACTTACAATTTAAACAACGTCCCAAATCGGAAACTAAAGTTGAACTGGATCACTCGCACATTACCCAATAGCGGCATGAGTGCGCCTTATCTGTATCTACATTTAAAAGTTTTAAAGCTGATTCCGGAAGAAGTTAGGATCAAGGTTGTAAAAAATAATTCACAAGTTTTGCTGGCCAGAAAATTCGATCCAAATGTTGTACTAAAACTTGACCTTGGATTCACGGATGATATCAAGGACCGAGTCTCTGCATATCAGTACCTGATTACTTTTTTGACGAAAGAAAAATCAGAACTCAGTAAAATCGAAATCTTTTTTGAAAAGGACGGCACCTATTTGGTCAATGGCGAGAAACGTGGGAAGCTTTGATGGCGTTGGTGATTCAAATACTTACAAGTTTCGTTTTAATCAAAGCAAATACTTCGTTTGTAGATCTTGACGTGCGTGCGCTTGTTGGTGAAGACACCAACAAGCGCGGTATGCTGTGCAGCTGCCAGCTGTTGAAGTGAAATTACATCCGTCCTCTTGTATAGCCTTCGTCTGTCAGACCTGCTCGCATGCCTTTGTGAGATCTTGACTGCTCCGTGCGCTTGTTGGTGAAGAACACCAACAAGGGCGGTATGCGTGCTGCTGCTCGCTGTGACAAGAAAGTAACTATCCGTCCTCGTACTATGCTTTTGCGTCAGACCTGCTCACGCGCCTTTGTTGGTGTTCTTCACCAACAAACCTGCACACTTGGCTGAGCGGCTATGGTCTGAAGGGCAGTATGCATGCGACTGGCCGTCTGTAGATTACTTCATCAGTCAGACCTGTCATCACCTGCTCAACGACTTTGTTGATGTTCTTCACCAACAAACCTACACACTTGGCTGTGCGGCTGTAGTCTGAAATCATAGCTTCATTTATAATCAAAGCAAATACTTCCAATATCAACGATTTGATTTTTTGTAAATAGAGTCTTTCAATCGTTAATTTTTTTTGAATTTTTAAACCGTGGGTTATGAAAAAGTATTGTGCAGTTGTTGCGGGAGCTGTCCTGATAATTTTGATTTCAAGTTTTAAGTTTGCTGTCCCTGCTGACGAAGAAGTTTCCTATCCTGATGGCTATCGGAGTTGGACCCATGTTAAAACCACTTTCCTTGGACCCCAACATCCTAACGTCAATTACCGCGGATTCGATCACATCTACGCGAATGATCTCGCTGTGCAAGGGATATGCGACGCGGAAAATTTCCTGAAGGATCCGTTTTTGTGGTTGAAGTTATCGAGGCCGTGCCAGCTGAAAACTACACCTCCGAGGCCGCACGGCATCATATGGATGTTATGCAAAAAGACAGTCTGAAGTTTGCCTCAACAGGAGGATGGGGATACGCTCAATTTGAGCGTGATAATTCACGGCGAATGCTGACGTTGGAGCAGAAAAAAGCTTGCAATACGTGTCATCTCAAGCAAAATGATCACGTTTTTTCAACGCTAAGAAAAGTACAATAGCAATCACTCTGCATCACGCTAGTGCAGGTTGGAATGATTTTAAATAACGTTCAGTTCTGAAAATATTTTTTTGACGCGCCATTGACGTGTCGCTTGGTGAATCGTTTCCGGAAATTTCAAAGACGAACTATGACCGACCACCCATGTATCCAAGCAACAGCTTATCCTAAATTTTGAGACAATACCCACATTGTTTCCAATCGTCCAAGGAAATTTTGCCTAACTTGAACTAGGTAAAAACTTATCCAAAAAAATGGCTCAATACAAATTGCAAATCAATGGCCGTAGCTACGAGGCCGACGTTGATGCTGATACGCCGCTGCTCTGGGTGCTACGTGATAATTTCGGACTGGTGGGCACCAAGTATGGATGTGGGATTGCGCAATGTGGCGCATGCACAGTACACCTGAATGGCAACGCCGTTCGCTCTTGCTCCTTCCGGTTTCGGCGGTGGGTTCAGGAAAAGTCACAACGATTGAAGGACTGTCGGCGAATGGCGATCACCCTGTTCAACTAGCATGGGATGAGGTGGATGTAGCGCAATGCGGTTACTGCCAGGCGGGCCAGATCATGTCAGCCACAGCCTTGCTAAATAAAAAATCAAAGCCTTCTGCCGAAGAAATTGAAGCGGCTATGAACGGAAATATATGCCGTTGTGGAACGTACCACAGAATTAAGGAAGCTATTGTTGTTGCATCTTCTAAAATGAAATAGCCATGACAACTTTTCCCAAAACCACTAGAAGAAATTTCATGAAGATCGCTGCCACAGCGGGCGGAGGTCTATTGCTTGGCTTTCATTGGGGAAGTTCTGAAGCTTCCACCATCCAGACTCGTTGGCGGCGTAGCCGACGATATAAATTTCAATAGCTATTTGTCCATCTCACCCGAGGGAGTAATTACTATTTTCTCACCGAATCCGGAGCTTGGCCAGAACATCAAGACATCTTTCCCCATGATTGTGGCCGAAGAGCTTGATGCAGATTGGTCGAAAGTGAAAGTGGTACAAGCTGCATTGGATACTAAAAAGTATGAACGTCAGGTTACCGGCGGAAGCGGGGCAGTGCCGCATTCGTGGGAGCGTCTGCGAAAAGCAGGTGCGACCGCCCGTCACATGTTAATCGAGGCAGCCGCAAAACGCTGGAGTGTTCCTTCTACATCACTAACGGCAGAAAATAGTTTCGTCATTGACAAGGCAGGGAACCGTAAACTTAGCTATGGAGAACTCGCCACAGAAGCTTCAAGTATTACTGTACCAGCTGATGTTAAGTTAAAGGCACTGAAGGACTTCAAGCTGATTGGTACAGCTGTACGTAATGTGGATAACAAGGAGATGATTACGGGGAAGCCACTTTACGGAATGGACTTTTATCGGGAAGGAATGCTCACGGCGATGATCCAGCGGCCGGCATTTGGAATGAAGCTGAAATCGGTAGACAGCGCCGCAGCGAAAGCAATGCCTGGCATTGTTGATGTCGTTTCATTTAAAAATAATGTAGCGGTTGTAGGTAAGTCGACCTGGCAAATAAACAAGGCACGCAAGGCGCTAAAAATTGAATACGAAGCTGGAAGGTGCCATTGAAAGCACCGCGGACCACGATAAACTGTTTAAGGATTTATTGACCAACGGACAGGCGACTGTTCGACGCAAAGATGGAGATGTTGATGCTGCTTTTAAATCGGCAGCGAAAGTTATTACGAGAGAATATCAATGTCCATTTCTCTCACACAGTCCGATGGAGCCCATGAACTTTTTCGCGCATGTCCGTGAGGACGGTGTTGAATTGGTTGGTCCCACTCAGACGCCAGACCGGGCACGCATGGATGTTGCCAAATTATTGAACATGTTTCCGGACAACGTTACTGTTCAATTGACACGCCTTGGTGGCGGCTTCGGAAGGAGATTACAAGCTGATTATGTCGTGGAGGCGGCTGAACTATCGAAGCTCATCAAAGCTCCCGTCAAAGTAATCTGGACGCGCGAAGATGACCTTGGCGGAGGTAGTTACCGTCCGGCAGTTCGATATCGCTTCGACGCAGCACTCGATGCCAACGGAAACTTAATTGGATATAAACTTCGTGGCGTCGGCATCAACGCGGGCAACTGCACGCGTGAGGATAATTTCCCTTCAGGCGCTGTGGATAATCTGTTGATTGATTCAATCGAACACAAATCACCGATCACGACAGGACCGTGGCGCGCACCCATCACCAATTTCCTGGCTTTTGCTGAACAGTCCTTCCTGGATGAAGTAGCGCTGGCGGCTAAAAAAGATCCCGTCAAATTCAGACTGGATTTGCTCGACAGAGCTAAAACGTCTCCGGTAGGCGCAATTAAATATGACATCGATCGGATGAAGGGTGTAATTCAGATGGCTGTGGAAAAATCGGGATGGGGTACGAAAACAAATCTCGCACAAGGATTCAGTGTTTACTTCTCACACCGATCATATGTTGCGCAGGTAGCCGAAGTGGAAATGAAGAAAGGAAAACCTTCGCTGAAAAAAATTTATGCCGTGGCGGATTGTGGTGTTGTAGTAAACCTAAGCGGAGCTAGACAACAAGTCACCGGCGGCATTGTCGATGGCCTGGGACATGCGATGTACGGCAACCTAACTTTTAAAGATGGCGCTGCCGAACAAAAGAACTTTAACACCTACCGATTAATCAGGATGAAAGAAATACCCGAGGTGGAATGTCACTTTGTGAATAATGGTATTGATCCTACCGGACTCGGTGAGCCAGCGCTTCCGCCAACGGGTGGGGCAGTGGCCAATGCTTATTTTAAAGCTACGGGCAAGCGGTTGTACAATCAACCATTCTCGCTGCAGGAAGAATTGAAAGGCGTAACGCTTGGGGAAAAACTCTAAGGTCTCAAATCAAAAATTAAAGGACCTTACGGAACCGTGAGGTCCTTTTTTATTCATTCACCTATTCAATTTTACCTTTAACGTTGTCAAGCCTTGCTATGTCGAATTACATTTACCTTTTTTAAATTGCCCGTGAAATTGTAGCAAGCGCTCCTTACCAGCTTTAATCTTAAAAACTATGAAGTTAAGTCACGACTTATCGGAACATCATCAACTGATCAGCGATTTATTCCCATCGATATCATTCAAAGAGGCTTGGGAAAAATATAAGCTGTCAGACGAGCAAATCTCATTTTTTAATACCTATGGTTTCCTTTCGGACGTTAAGTTATTGGAGGATCGCCAGGTGGAAAAACTGCTTTATGACCTGGAGGAAATTAAAGATCCATCGCACCCCAGGCATAATTTGTTTTATGAATTCCATTCCAACGAATCGAAGGACCCGAATGCTGTGCTGTTTCATTCGCTGGGACATTGGCGTATTACCACTGGTTTCCACGATGTGCTTTGGAATCCCGCTTTCGTCATCCCTGCAAGTCAATTGCTAGGGAATAAGGCTGTGCGTTTTTGGCATGATCAGCTTTTCTATAAACCTGCGCATCACGGTGGCGTTGTAGCCTGGCATCAGGATTACAGTTATTGGCGCAGAACGCTGCCCATGCAGCACCTTACCTGCTGGGTTGCCTTGGACGATGTAACAACAGAAAATGGATGCCTGTATTATGTTCCCAGGAGTCATACGTGGGGACTTTTGGACAAACCTGAATTGGCAGGCGATATGGAAGGGCTTCAACAATTTTTAACGGCGGAACAGAAAAAACAATTTGCTGAAAAAGTCCCTATAGAAATGAAAAGAGGATATGCTACTTTTCACCATCCCCTTATGGTACACGGATCCTATGAGAATAAATCTTCCAGGCCACGACGAGCTTTTGTGTTAAATGTTTTTGCGGATGGCACGTATTCGGATTCAAATGATGAACTCTTGCAAGGTGTCCCCGTCGTCAAGAAAGGCAAAAAATTGGAAGGTCAGTTTTTCCCGTTGCTATTTGATCCAGATAAAGCATAGTAGTATCAAAAGACCCCCAGCAAAACGATAAATTCAATTCTGAAAATCTAATGTATGAAAAATTGTAGCATTATTTTCTTTGTCATGATAAACGTTGTCGCATGGGCACAGCAAAAGACCATACAAGAACGCCTGGGATATTCAAAAGATACGAAGCTATTGATCGTTCATGCCGATGATTTAGGGGTTTCACACTCGGAGAACGTCTGCATCCATTTATGCAATGGAGAAAGGTGTTGTCAATTCTGCAAGCATCATGGTTCCCTGCCCGTGGTTTTCTGAGATTGCTGCATACGCGAAAGCGAATCCAAATGCAGACCTGGGTTTACATCTGACGTTGAACAGCGAGTGGAAAGTATATAAATGGAGACCCGTGGCGCCACACGATGAGGTTTCCAGTTTACTCGACGAATATGGTTATCTAAATGAAACCGTTGAAGCTTTTTTAAAAAACGCCAAGCTCGAAGAAGTTGAAAAAGAACTGCGGAGTCAAATCGAACGTGCGAAACAATTTGGAATTGAGCCCACACATTTGGACGCGCACATGGGTGCAGCATTCTCAACGGCAAAATTCCTGGAAGTGTTAATCAAATTGGGTCATGAATACAAAATACCGGTAATGATAAGCAAGGATTTTTCGAGGGTCTTGAATATTGACTACACACCCTTTGTGACAGACAAAGATGTAATTGTCGATAGAGTCATCATTGCCTCTGGCCGCGATTACAAAGCCGGAATGGAAAACTTTTACATCCAGCAATTGAAATCATTGCAACCTGGGTTGAATGTTCTGTTGCTTCATGCAGCTTATGATAATGATGAGATGAAAGCCGTTACCGTTGATCATGAAGATTACGGAGCAGCATGGCGGCAACAGGATTTTAATTTCTTTACCAGCGATAAATGCAAGAAACTAATTGCAGACGAAAAAATTAAGCTCGTTACCTGGAAGGAGATCAGAGATAAAATAGTGAGGAAGTAAGGCAGTCAAATTTGGCGATCGATAACTTACAGAAAATTTCACCGCGGAGCCGCAATGAACGCGAAGTTCCGCAAAGAATCTCCGCGAAACTTCGCGCCTTTGCGCCTCTGTGTAAAGTGTATTTAACATTCAGCATATATTTTTTGAATCAGCACAAGTCTTCCAAGACGATTCGATTTACTTCATCAGGAAGAAAAACTCACAACTTTAAATTACTTTAGTTGTATGAGAAATCCGCTGAAGCGAATTATCGCAGCTTTTATTTTGATTGCTTTACTACCCGTTGGTTTTATTCTATTTGAATTGAACGCCCTCACAGCGAACGAAAAAATTGTACGGGAAATCTACCAAAATCAGTTAGACGCTATTTTGTATTCGATCAACCAATATTCAGATGATGTGATCGGAAGCTGGGCAAATCGCTTCAACATTGCCCTCATGGAAGAAAAAAATGTCGGCGACAGCCTGAAAGGAATTCCCGCTGTGTTAAATCAATTTGGTGCTGTTCGATATCTCTATTGCAGTGATTCAAAAAACATGTCTAAGGTATTTGGCAGGGAAGCAAACGAGGCTGAGGGCAAAATTGCACAGAAAAGGCTGGATAGTCTTGTGAGGAAAAACCAGGCCACGGATTGAGCAGCTCATTGCTTATGAGGAAGCGGGATTTCGTAAAATGGAGTTAATGGACACGTTTAACACGAATAGGCCAATACCTGTTTTTTTTGTATTGAGCGAAGGAACCCCAACGTACCGGCTGGGAGCCATGGTTATTGACCTCCCGGAATTTATCGAAAATACATTGGGACCGAAACTACAAGCCATCGCGCAAGATAAGTTTGTTATTTCGGCGTTTCGAAGTGATACCAACACGCTGGTCTACTCCACGGACGCCTCAACTGGATCCACTGCGATTGGGGAGGGGGATGAATCGCAAAAAAAATCTTTTTGGCTTTTGCCTGGACATTATCTGAGCATTTCACTTACTGGAGCGACCATTGACGATCTGGTGCGCGACCGCATGATCACGAGCCTCATTATTCTTGGACTTTTAGCCTTCATACTGGGGTTGGGCATTTGGTTTCTTTACCGGAACATCAGACGCGAAATGTCTCTGGCACAGGCAAAATCAGAATTTGTTTCGAACGTATCGCATGAAATCAGAACGCCACTCTCGCTGATCAGTATGTATGCGGAGACGCTGGAGATGAATCGCGTCACCGAGGAGAAAAAAAAGGAATATCAAAGCGTGATTGCAAAGGAGGCGGCCCGCCTTTCCGGAATTGTCAATCGGATTTTGAATTTTTCTCAAATACAGGCGAATAAAAAAACGTACGAAACAAAACCACTTAACCTGAATGATCTGGTCGATGAGGTATTAAAGTCCTATTTCTTTCACTTGCGCGATAAAGGATTTACTTGCGAGTTCATTAAAGATGAGAATCTTAAAATGATTTCCGGCGATCGGAACGCCATCATCGAAGCATTCATAAACCTGATTGACAATGCTATGAAGTACAGTCAGGATAAAAAAAATATTACCATAAACACAGGAAGGGATGGAAATTTCAATTTTGTAGAAGTGAAGGACGAAGGGATTGGAATTGCGAAGAAGCATCAGCATGAAATATTTGATCAGTTTTACCGGGCCCCGACGGGAGACATTCACAATACAAAAGGATCAGGGTTGGGATTGACGCTGGTAAAAAAGACCATGGAAGCACATCATGGCAAAATAAAAGTGGAAAGCGCACCTGGAAAAGGCAGCACATTTCGGCTATATTTCCCTATTGAAAATAAAGCATAGTAATGAGGCGTAAAATTTTAATTGTTGAAGATGAGCCGAACATGAGTCGCGGACTCAAGGATAATCTCGAATTTGAAGGTTATGACGTGGACCTCGCCGACAATGGAGCGATGGGTTTGAAGATGATCCTTGCAAACCCGTATGCCTTGATCGTAATGGATGTGATGATGCCGGAGATGTCGGGATTGGACGTTTGCAAAAAAGTCAGAGACGCTGGTATCGCAGTCCCCATTATCATGCTCACGGCGAAGAGCGAAGAGATCGACAAAATCCTTGGACTCGAACTGGGCGCTGATGATTACATCACGAAACCTTTTAGTCTGCGCGAGTTGTTGGCCAGAATTAAAGCTGTGCTTCGCCGAAATGTCGAGATACCCGGCAAGGAAAACGAGCAATGTAAAATTGGCAAGCTTACGCTTAAACTTCAGCGCGTATACAGCGGAAGATGCCAGCGGCGTTGTAAAGATGTCGCATAAAGAATATGCCATCTTGAAGTATTTATTTCGCAGAAAAAATGAAATCATTTCCCGAAACGATCTGCTGGAAAATGTATGGGGCTACGACGAATCACCGACCACCCGGACCGTTGACAATTTTATTGTTAAGCTAAGGCATAAGATTGAGGAGGACCCCAATGCTCCAAAGATCATTCTTACTGTCCATGGAACAGGGTACACGTTGATTTATTAAGCTGTCAGTGCACAGCTTACAGCGTACAGCTTGTGCCTGCAACTTGATAGTTTTCTTTCAACAGTCCTGCCTGCTTTGCTTCCCGTTTTGATATTAGCCAACATCACATTTCCCTGACGACATTGCGATCCACACGTCCAGCAGCACGAATAAGCTGTGCGCTGTAAGCTGTCGGCTGACAGCTCTATGACAACTTTTTACATCTCTTTACCCGTCTGTGACATCTTTGGGTAGGCGTGCCCGTATTTTTACTTGTGATTTATACATAGTCCCTACCAATCAATTTTACTGTTATGAAAATGCTATCCTCTCCACGCCCTGCCATGTTAGTTTTAGTTTTCACCCTTCTGCTCACGGTCGAAGGGAGCTGCCAGGAACGAGAAAGACGTACGAATTTGCAGGGATACTGGAAATTTATTCTCGGTGACAGCAAGAAGTTCGCGAAACCAGAATATGACGATTCAGATTGGGAGAAAATTTATGTTCCGGACTCCTGGCAAGACGAAGGATTTAGAAACTACAACGGCTATGCATGGTACAGAAAAACGGTTGAAATTCCTGTTGAAAGCAATGATGTGTTATACCTGGAGTTAGGAAAAATTGACGATGTGGATGAAGTTTATTTTAACGGAAAGCTTATTGGCTCAACCGGTGGGTTTCCACCGGACTATTTTACGGCGTACAATTACCCCAGACGTTATCCCATACCCATGGAACTTGTTAATAAAAACAGCAAGAATGTAATAGCCGTCAGAGTCTATGATGAAGGTGGAGAGGGTGGAATTGTTGATTCTCCTGTTGGCATTTATCATTACCCTAATTATTCTGAGAACAGCGTGAACCTTTTTGGGAAATGGAAATTCCATTTGTTTGATAATGAAGAATGGGCGAAGGAAAATTTGGATGAATCTTCCTGGGAAGATATTATGGTACCGAATGATTGGGAATCTCAGGGCTTTAGAACTTACGATGGCTTTGCATGGTATCGTAGAACATTTAAGATACCAGGTAATTTTAAAGTGGATGATCTCATGTTGCTGATCGGTAAAATCGATGATATGGATGAGGTATATATTAACGGTACCCTTATTGGTAGCACCGGTAACCTAAACAGAAAGTGGGCGAGTGACGATGAGTATAATCGATATCGGAATTACTCCATACCGGATGACCTCCTAAGAGCGGGAAAGGATAATGTAATCGCTGTCCGTGTTTACGATCAGGAGGGAAGGGGCGGAATATACGAGGGTCCTCTTACGATAATTCCACGAAGTGAATACAAACATTTCTGGAGAAAATACAGGGATGAAAATTTTGATTTTCCTCATTGGGTTTCATATTACTTTTCTGACGACAACTAATCCATCTGACGAGTGAAGAAGTTAAACGTGTGTGCATTTTTTCTGGCATTGGGTTTTATCATGCTTGGAGTCACTTTTACAACGCAATGCGCAGGAAGATTGGGAAAAGGTATTGAACCTCAAGGGCAACTGGAAATTTAGCATTGGCGATAGTAAGAAATGGGCTGACCCGAAATTTATAGACAATGATTGGGAAACCATTGATGTGCCTTCCAACTGGGAGGATGAAGGATTCAATGGCTATAATGGCATATGCGTGGTATCGAAAAACCTTTGATGGCACCGCGCTGGACAAAAATTTAGACTTTAGCTTGTTTCTTGGATACTATCGATGATGTCGATGAGGTGTATCTCAATGGTCATAAAATTGGTTTCTCTGGAACATTTCCACCGAAATTCATACGGCCTATGATGCTTTTAGAAATTATTATCTTCCAAAGGAGTATATAAATTTTAATGGAAAAAATTTATTGGCTGTACGCGTGTTTGACTCAGAAAGTCCAGGCGGAATTGTCTAGGGTGATATCGGAATTTTTATCAATGAAAACGACCGCGACCTTACCATAAATCTCCGGGGTGTTTGGGATTTTGCGCTCGAAACCAGGTTGTACAAAAACGCCGATGACAACGAGTTTTTAGGGACCGACAAGCATACACCGCCCGTTGACAGCAAGTGGACAAAAATTAATGTGCCCGGCGAATGGGAGCATCAGGGCTATAATAATTTTGATGGAACAGGATGGTATCGGAAGCAGTTTGTAATTCCCGAAGCGCTGGACGGTGAGGATCTTGTCTTGTTGCTGGGAAAGGTCGATGACTTCGATCATACGTATTTCAATGGAAAGTGGATTGGGTCTACTAATTGGCATGATCGCATCGAGAATTTATACCATCCCTTCAGATTTGTTCAACGGAGGGGCTGTCAACATTTTGCTGGTGTATGTTAAGGATTCGCAGGGGCGGGGAGGAATATATGAAGGCCCGATCGGCATCATGAAACAAGCCGACTTTACACGGTATTACCGACAGAAGAATAGATGAATTTAAATGTTGACTTCGGTTCCGATATCATTGATTGTTGAATATTGACTGTCGAATATTTTTGTCGAATGACGAACGTCGAATGTCGAATTTTGAACGACGCTGAACTCTCCGCGATCCTCTCTGCATTTTGACTCGGTATTCCCTCTGCGATAAATTTCAACAATTGTAGCCTCCGATGAGTGCTTGCGCTGTTTCTGTCAAATGTGCACGTCAGATTTGGGCTCAGCTTCCGATCATCATTCGAAATTCGGTGTTCGACATTCGATATTGAACCGACACTCACTAGAGATCGCTCGTGTATCTCTGCTGTGTACTCCTCAGCGCTAAAAATTACACGTGCTTCATCAAAAACGTACTTTAATTTTTTTTCACCAATGTTTCTTCATCCTTGCTTATTCAAATTAAAATCTTCAGTTTTACGCCCATGAACACAACAATTCTTCAGGCAGTAGTGGCAGCGGTGAAAAATTCATCCTGGAAGGCCTGATATTGTTCAAAAAAGAAATTTCGAACCCCGGCCTTGAAACCGGGGTTTTTTGTTTTAGAAGATAATGTGTTAACCTATTAAACATGTATAAGATTACAACCCTATCGGTACAAGCGATTATCGCAGTTGTCGCAGTGGCAGGTAAAACTCTCATGACCGGATAGCTTGTATTAATAGGTAGAAACTAAAAAACAAAAGCCCGGTCATAAACCGGGCTTTTTTTATTTGTCACCAAAACTAAAATATAAATCATGACCATCACCAAACCATTTCCCTTCTCTGACAGGATAAAAAATATTCCTGAATCATTCATCAGAGAAATTTTAAAAGTCTCCTCACGGCCAGAAATGATCTCCTTTGCCGGTGGTTTGCCGAACCCCGATTTTTTTCCTGTAGAGAAGATCGCCTTAGCGGCGGAACAGGTGTTGAGAAAGGATGGAAGCGGCCGCACTACAATATTGGATCACCGAAGGATACCTACCGCTGCGGGATTATATCGCACAGTGGCAATCTCGTAAAACCGGGAGGCATATCACGGCGGAAGACATCCTCATGCTGAATGGTTCGCAGCAAGGACTTGACTTGATTGGTAAATTATTGATCAATCCCGGCAGTGATGTGTTGCTGGAAGGTCCTTCGTACCTCGGAGCCATTCAGGCATTTTCTGCTTATCAACCTTCGTTCCATCACATTAAAATTTACGAAGGTGGTCCTGATATTAATGAATTTGATAACGCGATGAAGAGAATAAAACCTTTGCTATTCTATTGCATTCCCAATTTTCAAAACCCTACCGGGTAACCTGTACGATCAGTATCATCGTGAAATCCTGGCCCGCAATCACAGCGCCTCTGAAACGATTTGGGTTGAGGATAATCCTTACGGTGAGATCTATTTTGAAAAAAATACGATGCCGGATTTCTATTCCCTTCTTCCGGAAAAGACAGTATCGCTTGGATCATTCTCCAAAATAATTTCGCCGGGTCTAAGAATGGGATGGGCAATGGGCCCCAGGGAAATTATGAAGAAAATGGCGGTAGCGAAGCAAGCTTCCGATCTGCATTCGAACAACCTGGCACAACGGATAATCTATCAGTTTTTATTGGATAATTCATTAGAGGATCACCTGACTTCGATACGCACTTTTTACAAGGAGCAAGCCGACTTCATGATAACATCGATGAAACAATTTTTCCCAGATCAAGTGAAATGGATCGTCCCGAAAGGAGGTATGTTTATTTGGGCAACGCTGCCCGAAGAACTAGACGCTACTACATTATTGGAAAAAGCCATTGAACAAAATGTTCTTTTTGTCCCTGGACAAAATTTTTATGTTGGTGGACTTCAGGGAAATAATTCACTCAGAATAAATTTTTCCCATTCATCAAAGGCGGAGATTCTAAAAGGTATTAAAATATTGGGCGCTTTGATTCGGGATCTTCTGGTTGAGTCGGTAATCGGTATTCAGGTAATCGGTAATCGGTCGGCGCTTCGTAGGTAAGGGGTAGTAAGAAGTAGTTAGTGGTGTAGTAAGAGGTGTTTGCAACGCATCGTCCTTTCGTGATATCCGTTTGTAAAACGTGGTCGGTAATTAGTGGGCCCAATTTCATCGAAATCCGTTGTAACGCAAATAAAATGGCGGAGTAATTGGCTACCGGTCACCTATACACAACTCACTAACTACTTCTTACCAACACACCATTCTACGAAGAGCCACCGATTACCTGACCACTGATTACCGATTACCGATTACCAAGCCTAAGCGAATAGCAACCTCGACAGGCGAGTAGTCACCATCTTCCCGTTCAAGTTTGATGGAATCATCAGAACGGGGTATAAGCGGAGGCTGCGCCAGGAACCTGGGATTTTTTCCACGGTGTGGCTGGGCAGCGTGAATAAGAAATGGGTGACAGAGAAAAACTGTGCCTGCTTTGCCGGTAGCATAAACCACTTTCCGGTCAAACGTACTCGTTAGTTTTTGTGCAAACTCTATGAAGGTCAAGCCATCGTCGCCAGCGGGCTCAGCAGCCGCGGTACATCCAGGTGAGAGCCGACGAGGATTCGTGTTGGTGCATCGTCGATATCGGTGTCGGAAAACAAAAATAACATTAGCAGTGCCCGACCGCTCGATTTTAGATTCAGCCTCATAGAACCATCACTTCCGTAAAAGCTCGCATCTGCATGCCACCCCGCATCGCCAGGATCACGTTCGCTGGGAAAACGGATGGGGAAAGTTCCCAGACTACCACGAGGCATCCACCTTCCTTTCCTACCAACTGATCGGCTGCTGCGTGGAGTAGGGGCGCATTTGCTGCAAGCCTGAAAGGTTCCTGTGGATAGTCACCCAATCGAATTACAGGATGAGTCCAGGTCGTTGGATCGCTCGGATCACATCCCGTGTCTTTCCATAAAATACTTCGTCCGGCTTCGGCCAGCCTATCCGAAAAACAGTTTTCGAGTTTAACGAATCCATCCTCGATGAATTGTTTTATTTCATCCTGCGTCAGTGATTCCTTCATTATTTTATCAACTGCATCAAATATAATTCAATTAGATTTTTGGTCTGTAATCCTCTGCTCTCGATGCCTTCTTCGTTGAGCTCCGGATATTTTTAAAATGACCGCTTGTGGACGATAAACTGTTCATTTTTTGATTTTGTGTGTCAATAAAACTGTGATTTTAAAAAGGAGCGTCCATAATTCCACATGGCATCCTAATTGAAAAGTTAAAATTTCAGTTAACAATAACTCATGCTTAGAAACTATATTTTAACGGCGTATAGAAATCTCTTACGCAACAAAATTTTTCATTGATCAATGTTTCCGGTTAGCCATTGGTATGGCAGCATGTATTTTGATCACGCAATATGTAGTTTTTGAACGAAGCTTCGATAAGTTTCACGTCAACTATAACGACATCTACCGCCTCGTAAACGTAAGGCATTATCCTACGCATACTGATAAAAGTGCCGGGTGCGTTACATCATTAGGGCCAACGTTAAAGGAAACTTTTCCGGAGGTTGCAGACTTTACACGGTGTAGCAAAAGCACACGCGTTTTTTCCTGGAACAACAATCCTATACAATTCACCCGGGTGTTTAGTGTCGACTCACTTTTTTTAAAATATTTACCTTTTCCATCAAAAATGGCGCAAGGAAAAATCTGTTGTCAAAGCCTAATACAATAATTCTTACGGAATCAAGCGCCAAAACTCTTTTTGGAAATGAAGATCCTGTAGGCAAGACAATCCTGCAAGGCGAGATACCTTTTTTAGTGGAAGCGATTGCAGTCGATCCCCCCGAAAATTCCCATGTTAAATTTGATATGTTGCTGTCGTTTGTAACAGACCTTAATGATTCGGCCTACTGTGTTAATTGCAACAACCGGCCAGTTTATGTTTTGCTGGAAAGGAATACGGATACTAAGGCGATGGAGGCCAAGATGGATGCCATTGTTAAAAAATTGCACCCGGAAGGAGATGTGAAGCGTGAATACGTACTTCAACCTTTGTAGATATCCACTTAAACTCTAATCTTCGATTTGAACACGAAGAAAATGGAAATGCTAAGAGTGTCATGGCATTGACAATCGTCGCGATATTAATTTTGTTTATTGCCTTGCTAAACTATATCAACCTGACAACATCGATCACGGTTAGCCGGTCTGCAGAGGTTGGCATCCGGCTGGTAAACGGTTCTACACG
>CAVTZI010000014.1:0-16265 GCA_963739105.1 uncultured Bacteroidota bacterium | reverse complement strand
CTAGCAGCCGCGGTACATCCAGATGCGAGCCGACGAGAATTCGTGTTGGTGCATCGTCGATACCGGTGTCGGAAAATAAAAATAACATTAACAGCGCCCTGCCTTTCGATTTTAGATTCAGCCTCATCGATCCATCACTTCCATAGAAGCTGGCGTCAGCATGCCAGCCTGCATCACCTGGATCTTGTGGACTGGGAAAGCGGATAGGGAAAGTCCCAAGGCTGCCCCTGGGGAACCACCGGCCCTTTCCCACCAACTGATCGGCTGCTGTGTGGAGTAGCGGCGAATTTGCCGCAAGCCTGAAAGGTTCTTGTGAATAATCACCTAGTCGGATTACGGGATGAATCCATGTTGATGGATCATTAGGATCGCATCCGGTGTCTTTCCATAAAATGCTTCGTCCGGCTTCCGCTAGTTCTTTTGAAAAAGCGTTTTCAATTTTTACGTACCCTGAATGAATTGCTCAATTCCTCCTCCGTTGTTAATGCTTCTTATTTCATGCAGGGAAATATAATTCAATTAGATTTTTATCCGTAATTGTCAAATCGATCCTTCTTAGTTGATCCAAAAATCCTTGATGTGATCGGTCGCGGACAGTTTTCTGTTCACTTTTGATCTTGCGTGCCAAATGAAACTGTGATTTACATTAAAAAAGCTGTTTTAATTCAATGGCATCTACTTGAAAAGAAACGAAAATTTCAGTTAACAATGCCGTATGATTCGAAACTATGTCTTAACCGCTTACCGAAACCTGTTAAGGAATAAATTCTTTTCGTTCATCAATATTGCTGGCTTGCCATCGGTATGGCTGCCTGTATGCTGATTGCACAGTATATCGTTTTTGAACGGAGTTACGATCAATTTCATGTTCACTATAAAAACCTGTACCGGCTTGTAAACACAAGGCACTATCCCACCCACACCGATCAGAGTGTCGGATGTGTTACGTCATTAGGACCGACGTTGAAGGAAACTTTTCCGGAGGTAAAGGATTTTACGCGGTGTTAGAAAAGCATCAGAGTTTTTTCCTGGAAGGACAATCCTATTCAATTTACCCGAGTGTTCAGTGTCGACTCCACTTTTTTTAAAATTTTTACATTTTCCAATTGTCAAAGGTTCAACGACAAATTTGTTATCAAAGCCTAATACGGTAGTGCTCACGGAATCCAGTTCTAAAACACTTTTTGGGGATGAAGACCCTGTTGGCAAAACAATTGTGCAAGGGCAGGTTCCTTTTTTGGTTGAAGCGGTTGCAAAGGACCCCCCAAAAAACTCGCATCTCAAATTTGACATGTTACTGTCGTTTGTTACTGACTTGCAGGATCCGAACTATTGTGTCAATTGCAACAACCGTCCTGTTTACGTCTTACTGGATGACAATGCAAAAATGGAAAGGCTCCAGGCAAAGATGAACGATATTGTGGAAAAATTGCATCCAGAAAGAGATGTTAAACGCGAATACACATTTCAACCATTAGCCGAGATACATCTGAATTCTCATTTACGATTTGAACATGAACAAAATGGAAACGCCAAGAGTGTAATGGCACTGACAGTAGTAGCCGTGTTGATTTTATTTATTGCCTGGCTTAACTATATCAATCTGACCACGTCCATTTCCATTAGCCGATCTGCTGAAGTAGGAATCAGGCTTGTCAACGGGTCGACCAGGAAGAATCTCATTGCTCAATTTCTCATGGAGTCTTTGTTGGTTAATTCCATTGCATTAGTCATTTGCCATCGTGATGGCGCAGCTGAGTTTTCCACTATTCAGTTCTCTCACGGGCATTCAAAATTCCTTTATGTTGTTAAGCAATCCTTTGGTTTTGGGTAGCGCTGTTCTTGGCCTTGATCCTTGGCTCCATTGTCTACGGATTTTATCCGGCATTCATTGTGTCCTCTTTTAAGCCGATTCAGGCATTGAAAGGAAAAACATTACTACCAGGTGGCGTATATGCTATGCGTAGGGGACTCGTCTTTTTACAATTTTGTTTTGCCATTATTTTGATTGCAGGAACGCTGACCATGCACAAGCAAGTTTCATTTATGAAGAATAAGGATTTGGGAATGACGATCGATCAGACATTGTAGTGCCTGTACCTAATGAAATGCGTGATGGAGGCGATGGTTTCGAGACGGATCTTTCGCAATACAAAGACACGGATCTGATCACTTACACTTCGTCCATACCTGGACAACAGGCAGGGAATGTGGGCGGAGGTTTCGTCATGGAAAATGCTCCGACGAGACCAGGCACAGCAAGTTTACTTTTACTATGTCAATAAAAACTACTTTGACTTTTTGAACATTGATTTTCTTGCCGGGAAAGGTTTCGTAAGTGATCAGTTGAATAATGATACGAACACAGAAATTATTATCAACGACGCGGCGCGCATCGCTTTTGGGTTCAATTCGCCGGAAGACGCCTTAGGCAAACTTTTGTATCAAAATAAAGACATTGTGGGCCGAATTCATGGGGTGGTAAAGACCATCACAATCAATCTCTCGATCATCCTGTCGCGCCGACCTTTTATCAATACACAAAAGGCAAAGGATACTATTTGGTTAAAACTGATGCGGCTTCACTGAATAGATAATCTTGCACGCGTTGAAAGAGCCTTTGATAAAAACTATCCTAATAATTTTTTCGAGTTTTATTTTCTGGATGAATTTTTCAACAGGCAGTACGTTGATCATATTCAATTTGGGAAAATTTTCGGCTTATTCACGCTGCTGGCAATTTTTATTTCCGCCTTAGGCTTTCTGGCCTCAGCTTATATGTGATTAGAATTCGCTCAAAGGAGATTGCGCTTCGAAAAGTGTTGGGCGCGACCGTCGCGAATTTGCTACTGATGCTTTCAAAAGAATATGTCAGGCTTACCGTTGCGGCGTTCCTGTTTTCTGCACCGTTTGCTTATTACCTCCTCGACAAATGGCTACAGGGTTTTACTTACCACATTCCAATTTCCTGGTGGATGTTTGTAATTCCCGGTCTATCGATTTTATTTATTGCGCTCCTAACTGTAAGTGCACAATCTTTAAAGACTGCCCTGTCAGAACCTGCTGATAAATTACGGAACGAGTGAAATATCCTCACTTACTCACTACAATCTCGTCAACAAGCATACGCGCAGGACGGCCCGCACCCGGATGCCAGTCCGGCGTATTGCCTATGGTATGCGCCTTGACTTTTACGTAGCGCGCATTCCTGGGTTCAAATTCTGAAATGAAGTCACGTTGCTGCCCGCCGTATTGATCGATGGGTAATGTATTGTCTACGGATCCTACCAGTTCGAACTGTATTCCATCCTGCGAAATAAAATATTCCACTTTTTTAGGAAATAGTCTTAGCCAGAACCCATATTGATAATAAGCCGACTCTATTCGTTTCACTGTTTTTGTTCCTTCAAGGTCGATAACGACTTCCAGGTTTTCACCCGGAAATGAAAACCAGTTGTAATCGTAGTCATGGCTTCCCCGTTTGCCGTCGGTTAGCATTGACAGGTCAGCATCTTTCGGAAGCTTGTTCTACGGCAGGGCTAATAAAAGTTATTTTTTTTCCTAAGGCGAGATGCTCATTCATTCCCTGTGAAAACAGACGGTACATGGCTGAGCGATATTCTTCCGGTGAACAGCTCCATTCTTTTACCTGCGTCACCCCTTCACGAATGCAAAGGTCCGTAAAAGGATCGATCATTGAGCGGATCGATGTGCGTACTTCCCACCGGCCATTTACTTTTTGAAATACTCCTAGTTCACCTGCAAAATTTTTCTTTGCCTGCTCCATGATGGCAAACTCAAGCGGGAGCCGGGCAATTCTTACACGTTCCAATATTTCTGCGCTGTCAGCAACAATCGTTTCTGCCTGGTCAAATATTTTCTCATAGCCTGCAATTAACGCAGGCGTCAGGTAGCTCGTCGCGGCTTCGTTTGGAGTTCCGAAAATTCTAAGGGGTTTACCTGACGCAAGCAGTGCCACACGCATTTCATCGATATATTGTCGGATGTATGGTGCAGCTTTTCCATAGTATCCTTTCAGGAAATCATTCATCACCGAGTCAGCATTCTCATTGGGATTCCAAAGGAACTTTGAAATCATGTAGGCGCGTAGTGCAGCAAACTCACCACCTACTTCACGGTTTCCCTGTTCGAACATAGCATTTACGCCGTGTTCTGCAAAGAATTGAAGATTGGGTTGTAACACGTGAAGGTTCGGAAATGGACTGATCAGATTGTTGAACTGAATCACATAGTCCCACACAATAATGTCTTTCGCAATTTTTCCCCAATCTTCAACATCCTTCACAAAGTCGGCGCTCGTCGGATCTTGCGCGATAGGTTTATCGCGATAAGCTTCGATACTGCACAGCATGATGTTGACATTTTCCCTGGGCTTTAAAGTCTTTGGCGCTCTTCGTCCATATTCATAGGCGAGCGTCGAAATCATTTTGTCGGGAAACTGATCTGCTACCTGGTTTACGAAATTAATGATCGATCCTGATGGTGATCCCTCACGATCGTCAATAGCCTTACAGTTACTGCACGTACAGAAATTTTTGTTGTCGTTTTGGCTAACAGACCAGTAAGTAGCAGTGGGATTTTGCGCAATTTTCCTCCGAAGGTTTTGGACGGTGATTTCCAATACTTCCGGATTTGTCAGACATAGTTGTGTTGGAATTCTTTTACCGTCAACCTGCGAATAGTATTCCGGGTGATCGTGGTAATATATTTCCGGTGATACCAATTCATTAAAAGTGTGAACCCACATTCCCCAGTCAGGCCGCTCACCATTTTCTGCATGATCAAGTTTGTGCCAGTCGGTATATTCGCCATGCCAGGTTACTCGATAATGGGTGTCGCGGAAAGTAATCACGGGCACTTGAAGGTCGTTGATGGTACCCAATGCAATTCGGCTTTGTTTCGGTATCACTTTTACTTTGGGAGAGTACATTCTGCAACCCAGATACTTCTCGAGAAAAGTATAAACTCCATACAACGTGCCTTTTTCATTGCCACCGGCGATGATCAACCGCATGCTATCGGTTTTGATGAGAAATCCGTCTTCTTTTAGTGTGTTGAGATTAAGTCCGATTTTTAATTCATCCAACCGCTCATTTTGGCCTAATACAATTTCATAGCGACTACGAGCTTTGTCGGCGGCGACGATCGGTATCGCTGCGCCTGATATCTGAAGCAGATAATCTTGCAATACGGTAGACGCTTTTAACTCATGCGCGGTGGCCGCTGCGGGAATCACGATACGGTACCGGCTTACTTCACCTTCCGCCAGAACAATATTTTGCTCCTCTTTATCTTTTTTCTTTTTGCTTTTCTTTTGCGCAGCAAGGGGAGAGGGAAGAAATAAAAAACACGATACGATGATCCAAATGACGAAACACTTGGCTCTTTTTTGGGATACGATAGTCAACCAGGCGTTCATAAGTTTGTGATGTTTAGGACTTATTAAAAGTAAAAAACTAATATTGATTTTTATCACGGCACGCAGACACAAGTCGTGTTGAAGTTCGGTGTTCCCATTAGCCAATCCATTTCACGCAAAGTCCGCAAAGGCTAATCCGCAAAGGCCGCGGAAAGATGCCAGCGTCGCGAGAAACTCGCAACTATGAACTCGAAACCCAACTCTAAACTAGAAACTAGAAACTCGAAACTTAAAAAAGTTAACCTTTCTTGTGGTATTTCATGTGAGTAGGCTTTGAAATAAGTTTGTCGTAATCAATTCCAGATTATGAAAACATCATTACACGTCACAGTATTTTTCTTTCTTACGGTTTCATGTTTTGCGCAGATCATGCCGATTACTATTGAGCCGGATGGGGGAAATAAAAAAGCATCGGTTTCCGAACAGATTGGTATTGTCAAAATTTCTATTTCGTACAGCCGCCCAGGCGTGAAGGGAAGGGAAGGCAAGATTTACAACACGCCCGTTGCGCATTATGGATTCGTGGATCAGGGTCACGGTACGAGCTACGCTGCACCGTGGAGAGCTGGGGCAAATGAAAATACGACGATGTCGTTTTCGCATCCTGTAAAAATCGAAGGCAAAGATCTGGCGGCAGGAACGTATGGATTTTTTATTGCCTTGGGCGAAGACGAGAGCACCTTGATATTTTCCAAAGTGTCAAATTCGTGGGGAAGTTTTTATTATGATCCTGCCGAAGATGCACTGCGTGTCAATGTAAAAAATATGAGCCTGGATAAAAG
Organism: uncultured Bacteroidota bacterium; assembly: GCA_963739105.1. GTDB lineage: Bacteria > Bacteroidota > Bacteroidia > Cytophagales > Cyclobacteriaceae > Chryseolinea. The sequence continues at coordinate 10,043 of CAVTZI010000014.1, read as the reverse complement.
TGTTGAGTGGTTAAAATATGAATTCATCGATCAAACCGACAACTCCGTCACGATAGCGATGTCTTGGGAAAAAAGAATGATTCCTTTTAAAGTGGAAGCCGACACCAAGGCGCTTCAAATAGCTGCCTTCAAAAGCGACTTCAGGACCACGCGACCTTACTATGATTACATTCAAGCCGCCAACTGGTGCGTGCAAAACAACATTGAACTCGAACAAGCACTTGCCTGGATGGACCGTGCCATTTATTTCAGGATCATGGGAGAAAAGAATTTTCGGACGTTGAGCACCAAGGCATCGGTCTTGATGAAGATGAACAGAGTTGCTGAAGCAAAAAAAGTTATGGAAGAAGCATTGCCCTTGGGAACAATGCTGGATGTGCATTTTTATGGAAGGCAACTGCTTGGCATGAAAGAAACAGATGAGGCCGTGAAAGTCTACAAAATGAATTATGAAAAATACCCAAATCAGTTTACAACCAATGTTGGAATGGGCAGAGCTTACTCAGCAAAGGGAGATTATAAAAAAGCGTTAAGCTACATGAAAACAGCGCTGCCGCAGGCCCCGGACGATGGAAACAAAACCCACGTTGAGGCGATGATTAAAAAGTTGCAGGAAAACCAGGATGTGAATTAGCGCTGGTTATAGCAAGAATTTACTGTTCGATTCTATAAGCGACCAGTCCGCCATCGGACAATTAAATCTTACGGCGACCCTATGAATTTATCCCACGACGCTTCAAATGCAAGTTCGGAAGTAATTTCAGGGATGGCGCGATTTTCGCAAATTGCTGGAGATCTTTAAAACCCATCCCATGAAATTGTCAATCTACGCATGCTTTTTATTGCTTGCTCTCCACCCAATGACGTACGCGCAGGAAGGAAAAAAAGAACCAACAAAATATTTGGGCGAAGTACAACCGGGATTAACAGCCAGGCTATTTGCCCCAGGCCTGGTATCGATGGATAACCGATATGAATTTGGTTCCACTTTCTCTCCTGATGGTAAAGAATTTTACTACGCTACGGAAATTAATGACAAGCCAGAGATTTGGGTGATTCGGCTCGTAAATAATTCCTGGACGAAGCCTGAAAAATTGATGACCCATGAGAAGTATGGATATAATGATCCTTTTTTATCGCCTGACGGAAAACGTCTTTTTTTTATTTCAGACCGGGCGTTAGACGGGAAAGGGGATAAGAAGGATATCGACATCTGGTACATCGAGCGGACAAAATCGGGTTGGTCTGAACCCATCAATGCGGGAAGAGAGATCAACACAGATAAAAACGAATACTATATCTCTTTTACCAATAAGGGAACAATATATTTCGCTTCCAATGGCGGTACAACGGCAGAGAACGACAAGGACTTTGATATCCGTTCCGCTGAATTCATCAAAGGCAAATTTCAACCTTCCAAAAAATTGGGCCCTGGAATCAATACAAAAAATTATGAAGGCGATGTATATATTTCTCCCGACGAAAGCTATATCATCTATTGTTCAGAAAGACCCAACAACAAAGGCAAAGGCGATCTATATATAAGCTTTAAGGATGGAAAGGGCGAATGGATTCCATCCAAGCATATGGAATCAATCAGTACGGAAGCTTATGAATTTTGTCCTTTTGTCACCAGCGATCAAAAGTTTTTATTCTTCAGCCGAAGCGGCGAGATCTATTGGGTTTCGGCTGAGATCATTGAGGGATATCGGTGAATTTAGCGGTCAGCTTACAGCTCACAGCGTACAGCTTTGGCTGTCGAAAAAGCTGACAGCTAGTGGTGACAAAAGCTGTAAGCTGAATGCTGAAAGCTGTTAGCTAAAAAAAAATTTCAAACTCTATGCAACCTTCTAAAATCTCCGAGGTATTTGTTACTAAATAGTAGAACAAATAGCTAGGAGGTACGGAATTGAGTTATATATTTGTTCTACAATTTAGTATCATATATATGAAAGAAACCCGATTAGGCGAATTTGAAGAAGTGATTTTACTACTTGTAGGCATTCTGGGAGAGGAGGCCTATGCTTTTAAAATCGCAGAAGAATTTGAAAAACAAACTGGGCGCTCTGTTTCAATAGGGGCGACCCACTCAACGCTTGACCGCCTTGAAAACAAAGGCTTTCTCAAATCAGAAATGGGAAAGGCTACCGCGGAACGCGGTGGAAGAAGAAAACGGATCTTCACCATCACGGCCCTGGGTAAGCGCGTGTTGAAAGAATCAAAGGATTTCAAGATGGCGTTGTGGGAGCAGTATCCTGCATTTGCCGGAAAATTGAATTATGAAATGTAAAAGCTGATGGACCAAAAGAAGGGACATCCACCAAAGCTGGCGCAACGGCTGTTGTTATCTTTTCTAAGGGAAGATCTATCAGATGAAGTGCTGGGTGACCTGGAGGAGAAGTATTATCAAAAACGAAAGACAACATCACGCTTTCAGGCAACGCTGAATTATTGGTATGAGGTAATCAACTATCTAGCCCTTTGTTCCGTGATGAAGTAAGTTACGACCGGCATTACGCTAACACTGAAAGAATATTCCGGGTGATAAAAAGTATTGACTGGGGCGAAGGACAAGAATGGGGGGTGTATGGTTTGAGTCGCCGTTTGCAAATGCATTAAAAAATGATTTTCCAGAGGTGGAAAAATCCGGGACGCCTTAATGCCAGCGAACTTTTTGGCGCGGGAGGCAATGAGATCAGACGAGCTGATCAGATGGAAAGTTATTACGAGGAGGGATTTGTCTATATGGATCAGGAGTTGCTTGAAATTCTTGAGTTGCCCATGGTATATGGCAGCCGTGAACATGCGCTTGCCGAGCCCAATTCAATTGTAATTTCTAAAAGCAAAGCCGATAAGTATTTTCCTAACGAAGACCCTGTAGGGAAATTGATGGTATTGAACAATGATAAAGGAAGTACCTATAAAATTGGCGGCGTCATGGAAGATTTCCCCTCAAACAGTCACCTTCAATACGAATTTCTAATAACATTGACTGACCGTGAATTTTGGAAAGGAGAAAAAGATTTCTGGTGGGCTACGAATTATCCGACGTATGTTCTACTGCGTCCGGATGCGGATCCTCGTGACTTTCGAGAAAAAAATTGTTTCCATGGTCAAAAAGTATCACCTTCCAGAATGGACGCAGCGGGGAATGGTTGGATGCTGAAAAAATTGCCAGCAGTATAAAATTCGAACTACAACCCATCTATGATATTCATCTGAAGTCTGACGGAATTTATGATATAGCACCGCGAAGCAGCATACGCTATGTCTGGTTATTCGGAGCCATCGCGACATTCATTCTTCTCATTGCGGCCATCAACTTCATTAATCTGTCCACTGCCAAGTCTGCCAATCGCGCAAAGGAAGTTGGTCTCAGGAAAGTGGTGGGATGTGTTCGGAGCAATCTTGTTAAGCAATTTCTAACGGAGTCACTATTGTTCAGCTTTTGTTTCGTTTGTGGTTGGAATCGCCATGACTCTCGTACTCTTACCCTATTTCAATACACTAGCCGGTAAGTCGCTTGAATTTCCATGGGCGGAATGGCAATTATTTCCGATTCTGTTGGGCGCTCTGATCGTGGTCGGAATAATAGCCGGGCTTTATCCTTCCTTTTATCTTTCAGCTTTTCAGCCGATCCAAGTCCTTAAAGGCCACCTCAGCAAAGGCAGCAAGAGCTCGTCATTAAGGAGCACGCTGGTGGTCTTTCAATTCGCGACTTCTATTGTCCTGATTGTCGGAACAATGGTTATTTATCGCCAGATGCATTATATCCTGAATAAAAAAGTTGGCTTTGATAAGGAGCAGGTTTTGTTGATCCAGGGAACCAATTCATTGAAGAATCAGGCGGAAACATTTAAGAATGAGGTGCTCGCATTGTCCGATGTACAAAGTGTTTCCTACGCAGACTATCTTCCCATCCAGGGCAGCAAACGAAACGGTAACGGATTTTGGAAAGAAGGTGAGGTGAAAACAGAAGAGGCCATTGGCGGACAATTCTGGCTGGTTGACTACGATTACGTTAAGACAATGGGTATGAAGATTATCGAGGGGCGGGATTTTTCTGTTAATGTGGCGTCTGACGCGAAAGCGGTGCTCATTAATCAAAAAATGGCTCAATGAACTTTTTCAGGGCAAAGCATTGGGTAAAAAGATCACTAATGGTGATGAACCACAAACCATAATTGGCGTTGTTGAGGATTTTCATTTTGAAACAATGAAGGAGGAAATAGCGTCCACTGTGTATGGCAATTGGCTATAACTCGAACATTGCGTCAGTACGCGTAACGGCCTCTGACATGACGGGACTGCTCAAGTCCATCGAGACAACGTGGAAGAAGTTTTTGCCGCATCAACCCATACGCTATACTTTCCTTGACGATAGTTTTGAATTAATGTACAAAGATGTTCAGCGTATGGGACGCATACTCATTACCTTTTCAGCGCTTGCCATCATTGTAGCATGCCTGGGGCTCTTTGCACTTTCTGCCTTTTATGGTCGAAAAATTTTATAACAACAAACAAACATCACTTTTTAAAGCGAAACTTAATTACTGGTACCAGGTAGTTACATTATGTACGGCCCTTTGCAATAAGAAAATTAAAATCATCACCGTCAAATAACATCGCTATGTTTCAAAGCTATTTCAAAATCGGTTGGAGAAACCTCTTCAAAGAAAAAGGATATTCATTTATTAACATCGGCGGCCTGGCAGCAGGTATGGCTGTGGCAGTGCTTATCGGATTATGGATTTATGATGAACTATCGTTTAATAAATACCATAAAAACTATGATAGCATTGCGAGGGTTATGTATCGTGTAACCCTCAATGGCGAAGTCGGCCATTCGGATCATATGCCGTTTCCCTTAGGCCCGGAGTTGGCCCAGAGTTTTCAAAATGATTTTGAGTATGTGGTCATGTCGACCTTCACAGACGATCATATTATTTCAAATGGTGATTTGAAGTTTACAAAACTGGGCAATTACATGCAGCCGGATGCGCCTAAAATGCTGACGCTTGAGATGATAAGCGGAACCCAGGATGGGCTTACGGACATGAATTCAATTATGCTTTCAGAATCCTTAGCTAAAACACTGTTTGGAGATGAAGATCCGATAAATAAGGCAGTAAAGATTGATAGTAAAGTGGATGTGAAAATAACGGGTATTTACAAGGACCTACCCAAGAACTCGGAGTTTCATGAAGTTGCATTTATTGCTCCCTGGGAATTATACCTGGCGTCAAATGATTGGACCAAAAGGTTTAGAGACTGCATGGAGTTCCGGAAATATTCAGATCTTGGTTCAACTTGCACCTCAGACGGAACTGGATAATGTTTCCCTTAAGATAAAAAGCGCGATTTACGATCACATCTCTGAAGGAGACAAAGTCTTCAAGCACGAGGTATTTCTCCACCCGATGAGCAAATGGAATTTGTATGGGGAATTTAAGAATGGCCAAAGTGTTGGCGGCCAGATCCGGTTTGTGTGGCTTTTCGGGACGATTGGAGTTTTTGTTTTGCTCTTGGCGTGTATAAATTTTATGAACCTCAGCACGGCACGTTCGGAGAGAAGGGCTAAGGAAGTTGGAATTCGAAAAGCGATTGGCTCTTTTCGAAGGCAGTTGATGACCCAGTTTTTCAGCGAATCGCTTTTAGTGGTGATGCTCGCCTTTATACTGTCAATTGGAATCGTATGGCTTGCGCTCCCTTGGTTCAATGAAGTTGCCAACAAACAAATAAGCATGCCATGGACGAACCAGTTTTTTTGGATTTCGTGTATAGCATTCGTTGTGTTGACCGGAACCATTGCGGGTAGTTATCCGGCACTCTATCTATCGTCCTTTCAAGCGGTAAAAGTTTTAAAAGGCACTTTCCGGGCGGGCCGTTTTGCTTCGGTACCCAGAAAAGTACTTGTGGTGATGCAATTCACCGTATCGGTTACATTGATTATAGGAACTATTATCGTTTATCAGCAAATCCAATACGCAAAGGACAGGCCGGTAGGTTATAGCCGGGAGGGATTGATTTACCTGAATATGAAAACCAATGAAGTGCATGATCATTTTGATGTTGTGCGCAATGAACTAATAGCATCAGGAGCAGTATTGGAAATAGCTGAGTCCAATATTTCTGTAGTCAGCATTGGCTCGAATGGCGGGGGAGTTGAGTGGCAAGGCAAGAAACCAGGCTATTTGGATAATTTCAATATGGACTGGGTAAGTCCAGAATATGGCAAGGCTGTTGGGTGGCAGGTTATCGCAGGACGGGATTTTTCAAGGGCCATCGCAAGCGATAAGCAAGGTATTGTAATAAATGAGTCCGCGGCAAAATACATGGGACTGGAGGATCCTGTCGGAGAAATTGTAAGATGGCAAAACCAGGATTTGACTATCCTGGGCGTTGTGACAGATATGGTTGTAGGATCGCCCTATCAGGCTAACCGGCAACGGATTTATTTCGCCTTTGGGATGGCCCGGAAATGTTGTTTCAATAAGAATTAATCCGGAGCGAAGTACGCATGAAGCGTTGGCAACCATTCAATCTATTTTTAAACAGCATGTGCCTGGCATGCCCTTCGATTATTATTTTGCCGATGAGCAGTACGCTAAGAAATTCAACAATGAAGTACGCGTTGGAAAATTAGCTTCCGTATTTGCAGCCCTCGCCATTTTTATCAGCTGTCTGGGATTGTTTGGACTGGCCTCATTTGTTGCTGAACAACGCACAAAGGAAATTGGTATTCGAAAGATAGTAGGGGCGTCGGTATACAACCTATGGGGTATGCTGTCCAAAGATTTTGTTGTGCTGGTGCTCATTTCCTGTGTTATCGCAATTCCGTGTTCTTATTATTATCTCAACGACTGGCTGCAGCAGTATGAATACCGTACAGAAATTTCGTGGTGGATTTTTGGAGTGACTATTATTGGAGCGTTGCTAATCACCTTGATGACAGTAAGTTTTCAGGCTATTAAGGCGGCGATGATGAATCCAGTGAAGAGTTTGAGGTCGGAGTAAGTGTCCGAATCAGGATAGTCAGGATTAATGGATTGACAGGATGGTGCGGGTGGCACTATTTTGTAATGAACAAAAAACGTTGTGTGATATGAAAGAAATAAATGATGAGTTAACCTATAAAATAATTGGGTGTGCTATGAAGGTTCACAATATACTCGGAAACGGATTTCAGGAAGTGATTTACCAACGGTGTCTTGCCATTGAGTTGGAAAAGCAAGGCATTCAATTCTTGCGAGAACAGGAAATGCCAATTTATTATGATGACAGAGCAGTCGGTAAAAGACGGGCCGATTTTATTGTAGAAAATACTGTGCTGATAGAATTAAAGGCCGTCATCAAATTGGAGGATGTCCATCTGGCCCAAGGTCTTAATTACCTGGAAGCGTATAAAATAGAAAAAGGCTTGCTAATAAATTTTGGCTCGCCGAGCCTTGAGGTTAAGAGACTATTTAGGAAGCAGAAGCACGCAACCGATAATCGTATGCATTCAAATCCTGATCATCCTTAAATCCTGACCATCCTGATTCCGACAGTTGAAGAAACACAAATACCATACCGCCCGCACTCGCTCAGAAATTACTGGTCGCGTTTCTTCGCGATGATCTTGCAGAAGAAGTGTCTGGTGATCTTGAAGAAAAATTCTATTCCACAATAAAAACGCATTCTGCCTTCCGGACTAAATTGAATTACTGGTATCAGGTTATTCATTATTTACGCCCATTTGCGATTCGAAAATCATTTTCAAACAGTTCAAACAACTTCATTATGTTTCAGCATTATCTAAAATAGCCTGGCGAAACATGCTCAGGGATAAAGCACATTTTGCAATCAACTCACTCGGACTTGCCCTCAGCATGTTTTGTGCAATGCTGGTGATTCTCTGGATTGAAGATGAGTTGAGTTATGAAAATTTTTTCCCCCAAGCTGATCAAGTATACAGGCTTGTTCAGGATCAACAATATGACAATGGGGAAATTTTCAAGGTGGCAGCTAACCCCGGAATACTGCCAATATATTTAAAGGAAAACTATCCTGGAATTATACATTACACCCGTTTGCGACCTTTACCAGACAAAGTACTCATCCAACATAGCGACACAAAATTTTACGAAAACGTTTCTTATGTTGATTCAACATTCTTCCAGGTATTTCAACTTCCGTTTCTGGTAGGCAATCCGTTAAAGTGTTTGGAAGATCCAAACTCCATCGTGATTACTGAGAAAATGGCCGAAAAGTATTTTGGTCCGGATTGGCGCCAGAAAGATGTTGTTAACGAATCTTTGGCGTTAAATGTGAACGAGAAATTCGCAATCACGGCTGTCATCAAAGATTTGCCTGCCAATACACACCTCAAAGTTGACTTTCTCCTGCCTTTCCGAAAATTGTATCAATATGGATGGTACCTCGATTGGGGAAACAATTACTATTACGCTTATTTCCTGCTTGACAAAGGTGTAGACCCAGAGGCGTTGTCAAAACAATTTACGGCGTTTGGAAAATCAAGAGATGATCTGACGGACATACTTTACCTTCAGGCGCTAAAGGATATTCATCTCTATTCTGATTTTGACATTGACGTGTATGGAAGCACCGAGCTGCAATATCCCTATGTAAATATTTTTATGGTAGTGGCGTTGTCAATCATCATCATTGCTTGCATCAATTTTATGAACTTGTCTACAGCAAGATCTGAAAAGCGAGCCAAGGAGATTGGTCTAAGAAAGACTGTGGGCTCACAACGATTTCAGATCATTTATCAACTGCTAAGCGAATCTGTGCTGATCACGATGATGGCTTTCCTGATAGCAGTAGCTGGAGTGACGCTTATACTTCCTTACTTCAATCAGATCGCTGACAAATCAATTTTATTAAGCATCGATCAATGGCCCATGTGGCTGTCATTCTTTTTAGGAGCCGTGGTTATCGGATTGTTGGCAGGAAGCTATCCGGCGTTCTACCTCTCAGCATTTAATCCGGTCACCGTTTTGAAAGGACGAATGAAGACTGAAGGTGGCACTACTTTCCGAAGAGCTTTGGTGGTGATCCAATTTTCGGTCACGATCATCTTACTGCTAGGTACTGGCGTTATCTACAAGCAGTTTCAGTATTTCATGCAGAAGGATCTCGGGTATTCAAAAGATCTTCTTGTATACATGCCTGTTCGAGGGGAAATCTTTAAAAATTACAATGCGTTCAAAAACGATTTGAGTCAACACCAGCAAATTAAAAATGTCACCTATTCGTCAGATATTCCCACCTATACCGTGCACTCCTTTGGTGGGTTTGAATGGGATGGCAAGAATCCCAATGATAATATTTTGCTTCACTCGTTTTCCGTTGGGACGGGTTATGTGGAAACCCTTGGGTTGGAATTGCTGGAAGGAAGAGATTTTTCTGCAAGTTCACCTGCCGATTCCAGCAATTATATTCTGAACGAAGAAGCGCTGCGCTTGACGGGATTAAAGTCGCCGATAGGCAAGCGCTTTGTTATGTGGGAAAGGGAAGGAAAAATAATAGGTATTGTAAAGGATTTCAATTTTAAATCCCTTCATCAGAAAGTTGAACCATTGGTGCTGCGCATGAACCCAGCCTGGAACACGTATCTGATGGTGAAACTAAACGGAGGAAATACTGCTCAATCGCTTCAGGTAATGGAAGCAGCGTGGAAAAAATATAATCCTGACTATCCTTTTGAATTCCATTTCGTTGATGAACAATATGAAAACCTTTATAAGTCCGAACAACGTATGGCCCACGTGTTCGACTATTTTACATTTTTCACTTTGTTTATTTCTTGTCTTGGGCTGATCGGATTGATCAACCATATGATTGAAAAAAGAAAAAAGGAAATCAGTATCCGAAAAGTTCTGGGAGCATCGGTTTCTGGAATACTGATGTTATTGTCACGCGAGTACATCAGGTTGATCTTATCGCCATCGTCATTTCTGTTCCCCTTGCAGGATACTTTGTTTACAATTGGCTGGAGAATTATGCCTACAAAATTGAAACGCAATGGTGGATGTACG
>CAVTZI010000013.1:0-92793 GCA_963739105.1 uncultured Bacteroidota bacterium | reverse complement strand
GAGAGGAGTTTCAATCGTTAGCATTTTTTAATATTTAGAGGTTGAAAATTGGAGACATTTATTGGTATGAAATTAAGATATCAAAAAATGATACCATGACAAAAATCATTTCTAATAGATAATTCTGATCGTTGTTAAAAAAGCAACCCGATGGCTAACGGTTATATCAAAAAATTACAAGGTTAATGCAAGTGAAAATTCATACATTTGAACAGATTTAATAAATCCCGCACATGCAAGTTCCAACTTTCGTTGATCCACGAACATTTGGACCCCTGCTTCTCGATATTGGAATAGCCTTGCTTACTGCAGGTGCGAGCAGTCGACGAGTACGAATCACCATGGCAAGAATTGCCGCTGCCTATGAATATGAGTTGGATGTTGACATTGGGCCAAAGTCAATATCATTGACATTACATGGTAGTAATGCTCAGGAAGCTTTCACTGGTACACGGAGCACTGCTGGTGTTGGAGTTAATTTTAAAATTATCTCAGGAATCAGCAGATTAAGCTGGACGATCACTGAAAAAAAATGGTCAATGAATGAAATAAGGAACGAGTTGAACAGGTTGCTCAACTTGCCTCGCTACCCGCAACTCGTCGTACTATTAGTAGTTGGGATTGCAGGAGCAGCATTCTGTTATACATTTGGAGGTGATACTTTTGAAATGCTGATTACGTTTGGCGCCACTTTCTGTGGTTTGTTTGTCAAGCAATATTTAGCAAGGAAGTCCTTCAACCCTTACTTCTGCACTTATCTTAGTGCACTGATGGCCGCGCTATTGATAGGCGCTGTTTATAAAGCAGGCACAGGACTGAAACTTGAGCACGCCTTTACCACGTCGGTTTTATTCTTGATTCCAGGTGTACCTATGATCAATTCCTTCACTGATTTGATTGAGGGTGAAATTCTCAACGGGATTGAACGAGGCTTTAATGTATTGATACACGCTCTTGCAATAGCCATCGCGTTATCAACGGCAATGGTTATTTATAATTTTCAGGGATGATGAATGAGTGGTTCGATGTTGGCCTCAAAGCTTTTTGGTGTGGGTTTGCTGCCCTCGGCTTCGGTGTTCTATTTAATGCTCCACCTCGTACATTGTTCGCGATCTGGGCAGGTGGATTTTTGGCTGGGTTTGTCAAGTTCGCATCACTGCAGGCCATACCTGGGTCGGGAGTAATCTTTTGCTCCTTTATTGCTGCTGTTATAGTGGGGATTGCCAGTATACCTGTGGCTCATTCCCGTCATGTGCCACCTATGATCTTCGCGATACCATCCGTAATACCATTAGTGCCCGGTGTATTTGCGTACCGGACGATGCTGGGACTCATGAAGCTTACCGGGAACATGGGCAGCGAATATTCACAAGTGCTTTCGGAGACCGTTCACAACGGTGTAATCACACTCTTCGTCATCATGGCATTATCATTGGGTGTTGCTGTCCCCATGCACATCACGACCAAGGACTCAGTTAAAAAGATTCGATGGAAGTAGGGCATATTTAGTCGAAAATAGTCGACACAAATTTCGCCCATTACCTAACGATAAGGTCTTCATCTGAAGTTGTGGAGATGCCTAAGAGACCGCCTTCTTCTTCTTTTTTGCAGTTGATTTTTTCAGATTTTCCTTCACCCTGTATTTTACAATTTTAGTCACCAGTGCCAATGGAAGGGGTTTGTCCAGGGGAAATTGTAAACTTCCCTTGCCTGCTTCATAAGGCGCTGTTTCTTTCTTGAATGCCTCGATGCCCGTTGGTGCAGGATAAAATCCAATGTGATTTTTGAAGGCGGCAAAGTGCACTAAATTGCCGTTAAGGGTGAAAGTCGGTATGGCGTATTTAATATCTTCTTCGGCTTCTGGTGCTGCTTTTTGGATGGTAGCCCTCATAGACTCTAAACGCTTCTGAATGTCTTCCGGGAAACCGGCTATGTATGCGTCAATGTTTTCGGCTTGTGTAGTTTTCATGGCTTACAAGTTTAAGTTCTACATTTGAGTTCTGCAAACTTTATGATCTAACGATGAAGTTGGTCCAGTAGTATCGATCGTAAGACACAATTTTTGCCACGAAGACTCAAAGACACTAAGGTACACAAAGTGCTTCATGGATTTCTTTGTGAAACTTTGAGTCTTGGTGACTTAGTGGCTAATACAACCAATATTTTTTGGTCCATGTTTATTTGTTAGACTGAATATGTACTTCACTCAAATTCGTTTCAAAGGCATGGATTTTTTCATATCCATATAATATTCCTTTTGTTTTTTATCAAGATGTTCGATGGCATAGCGAAGGAATGTACGCGGCAATGAGGCGGCGTGCTTTTCTAAAAAATCAAATAATTTCTGACGAGCTTGTTTTCCTGCCTCACGAATCCATCCTCCCGCCGCCTTATGAATTAAATCATGCTCATCGTCCACTAACAATTCAGCGATATTAAAAGTATCATCGACTTGTTTGTTCCGGATGAAGTAAGAAGTGCTTACAATCGCCGTTCGGCGTTCCCACACATCCTTGGAGCAGGCAAGCTTGTACAAAATTTTCGGGGTTTGTCGAACAGGTAACGGCCGATAACGAAGGTTGCACCCAGGTCAACCAGATCCCAATTGTTGATCCGGTCATGGCGTTGTAAATACAGATCGTAAAGTTCCTTCCTTCTGCTCTCTGTGGTTTTTTTGTTGCGTCCTTGTTTGTTCATTATGCTTACAGCTCCTGCTCTCACTTCGTGAATAGGACTTTCCAACAATTTTTCGATCTCCTTTGGCGGCATTTCTATAAATTCCTCGGAAAGTTTAAACAAGCTTCCCATTCGAACGCCCATAAAAACATCTCCTTCACCATATTCGCCTTCGCCTGATTTGAAATAACGCTGAATTTTTTCAAGCTCAACCCGAGATTGAAGGGCTTTTAATCTTTCTATGAACCGTTTGGCAGTGACGTCCGCTGAACTACTTATGCGTTTTGTCGCCAGTCTTGGTTTTTTTTGCGCGCTTTTTACAACGCGCTTTAATTTTTTTGGGGTTTGGCTGTTGGCATAACAATGGTACCTCATTACAAACGTAGCGTATATTTTGGGTAAAGGCATTGTATAAATACGTCAATCTAAGGGGCCATTCGCGACATTGAGGATTCGAAGTAACTTCCGGAAATTTTTAGCTTGCAGAGAAGTCGCTAGAAATTTGCGCTAAGGATCCGAGAGGAAACTTAGCGATTTCTCTCTGCGGTTCTCCGCGTAAATTTCTCAGCATTCTCTGCGCTAAAAATACGACAGAGCCTTTGCCTTCCTCAATACTTAAATTTTTTTCTATGATTTTTTGCCTCCTTAGTCATTTTTCCAAATTGTTTATTGAGTCGTTTTTGGTCTTCGATGTTTATTTCAAATCGCCGCTGTTCCTTCATTAGCTTTACATAGCTGTCATAGATAGCACGATCGAGCTTTCCCGATTCCAAGGCTTCCAAAACGGCGCAACCTTCTTCATGTAAGATGTTTACAATCAGAATAATGACATTGTCGGGCAAACTCTTCAATAACAGGAAATAATGAATCAGAATTTTCTCCATCCTCGCTGGTAACTCCAAATTCCCGCATACCTGGCGTATCGATCAATAGACTTCCGCTTGGAAGTTGAAAGAGATCGCGCGAAGTGGTGGTATGTGTTCCCTTGTTATTAAACGTACTTATCGACTGCGTTTTTTGCAGATCGTCATTCATAAGAATATTTAGCAAAGAGCTTTTGCCAACCCCTGATGAACCGATGAGGATATACGTCTTTCCTTTTTCAAAGGCATCCTTGAGTTCCTGAATTCCAAATCCCGTTAAGGTGCTGCAGAAAAAGATCTTGCAATCACGCTTAAGTCTTAAAACTTCCTCGTGGTATTCACCAGGATTTTTGACGAGATCGGCCTTGTTCAAAATCACCAGCGGTATTACGCCACACGCCGTTACCTGCGTCAGGTATCGTTCAAGGCGCATGAGGTTAAAGTCCCGGTCCAGTCCTTGTACGATGAGCGCGTAATCTATGTTCGTCCCGAGGATTTGTTTCTCTGTCTCTGTTACCGGGATTTCTCCTCGACAGCGAGTTCATTCTAGGGCATACGCTCAGAATGTATCCAATTTCGCCGTAGTCCAGGTAACTAACCCAATCGCCAACTTTGGGAAGGTCTTCCGGATCAGATCCATATAATAATTTGCCCGAGAGCTCGGTTTCCAGCTCTCCATTTTCAGTGATGAGCCAATATTTGAATCCTTTAATGGATATGACTCTTCCCTTACCTTGTTCTTGGTCCTGTTGTGATGAATAGTTTTGTTGGTGAAAAATATTCCACCCATATTCTTCAAGCTTTATCATTTCATGAAAAATTTATGATGTCCAGTGCTTGGTAAATCCATAGCAGACACCTTATTGTGCTACAATAATTAATTAGGAAAAAAATTGATCAGACGGCAGCACTTTGGTTATGCTGCTACGCTACAATTATTCCGGCTTGGAAACGATATGTAGATTGGGTAGTCATATTACCTGACAAACGTATGAATTACTTTCAGGTTTTCAAATAAGATAAATCGCCATTAGATCAACCGCATTTATTCCAACATGAAAATATATACTCGATTCCATAACGAAAATCATTTTGAAGCTTCGAACCTCAACCTTTCCTGAAGGTCAAATAGAACGAGGTTCCCTCCGCGACCTTTGACCTTACGCGGATACGCCCGCCATGTAAACTCATGATTTGTTTTGAGAGACTCAATCCAATGCCGGATCCATCTTTTTTTGTGGAAAAAAATGGAATGAAGATATCCTTTAATTCCTTCTCGGGAATGCCTTTGCCGCTATCCGATACCTCAATGACGGTTGCTGATTCATCATGATAGGATTTTATTTCAATTCGTTTGTCCGGCCGACCTTCCAAGGCGTGGATACTGTTTCGTAAAAGATTGATAAGTACTTGTTCAATTAACGTGGGATCCAGATTTAGCGTCTGGTTTTCATCTTCGAGATCTACTACGAGGGATATGGATTCGCGTATTAATTCTTCACGCATTAAGTTCTCTATCGAAGCAAGCCATGGTTTCAATTGCACTTGCTGCATTACTGGCTTCGGTACCCGTGTTAACCTCCGGTAATTTTCCACAAAGGTTAATAAGCTTTCGCTTCTTTTTTGAATCGTATTGAGAGAAAACAGAATGTCTGTGATGGTGTCGTCACGGATCTCGTCCAGTATCTTTTGGCTGCCATTTTTATTGATAAGCATACTTTGCATCGTTTCGCTCAACGACGAAATAGGAGTGACGGAATTCATAATTTCATGCGTCAGTATGCGGATAAGTTTATGCCAGGCTTCAATTTCCTTTTGCTCTATTTCGGAATTGATGTCCTGCAGGGTTATCAATTTATAGTGTTTGTCGATCATCAGTATTGTTCTGATCTCTACGGCTAAAATTTTTGTGCCTTCAGGAGACTTTATTTCTATAAGCTTCTTTCCATCCGGCGTTAATTCTTCTGCAAGCTTAGGATTGAGGTGTTCGAGAAGCTTCCAGTTTTTCAGATCTTTTATTCCAAGAATTTTTTCTGCGATAGGGTTGATGAGGATAATATTTTCGTCGAGCAACGAGATGATTCCAATCTGGATCTGGTTAACCAACAACTGGAGAAACTGATATTGCGCTTCTTTTTCAATTTTTACTTCCCTGTAGGATTGAATAATATCGATCATGCTATTTTCCAGTTCCTTAAAGGATTTTCCGAGACCTTTTTGGTGAAATGTTACGGAGAAATCGGCGTGCTTAACGGCAAGAAATAATCTTGTAAGCTCACGGTTGGTTAGATTGATATAATGGATCAGCTCCCAAATCTGTCCAATGAGAATAATGATGAGGATTACATGATTAAAAAAAAGCTGCATGTCTCCAAAGATCCACGCAAGCAGGATCGCATTGCCGAGGATTAATGCTATGCGCAGAATGACCTGGAGAGAGAAGCGTTTCATAGTTCCGTTATCTGTTTTCCGTTATCCGTTAATAGTTATCCGTTAATAGTTATCCATTAGTGAGGTCATAGGCCTGTTTTTTCATTCTGCGGTATAATGCTGTTCTGGTCATTCCCAAGGTCCGTGCTGTAGTGCTTACGTTACCTTCGTGATCGTTTAAGGACTGCTGGATAAATTGTTTTTCCATTTCGTCCAGGGTTAACGCTGGTTGATCCTTTTTCGGAATGATATTGCCTCCGCTTATCAGCAACTCGGCTGATTGAATCACCTTTCCGTCATTCAAGATAATGGCCCGCTCGACAGCATGCTGAAGCTCCCGGATATTTCCGGGCCATGCATATTTTTTCAATTTCGTTATAACCGACTTGTCTACTTTCATTCCCTGTCGTTTATATTTCGATGCATAACGTTGGAGGAAATAATCCAGCAGCAAAGGAATATCATCAACACGTTCACGCAAAGACGGAACACGAATTTCAACGGTGTTCATCCGGTAAAGTAAATCCTGCCTGAATTTCTTTTCATATACCATTTCGTTTAGCGGCATATTGGTGGCACAGATCAATCTGAAATCAACGGGAATTTCTGCATTGGATCCGACGCGTTGGATTTTTCTGTGTTGCAACACCGTGAGCAATTTCGATTGAAGGGATAACGAAAGATTACCGATTTCATCCAGGAAAATTGTCCCTCCCGAGGCAATCTCAAAACGCCCGGGTTTGTCCTGCTTTGCATCGGTGAAGGCTCCTTTTACATGCCCAAAAAGTTCGCTCTCGAAAAGTGATTCCGAGATTGAGCCCAAATCGACACTGATAAAAACTTTGTTATTGCGTGTAGACTTCCGGTGAATGGCCCGTGCCACGACTTCCTTTCCCGTTCCATTTTCACCAAGGATTAAAATGTTCGCTTCGGTTGATGATACACGATCGATTATTTCACGAACGCGCTCGATCGAGGGAGATTCTCCGATGAAATCGATATAAGGTTGTTCGAGTGTATCTGAGAGTTTTTCCTGCGTAACTTTTAGTTTCTCAATTTCCTTTTTTGAGTACCGAAGCTGTTGTGCGGAAAGGATCGTTCCTAACAGCTTTTGATTTTTCCAGGGCTTCAACACAAAATCGACGGCGCCGTTTTTCATGGCCTTTACGGCAAGGTCGACTTCACCATACGCAGTTATCAAAACCACCACAGCGTGGGGATCAATTTTAAGAATTTGTTGTAGCCAATACAGGCCTTCTTCGCCATCATTAACGCCTTTCTTAAAATTCATGTCCAACAATATCACGTCATATCCGTCAGACTTTAATAGCGCTGGTATATTTTCCGGAGATTCTTCAATGTGAACCTTCGTAAATTCCTGCTTTAAAAACATTCGTGCTGTCTCCAAAACATCGCGATCATCGTCAATAATTAATATGCTGCCAGCTATCATTCGAAACTGTTTTAGGACCTAAAATGAATATAAATGTATCAAATTCAAACATTAAAGTGTATCGATAGTGATACACAATACCAACCTTGCAGAAAATATTTTAATAGTTAAAATTTTGATTATCAATATATTATGTAAGTGGCATGCCTTTGGTAAGCTCCCACTAAAAAAAGACACCAATATTTCTAGCATGATTAAAAACTACCTCATCATAGCGCTTCGAAATTTCCTTAAGAACAGAGCCTATACAATGATTAATGTTCTTGGATTAAGTCTTGGTTTGACGGCCTGTATTATCATCTTTTTGGTGATTGACTATGATTTAAGCTTCGATAAATTTCACTCCAGGTATGAGCGGATCTATCGTATCGTTCAGGATGGTAGGAGCGCATCGGGCATTGCTTACAGTGCAGTCACTCCATACCCGCTTGCCAAAGCGTTTCGAAACGATTTTCCAGATGTTCCATTGGTCACCCAATTACATTATCAGGGCGAGGCCGTGCTGGCTATTGAAAATGAAAAACAAAGGGTGGAGGACGTCCTTTTCGCTGACTCTTTATTTTTTGAAGTATTCGATTTCAAGGTATTATCAGGTAACCCTAAGGTTGCGTTAGGCGAACCCGGAAAAGTTTTTCTCACGCAATCCATGGCTGATAAAATCTTAGGTGGTAAGGAAACGACTCATTTTAAAATTGACAAAGTGGAATTGGAAGTGGCGGGTATAATTGCCGATCCTCCACCGACGTCGCACATTAATTTTACAATGGTGATATCCATGTCATCGTTCAACGGTGATTTTATCGGAGGTTTTCCGATTGATCACTGGGGACTTACGGCCAGAGGCTTTACGTACATCGTACTTCCTGATTTAGTAACGCCTCAGGCCATCGAATCACGGTTCACAGCATTTATCAATAAATACCGCAAGGCAGAGGACGCAAGCAGAACGACACAAAAACTCCAGCCGCTTCGGGAAATTCATTTCGACGAACAATATCTTACCAATCCAGGTCACAATGATAATATCGATTCAAAGGAATTCGTCATTATGGGTGTACTGGGAGCCTTTATTCTTTTTATTGCCTGCATAAACTTTATCAACCTGGCCACCGCACTTTCCGAAAAAAAGTCCAAAGAAATAGGCATTCGGAAAACATTGGGTGCTCAGCGAAGTCAGCTTACGATTTATTTCTTAAGTGAAACTTTTTTGCTTACCGTTTTTTCAGTTTTACTATCACTCGGCGCAACGGAATGGTTACTCACATGGATTAATCCATTCCTGGAAAAGGAGATCGATCTGCCTTTGTTTTCTAATTCTATCCTAGTCATCTTTTTGCTTGGCTTGGTTTTCGTCACGACGCTTCTGGCAGGATTCTATCCAGCGCTAATTTTGTCACGATTTAGTCCTACATCGATTTTCCGAAAGGGTTTCTCCGTGCCTGGTAGTTCAGGTGCGTTTGTACGGAAAGGATTGGTTGTATTTCAATTTCTCATTGCGCATGTATTGATCATTGGAACATTCGTCATTGCCGACCAAATGAAATATTTCAGAAACAAGCCACTGGGCTTTGACGAAAAAGCAGTAATCACCCTGTCTTTGCCCGACAATAAAAAACCTACGCTTAATGCTTTGCGCGCTCGATTAGAGGCGACTTCCGGAATAAGAGATCTATCCTTTTCAGTAGGCGCTCCGGTTTCTGACAATGGGATGTCCACTAGTTTTTTTCTTACTGAAAAAGGATTGGAAGAGAGCTATGGTATCGTGTTTAAGGCGGTCGATCGACACTATATTCAAACGTATGATATCAGACTGGCTGCTGGAAGATGGTTTAATGAGAATGATGAAAAACTTGCCGATGTTGATATACCTGAAAAAGATAGAAAGATTGTTTATGTTATTAACGAAGCTGCTGCCAGGAAACTTGGTTTTCAAAATCCCGATGACGTCATTGGTAAACTCATCACGACAGGAATGGGCGATGTTAATGCCGAAGTGGTTGGAGTCTTGAAGGATTTTCATGTTGCATCGCTTCATTCAGAAATTGAGCCGGTTGTGTTTGCCATTTTGCCTGATTACTACTATGAAGCTGGGATAAAAATAGCAACACAGAACTTGAATGAGACTTTGAAACTTATTGAAAAAAATTGGAAAGAAATTTTTCCTCAACATTACTATGAGTATGAATTTTTGGATGAGCACCTGGCAAGATTGTATAGAAGGGATGAAAAGACATTCACGCTATTTAAGATCTTTGCCGGAGTTTCAATTTTTATTGGGTGTCTTGGACTTTATGGCCTGATTTCATTTGTCGCGAATCAAAAACGTAAAGAAGTAGGTATTCGAAAGGTCATGGGTGCTACTGTCTCCAGCATTCTACTCCTTTTTTCCAAAGAATTTGTCAGGCTTGTCATCGTGGCATTTGTGCTGGCAACACCGTTGACCTGGTATCTGATGAATCAATGGCTGCAGACTTTTGCATACCGGGTAGATATTTCATGGACAATCTTTTTTGTGGGATTTTTCGCAATCATGGTTATTGTACTGATGACGATCGCGTATCGCTCGTTGATGGCTGCGAAAGCGAATCCAGCTGTAACGCTAAGAAGTGAATAAAAACTTTAAATTAATCGAAGATGTTCCGGAACTATTTATTAATCGCATTTCGCTCCCTTAGAAAAAATAAAGGCCACGCCTTTGTCAATGTAGCGGGACTTGCATTGGGAATTACGTGCTCGATTGTAATTTTTCTCATCATTCGTTTTGAACTTAGCTATGACAACTATCATGATGAGAGCCATCGGATTTTTCGGATAGTGACAGAATTTACCAAATCGGATCCAAATGGTCATTCCGTCGGGCATTACGTACAGGCTACCGGATGCGATACGTCAGGATTTCGCTGACCTGGAGTATGTCGCAATCGTTGATGCTAATCTTTACGATCCGGTCATTGCCATTACACATGAGGATGGTACCGTCGACCGGTTTAAGGAAAAGAAAGTTGTTTTCACCGATCCTGAGTATTTAAAGATGTTCCATTATTCCTGGATCGAAGGAAATAGCGATGCATTGCAGAAGGAAAAAACGGTGGTACTGACAGCTTCTCTGGCAAAAAAATATTTTGGAAATGAATCTGCATTAAATAAAGTATTTAATTTCAATAATGAATTCGATGTTACCGTAACAGGTGTAGTCGCGGATCCTCCGCTTAACACCGATTTCCCTTTTCGCATGATTTTATCCTCTCGATTGGGAAAAGACAAACGGGGATGGGATGACTGGGGTGCGATGTCAGTCAAGTCATTAACT
The DNA here is from genome assembly GCA_963739105.1 of uncultured Bacteroidota bacterium. Classification (GTDB taxonomy): domain Bacteria; phylum Bacteroidota; class Bacteroidia; order Cytophagales; family Cyclobacteriaceae; genus Chryseolinea. The sequence goes on along the minus strand of CAVTZI010000013.1, from coordinate 82,061 downwards.
GCATGGTAAAGTTAAATGAAACCACTTCGAAGGAAGCGTTTGAAGCCAAGCTCAAGGATTGGCATTTAAAATATTTTACGGGTAAAAATGAGGAGGATGGAAAGGGCAGAAGATATTTCTTACAGCCTTTGTCGGAAATACATACTGATACCCGTTTTCAAAATTTTGGCGACCGGGTAGTATCGAAGGTTACTTTATTATCGTTATCACTGATTGGGATTTTATTATTGTTGACAGCCTGTATCAACTTCATAAACCTCAACACGGTATTGATTGTCAAGCGATCAAAAGAAGCAGGTGTTCGTAAAACACTGGGAAGCAGTCATGGCCAACTGATATGGCAATTTATGGGGGAGACCTTCATCATTTCGCTGATCGCACTGCTTATTTCCGCAGGGCTCGCAGAATTGTTGTTGATCAACCTTAGCCCAATTTTAACGTACCGTTTGAGTTTCTTTTCTATGCTCGACGGTTACTACCGTGGGATATCTTTTGATCCTTCCAATTCTTGTTACTGCCCTTGCCGGATTTTATCCCGCCATTAGGCTTTCAAGATTTCAACCTGCTAAAACTTTAAAAAGCGGAATGTCCTCTACTTATAGTGAAGGCATTATGCTTCGCCGGGGGCTGATCATTTTTCAATTGTTTATTTCACAAGGCTTAGTCATCATCACCATCGTTATTACGCAGCAAATTAACCACTTTATGGCCCAGCCAATTGGTCTCAATAGTGAGGCCGTTGTAGAGTTTCTTTTGCCAGAAAACAAACCGGAAATAATTCAAACTTTAAAAGAAAGATTGTCGACAATTTCCGGCGTAGAGAATGTAGCCATGAGCAATACTGGATCTACTTCGGAGAACTCCTGGGGCGGCGACTTTGAGGCTACCGTTAACGACAAATTGGTAAAAGAGTATACCAATGTCAAATTTGCCGATGAAGGATATTTGAAAACCTACGGGCTAACACTTCTTCATGGTGAAAACCTGGTTAAGTCCGATTCAGCTAATCGATTTGTTGTTAATGAAAAATTTACAAAAGAGTTAGGCTTTCAAGATCCGGAAAAAGCTATTGGAGTTCCTGTAGACATGTGGGGAAACAAGGCTGTTATTACCGGTGTTATCAAGGATTTTAATGCTACACCGCTTCAAAATGAGTTATCGCCTGTGATCATCATGGCTGGTACAACGTCGTACTATGTGGGGGCAGTCCGATTAAATACGAATGATCTTCAACGCACGATTCGTGAAATTCAAAACACATGGCAAGGGGTCTATCCGAACTATGTGTTTGAGCATACTTTCCTGGATGAACAAATCGCTAAGCTTTTACAATGCCGAACGGAGAAATTCATATACGATGGGATTCTTTTCCACGGTAGCCATTTTCATTGGATGTATCGGATTGCTTGGGCTGGTGTCTTTTATGGTTCAGCAGAAGATCAAGGAAATAGGGATAAGAAAAACCTTTGGAGCGTCGGTAATGCAAATCGTGACCATGTTATCAAAAGAATTTATTGTTCTGATCGGTATCTCATTTCTGCTTTCGTCGCCTTTGGCATTTTACTTCATGCAAAAATGGTTAAGTAATTTTGCTTATCGCTACAGTATGAACGGACTTGAATTTTTGGCTGGGCTCACGCTTACCCTGGTGATTTCTATGCTCACAATCGGCTATCGCTCAATACGCGCGGCGAAAGCAAACCCAATCGACGCATTAAAGACGGAATAATCCTTCAACCACACTAGAACATCAACACCCCAACACCTCTAACATGTTTCAGAACTATTTCAAAACAGCAATTCGCAGTATTCTCCGGGAGAAATATTATGCTCTCATCAAGATCTTTGGACTTGCCCTGGGATTGGGTACTACCATGGTGATATTTTTATTTGTGTCACATCAATTAAGTTATGACAATTTCCATCCAAACATCGATAGGATGTACTGTGTGACGCAAACGAATATCTGGGATCCGGAAGGCGGTATCTTTAATTCCACTGGGCCAGCCGTTGCGTTTAGTCTTCGTGATTTTCCGGAGATTGAGGAGGTGCTGAGAATTAATACACCGGGTGCACAGATCGTAAGGTATACAAAATCGGACGGTGATGTTATTGCCATCAACGAAGAAAGGGTGCTGGCGGCCGACTCTAATTTTTTTTCATTTTTTGATTTTCAACTAAAAGAAGGCGATGCAGCAACCGCCCTTTATGGAACTGGCAAAGTTGTTCTTTCTGATAAGGCCGCCGAAAGACTTTTTGGCGATGAACCTGCATTGGGAAAGTTGATTCAGATTGGAGATGAACGGATCACTGTAGAAGTGACCGGCGTTACCAAAAAGCAACCGACAAATTCCCACTTCCATTTTGACTATTTGATTTCCATGTATACCAATCCGTCGATCAAAGAGTTTGATTGGAGTTGGATCTGGACACAAGTGGTGACCTATGTAAAGGTAAAACCAAACACAAATGTAGCTGCTCTTGAAGCTAAGCTGCTAAATTTTCCCGATATACACGCGCTGGCCACATTTCAAAGGTTGCACATGGACTACGATGCATTTAAAAAAGAGCGTGGCGGATGGAATTTGTATTTACATCCCGTAAAGGATATTCATTTACATTCTGCCAAGATCGGAAATCGGCTGGGCCCGAATGGTGATATCATGTACGTTTATATTTTTAGCGCAATAGGGTTTTTCATTTTACTGATCGCCATCATCAATTTTATAAATCTGTCAACTGCTCGCGCGACTAAAAGAGCCAAGGAAGTAGGTGTTAAGAAGAGCCTTGGTGTTTTGAGAAAGTCCTTGATACTTCAATTCCAGGTGGAGCATATATTGATGGCTTTTGCTGCGATGTTGCTGGGCTTGGGCATTATGGAGATATTGAGATTGATTTTGCAACCGATTATAGGATTAGAAATATCAATGTCAAGCATTGACACGACTACCTTTGTAGCACTTCTGATTCTCACGCCGATAGTGGTCGGTTTTCTTGCCGGCCTATATCCTGCATTTTATCTCACGTCTTTCAAACCTTCCGAGGTTTTAAAGGGCAAATTGCTTTCAGGACTGAAGACTTCGAAGTCCAGAAACTCTCTTGTCGTATTCCAGTTTACAATTTCAATTGTGCTGATGGTGGCAACGCTGGTGGTGTTTCAGCAGTTAAAGTTTTTTCAATCAAAAAGCGTCGGATTTGATACGGAGAACCTCCTGGTTATCAACCATGCTGATAAATTAGGAAATCAAATTGAATCATTTCGTGAAGAAATATCTCGTCTGCCCGGTGTCATCAATACATCCTTGTCGATGGACATACGAAACAGATTTGAAGATATTTATATACCCGAAGGGTCAGACCGGAAACTATCAATTTCTCATTACAAAATTGACGAACATTTTTTTGGAACAACCAAAATAGCGCTGGTGGAAGGAAGGGATTTTGATGAAAGCAGACCATCCGACAAAAATGCTATAATTATCACTGAGACTACTTGTAATCTAATTGGGTGGACTCCGAAGGAGGCCGTTGGCAAAAGAATAGCTTATATAGGTGATGATGTTGGCGCCCAGGAAGTCATAGGCGTGGCGAAGGACTTCCATCTCCATTCATTGCGTCAGAATATTTTTCCATTTATGTTTTATAATATCCACTCCAACATATTTGGAAATGACCGCATTGCGTTAATAAGATATAAAACTCAAAACCTTCCTGGACTTGTCAATCAAATCGAAAGAAAATGGAATCAACTGGCAGATGCAGTGCCACTGTCATATTCATTTTATGACGAAGACGTTGAAAAGCAATACAAACAGGAGCAAAGACTGGCTGCAGCGTTCTTGATTTTTACTGGGCTCTCCATTTCGATTGCTATTTTGGGTCTCGTTGGATTAGTTTCTTATTCCGCAGAGCAACGAAAAAAGGAAATTGGCGTAAGAAAAGTTTTTGGTGCATCCTTATCCGGAATTTATTTCATGATGAACAAAGATTATGTGCGCCTGATGATCGTTGCGTTGATCATAGCAACACCTACTTCGTGGTACATCATGCAGGAATGGTTAAGCACAATTCCAGATGAAAATCGGGTAGCTATTCACCCGCTTGTTTTTGTTATTGCATTTTGCGCAGAGCTTATATTGGCGCTGGTTTGCGTCGGCTATCTCGCATTGCGTGCTGCCTCCCTCAATCCATCTGCAGTATTGAAGGAGGAATAAGCAACTAACAACGGTGCACCTATCTTAGGTGTTTAGGTGTTTAGGTTTCCGCATCGCCGAGCGCATCGACAATTCCGCGTGCGAACGCTGGGATTTCTTCTTTGCGATCTTTATATTTTTCCTTTGCGCCCTTTGCGTGAAATAGGATTTGTGTGGTGGAGATTGAGGAAGAACACCTTCATTACTTCGCTTTGATCTTCGCCGGATCATAAGCTACCTGCGCCCGCTTATAACCACAAAGTAATCCCTTGCCTACAAAACTATCGTAGGGTTTGCCTACGCAATGGCCAGAAATGATCTCTTCGACGCAACTGATCTGTTCTTTGATAAATCCCTTATCGATCGGGTCTCCGTGACCGGGATAGAGCATATTGAATTCCTTTTCTCGCGCCTGCAGTTTCCGGAGACTTTGCAAATAGATCTCAAGTGGCATGGCATCCTGCGGATGGAGCCAGACAAGTGTGTTGTTGCTATCGCCGGTGAACAATAGCTTGTCCTGATGGTCGAACAGGCAGATGCTGCCTTTCGTGTGACCGGGGACGTGAATCACTTCAACTTTCCGGTTGCCCAAGTCAAAGACATAGCCATCGCTAAAAGGTACGAGAACAGGCGTGTAAAGGCTGTCAACGACATGAAATATTATCGAGTCAGGGAGTGGAGGCTGACCTTGACCCATGGTTTTGAATAAGTATGCGCGCATCTCTTTGGTGCCGAAGAACCTGATCATTTCAAGCTCATCCGTATGCGCCCGTACCCGGGAAAACTGGTGGTTGCTTCCAGTATGATCGGGATGTGAATGCGTGTTAACAACGATGAGGGGAAGCTGTGTAATGGATTTTACAAAATCTATCAGGTTAACGGCACCTACACCATTGTCAATCAGCATCGCGCTATCGCGACCTTCAACAAGGTAAATGTTATCAATGTCGTTGTCGCTTATGCGCCAAACCTTTTCGCTAATTTTCTTAACCTTGAACCAGGGGTGCTGTGGCAATTTTGTTCCACCAGATTGTGCATTTAGGAATATACTTAGTCCTAACATAAAAAAGCTGCTAAAAAGCAACGGCCGGGGTGTAATTGTAATCTGTATCATTTGATGATTTTTTTTGCGATAAATGATTAACACATGTTTCTGCTAGCCCAACTATTTTTCTGAACGCTTCAGAAAATAATAGTAACCCAAAAAGCTTAGAGCAATACTGAAACTCATTATTGCTATGGAATGGATACCGATCGGGAGGAAAAAGTTAATAATGGTTAACCCTAAACCAATGCCTGATAAAAGAAGAAACGATTTCATGGCCTGGCCTTTGACGTCTTTACCATCCGGCTGTAGCAACTGCTCCACTACCTTGTCAGAAACTCCTTTTTCTATCATTCGAGCTTTCAAACGATTATCCATTATAGATTTTGCAAAGGTTAGTATAAACGTTAATATTAGATATAGCGCCAAAATAACGGCCGGGATACCTATGACTCCTAAGGGTATATCAGCAATCTCCTGCAGCGTGCTATCTTGCCATGCATTTACTCCAAAGGGTAGTAATAGAACAGTCGCTATTATTATTACTTGTTTCATTTACTTTTATTTAATGTCTATAATGCATTAGACCGGCAACTTAATTTTATGTTGCTAATAGTTTAATAAAAATTCAATTCATCCATTTTATGATCATATTTTCTAATAAGATCAATACTTTGAAATATTAAAATAGCTAAAGTTGCAGCCAGCATTAGAGATAGAAGCATTGCGGAAAAACCAGAAAACAAAACAGCGACATATTCTCTGAAGAGATAAAATACGAACCCAATACAAGTGAAGCCTACCCCGGCAAAAAGATAGACAAGGAAAAAAGTCAATGAGAATTTTGATGGTGTTATTTTCGATAAAACTGCTTCGGATAAGTCGAAATTAAATTCCGGCTTTGGCTGCGTCTTAATTGCGAAAAATAGCTGGCGATACATTTCTGTTTTCGCTTTGCATTGGCGACATTCTTGAAGATGCTCAATGACATACATTTCATGATCCGATTGGCGTAAAATGTATTCCTGGATATCCGTATCTGAAAGGTGTTTATTTTTCATAATGCTTCTCTTTTATATTTGTGTAGCAAATTCACTCTCAGGGTTTTTCTTGCCCTCGATAAATAGTTTTTTAATGTCCCCTCTGGTAGTCCTGTTATTTCGATAATTTCTGTATAACTCAGTTCTTCATTGTGATATAAAGTAATCAGGGTTTTGTAAAGGGGAGGAAGCGATTCTATTTCTGCTTTCAGGATTTTTGAAAGTTCTTGTTGAAATATAAGTACGTCTATTTCATTATCAGGCCAGCCTATTGCTTTGTTAGCGGTGGGTTCCAAGCCCTCGTCAGTTTCATTAATGGCAGGAAGGCTGCTTAATTTTCTTTTTTCAAGATAATTTAAGCAACTGTTGTAGGCAATTCTGGCGATCCATGTTGAAAGCTTTGCCTGAAACTTGAAACTGGATAAGTTTTTAAATGCCTTGAGGTAAATATCTTGCGCAATATCTTTTCGGTCTTCGGGATTGTTTATCATTTTGAAAACGATTTGAGTAACTAACCTTTCAGTTTTTTTTATAATCGCCCCAAAGGCATTGGTGTCACCACTCAATACAATGTTAACCAGCTGTTGATCTGTTAGATCATTTCCGTGTTTTGTATCCAACACTTGATTAGACAGGCTAATGGTTAAAATGTTGCAACAAAATAATTCTACTTTGAACAGATTAGAAAAAGGGTCCAATGAACCTGAGAAACAAGTATCTTTGAATGTGATTAACGTAGATTGAACAGCATGAGGAGCCCAATAAGATACTGTTTTTTCTATCTGTTTTTGATTCTACTTTTTTCCTGTCAGGGGGAGCAGAATTCAAAAAAATATAAGATTGGCTTTTCGCAATGCACGGGGCTTGATGCCTGGCGCAGGCAAATGTTGGTGTCGATGCGGGGCGAGCTCGTGTTTTATCCTGAAATGGAGCTTCTCTACAGGGATGCCGAAAACAGCAGCGAACGACAGATTGGCGACATAGAATACTTTATTGAGTAATAAAGTTGACTTGTTAATTGTATCTCCAAATGAAACCGATCCGATTACTCCGGTTGTTGAAAAGGCATTTCAAAGTGGCATTCCCGTTATCATGGTTGATCGCAAAATCAATTCCAGCATGTACAGCGCTTATATCGGTGCTAATAATTATGAGATTGGAAAATTAGCGGGCAATTACATTGCGGATCTGCTTAATGGAAAAGGTTCCATCGTAGAAATCTGGGGTCTTCGCGGTTCGTCACCAGCAGTGGAACGCCACCGGGGACTTTGGGAAGTGCTGGCTAAATATCCGGACATTAAAGCGGTTGGGGAGATCGATGGCAAATGGGAAGTGGATACTTCGAAGGTTCAGGTGCGAAGGACGATCAAAAACTTTGCTCCGTTTGATCTGGTGTTTGCGCACAACGATGTTATGGCTTATGGTGCGTATACCGTGTGTCTCCAAATCTTACCAGGCAACGAGATTAAATTTATAGGCATTGATGCATTACCTGGCCCAATTGCAGGAACCCAATTTGTAGCTGATAATATTCTTACGGCAAGTTTTCTCTACCCGACAGGCGGAGAGGAGTCCATCCGGATAGCCAATCAGATTTTGAAAGGCCTTCCATATGAAAAAGAGAATACGCTTCTCAGTACGGTTATCGATTCTAAAAATGTGCGGGTGATGAAGCTTCAATATGATAAACTTCTGAGCCAGCAAAAGGACATCGTTCGTCAGCAGAAGATGATCAATGAACAGATAGAGACCTACTACAGCCAGCGGATACTTATTCTTATTTTACTGGTGAGCCTGATCATCATGATCGTTGCCGGAGCGATAGGAGCCTATAACTGGCGAGAAAAAAATGAGATAAACAAAAGACTTGAAGCCAAAAGAAGTGAGATCCTCGAGCAACGCAACACGATTGCGGCCATAGCAGAAAAGGCGGAACTTGCCACGCAAGAGAAACTGAAGTTTTTCACCAACATATCGCATGAGTTCAAAACACCGCTTACGCTGATCATGGGTCCGATCGAAGAGTTGATGGAGAGAGGAGGAGATAGCAGAATAAATGCACATGAGAATCTATCGCTGATCCGGAAAAACGCTATGCGCTTACTTCGACTCGTTAATCAATTGATGGATTTCAGGAAAATCGAAGACCGGAAAATGCTGGTCAAGGCATCGGAACTGGATGTTGTTCATTTTATTGCAGATATCATGACCGCCTTTGAAAAACTCGCACAAAAGCGGAAGATGGATTTTCAACTGGTTACCGAGCACAAGCAGTTATATGCCTGGTTTGATCCCGACATGATTGATAAAGTGATTTTCAACCTTCTGTCAAATGCATTTAAATTCACCAACGACCGTGGCAAGATTTACGTCACCATTTCGATTGATGATGCACAAAAACATGTTATGATCTGCATTGAAGACAATGGCATCGGCATGTCAGAAGAACACATCCGTCATGCCTTTGATAGGTTTTATACTGGAGAGAATCTGACAGGTAATGGAATTGGCCTGTCGTTATCAAAAGAATTTATAGAGCTTCATCATGGGGAACTTATGTTGCGCAGTGAAAAAGGGCGAGGCACACGGTTCTGCATCATGTTGCCGTTTGGAAATGCACATTTTGATGAGCAGCAACTTTTTTCGGGAAAGTTTAACTGGCAGCGGAATTCAAATTATGATTTTCTGAATGAGTATTCGTTACCCCAAGCGGCCATCGAATCTCATGAGAATAATTCAAAAAAGGATTATACCGTTTTGCTTATCGACGACAATAGCGAACTGCGGCAGTATGTCAAGAACCGCCTTCAAACCGTCTATAATATAGAGGAGGCCCACGATGGGGCTACGGGTTTGCGCCTGGCCTTTGAGATCGTGCCGGATTTGATTATTTGTGATGTGATGTTGCCGGGGAAAGACGGCTTTGAGGTAGTGAAGACCGTGAAAGAAGATTTGCGCACGTCCCACATTCCTACGATCATCCTTACAGCCAAAGGCTCGATCGAGCAACGAATTGTTGGTATCCAGTCAGGAGCAGATGAATATATCACCAAACCATTTGTGTTGGAATATCTTCATGAGAGGATCAAAGCGTTGATCCGCAGCCGGGAACAATTAAAGGAGCATTACAGTCATGATCTGAACATCGAGATGAATGGCAGTACACCAGGCAGTCTTGACAAGAAGTTCATCAACGATTTTACGGCCATGATCGAGAAGCATATGGCCAACTCGGAGCTACATGTGAATGATATATCGAGGGAGCTGGGCATGTCGCGTGTGCAGGTTTACCGCAAAGTGAAGGCGTTGCTGGGCTACAGTGTAAATGACTATATTAGTAAGTGTCAGGTTGAAAAAAGCGAAACATCTACTATTGAATACGGACAAGACAATTTCGGAGATATCTACGGAAGTGGGATTTTCGTCGCCCACTTATTTTTCAACCTCCTTCAAATCCAAATTCAATCTATCGCCACGTGAGTTCAAAACGTCTCAAACAGCATAATTTGAGACAATAACAAAAGTTTGGTACAATTTTGAAATACTTCTTTTAAGCTTTCCGGGTCTCCAAACAAAACAGGAACAAAAAACCATATCTGGCGCAATCGTTTTCGGTAAACTCCTATTCCGAAAACGAATTGATCTGATTCTTAACAAAGTTGATACTGGTAGCAGACTCCTGCCCAAAGACTTACCAATACTTTTATCGTGACCAAAAATTCATCTGATGAATACGAAAAAGATTTTTACGTGGGCTGCAATCATTTCGCTTGGGGGTTTTCTTTTTGGTTTGGATACCGCAGTGATATCAGGTGCGGAGCAGAGAATCCAGGTGTTATGGGGTCTGGACGTATTCGAGCATGGTCTTACAGTTTCAATTGCTTTAATAGGTACTGTTGTAGGTGCTATGTTGGGCGGTATTCCATCGGATAAGTTTGGACGTAAGAAAACTGTTTTCTGGATTGCAGTACTCTTTCTGGTTTCTGCAATTGGCACAGCCCTCGCATTTAACTGGTATGTATTTCTACTTTTCAGGTTTGCAGGCGGGCTTGCCGTTGGATGTTCTTCTGTTACAGCGCCGATGTATATCAGCGAATTGTCACCCGCATCTCATAGAGGCCGTTTCGTCGCCATGTTTCAATTTAATGTTGTTCTAGGGATATTAATTGCCTACCTGTCCAATTACCTTTTACAAAACATTGGGGATAATTCATGGCGATGGATGCTGGGGGTTCAGGCTTTTCCGGCAACGCTTTTTATGGTGCTTGTTCTTTTTGTTCCTGAAAGCCCACGGTGGTTGATCGTAAAGAAAACATTTATTTGATGAAGCACGTGAGGTTCTTAGAAAAATAAATCCTTTAACGGCAGAAAAGGAATTCCTTACCATCAAACTAAGCGGTACCCACTCCAACGGAATTTCATCCTCATCGCTGTTCACTTCAAAGCATTCGTTCCCTATTATGCTTGCTGTCTTGTTTGCTTTCTTTAACCAGGCTTCGGGCGTTAATGCCATCATTTATTATGCACCGCGCATTTTTGAAATGGCAGGCTTAGGCACCGATTCGTCCCTGCTTTCAACGGCAGGTGATAGGTGTTGTTAACTTCATCTTTACCCTTTTAGCGATGAGCATCATTGACAGCTTTGGCAGGAGAAAATTAATGATTGTTGGTTCACTCGGATGTATTGCAACACTGGGATTAGTAGCCACGTTCGTTTTTTGCAGAAGACTTCAGTGGGTACGCGGTTCCCATTTATCTTTTTCTGTTTATCGGATTCTTTGCTTTTTCACAAGGAGCCGTGATTTGGGTATTCATTTCAGAAATATTTCCAAATGAAGTTCGCTCGAAAGGTCAGGCCCTTGGCAGCTTCACGCATTGGCTGATGGCATCCATCATTGCATTTGTATTTCCATACATGAGCGAGAAAATAGGCGGCGGGCAATTCCTTTTTGATTTTCACTGTGATGATGACGCTTCAACTAGTATTTGTGTTGACCATAATGCCAGAAACAAAGGGCAAGTCACTGGAAGAACTTGAAACAAAACTTGAACGCTCAGAAAAAATCGAAACTAAAGTACAAGTATAAATAAGTAACCTAAAACCAGAAGATAATATGATACAAAAAAGCGCGTGATGTTTAATAGGATTGATCATCCTCAAATCCAACTGAACTAAGTCCAAAAAAAGAATTAAACATATGGAAAAAACAATTTTACGTAAACTTTGGCGCATAGTAGGTTCTATCCTGCTCATGTGTCTTATGTGGTTCATGTCTGCTCCAACATATGCGCAGGCTCAAATCACAGGTACAGTCAAAGGAGAAGACGGTGCCGAATTAATAGGTGTAAACGTTCTTCTAAAGGGCACAACTACCGGTACGATAACCGATGTGAACGGCAAGTATACAATTCAGGCAACTCCCTCTGACATTTTAGTCTTTTCGTTTGTAGGGTACATTAGCCAGGAGGTTACCATAGGTAATCAGTCTACGGTTGATGTAGCCCTTGCTGCTGATGTTACCTCACTTCAGGAAATTGTTGTAACGGGATACGCCTCTGAAAAGAAAGCTGATCTTACGGGAGCTGTTGCTGTGGTGGATTTGGCTCCAATCATGAACAACTCGACGGGCAATCCCATGCAATCATTACAAGGACGAGTCGCCGGGATTATATATTGAAAGAAACGGAGGCTCGCCCAATGGTGAAAACAGTAGAATACTGATTCGTGGATCAAACACACTTGGAAATACTGATCCTTTGTACATTATTGACGGCACACCCACAAAGAACCCTCTGATCTTTAATACCTTGATTCCGTCCTCCATTGAGTCCATTCAGGTTTTGAAAGATGCATCGGCAGCTTCTATCTATGGTTCAAGGGCTTCTAACGGTGTGATTATTGTAACGACAAAAGACGGAAGATCGAAGTCCGGTGAAAACCTTACTATACAATTCAATTCCAGCATTGGTACAGCATCGGAGAAACCACAACGCGTTGAAATGTTAAATTCGTTGCAACGTGGCGAAGCCCTTTGGAGAGGTTCAGTCAACGATAAGACGCACTCCAAATTCACCGCTTTATACCTTCGATTGGAATGGAGACTTTGACAATCCAGTTCTTAACAGCGTGACACCCGTGAATCCCGTTGGTGGAAATCCACTCGTGCCCGCAGGAGATACCGATTGGCAGGATGCGACGTATGAACAGAGCCTATATTACCTCGAATGATGTGTCTATTTCGGCCGGAACTCCGAACAGTTCATTGCTGGTAAACCTGGGATACATGAAGAATACCGGAATCATGGCCTATACAGACCTATGAGCGCTACGCTGCAAGGATTAATGCCAATACAAGCTTTTTTGATAAAAAGTTAATGATTGGTATTAATTCAGACGTAGCACTTTCAAATGAAACACTGTCGGCCTTCGATCTGGGTGGAGCCGCAACTCCAAGCCTGGCGGTCACTCTTGCCCCCACGATTCCCGTTTACCAAACGGATGGCCAATACGCCGGCCCTACAGGTGGCGGTTATTCTGATAGGAACAACCCACTCCATATGCAAGACATTAACCAGTGGGACAACCGTCGAAAGTCTGTATTATTTGGGAATGTATACCTAGAAGCACAATTGGTAAAAGATCTCTATCTTCAGGTCAAGCCTGGGCGTAGATTTTAACTACCGTAAATGTCAAGAATATTGAGCTTGCATTTCAAGAAGGATTTCTTGGCAGGTCGATAAACAGTTTGACCAAGTCCACAGCCAACAGTCTAGGTCTTACGTGGTCCAATACATTGAGATATCAGCGCACATTTGGCAAAAGTACTATAGGTTTCGTTGGTGGTGTTGAAGCTATCAAAAATACCCTGGATCAATTTAGTGCCTTCAAGGAAGGTTTTTCAAGTCAGACGGAAGATTTCTTCTACCTGGATGCAGGAACGGGTCGTAACCTGGCAGGCGGAAATGCTACCGGAAGTCAATTGCTATCTCAGTTCGGAAAAATAAACTATTCCTTTGACGACAGATATCTGGCGTCAGTAACCGTGAGAAGAGATGGCTCTTCTCGTTTTGGAGAAGACAACAGGTATGGTGTCTTCCCAGCAGTAACAGTTGGATGGAGAATCGCCAATGAAGAATTTATGCAGGACATGAAGTTCTTGACAGACCTGAAGCTGAGAGCCGGTTACGGAAAAGTGGGTAATCAGGACATTGGTGATGTGGCTAGTCTTGCTCTGTATGTACCTAACTATGGTACGATTTCCGGTCCTTATACAAATGTCGGAACTGCTTATGACCTTCTGGGTACTGACGGCGGTATTCTTCCATCTGGATTTGTATCCATGCAGGCGCACAATGCATCGTTGAAGTGGGAGTCAACGGAAGAAGTAAACGTCGGAGTTGATTTCGCATTTTTAGATGACAGGCTGTATGGCTCATTTGACTATTTCACCAGAACCATATCTGATATATTAATTCAGCCTCCCGTTGCTTCGGCTGTCGGTGAAGGACAACTCCGATGGGTGAATGGTGCGACTAAGGAGAATAAAGGGTTTGAGATCGTACTGGGATATCGTGATGAGATAGGGGATTTCACATACAGCATTAATGCTAATGCTGGACAATTCAAAGACAAAATTACCGAGTTACCGGAAGAAGTGCGTTCGGCTTATCCAGGCAACGTGGAGAAAACAATTTTGGGACACTCACAATTGTCTTTGTTTGGATATAAATCCGATGGTCTCTTTCAGAATCAAGGAGAAGTGGATGCGCATGCAACCCAAGTTGGGAAAGGAATTGGACGAATCAGGTATAAAGACCTCAACAGCGATGGAGTCATTAATGCGCTGGATCAGGATTGGCTTGGAACGGTCTTGCCAAAACTTGAATATGGAATAAGAATTGACCTTGGGTATAAGAACTTTGATCTGTCAATTTTTGGTTCGGGTATTTCAGGAAGAGTCGGTATTGACCCAGGAAATACGCTTCAAAATCGCTTGGCTGTTAATCAAAATAATGCTGTGGGTGTCTTGGACGCATGGACTCCTCAAAATACAAATTCGGAGAGACCTATGTTATCCCTGGTGGATGCAAATAATGAAGGAAGATCTTCGGATTTCTTCATCGTAAATACTTCCTATTTCAAAATGCGCAACATTCAGCTTGGCTATAACCTTTCCTGCGAGGGCTTGAGGAAAGATCAGTATTCAAACCCTGCGCCTGTTTCTTATGGGCGAGAACTTGTTCTGGACCAAGTCCGACGAATTCGAAAATCCGGATCCTGAGCTTTTGAATTTCGGTCAACTACCTGTTCCTACTACCTACACATTTGGTTTTAATGTGACGTTCAATTAACAACTTAAACTATTATGAAAGCTAAAACTATAACTATATTTCTGGCAATGAACCTTGTATTGGGTTTGTTCCTGCGATGATTTCCTTGACTTTACTCCAAAAGGAACCTTGACACAGGAAGCTGCGCTGCGCAGTCCGGAGGAATTGTCAACAGCGGCTTATGCTGCAATCGGAAATGATTTTTGGGACCAGTCCATCACCAGCATGTGGGTATATGGAAGTGTTCGTTCGGATGATGCGTATAAAGGGGGAGGTAGTGTTCAGGATCAATTCAACATCAACACGTTCGAACAATACAACCTTACGCAAGCCGATGTGTCGTCTTATCTCCCTTTTACCTGGACCAACCTATACGAATCTATTTCGAGAGCAAATATTGCTTTGCAAGCATTAGCCGCTTGCCAACGAAGCTCAGTTTCCAAATAAAACGATACGAGAGGCCGAGATGCGATTCCTAAGGGGACATTCTCATTTTATTGCAAAGACGCTCTGGAATCTCGTTCCCTACATTGATGATAAGATGACCCGGGAGGAAATCCTCGAGGTTTCAAACACTGACTTAACAAGCGATGAATTGTGGAATAAGATTGCGGATGACTTTCAATTTGCAATTGACAATCTCCCTGTGAATCAACCGCAAGTTGGCAGGGCAAATAAGGTAAGTGCTCAAGCCTATTTGGCAAAAGTTCGACTTTATCAGGCTTACACTCAGGATGAGTCTCATAACGTTACTGGAATTGACGCAGCTCGACTTAATGAAGTTCTGGACGCTTACCGACGCAGTCATAACCTCAGGTAAATACAGTCTGCAACCTGATTTTGGTGAAAATTTCCTATATGGATTTGACAATGGCCCGGAGTCCATTTTTGCTGTTCAATATTCTATCAATGATGGAACAGCCATCGGGAGACTTAGCATGTCAACCAGTCTGAACTACAGTCTTGCGCCGCAATACGGTTGTTGCTGGTTTCATCTTCCCAGCCAAAACATGGTAAATGCATTTAAGACCGATCCAGCGACTGGACTTCCTATGTTTGACACTTTTAATGATGTGTCCTTGACGGATGCTGACCTTGTTACTAACAGGCGCGGCCGTTGATCCGCGTATCGACCATACGATTGGCATAGTGAATCATCCCTTTAAGTATCAACCCAAGATTCCTTATGCACATAGCTGGGAACGGATTTCGGCCCTTTATGGTGGGTTTGGGAACATGAAAGAGCAGCAGGCTGCTGATTGCCCTTGTTTCAAAAAGGTTGGACCCTTCTATGGATCTTCCAAGAACATGGACTTCATTCGGTATGCAGATGTTTTGCTCTGGCGTGCTGAAGCGCTCATCGAACTGGGCAGACATGCAGAAGCATTGCCGTTGATCAATCAGGTAAGGGCGCGGGCTAGCAAACAGTACCGAAAGAACAAAAAAGACTGGATGGCACCTTTCCTTCCAATTATCAGATATCGCGAATACGTTGATGGCGGAAATATTTCCTGGACACAGGAAAATGCAAGAAAAGCACTTCAGTATGAACGCAGAATGGAGTTTGCCATGGAAGGTAGCCGATGGTTCGACCTGGTCCGTTGGGGCATTGCCGCGGAAACACTGAACGCCTATCTCGCAGTAGAAAAAACAAGAAGAACGCATCTCAGTGCTGCGGTATTTACAAAAGGCAGGGATGAATACTACCCTATTCCTCAACGGGAAATTAACTATACCAAAGGGTTGTATAAGCAAAACCCAGGATATTAAGGTTTAACAAAGTATAAGTGGTAATTGGACTTACGTAGCGATACGTAAGTCCAATCTTGACTACGCATATCGAATAAGTTGTATTTTTTTGAAATATCTTAATTGCATGTTCAATAGGAAGGCTTACTGATTGACGCTTTATTTTCTTCGACCAGGCAAAATATACAATTGGGACTCAGTAGGAATAAATAAATGAATACAAAATGAAAAGATACAAATTCAAATGGCTCGGATTTCTTTTGGTTTTGATGTTATGCGTAAGCCCAATGGCTTACTCGCAACCTGTTGGAGTTTTTGATGGCCACGGGGATGTTGGAACGGATGTAAAGCCTGGTTCGGCAACCTACGATTCCAAAACCCAACAATATGAAGTCGCGGTGCCGGTTACAATATTTGGCTCGATCACGATGAGTTTCATTTTCTATGGAAAAAAATGAATGGAGATTTTATCGTTTACGCTCGTGGTGAATTTGTAGGCAAGGGTGTTGAACTTCACAGAAAGTTTGGATGGATGGCGCGCGCTTCACTTGATGGAAAGTCTGCTCACGTCAATACGGTAGTGCATGGCGATGGCCTTACGTCATTGCAATTCAGAAGAGCGACTGGCGAAAAAACAGAAGAGGTGCGCTCAAAACTTACGTATGCCGATGTCATTCAGTTGGAAAGGAAAGGCAACACGTATACGATGCGCGTGGCAAAATTCGGAGAACCCTTTGTAACGGAACAAGTAACTGATCTGAATTTAGGTGAAGAAGTTTATGTTGGTGTATTTGTTGGCTCTCATAACAAAGACGTTGTCGAGAAAGCGATTTTCAAAGATGTTCGCCTTACCGTCCCAGCAAATCCTTCGGACCCTCCCAATCAAATGAAGTTACCGAGCCAGCTTGAAATACTTGATGTTGAAACAGGCAAACGTGAAATTGTTTACACCGCCCTCAATTCTATACAAGCTCCTAACTGGACAGCCGATGGAAAAACATTAATATATAATAGCGAGGGTTTGATCTACACATTTGATCTGGCGACACGCAAGGCAAAAGTTTTGAACACGGGTGATGTAAAAAACAACAACAATGATCACGTAATTTCCTTTGACAATAAGTTGTTGGGTTTAAGCAGTAGTGTTAAAGAATTAGGTGGCTCGATAATTTATACTGTACCATTAAAAGGTGGTACTCCAAAACAAATTACGCCTAAAGGCCCATCCTATTTGCACGGCTGGTCTCCTGACGGAAAACACCTTGTATTTTGTGGATCACGGGATGGAAAGTATGATGTTTATAAAATACCTTCCAAAGGTGGCCCTGAAGTAAGACTTACTGATGCAGAAGGTTTGGACGATGGTCCTGAATATACACCTGACGGTAAATACATTTATTTTAATTCTAATAGGACAGGCACGATGCAAATCTGGCGCATGAAGCCTGATGGCTCAGCGCAGGAACCTGTTACCACTGGTGAGTTTCACGATTGGTTTCCGCATATCTCACCCGATGGAAAATGGATTCAATACCTGTCCTTCCTGAAAGAAGAAGTTAAGGCTGGCGACCATCCTCCTTACAAACATGTATATCTCCAGCTGATGCCGATTACCGGTGGCAAATCAAAAGTGATTGCTTATCTGTACGGCGGGCAAGGTACCATCAACACGCCGGCATGGTCACCTGACGGGAAGAAAATTGCCTTCGTCAGTAATACGGATGTGCTTTTTAAATAATTAAAATTTAGAATTTGAGTCTGCATCTGGCAGACTCAAATCTATTGTTATGATTTTGTAATTGAAATTTTAATAAGAATGAAAAAATTGGATTTAGAAAATTATCAGAGAAAAGAATTAATTGTCTTGCTAAAGGAGACTATCGAAAAGCTTGAAAAACAGAAAACTCAGTTGCATACGACCCAGGCACGTCTGAGGTTTATCCGAGACCGATTTATTAAAACGAAAGCCATAGTGAAATACCAGGGCGAAAGAATCACTCAATTGTATGAATCAAAAAGGAATGTTAACCTGTCTTAAGAAGTATTGCAACGCAAAACATAACACTATGAAATTCCTATTCACTGTCCTAGTATTCTTCAGCTTTACCTATGCGATAATAGGTCAACCAATTTCTAAAGAATTTAAAATCAAAAAAGGTCAAACCTATTTGAATTTGCCTGTTAATAATTCAGCCCGACTGATAAGGGCACGAATAAAGAGTGGTGATAAAATCTTGGATCAATTCACGATAAAACTTGCCGAAGCCAACCCAGACTTCTGGACTTTCTTTGATGTAACAGCCTTTCAAGGTAAATCAATTGTCGTCGAAATTGAAAATTATACACCGCCAAACTTTGGAGGAACGCAACCAACTGTAACTCCAGTAAGCAATGAAGCTCTTCCCGTTAAGGCACTTGACTTGATCCATGCCGATGCTAAGTTTCCAGGTATGGATAGTCTGTATAAGGAGAGTAACCGTCCGCAAGTGCACTTCACAGCACGGAGAGGCTGGATAAACGATCCCAACGGTTTGGTTTATCACAATGGCGAATATCATTTGTATTTCCAGCACAATCCTTATGGCTGGCCGTGGGGCAACATGCATTGGGGGCACGCGGTAAGCAAAGATTTACTTCATTGGCAGGAATTGAATGAGGCAATTTTTCCGATGCCTAATCATGGAGGGTAACAGACAAGACGCAGCATTTTCTGGTTCTGCTGTCGTGGACTTAAAAAATACATCGGGGTTTCGGAAAAATGGCATTGACCCCATCATTGCAGTTTATACCAGTACCGGAAGAGGGGAGTGTATAAAGTTAAGCTACGACAATGGCCGCACTTTTTCAGAGTATGAAGGCAACCCAATATTGACACACAGTGGCCGCGATCCAAAAGTATTTTGGTATGAGCCTGGCAACCATTGGGTGATGGTAGTATGGGATAATGGAGCGAAAAAAAAATTTGAGCCTTTCCGAGGAAGCAGTCATCAATCAACATCTTATCTACACTTCGCCTGATTTAAAAAAATGGACACTTCAATCTGGTGTCGAAGGGTTTTTTGAATGCCCCGAACTTTTTGAATTGCCTGTCGAAGGACAAACCGGCGTTTCCAAATGGGTGATGTATGACGCGACGGGTAGATATGTCGTGGGAGATTTTGATGGAAAGAAGTTTAAGATCGATCAGCATCTGAAAAAGTATGAACATGGAGGTGCTTATTTTTATGCATCCCAAACCTATAACAACGCACCCGATAACAGAAGAATACAAATTGGCTGGGGCCGCAACATTACGCATCCGGGTATGCCGTTCAATCAGCCACAACTGTTTCCGACTGAGTTAAAATTGAAACAAACTTTTGACGGACTTCGCCTATGCCCGGTTCCGATAAAGGAGATCACATCGTTGCATAAGAATAGTCAGGTCATCGAGAATAAAATTCTAAAGGCTAATGAGGGAGTAAGTGTAACCGTGGGTGGTGATCCCGTTCATGTGATCGCTCACTTTGAAAAAGGCGATGCACAATTTGCATTGAATGTACTTGGCTTTGAAATCGCCTATCATGATTTGTTGGGCGAACTCATCACGACTATCAACAATGGGAAACCAACTGCCGCGGCGCCGAGCGGTCCATTTCCTCCTCCTTCAACAGCATTAACAACAACTAACTACGTCAAACCGAATGAGGAAGTGATGAAGATTGAAGTGATTGTTGATAAAAACATTATTGAATTTTTTGTGAATGATGGCGAAGTATATTACGCAGCTCCTTTCAACGAAGAAAAAACAAAGACAGTTGAAGCGTCTATTAAAGGTCGCGGGGGCGATCGCAAGTCGATCTTAAAGAAAATGGAAGTCCATGAACTTAAATCAGTATGGTTTGATAAGTAAGGCTGAGCGTAGTGCTCACGTTAGTAGTTTGAATGTTCGGATTTGTTTATTAATAATTTGACAACAAACATGAAAATAATAGCATCAACGCTCACTTTAGTTTTATTTGTTATAGGTAGTATTCATCAAGCTTCCGCCCAGGCGGACAAACCTCCGTACATTTCGCCTGTTCCGAAATCCACTTTTGGAACAACCTTGGAGCAACAGGAACAACAACTTAAAACGGATCCATTGGTGTTGCGCTTTGCTGAATCGCGAAAGAAACAATCCAACGATCCCTATCGTCCGCTCTATCATTTTGTAAGCCCTGAGAGTACCCTCAATGATCCGAATGGTTTGGCTTATTGGCAAGGCAACTGGCATTTGTTTTATCAGGGATATCCACCCGAAGACAGACGCCAGCATTGGGGCCATGCGATCAGCAAAGATTTAATTCATTGGCGAGACCTTCCTTATGCCATCTATCCAAGTCCGGAGCGAGCCGTATTTTCTGGTGGGGCCCTTGTCGAAGACAACCGAGTGATCGCAATTTATCAGGGTACGGCTGTTGGAAATATGGTCGCAGTATCAAATGATCCACTTCTTTTGAACTGGGAAAAAGTTACTGGCAACGCCGTGATTCCTTCTAAAATTAAAACCGGGTTCAAAGCGTCCTACAGCGTATTCGATCCTTCCATCTGGAAGAAGGATGGAATCTATTATTCGCTCTCTGCAGGCAGAAGAGCAAGAAGTGATGGAGGACAATTCGGAACGGCTTCGCTTTTCAGATCCAAAGATCTTGCAACGTGGGAATACGTTCATGAGTTTGTTGAAGGCGATCGCTTCACCTTGAAAGGAGATGATTATGCTTGTCCGTATTTCTGGCCGATTGGTGATCGCTACATTATGCCTTTCTTCAGCCACATGAGTGGTGGTCAATATCTGCTTGGTGATTATGATAAGGAGAAGGATAAATTCCTGGTGAGTAGTCATGGCAAATTCAATTGGGGAGCCGTTGGTCCTGCAGGTGTTCATGCGCCATCGGCAGCGCCCGATGGTAAGGGTGGGGTGATATTAATTCTTAATGTGAACCAAGGCAAACCAACCGGTGAGTGGAATCATGTCATGACCTTGCCACGGAAACTAACATTGGTGGGCAAAGACGAAGTACACCAGGAACCAACCGGCGATATTGAATCATTGCGTTATAACAAGCAGTCAGTAGGCGCAACAAAGCTACCAGCAAACAAAGAAGTTGTACTGAAAAATATCAAAGGCAATGCGATGGAAATTGCTGCGGAGATCAATCCAAAAAATGCACAAGTGATTGAATTGAATGTGTTACGCTCACCGAAAAAAGAAGAATATACACGTATCATCATTTATAAAGAGAAAGGATATTCGAAAGGGTTGGAATACAAAGCGGGTGAAGGAACCGCTTACATGCCAGCCGATCTGGTAAACTTGGTTACCGGTGAGCAACCTTTACCCCGTACGCCATATACAAGGTTAAGTTTGATATCTATTGAATCTTCTTTTTCATCTACACTTCCGGATGTGCAATTGCGCGCGCCTGAAACCGCTCCTTTCATGTTGAATCCGGATGAACCAATTAAGCTCCGGATTTTTATTGATAAAAGTGTATTGGAAGTATTTGTAAATGGAAAGCAGTGCGTGGCGATGCGCGTGTATCCGGGGAGAGATGATAGCACCGGAGTATCTATTTTATCTCACGGTAATGAAGCCGAGCTGACTTCGCTCGAAGCATGGCAGATGAAGAACATATACAATCCTTAATCCCAGGAAAAGTATAAGCAATAATTACTAAACGTAATCAGCATGATTTCAAAGAAGATGATGATTGTTTCCGTGCTCGGCTATGATGGGAAACTTTGGATATTTTCAATCCGCAGCGACAGGCAGATCAACCTCCATACATCTCACCAGTTCCAAAATATAATTATGCAACAACACTCGAAGAGCAAGAGAAGCAAATAAAAACGGATCCGTTGGTGTTGCGTTTTGCTGAATCACGCAAGAGACAATCAAAAGATCCTTATCGCCCTATCTATCATTTTGTCAGCCCGGAGAGTACCCTCAATGATCCTAATGGTTTATGTTATTGGCAAGGCAACTGGCACATGTTCTATCAGGGCTATCCTCCTGAAGACAGAAGGCAACATTGGGGTCATGCCATTAGTAAAGATTTAATTCATTGGAAAGATCTTCCTTATGCTATTTATCCAAGTCCGGAGCGCGCCGTTTATTCCGGTACAACATTGGTTGAAGATAATCGTGTGATTGCCATGTATCACGGAACTCAAGTGGGTAATATGGTAGCAACTTCGAGCGACCCGCTTCTTCTTAACTGGGAGAAAACGACGAAGGACAGAGCGGCTATTCCATTATTAAGCCCATCAGGTTTTCCGACACCTTACACGATATTCGATCCTAGCATCTGGAAGAAAGATAGTGTGTATTATGCGCTTTCCGCTGGTCGTGTACCACAAGGAACGGAAGGAAAAAAATTTCCAACCACTTACTTATTCAGATCAACAGATTTAGCCAATTGGCAATACCTGCATGAGTTTGTTGAAGAGGACCGCTTCACCCTTATTGGTGATGATTATGCTTGTCCCTATTTCTGGCCGATCGGCGATCGTTATATTTTACCTTTCTTCAGTCACATGAGTGGCGGACAATATCTGCTAGGGGATTATGATACGAAGCGCGATAAGTTTGTGGTGGCCAATCATGGAAAATTCAACTTTGGCCCTGCGTCGCCATCAGGCGTGCATGCACCTTCTGCAACGCCCGATGGCAAGGGTGGAGTCATTATTATTTTTAATATGAACCCGGGCAAGCCCACAGGCGAATGGAACCAAATCATGACGCTTCCCAGAAAATTAACATTGGTTGGACGAGATGAAATCCGACAGGAGCCTGCAGGGGATATTGAATCGCTGCGTTACGATAGGCAGGAAGTAAAAGCAATGAAACTTCCCGCAAATAAGGAAGTGGTGCTTAAAACAATCAAAGGCAATGCGATGGAGATAAATCTTGAAGTAGATGTAAAGGATGCACCAGCCCTGGAGTTGAATGTGCTTCGTTCTCCAGGCAGGGAAGAATACACCAAAATTGTATTTTATAAAGGTCGCGGGTTTGGCGCTGGGCGTGATTACAGATTTGGTGAGGTAGAAAGAGTGATTCCACCAGGTGAAAAATTTCCTGCTCCCAATCCAGCTGCTCAGCAGCAAAAATGCGAATGAGCCTCATTTCCATTGAGTCAGCTTACGCATCGCTTCACCCTGATGTTCGTCCACGTGCACCTGAAACTGCTCCAGTTTTTATCGGTAATGATGAAACACTGAAACTTCGCGTGTTCATCGATAAAAGCGTCGTTGAAGTTTTTGTAAATGGCAAGCAGGTTGTTGCCGTTAGAGTTTATCCAAGTCGCAAGGATAGCTTGGGAGTGTCTTTACGATCACAGGGTAAAGACAGCGAATTGAAGTCATTGGAAGCGTGGCAGATGAAAAATATTTATGAATGATTTCCGTAAGTTGACGTCCAGATTTTAACATATGATTCAACTTAATCGATTTGATTTATTTATCGTTAAGCGTCTCTCCTTCATTCCATCCATATGAAACATTCGTAGTGTAAGCCTTTTCGTATTTTTGATTCTTATTTTAGTCAATCATCACTCTTCAGGCCAGGCAGACAAGCCGCCTTATATTTCTCCTGTGCCGAAATTTACATTTGCAAAAACATTGGCCGAGCAGGAAGAACAACTGAAGACTAATCCGCTTATGCTTCGTTTTGCTGCGTCAAGGAAAAGATTGTCATCAGATCCTTATCGTCCTATTTATCATTTTATTAGTCCCGAAAGTTCGCTGAACGATCCAAACGGATTATGCTTTTGGCAAGGCAATTGGCATATGTTTTATCAAGGCTATCCCCCGGAAGACAAGCGTCAACATTGGGGCCATGCCATCAGTAAGGATCTAATTCATTGGAAAGACCTTCCTTATGCTATTTATCCAAGTCCGGAGCGTGCCGTTTTTTCGGGAGCGACATTAGTTGAAGATAATCGTGTAATCGCGATGTACCACGGTACGACTGTTGGAAACATGGTTGCCGTATCCGATGATCCGCTTCTACTTAATTGGGATAAGTTAACAGGCAACGCTGTGATATCCTCACAAAGCAAAACCGGTTTTCCACTTCCATACAGAGTGTTTGATCCATGTATCTGGAAGAAAGATGATACTTATTATTCGCTCTCTGGTGGCCGAACACCCACCGGCCCAGCCGAAAAACAAGTGCGCGCTAATTTTCTCTTCCGCTCGAAGGACCTTATCAATTGGGAATATCTTCATGAATTCACCCAGGATGACCGGTTTACATTAGTAGGCGATGATGGCGCGTGTCCATATTTTTGGCCAATTGCTAATCGATACATACTTCCATTTTTCAGCCATATGAGCGGCGGTCAATATTTGTTGGGTGACTATGATACCTAAAATGATAAGATTGATCGTCACTAATCATGGTAAGTTTAATTTTGGTGCCTGGGGACCCTCCGGCGTTCACGCTCCGTCAGCTACTCCGGATGGCAAAGGTGGTGTCATTATCATTTTTAATATGAACCCTGGGAAGCCAACCGGCGAATGGGATCAGATTATGACACTTCCCAGAAGTTAACACTCGCAGGAAAAGAAGAGCTGAGAATAGAACCTGCAGGCGACGTTGAATCCCTGCGATACAATCGTCAGGAAGTGAAAAACATAAAGCTTCCTGCAAATAAGGAAGTAGTGCTCAAAAGCATCAAGGGCAATGCCATGGAATTAAATCTCGAAGTTGACCCTGCGATGGCTCCAATGATTGAATTAAATGTTTTACGTTCTCCGGGCAAAGAAGAATTCACACGCATTGCATTTTTTCGTGGCCGTGGGTTTAATGCCGTTCGTCAAGGGCTGATTGATCCGCCGCCTGCAGGTGTTTCCGCCTTGCGAACTTCAATGGCAGTCTCATTAGCATTGAGACATCATACGCTTCACTTCACCCTGATGTAAACCCTAGGGCTCCCGAAACGGCACCGATTTTTATTGACAACAATGAACCGCTCAGGCTCCGGGTTTTCATCGATAAGAGTGTTGTGGAAGTATTTGTGAATGGAAAGCAAGCGCTTGCGGTGAGAGTATATCCAAGCCGGAATGATAGCGTTGGTGTTTCCTTGAGGGCTCAAGGTCAGAATAGCGAATTGAAACTACTGGAGGCGTGGCAAATGAAAAGCATCTATTAGTTCTCATGTGAGAAATTTCGTCACACGTTAGCAAATCGGTACGTGTTTCTTGAAAAGAGAAAAATAAATAGGCTATGAAGAATATTTATCGCTTGCTCGTCATCTTCACATTTCTTCCAGTAACGATCTGTGCGCAAGTTGATACAATAAATTCAGATAAGCCGAGCGCACTTTGGATAACCAATCAGGCAGTTCCGAAATCTATTGTTCAATCTACAAGATCCTTCCGGGAGAGATTGCTAGCTGATCCATACAGACCGGCCTATCATTTTTGTGTGCCTGAAGATGTAGGCAGACCGGGTGACCCCAATGGCGCTTTTTATTATAATGGACGATACCATCTCATGTATCTCTACAATCGTCAGGGAAGTGGATTTTCGTGGGGCCATATTTCGAGCAAGGATTTATTACACTGGCGTCATCATCCTGATGCTATTGTGCCAGGAGATGGAGATGATGGCGTTTTCAGTGGTGGAGCTTTTGTAGATCAGAACGGAAAAGCCACGATTACATATTGGGAGTTCATGAATTCAGCTACCCGTGCCGTTAATGCATCGAATAAAAAAAGACCGATGGGCATCGGTATTGCAGAAAGTGTCGATGAACATTTTGATAAATGGACTAAGAGTGCAAGCAACCCAGTGATCGCTTCATCCGAGTGGGGAATAACTGTTACCAAAAATAAAGCTGGCCAGGAACTGATTTATGGCTCGGCAGACCCTTCAAATATTTGGATGAAAAATGGGAGGTATTATATGCTGACGGGAAATTTGTTGGTGTTGAATAAGTATGGACGTAAATCAGATTCTCCAGTCGAATTCCAGGGAGACCATCTCTGGCTTTTTGTTTCCGATGATTTAAAAAAGTGGGAATACGTTCACGAGTTTTATCAGTCTGATAGAAAATGGACCGATAAGAGTGAAGATAACATGTGCCCAAGTTTTCTCCCATTGCCTTCGGGCCCGGATGGTGGAAAACCAAGTGGAAAACACTTGATGCTTTTTATCAGTCACAACAAGGGATGTCAATATTATATCGGCGACTATAAGGATGATAAATTCTTTCCGGATGTTCACGGAAGAATGACGTGGCAGGATAACGCCTACTTTGCACCTGAAGCCTTGATTGATAAGAATGGAAGACAAATCATGTGGTCGTGGGTTTTTGACGACCGCCCGGATAGCATTAAAACGTTTACCGGATGGACAGGCACGTTTGGCTTGCCCCGCTCGCTGTGGCTCGGCAAGGACGGAAAATTGAGGATGCAACCCGTGAGGGAACTTCAGAATCTTCGGCAAAATGAACGTGTGAAAAATAATTTGACAATTCAATCGGGATCAGAAATTGATTTGAGTGATCTTGGAAAGGAGTTAGCTGAACTCGAAATCACTATCCAGCCCGGTGCAGCAACACAGGTTGGTGTTATGGTTGGATGTTCCAGCGATGGCCGTGAACAAACAGTAATCTACTACGATGCTTCAGAAAAAAGACTAACGTTTGATGCCACGAAGTCGAGCCTTGATTTGGGAAGGAAAAATATTGAGAGTGCTCCATTTGAACTACAGAAAGGTGAGGCGCTTGTGCTTCGAATTTTTGTTGACAAATCAATTGTCGAGGTTTTTGCCAATGACAGGCAAGCTATTGCAAGAAGCGTTTATCCAAGGTTGGGAGGCACGGGAATCAAGCTTTTTGCCAAGGGCGGAACAGTAAAAATCCCATCTGTAAAAGCCTGGGAGATTATGCCGTCAAACCCTTATTAGAATCAGAAATTTTATGACGCTACTATGAACAAAAAAAATACAAGAGTTTTTGGATGGTCTCTAATTCTGTCGCTGGGAGGTTTTCTGTTTGGTTTTGATACTGCTGTTATATCAGGAGTTGAAAAATCCATTCAGCAATTATTTAACCTCTCTCCATTCCTTCATGGTTTTACTATTTCTTCAGCGTTGATAGGAACCGTAGCCGGCTCATTGTTGGCGGGTATGCCAGCCGATAGGTTTGGGAGAAAGCCTATATTATTTATCATCGCCTTGCTCTTTGCAGTATCGGCAATAGGAAGTGCCATTACCAGTAGTTGGTCTCTTTTTGTTTTCTTTCGCCTTATTGGCGGCATTGGTGTTGGGGCTTCTTCCGTGGTGGCGCCCATGTATATCTCTGAGATTTCCCCTGCCAATTTAAGAGGTCGCATGACTGCCCTTTTTCAGTTCAATGTGATATTCGGGATACTCATGGCCTATGTGTCAAATTATTTTTTGAGTGGCACTGGCGAAGATTCCTGGAGGTGGATGTTGGGTGTAATGTTAATTCCATCATTGGCCTATTTTATTCTTCTGTTCATGGTACCAGAGAGTCCACGGTTCCTGGTAAAGGAAGGTAAAATAGAGGAAGCAAAACAAGTACTTGAGAAAATAGAAGCAATCGATATTGATGGTGAAATATCAGATATCAAAGCGAGCATGGTGCAGACAAAGGAATACTTGTTTTCGGGCAGGTATTTTTATCCAATATCGATAGCATTTTTAGTAGCCATGTTTAATCAGTTCTCCGGCATCAACGCCATATTGTATTACGCTCCCAGGATATTTGAATTATCAGGTTTGTCAGCAGCGGATTCAATGTTGCAGCCTGTCATGATTGGGATTACTAATGGCGTGTTTACGATACTTGGACTGGTGATTATAGACAAGGTTGGACGAAAGAAATTGCTCATATACGGTTCGATAGGAATGGGCGTCTGTCTCGGACTGATAGCCCGGGCGTTTTATGGTCAGGGTTTTTCCGGATATGAATTGCTTATACTTCTGATGGCCTATATTATGTTTTTTGCTTTCTCCACAGGTGCTGTCATCTGGGTATTAATCTCAGAAGTTTTTCCAAACAGTATAAGAGGGCAGGGCCAGTCGCTCGGAAGTTTTACACACTGGTTTTTTGCAGCAGTAATTGCCTTTTTATTTCCGGCTATTTCCGGCAATTACGAATTGGGAAGTGGTCACGCATTCTTATTCTTTTCATTGGCAATGTTTACGCAGGCTCTTGTCGTCTGGAAGTATTTCCCTGAAACGAAAGGAAAGACACTGGAAGAATTGGGTAATGAACTCTCCCCTAATTTCAGCCCGACTAGTAAATGAATATTAACCCGAACCAAACCTGCTTTGGAAATCGATCGATGAATTATGTCAAAATACTTTTAGTCTGTCTCTTTATTTCTAATGCTGGCTATTCCCAATCCGGTTTTAGTGTAAAATACAATCCGTCAGTTCAGCAGAAAACCGATATGCAATATTTCAAGCCATCAGGCGATTTATTTGTTGGTGATTGCATTCCTTTCTTTCATGAGGGAACCTATTTTTTATACTGGCTTCTGGATTCAGCGCATCATGCCGCGCTCAACGGTTTGGGTGGTCATCAGTGGACATTGAGTACAACAAAAGATTTAAGAAACTGGAAACATCATCCTATTATATTGGGCATCGATGAAGACTGGGAAAAATCGATATGCACGGGATCTGTAGCTTACGCAAACAAAAAATTCTATGCCTTCTACGCTACCCGTTTGATTAATAGCGAGGGCAAAGTGAATGAACAATTGAGTTACGCCATCAGCAGTGATGGGGTTCATTTTACGAAGCAAAAGCCAAACCCATTTTATACCTCTGCACCTGGTTATAGCAAGCGCGATTTCAGAGATCCGAAATTAATTGTAGATAGCGATGGAGTTTTTCATTTGCTTGTTTCTTCAAAAAAGGAGAAAGCGGTAATGCAAGGAACAGAGGGTTCTCTTGTGCATCTCACGTCAAAGGATCTGAAAAACTGGGATGTTGAGCATCCGGTACTCACGGGCCAGGGTTCTGTGCCGGAGTGCCCGGATTATTTTTATTGGAACGGGTGGTATTACCTGATTTATGGCCATCACGGAAACACATTTTATGTAATGTCAAGACACGAGTATGGCCCATGGGAAGAACCACGTCATCAGACACTGAATGAAGATTTTTCTAATGTGGCAAAAACAGCTGAGTTCGTTGGTGGTCGACGAATTGCTGCCGCATGGATTCCTTCCAGGAAAGATAACAAGGACAACATGCGTGAAATATTTGGTGGCAATGCAGTCTTTCGCGAAGTAATTCAACATGATGACGGGACACTCGGAACCAAGTTTCCGCCTGAAATGATTCCTGCAACAGGCGCACCATTGAAGTTGAATGTGAAATATGATTCAATGACATCAAAAGAAAATGAAAGTTATTTAGTCAGAGCGCCCAATGGCGTTGGTGCCGCGCATGTCGATAACATCCCAATAAACTGTCGCATTACCATGGAGATTGAACCGATGGGCAACAGTGAAGAGTATGGTTTGTATCTGAGATCAGATGCTAAAGCAGCGGGTGGATACAAGCTAAGCTTCTCGCCCACAAATCAGGCAGTAACGCTTGCTAATACTTCAATTACAGCGGTTAGTGGTTTGAATAATATAATTAAAGTAGATGTGATTATGAAGCATGATATCATTGACGTTAATGTTGATAACAGAAGATGCATTGTGAACCGATTGCCGGAACAGAAAGGTACTGTATTGTGGTTGTTTGCCAAGCATGGCAACGTGCGTTTCAAGTCAATTGAAGTATCACCATTATCAGGAAATTAATATAAGTAGTCAGACCAATTTAAATGTTTCCAAATGAAAACCAACAGACGTAAATTTTTCAAAGCATTGGGTGCCGGCACCAGTTTAGGTTTCGCTGCTCCATTATCGCTAATATCACCCGAAGCATCTGCACAGAACAATGTGGCTGCCAAGGAGGAAGGTCAGGTTCTTTTCATCGGAGATAATGTTGCAATAGCCAACACGTTGTACGGTAAAGTGAGAGGATTCAGGATGAAAGACATTTATTCATTCCTGGGCATCCCGTATGGGGCTAATACGGGTGGTAAGAACCGTTTTATGCCGCCACAAAAACCCGAGCCATGGAAAGATGTTTTTCCAGCCGTTTATTGGGGTAATGCGGCACCGCAAAATTTAGAAAACTTTTATGCCAATCGTTATCTGGCTTTTACCGACGATTGGCACTATGATGATGTGAGCGAAGATTGTTTGCGTATTAATGTATGGACGCCTGGTGTTAACGATGGAAAGAAAAGGCCAGTGATGTTTTGGATCCATGGCGGCGGATTCACCAGTGGCAATGCGATTGAACATCCGGAATATCATGGTGAAAATTTTGCAAGGTACGGTGATGTTGTTTTCTGTTCCATCAATCACAGGCTTGGACCATTGGGATTTGCTAATTTCGCTGGCGTTGCCGGGGAGAAATTTGCAGCGTCAGGAAACGTAGGAATGCTCGATATCGTTTCCGCTTTGGAGTGGGTGCGTGATAACGTAGCCAACTTTGGTGGAGATCCAAACAACGTAACCATTATGGGACAATCGGGAGGTGGGGCTAAAGTCTGCACACTGATGGCGATGCCTTCAGCAAAGGGATTGTTTCATAAAGCTGTCGCGCTAAGTGGTTCGTTGCTAAAGGCCAGCTGAGAAAATTGATTCTGAAAAACTAGGCGCTTATATTTTGAAGGAAGCCAATTTAAGCGCTTTAGAGATTCACAAACTACAGGATCTGCCATGGAAAGATTACTTAACACTTGCTAACAATGCGAATAAAAAATTAAGGGAAGATGCTGGTATTCCTGCGAGTGCAGGACCCGGTATTGGTGGCTTTCGTCCTGTGGTCGACGGAGTTTATTTACCTCAGCATCCTTATTTCCCGGAAGCCTCTTCGCATTCTGCCAATGTTCCAATGATTATCTGCACCACGTTTTATGAACGTTCACCAAGCAGTTTCGATTCTTCGATGGAGAATATCACAAAAGAACAAGCCAAAGAACAATTGAAAACTATTCGTGGATTTGGGACATCCGTTGGTGACAATGCTTCAGCTGTTTATGATGCCTATGAAAAATCATTTCCCGACAGGAAACCGATCGAAATTTTATCGATGGCAATCAGCAATAGAAAAAATGCAGTGGCACTTGCGGATGCAAAATCAAGGCAGGCCGCACCGGTTTATATGGCTTGGTTCGGATGGAATCCACCTCTCTTTGATGGACGGCTACGGGCCTTCCATACATTGGATATTTGTTTCTGGTTTTATAATACTGACCGGCAGCTCTCACACTCAGGTGGAGGCGCAAGACCAAGAAAGCTCTCAGAAAAAATGGCCGGTTCCTTATTACAGTTTATGAAAACAGGAAACCCCAACATACCTGGGTTGCCATCATGGCCCAGGTATTCACCAAGTCAAGGAGAAACAATGGTTTTGAATGATGTGTCGTCCGTGCAGAATGATCCTGATCGCGAAGCGAGAAAGTCTCTGCCATCTGCTTAATTAATGAGGTTAGAAAGTCTTCATAGTTACCGCACTACGTACCGAATAATTGCACCCGAAGGTCGTTTGAAAGAGAAATAAATGTGGACTACTTCACAAGCTTCACCAACACTTGCCTGGTTATGAGCTTGCCGTCGTCTTTATAATTTTCGCTCTTTATCAGGCCTGCATCTTTGGCGTACCACATGGCGGATTTTGTTGTATTACCACTCTTATTATCTGCTGTCAGGAAAGTTATTTTGTAACAATCAAAAGTTCCTGCGGGAGTTGTAAGGCTTTCCTGGCTTTCAACTTTTCGATCTTTGATGGTGTAGGTACGATTCATTAGTGTCATCGTTCCCATAGCCATCTTGATGTTATAAGTTGCATCCTTCATCGTTTGTCCTACAGTTAGTTCCGTAGGAAGGTCCAGTTGGTCGCCTGTTACGTCCACGCTCATTCCGCGTCTCACCCATGTTCATCTCCTGTCCATTGTCCATCGTCATGGTCATTGATTTCATGTCAAAATGCAATGTTCCATTTTCACATTTCCAGTTTAACTCGGACGAGGATAGTTTGTCACCTTTTTTGGGATCATAAATGTCCTGGGCTAAGGTTGCAGCTCATGTTGTCCCCAGAGCCAGAAACATTTTTTAAGGTATGCGACATTTTAAAAGTCATCTTTTCCTTCTTGTCAAACATTTCGTATTCGTACCGAACATTTTCTTTCAATGGAAAAAAGGAGTTGCACTGCCCAAGAGTTTTAAACGAAACAATTGATGCCAGTGCGATTGTGAGTAAAGCTTTCATAGTGTGGGATTTTATCGTTACTAAATACTTAAAAGTTTTCATAAAATCCATAGGGTGATTGTAGATTTTAGATTGACGATTGTAGATTGGGTAGCACAAGCAAGTGTGTGCACTGAAATACCATTTCACGCAAAGTGCCGTAAAGATCTAATGTCGTGAAGGCCGCAAAATCACAAGCTTTGTGAGCACTTTGTGTCCATGCGTGCCTTTGTCGGCATTTATTTTTGCGGCCTCTGCGTGAAATGCGATTTTAGTAGAATGCTACAATCTACACAGAACCTGCTTGTGCTACCCAATCTACAATCGTCAATCTAAAATCGTAAATCCACAATCCTGCCTCCACCACCTAACGGTATTCCGGCACCATTTAATAGAGAATCTTGTTGATAACATCAGTTTTCATTTATATTCGTGGCAAACTCATTTAACCTATGAAAAAACTATTGTATCCGTTGTTAGCGGGAACGGTGTTGGTAATCGCTGCTTGTAGCACAAAAAAATCGGAGGACAAACTCGCTGGACTTGGCATTAACCTTCAAAATATTGACACAGCCGTAAGGCCTCAGGATGATTTCTTTAAATATGTAAATGGGGGCTGGATCTCCAAAGCCACCATACCGCCGGATCAAGGACGCTGGGGATCATTTAACGAACTTCGTGAATTTAATAATGAGGCTGTTCTGCAGGTTTTAAAGAAAGCAGGCGAAAATACAGAGAAATATCCTGAAGGAACCGATCAACGAAAGGCCGCCGACTTTTATTCCATGGGAATGGATTCTGCGCTGGCAGAGAAAGTCGGGGTAGCGCCATTAAAGCCTTATCTGGAGAAGATCAATAGCATTAAAAGTAAAAATGAAATTCAGGACTATCTCGTTGCTGACATCTTTACAGGCGGTGGAGCATTCTTTGGCCTAGGTATTTATCCTGATCTAAAAAACAGTAAAAGGATGGCTGCCTATCTTGAAGCAGGTGGCCTGGGATTACCTGAACGCGACTACTACCTGAAGGACGACGAGAAATCGAAAGAAACGCGTGAGAAGTATAAAGAATACATCGCCAATTTGTTTAAACTGGCAGGGGAGGCTGAGGCAAAAGCAAAATCTAATGCTGTCACTGTGCTCGCGCTCGAGACACAGCTGGCGAAAAAAATGCTGAGTAAGGAAGATAGAAGAAATCCCAACCTGCAATACAACCCCAGGACAGTACCGGAGCTATCAAAAATGGTTCCCTCGGTAGATTGGAAAAAATATTTTTCTGATTTAAAAGTAAATGAAGATACCCTTATCGTTGCCGAGCCTGCATATTTGCTGGAGTACGAGAAGGTGGTAAGTACGTATAAAATTGAAGATGTTAAGACTTACCTGACGGCAGCCTTACTTCGCGGCGCTGCGCCGTTTTTAAACAATGCATTTGTAGATGAGTCGTTTGCTTTCAATGGAAAATATTTAAGAGGCACCGATAAAATGCGTCCCCGTTGGAAACGTGTTCTTGATGTTACCGATGGATTTTTAGGTGAGGCGATTGGTAAGTTATACGTCGACGAAAATTTTCCTCCGGAAGCAAAACAAAAAGCGCTTGATATGGTAAACAATATCAAGCTAGCGTTTGAAGACCGTCTCAAGACCCTGGAGTGGATGTCGGATTCAACCAAACAAATGGCGCTGAAAAAGCTCAGTACATTCAATGTAAAAATTGGATATCCAGATAAATGGAAGGACTATTCGAAGTTAAAAATCGAAAAGGATCCGGAGGAAGCATCTTACTTTAACAACGTGGTAAATGCTGCTCGCTTTCAAGTCGAGGAAGAAATTGCCAAACTTGGCAAGCCCGTTGATAAATCTGAATGGGAGATGACTCCTCAGACGGTGAATGCATATTACAATCCATTGTTCAATGAAATTGTTTTTCCAGCCGGGATTTTGCAACCTCCTTTTTATAACTATAAGGCGGATGAAGCGGTCAACTATGGCGGTATTGGCGCGGTGATTGGTCACGAAATATCCCACGGATTTGACGATCAGGGAAGCCAGTTTGATGCTGAAGGAAATCTTAAGAATTGGTGGGCGGAAAAAGATCTGGCCATGTTTCAAGAAAAAGGTAAGGCCTACGCTGAGCAATACGATAAGTATGAACCCTTGCCTGGAGTTTTTGTACAGGGAAAATTCACTTTGGGAGAAAATATCGGTGACCTTGGAGGTATTGCAATGGCGTATGCAGGATTACAACGCTTTTATAAGAACAATGAGAAACCCGGCTTGATCGATGGCCTTACACCAGAGCAGCGGTTCTTTATTTCGTGGGGAACGATTTGGCGAATAAAATTCAGAGACGAATTTCTGAGGACGCAGGTGCAAACCGATCCTCATGCGCCAGGCATGTACCGTGCGAACGGTCCGCTAACAAACTTCGAACCTTTTTATGAAACATTTGGTGTGAAGGAAGGCGACAAGATGTATCGACCAGATAGTGCGAGGGTGAAAATTTGGTAGGAGAGGAGAATTTTAGATTTTAGATTGACGATTTTAGATTGGGAGCGCTGCTATGAGATTTCAATGCTATGGAAAAATGAACCGCAAAGACGCAGAGGCGCAAAGGGGTTCTTACGATACATGCCGGTATTTTAAGTCCTTCTTTGCGTCTTAGCGCCTCTGCGGTTTAAAATTTACAGGGGTAGAATTGGTTGACGATTGATTTTAGATTGCGTTAATGCACTTTTTTCCATTTGCCTTTTGTTATCCATTCAGAGTTTATTATAATTGCGCTCTCAAATCACAAAAGAAGGTCCATGGGAAAAGGCGACAAAAAGACAAAAAAAGGAAAAATCTGGAGAGATTCTTATGGGAATTCTAGAAAGAAAAGGGCTATAAAGGCAAAGTTAAAGAGGACTTCTTCTAAGAAGGCAACACCTGCTGCAGCAGCTTCTGAAACCGCTTCGAAGCCGAAACGGACCGCTCCGAAAAAGAAGGCGGATGCTTAATAAAAAATGAAAAGATTAACAAACATAGCTTGGTGGTGGCACAGATCCAGAATCGATTTGTGAACAGCCTTGTTATGACTTTACCATATGCCTGAAGGCCTGCTGTTCATAGCAGGCCTTCTTTTTTTTTGACAAACATCACTGATAAAGTGAACTAATAAATAGTAGTATGAAGTACAAGCTGAAAACGTATTCCAAAAAACTATTGGCCGATACCATCACCCCGGTAAACATCTATTTAAAATTACGGGATGTATATGCCGGCAGCATTTTGCTGGAAAGCTCCGATTATCATGGCCATGAAAATAGTTTATCTTTTATATGTTGTGATCCGATCGCTTCATTTCAGGTTAGCGACAACGTTGCAGAGTCACGGTATCCTGATGGACAGTTTAAAAGTGAAACTATTTCAAAAGTTGGACAGGTGACGGATATGTTTGAGACCTTCAGGAGTGCTTTTGAGCCTGATGTTGTTACTTCAAAATATGTGAACTGTGGCTTGTTCGGCTATATGGCGTACGATTCCATCCGCTATTTTGAGGATGTTTCGATCTCAAAAAAAGAAAATCTCATTCCTGATATTCTTTACAAGCTTTACCGGTACGTTATTATCGTTGATCATTTTTCAAATGAATTGAGTCTATTCGAACATTGTTACGAAGGTACAAGTGAATGTCGCAGTACCCTGGATAGGGTAGAGCAAATTATTTTTAGCAATCGTTTTGCGACTTATCGATTTGCGCTTACAGACGCTGAAACTTCCAACGTGAATGACGAAGAATTCTTAAAAATAATTGAGAAAGGAAAGGAACATTGTTACCGCGGTGATGTATTCCAGATTGTTCTGTCGCGACGATTTACGGCTGGGTTCAAAGGAGACGAATTCAATGTGTATCGTGCATTGAGATCGATAAATCCATCTCCCTATTTATTCTACTTTGACTATGGAAATTTCAAACTCCTGGGTTCATCGCCGGAGGCTCAGCTACAAGTAGGAAATGGAAAGGTTCATATTTATCCCATAGCCGGAACGTTTCGGAGGTCCGGTAACGACCAGGAAGATGCTGCCTTAGCCGAAAAACTGGCTGGCGACGAAAAAGAAAATGCGGAACATGTGATGCTGGTCGATTTGGCAAGAAACGATATGAGCAGAAATGCAGAACATGTCAAAGTAGAAGTCTTCAAGGAGATTCAGTTTTATTCACACGTGATTCACCTTGTTTCAAAGGTTACCGGGACTTTAAAAAAAGATGCGTCGGTCATTCGGATGGCGGCCGATACCTTTCCTGCCGGGACCTTATCGGGAGCTCCCAAACATATGGCTATTACGCTGATCAATAAATATGAAAATATTAACCGCGGATATTACGGTGGAGCTATTGGATTTATTGGTTTTGATGGATCATTCAACCATGCGATCATGATTCGAACATTTTTGAGCCATGGAAATAAATTAATCTTTCAAGCGGGTGCTGGTGTGGTATCCAAATCAAAATCAGAGAGTGAATTGCAAGAAGTGAATAACAAACTTGAGGCTTTAAGGAAAGCGGTGGTACTGGCGGAAAAGATTTGATTGGATTAAAAGATTAGAAAATTGGAAGATTGAGGAATAAATTTGTGAAACTATTAAAATAAAAAATTACTCGTTATGGCTA
Source organism: uncultured Bacteroidota bacterium (assembly GCA_963739105.1). Lineage (GTDB taxonomy): Bacteria > Bacteroidota > Bacteroidia > Cytophagales > Cyclobacteriaceae > Chryseolinea. The sequence goes on along the minus strand of CAVTZI010000013.1, from coordinate 44,726 downwards.
CTATTTTAAGATTTGAGGACCTGGAAATATGGAAGGAGGCAGTTAAGATTGGTGTTGAAATTTATAAGCTAACATCAAGAGATAAATTGGAGAGGGATTTTTCTTCAAAAGACCAACTCAGAAGAGCTGCAATCTCAATCTCCAATAATATTGCAGAAGGATTTGAATATAACAATAACAAGGTGTTCTGTAAATTTCTCACCTATGCAAAAGCATCAGCAGGAGAGTTAAGAAGTAATCTTTTCGTTCTTAAGGAGGCTCAATTGGTGAATGAAATTGACAATAATAGACTCCAAGAAAGATTAATTAATGCATCAAAAAACATAAGTGGTTTTATGAAGTATTTAAAAAATTTTGAATCTAAAAAAAACACAAAGCCTAAGCGCGTCAGTAGGCCGTAAATTTTACAATTTTCTAATCTTACAATTTTGAATTAACGACATGAAAATATTAGTTCTCGACAATTACGATTCTTTTACTTACAACCTTGTTCACATCATACGGGCTTTGGGACATGCTGTGGATATTTATAGAAATGACAAAATATGTGTTGATGATGTTAAAAAATATGACAAAATATTATTGTCGCCTGGCCCTGGTATCCCTGATGAAGCCGGTATCATGAAACAAGTCATAAAAGAATATGGACCGTCAAAAAGTATTTTAGGCATATGCCTGGGGCATCAGGGAATAGGAGAAGTATTTGGAGCTTCACTTTTTAACATTCCTAAAGTACTTCATGGTGTTACTTCCACTGTAGAAATAAAAGACAATGACGAATATTTGTTCGAGGGTGTCACAAAAACATTTCAGGGAACACATTACCACTCCTGGGCCGTACGTGCTGAAAGCATCACGCCCGAACTAAGAGTAACAGCAATAAATGATGAAGGTCTGGTAATGGGATTGAGCCATACGAAATATGATGTAAAAGGATTACAATTTCACCCGGAATCGATAATGACTCCGGAAGGACCAAAGATGATTGCAAACTGGCTTAAACACTAAACAGGTAGAATACGAGGTACGAGGTACGAGGTACGCAACTTCAACACTCAGAACTCCAACACCTCAACACTACTATGAAACAGATTCTCAATGAACTGATCGATCACCGCTCACTCACGAAAGACAGCGCCCGCGAGGTGTTGGTAAATTTGGCGACCGGTAAGTATAATCCAAGTCAGACAACAGCATTCATGACCGTTTACATGATGCGCAGTATAACTGTAGATGAACTTCAAGGCTTCCGGGACGCCATGTTGGAGCTTTGTGTGCCTGCACGTTTTGATCAGCCCGTCATGGACGTTTGTGGGACCGGTGGTGATGGGAAGAATACCTTCAACATGTCTACGCTATCATCATTTGTTGTGGCGGCCGCTGGGCAGCCCGTTGCAAAGCACGGCAATTATGGTGTTTCCTCCGCCTGTGGATCTTCTAACCTGCTGGAATATTTTGGATATAAATTCACGAATAACATCGATGAACTGAAGCGAAGTTTGGATCGATCGAACATTTGCTTTATGCATGCCCCATTGTTTCACCCGGCTATGAAAAATGTAGCGCCTATTCGAAAAGAATTAGGCGTGAAGACATTCTTTAACATGTTAGGACCGATGGTAAATCCATCATTTCCAAAAAGGCAGCTGGTTGGCGTGTTCAGCCTTGAACTTGCCCGTCAATATGGGTACTTGTATCAAAACACGGACAAGGATTTTGTGATCCTTCATTCTCTCGATGGTTATGATGAGGTTTCTCTCACAGGCCCGTTTAAATTCTTTTATAATGGAGGTGAAAAAATAGCGGACCCTCGGGACATTGGCATGCCACAGCTTACCTACCAGGATATTAAAGGAGGCAATACCGTGGAAGAATCTGCTGCAGTCTTTATGAGTGTGCTTCAAGGCAAAGGAACTCCAGCACAAAATGCCGCTGTCGTTGCCAATGCTGGCATGTCACTGTATGCAGGTCATCAGGATCAGGGCATAGGAAAAGCGATGGAGCGCGCAAAAGAAGCGCTTGAGTCGGGTAAGGCAATGGAGGCGTTTAAGAAATTGTTGGAAAGCTGACAGCTTTCAGCTATACAGCTAACAGCTTGGGATGCGGCAACTTCAACACTTAGAACATCAATATCTCAACACATGAACATTCTGGATCAGATCATTGAGCATAAACGAAAGGAAGTATCCGAAAGGAAAGAGCTCTATCCCGTAAAATTTCTGGAGCAGAGTATTTTTTTTGGTAGCCAGCCCGTGTCGTTGAAGAAATATATTCAACGAGAGGATAAATCCGGGATCATTGCCGAGATCAAACGGAAATCGCCTTCAAAGGGTATTATTAACCCTTACGTTTCTGTTGAACGCACGTCCATTGGCTATATGCAAGCAGGTGCTTCTGCGCTTTCAGTTTTGACGGATAAAAATTTCTTCGGTGGCAGCAACGAAGATTTGACGACAGCCCGCAAGTATAATTTTTGCCCTATTCTTCGAAAAGATTTTACCATCGAAGAATATCAGATCGTTGAAGCCAAATCCATTGGTGCCGATGCGATTTTACTTATCGCTGCAGTGTTGGATGCATCGCGATTAAAAGCCCTTGCTGGTTTTGCCCATTCATTTTGGTTTGGAAGTTTTGTTAGAAGTTCATAACGAAGAAGAATTGAAACAAAGCCTAGATGCAGGCGCCGACTTGATTGGAGTGAATAACCGAGACTTAAAAACATTTCAGCTGAGTATCGAAGTTTCAAAGCGGCTGGCCAAACTGATCCCTAACTCGGTTACCAAAGTTTCTGAAAGTGGAATTGAGTCGGTTCAGGCAATTCTGGAATTGAAAACGTACGGCTATGAAGGGTTTTTGATGGGCCAAAATTTCATGCAACACAGCAGGCCAGAATTGGCTTGCAAGGAATTTATTGATGACTTAAAAAAAGCAAGTCAGAAAGTGAGTTAATGTGAGAGACAGAAAAGACATAGCGATTAAAATATGCGGGATGCGCGATGCCTGAAAATATTGCGGCTGTCGCATCGCTTTGTCCGCAGTATCTGGGATTTATTTTTTACCCAAAGTCACCACGCTTTGTCGGAGAGAGTTTTGATATCCCTGCTAATTTACCTGGCTTCAATAAAGCGTGTCGGAGTTTTTGTGAACGAGTCCAATGCTGTGATCATAGCAAAGAGCAAGTCATTGAAACTTGACCTTGTTCAGCTTCATGGAAATGAAAGCCCTGCAAAATGTGATGAATTAAAAGCAACGGGACTTGGCGTCATCAAGGTTTTTTCAATTGACGATGATTTTAATTTTGAATTGACAAAACCATACCGCGAAGTGGTAGATTATTTTCTATTCGATACGAAGGGAAAATATTATGGTGGAAATGCTAAGACTTTTAATTGGGAGATCCTGGAGCAAATACGATCAGGAAATTCCATTTTTCTTAAGTGGTGGTTTGTCGCCAGAAAATGTGAATACATTGGGTGATATCCAAAAGATGAACCTTCATGCCCTTGACTTAAACAGCGGCGTCGAGATCAGTCCAGGACTCAAAGACCTTGAAAAAATTAGAACCGTCATGACTTTGCAGACGTCATTAAATTCCTGATCATATGGCTACAGCACACGTAAACACCCAACACACGTAAACACCTAAACACCCAATGAAATACACTGTCGATGCAAAAGGCTACTACGGACAATTCGGTGGAGCATTTATACCTGAAATGTTGTACCCGAATGTGGAGGAATTGCGCACGCGTTATTTGCAGATCATAACAGATGCCGGATATCAACGCGATTTCCATAAGCTGCTCAAAGACTATGTCGGAAGGCCAACCCCTTTGTATTTGGCAAAGCGACTGTCTGAAATGTATAATGCAACGATCTACCTGAAGCGCGAGGATTTGTGTCACACTGGCTCTCATAAGATCAATAATACCATCGGTCAAATCCTTCTGGCGCAGCGATTGGGAAAACAAAAAATAATAGCAGAGACGGGCGCGGGCCAGCATGGCGTGGCTACGGCGACGGTATGCGCGTTGATGGGAATGGAATGTGTCGTTTACATGGGAAAAATCGATATGGAACGCCAACGCCCTAACGTGGAGCGTATGCGCATTTTGGGAGCAACGGTCGTACCGGCGTCTGAGTGGAAGCATGACTTTAAAAGATGCTACCAATGAGGCTATGCGACATTGGATCAACAATCCTACGGAGACACATTATATTATTGGCTCAGTGGTAGGCCCTCATCCATACCCGGATATGGTATCCAGGTTTCAATCCATCATCAGTGAGGAAATCAAAAAACAGTTGCAGGAAGAGATAGGAAATCCATTTCCAGACTATGTTTTCGCCTGTGTTGGTGGTGGAAGTAACGCTGCTGGTGCATTCTATCATTATCTTGATAATGAGCATGTTAACTCTCGTCGCCGTTGAGGCTGCCGGAAAAGGTTTGACCTCGGGTGAATCCGCCGCGACAACGGCATTAGGTAAACCTGGCGTACTTCACGGAAGCAAGACAATTCTAATGCAAACCGACGATGGTCAGGTAGTAGAACCTCACTCTGTTTCGGCGGGATTAGATTATCCTGGGATCGGGCCAATGCATGCCCATTTATTCGATATCGGTCGCGTTCAGTTTGTCAGCTCGACCGACGACGAATCCTTGAAAGCAGGGATCGATTTAAGCCGGGCCGAGGGCATAATTCCCGCGCTTGAATCTGCTCATGCTCTTGCCGCTTTAAACAAATTCACCTTTGACAAAGACGATGTCGTTGTTGTCAATCTTTCTGGCCGTGGCGACAAAGATTTGGAAACGTATATCAAGTGGGGAAAGTACTAGATCCATCATTTCAACTTCCCGAAGGTTTGAAACCTTCGGGAGGCACGATAGTAGTTTTAAACAAATGCCGTTTTTCGGGAAGTTGATCCCTCAACTAAAAAAAATGACAACATGAAAAATAGAATTAAGGAACTACTCTCGAACCGTAAAACAGGAATTCTTTCCATGTACTACACTGCGGGGTTCCCGAACTTGGCGGATACAGCGAAGATAGCCGAATCGTTGGCAGCGGCTGGCGCAGATATTATTGAGATCGGTATTCCATATTCCGACCCTGTTGCAGATGGTCCTACGATTCAGGCGAGTAATACTGTGGCACTAAAGAATGGCATGAGACTTTCGATGCTGATTGATCAAGTAAAACAAATTCGGAAAAACGTAAATATTCCCATCATACTGATGGGCTATATCAATCCGGTATTGCAATACGGCATTGAAAAATTTGCAAAGGATGCCGCAGCTGCCGGCGTTGATGGTGTGATCCTTCCAGACATGCCCATGGATGAATATCTCGAACACTATAAGAGCCTTTTTGATTCTGTAAACCTCAGCAATACGTTTCTGATTTCACCGACCACTTCGGAAGAGCGGATCCGTAAAATTGATGCCGTAACCGACGGATTCATTTATGCGGTTTCGGCATCAAGTATCACCGGAGCAAAGGGCAAATTTGAAAAAGCCCAACTCGATTATTTCGATCGTATCAAAAAAATGAAATTGAAAAACCCATACCTGATCGGATTTGGGATATCCAACCACGAAAGCTTTGCCACAGCATCTCAATATGGAGCCGGAGCAATTGTGGGAAGCGCATTTGTCGACCTATTGAAAAACTCCAAAGACCTGAATGGTGACATTACTGCCTTTGTAAAGTCATTAAAGAATGGTCAATAGGTAATTCAAATCTTCCAATTTTTCTAATTTTTCAATCTTCCAATTTTCCTATGATAGTCCAATTAAAACCTTCGATCTCACTTGCTGAAAAAGAAGCCATCCTTCAAAAAATCAGAAGTCTGGAGTACAAAACCACCGAGGTTAAAACTCAAAAAGGAGATTACCTTGTGGGTATTGGGAAAAAAGAGTTTGATGTCCGGCAGCTCGGTCACATGAAAGGCATTGTTGATATCCACCGTGTCTCGGATGACTATAAATTAGTTTCCCGGAAATGGAAGGTGGAGCGCACCCATATCGATCTTGGCGATGGTGTTGTTATTGGAAATGGTTCGTTATCGATTATGGCCGGTCCCTGTTCGATCGAGAGCGAGGAACAAGTTCAACAAATTATTGATCACCTTGTCCGAAATAATGTTAGCATCATGCGCGGTGGTGTATTCAAACCACGAAGTTCGCCATATGCTTTTAGAGGTATGGGTGTTGAAGGCCTAAAGATGTGGCACAAGCTTGCCCGAAAAGCAGGAATAAAAATAATCAGTGAGGTCATGCAGGTAAGTCAGATTGAAGCTATGCACGATTACGTCGATGTTTTTCAGGTAGGTGCTCGTAATACGCAAAACTTTAATCTGCTTGACGAACTTGGAAAAGTAGATAAAGCGGTGATGATAAAGCGGGGTATATCGGGTACCATTGAGGAATTGTTGTATTCTGCGGAGTACGTTTTTTCCGCGGGAAATGAAAAACTGTTGCTCTGCGAGCGCGGTATTCGAACCTATGAAAAGGCGAGCCGTAATACGCTGGATGTGAATGCCATCCCGATCTTGAAAGAGAAAACACATTTGCCCGTTATTGCCGATCCATCCCACGGTATCGGCATACGCGAGTATGTTGAACCAATTGCGTTAGCAACGGTCATGGCAGGTGCCGATGGGATCATCTATGAAACGCACCAAAAGCCTGAAGAAGCTGCCAGCGATGGACAACAAACGTTGAACTTTGAAGAGTCTGAAGCGTTGATTAATAAATTGCGTAAGACGTTTGAGTTGAGAATGAGTTTTTAGGAGTTGGGACGAAGATCCTTTGGCGATTAGACTGGTGTCCTATGGACTCCATGTTTGACGTTTACATGTTACCAAACTGCGTCCCTACGGGACTACGCTGTTCAGCGGTTCACAGATGTCGTCTCTGCGAAGATTTGATAGTTTCGACTCAGGATGCCAAAGCCCTACATAAAGAGGCTTGCGAAGCACTGCCTCTGGTAAAACAAGAATCTTACACAGCTTGGAAAGATGCCGTAGGGACGTCGGATGTTGGTAGAAAGATGACATGTAGATTGGAATGAGTGCCGTAGGTACGAAATGATAAATCACCAAGCAAAAAATACAATCACATGACGGTATACGGAATTAAAAATTGCAACACGGTAAAATCAGCGTTGGACTGGCTGAAAAATCACAATGTGGAATTTGAATTTCACGATTACAAAAGCAAAGGTATTACGGAATCAAAGTTAAAGGACTGGAGCAAGCAGGTAGGGTGGGAGAGTCTCGTTAACAAACGAGGCACGACATGGCGCCAGCTGGATGAAGCTGTTCAAAAAAAAGTTACCAGCGAAGCTGCGGCAATTAATTTAATGAAGGATAAAACCAGTGTAATCAAACGCCCTTTGATTGAGCGTGATGGAAAAGTAATTGCGCTTGGGTTTGACGAGGCAGCTTATAAGAAAGTCTTTTAAGCTTTCAGCAGTCAGCTTACAGCTCACAGCTGTCGGCTGTCAGCTGAGTGCTGAATGCTGACCCAATCAATTCCCTTTTTCAGCATGCTCAATGTTTTTTGTTCTTCCGAACCTTCCTCTGGCTGATAATTGTAGACCCACTGCGCCTGAGGAGGTAAACTCATAAGAATCGATTCTGTCCTGCCATCGGTATCCAATCCGAATTTTGTTCCCCGGTCCCATACGAGATTAAACTCGACATAACGGCCTCTCCGCAGGTATTGCCATTGTTTCTCCTTCTCGGTAAAAGAAAGACTTTGATTCTTCAACATGTAATGAATGTAAAGCGGCGCAAAGCTATTCCCCGAGGGATTGAATAAAATCAAACCGCGATTCTTTTGTAAACCCGGCGTCGTCTTTTAAATAGTCAAAGAATATCCCTCCAATACCGCGTGTTTCATTTCGATGTTTAAGATAGAAATAATCATCCGCCCAATTTTTGAACTCAGGATAGTAGGAGGGATGATGTTGGTCGCAGACGTCTTTTAAGGTCTTGTGAAAATGGCGCCCATCCTCCACGTTAATATAGTGTGGCGTCAGATCAATTCCTCCGCCAAACCACCAGATACCATTCGTCATTTCAAAATATCGCACGTTCATGTGAATGATTGGAACCATTGGGTTGAAAGGGTGAAGTACGATCGATACGCCGGTGGCAAAAAAATCCGGCTGGTCAGCCAAGTCCAACTTCATCGACTTCATGACAGCCTCGGGAGTTCTTCCCCATACGGCTGAGAAATTCACCCCGCCTTTTTCAATTATTTTTCCTTCTGCGATAACCCGTGTGATCCCTCCACCACCGCCTGCGCGTTGCCAGGGGTCGCTGATAAATTTTCCCTTTCCATCTGTTTCCTCCAGTTGCGTGCAGATTCGTTCCTGGAGACCGAGAAACCAATCACGTATTTCTTCTTTTTTCAGCATAGTCCGATGACCGAAAGGTATTGATTAAAAAGGAAAGCCAATTCCAACATTGTATATGACTGGCTCTTTGAAATTGGTATATTCTCCATCTTCTTGCAGGGTGGCATAGGGTTTCCAGAATCGTACTTTATCTAAAACGAATTTATCTCCGCTATCCCGGGCTGGATCGTATACTTTCATACCAACATCCAGGCGTAATATCAAAAAAGAAAAATCAAACCTTAAACCGAACCCGGTGCCCACGCCGAATTCCTTATAAAATCGATTGAGCCTGAACTGCGAAGTTTCATCCTGTATGATATTCCCATCAGCATCCTTTTTATTTATGGGCTCGAAGGTCCATACATTTCCAGCATCGATGAAAACGGCGCCATTAACAAATCCAAAAAGTTTTTGCCTTAGCTCGATACTCGCCTCCAATAAAATCGTCGACGGTTTTTCAATGCTGTAATCAAACAATCCATCTTTGATTGGCTCCTCGCTCTCAGCAGGTTTGGTTGAGCCGGGCCCCAATCTTCTCGGTCGCCACGCACGAATACTGTTGCTGCCCCCAGCGAAAAAGAATTTTTCATAGGGCAAACTTTGATTGTCTCCATAGGCGTAGGCGAGTCCCGAATTAAAACGATAGGCCAGCACTGTATTTTTGTTAACTGGATCCACCCTGCGCATATCCAGACTGAGGCGGATGTATTTAAAATATTCCAGTTTCAAATCCTCAATAAATTTGGGCTCGATGAAATTCCAAAGTGTACCGCCACTTTCAATCTGTGCCCGGATGTAACCAGAGTTTTCCTTTATATTTCCATAGTTATTCAAGTTCCAGGTAATAGCGAAAATTATACTGTTAACGAACGAGGGCCTGAAGGCGTTTGTCAGGTTATTGTTCCCCAAATCATTTTGCTGCCCGTAGCAAATCCTTAAAGCTGTCCGAAAGGTTTGCTGTATCTATGACGGCAAGATTTAAAGGTGTTAATGAATAGGTTCTATTCCGGTTGTTTTGCCAAGTATACGTACCGTTGAATGTGATCGCCGTTCGCCTGTACTCAGGTCTGTCAGAATATGCGTAACCAAGGGTAAATTTTGTTTTGGGGTTGTACTGCGCGAATTTGAACCTTAACCGCTCTTTAAATGGCCACATAAATTGTGGAAATGTTAATGAAGCATTTAAGCCGGCCTCGGTGCTTTTATAAACATTTTCGCTGCTTGTCGCGGAGGCGACCCCCTCAAATCCAAACCTTCCACTCAAATCAAATGTTTCCATGCTTTTGAAAACATTTCTTTTTTTAAGGGAAATAATATAAAAAGGACCCGGAAAGCCCTGTGTAACATTTACACCCGCTTCGTTGGTCCATTCGTAACGCGCTAACGGACTGGCAAAGATATTGGCTATGAATTTTCCGCCCGACGTGTCATAATTAATGTTAATGAATTTAAACGCTTCCATATTGCCCAGCTGACGTTGGGTATTTAGCGTTTTTGTCCTGCTATAAAGTTCTTCAGGCCGTAGGAAAACACGTTGACTGAGAACCTTAAGGTTATAATTGCTGACGAAATATCTATACTCGATATCATGATATTTTCTGGTACGCCTTCGTGTGTTAGGAATGTTCGTGCCCACATCGGTTGTGAAAGTCACAGAATCAATTTTGAATTGCTTGTGATATCCACGTTTCGCCGGATCTCTGATAGAAATCATGACGGCTACTTTCCGCTCCGGCGATTTGTAACTGGTGTCGGTGGCAAACTCTATGTACTGACGACTGAAATCATAATAGCCTCGATCCTTTAATAACAGGTCTATTCGTTCACGTTCATTTGTGAAATTATCTTGCTGAAAGCGTTCGCCGCGTTTGAGTAAAGTTTCTTCGTTGTTCTCATTGATGATTCGCATGATGGCCGTGTCAGGGACATCATATACGATGGAATCAATCAGATAAGGTTTTCCGGGAAATACACGGTAGATAACGGTTACGAGTTTATCGTTTACCACTATGCTATCCGTTACCGAACTCTTAAAATATCCGTTGGAAAATAAGTATTCGTTGAACCGTTCCCTCGTGAGCCGTACCTGGCTGCTATCAAACACGGAAATGGGTTCGCCCCATTGCATCCAGTTGTTCCCATTTTCGATAAAGCCGTTATACTTGGTGACTTTCTTTTGTTTCTTAAACTGGTAATTGTCGATTTTTTTCGCGGAAGTCGTACGCGAAATTTTATCATCATATTTTTTTTCTGCGGCTTCCTTTTTTCGTATAAATTTCTCCTGATCATACCGGCTTTCGCCGAAATAATAGATAGAAACGAGCGGTGTAAATGGTAAACCTAGAAATTTTCGGTTAGGCGTCTGGACATAAAGATTTCTCAACGCTTCCTTGTCAATATTTTTGGGAGCCCGTGTTCTTTGGCGATATAGTAGTTTTTCATTTTCTTTCAGGTGCTTAGTGCCGAGGCACCCTGATAGGGAGACCCAAAGTCCTAAAAGCCATATCAAATATTTAATCTTCGAGATACTCAAGCGTTACAGCATGCTTTCCAAAGCCAAAATCAAGTTTATCAAATCCCTGCAAATAAAAAAATACCGGAAGCAGGAGCAAAGTTTTATCGTAGAAGGGGCAAAGAGCGTGCGAGAATTATTGGACTCGGATTTTGACGTTGTTACGTTGGCCGGTACTAAAGGATTTTTATCGACTGTCAGAGCCAAAAATCACGTCGAGGTCATTGAAGTCAGCGAAAGAGAGCTGGACGGACTCGGTGAGTTTCAAACGAATGATGCAGCATTGGCAGTCGCTCGACATAAGGCCAAATGAATTTCTTTCCGTCAATTCAGACGAATTTGCATTATTGCTAGACGATATCCGCGATCCAGGTAATCTGGGCACCATTATTCGAACGGCTGACTGGTTTGGGGTAACAAAGATCATCGCGTCAGCTGAAACGGCTGATTTTTACAATCCAAAGGTCATAAGTGCGACGATGGGCTCGTTCACAAGGATCAAAATATTTTATACGCGCGTTGGCGGAGTATTTGCAATCCAGCAAACTCCCTGTTTTTGGTACTTATTTGCACGGGACCAATATTCATCAGGCCGATTTTGGAAACGGGGGCCTTATTTTAATCGGCAATGAATCGCAGGGGATTCACCCAGAACTTGAAAAGTTTGTGACTCAAAAGGTCACTATTCCAAAATCAGGAAAAGCAGAATCGTTGAATGCTGCGATGGCTGCTGGAATTATCCTGTTTCGATCTACGTTAGTTTCTAGTTTCTAGTTTGTAGTTTCTAGTTTCGTGCCACTCCGACGTGCGCACGTTGATCGCGCAACTGGCGGAAACTAGAAACTTCAAACTCGAAACTAGAACTTAAAAGAACCCCTCGCTCTGTTTTGCTGCTTGAGCGGAGATCTTCTCAGCTTGCTCTTTCCCTAAGTAACTGATCTATCCAGGCGTGGCCCAGGTAAATGACGGGCGTGAGCGCGATGGCTACGGTGAATTTATAGATGTAGTTTGTTATGCCGATGGCGATGATCTGCTGGTTTGTAAAAACACCATAAAAGGCGATAAACAAAACGACAAAACTATCGATGAACTGAGATACCAACGTTGACCCCGTGGCGCGCAACCAAAGTTTTTTGCTGCCTGTGACCTTTCGTAGCTGCTGAAAAACAAAAACATCAACCAATTGCCCCAGTAGAAATGCCGTTAGCGAGCCAATGATAATACGCTGTCCCTGCCCAAAAATCTTGCTGAATGCAAAATCCATGTTAAAATCATTACCATCTCCATCTTTGACTGTTACCCAAAAATCGGCAGGCGATAGGCGGATCGTGATAAATATGACAACAAAAGCATAGGCGATCAAGAAAGCCGTGAAGTAGCTTATGCGCTTTACTCCCGGTTTTCCAAAATATTCATTGATGAGATCGGTCGTGATGAATACAACCGGCCAGATGACAGCACCTGCCGTTAGATTAAAATCCATGGTGAATCCCAGGATATTAAAGTGAGCAGGCTCTAGTCCGAGGGTTGATTCAGCGGAGAATATCTTTACGCCGATCATTTCTGCGAGTAACGCATTCGTGATAAAAATACCGGCCAGGATGATAAAAAGCTTGTTCCGTTTTTGCTCCTGGGTATTTTCCATCGAACTAAAATAATGGATTAATCTTGGATTGTAAATTCTTCGCCTTCGATAGCAAGGTCGGTGTTGACGAAAATGGATTTAGCTTCCTCCAGGATCGGATTTAAATCTTTATAACGCGCAGAAAAATGCCCTAGCAATAGCCTGTTAACTTCGGCGAGTTTGGCGATCATGGCAGCTTGTTTCGCGGTGCTGTGCTTTGTGTCTCTTGCTTTTGATTCTTCATCCTCCATGAACGTAGCCTCATGATAGAGAAGATCAATGCTTTTAAGTTGGGCGACGAGCCCTTCATCAAAGACAGTGTCGGAACAATAGGCGTAGCTTCTGGATTTCCGTGGCTCAAAGGTTAGCGATTCGTTTGTATAAAGAACAGTGCCCGATTCATCCCGAACATCATGGCCATTTTTTAGTCCAGCAACTTGCTGAATGAGTAGACCCTGAGGTAATCTGGCTTTATCTATCCGTCTGGGTTTTGTTTTCTCTTTAAAGAGAAACCCCGAGCAACGTATTTTGTGCGATAAGGGGATGGTCTCAACGGTTAAAACTTCGTCTTCATAAATGATCTCCTTTACTCCCTTTTCAAGAAGGTGGAAGATTATTTTGAAACTGGGAGCGGAGCGTGAATACCGAAGGTGTGCCGTTATGATTTCATCCAAACCCCGGTGACTATAAAGGTGCAAATCATTAACCCTACGCTGCAGGTGCATAGTAAAGATCAGTCCCATTAATCCCAAATAGTGGTCACCATGCAAATGGCTGATAAAAATATGATTGATCCTGTGGAAATTAGCCTGTAAGCGCATGAGTTGCATTTGCGCTCCCTCGCCACAGTCAACGAGGAAATATCGATTTTGTATTTCAACAAGCTGTGATGCGGGGTGACGTCCATATGCTGGTAAGGCGCCACTTGAACCGAGAATTGTTATCTTAAAACTCAATCTGAAATTTCGTTTATAGGGAAAATTAAAAAACCAAAGCTTCGGCGGCTTTGGTTTCCTTTATTCAAGTGTTCATGGGATTAATTCCCGTCCGAGTTCTTTAAATCTTTTTCTATTTCGTGCATAAAAACAGCGTCAATAGCTTCCTCAACTTTGGGTACTATGTTTAATACGCTGTCAAGCTGCGATATTTTGATCAGCTTCAAGGTATGATCTGAAAGCGTCGTCAATATAAAAATGCCTCCATCCTCCTGAACGATTCTATTTCCTACCAGCAGGGCACTGAGACCAGAAGAATCGGTATATCTTACTTCCGCCATATCCAGGACGATGTTTCTTACTCCTTCAGCATGCAGGGTTATTAACTCCGATTTTAAGCCAGGTGCAACACTCGAATCCAGCTTGTCCTCATGTAAACGCAATAAACTGTACTTTTCCTGCTTATCAATGGTATACTTCATAAATTAGATTTTCTTGGTTTCCAAGTTAAGGGAATTTATCGAATTCAGGATGGTTTGTTCAATTCTTTGGTTCATCCGGCTATAATCTACGGATGAAAGGGATTCGCCTCTAACTTGTTGATAGAGTTCTTTATAACGAGCGGAAATGGAGGTTACGATTTCGTCGGTCATCTCGGGCACACGCTGGCCATCCTTGCCCTGGAATCCATTTTCAATTAGCCATTGTCTCACGAACTCTTTGGATAACTGCTTTTGGGGCTCATTCGCACGTTGTCTGGCTTCGTAGCCATCAGCGTAAAAATACCTGGACGAGTCTGGCGTATGCACTTCATCGATCAGGTAAATTATACCATTGTGCTTTCCAAACTCATATTTTGTATCGACTAAGATGAGGTTTCGGGCGGCAGCTAATTCTGTTCCTTTTTTGAACAATTTAAGGGTGTACTCCTCCAGCGTGTTATAATCGGACTCACTGACAATTTTCCTTTTTAGAATTTCATCTCGGGAGATATCTTCATCGTGTCCAACGTGCGCTTTGGTGGTCGGCGTAATAATGGGAGAGGGTAACTTGTCATTTTCCTTCAATCCTTCCGGCAACGGAACCCCGCATAACAGCCTTTTGCCAGCCTTGTACTCGCGCCAGGCATGCCCCGCCAAGTATCCTCTTACTACCATCTCCACTGCGAAAGGTTCACACTTAAAACCGACGGTAACATTCTGATCGGGTGTAGCAAGTACCCAGTTGGGCACAAGACTCTTCGTAGCCTGGAGGTTGTAAGCCGCGATTTGGTTTAACACGCGTCCCTTGTCAGGAATTGCACGCGGTAAGATTACGTCGAAGGCAGAAATTCGGTCCGTTGCTACCATCGCCATAAGCTCGCCGAAGTAATAAACGTCGCGGACCTTGCCCCGGTAAAAACCAGTCTGCCCAGGGAAGTTAAAATGGGTTTCCTTAATGGCCTCCATGAATTAAAGTTAAGGGGGCAAGTTAATGAACGATTTTAGATTTTAGATTTACGATTGTAGATTTAGTCGCATAAACACGTGTGTGCGCTTTAAATATCATTTCACGCAAAGGTCGCAAAGTGTAAATTCCAAAAGGCCGCAAACTGTTGATCCAGAATCACAGAGTCAGGTGGATACCGTTTGTGATTTTGCGGCCTTTGCGAATTAGTTTGCGGCCTTTGCGTGAAATGTATTTGTATAGAAAGTTCAGTTGCAGAACCTGTTTTGTGCTAGCCAATCTAAAATCTACAATCTAAAATCGTCAATTCTTCTACGGGTAAGCCTGCCTTAAAAAGTGTGGTTCGAACCAAATTTCCCCCCTCATCATACTCCCTCCACTCTTTGTGTTTTTTATCGGCCGCAAATTCGCCTTGCTCTTTTACTTTGCCATTGAGATGGTAAGTAGTAAAAAGTCCTTGCCTCCGGCTTGATCGGTATTCGCCAACCGATTCGAGTGCGCCGGATTCATAATATGTTTTTACGGGACCAGTCAGCATGTTGAATTTATAGGATTCTTCTTTTTGAATTTTTCCAGAGGCATAATAGGTATACCGGATACCATTTAACTTACCATTTTCGTAAGTCTCTTTGATCTTGGGGGTTTTATTTCCATCCCCATATATCACCCACAGGCCATGCGGCGAACCATTCCGGTATTTTTTTTCGCTTTTTTCTATTCCTGATTCGTCATACTCGACGAGTGTAGCATCGATGCCGTTGGATGCGACCTGTTCTTTTGTCTTAATTTTTCCTGAAGGAAAATATTCGAAATTGATCCCGGTTTTTTTTCCATCATTATAATGGAAACGATGTTGGACCGATCCGTCGGAGAAATAAGCGATGTTTTCGCCCTGAAGTTTTCCATTTGAAAAGTTTCCTTCGAGAATTAATTTTCCATCGCGATCATAGGTTTTGAACTGGCCATTTTTTGATCCTTGTTCCATGGTGGCCACGGTCTCAAGCTGGCCATTGGCAAAATAGGTCTTATAAAAACCAGTTAAGATGCCGTCCTTATAGTTTGCTTCCGTTTCTACTTTTCCATCTTCATAAAAAGTGCGGGTAACTCCATTTGGTTTACCATTCGCGTAGCTGATCTCTTTTTTTATTTTCTTATTCGGATAATATTCCTTGACCAGTCCTTCGGGTTTTCCCTTGACGAAAAAGCTTTCACGTTTTACATTTCCATTATCGAAGTAGATCTGAATGCTATCAGCTAGTTTATCGTTTTGGTAGTATGCTTTTTGAAAAGGTTTTCCATCCTCATCAAAGACCTTAACGGCACCATGGCGCATACCATTTACGTAGTTAAGGCTGCGTGCAGGCTTTCCGTTTTCATGGTATTCGGTAAACACGCCTGACTTTTCTCCATCTTCAAAATTTCCTTCCAGCATAATGCCGCCACTTTCATAAAAGCGTTGGTATTTGCCCACATATTTTTGTTCATCTTCTTTGGAAACAAAAAATATTTCCTGGATGTGTTGCTTTTTGTCATCGTAGTAAGTTCGCATTTCTTTCTGCGCAAAGGCAAGCGTAGAACACGAAGCGAATCACGAAAACAATGGAGGCTCGGCGAAGAAAGTCCGTAGAGACGAAATAAAATTCGTTATGAAATTCATCCGTATAGCTCTTGATCAATCAATATTTCACGCAAAGCGCGCAAAGGTAAAACTCTGCGGCAAAGGCCGCAAATTAGTGAATTTTGAAATTTTGCGACTTGAGCTTCTTCGTGTATTTTGACATATCATCGAAATAACGCGAAATCGTCTAGGTTGTTGTGAAGGTTGATTTTAGATTTAGTCGTGTATGTCCGAAGGTAAGTCTTACGCTTGTAGCATAAATTCCATTTGTAAGATCTCGACTTGCCAATTAGCTGACAAAGTCACTCGACACAAAGTCACAAAGTACATTCGTAAAGTTTGCGGCATTCAAACAAGTATTCTGCTAAGCATTTTTGCGTGAAATGCAGGCACAATCGCTTGCAACATGCGTCAATCTAAAATCTACAATCGTAAATCTACAATCCTCACATATTCTCAATCACGATAGCCGACGCGCCACCACCACCGTTGCAAATACCAGCCACACCGATGGATGAATTGTTTTGTTTTAGAACGTTAATCAAGCGTGGTAACAATCCGGGATCCGGAAGAACCGAGCGGATGGCCAAGCGCCACAGCGCCACCATTTACATTGACATTTTTTACATCCAATCCTAACTTAATGTTGTTGGCGATTGCAACAGCTGCAAAGGCTTCATTAATTTCATAGTAGTCAACATTTTTTTTATCAACGCCCGCTTGTTTCATCGCTTTCGGAATCGCGAGCGAAGGCGTTGTTGTAAACCACTTGGGATCTTGGGCGGCATCGGCGAAACCCAGTATCTTAGCGATCGGTTTTACGCCCAATTCCTGGGCTTTCTCTTTGCTCATCAGCAACAGGGCTGAGGCTCCGTCATTTAACGTTGAGGCATTCGCGGCAGTGACCGTACCGTTTTCTGTAAATGTTGGTTTTAAGGTTGGAATTTTTTCGAAGTTTACATTCTTGTATTCTTCATCTTCTGAGAATAGCGTAACATTTCCTTTACGGTCGGTGATTTCTACCGGCACAATTTCATCCTTGAATTTTCCAGCGGCTCCACGATGCAGCTGACCGCTTGTATGAGGCAATCGCATATTCATCCTGATCCTTTCTGGAAATATTCATCTCCTTCGCCGTGTAGTCAGCACACACGCCCATGGCGCAATGGTTGTAAACATCAGTCAGCCCATCGTACTGAAGCCCATCCAGCAATTCACCATGACCATACTTATATCCAGTCCGCGCTTTCATTAAATAGTAGGGGATATTGCTCATGCTTTCCATTCCACCTGCCAATACAACATCGTTATGGCCCAGCATGATCGATTGGGCGCCAAACATCACCGCTTTCATTCCCGAAGCGCACACTTTGTTTACAAGGGTGCAGGGAATGTTAAATCCTAATCCTGCATTTGCTGCAACCTGTGTAGCAGGTGCCTGTCCGAGACCAGCAGCGATAACGTTGCCTACAAAAAGTTCTTGCACAAGCTTTGAATCAACACCGGCCTTTTCCAAGGCGGCTTTAAAGGCGATCCCGCCAAGATAAGTAGCCGTGACTGAACTAAGGCTGCCACCAAAGGCTCCGATTGGTGTGCGTACTGCGGAAATGATGTAGGTTTCTTTCATGGCGTTGTAATGTTTTTAGCTTTCCGAAAGTTTTAAACTTTCGGGAAGTTTCTATGTATATGGTGAAGGAAACTTACCAATCCGGCTTCCCGGAATCTCTTGGCTTTGTGGCCTTTCGTTTATTTTGTTGCAAGTATTGAATCTCCTGGTTCTTCATCGCTTCCAGAATCATTTTTGCTTTTTCTTCGCTCATTTTCATCTGTTGTAATTTCTGTGAAAGCTGTGGTGAGTTTTCTGTTTTTTCATTCTTGTTCGTCTTTGTTTTCACGGTTTTCCTGTTCACCTTCTTTTTTGTCTTTTGCTTCCTGGTCTTTCTTCTCTTCCTTGCTTTGCTGATCTTGTTTTTCCTGCTTCTCTTTTTGTTCCTTCTCTTGTTTTTCCTGCTCTTCTTTTTTCTGCTGGTCTTTCTGTTCCTGATCTTTTTGCTCCTTTTCCTTATTTTCCTGATTTCGCTTTTGGTCTTCCTTCTGTTTTTCTTCTTTTAATTTATCTGCAAGTGCCTTTAGCTTTTGATCACTTGGATATTTACGAATACCTTCTTCGACTGAACGCAAGTGCGTCGGCCCTCCGGTTCTGCACATAATGGTTGGCAGAAGTATTGAAATAAGCTTGCGCACCCTGGCAAAGTCCTACCGCAGTAAAAGCTGTGCAAAAAAATAGCAATAGAATAATAGTGTTTCATTTCGATTTGTCTATCGTAACTACCTCTTTTAGTCTGTTCATAAAATCCTCATAGTATAACACAGAAGGATCCCTTTTAGCTCCCTCGGTCATCAACGATTCTGCTTCTGAAAAACGATACTTCGCCAGAAGCGCGTCGGCCTGAGCCTTTAGGCGTTTAGCAAAAGCGGAAGGCTCCTTGGGTTTGTTCCTGTTTTTCTCCTCCTGTTTTTTCTTTTCTTCATCCAATTTTTTCTTCAGCATCTCATAGTTATACTTTGCATCGACATTTGAATTGTCTGCTTTTATGGCCTCCTTAAAATTCGCTAACGCTTCCTCAAGTTTTCCCTGGCGATGGTGCAGAATCCCCAGTTGCTGCTGCGCTTTTGAACGGATGTGGCCTTTAGGACTTGCCGTCAGTGATTGGTAGGTAGAGATTGCGTTGGCCGTGTCTTTAACCTGAAAATATGAGTTTGCCAAATTGATCATCACTTCATCTTCCCGAACGTCTAATGTATCCGTTAAATAAGTATACATACGAAACCGCTTTTTTGTAGTCACCATCCATGTATGCTTTTCGGGCTTCTGATTTCGCGTTATTTACCTTGGCGATTTTCGAAGGATCGATTGCAATGAGTGCGATAATAGATAAAACAAAAAACTTCATATTCTAACGGTAACAATATTAATGAGAATATCGATCACCAGTAAAATGGCGGCCAAAGCCAGAAAATAAAAATATTTGTTTGCTGTCACGTCAATGAACCGGGCATCCCGAAGTTCTCCCTCGATTTTGCTGATGGTATTGATTAAACGTGACACATCGTTTTGACTTTCATTTATTTCAAAATATTGTCCGCCGGTTTTGTTCGCCAGCGATTTTAATGCAGTTGGGTTTAACTTGGTTTGCACAATCAGACCCTGACGATTAGTCTTGAGACTATTTCCAGAATAAATATTCCCTCCTTTTTCCGTTCCGACACCAAGTGTAAATAATTTGATATCTTTTTTCTCAATATCCTTCGCAACGTCGTCGGTTTCCTCTCCGAAATCTTCACCGTCACTGATCAGGATGATCACTTTCGATTTAGCCTGAGCATTTGGACCTCCTGTATCTTCTTCTAATTTATTCAACGCCATACGAAGCGGTGGTCCGAAATCAGTTCCCGATGAGGGGACTAATCCTGAGTTCATGGTTTCAATAAAAAGGTTCAATGCATTTTGGTCGTAGGTCAGCGGGCATTGCATAAAAGCTTCAGATGAAAAAATGATGATTCCAATGCGGTCGGAATTAAAAGCAGCCACAATTTTTTTCATCTCAAATTTTATTTTCTGAAGCCGCGTGGGCTGAATGTCAAAGGCATCCATGGATTTAGAAAGATCCACACAGATCATAATATCTTTGCCAACCGATTTAACTTCTTTCTTTGAGCCGCCAAATGAAGGGCCTAAAAGCGCGATCATGAACAATGCAAAATACAGTGTGCGGAAAAACAATTTGACAAACACGTTCCCATAGGGAGTCTTCAACTGCCTGGCAATACGAACGATCCTGATAATATAGAAAACGTAGAATGCGACAAATGCCGCTATAAAAATGATTTCAGTTATACCTAAATTCCTGTACCAGAGCATCCTTCTATTTTAGATTTTAGATTGACAATTTTAGATTGGAGTCAATTTCAAATTGATCAATTACGATTTTAGATTGTAGATTTTAGATTGACTTCGCCCCAAATCTACAATCGTAAATCTACAATCTACAATCCTAACCTAATCCCCTCAATTCCAACCTCATAACATAATCATTCATAAAATATTGCCCTATTGGTACGTCTTCTTCCCTAATAATTTTGAAGCCTAATTTCTTATAGAAGTCTTGCGCCGGGTTGTAACGGTTTACATTTAAGTCCAGGGCAATTGCGTTTTGAGAGACAAGCTGTTGTTTTACGGAATCGATCAGCAGCTTTCCATAGCCCTTTCCCTGATTATTAGGAAGAACATAAATTTTATGGAGTTTGAAAACCCCAGGTTCCTCCTGGCGCTTGCCGTACGATGCAAATCCGGCATACCCGATCTTCTCTTTTATGAGTAGGAATTTTTGAGAACCGTCCTGCATAACGCGCAGCAATGTGTCAGCGGCGTAAATGGTATCCAGCATATACCGCATTTGTTCAGGCGTCAGGATGGTGCGATAGGTTGCAGCCCATGTTGTCTCCGCTATTTCGACAATAACAGGTATGTGTGTTGCGTTTCCTTCAATGATCTCAGCCATCCGTCAAAGTTAACATTATGCTCACCGAAAGTATTGGTGATTTGCTGAACAATTGCAGCGGTTGTGGGTTTAATGTCAATTAAGGATGTACTATAAGTCAGCTTAGAATCTAACTGTGGCATTTAAGGATATGGAGGAGTATAGTACGGATCGGGCCAGTGATTTGGTTGAAGAGAAGTCTCAATTCAAGGTGTTGCTAGTGGATGACCGGGATGAGAATTTGTTTGCGCTGGAGACGATCTTAAAAGACGAAAATTATCAACTTGTTAAGGCCCACTCCGGGAAGGAAGCACTTGCCTTCTTGCTGAAAGATTTGGATTTCCATCTCATCATCATGGATGTTTTAATGCCCGGAATGAACGGTTTTGAAACAGCCGCCTTAATTTACAGCCGCGACAAGCTTAAAAATATTCCCATCATTTTTCTTACCGCGATGGATATCGAAGGGAATATCTATAAAGGATATCAGGCGGGTGCGATTGACTACATCAGTAAACCCGTTATTCCAGAATTACTAAAAGTTAAAGTAAGGGCTTTTGTTGAGCTAAGTGAAAAAAATCGGGAGTTAGTTCGGCAGGAAAAAAAACTGAGAGCAGCCAACAGAAAACTGGAGTGGGAGATTGGTGAACGAAAATTATCCGAAGCAAAGGTAAAGGCTCTCAATGATGACCTCGCTAAAAAACTTGAGCAGCTGCAATCACTCGATTCCTTTAATTATTCCATCTCTCATGATTTGATGTCTCCACTAAATAGCATCACGGGACTAACGGGATTACTGCAAACCATGTATCCTGAAAAGTTTGACAAGGAGGTGCTGGAGATCGTCAATCACATCATGGGATCGGTGGACAGGATGTCAAAGTTGATCAAAGATCTTCTTTCATTTTCCAGGCAAGCCAATGCCGAAATCAGTAAGACGGAGGTAAGCATGAATGCAATGGTCAAAGAAGTGATGGAAGAAATTTCACTTACGATGCCGGTTGCTGATGCTCAAATTGTAATTCATGATTTACCGAGCGCTTACTGCGACGTTAACATGTTAAAGCAAGTCTGGACCAATCTTATTTCGAACGCGATAAAATACTCGCAAAAAAAACCGGAACCAAAAGTGGAGATTGGTGCGGTGGAGGACAGCGGTGAGTTGGTGTACTTTGTTAAAGATAATGGCGCTGGTTTTAATATGGCACACTATAATAAATTATTCTCCATCTTTCAGCGACTGCATAGTGAGAGCGAATTCAATGGAACCGGGATCGGACTTGCAGTTGTAAAAAGAATTATCGAACGACATGATGGAAAGATCTGGGCTGAATCCGAAATAGGAAAGGGTTCTGATTTTTATTTCACCCTGAAGCCAAAGCAAGTTTTAATCCCTGGCTAAATCACCCACCGTCTACCTTAATCGTTGCAGCGTTAATAGAATCGCGTCGATGGGCTGCTTGCTGCATTTTTACTTTGCGTTTATACAACATTTCTAAAAAAGTGTCTTCTCGTGGTTTCGCAAGTGTGTCGGCATGTTGAATGGAATCTCGCTTAAAAATCGTTTTTTCAATGTCTGCCCAAAGTTCATCGTCTAGCTCGTACAAATCACATTGCAGTTCTTCCTGCAGCTCATAAGGAAGGCGCTTAAATCGAGCCGTCGAAACGGATTTAAAATTTGGATCCGAATTCACTTGTTTTAAAAAGTAGGCCGCAATGGGAAGGGCTGTATTTGAGCCTTGACCAAGTTTTGTATTTTTGAAGCGAATACGTGGGTCATCGGCACCCACCCACGTTCCGATGGCGAGCTTAGGTGTTATCGCCATGAACCATCCATCGGCGTTTGCTTGGGTTGTTCCTGTCTTACCCGCGACATCGGTATAGACGCCATATTTCCAGCGCAACCGTGAGGCTGTACCTTCGTGCACCACGGTTTGCATTAATTGTCTTACCAATAAAGCTGTTTCCTTTGAGATGGCGCGCTTGCCAGTTCCTTCCTGTTTAAAATCATTATAGACTTTACCTTCCAGATCATAAATTCCCCGGATGTAGTAGGGAAGATTGGTTACGCCTTCATTTGCCAGACAAGCATATGCTGTTGTCATCTCCATTAATGAGATCGATGATGAACCCAGCGCAATAGAAGGAACATCCGGCAGCTCGCTGCTGATTCCCATCTTGCGCGCAAGTTCAATGGTATTGACCACGCCGGCCTCCTGAATAAGCTTGACAGCAACGGTATTTACCGAGTAGGCAAGCGCACCACGCATGGAGTACTGTACATTGTAGTCATTCTGCATGTTGCGCGGCGTCCATTTTACACCCTCTTTGTCGATGTACGTTTCTTGCTCGGCCGAATACAATTCACAAGGCAAAATACCTTCTTCGATTGCCATAGCATATACGATGGGTTTGAAAATTGAACCAACTTGTCGCTTGGTGGAGGTTTTTACGTGATCGTACTGATAAAAATCATGCTCAATTCCACCGACCCATGCTTTCACTTCACCCGTGGCCTGGTTCCAAGGCGAGAAATCCAGCGTTGAGATACTGAAGATGATGTTTGATCGAATCGATTGGACTTGCCTTGATATCCTTTTCACCATCCCAGGTGAAGAGGCGCATCGGTACGCGTTTTCGCATCACCTCCAGGATCTCCTTCTCAGAAAGTCCCTGTAGTTTCAGGTTCTGATAACGCGGAGATCGCCGGATTGCCTCCTGGACAACCCCATCTTTTCCTTTCCATGGCGCGTCTTTTCCCCAGTGATCAAAAAACTGTTTTTGAACTTCCGTCATTTGTTGCACGAGCGCGTTTTCGGCGTACTCCTGGAGTTTTGAATCGATGGTGGTATAAATTCGTAAACCATCGGTGTACAAATTGTACGGAGTACCATCTTCTTTCGTATGCGATTTACACCAATTGAGTAATTCGGATTTCAGATATTCCCGGAAGTATGGTGCTAATCCTTGATGATGTGAAATCTTATTATATTCTAATCCAAGCGGTTTTTTTTTCAGCGCTTGTGCTTTCGTCGAATCAAGAAAACTGTACTTCACCATTTGAGATAGAACAACATTGCGTCGTTCCAATGCGCGCTTTGGAAAAAGCCTTGGATTGTAGCTGTGGGTGGCCTTGAGTTGTCCAATCAACATTGCGGCCTGCTCAACCTTCAGGGTGTCTGCCGTCGTGGAATAAAATCGTTTGGCTGCCGCCTGAATTCCGAAGGTATTATCTGCAAATGGTATGGTGTTGAGATAGAGCGTAAGGAGCTCTTTTTTTGTATAAATGTTTTCAAGTCGAAATGCTGTTGTGACTTCGCGAAGTTTGTTCAACAAAAGCGTCAATACCCAATACTTTTTCCTGGGATAAAGATTCTTGGAAAGCTGTTGTGACAGTGTGCTTCCGCCACCAGCTGACTCATCTTGCAAAAAGATGGATTTGACTATCACCCTTCCTAAACTGACAAAATCAATTCCTTCATGCTCATAAAACCGAACATCTTCGGTGGCGATGAGGGCATTGATTACTTCGGGTGAGATGTTTTCGTAGTTTACTTCGGTGCGGTCCTGAATATAATACCTTCCCAACAAAACGCTGTCTGCACTAAATACTTCGGAAGCGACTTGGTTTTGTATGTTGCGTAGTTCCTGTTTACTGGGTGTTTCGATTAACAATACGATCAATAAAATAAACAAGAACAACAGCGGCGGACCCGCGAATCATGCCCCATTTTCGAGCCCTTGGATGGGTCTTTAGATAGTGTATGAACCGTTCAAACTGAAGCCTTAGCGCGTGAAAAAGCGGCTGTACCTTTTCAACGGCAATAAAAAACGAATCGCGAATTAGATATTTTAGCTTCTCTATAAATGACTGCATAGCCGTTACACCACCTGATCAAGCGCGGAAGTTAGTATGCTATAGACTAGACCGCAAGTTCTCCCAGAGCTTTAACAGGAAAATCGCCCTTAGGTTTTGGGTTAGCCGTTATCCGTTATTCGTTATCCGTTCGTCGCTATCGGTTGCAAAGCGTCTCCCGTCACCTGGCTGATGGGATAACTTTTGAGGGATTGGAATGAACAAAATGGCCAATAGTTGGTATATACATAAAGAAAAAAGGGATTTCGTTGCAAAAATATGGCGGAAGTCAAATCGGTATTTGATGAAAAACTTCATTGGTACAAGGACGCTATCATTTATGAATTGCATATCAAAGCTTTTCGGGACGGCAATGGTGATGGCATTGGAGATTTTCAAGGGATCTTAGAAAGACTGGATTATCTGCAGGATCTAGGCGTTACAGCCATATGGGTGCTTCCATTTTATCCTTCCCCTCAGAAAGACGATGGTTATGACATTGCTGACTACTATAACATAAATCCGGCATACGGAGATATAAAACAATTCAAACAATTTTTAAAAGAAGCGCATCAACGCGATCTGAAAGTAATAACAGAGCTGGTCATCAACCATACTTCGGACCAACATCCCTGGTTTCAGCGGGCCCGAAAGGCACCAAAGGGTTCGCCTCATCGTAATTTTTATGTATGGACGGATGATCCGAATCAATATAAAGATGTCAGAATTATTTTTCAGGATTTTGAAACCTCTAATTGGACGTGGGATCCAGTTGGCCAGCAATATTATTGGCACCGCTTCTTTCACCATCAACCTGATCTCAACTATGACAATCCAATGGTTCAGGAAGAAATCTTCAAAATTTTGGACTATTGGTGCAGCATGGGCGTTGATGGGTTCAGGCTGGATGCCGTACCTTATCTTTTTGAGCGGGAGGGAACCAATGGAGAAAATCTGCCGGAGACGCATGAATTTTTAAAGAAGCTAAGGAGACATATCGACGAAAAGTATCCGGGAACACTACTGCTGGCAGAGGCCAACATGTGGCCGGAAGATTCGGCTTCGTATTTTGGTGATGGCGACGAATGTCACATGAATTATCATTTCCCCGTCATGCCGCGTATGTTCATGGCGTTGCAAACAGAAGATCGGTATCCCATCACCGATATTTTTGATCAGACACCGGAAATTCCGGCGACGTGTCAATGGGCAATTTTTCTGCGGAATCATGACGAGCTGACACTGGAGATGGTCACGGACGAGGAACGGGATTACATGTATAAGGTATATGTAAAGGATCCCAAGGCAAAAATAAATTTAGGTATACGGCATCGTCTTGCTCCCCTCATGGGCAACAACCGGAAAAAAATTGAACTGCTTAATTATCTTTTATTCTCTCTAAAAGGAACCCCCGTAATTTATTATGGTGACGAGATCGGGATGGGGGATAACTTTTATCTGGGTGATCGGGATGGTGTGCGAACACCCATGCAATGGACTTCCGATCGCAATGCTGGTTTTTCGGAAGCTAACCCGCATCGCCTTTATTTGCCTGTAATTCTTGATCCTGAATATCATTACGAGTTTGTCAATGTGGAAATGCAGAGTCGTAATACTTCTTCGCTGCTATGGTGGACAAAACGGATTATTAACAAGCGAAAACAATACAAGGCTTTCGGTCACGGAGACATGAAATTTATTTCGTCTGAGAATCCAAAAATTCTTGCCTTTACGCGTAGTTATGAAGATGAAACAATTTTAGTCGTTGTCAATCTTTCGCGCTATACGCAGCCCGCTGAAATTGACCTTGAGATGTATAAGGGATATGTTCCGGTAGAAATTTTTAGCAAGAATAAGTTTCCGCAGATCAAAATCAGCACGCCTTATTTTTTGACGCTGGGTGGACATGATTGTCTGTGGTTCATTCTTGAAAAAGCTCACCCCGAGACGCATGCTACGAAAGCTTTGCCATTATTGAAATTTGAAAACTGGAAGAGCCTACAGGAGCGGGAATCAATAGAAATACTGGAGCCCAGGATTCTCTCCAGCTATTTACTCAGAATGAGATGGTTTGGTGGAAAGGGGAGAAGCATTGAAAGTATTCACATCGTTAAGCATGCAAGGATACCGTTGAAGGAAGAAGATGCTGTTATTTTCTTGATCGAAGTCCATTATAACAGTGGGCTGCCGGAGATGTACCAGCTTCCGGTAGCTTTTGGAAAGGGTGAATTTGCTTCAAAGATCATGGAAGATTCCCCGCAAGCTGTTATTTGTAGACTGAACATAAAAGGCGAGGAAGGGATACTTTATGATGCAATTTATGGTGAAGAATTTCAGCAGGGCGTCATTCGCAAAATGTCCCTTAATCAAAGCATTACGCTAAAAAATAGCGAGATCGAATTTTACGGGAGTAAAGCGTTAAAGAAACATTTACAGATTCACGACAAAATTGTTCCTAAAATGATTGAAGGTGAACAAAGCAATAGTTCCGTAATCTATGACAATCATTTTTTTCTAAAATTCTTCCGTAAAGTTGATCGGGGTATTAACCCGGATCTTGAGATCAATCAATTCCTGACAAAGCAAGGGCAGTTTAACAATGTGCCAGCTTTTGTGGGGGCCATTGAGTGGAAATATGAAGATGGCGGAATGGTATTGGCCATGATGCAGGAAGTTATTGAAAACAGCAGTGATGCGTGGACTTACATGCTTGACAGGCTGGATGATTTTAACGAGCGAATCCTTTCTCAACAAGAGATCAAGGAACTTCCGGAGCTAAGGGGAAGTATTCTTGATCCGGTAAGCTATGAGGATATGCCCGTGGAGATGAAGGAATTACTGGAAGGTCCCGTAGCCGAACGCGCACACGTGCTGGGTCAACGTACTGGCGAAATGCACCTGGCGTTGGCAGCAGGAGTGGACTACCCTAATTTCAAACCAGAACCTTATTCGCTGCATTACCAACGATCACTTTTTGCTGGACTTCAGTCGCTTGTGCGAGGAACATTTAACAACCAGGATCGGAATTTGAAAAATCTTACGCCTGAGGTGCGCCGTGAAGCTGAGGATGTGCTTGGCGATGAAAGAAGATATACTCAAACTATTTCGAAATATTTATCAGAAAAAAATTGACGTTGTTAAGATCCGTATTCATGGCGACTTTCATCTGGGGCAGGTATTGTTTACCGGAAAAGATTTTGTGATCACAGATTTTGAAGGTGAACCTGCGCGCAGCTATAGCGAACGAAGGTTAAAACGTTCTCCGCTTCGCGATGTGGCCGGCATGATCCGGTCCTTTCATTATGCAGCTTATGGTGGATTGTTTTTGGACAATCAAATCCGGAAAGAAGACATCAACAAACTGGTACCCTATGCAGAGCAATGGTATCACTACATGAGCGGATTTTTTATGAAAGCTTATCTCGAAACAGTAAAGGGCAGTGGATTTATTCCACGGTCAAGAGAAGATATGCAGACATTAATGTCAACGTTCCTTTTGGAAAAGGCGATCTACGAATTGAATTATGAATTAAACAATCGTCCTGATTGGGTAGTTATACCGTTGCGAGGTATTAAAGAGTTAGTACGGAATTCTACCAAAGCTGTGCAGCTGTCGATAACCTAATTAAATCCTACAGGAGTACGAAAAATACGCCACAAAGACGCAGCACATGGTCACAAAGCATTCGCAAAGCTCGTAGACTTTGCGGTCTTTGCGAATTCAGTCTTTGCGGACCTTTGCGTGAAATGCATTTGAAGCGCACTCACGTACTTTGTGTTACCCTAATCTAAAATCGTCAATCGTAAAATCTAAAATCAGATCCTAATCGATCTTAAACCACTTCATAGCATTCTCCCGATAAATTTTGTCAATGGCTTCTTTCGGAAGTTTCAGTCCCTGAAATTCTCCATTTACATGAGGTGATGTTAAGATTTCGTCGGTAACAAAATATTTCCAATCGTTAATCCAGGTATTATGCAAATCTTTTTTTTCGTTTTCTGGATTTGAGTCTGGCGAAATTCCTGAATCTGTTGCATAAATTATGCGATCCTGATAACGGATTAAAAACTCCCGTACCTTTTCACGATTTAATTTTGTTTGATGCTGTAAATGTGGAATACGTGCAGCCATGTCCACAGCCATGTTGGGAAATTTATCCAGGCGTTTTGCAAGCTCGTCCACATCCCATTCCAGGCTTCCCAAGTGAGCACCAACAAAACGCATATCCGGATGTTTTTCCACGAACCGGTCCCGCGCATTGATCTGATCTTCGTAAGAGGGATATTCCGGATGTAAATACATGTGATACTCAGGATGATTTTTAAAATAATTACGGTCGTTGTTGACGGTCATTTGATCCAGGGGAAGCCAGCAGTTTTTTGGTTCCCCAAATGTCCCATAACCGTTTTGTCCTGTTTGATGATGAATTATATTACCGGATCAAATTTTGGATTATCAATCATTATAAATTTCCCTGCCGAATCCCTATAAGTCATCCCGATATTTTTCCAAAGTTTGATTCCTAATGCTCCATGATCAAATGAATTTTTCAATCTGGAAATAGTCTGATCTGCCCAATCTGCGGAATCCCAGCGCGTCAAAGTAAAAGCGGTTAATAATCTATATGTTCAGGAAATGCCTTGATCTGGTGCAGGGCATAACGTTCCTGATCTTCAAGGGTGGGTAGCCATTCACATCTACATTTACCGTCAGCAATTTAAAATTATCTTCTTCGGCTTGTTGTGCGAGTGCCAAATTTTCGGCATTCAAATGCATATGGGTATCAATTTTTTTTACCTTCTTGAAATCTTCTATTGAATAATAATCCGAAGAACAGGAACCCAGGATTGACAGAATAAAATGGCGTGAGGAATTTCATGGTTCGGTTGGTTGTTTTTTGAAAATACACATAATATTGTGAATCAAGTATTTATTGGCTCCTATAATTTAAGCGCAGAAGAAATAAAGATTTAGGCTGAGAAGCGCAACCTTTGCTGCATCGGTTCATCCTGCGGATCTCATGCACTTAGCCTCGGTATTTCCCTCTCGGTAAAAATCAAGGATGTGCACGCCTCAAATACAGGTTGTATTTTTCTCCCAATAATTGTAATTAGAAATTCTTTACTCACTTGACCTTAAGCCTATGACCCAGGATCTCACCAAAAGCAGACTCCTTTCACTTGACTTCATGCGCGGACTCATCATGGTGTTGTTGATGCTTGAGAGCGTCGCGCCTATATGACAATCTTCATCGATGTCACAGAAGGCATTAGCCTTCAACTTTTTTTTCAACAATTCTTTCATCATCCGTGGAATGGACTTCGGTTCTGGGATCTGATACAACCTGGATTTATGTTTATGGCAGGCACGGCGATGGCATATTCGTTGCACCGGCAACAGGTACAGGGCGTACCGTGGCGTGAGTCATTTATCAAAGTATTAAAGCGGTCATGTTGGCTATTTTTCTGGGGCGTGTTGGACTATGCGGTTCGTCCAGGCGGCTTTCATTTGAATTGTGGGATGTCCTCACACAACTTTCGGTCACAACGCTGATTGCTTTTTTTATTTTCAGCTGGTCCTACTCGGCACAAATCGCGTTTAGCCTGGGTTGTTGGTGTTGACTGAAATTCTCTACCGATATACCAATATTCCCAATTTCGATCAGCCTTTTACCGATCAACATAATTTTGGAAACTATATGGATCTGGTGCTCATGAACAAAATCAACGAAGGTGGGTGGGTAGCGATCAATTGCATTCCTACCGCTGCGCATACGATTTGGGGAGCTTTGGTTGGCAAACTGCTACTGTCATCAATACCCGCATCCGAAAAAATTAAATGGCTATTGATAACAGGAATGATCGCATTGGTGACGGGTTATATTATGGATGTCACCGTTACACCTATTATCAAACGTATTGCCACGTCATTCTTTGTACTCGCTTCCGGTGGATGGTGCTTGCTCGCCTTATGTTTTTTCTATTGGTGGATTGATTTGCGTAATCACAAAAGATATGTTGCAATTTTTTATTGTGGTGGGGATGAACTCATTGTTCATTTACCTGTTTATTGAAATAGTGGGAGGCCGGTGGTTCAACGGATATATCGCGCGCTATCCAATGGATTGATGAGCATCATGCACATACCGCTCGGATTGATGGGCATTCATCACCTCGCTGGTCATTTTTGCACTGGAGTGGGGGATGTGCTGGTTTCTCTATAGAAAGGGAATATTCTTTAAAATCTGATCGGTGAACAAAGCGAAGTCTTCTTACTCACAAATGTTCCTTTAACCAAACCTCAAGCAATTTAGGCCAGGTTTCCGCGGCTTTATTGCCCGGATACATACCGTATCCGTGCCCACCCTGGGGAAGCATATGGAGTTCTACATTGGCCTTGGCATCTCGCAACGCAGTGGCCAGCGCAAATGAACTGTAAGCGCTTCCATCATCCATGGTCTGAAAGATAAAAGTATCAACGGTATTGGCTTTGGCTTTTAGGTCTGGCGTTAGCGAATGATTAGGGCCTCCATCAAGATATCCTGGATAAATGATAATCATCCTGTCAGGAGTGCCCGATTGTTTGTCAGCAGCATCTTGCGTAGGATAGGTTTGTGATGGTTCTGTCATGCCCGCCCGTGCGACAAGATGAGCGCCTGCTGAAAATCCTATTGCACCAATTTTACCGGCATCTATTCCATAAAGTTTCGCCTCGCTCCGGACTATTTTCAATGCCCGTTGTAAATCTTGTAAGGCACCATCTCGTTTGTTGGGTACGCGATAATGAAGTACGAAGACGGTGTAGCCCAACCTGCTAAGCCATTCGGCTGTAGTGTACCCTTCCTTGTGAACAGCAAGTCGCACGTATGCTCCACCCGGACAAACGATGATAGCCTTACCATTTTTAACAGCGGGATCAGGTTTGAAAACAGCAAGAAAGGGATTGGTCACTTCAATGACGCGGATGCTGCCATCCTCCAACGTAGTGGGTACTGGCTCTTTCTTGGGACTGGACTCACCGGGCACGGCGTTCGGCCAAAGGTATAGTGAATCCGTTTGAGCGGAAAGTTGAAGGCTGATGGTTATTAGGAATAATGTAACGGCATTCTTCAGATTCATCTTCGATAGAGATTGGTTGTTGGAATAGATCAGGGAAAGGTGATTATAAGTTACTACTTAATTTGTTCCCTCAGTTTCTTGGGTAACTTCGCCTTTACCAACTCGTACGACTGCTTAATAAATTTTTCGAGTTCTTTCTTTGAAATTTTTCTTACGTCTTCAACTGTTACCCATTTATAACGCGCAACATAATCAGCAGGACGGAACCCGGGACGCGCTGATACCTCTTCAAACTCTTCATCGGTAACTTTAAAGGAAACACCTACCGGTGTTTGTTCAAGTCCTGTTACACAAAACATTTTTGCTCCCACGCAAAAGCACAGGTCTGCTCCCCATTTTACATCCTCTGTTACTGCCGGAAGCTTCTTGCAGATGGATTTAATGTCATCTATTCCCATAATTCGAAGTTCGAGGTTTGAGGTTCGATGTTCGAAGTTATACGCACAACTTCAAACTTCAAACCTCGAACTTCAAAACTTATAGCGACAACACCACAATGCCAGCGATGGCAAGCGACCCGCCAGCTAAAGCCAGGAGCGGGATTCTTTCCTTGTAAAGAAAGTATGCCATAATAGTCGTAAGCACCGGATAGCAGGAGGAGAGTGCAACGATTATCGAGCCTCCCGTCTCATCACCACTCAGACCGATGTTTAGCAAAACGGCGCCGGCTTGTTGTGTGATTGCAGATCCCAGGATGAAAGGATTTTTGATTGAAGATTTCATTGTTGGAAAATCTGTTTCGTATCGCTTCCGCGTAAACAAGATCAATAGTAAACAACAGACTGCGAGTACACTAAATTGCACAAGACTTGCCGCTTGCCAGCCTAATAATTTTACCCCTTCAGCAAGAAGTCCGTAACCGATTCCCCATGTGAGGGCAGCCAGGAGGGCCATCAAGGTTCCCGTTGAGGCTGATTTTGTTTTATTGGGAGCAGATGCATGAAACCCAGCTGCGGCGACTACGCCTACAATGACCATCGCAAAACCAACACTTTGTCGCGATGCTTAACGTTGCGCTAAATATTGAAATGGCCAAGACAAGTGTGACAGCGGGATAAGTGCTGGAAAGCGCGCTGACCAAACCGATCGGACCCTGGTGTATGGCCTTGAAAAAAAATACCGCCGCAATGGAAATAAAAAAACCGGCCAACCCGCTCCACACAACGCCTTGGATATTCGCAGGAACGGGTATTTGGATGAATAACAAGTAATAGATCACGAACATGGTTGCGCCGAGCAAGCTTACCAGTGCCGCTGCATAAACGGGCTTGATGGTCTTAGTGGACTGCGCGATAAAAATATCGGCGACCGCCCAGCTGATCGCGGTTGTGATTCCGAATATGGATGTGTGCATTTAAATGGTTTGAGGTTCGAAGTTTGAGGTTCGAGGTTACTGTCGAGGATAACTTTTCGCGCTTAGCTACTGGCGCAACTTCGAACTTCGAACTTCAAACCTCGAACTTAGAAACTTATTTAAGCGATTTCAAATAGGCCACGCTCGCAGGCACTTGTTCGAGCGCACGAGAGGATTCATCTTCGATGAAATAGTGTTTTATTCCAATTTTCTTAGCAGTTTTCATGATTTCGGCAATACCGACATCGCCAGTCCCGAGCACTACGTTGGTTTCTTTATCTTGTCGGCCATTGGGATTATTGGGTGTGCCGATTCTTCTGTCTTTTAAGTGCAAACTCTTCCAACGTGTCGGATATTTCTTCAGCAACGCAACAGGATCCTGTCCGGGATTCTTCATCCAAAAAACGTCCATTTGAAAATTAACATATTCTGGGTTGGTCTTTTCCATCATGTATTCAAACAGAGTGCCTTTTCCTTCCGGGTATTCCCTGAATTCATAACCATGGGCATGGTACCAAAAGGATAGACCATTTTCTTTCAATGTTTTGCCTGCGGCATTAAATACTTCCACACCTTTTTGCATGTTCGCGTAGGTGAAATTATCGCCATCATGGGGAATCCAATAACAAATAACATTTTGCGCGCCGAGTTCTTTCGCGTTGGTGATGATTTTCTGTAGGCTGTCTTTGTTCTGAAGATTATCAAAGTTGGCCCCGGTAGCAATGATCTTCAATCCATTCTCTTCGGCAAGTTTTCTAAATGATGCCCTGTCCATACTTCGGCCACCGCCACCTTCCATTTCAGTGATTCCCAACTCTTTTAGCTTTGCAATTACAGCAGGCATTCCTTCTGCGTACATTTTCCGCATGCTTCCCATCTGGATTCCAATTTCCTGAGCGGTCAAACTAGAAATCGGAATCGATCATTGAAAGTATTAATAAACATCTTACTGTTAGTTTCTTCATGGCGTTTTTTGGTTAGTTCATTCTGACGAAAGCTAATTAAGGTAAATCCGGCAAATGTCAAACAGGTTTTTTGTGGCCGTTATCCGTTAATCGTTATCCGTTATCCGTGCCGCCGCTTCCGAGCTACAATCATCAATCTATAATCAACAATGCCACAAAGACTCCAAGACTCAAAGTTTCACCAAGGTCGATATCTCTCTAGATAACTCCGATGTTATCAGTTATCAGTTAATCGTCCGCAAAACGAATGAGCAAAATCAAATCAAGCAGCGTGAGAGACGCCTAGGCGTCGGATAACGGATAGCCATGCTGAGATCGGAAGCGACGGAACTGATAACTGATAACTGATAACTGATAGCTGATACATTACGTGAACGGCTATGATATTCACCGTCTACCTGATATTTTGCAGTAAGAATATCATCTTATGACCATTATGAAAAGATTGCGGATAGCGGCGATTTATTTTTTTGCAGGACTTCCATTGCTTTTTTGTTCCTGTTCAAAGCCGAACCCGGCAGCGGACAAAAGCACGTGGCCTGTTATCAAGTTGCCTGAAGGTGCAGACACTACAAGTGAATATTGGAAAGGTATTGACCTTACGCCGAAACCCCCTGTTCTTCCATTGCCTGTAGAAGAAGAAAGAGAAAAATTTCTGCTTCCTCCCGGTTATTCGTTGGACGCTGTTTTGACTGAGCCGAAAATCGAGCAGCCAGCCGCCATCACTTTCGATGGAAATGGACGAATGTATGTACTAGAGCTGCGGTCCTATATGCTTACCGCAGATTCTAAAGGAACGCTTGAGCCGGTAAGTGGAATTTCGAGGTGGGAGGATAAGGACGATGATGGCGTCTATGAAAGCGGTGTCATGTTTGTCGACAGTTTGGTCTTTCCGCGGTTTGTCTTGCCCGTCGGGCCCAACAGCATTCTTACGATGGAATCCAACGCTGACATTGTTTATAAGTACACAGATACCGACAATGACGGTCAAGCGGATAAAAAAGAATTTTTCACCGACAATTTTGGACGGGCAGGAAACGTAGAACACCAGCAGGCATTTTTGTATTGGGGTATGGACAACTGGTTGTACAGCACCGTCAATCCGTTTCGCGTTCGCGAAACGCCTCAGGGAGTCATTCGTGAATCGACGGCATCTAACCATGCGCAGTGGGGCATTACGCACGACGACGACGGAAAGCTTTGGTTTCAAGGTGGATCCAATGGACTGCCTTCTTATTTTCAGTTTCCCGTTCACTATGGCGATTATATCGTCGAGAAGAATTTTGAAGAGGGGTTCGATGTTCCCTGGGGGGCGCCCGTTCTCGTAGCAGATATGCAAGGTGGGATGGGGGCTGTTAGAATGCCCGAGGGAACACTCAACCGCGTCACCGGAGCCTCCGGGAATGATGTATTCAGAGGACATCGTCTACCCAAGGAGTTGGTCGGCCAATATTTTTATGGCGAGCCTGTGGCGCGCATCGTCAGACAGATCGATGCGAAAGTAAAAGATGGATTGACGACACTTTACAACGTATATCAGCCACAGAAATCTGAATTTATTCGCTCAACGGATCCGTTGTTTCGCCCCGTAGATATGGCTACTGCACCGGATGGGACGATGTATATCGTAGACATGTACCATGGTATTATCCAGGAAGGCGAATGGGCACCTGTGGGTTCATATCTCCGGGCGAAAATAGAGCAATATCAGCTTGATAAGGTAGTAGGGTTAGGTCGTATCTGGCGCCTTACGCATGAAAGCATAGAGCGTGACAAAACCAAGCCAAGAATGTACGAGGAGACATCGCAGGAACTATTGGCTCATTTAGGACATGCCAATGGCTGGTGGCGTGATATGGCACAACAAATTCTTGTGCAGCGTCAGGACCGATCAGTAGCTCCTGCGTTGGTAAATCTTGTTAAAACGAGTGATAATATTCTTACAAAATTCCATGCCCTTTGGGTCCTGGAAGGAATAGGAGCGCTTGAATCTTCCCTGGTTAAAGAATTAATGAATGATTCTAATCCTCGAATGCGGATCATGGCCCTTTGGGTGAGCGAATCGTTGTACAAGGCTGGCGACAAGTCTTTTGATGAAATATACCTGAAGCTGATGTCGGACAAGGACACCCAAGTCAAGATGCGCGCAATGATGACCGGAAGACTTTTAAAAATTCCTGGAACCAACGAGAAAGTAAAGGCAGTGATGGCAAGTGATACCACTGCCGGGGTAGTGTTGGTTGGTAAACAAGTTTTGAATCCCCCTGTGGTTAATGCTTTTTTTGGAAGGACGAATCCTAATTTCAGCAAGGAAGAACAGGCACTGGTGGATGCTGGTGGAAAAATATTCAATAGTCTCTGCGCTACCTGTCATGGGCCGCTGGGAACAGGTACGCCGGCAGGACCAGGAAAGTTATTGGCGCCGTCGTTGGTTGGGTCGTCGCGAGTCCAGGCGCATCCGGACTATGTAATTAAAACACTTCTGCGCGGTTTGACCGGTAATATTCGTAAGGAATCTTATGCTGGAATCATGATGGCGCCCATGGGCAATAATACGGATGAGTGGATTGCCTCTGTGGCATCCTTTATCCGCGCTAATTTTGAAAACGAATCGTCATTGGTGACTGCAGCCGACGTAGCACGGGTACGAAAAGAAACGGCAAGTCAAACCACACTTTATACATTTGATGCCCTTTGGTCTTCTATTCCGAAAGTCTTGGTATCGAATCAAAACTGGAAAATGACAGCAAGTAATACTGCAGAAGTGCGTAAAGGAAGTACGGCGTCACCGCTCGGCGCGCTTACATTCGAAGGATGGACCACCGGTATCACACAACAAAAAGGAATGTGGTTTCAGGTCGAACTTCCGCAACCGTCTACCGTTTCAGAAATCCAATTCAAATCACCGCCGATCAGCCGCGGATGGAGGGAAGGATCGCCGCCGCCAATACATACCTATCCTCGGGGATATGATCTGGAGATTTCCATGGATGGTCAGCAATGGACTAAGATCATTACTAACGGGGAAGGTACCGGCGCAAATAACACCATTCGCTTTAAGCCAGTTCAAACCAAATTCCTGCGAATCACCTTAACAAAATCTGAATCCATTGTTCATGGCGAACGACGTGGACAGCCTTTTGATTTCGAAGTAGCCTGGACGATGCGGGAATTCAAGGTCCTTGGATTTGGGGGTAAATGATTGTAGATTTACGATTTACGATTTTAGATTGGTACAGATTGGTCCGTGTAGCTAGCCACAAATGTCACTAAGTACACAAGGTTTCACAAAGACTAAGCCTGCTAAAATTCTAAAATTTTGCGGTTTTGCGGATTAGTCTTTGCGGCCTTTGCGTGAAATGCATTTAAGCGCACACTGGTACTTTGTGTCTCAATACTGCAATCGTCAATCTAAAATCATCAATGTTAAATCTAAAATTTCCCACTAGCACTCACGTTAACACGCACGGTTTCATCCAGTGTAAGACTTTCTTCGCCGACGTTAAAATCAAGTCGGTTGATTTCGAAGTCACCCTCATAATATGTTGTATTGCCTTTCTTCTTTCGGGTAAAAGCTATAGTGATCTCCTTTGTGATGGACTTGATGGTCAGATCAAACTTTCCTTCAAATCTATTTTTTCCCGTCTCGCGAAAACTCTTCGATTGAAGTCGTATTTCCGGATAGGTATTCGTATCAAAATAATCGCTTCGCCTTAAGTGTTTATCACGGATACCAATTCCTGTTTCTATGGAAGATGGATCAGCAGAAACCTGAATTGATGCGTGCTGAAGGTTTTCGGGATCAAATGTTATGTTTGCATTCTTTACCTTAAGCGTGCCTTCAACTTCGAGACCGGCGTTTATCACTGTAAAATTTACAGTGCATTGCGCATTGACCAAATGAGAAGGATCTGCTCGTTCAAGCAAAAACAGTATCATGATGAAGGTGAACATGCTCATAAGGTTTTCATAAATGCTATCAGAGCCTTTTTTTCCTTTTCACTCAATTCCATCCCAAAGGGATGTCCCTTTACCGCCATTGACTTAAGATGTGGAGGCATAAATCCAGTAGGAACAAATCCGGCCTCAGCCGCTTGGGATCAAGAACTTCCTCCAACGTCGTAAGGCTGGCGTTGTGAAAGAACGCGCTCTGAAACCAGACACCACGAAGTGAAGGAATCTTATAGTATCCTGTTCCCCTTCGTGTATACAATGCGGAAACAGAATCCGTTTCTACTGAAACATTGAAGATGTCATACTTTTCAAAATGATCTTTTGGTGGTTCGAAACCATTGACCGGCGTGAGTTTATTATTAGTGTACAAGAGGTGGGGTATGGCACGTGACACAACCTGCTTTCGTAAAAGCTTTCCTTCCTTGATCAATCAATGCGCTTGGAAACTGGTTTGGATTTTTTGGTGGTTTCAAAGAGTATATATACTGCGTTAAGGCGTAGAGTTGAGCGTCTGTGTATTTCTTTGCGCTGTATCCGAACGGATGATTCCATTCCGAGGGCAATGGTAATTCCGAGTTTTTGTTTTTTCCACCAGGAATAAATCCGTTGTAGGAGGTCAGCATGTCCATGCCTTGATTAAAGGCTGCATAACGCATCATGTCGCCGGGACTTTCATGTTTCATGAGGCCGGTCCGGTCGAGGTATTTAATTTCTTTGATTCCAATAAGGCTTGGTACAGCAAAAGGATATAAATAACCTCCGCCCTGGCGGTCCACGGAACCTCCTGGAACGGATTCAATAGCCCTTGCAAATTCTTCAGGACTATCGGGTGCAACTTTAATATCGGGCGCCCAAGGCGCATAGTTGAGATTGCGCGCGCCTGCTTGAAGAACTGGGAACGGAATACGTTGCGTACGAACAGCATTCGCAAAGCGTATTGTGTTAAAAACATTGCCTTGGGCACCCGGAATTATTTCACCATTATCAGTTACTCTTGTATGACACGAAGCGCAGGAAAGGGAGCCTACAATAAGCTTACTTTTTTCAGTGAGCACATATCGGCTGAAGGGATAAATGCCATCCGAAGTTATTTTGCCGTTGGAATTTTCAAAGTCGCTTTTTTTGAGTTGCGACACGTTACCACCGACTGGGCTATAGGCCACAGGCCAGTTAAAAACCAGTTCGCCTGCTTTTATCCAGTCCTCAGGAGTCTTTAAGGTGCTTACGTCAAATATAATTTCCGGTTCTAGATTTCGCAGTGAGTCGATGTATCCCGGTTTCTCGAATTCTCTGATGTACATCGGGAAAGTCTTCGAGATCACATGATCCGGAAGTGCGTTATAGTATTCCTCAGACGCGTACATTACCTTGACAGAGGTGTCTGGCGGCGGCAAATGAAATTTTTTGATCGCTTCGACATCCCATGTCTTGGGAATGCCGTTAAAGGTTCCTAAAAAAGAAATAGCGGGTATAATGACTAAAATACCAACGAAGAGAAGGAGTAGTTTTTTCATGACGAAAGGGTCAACGGGTTCTTGTTTGTTTTAAATACAAAGCAAAGTTTTAGAATATTCGTCGACCTTGAAATAGCACCGGGGGGTCAATTCGTACCGATGCTTTTTTCAAAATCGGAAAAGGCACTTCACTATCGAAGTGGCAACAATTTGGTTACACAATGCCTGTTTCTTTGAGATAACTTTACCTGAATTTTTAAAGAGAATGTGATGATGAAAAAAGACGCCCACTCCGCCGCCCGTGCTTTTGTAAATTTATTTTCGAGAGAACAAACCGACAAAGCGCAGCTTGATGAATTCAAAGCCGAAATGGATAATGATGTTATTCATTCGCAATTACAATTTGCGGAAATGATTTATCCCGATGCCGGACTTATGATTTGCCCACTGTCGCATGCGAAGTTCAAATATATAGGCATTAACTGTGAACGCATCTTTGGTCATTCGCACGATACTTTAATGCGAATGGGCTTGGCTGATTTTTTTGAACTTGTGCATCCGGAAGACTTGCCTCCGGTGCAGCAATGTTTAAATTTTATTAAAGGATTGGAACCGTACGAACCGGCAACCCATCGGTTTATCATGCGATATCGCATAAGAAAAAGCAATGGAGAATATAACTGTGTTCAGGATGAAAAAATTGCGATAAAAACTTCTAACAATACTTATTTGTATCTGTTGTTGTTCACCAACACGTCCGATGAAGAAAAATATTATCACGTTACGCTGGATGTTTTCAAACAGGTAAAAGGAAAATATATCAAATCATATAGTTACAATCCCAAACAAAAGGAAAAAATTATCACGCCTCGGCAGCAGGATATCGCGAGACTCATCCTTAAAGGATTCTCGAACCAGGAAATTGCCGATTACCTTTCAGTGAGTGTTTTTACTGTGAAGAATCATAAGAAATTACTTTTCAGAAAAGTCAATGCGAAGAACAGCATGGACTTTGCGAACTATGTGAGGCAGACTTTGTGAATTTAGATCTTAGATGAAACCTTCGAATCTCTGTGCCTCCGAGCCTCTGTGGTAAAAAACCTCGAGGGACTTAGAATCCATTGCCACAAAGTCACCAAGGCGCGAAGTTTCACAAAGGAGAAAAAATGCGAAAGCGTGACTGGATTTATTTTGGGAATCTCTGTGCCTCCGAGTCTCCGTGGTAAAAAACTTCGAGTCATAACTCAAATAAATGCATTGCCACAAAGTCGCCAAGGCACGAAGGGTCAAAGGGGAAACGCCTACTCAATCGAAAATCATCTCATTTACATGTTCACTTTGTACTTGATATGGATGGCTCCCGGAGTCTCCAATAACCTGACTTGTTCCAATCCAATTAGGCCATTCCCCATATTATCGAACAACCTAACCCCACGGCGCAAGAGCATGGGTGCGATATGAATCTTTAACTCTTCCACCAGTCCAGCTTGCAGGTATTGTTGAATGATGCTGGCACCACCCATGATACAAACCTTTTTATTATTGGCAATTCGCCGTGCGTCTGCCAGCGTTTCTTCCAGCGTGCCAGTACTATAGATAAAACCTTCTACAACCTGAGATGGTTTCTGATGACATACCACAAATGCAGGACTAGGGAAGGGCGTCTGGTTATTCCACCCAGTGTCAATGGCAGTCGAGTAGGTGTGATTTCCCACAATGAAAGCGCCGGATTCATTCATAAACTCTTCGACCAGTTTGTCGTCGGCAGGTGTTTTCTTATCAAAAATCCATTCATGAAGCAGGATGCCACCATTGCCCATTGGTTGCTGGCTGGTAATATCTTCCCCCGCAACGTAGCCGTCCAGGGACATGGTGATTTCTGCAAATACTATTGACATAATGGATGATCGTTTGTGCGCAACGAATTGTGTGAAAAAAAGTAAAGGCTGCACCATTAAGTAAAAATGAAAAATCGTTTTTTGTCGTGCGCCTTACCGCCGATTCCTTCATAAAACCGAATGGCCATTTTGTTAAATACGGGAGTTTGCCATTGAAGGTTTACACAATTGTTTTTCTTTGCCACGTCCACCAATCTTTCCATGACGGCTTTACCGATTCCAAGTCCCCTGAATTTCTCTTCGAGATAAATGCAATCAAGATGAAGGTATTGCCTCGCGTCCCAGGTGGAAAAATCAAAAGTAAATGTTGCATATCCGGCGAAGTCATTTTTCACTATCACAATCCAGCAGCGCAGGTAAGGATTATCCGAGAGCAATGCATTTTTAAGATGCTCTGCTTTGTCCCTGGGATCATAGGCAGATTGCTCATGGGCGGCATGCTTCGCACAAAGGACAATAAGCTGATCAATATCACTTTCCTGGAAATCACGAATCAGATACTCCATGCCGTCGTGATTTCATGTTGCAAAAATTCAACGAAGTGTTTGAAGTATGGGGGCTTGTCTTTATTCTTCAGCGTGGCAATATAGTGGGTACGCTTTAGGCCATGCTTGCCGATCTTTACCATTTTCAGATGACCGTTATAGAGATTGAGGTAGGGTTTCAACGCCCACTTTGCCATAACAATAATGCCCATTTCCGCTCGCACCATTTCCAGGGACGCTTCAGTCATGGGTAACACAGTTATTTTTTTTGGTTTTACATTGGCAGGTTTTAATACCATTTCGTGGACCGTCACAGTGTTTAAAGGCAAAGAATGAATGAATAGATTTTCTTTTGCAAAATCTTCTGCTTCTACATATTTTCTTTCAGACCATTCATGCATCCCACTGACTACTGCAACCATTTCATCCTGAAATAATTCTATGTATTCAATGTTGTCGTCATTGACAACGTCTGTGACAAGTCCTACATCAAGATTTCCGGCCAGTAATTTTTCCAGTGGATAGTGGGTTGCTTCCATGACGATTTTCAGCTCGACGTTTGGATACAGTAAATGAAATTGGCGCATCAGCGAAGGAAGCCAGTGATAGCTGGAATAACATTCCGTGCTGATACGAATTTCTCCAGCTTCTCCAAACACCATTTTCTTTATCTCGTTTTCCGTATCCGAAAGTTTTTGAAGGATATCTTTTGCCGTGGCATATAATTTTTCACCAGCGTTTGTGAGCACCATTTTTTTATTGATTCGATGAAAGATGGGTGTGCCAAGCTGGAATTCGGCTTCCTTTAATTGATGGCTTAACGCAGATTGCGTTAGGTGCAGCTTGTCAATTGCCTTGGTTATACTTCCTTCTTCTACAATGGCCTTGATGAGCCGCAGATGTCTGATCTCCATGGGACTTACTTATGGAAGCAAATTTAACCTTATGACAGGATTATCGCGCATGAAAATTTCTAATGCTTTGGATGAATTATTTTTGATTTGCCATGGATGAAACACTTTTTTGCTGCATGAATGCAAACATCCGCGGTTCCATGCCTCCGGTAAAAAGCCTCGATAACTCAAACAAATGCATTGCCACAAAGTCACTAAGGCACAAGTTTCACAAAGGATGAAAGGTGTCGTCGGAAACAAATTTATAACCTTTGCGAACCTCCTGCCACCGCGCCTCCGTGGTAAGAAATTTCGATTTTGGAGCATGAATGCGATCGATGATGTTGATGAAATTTTTTCGTTTTTGTTGATGCAACAGTTTCTTCACATTTGTTGAGTTCAAACCCAAAATTATGATGACTGCACAGTTAAAACACTACGAAGCAAAACTTGCGTTCGAAATCGATCCGTCTGACCTGTTCGAAGCCATGAACAACGGTGAAAGAATAGTGCCGGTGGATGCACGACGACCAGCCGCCTTTGCTAAGGAACACATCCCCGGCGCAATAAACATTCCACACAGAACCATGAATGAGGAAAATACGAAGTCCCTTCGAAAGGATGTACTTTATGTGACCTACTGTGATGGCATTGGGTGCAATGCTTCAACAAAAGGCGCGCTTAATCTTGCGTCCTTAGGATTCAGTGTAAAAGAATTGATTGGTGGAATTGAATGGTGGAAGGTAGATGGTTATAATACCGAAGGGTCGCACGGGA
Organism: uncultured Bacteroidota bacterium; assembly: GCA_963739105.1. Lineage (GTDB taxonomy): Bacteria > Bacteroidota > Bacteroidia > Cytophagales > Cyclobacteriaceae > Chryseolinea. The sequence continues at coordinate 887 of CAVTZI010000013.1, read as the reverse complement.
TGTTTGGAACAAAAGTCAGGTGTGCCTGCTGATAGGACCAGGCCGCCAACTCCAATGGTTAATATTTGTCAATAGCACGCCTGAAGGATGTATTTCTCCATCATCTCAAAGGCGTATTTTTTTTCATCCATTATCCAATTGCTGGCAGTCATCGAGACAACAAGGTTGAGGGACGGGACTACAAAAATGTACTGGCCACCATAGCCCCAGGCATAGTACGCGTCAATGGTTGATCCATTTGAATTAAACTTTTTGGTCCACCAAAAATATCCGTAGCCCTCATCACTGTTAATTTGAATCTTCGACGTTGTAGATTCTTTCACCCAATTTGAGGGAATGATTTGTTTTCCGTTCCAAATGCCGTCATTGAGATAGAGCAAGCCGAACTTTGCCATATCACGGGGTGTAATTGGGATATCACCGATGACACCAAAATCTTCGTTGCCTGTATTGACCTTTTCTATTTTCAACGGATCCAACAAACGTTGCTTTAATTCCTTATGATTTCTCATGGAAGTTGACTTCCTGAGAATTTTATTCATCATGAGGTGATTCATCGAGTTGTAGGCGAAAACCGGAGACGAGGAACTTGTTTTTTCTCTTGATAAGACACAATCAAAGGGATCCCGGACCTTGCCACACTGATTGGCAGTATTCCGTTCGTCATAGTAATCGAATTCGAGTTCATTCCAGTCTAAGCCGGTGGTCATGGTGAGCAACTGTCGAATGGTAATATCTCGGTTCTGCTCATTACAGGCTTTGTCTTTGTACTTTTCTAAATATTGGCAGATCGGCCGACCACACTTTTTAATTCATTTTTTGAAAGGGCAATTCCCGTCAATGCACTGGTGAAACTTTTTGTCGCCGATTGGATGAGCCAAAGGTCA